>NZ_FXXA01000002.1:0-1304829 GCF_900184265.1 Eggerthella timonensis
GGTGCCGTTTTGCGCCCACGACAGCGAAAGCTACTCCCCCAGTTTTTCGGCGGCTTCCATCCATTCTTCTTCGAGGGCGTCGATCTGCTGCTGGAGGTCGCCGATTTGGGCTTGGAAGTCGCCGAGGGCGGCGAAATCGGTGGGATCGGCGGCGGCCATCTGCGCGCGGACGTCCTCGACCTTGCCGTTGAGGGTTTCCACCTTGCGCTCGTTGGATTGCATGAGCTTGCGGAGGGTTCGCTGCTCGCCGCCGGAGAGGCGGGAGCTTTCGGGCGACGCTTCAGTCCCAGACAAACGCGCGTCAGCGGCGCGCGCAGAACGCTGGCTTGGAGGCTGCGACGACACTGCGGATGCGGCGGAAATCGCCAAATACTCCTCCACGCCGCCGGGCAGGTGGCGCAGCTTTCCCCCGATGAGCGCGAACTGATGGTCGGTGACGCGCTCCATGAGGTAGCGGTCGTGGGTGACCAGCAGCAACGTTCCCGGCCAGGCGTCCAGCAGGTCCTCAACCACGGCCAGCATGTCGGTATCCAGATCGTTGCCGGGCTCGTCGAGGATGAGCACGTTCGGCTCGTCCAGCAGGATGAGCATGAGGGCCAGGCGGCGCTTCTGCCCGCCCGACAGATCTTTCACCGGCTCGTTGAGGTCGGCGCGCTTGAATCCCAGCTTCTCCAGGAGCTGCGCAGGCGTCATCTCCTTGCCATCGAGCATCGTGCGGCGGCTGTAGCGGCCGATGACCTGGCGCACGCGGTCGTCGCCCAGCTCGGACAGGTCGTCCAAATGCTGCGACAACACGGCGAAGCGCACGGTCTTGCCGATTTTCACCTCGCCCGCATTCAACTGCTGCAAGCCCTGGATCACGCGCAGCAACGTGGTCTTGCCGGTGCCGTTCTCACCGACGATGCCGTAGCGATCGCCCGGGCCGATGATCCAGTCCACGTCGTCGAGGACGGTCTTCTCGCCGAAGCGCACGGTCACGTGCTCGAGATCCACCACCTGCTTGCCGAGGCGCGCTATGGCCATGCGCTTGAGCTCCAGCTCGTCGCGCAAGGGAGGCACGTCGGCGATGAGCTCCTGGGCGGCGGCCACGTGGAACTTCGGCTTCGTCGCGCGCGCCCGCGCACCGCGCGAAAGCCAGGCCAGCTCGCGGCGCAGCTCGTTCTGGCGCTTCTGCTCGGCCAACGCCATAAGGCGGTCGCGCTCCACGCGTTGCATGATGTAGGCCGAGAAGCCGCCTTCGAACGGCTCCACGCGCTGGTCGTGCACCTCCCACATGCGCAGGCATACCTCGTCGAGGAACCAGCGATCGTGCGTAACCACGAGCAGCGCGCCCGCGCCCTTCTTCCAGCGGGTTTTCAGATGGTTCGCCAACCAGGTGATGGCGCGCACGTCCAGGTGGTTCGTCGGCTCGTCGAGCGCCAGCACGTCCCAGTCGCCGATGAGCAGCCGCACGAGGTCGACCCGGCGGCGCTGACCGCCCGACAGCGTCCCCACCTGCGCATCCCAGGGTATGTCGCCGGCCAGCCCGGCGATGATGTCGCGGATGCGCGCGTCGCTGGCCCACACGTACTCGGGAAGGTCGCCCACCACGGCCCGCTCCACGGTCGCCTCGGGGTCGAGCGTGTCGACCTGCCCCAGCACGCCCACGCGCACGGCGCCGTTCCTCAGCACGCGGCCTTCGTCGGGTTCGAGCGTGCCCGCCAACAGGTTCAGCAACGTCGACTTGCCGTCGCCGTTGCGCCCGACGATGCCCACGCGGTCGCCCTCGTCCACGCCCAGCGACACCTCGGAGAACACCTCTTTCGTGGGAAATTCGACCCGCACCTTCTCGCACCCAAGCAGAAACGCCATGAAGCCATCCTTCTTCGTATAGTCTCAGGAGGCCGATTATAGCGCATGGTGCCGAAGCGGGCCTCCGCTCCACGAGAAGGCCGCGCCCGGCGCGCGGAACCTACGCCGAAGGCTCCGCGTAGCGCGCTTCGGCCTGCTCGTGCACGAGCTCTTGCATGAGCGCGTTCCAGCAGTTCGGCCACGCGACGTCGGGAATGTCGTCGTACGCCAAGCGCTGCATCATGAACAGCGGCGCACCCGTCGCCTCGCCGGCAACCTGCGCGCGCAGCTCATCTTCAAAGCCCTCGGCGGGCACGAGGCGATACGAAGTCGAGGTCATGCCGCCGCCCTTGAACGTCCCGTCCACCGTGAGCGCCGTCTGTTCGAAGCGCTGCGCAGCCGCCGCGGCCTGCTGCGCCACGTCCCCCTCGAGCGCCTCGTCGGGCACTCGCGCCAGCAGATCGAGCAGCACCGGCCCTGGCCCGAGGTCGTCGGACACGAGGCGCCGGAACACCGTCATGGTGCTCGCAGGGAAATACGGCTGGCCGAACGTCGTCTGCTCAGCTGACGACGCACCGTCGAACGGCACGCCCGGATCCGAAAATCCCACGTCGGGAACGTCTCCCCACGCGAAATACAGCTCCCACTGGTCGCCGCCTTCGCACGTGAGGTTCGCGCGGAAGCGAGCGATGCCGTCCTCGATGCCCGCGAACATGATGCCGGATTCGTCGTTCGGCACCGCAATGGGCTCGCCGCTTGCGTACGCCAGAGAATCGCCGCGCTCCCACGAGGTGTCGAGCTGCACGTGGAAGTCGTAGTTCGAAGGATCGGGCGCCCAGTCCGCCACCTGATCCTCGTCGGCGACGAACGGCCCCGAGCTCGAGCATCCCGTCATCAGCCCGACGCAGCACGCCGCGCCGACGTATAAGCCGACGAGCGCCCGCGCCCATCGCCCGCACGTCTCCCCCAGTTCCCATCCCGGCGTCTCCATAGGCCCTCCCCTGCAACACGACCTCCGCCCCGTTCGCTCCATGATACCAAACGGCGGGGAAAGGCCGAAGCCCCGACGCGAAGGAGGAAAAACCGCGGAGGACGCCGTTTTTCGATCATCGGGCGCGCAAGTTCGGCCGCAAGGGAGGAGTTCTCTGCATTTTACCTGTTGAACGCACTTATATGATGAAACCATCCCCAGGGAGGGGGCACCGCTCGATCAAGGAGGAACCATGGACAAAGCGCACGCATCCACCCAAAACGACCGACACCAGCACCACCTCAGCAGACGCGGCTTCTTCAAGGCGGCCGCCACGGCAACCGTCGCCACGGCGGCGGGCGGGGCGCTCGCAGCGTGCTCGCCGACGGCGCCCGCCGCGGAAAGCAATGCGAGCGACAAAGCGAAAGCCGCGTTCGAGGCGGCCGCGGCTCCCATCGAACCCGTCGAGGCGCCTGCGTCGTGGGATGTCGAAGCCGACGTCATCGTCGTGGGGTCGGGCGGCGGCGGCATGACCGGCTCGGTGCGCCTCGCCGACGCGGGCATGAGCGTCATCATGCTGGAGAAGAACGAGAAGACGGGCGGCACCACGTCGTACGGCGGCATGTTCGTGAACCTCGGCGGCCACCGCATGGCGAACGAGGTCGAGTGGGCCTATCCCACCTACCCGTACGACCCGAACGCCGTGGTCACCTACATCAACGACCTGCAGCAGATGACCGTCGATCCCGAGCTGCTGTACGCCATGGCCGTGGAAGGGCCGCAGTGCATCGACTGGATGGCCGACGCGATGGACGTGCCCTGGGCCCCGTCGAGCAAAGGCCCGTCTGGCATGAAGAGCCTGTACTGGGACGGCCAGATCACCGCGAAGAACTCCATCGAGATCAACCACTACCCCTTCGAGATCATGACCGAAACGGCTAAAGCCCACGGCGTGGACATCCGTACGAGCACCGAAGCCCTCGCGCTCGTGATGGACGACGGCACCGTGGTGGGCATCAAGGCCAAGACGCCCGACGGAGAGAAGTTCTTCCACGGCAAAAAAGCCGTGCTGCTCACCGCCGGCGGCTTCGAGATGAACCGCGCGATGCTGGCCAAGTACACGCCCACCTGCCTACGCGGCATCGTCAACGTGGCCACGCCTCCCTACAACGATGGCGCGTGCATCCGCATGGGCCTCGGCGCGGGCGCCGACCTGTCGGGTTACGACTCGGTGGCCTGCTTCGACGGCAGCGTGGAGTGGGAGCCCTACGACGAGTTCGCCACGACCATGAACGCACACGTCAACAAGGACGGCAACCAGGCGGTGCGCCAACCGTGGCTGCTCATCAACCGCACGGGGCAGCGCGTGCCGTTCCTCAGCACGGCCGGCTCGTCCTACCCGTTCCTCAACACCGATCCCAACACCCTGGTAACCGCGCTCACCGACCAAGGCGCCGTGGAGATGAGCCAGCCGGGCGGGCGCACGTACGTGTGCTTCGACTCGAAGTTCGAGCAGCTCGTCGGCGACAACTTCTTCAAGCAGTCCGTGTGCCGCGTAGGCAAGGTCATCCCCGACGACGACCCGCTCATCGACCGCGTTCCCGAATGGCAGCGCGACTGGCGCAATGCGTTCCAGATCATGGTGGACGCGGGCGCCGTCAAGGAATGCGACACCATCGAAGAGCTGGAGCAGGAGCTCGGGTTGCGCGAGGGCGTGCTCGTGAAAGCCGTCGAAGACTGGAACAAGGCGTGCGCGGCCGGCGAAGACAGCGTTCCCACGTACAAGTACGATCCCGAGTGGCTCATCCCCATCGGCGACCCGCCGTTCTACGGCGCGAAGATCGGCGGCAACCTGTTCGCCACGAAGTGCGGCCTGCGCATCAACCCGAAGATGCAGGTCATCGACACGGAAGGTGCCGTCATCGAAGGGCTGTACGCCGGATGGCACACCGCCGGCGGATCGAACGGCGAGAACAACATCGCCGGCAAGCCGTTCAACGGCCTGTACGGCGACGTGGGCCTCTCGTTCGTCGGCGGCTACATGGCTGCCGGCGCCATCATCGAAGCCCAGGCCTAACGCCCGCGCCCCGCTCGAAAGCCGCGCCGCCGACCCCTCCTCCGGCGGCGCGGATCTTCGCGCAGGATGCGTCAGCCGACGCCTTCCGCGGCAAGCGCGCGCAGCTCGCCCAAAAATTCGCGGCCGCACGAGTCGAGGCGTCGCTCGTCGTACAACACATGCAAGTCGCATGGGATGGCGAAGTCCTCGACCGAGAATATCCTGATGTCAGGACTCGTCCGCAAGCCCGAGCGCGACCCTGCCAGCGCGATGCCGAACGTTTCGCCCACGCCTGAAAGGTACAGATCGAGGTAGTTGCCGCAAGGCTGGTTGTCCGGCTCTATGCGCACCCCCGCGGCGGAGAAGTAGTCGGCAACCGTTCTGCCAGCGGACAGCAGATTGCTGGAGTTGCCCAGCAGCAGCGTGTACCCCTCCAAATCGCTGGCGACGATGCGCTCTTTGTCGAACAGGGGGCACGAGCGGTTCATCCAAAAGCAGCATTCGCCGGTGGCCAGGAAAAACGAGGCGATGCGCTCGTCAACGTCGATCGGCCCGGGAGCAGCGTCGCAGCGCGGTCTGACGTGCGCGAATATCGAAACGTCGACCTTGCCGCCGACCACCGATTCCACGTTCGCATACGTTCCCGAAGCGAACAGTATCTCGACGTGCCGCTCGGGGGACTCTCGCCGAAACACGGCGAGCGCGCGCAACAGCACCTCTTCGAACGGCGGGTAATCGAGGGTGCCCACGACGAGCGACGACGAGGCGGCCGAGAACGCCCGGCACTCCTCGACGCTCTCCTCCGTGAGCTTCACGATGGCGCGCGCCTTCTTCAGGAACAGCTTGCCCGTAGGCGAGAGCTCGAGAGCGCCCTGGCGCTTCACCGTGAGCGGGGCGCCTACCTCTTCTTCGAGCGCATGGATGTGAGCGCGCAGCGCCGGCTGCGACACGAACAGCTCGGAAGCGGCTTGCGCGTAGTTGAGCGAGTGCGAGAACGTCACGTATTCGTGCAGGTATGCAGTGTCCAATGGTATTCCTCCCCTCTACCACCGACCTCCACTATACACGAATCGTCGAGCCGCCGTTACGTTACAATAGAGGCACGCCCCCGACCTGCTTTCGAAGGAGGCACCTTCGTGGAACTTCTTGAGCTCTCTTTGCTGATGCTTGCCGCCGTGCTGCTGTCATCCGTGATCGACCAGCTGGTTCCCAAAGTGTCGTCACCGCTCATACAGATTGGCTTGGGCCTGGTCATTGCCTTGGTGATGGGCACCCAGATCAACATCGACTTCGACCCGAACCTGTTCTTGGTGCTGTTTATAGCACCGCTCTTGTACGACGAGGCCAAGCACATCGACAAGAAAGCGCTTTGGGAGAACAAGCGACCGGTGCTGTCGCTGGCCGTCGGCCTGGTCATCGCCTCGGCGCTCATCGTCGGCTTCGCCGTGAACTGGCTGATCCCGTCCGTCTCGCTGGCCGCCGCGTTCGCATTGGGCGCCGCGCTCGGACCCACCGATGCCGTGTCGGTGGCCTCGCTGTCCAAGCAGGTGAAGATCCCCGCGCGCTCCCGCAACATCCTCGAAAGCGAGTCCATCATCAACGACGCCTCGGGCATCGTGTCGTTCCAATTCGCCATCGCCGCTGCGGTCACCAGCACGTTCTCGCTCGTCGGCGCCACCGCGAACTTCTTCTTCGCCTTCGTGGGCGGCATGCTCGTGGGTGTAGGACTGGGCTACCTGGGCAATTTCATCGTGCGCCGCGTGCGCTCATGGGGGCTTGAGAACTCCACGTTCCACGTGCTGTTCGAGGTGTTCGTTCCGTTCATCGTCTACCTCGTAGCCAACGGTCTGGGCACGAGCGGCATCATCGCCGTCGTGGCCGCCGGCCTTCTCAACGTCGTGTCGCCGCGGACCGTCGGGCCCGCCGTCTCGCGCATGAACATCGTTTCGACCAGCGTGTGGCGCGTGCTGTCGTTCGCGCTCAACGGCATCGTGTTCGTGCTCCTCGGCACGCAGCTGCCGCGAGCCATGCAACGCACGTGGGCGAACGTTACCATCGACAACGACGTCCTCATCGGCTACATATTGGGAATCACGCTGCTGATGCTGGCCGTCAGGTTCGCATGGGTGCTGGCCATGGAACGCATCCACCGGCAGCGCACCGGACGCATGACGATGGACGAGCTTCGCTCCACCGCTATCATGACGCTCGCCGGGCCGAAAGGAACCATCACGCTGGCCGTCGCGTTCACTATCCCCTTCGCCATTCCCCAACGCGAGCTGCTGCTGTTCCTGGCGTGCGGCGTCATCGTGGTCACCATGCTGCTGGCAACGTTCGCGGTGCCGCTTATCGCTCCGAAGAAGGAATCCGTCGACGAAGATCGCTTCGACGAGGAGCAGGCCACCATCGAGATCCTCCGGTCGGTCATCGAGGAGCTGGCCGCCCGTCAAACCGACGAAAATCGCGCAGCCACGCAAACGGTCATCCACGCTTACAACGAGCGCATCGCCCGCCTGAAGGACAAGACCGACCTGTCGGGCGACTCGATCACGCCGCTGCGCCTCCGCGCGAACCGTTGGGAGCGCGGCTTCGTGCTCGACCTGCTGGAACGCGAGGAGATCGACCAGCTGGTGGGGTATCGTTACGTAAAGCGTCTCTCGCGCACCGAGAACCTGCTCAAGCACCACGCCGACCGCGTGTCGCTGCAGATAGCCTACCTGCGCGTGCGCACGCTGGCGCATGCGGGATGGCACCGTCTCGTCGAAGCGCTGCCCGGCGACGATCTCGCCGAGCGCGCGCAGGCCGAGCGCGACCTCCGTCTCCGCAGCAACGAGCATGTCATCGAGAAACTGCAGGCCGAGCTGGCCTCGTCCACATCGGACGAACCGACCGAGCACGTAAGCGCGCTGCTGCTGGAATACCAACGCCTCGTGCAGACCACGCACGCAGCAAATCCTTCCATCACCGCGCTCACCACCACGGCGGACAAGGCCGTGGAGCTCCAGCTCCAAGGCCTGCGGTTGGAGCTGGAAGCCATCCAGTCGAGCTACGAGGACGGAACGCTGCCCCGCGCCTCGTACAAGCGGCTGCGCGAGAACGTGGCGCTCATGCAGATCGACCTCGAAGACAACGTGTAGCGAGGAAGACGCTCCCTAGAACAGCACCATCACCGCCACGACGAACGCTGCGGTCAGCACGATGCCGCCGATGACGATGGCCCACACGGCCGGACGCGCGAAGTTGAGCGTCCAGCCCACGCCGAACCGCTCGGGCAGGAACAGGCTGGCGTCGTCGGGGTTGAAGTAGAACACGCCGAACTTCCAGTACCGATCGTCGTCCACGAGCAGTCGGTCGGACGTCTGCATGCGCTTGAACACGCGCGAACCGGCCTGGCCGTACACGACGCTCACCGCCATGCCGCCGATGCACAGCACGAGCGCGGCGATCATCACGAGCACGCCCGCCTGCCCCAAGTTGATCAGGTTCATGAACGACAGCGGCATGGCGATCATCGCCACCGCTATCACGAGACCGCCCACCACGAGATAGATGCTCTGCGCGCGGGCGAACAGGCCGTATGCGAGCGCCGATGTGGCTGGCGCGCCAGGCTCGGCCCACTTCTTCGAATGGGCGATGGTCCAGTGGGAGAATGCGAAGCATAGGCCCATGAAGCCTTGGATGAGCACGGGCATCCACAGGATGATCGGGGTCTTCTCGGCGTAGCGGTTCACCGTGCCGTCGAAGTCCATGTGCATGGGAATCTGGTCGGGCATGTGCGCGTAGCCGATCGCGCCCACCGCGAATGTGATTAGCATGACGGGCAGGTACAGCAGGTTCCACTTCACCGAGACAGCGTGCGGCACGGGCTGCTCGCCCACCACCGCGACGGACTCCTGCGCATCGGCCTCCCAGCCGTGCTCGTTCTTGTACGCGGTCATCTTCGCCCGGTACGCCAGCATGAGCCCGTAACCGCCTGCGGTCAGCGCGAGCGACCCGACGATCAGCACGCCCATCACGCCGTCCACGTTGCCCGCAGCCGCGCAGGCGAACCCCGCCAGGGTGAACGCAGCCGTAGCCGCGCCGACGATGACCGCGTAGCGGCGCTTGAGCGCTTTGACGTACGGGTCGTTCCGCTCGGACGTGGGAACGGTGACCGCGAACACCTCGCCGCGCCGCATGAGATAGGGGGTCGCGGCCATGAACGCGCCGATAATCGGCACGAGCAACGACGTGACCAGCATGATGGCCGTCAGATCGAATCCCTCCACTACCACGCACCTCCCCCGAGCACCGGCTCGCACGACACCGTGCGGTCGGCGCCGGACGCGCGTGCATCGTCGGACGCGCCGGCGTCCGTCGCATCCGAGCGCGCGCCCGCCCCGTAGGCGCGCGCAGCCTGGCGTTGCGCGCACTCCAAAAACTCGCCCCAGCTGCCGCCCCGCGCGCGATGCGCCAGCGCAAGCTCGAACAGGCCGTCCTCCATCTTCGCCAGCTCGATCTGCGCACGATCGGCCCGGTCGTCCTCGCACGGGTCGGCGATGTACGCTCCCGAGCGACCGCGCATGAGCACGTACCCCTCGTCGCGCAGCACGGCGTACGCCTTGTTCACCGTGTGCAGGTTGATCCCCAGGTCGCTGGCCAGGGCGCGCACGGAGGGCAGCGCCGCGCCGGGCTCCAGCTCGCCGCGCGCGATGGCCGCGATGATCTGACCGCGCAATTGCAGGTACAGCGGCTCTTCCGACTTCTGATCTATGCGGATGACCATGCAGACCTCCTTCGTTTAGAACACGAGCACGTTCACGACGAGGTCGATGACGCCCACCGCCACGCCGATGACGGCCAGCAGCAGCCCCGTCTTCTCGCGCGAGCCGCCCAGCCACACCGAGCCGACCAGCCCGAGCCCCGTCGACAGCAGCACCGGAAACCATTTCGGCGACCAGCCGTTGACCTCGCCTGTGACGCCGAAATGCGTCACCACCTGATCAGGCAGCAAGAGCCACTGCAACGCCGCCAGCACCAGCGTCGCCAGGCCAAGCACCACGGCCACCACCAGCCCCGCACGACCCTCCAGCACCTTGCCGGCGCGCCGCGTCGTTTTCTCACTGTAGTCTCCCATGATACATCCTTTCCCTCGTCAAGCCGACGATCCTTACGCCGAAAGCCCGCGCTTCACCGTGGCGCGATACAGCGCAAGCGAGCCCGCGCCTGCGGCGAGAGCCACCAGCAACGACGCTGGCGCGCCCAACAACGGCGCAGCCGCCATGCCGGCAAAGGCGAACCCCATGCCAGCGAACACCACGACGAACACGGGCATGCCGCGCTTGACCGGCTCGTACACGGTGGTCCAGTCATAGCGCGGACGACGTGCGTCCAGCGCGAGCCCCAGAAACGTCGCCAGCAGGCATGCCGCCAGCGGCACCGCGAACAACGCCACGATCGACAGCGCGTCGAGCGGCAACGACACGGCGATGAGCAGGGCGGACAGCACGAGAAACGGCACGCCGACAAGCAGGTTGACAGCCGCCTTCGCGCCGAGCACCGTAGAAGCGGGAACCGGCGCGGTCAGCATGAGCCAACGTGCCGAGCCTTCGAGCGACACCGATGCGGCCGTCGTGGACGAGATGCTGCAGAAGAATGCGAGCCCCCAGGGAGCAATCGCGCCCAAAAGAGGCGCAAGCTCGGGAGGCAGCAGGTCGAGCGACATCATGCCCGTCGCCGTGCCCACCGCGACGGCGACGGCCGCCACGAACACGAGCACGTAGCCGATGCAGGCGTTCATCAGGTAGATGGGCGTGGCCACCAACAGCCGGGCCTCCTTGATTATGAGGGCACGCAGCGGCGTGCTCGATTTCGCGCTGGCGCCCTTATCGTCGAACGAGAAGGTTCCACGGGGGCGCGACGACATGAGCAGCGTATTCACCGGCACGAACAGACGCACGACGAGCGCAAGCACCACGCCTGCCGCCACGAGGTTCACGACGGCAAAGGCGAGGAACGGCACGAGATCGCCCTCGACGATGCCCGCAGCAGCCCACATGGCGGGCGGGAACGCCGATGCCAGCTGAGTCGTCAGCTGAGTGCCCAATGCGGTCATGGCCTCCATGTCGTCGGCCTGCGACGAGAGCGCCAGCGAGCCGAACACGGCCGCCAGCGTGGCCGCCAGGGTGAGCACGATCACCACGATGTTCGCATGCTTGAAGCGCGCCGACACCGCCGCGATGAGCACGGCCAGGACGATGGCCGCCGCAAGCGGCAGCAGCGGGGCCAACACCACGGACAGCGCCATGCAAACGACGCCCACCGCGGTCACGCCCGCGTTCGCTGCGTACACGGCGAACGCCGGCACCATCGCCAACAGGCCGAACAGGAGACTCATGGCGTACAGCGACGCGATGCGCGAAAGCACCACCGACGAGATGGGCACCGGCAGCGACATCACGAGGTCGTAGTCCTTGAAGCCGAACAGCACGCCGTTCGTTTTGAGGAACGCCGCCACCGCGCCGGCGACGGCGCCGACGAGCACCGCGACGAGCGGGATGGCCTCGGGCAGTCCCATCTGAACGAGCGCCTGCGCCACGCCCGACGAGTACATGGCGGCGAACAGCACCACGGCGATCACGACCAGCGCCGCGACGGCCAGCGTGCGCTTCGCCTTCGCCGGATCGGCGTGCAGCGTCTTGTTGATGCCGAACAATCCCAGCAATTGGATTTTCAGCAGAAGCACGAAGGATTTCATTCCGAGTCCCTTCCTTTACGCGTTCTGATCGATCATGTCCAGGAACACGTCTTCCAAGCTCTCGTCGCCAACGACCTCGGCTGTCGGGCCGCACGCGCGCAACGTGCCCTGCTTGATGATGGCTACTTTGTTGCACAGCTTCTCCACCACTTCCAGCACATGGCTTGAGAAGAACACGGCCGACCCGCGATCGGCCAGCTCTCGCAGCATCTCCTTCACGTGGAAGGACGCCTCGGGATCGAGGCCGACGAACGGCTCGTCCAGCACGAGCAGCGTCGGCTCGTGCACGAGCGCGCCGATGAGCACGAGCTTCTGACGCATGCCGTGGGAGTACGAGGACACCAGATCGCCCAGCGCAGCGGTGAGGTTCAGCCGGTCCGCATGCTCGCGGATGCGGCGCTCGCGCACGTCGACGGGCACCTCGAAGATGTCCGAGATGTAGGTGAGGTACTGGATGCCCGTGAGGAACTCGTAGATGTCGGGGTTGTCGGGCACGTAGGCCGTCACGCGCTTGCACGCGAGCGCGTCGCTCTTCACCGACTGGCCCGCGATGCGGATGTCGCCCTCGTCGAAGCCCGTCACGCCTACGATGGCGCGGATGAGCGTGGTTTTGCCGGCGCCGTTGTGGCCGATGAATCCGAAGATATCACCCGGCATGACATCGAGCGTCACGTTGTCGACGGCGCGCTTTGCGCCGAACGCCTTGACCACGTGGTTGACCGAGAGCACCGGAGCGGCCTTCTTCCCTTGCACGTTCATAGCAGATCCTTTCGCTGTCTTCGAGCCGTTCGCGGATGTTGAACCTTCGGTACTTGTTGACCCGTCCGCGGTTGTTTGTTATATTTATGCTATAACAGATGGAACAAAGATGCAAGAGGCGTTCCGGAAAGCGCGCCTACCCACATCGAAATGTTTCACGTGAAACATTTGTTCGCTTAGAAAACGAGGAGGACGCTATGAAGCGCATCGTGATATTCCTGGCCATCACGTTCGGATTGACGTGGGCGTACGAGTTCGGGGTCGTCTATCCCGTCTCAGCCGGAGCCCTGACGGGCATACCGCCGGTCGCTGCGCAGTTCGTAACCGGGGCGGCCATGTTCTTCCCCGCCATCGGCGTGCTCGTCACGCGCCTCGTCACGCGCGAGGGCTTCAAGAACAGCCTGATCAAGCCGAAGCGGTTCGGGAAGTCCGCGCCCTGGTTCGCCGTAGCATGGTTCGGGCCTGCAGCGCTGGCCTCAATCGGCGCCGCGCTGTACTTCCTCGTGTTCCCGCAGGATTTCGACCCGGCCATGTCCACCATGGCGGCCACCGTGCAGCAAGCCAACGCAGCCAGCGGAGCCGAGCTGCCGAGCGACGCCGTCGTGATGATGCTGCTCGCCCAGCTGCCCTTCGCCGTGTTCCTAGGCCCCGCGCTCAACATCTTCACGACGTTCGGCGAGGAATGGGGCTGGCGCGGCTACCTCGTGCCGAAAGTGTCCACGCGCCTGAGCATCGTGCCGACGCTGCTGGTCACCGGCGTGATCTGGGGCCTGTGGCACGCGCCGCTCACCATCATCGGACACAACTACGGCGTGGGGTACCCGGGTTGGCCGTTCGCCGGCATAGCCGCCATGTGCGTGTTCTGCATCGTGTTGGGCATCTTCCTCACCTACGTCACCGTGCGCACGGGCAGCTGCCTCGCCGCGGCCGTGGGGCACGGCGCCGTCAACGCGTTCGTCAGCGCGGGCATCATGTTCTCGGTCACAGGCGGCAACCCGTTCGTGGGCCCCATGCCCGTGGGCATCCTCGGCGGCAGCGCCTTCATCGTGGCGGCCGGCTTCATGCTGTGGGACCTGCGCCGCCGCGAGAAAGCCGGCACGCTCGACATGCCGCAAGCGGGCCTGCCCGACGACGTGACGAAAGCCGACCTCGCCCGCACGGCAAACTAGCGGACGCCCCTACTGCTTGATCACCGGGCAGGAGATGGCGCTGACGGCTGCCAGCGCCGCGCACAGGTAGAGGGCGGGCAGCGCCGAGGCCGACGCGTCGATGAGCGCGCCCAACGCGAAACCCGTCAGCAGGCTGCCGATGTTGGCGACCGCCGTGATGAAGCCCGTCGATTGCGCGGCGATCGACGGGCGCACCAGCTCGCTGGGCAGCGTCCAGAACGTGCCGCAGCACAGCGACACCGACGCGTAAGCCACCACCAGCACGGCGGTGACCAGGCCATGCGGCACGAACGGCACCGCCACGAGCGCCACCACCGACACGGCGTTGCCCACGAGCAGCACGGGCCAGCGCCGCCCGCCGAACACGCGATCGGACAGGATGCCGCCCAGAGGCGACGCGATGAGCGTGATGACGAACGTGGCCGACGTGATGCTTGCCACGGCGTCGCCCGAGAACCCCAGGTTGCCGGTGAGCAGCGGGGGCAGCAGCGTGGCGAACCCGTAGGTCAGCCACCCGTTCACGAACCCCACGACGATGGCGGCCCAGAACCGCGGCTGCTTGCGCACCTGCGCCATGGTGTCGGGGCGAGCGGCGGGCCTTTCCTCAGGTGCGGTCGCCTCGTCCGGCGGCAACAGGTCGGCCACCGCATCGGCGCCGGGGTACACCGCGCCCAGGTCGCGCACCGTCGTCGCATATACGATGGCGATGATCGCGCCCGGCGCGACCACCAGCACGGCAGCTGCGAACTGCCACGACATCCCCGTGCTCAACAACGGCGGCGCGAAAAACGACGCCAGCGCGAAGCCGAAGCCCAGCACGCCCATGAGCAGGCCTTCCGCCAGCCCGCGCTGCCGCACGGGGAACCACAGCGTGGTTGACGACACCACCGAGCTGGCGATGCAGCCGCCGGCGACGCCCTGGAGGAAGCGCAGCGCCATCATACCCTCGTAGCTGGCGCCCACCACCGTGGGGAACAGCGCCGCCAGCAGCACGTTCACCACGATGCCGCCCACCACGGTTCGCCGCGCGCCGAACAGCGCCTGCAGCTTGCCGCCCGCCGCGCTGGCCAGCGCGTAGCCCGCCAGCGTCACCGTGGTCAGCAGCGCCAGATCGGCCGTGGCCAGGTGCCACTGGTCCTGCACGGTAGACGAGAACGCGTTCACCACCTGCACGGTGAGGAAGAACTGGCCGTACGCCAGCATGTTGGCAACGAGAATCCACCACCGGTACGCGGGCGGCTTGCTCAGACGGGAACGGGCTGATGCGATCATGGGAGGCCCTTTCGGCGGGAACGCGGGCTACTGCACCCAGTGTAGGCCCGCTCCTGCCATGCCCGCCGACCCGTCACCCCCAAGAAAGCGAACTGGAACCTGGTAAGCCCTTGCTCCGCATCACGCGGGATGACTCGGCCGGATAGTATCCGACCGCGCTTGGCGCGGGTGCCGCGCGCCAAGGAGACGGGAGAAACAGAGAACGAGCTCGTGCTTTGCTCATCGGACATCGGAGCGGCACGCACCCCTCCGCACCCGCAAGCACAACCCGCATCGTCCCGCGCGGCGAGGGTCGAACCGATTTTTCGGACTCCTCTGCAACTTTTTCGACTTTGTGGCAGGTTTTCGGACCGAAAACGGCCTTCTGGACGACCGATCGCCTGTGACCGGACGATAAGTCCCGAGAAAACCCCTGGTCGGCGCATTCAGCGGTTTCCTCAGCTTGCCACAAAGTCGAAAAAGTTGCAGAGGAGCTCGATTTTCCTGCTCTGGCTGCGTGGCCGCGGTCGGGATGCCGGCAGTAGTGCTGCCATCGCCCGAGAGCGTCTCGCGCGAAACTCCGGGCCGTCGTCGACGCGGGGGCCGTGCAGCGCGGCAAGGGTCCAAAACGGGGCGCCCGCACGGAGGAAGGGCCTCGTCCGCGCAAACGGACGAGGCCCTTCCCTTCAGCGGGAAGATCGCCGCATTACACGGTGATCTTGCCCTTCCCCGTGCGCTCGACCTCGCACAGACCGGATCGGAAGGGAGGGAATCCGGTGATGGGGTCGAAGTCGCGCGTGGTCAGCAGGTTGATGTCGGCCTGGTGCCAGCCGTGGAAGACGTCCACGACGCCGGGCAGCACGAGGTTCGTGACCTCGGCCTTCATCGTCACCTCGCCGAACTGGTTGAACACACGCACCTGGCAGCCGTCGGCGATGCCGCGCGCCTCGGCGTCGTCCGGATGCAGGCGCACCACCGGATCGGGCATGAACTGGTTGAGCCACGGCAGGTCGCGCAGCTTCGAATGCGTGTAGTACGGCACGCGCGAGCCGCTGTTCAGAACCAGCGAGTAGTCCTTCGCCTCGTCGGGCGTGCTCACCGGGCTGTGCACCGGCTCTTCATACACCGGAAGCCCCTCGAAGCCGTACTGCTTCAGCACCTCGGACACCAGCTCGATCTTGCCCGTGGGCGTGTTGAACCCGGGCTGCCCGTCCTTGCGCAGGCCGCCCGTTTCGTACTTCTTCACGTCCTTCGTGCCGCCCGGAACCTCGTAGCCCTCGGGATGCTCGCGCAGCAGCTCCAGCGAGATGTCGATGCCCGCGCCCTGGTACATGTCGTCGAGCGCCGCCTCCACGCTGCCGCCGTAGCACTCCTCCTCGAAGCCCAGCGCGCAGCCGATCTCCAGGATGATCTGCCAGTCCTCGCGGCACTGGCCCGCCGGCTCCACGACCGGGTCGCGATGGAATACCTTCCGTCCGAAGATGGCGGGCGGGGCCATGCGCTCGTAGCACATGGCGGCCGGCAGCAGCATGTCCACCAGGTCGTGCGTCCAGGGACGCATGTAGTAGTCGATGGCCACGGTGAACTCCATGTCCTTGATGGCCTTCTGGTACTCCGGCGTCTGCGGCCACATCATGGAGTTCACGCCCAGCAGCACGCCGGCGCGGATCTTGCCGTCGGCCACCAGCTCGGGCAGGTGCGCGGTCTGGATCATCTTGAAGTAGTGCGCCCACACGGGGAAATCGTCCTTGTCCAGGCGCTTGTCCTGCAGGCCTTTCTCGTCGTACATCTTCTCCAGGCGGAACGCCGCGGTGGACGCCGAGTAGTCGAACGGCAGCCCCGGGCCCATGGCCAGGCCGCCCGCCACATCCAGGTTGCCCGTCAGCGCGATGATGGAGTACACCGCGCGCTGGAAGTTGCCCACGTTGGTGGCATGGCACGCGCCGGCCGAGCTGGATACCAGCGTCGCGGGCGCGTTCTCGCAGATCAGATGCACCGCTTCCTCAAGCTTGGCGGCGGGAACCCAGGTGATCTCCTCCACGCGCTCGGGCGTGAACTCCTGCACGTAGGCGGACAGCTCATCGAAGCCGTGCGTCCACTTCTCCACGAACTCCTTGTCGTAGAGACCGTCGCGCAGCATGACGTTGATGAACCCGAGCGCCAGCGCGCCGTCGGTGCCGGGACGCAGCTGCAGATGGATGTCGGCCATGCCGGTCACCGTGGGCGTGATGCGCGGGTCGACGACGACGAACTTACAGCCGCGCTCCTTCTGCTTCATCATGTCGCCGAAGCGGTACGGCTGCGACCATGCCGGGTTGAGCGACCACACCAGGCAGCTGGCCGTGGCGTCGGTCGGGTCGGAGCCCATGGTCAGCTGGCCCGTCACCAGCTGCGAGCACATCCACGTGGCCGCCGCGCAGGTGGAGCTTTCGGATCCGTACGTCGGCGAACCGAACAGCGTGGCCAGGCGCTGCATGGCGCCGCGCGGCTCCTTCGGGTCGCCGCAGTAGAACAGCACCGCCTCGGGGCCGCTTTCGTCTTTGATGCGGTTGAACTCGCTTGCGATGCGGGCGTACGCGTCGTCCCACGAGATGGGCTCCCACTCCGGCGCGCCCGTTCCCTTCGCGTTCGTGCGCACCATGGGATACGTGATGCGATGCGGGTCGTACAGCTCTTGCAAGCTGGAAACGCCCTTCGCGCAGATGGGAGACGCGGGATACTGGTCGCGTGCCTCCACGCGCACCACCTTGCCGTCCTTCACCGAGGCGGCGATGCCGCACTTCGGCACGTGGTTGCACATGTCGCAGTACGTGTACTTCACCTCGACGGGCGCCTCCTCGGCGATGGCTCCTTCGGGATGCACGATCTCGTAGGCGCCTCCGGCCAGCGCCGCGCCCGCGACCGCCGCCGAGCCCTTGAGGAACGTACGGCGGGAAACGTTGGTGAACTCGCTCATGTTAGGCCCCTTCCTTCCCTTGCTTAGAATTCGCCAGCGCGTCGGACGGCAGCACCTCGAGCGGCATGCCGTCGACCGGGCGGTAGTAGAACGACCCCTCGTCCACGCGCAGCACCGCCTCATCGCCGGCGATGAACTTCGACACCGGGCTCTCGGGGTCGTCCAGGTCGCCGAAGTAACGCGCCCGACCCGGACAGTTCACCACGCAGGCCGGCTGCTTGCCCTCGGCCAGCCGAGCCTCGCAGAAGATGCACTTCTCGGCTACCAGCTCGCGCTGCACGCCGTACGACTCGTAGGGCGCGGGCACGTCGGCGCCGAACATGTTCTCGCTTTTGCGGTTGAGCTTGCGCGCGCCGTACGGGCACGCCGCCAAGCACAACCCGCACGCGATGCACTGGTCGTAATCGATGACGGTGATGCCGTCGTCGCGCCGCACGCTCGCTCCCGTGGGGCACGCGTCCACGCATTTCGGGTGCTCGCACTGTACGCACGCGTTCGGCACGTACGCTCGGCCGCTCTCACCCGCCTTCGTGCCCCATTCGCACACGTCGAGGCTGTTCCACGACACGCCCGGCCGCTGGTTGTTCTGCATTTGACACGCCACGACGCACGCGCCGCACCCCGCGCATCGCCGCAGGTCGATCGCCATTCCGTACCTGGTCATCCCCTCGTCCTTTCTCCCTGGTGCGCAGCCGCTCCGGCTTGCGCTTCTCCTGATGCGAACTCTACGCGGGACGAAGGGCCTCTTCCAGACGCGCCTGCAACAACCGATTCCCGTATTTCGCCCCACTGCGATGCTGGCGGCGGCATGGTCGTTTCCTGGCGCACGCCAGGTTTCATGCCGCGTTGAATGGCAGCGTTGGCGGCTTGCCCTCACAAGTGCTAGTATTGTCCTGGGGTTTTTCGCCGAGCCACAGGAAGAGGGGACCATGGCAACCGAGCAGGAATACCGATCCATCCTCATACCGAACCAGCCGTTCCGCCGATTGAAGATCGCCGAGTACATCTCGCAGGGGAAGAAGAAAAAGCTCTTCAAGGGCGAGTACATCCGGACGAGCGCCAAGACCATCGACGACCTGTATTACTACTACATCGACGAGGGCCAGATCATCGCCACGTTCGAGCAGGAATCGGGCGAGGTGGCGCCGCTGTACTGGCGCAATGCCGGCAACGCTTTCTCGGCGGAGTACAACGACTACGCCTCCATCGGCCGCTACAAGGCGCGCTTCATCGCCGCTCAGAACACCGTGCTGTTCGCTTTCACGCAGCGTCAGCTCTACGAGCTGAGCCAAGACGATCCCGAGCTGTTCTACGAGTTCATCAACGTGTGCCATATGTCGTTCGCCCAGATGGGGCATCGCATCAGCAACACGGGCTACCAGTCGTCCACCAAGCGCATGATCATGTGGCTGCAAAAGCTGTGCGCCACGCAGTCCCCCGACGAGAACGGCGTGTACGACATCGAGTGCAAGCTGACGCTGCAGCAGCTGTCCGAGCTGCTGTCCATCCACATCACCACGTGCACGAAACTCGTAGCAGCGCTGGAAAACGAGGGCGTCATCGAACGCACGCGCACGCGCATCCGCGTGTTCGACGCCGACCGCCTCTCCCGCTACGGCTTGGAAGACAACCCGCTAGCGTACTGAGCTGCGGGCGTCTCGCACGCGCGCCGTCTGGCCCGCTGCGCGCTTGGGCCGCCTCGGATCCCCCTCACGGGCGCATTGTCGCCCGAAACGTACGGATTCGCGCGAAAAACCGTACGTTTCGGGCGACAATGCATTTGCGGAACGCAAACCCTGGCGTTCTGGGAGCGTTACAGACCACGCATGAGCTCGCCAACTTGGAGCCCGAATCCACGAGCAATGCGCTCGATGGTCTTGATGCCGACATTCACGGTGCCGTTTTCGATCGCAGCCAAATAGCTTCGATCGATGCCTGCCGTTTCGGCGAAGCGACGTTGAGTTAAACCGCGCTCATCGCGCAGCTCCTTGATCCGCAATCCCAATGCCGTTCGAATATCCATGCCCGATACGCTACGGAAAACAGGTAAACTGAGGTGTAGCAAATCAACAACATTATGGGGTCGGGCGAGACAGGTGAACGACTACCTGGATGCGCTTGAAGAGATACGCGCCGCTTCGAAAGCAATCTTCGCCTTCGCGAAAACAGAAGAGGAAGTTTGAAGGCTGGAGCAAACGATATACGACGCCATACGCTCCTACGCGAACGAACACCCTGCGTTGCGGGAAGACGACCAATCGCAACGAGAAGTTCCTAGCGCACCTTCGCCACGATGAAGCCGAGCGTGGCCAGCGCCATCACGCCGGAGAAGCCGAAGGCTAGCTGGTAGGCCAGCGCTGGATTCGCCGCCCCTGCCGCGGACGCCCCCACCACCGCGATGAGGAACACCATGACCGACGTGCCGAGCGACGCGCACGCCTGGCGCGCCGAGATGCAGAACGACGAGCCGTCCGCCACGATGGGCCGCGGCAGCTGCGCGAGGCTCCACGACGTAAGCGGGCCCACGAGCCCCGACACGCCCACCGCGCGCACGGCCTGGCACAACGTGGTCACGTACAGCGGCGTGTCCGCGTCGAGGAACGACATGAGCACGGCGCCCGCCGCCAAGAACACGCCCGACACGAGCGCGACCGGGCGCACGCCCACCTTGTCGGTGAGCACGCCCGCCAGCGGGTTCAGCACGAGCGCCGCCACGGTGCCGGGCAGCAGCACCACCCCGGCCTCGAGCGCGGTCCCGCCGCACAGCCCCTCCACGTACAGCGGCACGATCAGCGTGACGCCCATGAACGAGGCGTTCAACAGGTTCTGCGCGATGAACCCTGCGCGGTATTGGCGCGACGCGAAAATGTCCATGCTGATCAGCGGGTCATCCACGCGATTCTGGCGCCGCACGAACAGCACGAGGAACAGCGCGCCCAGCGCGAGCGGCGCCCAGATGAAGGGGCTGTCGAACGAGAAGCTGCTCGCGTTCGAGAACGCCAGCAGCAGGCCGCCGAACCCCAGCGTGGATTGCGCGAGCGACACCACGTCGAGCCGCGCGCCCTTGTCGGGAGCCGCCGAGGGCCTGATGGCGATCGCAGCTGCCGCGCCCAGCACCAGCATGATGGCTACGAGCAGCACGAAGAAGCTGCGCCATCCCAGCGCGAAGCTCATCGCGCCGCCGATGGTGGGCCCGATGTTGGGCGCGAAGCCCATGGCGATGCCTGCGATGCCCATCGCCGTCGCCTGCCGGCCGCGCGGGAAGCGCGTCATGGCGATGGTCTGCATGAGGGGCATGAGCATGCCCGTGGAAACGGCCTGGCACACGCGCCCGACCAGCAGCACGGCGAAGTTGGGCGCCAGCAGGTCGGCCACCGCACCCACGAGGAAGAACGCGAGCGCGATGAACACGTGCTGCCGCACCGAGAAGCGCCGCGAGAGAAACGTTGCCACCGGCACGGTGATTCCCAGCACCAGCATGTAGATGGTGGTTAGCCATTGTCCCAGGTCAACGGTCAGACCGAACTGCAGCATGATGTCGTTCAGCATGGCGTTGACCGCCGTCTGCGAAAGGTTGCCCGACGCCGACGCCAGCACGACGATGGCGAACAGCGCGTACACGCTCATTCGCTCGCTCTTCACTCGTTTCATGCTCGCACGTCGCCTGCCCTTCGTTTCCGACCAGCGCATTCCAGTATATCCCAAGCGCCGAAAAATCCGATTACCCATTTCGTGGCAGAAACCCGGAGAAATTCGTCGCATGAAGTTTCTTGAGCCTGCCCGATCTTCCAAAAACGGATACCGTTCGTCGCATCGTCCCAGGTCGGCAAAAACCCCGAAGAGAACGCAGACTATCGGGAAGCGCTTCGACGACGAATTTCTCCGCGTTTCTGCCACGAACGGTCGAGTTCGCGGAACACGTGCTTCCGGTATACTGGAATCCTGTAGAGAGGAGGGATTGTGACCGAAAACGAGGCAGATGCGCCGGCGTACCGCTTGAGCTGGGCGCGCGTTACGGTGCTGCTCGTGCTGGCCGCGCTGCCGGTCGTCCTCACCGCGCTGGCCCAACCGTTCCTTCCCGACACCGTCCCGCTGCACTACGGCATGAACGGCCCGGACGAATGGGGGCCGAAGGGCAAGCTGTTCGTCGCCGCGGGCATCGTGTCCGCTATCGCGTTTGTTCTGGCAGGAGCGTACTACGTGACGGAGCGCCAGCGCGAAACCGGACGCCAGGATTGGATCGTGGCCGACAGATCCCTGCACGGCGCACCGTTTCCCGTTCTTGCAGGGCTTATCGTCGTTGCGGATTGCATCCTGATCGTCTGCCTGTTCGCCGCCTTTCAGCCGAAAGGTTTCATGCTCCCCACCAATGTGGATGCCCTCATATCCGGACTCGTGTGCGGGGCCGCATTCCTCTCCTTGCTGGCACCGGGCCTCTACATGCTCATCACCGGAAAGGGCCTCTCGCTCGTGAACTTCCACCCTGGCACGAGCGACCTCGAGAAACGTACGGGCGCTGACAAGCAGCAAGCGCGCGCCATCGGCGGCCTGCTGCTGTTCCTCGCCGGCTTCGTCATCATGGAATTGGTGCTGCTGGTGAAATGACGCACCCGCCGTCAGGCGGGTGCGCGCTAGTTGAATGCTTGCTGGGTCTTCTCCAAACCTACCTGCACCAGCGACAACGCTGCTTGCGCGCCGCGGTCGGTGGCCTGCGCGAAGTCGTCTGCGGCGTCCTTCTTGGGCTGCGACAGCACCCAGTCCACCACGGGCATGCGTCCCGGCGGGCGACCGATGCCCACGCGCACGCGGTACCAATCGCGCGTGCCCAGCTTGTCGCAGATGGAGCGCAAGCCGTTGTGGCCCGCATGCCCGCCGCCGAATTTGGCCCGCACGGTGCCGGGATCGATGTCCAATTCGTCATGCACGACGATGAGATGATCGGGCCCTACTCCGTATGCGTTCATGAGCTGCTTCACCGGCCCGCCCGACGTGTTCATGAAGCTCTGCGGCTTGGCCAGCACGAGGTCGTGGTCGCGGTACACGCCCTTCGACGTGAGCGAACCGCACTCGGTCTTCCAATAGCGCGCGCCCACCTCGTCGGCGATGAGATCCACCGTGTCGAATCCGGCGTTGTGCCGCGTATGCTCGTATTCCGCGCCCGGGTTCCCCAGGCCCACGATTAAAAACATGAGAACCAGCTTTCCACTCGCAAGTCGTTCGTACATTCAGCGAGAAAGGCCGTGGCGCCCGAGATTCGTGGGATGGCGGAGGCGAAGCGCGCCCCGAAGGAAGTCCCCGCAGGGGATACTTCGGTACGCGAGCTTTCGCCATCGCGCGAAGATTGGGCGCCACGGCCTTTCGCAGCGTCGGCCCGTTCCGCTGTTCGTAGAACAGCGGAACCCCCTACTCGAACAGCGACGCGACGGAGCCGTTGTTGTAGACGTTGCTGATGGTCTTCGCGAACAGCGGGCCCACGGACAGCACCTTCACCTTGCCGGTCTGACGCTCGAGCGGCACGGGCACCGCGTTCGTCACCACGACCTCCTCGATGATGGAGTTCTCGATGCGATCGTACGCCGGGCCGCTGAACAGGCCGTGCGTGGCGCACGCGTACACTTTCTCGGCACCCTTCGCCTTGAGCGTGGTGGCGGCAGCAACCAACGAGCCGGCCGTGTCGATCATGTCGTCGTTGAGGATGCACACCTTGCCCTGCACGTCGCCGATGAGCGCCGTGATCTCGGCCTGGTTGTGCTTCGGGCGGTCCTTGTGCATGATGGCGATGTCGCAATCCATCATCGTGGAGAACTTCTTGGCGGCCTTCGCGCGGCCCACGTCGGGCGACACGACGCACAGCTTCTCCTTGTCGAGGCCCATACTGCTGAAGTAGTCGACGAAGATGGGCATGGCGGTCATGTGGTTCACCGGCAGATCGAAGAAGCCCTGGATGGCGTCCTGATGCAGGTCGATGGTGATGACGTTGTCCACGCCGGCGGCGGCCAGCAGGTCGGCCACCAGCTTGGCGGTGATGGGCTCGCGCGGAGCGGCTTTGCGGTCCTGGCGCGCATAGCCGTAGTGGGCGACGACGGCCGACACGGAGCGAGCCGACGCGCGCTTCGCGGCGTCCGTCATGATGAGCAGCTCCATGAGCGCGTCGTTCACATCGTAGCCCTCGGCACCGCACACCGACTGGATGAGGAACACGTCGGCACCGCGAACGCTCTCCTGGTAGCGCGCGTAAATCTCGCCGTTCGCGAACTTCTCAAGCTTGACGTTGCCGAGCGATGCGTTCAAGTCCTTCGCGATCTCGTCGGCAAGCTCGGGGTTGACCGACCCCGAGAACAAGGCCATGCTCTTCTGCACTTCCGTCATGTGCGCGCTCCTTTGTTTCACCCTGGGGCCGCCGCGCCCCGCAGCCGTCGCCCCCTGTCTCATGGCCCCTATTGTATCCGCACCCGTCGTGCCCGCACAGGGGCAACTTGGCCATCTTCGCAGATTGACCGCAAGGAAGGGGCGGATGCGGAACGAGCCGCACCCCGACGCCTCCGCCGCGCAAAGGGGCTCAGCGCAGGTTCTTGCCTTCCTCGATGAGGCTTTGCAGCTCTTGCTTGGAATGCACGCCGGCCTTGGCGTAGACGTTGCGGATGTGGCTTTTCGCCGTGTTGAACGAGACGCCCAGATCGCCCGCGATGCGCTCGATGGTATAGCCCTTCCCCAGCAAGAACAGCACATCGCGCTCGCGCAGCGACAGGTTCGCCTGCTCGGCCAGCGCGTTGCAGCTCTTCGTCCAAGCGCCTTCCCGCGGGAAGTCCTCGACGGCACCCGGCGCCGCGCCGCCCGATCCGCCTTCAAGCTCCCTCCCGCCGGGGAAGAAATCGCCCGCAGCCTGGTTGGTCTGGGCGTTGCGCGTCTTCTTGAGCGCCATGCCGATCGTGCGCTCGTTGAGAATGACCATCGACACCACGAGCAGCACGAACACCATGCCCATGGCAAGCGCCACCATGTTGCTGGGATTCTCCACCAGCATGGGCGCCAGCGACGAACCGGCGAACCAGCCGACGGTGGTGCCCGCCGCCGATGCGCCGCGACCCCAGCCGAACACGCGCACGTACGACAGGTCGGTGCGGTTGGCCACGTTGGTCAGCAGGCACCACACCATGAGGATGAACAGGTTGTACGCGATGCTCACCAGCTCGCCCTGGATGACGCCCAAGCCGCCGAACAGCGGCACCACGAGATTGCCCAGGCAGGTGAGGATGATGATGGGATAGTACAGCTGGCTGACGTCCACCTCGCGCACCAGCAACCCGATCAGCACGAACTCCAGCAACGCCACGCATCCCGTGGCGAACACGATGATGACGCCTTGATCCGTCATAGCCGAAAGAGGCTGCTGCAACGCCATGAACCCCTTGATCACGCCCGCTATCACTGAGAACACCGTCACCGCCACCACGAGGCGGATGAAGTAGCCGCGCGGAAGCTCGCGGATAGGGACGGCGTCGTGAGCCTGCTCGGCTGCGGGGCGCGCGACCGCCATGGTGAACACCACCGCCAACAGCGGCAAGCCGGCCGTCATGAGCAGCCCGACAGGATGCGGCAAGCCGATGCAGACGAAGAACAGCATGCCCGCGAAGATGAACGAGCCCGCCGTGTACATGAACGCCTGGCGCGCGCCCACCGTGCTGTACACCGACCCCAGGCGCAGAGCGACGAACGCCGTGCCCACGCCGGTAAGCGCGCAGACGGCCGCGAAAATCGCACTGTCCGCGCCCGCGGGCGACGACCATGCGGCCGCGAGCGTGGCCAGCGTGGCGAGGCCGGCCATGGCCGTCACCATCGCGCGCGACCGCACGATGCGCGCAGCGGCGCGATGGAACACGCCGGCTGCGATGAGCACGAGCCCGAGCGCCGTGGTCGACGCCAGATACATGGTCAGCATGGCGCCGTTGTCAACGGACGGGCCAGCCCATCCGTACAGCACATCGCTGTTGTAGCAGAGGAATATCCACGCGTAGTAGGCACCGAAGCCCAGGAACTTCATGCTGGGCCATTGCTCGTCCAAGTCTTCCAGCAGCCTCGATGCCGAAAACCGCGCGCGTTCGCCCCGCTCCTTGGTCGCTTCCTCCGTACGCATCATGAACCTCCCCATCGCGCGGCCCATCGCCTGCGCCGCGCTCCCCGTATGGTCTCGGTCTATTCTAGCACCCGCTCATCTTCTCCCGCTTCGGCCGTCCCGCTTGCGACCTTGTCGCGATCGCCGCGCGCCGGCAGGAACGGGAACGTGATGGCGTGCATCGGGCAGGCATCGGCGCATGCACGGCACTTCGTGCACTCGTTGAGCGGCGCCGACACGGACGCATCGTGCAGGTCGATGCCTTCCGGACACACCTCGGCGCACTGGTGGCACGCTTCGCCCTTCGACGTGCGCAGGCACGTCGACGAGCTGCTGACCGGCCGGAACGTGCGGTTCAAACGCGATGCCAGCGACAACAGCGCACCCAGCGGGCAGAAGCGGCCGCACCACTTCCGCAGCACCACCACCTCGAGCACGAGGATGGCCGGGAACACGAGCAACGACAGCGCCACCTCGTTGAACTGGAACAGCCGCCACACCGCGATGAGCGTGGCGAACGTGAGGCCCACCGGGCAGATGAGGCAGAACACCGGGAACCCGAACACAGCCGTGGAGAGCAGCGCACCGCCCAGCACCCAGTTGCGCGAATCGGCGACGCCGCCGCGCTGGGAATCGGGGATGTCGAGCGCGCCGGATGCGCCGGCTTCGCCGCGTTTGCCCGCAACGGCCGGCTCTCCGAGCGCGGCGGGCTCGTCGGGCTTCGCGACAGCGCCCGACGCGTCCTTCCCGCGTTTCCGGTTCGGCTCCTTCAACCCGAAGACGCGCCGCAGCAGCGGAATCGGGCAGCCCCAGGCGCAGAACGCGCGCCCGAACAGCACCACGAGCACGACGCCGATGCCAAGCGCGATCAGCATCGGCGGCACCACGGTTTTGCTGGCGATGGCCGCCTCCACGGCGCCCAGCGGGCACAGAGCCGCCACGTCGTAGACGCCCCAGGCCGACGGGGTGCCCGTGCCGGTGTGCAGCGCCAGGCCCGCGCACACGAGCGCGATCACCGCCAGCGCGGACAGCGTGCGCAGCAGCTTCGAATTCCGTTTCATCACGCGCTCATCTCGCTCTCGTCCTCCACCGCCGTCTTCCCCAGCCGCTCGTAGACGCTCGGGCTCGCCACCACGATGCCGCGCCGCGTGCCGCCCGAAAACGAGCGGTACACGAGCGCGGGGCACACCTCCTCGCACACCCCGCACCCATTGCAGCGCCCCGCGTCCACCACCGGGTGCCCCGCGTCGTCCAGCGCGATGGCCTCGAACGGGCACGCCTTCTCGCACTCGACGCACCCCTGGTAGTATGCGATGCAACGGTCCTTCTGCACGATCGCCATGCCCATCTTGTCGGTTTCGGGGTCGAAGGCCTCGATAGCCCCCGTCGGGCAGACGCGCTGGCAATCGCCGCAGAAGTCGCAGCTCCCGCGATGGAAGTTGAGCTTGGGCGTGCGGGCGCGCAAGAACCCGTCGCCCGCCTCGGCCACGCCGATGGCGCCGGTATGGCAGACGCTGCGGCACCGGTCGCACTTCACGCACGACGCCAGCAAGCGCAGCTCGTCCTGCGCCCCCGGCGGTCGCACGAGCGCCGTTTCAGCCGCGCCGTCGGCCGCTTTCACGGCCCCACCGAATCCCAGGAACGCCGCCGCCGACGCGCCGAAGCCCACGAACGCGCGGCGCGTGTACGCGCCCATGGCTCACGCCGCCCGGTCGATCTGGCCGATCATCTGGTCTTCCAGTTCGAGGAAGCCCTCGGTGACGTCGGCGATGCCGCGGTAGAACGCCGTCTGCGCATGCGCCCGCACGTCGGCGCACAGGCGCGGGACCCAATTCGCCAGGTGCTCGTCGAAGAACGCGCGCTGCTTCGCCTGCAGCTCGGCGCAGCGCGCCTCGTCGCCCGCCTCGAGCGCCGCCTGCTCGCGCTCCACCAGCTTCGCCATGAACTGGAGCTCGAAGGACAGGTGATCCTCCGGCGTGGTGTTGTCGGCCGGCAGCCCCAGCTCCTCGTCGAGGTAGCACGCCAAAACGGAATCGCGCGCATCCTGCATGAGCAGGTGCTCCTCGCTCGTGTACACCGACTCGTACGGCGGCGCCGTCATCTGCTCGTACATGCCCGCGCACAGAAACACGTGCGCGTAGTCCACCGCCAGCTCCTGGCGCGTGCCCGCATCGCGATGACGCAGGTACTCTTTGATCGTCGCGTAGCCCGCGCCCACGTGCTCGTCGTCGACGGGGAGCTGCCGCTTCGCCAACGCCTCGATCTGCTCATCAGTGAGCTCCAGCTTGTACATGCTGGCCAGAAACTCGTAGAACCCCTTGCGCGCCGCGTTCACGACGGCCAGCTCCTCGATGCTTTGCTGTTCCATGTTGCGCTCCTTGCGTCCCCTGTTGTTTGCGAATCCGTTGTCGACCGATCGAGCCATACGCGCTGTAGGGAGGGGGGTGCAGCGTATGGCTTGATCGAACGGCTCCGAACGAAGCGGGAGCGGGCTGCCGCCGCAGCAGCAAGCAGCCCCCTCTCCCGCGCCGACCGGCGGCACCGCCGAGCGGTGCCGCCGCGTAAGGCCTACAACGCGATGCCGAAGTAGTTGGCCACCGCCGTGCCCACCATCCACATGGCCGCACGGAACGCGACCGAGCCGATGATGCCGCCGGCGAAGGCCGCTCCCGCCAGCGCCACGCCCGAGGCGGGCTTGCTGCGTGCGAGCCATCCGCACACGAGGGGTGCGAGGCCGCCGCACACGAGGGCCACCCAGAAGATGGCCGCCGCATCGCCCGTGGCAGCGCCCGAGATGAAGCCGAACGCCAGGCCGCTCGCAAGCGCCAGCGCGCCGCCGACGACCGTCTCGACGCCCGCCAGCTTCACGGCCTCGTCATCCTCCTTCTTGAGGGCGGCCAGCAGCAGGTACAGCGCCAGGCCGCTCGCCGCGCCGAATCCCAGGTACCCGAGCGGCAGCGCGATGGTGTTCCACGTGGCGCGCGCCTCCATCATGTAGGAGTACCCGCTCGCGAAGCTGAACACGATGCCGATGATCGCGGCAACGATGGCCACCGCCTTGCGGGCCCCGGTCGACGCCCCGCGCTTCAACAGGACGAGGTACACGGCCACTGCCACGATGAACAGGCCGATGAGCAGCGCTTCCAGGAAGATGCCCGGGGTGGGATGCCCGAGCACGGCCATGATGCGGTCAGGGTGCGACAGGTGCGTCACCGAGGCCAGGCCGCCCACGACGGCCAACACGACGGCGATCACCGATGCGAGGAAGTTCGTGCTCTTCGTGAGCCCGCGCACCTCGTCGACGGCGACGCCCACCGACACCCACGCGCCGCAACTGGCGATGGCCGTGAACAGAACGAGGGACCATTGGATTTCCATGCTACTCAGCCCCTTCCATCCACTCGCCGTGCATGCTGGTCATGATGTACTTCGTGCAGGGGTTGTTGCCCACGTTCGGCAGCTCGTGGATGTCGGCCGCGTCGTACTTCGCCAGCTCCTTCGACACGTCGGAATTCGGGTCGTCGAGGTCGCCGTAGAAGCGGGCGCCGGCGCTGCAGCTCTTCACGCACGCGGGCAGCTCGCCGTTCGCGGTCAGGTGCCCGCACAGCGTGCACTTCTCAACGGTCTGCGACGCCTTGTTCCAGTCGCGCACGCCGTAGGGGCAGGCCATCATGCAGTACTTGCAGCCGATGCACTTCTCGCGGTCGATGAGCACCACATTGTTGCCGTCGCGGTAGCTGGCGCCGGTGGGGCACACGTGCACGCACGGGGCGTCGGCGCACTGCTGGCACATCGTGGGCAGCGGGTAGCGCGTCATGTTCGGATAGTCTCCGAAGGGGCCGCGCTGCAGCATCTTGTTCCAATGCTCGCCCAAGGCGATGTCGTTTTCCATCTTGCACGTGATCTCGCAGGAATAGCAGCCCGTGCAGCGGTCGAGGTTCACGACGATGCAGTTATGCGCCATACTCGAACACCTCCTCGGTGGGATCGCTCGGCTGCGGCATCCAGGGCTCGAACTGCTCGGGCTCGGTCCACACGCCTTCGGGCGCGGCCGCGTCAGGCGTGACCTTCACCTGGAAGCCGCGCAGGGTATAGGTGCCGTACTCGGGGTTGTACGGCTCGTCGTTCTTGGTCAGCACGTTGATGTTCATCACCTTGTACGCGCGCTCGGGATCGGAGTCCAGCAGCTCGGGCGCCCAGAACCGCTCTTGGTAGATGACGCCCTTGGCGATGGCCGTGGTCACGCGCGCCTTGCCGTGCGTCTCGCCGCGGCGGCTGGCGATGGTGCACCACTGGCCGTCTTCCACGCCGTAGGTTGCCGCGTCGTCGGGGTGGATCCACATCTCGGGGACGGGGTAGATCTCGCGCAGGTACGGGATGTTGCGCAGCGTGCCGTGGTGGTACATCGGCAGACGGCCCTCGGTCAGCACAAGGGGGTATTCCGTGTCCGTGAGGGGACTTTCGGCCGGCTCCTTGTAGTAGCACAGCGGCTCGTAGTCCTTCGACGCCGGCTCCAGCACGAGGTTCTTCTCCTCGAAGCACTGCGACCAGGGGAAGCCCGTGCGGCCCAGGATGGTGTTGGACTCGCAGTACACCTCGCACTTCTTGGAAGGCGTGCCGAAGCCCTTGGCCTTGCCCGTGGCCTCGTCAACCGCCTTATAGCCGAAGTACGTGCGGTACTCCTCTTCGGTGCACCACTCGAACACGCCCTTCTCGGCCGCTTCCTCCCAGCTCATCTTCAGGTTGTTGAGGTGCAGCTTCTGCTTCTCGTACTCGTTCTTGTACATCGGGATGCCGTTCGTGCCCTCGGCCGTGAAGGCCTCCTGCGCATGTACGTTGCCCATCTCGGCCATCTTCTGCACGATCTGCGTCCAGATGAGGCCTTCCTCCACCGTCTCGAACAGGTGGGTGACCGCCTGGCGGATGACGATGGCGTTGAGCTGCGGGATGACCAGGTTGGTTTCCAGCCATTCCGCGGAGGGGAGCAGCATGTCGGCGCACAGCACGGAAAACGCCGTCGGGTACATGAAGATGTGGCAGACGAAGTCGAGGTTCGGCACGATCTCGTCGAGGCACGTTGCATTGCCCAGCACCACGTGCTTGTTGCCGGAGCGCTCGAACCACGCGTGGATCTGGTAGGGATCGCCGTCCTTCATGGCCTTGAACACCGCGGGGATGAACGCCATGTCCCAGTCGAGCAGGCCCTTGTGCTCCTGCACGCCCAGCCGCTTGAGCATCTTCTCCTTCTTGAGGAAGCGCGGCGTGTTGGGAATCTGGTCGCGGGCCGGGCAGGGCTTGAAGCTTTGCAGCATGGCCCCGGGCTTCTGCACGTTGCCCATGAGGTACTCGAGGTTGAGGGCGCCGAGCGCGCACTGCTGCGACTGCTCGTACTGGTCGATGGGCACGCCCTGCATGATGCCGGACTGGCCCGTCGTGTAGATTTCCAGCGCCTTCTCGATCTGACCCTCGTCGAGCCAGCAGATCTCGGCGGCTTTCGCCAGCGTGAACTCGTCCACGCTCTCCTTGAGCAGCTGGCCGCCCGTGGGATACTGCTTGCCGTCGATCTCGTACGTTCCGAACAGCGGCGGGGTGACGCCTTCGTTCATGGGGTACTCCAACACGACAGGCTTGCCCTCGGCCGGATCCCAGATGACGTAGTCCTTGTCGGTGCCCTCGAGGCCGCATTCGGTGGGCTTGAGGGTCAGGCGCGTCTCAGGGTTCACGAGGTAGGGCATATTGGTCCAGTTCGTGCAGAAGTCCTCGTCGTACTTCTCGTTGTCGATGATCCACTTCGTCCACGCCATGAGCAGCGCGGCATCGGTGCCGGGGCGGATGGGCAGCCACACTTCGGCTTTGGCGGCGTCCATCGTCATGCGCGGGTCGATGACCACGGTCTTCAAGCCCTGCTCGCGGGCGCGAAGCTCGGCCAACGCGCGGCCGCCCGTGGCAACCGAGCTGTTCGACGGGTCGGTGCCCCACAGCACGAGGGAGTCGACCGGCGAGTCGGTGAAGTAGTAGTCCCAGCCGTTGGAGTCGCTGAAGGACAGGTTGTTCGGCTTGCCCATGCCGTTCGACAGCTGCGAGGCGCCCATGCGCGGCAGGTAGCACTGCGCGCAACCGGGCTCCCACACGTTGGGCGTGTTGATGGCCTCGCCGAAGCGCTTCACGTTGCTGAAGTGCGGGTTGCCGCCACCGCCGGTGGACACGGCCACGCATTCCGAGCCGTACTTCTCGTCGATCTCAATGAGCTTCTCGGCGATCTCGGTGATGGCCTCGTCCCAGGTGATGCGCTCCCACTGGTTCTGACCGCGCTCGCCCACGCGCCGCATGGGGTACTTGTTGCGGTTGGGATGGTACAGCGCCTGGATGCCGGCCATGCCCTTCGCGCACAGGCCGCCTTGGCTCATGGGGCTTTCAGGATTGCCCTCGATCTTGATGACGCGACCGTTCTTCACATGCGCCAGCACGGCGCAGCTTGCGATGCAGGCGCGACAGGCCGTCTTCACGATCTTCACGTCGCCGCCCGTATCGGCATGCGCCGGGTCGACGTGCACGAGGTCGTCGCTTACGGCGACGCCCAGGCCGCATGCGGCGCCGAGCGCCGCCGCCGACTTCACGAAACTGCGTCGCGTGATGGTAGGCTGTGTCATGTTCCCTCCTCCTTGTATCTCGTCTTTGCTGATGGTGCTTGGGGTTATCTCAAATGGGACGCTCGCGCGCGGGCGGAGCCGGGGCGGTCGGGCAGCGCTTTACCCGACCATGGCCAGCATCTGCCGGCCGGCATCCGTCGTCTTCCACGAGCCGTCCCATGCAAGACCGCCTACGGTCTCCAATTTGGAGATGAAATAGCTGGGATACACCTGCTTGGGGTCGCTGAGCGCGGAGTCGCCTTCGAGCGCTCGCTCGATGGCGGCCTTCGTCGCGCCGCCCTCGCAGAGGGCGAGCACGGCGGCGTACGTTTGCGCGTAGGCCGCAGGTTCGTCGCGCAGCACGTCGCCGAACCGTTTCGTGGGCTCGAATTGCGCGAGCGCGGCGAGGCCGGCTGCGGTCGTTTGCACGGTGTAGTCGATGGGCCGATCCTGCTTCTCCTCGCCCGGCGCGTACGCGGGCTCGGGAACCTCGACGGCATCCACGCCGCCGCAGTCCACCATGATGCGCAGCAGCGCGTGGGCGTTCTGCGTGCTGAGGCTCAGTTCGGGCCGCTCGTCGATGAGCGCCTCGGCATCGCGATAGGGCATGCGCTGCTCGCACACGGACAGCACGGCGCACAGCGCCAGCGTGTTGGCGCGATTGGCGTTGAGTCGCTTGACGATGGCGTCGACGGTTGCGGCGGCCTCGTCGGCGGCCGACGCGGCTGTAGATGCGGATGTGGCCGCGGCCTGCGTGTCGTTGCTCATGGTTCCCCCGTTTCTGCTCGTCTCGTCTGACTTCGAGCAGCTTCACCTTACGGCCGGGCGAGCGAAGGGGAAACGTCCGTTGTTCGTGAAAAAACGCGATGAGTCCGGATATTTATGGGTGAACGAGGGTGCGAAAACGCCACCAATAATGGATGATCGATGGCGCTGAACTGGGGATATCGCAGTCTCGCTCACAGGCTCCGCATCAATCCCCGCGACGAGTCGCTCACAGGTTCCGCACCAATCCAGCGCCGAGAGGATTGTCGCACGGATGCTTTCAGCGGCTCGGTTCGTCGATGCGCTCGAAACTCCCTATCAGTTCGAAGTGTTCGAAACAGCGGTGTTATAGGTGGCATAATAGGGTTTTTGGCAGTCTCCGCACTCCCTTTTGAGGTTCTTTCGGACAAAACCCCAGGTCGCCAATTTTCACGACTGCGGAGCAGCGCCTCCGATCGTCTCCGAATTGCCAAAAGCCCGATTTTGCAACACATCGAACCGCATCCGAGGAACCCGGGAATCGGAATCGCCCCTCCGGTGCTCTTCGCCAAAGCCCCAACCGCAGACGAGCGCCCAAACGAGCACCCATGCTATACTATACGTATAGCAACGAATGAGGAGGTACGCGATGACGACGGATATGGTGCAGATGAACACGCGCATCAGCCGCTCGCTCAAGGAGCGCGGCGATGCGGCGCTGGAGCGCGCCGGTTACACGCCGTCGCAGGCGGTTCGCAAGCTGTGGGACTACGCCGCGAACAACGCGCACAACCCGCGCGCCATACAAAACCTGTTCGACGCAGAAGACGAGGCGGAGAAACGCGAAGCTGAAGAGGAGCGCGCGCGGAGGCGGGAAATCACGATCAGGGGTGCGAACATCGTCGCCGATGCGTACGAGCGGCACGGAATCAAGCCTTCCGACTGGACGATGAACGCATCGTACGAAGAGATGCGCGACTACGCCCTGCTCGAGCGCCTTCGGGAACGGGGCCTCGATGCCTAGCCAGCAAACTTCCCTCCTGGTCGACACGAACATCTGGCTCGACTACTTTCTTGCCAACCGTCCAGCGCATGCCGCAGCGATGTCCTTCATGCTATTCGCGCATGAGCACGGCTATCCGCTGCTGTACCCCACCGCCATCGTCAAGGACGTGTTCTACCTGACCGCGAACGCCTTCAAGCGAGACATGTGCAACGAGAACGGCAGGCTCACCGAACGCGATGCGGCGGCAGCGACCGAAATCGCTTGGGGATGCGTGGGCAACATGCGGGAACAGGCCACCGCCGTAGGATCAGACGAGTCGGACTTGTGGACGGCATGCGGCCTCCGCAACCTCCACAACGACCTCGAGGACAACCTGATCGTCGCCGCCGCACAACGGTCGAATGCGACGTACCTGGTCACCAGCGACGAGCTGCTCATCAAGCACGCCCCCGTGGCCGCGCTCACGCCCGGCGACGCGCTCACGCTGCTGCAAGCCGATACGGCGTAGATGTCCCAATGGGGACTGTCCCCATTGGGACAATGCTATTCTTGCTGACTGCGCTTCTTGGCGGCCCAGCCGGGGATCTCGCGCTGCTCGGGGCGCGTGAGGGCCAGGGCGTCGGGCGCGACGTCTTTCGTAATGCACGAGCCCGCGCCGATGATGGCACCCGCGCCGATGCTCACCGGGGCCACCATCATGGTGTCGCTGCCGACGAACGCGCCGTCGCCGATGGCGGTGGCATGCTTCTTCTTGCCATCGTAGTTGCAGGTGATGGAGCCGGCGCCGATGTTCACATCCTCGCCGATGGTGGTGTCGCCGATGTAGGACAGATGCGGCACCTTCGAGCCCTTCCCCACCGTGGACTTCTTGATCTCCACGTGGGTGCCGGCCTTCGCGCCCTCGCACAGGTGCGCCGCCGGACGCAGGTACGCGCGCGGGCCGCACGTGGCGCCGTCGTCCACCTGCGCCTCCACGGCCACCGTCTCGTCCACGACGCAGCCTCGTCCCACCGCGGTGTCGGTCAGGCGCGAATCGGGGCCGATGACGCTGTCCTCGCCGATGCTCGTTTCGCCCATGAGCGTGACGTTCGGCAGCAGCTCCACGTCCTGCGCGATGGTCACGTCGGGCCCGATCCACACGAGCTCGGGGTCCACCATGGTCACGCCGGCGGCCATATGCGCGCGGTTGATGCGACGCTGCGCGAACTTCGTGGCCTCGGCCAGCTGGATGCGCGAGTTCACTCCGAGGCACTCGGCGGGGTCCTCGCAGACGAGCGCCAGCACGGGACGGCCGGCGTTACGGCAGATCTCAAGCACGTCGGTCAGGTAGAACTCGCCCTGGGCGTTGTCGTTGCTCACCTGCTCGAGCGCCGCGAACAGCGCGCGGGCATCGAAACAGTAGAACCCGGAGTTGCACTCGCAGATGGCGGCTTCCTCGGGCGCGGCGTCCTTCTGCTCCACGATGCGCTCCACGCCGCCGTCGGCGCCGCGCACGATGCGCCCGTAGCCGAACGGGTCGTCCAGCTCCATCGTGAGCACCACCACGGCCGCGTCCGCCTCCTCGCGCACGGCGACGAGGCGCGCGATAGTCTCGGATGCGATGAGGGGGCAGTCGCCCGAGAGCACCACGAGCGAGCCGTCGAAGTCGGCCAGCGCGTCCTTGCACACGGCCACGGCGCCCGCCGTGCCGTTCTGCTCCGCCTGCACCACCGTCTGCGTGTCGGCGACGAGCGGCTCCACCTGCTCGCGCGCGTGCCCGACCACGGACACCACGCGCTCGACGCCCGCGTCGCGCGCGGCGTCCACCACCCAGCGAACGAGCGGCTTGCCCAGCACTTCGTGAGCCACCTTCGGCTTCTTGGACTTCATCCGGGTGCCCGCACCCGCGGCCAACACGATAGCGGCAGCTTCCATATCGCTCCTTCGCAACGCAGTTCCCATCGTCAACTAAAAAGTATAGCGCAACGGCGCGATCACCGTTTGCCTGCGGGGTCGGAATCGCCGGGGACGCCCGCGTCGCCCGCTCCGCCCGACATGCCCGTCGCATCCTCGCCCTCGCGGCGCAGCGCGCGCTGGCGCGCTTCCTCGCCGCCTTCGCGCAGCAGGGCCTCCTCCACGCTGAGCAGCGGCGGCTTGCCCTCGTCGTCGAAGTCCTTCTGCATCTGCTCCAGCAGCTCGTCCTTGCCTTCCTCCTTGAGCACGCGCACCACCTCGTTGCGCACCGCTTCGCGCACATCGCCGATGGAGCCGCCGCCCAGCAGGCCCGTCGGCCCCAGGTCGACGACGATCTCGAACACGCCGCCGCGCTTCTTCGCCTCTTCGAGCTCGCTCTTGAGCTCGGGGTCCTCGATGCCGCGCAGCAGCTCCTCGGACTCGCGCGCCGCTTCGCTGCCCGCCGTCTGGCGCGTCACGTCGTCGCCGCTTGCCGACAGGTACGCCACGCCGCGCTTCTGCGCCGCTTTCGCTTGCAGCAGCAGGAACACGAAGCCCAGCACGCCCGCCAGAAGCGACGCGGCGAGAATGGCCAGCTTCGCCGTGGCGATGTGCATCTCGTCGGTGAACGCGAGGTTCGCCACGAAGATGGCCATCGTGAAGCCCACACCGCCCAAAATGCTGGCGCCGAGCATGTGGAACCAGTTCACATTCTCGGGCAGCGAGGCCAGCTTGCTCTTCACGATGATGAAGCTCATGAGCATGATGCCTAGCGGCTTGCCCAGCAAGAGGCCCAGCATGACGCCGTACAGAACCGGGTCGGTGAGCATGGCTCCCACGTCCATGCCGACGAAGCTCACATCGGCGTTCGTCAGGGCGAACAAGGGCAGGATGCCGAAGTACACCCACGGGTACAGCTTGTGCTCGAGGCGGGTTGCCGGCGGCACCACCTGGCGCGCCACGCGGCTGAGAGACGTTACGGTTTCGAGGTAGTCGCCCTGCGCGATGACGGGCGTCTCAGGCTGGAACGCGTCGCGCGCTTGGCGCACCTTGTCGCCCGACCAGGTGATGAAGCTCTTCAGGTTCACGCGCGATCCGGACGGGATGACGAACGCCAGCAGCACGCCCGCAATGGTCGAATGCACGCCGGACATGAACACGCAGTACCACAGCACGGCACCCACCAGCAGATACGGTACGAGCGAATAGATGTGGCTGCGGTTCATCAGCACGAGCACGACAAGCACGACGGCGGCCATGCCCAGCCAGAACATCGATGGGCTGTGGCCGTAGAAGATGGCGATGACCAGGATGGCGATGATGTCGTCGGCAACGGCCAGCGTGCTGAGGAACACGCGCACGCCGCTCGGAACGCGGTTGCCCAGCAAGGCGAGGATGCCCAGCGCGAACGCGATGTCGGTGGCGGTGGGAACGCCCCAACCCTGAGCGGTTTCAGGATTCGTCGCGTTGAACACGAGGTAGATGCCGATGGGCGCGATGACGCCGCCGATGGCCGCCATGATGGGCAGTAGCGCCTGGCGGATGTTCGTCAGTTCGCCCACCGTCAGCTCGTACTTCACTTCCAAGCCAACGAGCAGGAAGAACACGGCCATGAAGATGTCGTTGATCACGTGCGCCAGCGACATGCCCGCGAAGGCGTCGCCGAAGAAGAAGCCCGCTTCGGTGTGCCAAAACTCCAAGAACGCCTCGTACGCGCCCGTGTTCGCCACGATGAGCGCCACGACGGCCGCCAGCAGCATGACGCCCGCCGCCTTCGTCGATGAGTGGGTGAATTGGATGAGCTTCTTGTATCGCGCCTGGTGGCGCTGCACTTCGTTGATGAAAATGCGCTGGGTTCCGTCTTGGTTCTGTTCGGTCATGTCGCCCTTTCGGCCTTGTCGTTTGCCGTATTATCCCCCAATAACCTGGTGCGTCCGCTCGATTGTTACCCGTTTTTAGATCGATTTCACAACAAAGCAAAATGCCCGGCCAAAATATCATGAATTGCGCTATTCTGTACTCATCAGCTTAGGCGTTAGGAGTCGGCTTGGGATTCGCGTGGAGGGCATATCACCCGTTCGCTCGTATGACCAGGTGCGACAACGGCGACCGAGCTGTTTTTTTATTCGCCACGAGGTAAGAGGTGATCGCTATGAGCATTACCGTCACCGGACGCAAAATGCCTGTAACCGACGCACTGCGCGAGTATGCCGAGGAGAAGATCGGCAATTCCATGAAGGTCATGGACATCGACCCGCTCGTAGCCGAAGTTGTGCTGTTCGTTGAGAAGAACCCTGCCAATCCTCGCCCTGCCGTCTGCGAAGTCACGCTGCGCACGAAGGGCCACATCATTCGCGTCGAAGAACACGAAGAGGACATGTACGCGGCCATCGACGTGGCGGCCGCTAAAGTGGTTCGCCAGCTGCGCAAGTACAAGACCAAGGTCGTCGACCGCAAGCTGCGCGCCGCCGACGAGACCATCCGCATGGCCGAGCCGACGGCCGCCGGCGAGCTGGACGTGGACGGGCTCATGCAGGAACTCGCCGATGACGAGGTGGTGCGCGTGAAGACGATCGAGTTCGAGCCGCTGACCGAAGAAGAGGCGCTCGTGAAGATCGACCTTTTGGGCCACGATTTCTTCGCCTACACCGACCGCGACAGCGGCCTCGTGAACGTGCTGTACCGCCGCGACGACGGCGGCTACGGCCTGCTGAAGCAGACGGAGGAATAAGCGCATGGCAACCATCGACACCATCAAGACCATCCTCGAGTCGAACCTCGACATCGATCCGAGCACCGTCGAGGAGAGCTCGACGTTCGACTCGCTGGGCATCGACTCGCTCGACATGGTCGAGCTGATCTGCGACCTCGAAGAAGCCTGCGACGTGGACTTCGGCGAGCCCGAAGGCCTCGATACCGTGGGCAGCCTCGTGGAGTACATCGACTCGCTGTAAAGCTCGCATACGCACGAATCAAAGGGACCCCGCACGGTTATCCGTGCGGGGTCTTCTCATGCCGCCTCGTGATCTGAGTTCGGGCGATGCGCTGTGCGATTTCACCCATCGCACATGAGCACAACGCAGCGAATGCCCGACTACGGTAATGGATTCTGATTTTTATGTTGATATAGTACCGAACCTCGGTTTTCTGCACCCGAAGTTTGCCTTTGACCGCACAATACCCGGCTCATCCGGCTGCATCGGACGATATTTCCGCCTTCAGAGAGGATTTCAGGGCCCTCGTTTCGCCTTACGGTAAACTATCAGTAAGTTTTCTCGATTCCATTACCGTATTCCGAAAAGGGCACGCTCGGCACCCTCGCCCAACCTCTTGGCACGCGTTGCGAGTTCAAGCCCGAACGCATCGTCGGCGCGGGCTCGAGATCTTGGCGCAGCAAGCGCGGCCGGGGCCGGCAACTTCCGGCCCCGGCCACCGTATCGAGCCTTATGCGAGGGCCGCCTTGGCCGCGTTCGCGCCCGAGAAACGACCTGACGTGTAGGACCAGTTCAGCCCGCAACCGCCCGCCGGGTAGTCGTCGTAGATGAACGTGCCGCAGCACACTTCGCCGGCGGCGTACAGGTGAGGGATGGGCTGCCCGTCGGTGTCGAGCACCTGGAACTCGGTGTTCACGCGATAGCCGCCGAAGCTGCCGTGCGTGCACACGCCCATCGTCAGCACGTAGTAGGGGGCCTCGGTGAGCGGGACGAGCGCCTCGGCCTTCTTCTTGAACTGCGTGTCCTCGCCGGACGCTGCCAGCTCGTTGTACGCATCGAGCGCGGCCTGCGCCGCGACGCCGTCGATCCCGAGCGCTGCAGCCGCCTCGGCCACGGTCTGGCCCTGCGCGAACATGCCCTGCTCAAGGCCGAAGTCGAACTTCGAGCGCAGGCCCTCGTCAAGCGCGTCCACCATGGCCTGGTCGTACACCGCGAAGAACTTCTGATCGTCGAAGTGCGCCACGTCGTAGTAGATGTCGTGCGTCTGGCCGGCCTCGTTGGCGAAGCGCTCGCCCTTGGAGTTGATCCACAGCGCCTTGTTGCTGATGAGCTTCGACTGGCCCGGCTCCACCGGGCAGGCGAGGATGCCGTTCGTGCCGCCGTGGCCCACGTAGTCCGCGCCGATGTCGAGGCCCATCTGTAGGCCCCCGCCCGTGCAGCCGACGCCCACTTCGGTGTACACGCCCGAGTAGTCGGGGCAGTACTCGTCGATCATCTCGACGTTGCGGCAGAACCCGCCCGTGGCCACGATCACGTTCTTGGCGTTGTAGAGCACCGTCGAGCCGTTCCCGCGCTTCGCGAGCACGCCTGTCACCGCGCCGGCGTCATCGACCACAAGCGATTCCACCGTGGTGCCGAAGTGGAATTCGGCGCCGCGTTCCTGAGCGTACGCCGTGACGGCGCGCAGCGCATCCATGGCGTTGTTGGCGCAGTTGTGGCCGCGCGGCACCGGGTCCTTGCCCTTCTTCGACACGGTTTCCTTGAAGGGGACGCCCAGCTCGCCCGTCAGCCAGTCGATGGTTTCGCCGAAGTGCTCGGCGCAGAACTTCTGCACGTCGTAGTCCAGCTTGTCGCCGCCGCGCGACAAGAAGTAGTCGAGCAGTCCGGACGGCTCGTCCTCGATGCCCGCAGCCTTCTGCAGCTGCGTGCCCGCTCCGTAGAACGTGCCGATGGCAAGCGAGCTCGAACCGGCCAGCCACGCCATCTTCTCCAGCAGCACGGTCTTCGCGCCGTTCGCCGCGGCCTGACCCGCCGCCGTCACGCCGGCACCGCCGCCGCCCAGAACCACCACGTCGAAGTCCACCGTCTCGTGCGCCTCGGCCGCCGCAGCCTGCTGCGGCGCGCAGCCGAACAGGCCGCCGAGCGCCATGGTAGCCAGGCCGCCCGTCAGCGCCTGGGCGAACTGGCGACGCGTCAGCGGCATGGACGCCCTCGTCGCGCCCGCAGCGGCGCGTCCCGTTTTCAATTCCTTCATGATAGATCCTTTCCTCCCTGGGGTGTTGCTTCATGCCCTGCACTCTACGCACGATGCGCGCACTTCAGAAGCCACCTTCCGGGTGAAACATGCCCCATGCCTTCCGCTTTCACCCGGAAGGTGTGAGGTGCGAGCCATGCCCCGTCCGCGCAGGCGGGCGTGCTCGTATATACTGGTTGCCGTACTTCATCCCCTGCATGAATCGAGGACCGATGCCGCACGCGAGCGCAATCGCTCGAACGAATCAGATACGCGCCCTCCTGGGCGGGACCTTCCTGCCGTCGTTTCTGGGACTGGCTGCCACGCGCGTCTGGCTGCAGGTGAACCTGTTCGCCTCGTACACGCAAAGCGACGACGGGCTGTTCACGGTGGTCAACAACCTCGCGTACGGCCTGGTGATGCTCGTCGGCGCGGCCATCGCGCTGCGCAAGCCGTTCTCGAAGGGAGGACGCACCGCGGTGGCGTGGCTCGGCTTCGCCGTCATGACGTTTTCCACCGTGCTCATCCTGGCGGGCAAGGAGACGAACGCCGTGGAGATCCTCGCGGTGGCCAGCGTGTTCGCCGGCATCGGCGGCGCATTGGGCGGAGGCATGTGGACGGCGGCGTACGTGCGGCTGGGGTTGCGCCAGTCGGTGCTGTACGGGTTCCTGTCGCTGGCTCTCGGATCGCTCGGAGGCTTGGCGCTCAGCTTCCTGCCCGAGGCCCCCAGCTACACGGTGAGCATGTTCATGCCGGCCATCGCCCTTTTGTGCTACCAGCGCGCGATGAAGACCGACGTAGGGCCGTTGCCCGCGCCCGAGCCGATCTACGACAAGGAACCGCGCACCACCATGCTGTTCATCTTCGGCGGCCTGGCGGTGTTCGGGCTGGCGCTGGGCATCTCGCGCGGCTTTCCAGCCGGCGAGCCCGTTCCCATGGATGCGCTGCAACGCGTCGTCCACCAGATGGGCGTCGTGGTGATCAGCCTGTTCATAATCTGGTGGTTCATCGTGAAGCGCAAGCGGCTGAGCTTCTCGTTCCTCTGGCGCATCGAGATCATGCTGGTGGCGGCGGGCATGCTGATCCTGTCGGTGTTCCCCGGGCACTTCACGGGGCTGGCCATCGCCACCGTCAACATCGCCGATACGCTCATGCTGGGCGTGCTGTGGATCACGCTGCAAGACGTTGCGCGCCACACCACCACCGACGTGTACGCCGTGTACGGATTCGCCTGGGCCGCGCGCGTGCTGTCGCGCGATGCGGGTCGCGTGCTGGTCATGGTGCTGGGAGCAGTGGGCGCCTCGTCGTACGCGGTGACCGCCGTCATCGGCATCGTGGTGTTCGCGCTGGCCGCCAGCATGGCGCTGCTGCTATCGGATGGCATTCTGCGGCTGCGGCCGCTGTTCACCGAGGACGCCGCGTCAGTCGGACGCGGCAACGGCTCGAACGCGGCGCGGCGCCCGCCGACGGCGGCACAAGCCGCACCTCCCGTGCAACCCGCGTCGACTGGGCAGCCCGCAGGGGACAGCTGGCTGCGAGCAACGTTCGACCTGTCGGAGCGCGAGACGGAAGTGGCGCTGCTCATCGCGCAAGGACGCAGCAAGTCCTACATCGCCGAAGCGCTGTGCCTATCGGAGAACACCGTGCGCACGCACGCGAAGAACGTCTACACGAAGCTCGACGTGCACTCGAAGCAGGAATTGATCGACCTGCTGCAAAACCGCGAGGCGTAGCCGGACGCCAGCGGCGACGCATCAGCCCTCCAGCTGCTCTTTCAAAGCGCCCACCGAGTACAGGCTGCCGAATGCGCAGACAAGCCCTTCGGGGCCTGCCAGCTCGCGCGCCTTCGCCAGCGCATCGGCCATGTCGCGCGCGACATAGGGGTTCACGCAAGCGGAGCAACCCAACAGATCCTGCCCGGTCCAGCGGATGGCGCGCGCCAGCTTGTCGGCAGGAAGCGCGCGCGGGTTGTCGGGCGTTACGGTGACGAACGCCGCGCCGAGCGGCAGCACCGTCTCCAGCATGGCCGGGTAGTCCTTGTCTTCCAGCACGCCGATGACAAACACGGGCTTGCGGCCGGAGAACACGTCGTTCAGGGAATCGACGAGCGCCCGAGCGCCCTGCGGATTGTGACCGCCGTCCACGACGACGGTGGGCTCCCCCTCCCCTGCGCGCACGATCTCGAAGCGCCCGGGCCACACGGCCTCGGCGATGCCCTGGCGCACCGCGTCGTCGTCGACGGGCCATCCGCGACCGCGCAGCGCGTCGGCCGTCTCGATGGCGAGCGCCGCGTTCGCGGGCTGATAGCTGCCAAGCAGTCGCGTGCGCAAGTCGGCGAAGCGCCCGTACGAGAACGGGCGCGCAGGCGCGCCGGGCGCGCTCCAGCCCACCGGACCCGCGCTCAAGCGCGAGAGGTCGACCACCGCGAGCGCATCGCCCACGTCCGCAGCCGCGCGCTCGACCACGGCCATCGCCTCGGGCTCCTGCGGCCACGACACCACGGCCGACCCCGGCTTCACGATGCCGGCCTTCTCGCCCGCGATGGCGGCCAGCGTGGTGCCGAGCAGCTTCGTGTGGTCCAGGCCGATGCGCGCGATGACGGCCGCTTCGGGCGCGTCGATGACGTTCGTCGAGTCGAGCCGCCCGCCGAGGCCCACCTCGAGCACCACGATATCGCAGCCGCGCCGCGCGAAGTGCACGAGCGCCACCGCCGTCATCAGCTCGAACTCGGTGGGGTGATCGGCCATGGCCTCGGCCTGCTCCTTCACGAGCAGCGTCGCCTCGACCAGCTCGTCATACGCGATGTTGGCGCCGTCCACGCGGATGCGCTCTTCGAACGTGATGAGGTACGGGCTGGTGAACAGCCCCGTGCGCAGGCCGGCCGCCTGCAAGATGGAGGCCAGATATGCGCAGGTCGAGCCCTTCCCGTTCGTGCCCGCCACGTGCACGAACTTGAGCTGGTCCTGCGGGCGCCCCAGCCGATCGAGCAGCTCGGCGGTGCGATCGAGGCCCAGCCGCGACTCCAACCAGCGCGGCTCGTTGATGTAAGCGACGGGATCGAACGACATAGGGACCTCCTGACGAGATGGGGATCGAGGCGAGTGTTTCACGTGAAACATTCGTTCGCGCGCAAGCGCGAAACGCGGGGGAGCGAAGCGACCCGTGCCTCGCGCGCAGCGCGAGAACACCGCGCGGGTTGGCGCAGTGCGTCAGCGAGGGCCGCTGTGGTGCCCGCGATCGTGGGGAGGGCGAGGGCGAAGCGTACTTCGGTACTTCGGTACGCCAGCCCTCGGCCCCGCCGCGAGATCGAGTGCCGCAGCGCCCCGCCCCCTTCGGGGACTTGCTTCGCGGCGCCGCGTCGGCGGGTTCCGAAGGCCGTCAGGCCTTCGAAGCCAAGTACTCCGCGATGCCCGCCGCCGCGCGCTTGCCGGCGCCCATGGCGAGGATGACGGTGGCCGCGCCGATGACGGCGTCGCCGCCGGCGAACACGCCCGGCTTCGACGTGGCTCCCGTGCGCTCGTCGGCCACGATCAGGCTGCGCGGCGTCACCTCGAGGCCCGGGGTGGTCTTCGCGATCAGCGGGTTGGTCTTCGACCCCGCCGCAACCACCAGCATGTCGATGTCGATGACGAACTCGCTGCCTTCGACCGCCGTCGGACGGCGCCGCCCGCTCGCGTCGGGCTCGCCCAGCTCCATGCGCACACACTCGACGCCCGACGCCCAGCCATTCTCGTCGCCCAGGATGCGCGTCGGGTTCGTCAGCAGCTGAAAGTGGATGCCCTCCTGCTCGGCATGGTGCACTTCCTCGGCGCGCGCCGGCATCTCGTCGCGTCCGCGGCGGTACACCACGGTCACGTCGGCGCCCAGGCGCTTCGCCGTGCGCGCGGCGTCCATGGCCACGTTGCCGCCGCCCACCACCACGCACTTCTTGCCGGCGTACACCGGCGTCTCGTACTCGGGGAACAGGTACGCCTTCATGAGGTTCACGCGGGTCAGCAGCTCGCTTGCCACCGACACCCCGTTGAGGCCCTCGCCCTCGATGCCCAGGTAGCTGGGCAGGCCCGCGCCTGTGCCCACGAACACGGCGTCGAAGCCGCGGTCCTCCATGAGCTCGTCGATGTCGTAAAGCTTGCCCACCAGCGCGTTCACCTCGAACGACACGCCCTTGTCGCCCAGCTTCGACACCTCGCGCTGCACGAGGTCCTTCGGCAGGCGGAACTCGGGGATGCCGTAGGTCAGCACGCCGCCCACCTTGTGCAGCGCCTCGAATACGGTGATGTCGCACCCGCGCTTCGCCAGCTCGCCCGCGCAGGTCAGCGATGCCGGGCCCGAGCCGATGACCGCGACGCGCTTGCCGGCCAAGTCCTTCGACACGGCGCCTTCCGCGCTGCGCCAAATGCTGCAGGCAACCTCGTCGCCCGCGGCGCATTCGTCGCGAAGCTCGTCCATGGCCGCAGCCGCCTCTTCGGGATGCTCGAACGCCCAGTCGGACGTGAAGCGCTCCAAGCGCCCGATGGCCACAGGCTCGCCGTTCCTGCCGCGCGTGCACACGCCCTCGCACTGCGTCTCCTGCGGGCACACGCGGCCGCAGATGGCGGGCAGCGAGTTCGCGCTTTTCACGATGGCGTACGCGCGGGCGAAGTTGCCCTCGGCCACCTGCGCGATGAACTGCGGGATGGGAACTCCCACGGGGCATCCGCTCACGCACGGCGTGTTCGGGCACTGGATGCAGCGGCGCGCCTCGGCCATCGCCTCCTCTTCGGAGTAGCCCAGCGCCACCTCCTCGAACGTCTGCGCACGCTCGACGGGATCGAGCTCCGGCATGGGGACGCGCGTCTTCTGCTTGTTGGCTTCGTAGTTCATCCGCGCCATGCTAGGCCCCCTTCCGCTCGTTGCAATCGCGGCCTTCGCGCGCCGCGCTTTCGAAGCTGCGGTACATGACGCCGCGGCGCATGGCGTCGTCGAAATCCACCAGATGGCCGTCGAAGTCGGGCCCGTCCACGCATGCGTGCAGGTACTCGTCGCCCACCTTCACGCGGCAGCCGCCGCACATGCCCGTGCCGTCGATCATGAGCGGGTTCATGCTGACATACGTTTTGATGCCGTAGGGCTTCGTGGTGGCGGCCACGAACTTCATCATGATGACGGGCCCCACAGCCAGCACGAGGTCGTAGTCCGCGCCCTCGTCGATGCGCTGCTGCAGCGCCTGCGTCACCAGGCCCTTGTTTCCGTTCGAACCATCGTCGGTCATGATGATCTGGCGCGTGGAATGCCGGTCTATCTCGTCTTCCAGCAGCACGAGGTCCTTCGTGCGGAAGCCGGTGATCACGTCCACCTCGCAGCCGTTGTCGTACAGCCACTTCGCCTGCGGAAACGCGATGGCCGTGCCCAGACCGCCCCCGATGACGCACGCGCGCTTCGCGCCCTCGAGCTCGGTGGGGTTTCCCAGCGGGCCGGCGAAATCGAGCAACGCGTCGCCCGCTTTCATCTGAGCGAGACGCATGGTGGTGGCGCCCACCGCCTGGAAGATGATCGTGACGGTGCCCGCCTGCGCGTCGCAGTCGTTCATGGTCAGCGGGATGCGTTCGCCCTGCTCGTCGATGCGCAGCATGATGAACTGACCGGGCTTGATCTTTTTCGCGATCTCGGGGGCACGCACCACCATGCGCGTCACCTCGGGATTGAGCGCCTCTACCTGTTCGATGGGATACACGGCTTCGCCCTTCTCGTCTCAGATACAAAAGCAGCACCGAAAGCGGTGCCGTCTCGTAGATGTGATCGCCAGTATAGCAAAGGCAACCCACCCGCTTTGTTTCAAGCGTGTTTCCACCCGGCCAGTGGAGGAAATCCCACCGGAAGGGTTCTCGCATCCCCGTCGTACGCGTCAACAATCCTCTTACGGGCTGGGTCGGAAACAGGATGGGGCAATGGTGCGTGGTAAGCTGAGGAATCGTCCGATGCGCGGCCAGGATACCCGGGTTTTCGTTTGGGAGTACATGATGGCTCACCTTTACTTTCTGCACAATCACCTCGAACCGGCACCCGCCGACACGCCTATCGACGCCGACCAGCCGGTAGTCGAGGTGCTCAACTCCCTGGAAATCGGCGAGGCGTGCTTCCTCAGCTCCGACACGCGGGAGTCGCTGCGCTCGATATACACGGTCGAGAACACCTACCTCGACGTGTTCCCCCACTGCCTCATCGGCTCGTTCGCCGTGCCCGACAAAAGCCACGTGCTGTTCAACCCGCGCTGCTTCGCATTCTACCTCGACGTAACCCACCTCGTCTTTCTCGACGACGACGGCACCTGCGCGGCCCTTCTCGACGAAGTGGCGTCCCAAGGCGTGCTGAAGCAGCCCACGGTGGCCCACTGCCTGTTCGAGTTCATGAAGCTGCTCGTGAAGAACGACCTCTCCTTCCTGGCCGACCTCGAGGACCGCATGGAAGACGTGGAGGAAGCCATCATCGACCGGGGCATGGACGCCAACAGCCGCACGATGCTGACGTTCCGCCGCAAGCTGCTTCGCATCGATACCTACTACCAGCAGCTCGTCGACATGGCAAGCGGCATCGCCGAGAACGAAAACAAGCTGCTCAGCCACGAGGAAAGTCACCTGTTCCTCGTGTTGGAGCGCCAAGCCGAACGCCTGCTGAAACGCTCGCTCACTCTCAAGGAGTACAGTCTGCAGCTGCGCGAGCTGTACCAGACGCAAATCGATCTGCAACAGAACAACACGATGCAGTTCTTCACGGTGATCACCACGCTGTTCGCGCCGCTCACGCTGCTGACCAGCTGGTTCGGCATGAACTTCGCGAACATGCCCGGCATAGATTGGCCTTGGGGCTACCAGACCATCATCGTGGTGTCCGTCGTGGTCGTCATCATCGAGATCATCCTGTTCAAACGTAAGAAGTGGCTGTAAGACGCGCTCTAACGAAAGAAATTGGCCGATTTCTTTCGTTACGGCGCAAAAAGGCCCCGCTAACGAAAGAAACCTTTCGTTAGCGGGGCCTACAGCATGACCCACAACGCGCTAAAGGGGATCCGTACCCGGCTCGAGAATATCGAGATATCGTTGAAACACATATCGCTTGTTCCGTTGCACCCGCGGTGCAGCATCTCTCAAAACCCCTATGTCGCATAAGTTTTCGATCACCGTTTTTGCCGTAGGCTCCGACACGCCGAGCACTTCCGAGGCTTTGCGTTTGGTGATCGAAGGCGACTCGAAAAGCCTGTCCAGCAGCATTGTGTGATTGGCGTTCAAACGCGCATTGCCGATTCGCTGGAGACAGTCGCTCTGCAAAGCTATGATCCGCTTCGCGGAAGCGACACCCTCCTCTGACGTTTGTGCAATGCCGCGCAAGAAGAAGGCCAGCCATTCCTCCCACGCCCCCTTGAAACGCACGTCCGTAAGACGATCGTAGTACTCTTGGCGATTGCGTTTGAAGTAATAGCTCAAGTACAGCACCGGCTGCGACAAAATGCCCTCGTTGCACAGCCAAAACGTGATGAGCAAGCGGCCCATGCGGCCGTTTCCGTCAAGGAACGGATGAATAGTTTCAAACTGAGCGTGAATAAGTCCTATCTTGACCAGCGTAGGAATATCGTCGTAATCGTAAAAGAACGTTTCCAAATCTCCCAAAGCCCTGTGCATATCCTCGATAGCGGGCGGCACGTACGCCGCATCCCCGAGCGAGCACCCTTGCGCGCCGATCCAGTTCTGCGAATGGCGAAACTCGCCCGGCGTCCGTTCGCTGCCGCGACCGGTTGCGAGCAGATGGGCGTGGATTTCCCGAATCAAGCGAAGGCTCAAGGGGAAATTGTTCAACCGCTTCAAACCATAGTTCATCGCGTCGACGTAATTGGCCACTTCTTGCGTGTCGTCGTTCAGCCTGCTCTCCTCAATTGCGAGCACATCCTGCAAAGACGCCTGCGTTCCTTCGATTTGAGAGCTGAGGAGCGCCTCCTTTTTCACGTACATCGACACGAACAGATCAGGATCGGGAAGCACCTGGGTGACGCCATCCAACCTTCCAAGCTTTCGATCGGCGTCGGAAAGAAGCCGCATCAGCTCGGATGAAAACTCGATCGGAGGATCGGGGGGAAGAGGATTGGGAACGAACGCGCGATACCCGCTCGTTTGCATCTCGTAGTGGCCCGACCTGCTCGACAAAGCCATGCTGCACCTCCTTGCTCATAATAAAGAATCATATCAATTTCTTTCATTATACTATCCTATCGAAAGAAATAGGCTCATTTCTTTCGTTACGGCGCAAAAAGGCCCCGCTAACGAAAGAAACCTTTCGTTAGCGGGGCCTCGCGTGCGCAGAGCGTCGTTACAGCAGCGTGGGCTGCTCGGGCTCTTTGGCGGCTTCGGCTGCCGCGGTCGCGGCCGCCTCCTGCGCGCGCTGCGCATCGCTCGCGCGCAGCAGCTCGCCCAGCGTAGCGAAGTCGTTCTCGAGCGCCTCGCGCTTCGAGCCGTCGTACAGCGCCGCCGCCGGGTGGAAGATGGGAAACACCTTGAACTTCCCGGCGCGCTGCACCGAGCCGTGCAGGCGCGTGATGCCGATGTCGGTTTTCAGGATGAACTTCGTGGAGAAGTTGCCCAGCGTCACGAGGAACTCGGGGTCGATGGTGCGCGTCTGCTCGCGCAGGTAGGGCGTGCACAGCTCGATCTCCTCGGGGCGCGGATCGCGGTTTCCCGGCGGCCGGCACTTCAGCACGTTCGCGATGAACACGTCCTCGCGCGTGAGGCCCGCCACCGCCAAGAGCTCGTTGAGGTACTTCCCCGCCGCACCGACGAAGGGCTCGCCTTGCAGGTCCTCGTTCTTGCCGGGCGCCTCGCCGATGATCATGACGCGCGCCTCGGGGTTGCCCACGCCGAACACGGTTTGCGTGCGCCCGTCGGCAAGCGGGCACTTGCGGCACCCTTCCACCTGCGAGCGAAGTTCGTCGAGCGGGATATGCGGCTTGGTCATGCGGGTCCTCCCTTGTTACACGTACACGCGCGGCATGCGCAGCGCGAAGCCGACGGCCAACTCGTAGTTGATGGTGCCCAGCGTGTTCGCCATGTCGTCGAGGGTGATCACGGAATCGCCCTCGCGCCCCACGAGCAGCACCTCGTCGCCGATCAGGGGATCGAGCCGGCGACGGCTGCCGTACACGCGCAGATCGACCTCGAACATGCACTGGTCCATGCAGATGTTGCCCACCTGGTGGCAGCGCTGCCCTTTGAGGATGACGTCGGTTCGACCCGACAAGCCGCGGCGCAACCCGTCGGCGTAGCCTACGGGAACCGTGCAGATCTTCACGCTGCCGGGGCTGCGATAGTTCATGCCGTAGCTCACGCCTTCGCTCATGGGCACGGTGCGCACGTCAGTGATGCGCGCGTGCACGCTCATGGCAGGATGTAGGTCGATCATCGGGCGCGTGACGCCCGAGGGATGCAGCCCGTACATGCCGATGCCGAGGCGCACCATGTCGAACTGCACGTCCGGGTAGCGGATGGCCGCCGCCGAGTTCGCCGCGTGCACGATGCCGGGGTTGACGCCCGCCGTGCGCAGCGCCGTGATGGCCTCGATGAAGCGCTTGACCTGGATCTGAAAGTCGAGCGTTTCCGCCGAGTCGGCGGTGGCGAAGTGCGTGAACGTGCCCACGAGGTCGAGCGCGCGATGGAAGCTCACCTGACCCATGAACTCCACAACCTCGTCATGGCGCACGCCGATGCGGTTCATACCCGTGTTCACGGCCAGGTGGTACGGCGCGCGCACGCCGAACGCGTCGGCGGCCTCGGCGTACTGGATGGCGAACTCGGAGGTGTAGACGCTCGGCATAACCTTGTAGGCCAGCAGCAGCGGGATAGCCGACTCGGGCGGCTGCGACAGAATGAGGATAGGGGCGTTCACCAGCGCTTCGCGCAGTTCGATGGCCTCGTTCACCGTTGCCACGCCCAGGTAGTCGGCGCCGGAGTTGAGCGCGGTCTTGGCGCAGCGCACCGCGCCGTGGCCGTATCCGTCGGCCTTCACCACGGCCATGAGCCGCACGCCGTTGTCGATGCGCTGCTTGACGGCGCTCGTGTTGTGGCGGATGGCGTTGAGGTCGATCTCCGTCCACGCCCAGCGGCGGTCGACGTCGGGGATGAGGCGCAGCTTGTCGGGATCGAACTGGGCCGGCTCGCCGTCGGGCCGCGCATGGTCGCGGGCGTACTGGAACGCGCCCTCCGCGCCGCTGCTGAACGCAGCCTGGGCAGCCTCGTAGGCGCCCTTGCCGCCGGCCGCGCCGCTCGCGGGAGGCTGCGCGCCCACGTATCGCGGCGTGCCCATTGCCGCGCTCGCCGACACGAAGCCGTTAGGCCTGCGCTGCGAGAAACCGGTGAACCCGTTGGGGAGATCCTGTGCCATGCTCTACGCCTTTCAGTCGATCGAGGGACAGTATAACACTCGGGAGTACCAGGGCCACGTCAAGCCATCGAACGGCGAACGCGGCCCTATGTTAAGTTGCCGTTGACATATACCCGGTCAAAGCAGGAACGGCAGACGACGGATGCCCGACTGCAGGATTGCTACGGTAACGGATTCGCAGTTTTTTCTCGATATATTACCGAACATTGGGATCTCGTCCTCAAAACCCGCATCCGACCGCTCGCCACCCGGCTTTTCGCACTGCATCGGGCGGTTTTCGGGTGGTTTTCTCGCCTTCGGAGAGGATTTCGGAGCCCTGATCGCCCGATACGGTAAAATATCGATAATTTTCTCCGATTTTATTACCGTATGCCAATGAACAGGTCGCCCTTCGGCCCTCCGACAACTCCCCGAAAACACCCCTCCATGCCGAACCGCCGCTAACATTGCGACAGGGCCTCTCTGGCGCAGATCAGAGCACAGCCAAGGATCCCCTCGACACGTCTCACCCTTCCAGCATGTCCAGCAGCTCTTGGCGGCGGTGGATGTCGAGCTTCGTGTAGATGTGCTTCGCGTGCGTGCGCACGGTGTTCTCGCTGATGACCAGGCGCTCGGCGATCGATGCCATGCTGTTGCCGCGCGCGATGAGCTCCATGACCTCGGTCTCGCGCGTCGACAGCCCGTGTGCCTCCTGCAGCATGAGGCACTGCTTCGACGTGCGGTCCCGGATGACGCCGGCGTCCTCGGAAGCCGAGGGGCGGTTGCGGCGGCGTTTGGCTGCGGGCTTGGCCGCCTTCTGCTGCCGCGGCTCCTCCGACACGCCGGCCGCCAAAAACTCGATGGGGTCGGCCGTCACCGTGCCCTTCGCCACGAGCGGCTTGAACAGCGTGCCGGTGGCTGCGAGCAGCGTGAGGCCCAGCACGTAGCTCGACACCATGGCCACGACGAACAGCCACTCCCGGCCGTCCACCGACACGAAATCGCTCACCCACCCCAGCAGGAACCCCGCGCTCTGCATGATGTAGGCCACGCCCCCGAAGAACCCGTAGATGAACACGGGGTTGATGCCGCGGTCGCGCGAAATCTGCGCGCACTGCATCATCATCAGCATCTGCACGAGCGAGAACGCCATGTACGTGAGCGCAGCGAACAGGTTGAGGTAGGTCGCGCCCAAAAACGGCAGCAGCAAGAACCCCGTGATGATGAGCGGGTACACCACGCGGAACACCGAGGTCAGCCCGAAGCGGAAGCTCATGCGGTACCACAGCACCAGCAGCACGCCCGCCGATACGAGCGAGCCCAGCATGGACGCGCTGTTCACCACCGCCCCGATCTCCTCGTGCAGAAGCGCGATGCCGCGGATGACGCCGCTGGCGAACGCGAGCGATCCCACGCACAGCGCGCTGCGCCAGTAATCGGCCACCACCTGCCGGTACACGCGCGGGTGCTGCCGCGGAACGTCCTCGAACATGGGCTGGTCCACCTGCATCTCGCGCACCGACAGCGCGATGCACAGGCCGCACAAGGGCACGAACACGAGCGGGATGAGAAACGCCGTCAGCGCGATGGGCACGAGGTACAGCGCGAAGTAGATGAGCGGCGCGATGGCCGTGCCCACGATGAGCCGCAGGTTGCCCTCGGTCGCCGAAAGCGACGCGAAATAGCGCTGCCACAGCATGAACATGCCCGCGCACCCGATGCCCAGCAGCACGCCGCCGCCGGCCACGAGCGCGAGCGTCGCCGGCCCCACGTACATAGCGGCGATGAGGCAGGCCGAGCCGGCGAACACGAGGAAAGCGCTCAGCGACACGAGCATCACGCGTGCCCCGCGCGGGAAGTAGTACGACCCGAACGTACTCGCCACGAACGCCCCGCCGAACGCGAGCGCCTGCGCCAGGAAGAACGTGAGGGTGATCTCGGCGGTCTGGAACTCCAGCGGCAAAAACGGGAAGACGCCGCCCCAAATGGACGTGGCGTTCACCGTGAGGAAGCATGCGTAGCCCCAACTGGACACGTGCATGCGCGGCATCGTTCGCGCCATGGCCCTGCAACCCCCTCCCCGTCTCATGATGCTTTAGCATGGTAGCATAGGCGAAGCTGCCGTCGGGAGGAAACCGAGCCACCTCGTGATGATATGATTATCCCCACCTGGGGTTTTGTTCTTAAATCACATGACGGGTGTGATTCGCGGATCGGTTGTTTCGGGTACGTTTGAAAAGGCGAGAGGAACAATCGGATTTAGAGGAGGGAACCATGACCATGAACGAATCGAGCGTATCGCGCCGCACGTTCGTCAAGGGATCGCTGGCGGGCCTGGCGTTTGCCGGCGCTGCCGGATCGACCGCGCTCTACGGCTGCGCGCCGAAGGCCGAAGAGGATGCCGGCGGCGAGGGCGCCGCAACCCCGGCCGACCAGATCGCATGGAGCCAGTGCAACGTCAACTGCGGCGGCAACTGCATCTTCCAGTGGCACTCCCAAGACGGCAAGATCGTCTACATGGAGACCGACAACACCGGAGACGCCGACCTGCAAGCACGCGCTTGCCTGCGCGGCCGCTCCATGCGCCGCTGGATCAACAGCCCCGACCGCCTGACGAAGCCCATGAAGCGCGTCGGCAAGCGCGGCGAGGGCACGTTCGAGGAGATTTCCTGGGACGAAGCCATCGACACCATCGCCAGCGAGCTCAAGCGCGTCATCGACACCTACGGCAACGAGGCCGTGTACGTGAACTACGCCACCGGCATGTACTCGTGCACGGGCAAGCAGCCGGGCCTGCGCCTGCTCAGCCTTCTCGGTGGCTACGTCAACCAGGCGTACGACTACTCCACGCACATGCTGCAGGCCATCATGCCGTTCATGTACGGCAGCGACAAGGAGAAGGGCAGCGTCTTCAGCCCGTACGACGCCGTGAACGCGTCCTCGTTCTCCGAGGCCGAGCGCGCGTCCGACCTCGTCGTGATGTTCGGCAACAGCCCGGCGGAAACCCGCATGGGCGGCGCGAACGCGGTGTGGGACTTCGCGAAGGTGCGCGAGGCAGTCGTCGGGCGCGGCGGCAAGATCGTCAACATCGACTACCGCCTGAACGAGAGCGCCTCGGGCCATCCGGACGAATGGCTGCCCATCCGCACCGGAACCGACGCCGCGCTGTGCTCCGCCATCGCGCATGAATGGATCGCGAACGACCTGGTGGACAAGGAGTTCCTGGACGCGTACTGCGTCGGCTACGACGAGGACACCATGCCCGAGTCCGCCAAGGGGCAGAACAAGTCCTACAAGGACTACATCATGGGCACCGGCTACGACATGGTGGAGAAGACTCCCGAGTGGGCCGCTCCCATCACGCAGATCTCGGCCGACAAGATCCGCGAGCTGGCCGCCGACATCGCCGCCGCCGAGGCGCCCTTCATCGTGCAGGGCTGGGGCCCGCAGCGCCACACGAACGGCGAGGACGCCACGCGCGCCATCTGCATGCTGCCCATCCTCATCGGCAAGATCGGCCTGCCCGGCACGAACACCGGCCAGCGCGAGGCCGAGCCGCCCACCTACCTGGTCGGCAGCCTGCCGTTCAAGAACCCCGTGACCACGGCCATCCCCGTGTACCAGTGGGTGAACGCCGTCGACCACGGCAAGGACATGACGGCCACCAACGCCGGCATCATCGGCGCCGACAAGCTGAAGAGCGATATCAAGTTCATCTGGAACTACGCCGGCAACTGCCTGACGAACCAGCACGGCGACATCAACTACACGCACGACGTTCTGGCCGACGAGAGCAAGTGCGAGTTCATCCTGGTGTGGGATACGGTGATGACCGACTCCGCCAAGTACGCCGACATCCTGCTGCCCGACGCCATGCGCTCCGAGCAGCTGAACATGCAGACCCAGGGCTACTCCGAGTACTACACGGCCGTCGTTGTGGGCGGGCCCGCACAGGATGCGCCGGGCGAGTGCCGCACGAGCTACGACGTGTGCGCCGACATAGCCGACAAGTTCGGCATGAAGGACGCCTTCACCGAGGGCAAGACGCAGGAAGACTGGATCAAGGAGCTCTACGAAGCTGGCGCGGAAGCCGACGGCAACATGCCCAGCTGGGACGAGATCAAGGAGCAGGGCGTGTACAAGCGTGCGCTCAAGCCTTGCATCGGCCTCGAAGCGTTCCGCGCCGATCCCGCGAAGAACCCGCTGGGCACCCCGTCCGGCAAGATCGAGATCTACTCCGAGCAGCTTGCCGAGATCGCCTCGACCTGGGAGCTTGAAGAGGGCGACGTGATCAACCCCATCCCCGTGTTCACCCCCGGGTTCCAAGGCTACGGCGCCGTCACCGAGGAGTATCCCCTGTACTGCGCCGGCTTCCACCACAAGAGCCGCACCCACTCCTCATTCGGCTTCATCCCCGAGCTCGAGCAGGTGGCGCGCCAGCAGCTGTGGATCAACCCCGCAGACGCCGAACCGCGCGGCATCGCCAACGGCGACACGGTGGCCGTGAAGAGCCCGGCCGGCGAGATCCGCATCGAGGCCAAGGTGACGCCCCGCATCATTCCGGGCACCATCGGCATTCCGCAGGGTGCGTGGCACAAGGCCGACATGAGCGGCGATCGCGTGGACGAGGGCGCGTGCGTCAACACGCTGACCACGTACCGGCCGACGCCGTACGCCAAGGGCAACGGCCCGGCGCACTCCATCATCGCTCAAGTGACCAAGGCGTAAAGGGGGAAAGACGACATGACTCAGTACGGATTCTATTTCGACAGCACGCGCTGCACGGGTTGCCGCACCTGCGAGATGGCGTGCAAGGATTACAAGGACCTGTCCGCCACCATCGCGTTCCGCAAGGTGTACGACTACGAAGGCGGCGCCTGGACCGACGCGGGCGACGGGGCCTACACGTCCGACGCGTTCGCCTACCACGTGTCGCTGGGCTGCCAGCATTGCGCCATGCCGGCGTGCATGGCCAAGTGCCCCCAGGGCGCCATCGAGAAGGACACCGAGATGGGCCTCGTGGCCATCAACCAGGAGAAGTGCACGGGCGCGGGCGTATGCGTGGAAACGTGCCCCTACAACGTGCCCGTCGTCGACAAGGAGCTGGGCAAGGGCGTGAAGTGCGACGGCTGCGCCGAGCGCGTGGCCGAGGGCAAGAACCCCATCTGCGTGGACGCGTGCCCGCTGCGCGCGCTTGAGTTCGGCGACATCGAGGAGCTGCGCTCGAAGCACGCGGGGACGGTCGCCGGCATCGCGCCGATGCCGTCGCCTGACGAGACGACGCCCTCCATCGCCATCCTTCCCTGCCCCGCAGCGAAGGATCCTGGCGACACCACCGGCGCCATCGCCAACGAAAAGGAAGTGACGGGCGTAGCGTAGCCCACTCCGCTCTGCTCCTCCCCGGCCCCCCTTCGGCGCGCAATGCCGGAGGGGGGCCGCCCATGGTAAAATCGTTCACCTTGCATCGTTCTCGACCGAAAGCGGCACCATGCCACGGGGATTCTTCTACGACAATACGCGTTGCACCGGGTGCAGAACCTGCGTCTTGGCATGCAAAGACTACCACGATCATGGTTCCGACATGGCCTTTCGCATGGTCATCGATTACGAAGGCGGCTCGTGGCGCCGGGATGCCGAAGGTTCGCTTTCCCAAGATGCTTTCGCGTACCACGTGTCCGTCTCGTGCAACCATTGCAACAATCCCGTCTGCACCCGCGTGTGCCCCACCGGCGCCATGCACAAAGACGAGCTGGGGCTGGTGTGGCCCGACGCCACCAAATGCATCGGTTGCGGCTACTGCACCATGGCCTGCCCCTACCATGCGCCGCACATAGACGCGCACCTGAAGCGCAGCAGCAAGTGCGACGGCTGCCGCGATCGCGTGGCCGAAGGCAAGCAGCCCATCTGCGTGGACGCGTGCCCGCTACGCGCGCTCGAGTTCGGGCTCGTGTCGGAGCTGACCAGCCGCCATCCCGACACGGTGCGCTCCATCCTGCCCCTGCCCGACGAGGCTGCGACGCAACCGAACCTCCTCATCCTGCCGTCGCCTGCGGCGGCGTGCGCCGAAGAGCGGGGCGGAAGCATCGTCAACCGGACGGAGATCCACCTATGACCAGTGGGTTCGACGCCTTCTCGCTCGCGTTGTTCACCTCGCTCGCGCCGGCGGGCGTCGTGGCGTTCCTGGCGCTTGCGCTCGTGCGGCTCTGGTCGCACGACCACGCAGCGTCGGTGCGCATCGACCGCATGATCGCCCTTCCGTTCAGCGTGGTGCTCGTGGGGTTCATCGCGTCGGCCACCCATCTCGGCACGCCGGCGAACGCGCTGCACGTGTTCTCGGGCGTCGGCCGGTCGCCGCTGTCCAACGAGGTGCTGAGCGCCGTGGCGTTCCTGTTCCTAGTGGGTTCGTACTGGATGATGGCGTTCAAGGAGCGCTTCCCCGACGCCGTGGCGAAACCGTGGCTGGCGCTCGCCTGCCTGGCGGGCATCGCACTCATCGCGTGCACATCGATGGCGTACGGCGTGAACACGGTTCCCACCTGGGACACGCCCTACACGCCGGCGAATCTCGTGCTGGCCGCGGTGCTGGCCGGGCCGGTGCTGGGGCTGCTGTTCCTGGAGCTGGCGCAAGCGCGGCCGCGTGCCTTCGAATGCGCGCTCGTAGTGCTGGCCGCCATCGCCCTCGTGGCGGGGACCGTCGTGCTCGCGCTGCACCAGGATAGCCTCAGCAGCATTGCGAACAACGAATTCTCAGCCAACACGCTGACGCCGCAGTATCCCACCGCCATCGTGGCGCACCTCGCCATGGGCGCCATCGCCCTCGCGCTGGCCGGCCTGTCGCTCAAGCGCGTCCAATCGCGTCGCACGACGCTCGCCCTGCGCGCGGCCGCAAGCGCCCTCGTGCTGCTCGCCGTCTTCGTCACCCGCATCGTGTTCTACCACCTGCACATGACCGTAGGGTTCTGAGCGAGAGGCTCAACATGTCCCAAAGGGGGACAGTCCCCATTTGGGACACCCATGTGGGACATGCGCGACTGGGCAAGTTGCTAGTCAACCCGTGCCCAAAAAGGCGACTTTTCTCTATCCTCTTTTAAGAATAGCCGCAGAATCGGCTCTTCTACCAGGCACTACGCGAACCGCGACTTGCCGCCCCGGTGATTCGCGCCCAAAATCTAGAGAATACTCGCCATTTTGTCCATGATGCTCCCAGTCATATTCAAAAGGGCATCAAAAGGGACTGTCCCTTTTGATGCCAAAATGTCCCACATGGGGACCGTCCCCCTTTGGGACATCCCTTTGGGACATTAGTGCCCGCCGCCGGCCATCATCTTGACGGCATGCGGGAGGGCCTTCACGACGCCGTCCCAGTTCTCGCGGGCGGCTTTCTCGCTGCCGGGGAGGTTGATCACCAGGTGCCGGCCGCGCTGCATGCACAGCGCGCGGGACAGCATGGCGTACGGCGTGATGGCCAGCGAGTGGGCGCGCATGGCCTCGGCGATGCCGGGCACGTTGCGATCGCACGCGTCCATCGTGGCCTCGGGCGTCACGTCGCGCAGCGAGAGTCCGCTGCCGCCGCAGGTCAGCACAACGTCCACGTCCTGCTCGTCGCAGGCGCGCACGATGGCCGACGCGATGAACGGCCGCTCGTCGGGCACCACCACGTGGCTTTCGCACGTCCAACCGTTCTCGGCGATGAGCTCCTCGAGCGCCGCGCCCGCCGTGTCCTCCTTCATGCCGCGCGTATCGGAGCACGTGATGATGGCGAAGGTGATAGGGTTCTCGGACATGAAAAGCTCCTTCTACAGACTGACTTCCTCGTTCACGTCGAGCAGGACGCACTGAACGAGCGAACCGGCGGTGCGTGAATCCGACCCCTCCGGCAGGATGGCCATGCAGTTGCTGCGCTGGATGACGCCGAACAGGCCGGAGCTCTGGTTCTTCGCCGGAGCCACCACGTAGTCGCCCTCGTCGTTCTTGTACAGCGTGCCGCGCAGGAAGATGCGGCGCGGGTCCTTCTTCTTCACGTCGCGCGACAGCTTCGCCATCACGGACGGGCGCTCGAAGTGCGCGTATCCCTGCATCTTGCGCAGCGCGGGGCGAATGATCATCTCGAAGCCCACGTAGGCCGCCGCCGGATTGCCGGGTAGGCCGAACACGGGCGTGCCGCGCACGACGCCGAAGGTTTGGGCCTTGCCGGGACGCATGTTCACCGTGGTCATCAGCAGATCGCCCAACTCAGACACCACGGGCTTGATGAAGTCGAAATCGCCGTTCGACGCACCGCCGCTCGTCACCACGAAGTCGTACGCATCCACCGCCGCCGACACGGCCGCCGCAAGCGCTTCCTTCGTGTCCTCCACGATGGGCAGGATGGTGGGCACCGCGCCGGCGGCTTGCGCGCACGCGGCCAGCGCGTAGCTGTTCGAGTTGCGGATCTTGCCCGGCGTAGGCACCTCGGTGGGATCCACCAGCTCGGAGCCGATGGAGATGACGGCCACGCGCGGGCGGCGGTGCGTCGGCACCTCCACGATGCCGCAGCCCGCGAGGAACCCGACGCCGGCCGAGCCGATGACCTCGCCCTGCTCCACCACCGTCTCGCCCGCCTTGGCCTCTTCGCCCGCCTCTCGCACGTTGGAACGCGCGGCAGTGGGCGCGGTGAACGCCACGCGGCTGCCGGGCTTGCCGTCGCCGGTCACCACGTCGACGATCTCGTACTTCACCACGGAGTCCGCGTCGTCGGGCATCGGCGCGCCGGTCATGATGCGCACGCATTGGCCCGTCTCGATGGGACCGTCGTACACGTCGCCGGCCGCGATCTCGGCGATGACGTCCAACTCCACAGGCGCCTCAGGCGTTGCCTCGGCCAGCTCGGCCGCGCGCACCGCGAACCCGTCCATCGCCGAGTGGGCGAACGGCGAGATGTCGATGTCGCTTTTCAAATCGGCGGCAGCCACGCGACCGACCGCGTCCAGCACGGGCGCGGTTTCCACCGGCAGGGGAGCCACGTGCGACAATACGAGCGCGCGGGCTTCTTCAAGAGAGATCATTTCTGGCATGGTTGCACATCCCTTTCCTTCGTCGGCCCATTATAGCGCTTGCAGTATAGTGTCGCGCTGGAAGTTTGGCCGCTTCGGCAACCGCACGGGCACCGCGGCGAACGCGCGTTTCACCCAATCGTCACGATCTGCCGATGGCCGCGCCCACGCCCCTCGGCGATAATGGAAGCGAGCAGCCGAACCCAAGCGCAAGGAGACTTCCATGACCGCAGAAGAAACGCCCCTCTACCACCGTGTGAACGCACACCCCACCGCCCGCATCGCGCCCTCGGCCGGCATCGTGGGCGACGTGACCATCGGCCGCGACGCCAGCGTGTTCGCCGGCGTGCAGATCCGCGGCGACGACGCGCCCGTCGTCGTCGGCGACGAGTCCAACCTGCAGGAGAACGTCGTCGTCCATGTGGACTTCGACGTGCCCGCCATCGTCGGCCCGCACTGCACCGTCGGGCACGGCGCTATCTTGCACGGCTGCGAGCTGGGCGAGAACGTGCTGGTAGGCATGGGCGCCATCGTGATGAACCGTGCGAAGATCGGCGCGAACAGCCTGATCGCCGCCGGCGCCCTCGTGTCGGAGGGCAAGGAGTTCCCGCCGGGCAGCCTCATCATGGGCATGCCGGCCCGCGTGAAGCGCGCGCTGTCCGACGAGGAGATCGCGTCCATGTGCACCTTCCCGGCCGACGATTACGTGCGCCAAAGCGGCGAGATGCTGGCACAAGGCGTGCTCGAGCACCCCTCCCCCGACATGGACATGCACCGCGGCGCGTAGCATAGTCGCCCCCCCATGAAAAAGGGGCTGCCCGCGTTCATGCAGCGGGCAGCCCTTTCCGTTTCGCAGAACCCGAGGGCCGTCAAGCCCTCGCAACCGCTAGCGGTTGATGTTGTAGAACGCGTTCATGCCGGCGTACTGGGCGGCGGTGTCCAGCTCTTCCTCGATGCGGAGCAGCTGGTTGTACTTCGCAACGCGGTCGGAGCGGCACGGCGCGCCCGTCTTGATCTGGCCCGTGTTCACGGCCACGGCCAAGTCGGCGATCGTGGTGTCCTCGGTCTCGCCGGAGCGGTGGCTCATGACGCAAGCGTAGCCGGCCTGCTTCGCCATCTCAATGGCCTCGAGCGTCTCGGTGAGGCTGCCGATCTGGTTCACCTTGATGAGGATGGCATTCGCGCAACCCATCTCGATGCCCTTGGCAAGGCGCTTGGAGTTCGTGACGAACAGGTCGTCGCCCACGAGCTGCACGCGGTCGCCGATGCGGTCGGTGAGCGCCTTCCAACCGTCCCAGTCCTCCTCGGCCATGCCGTCTTCCAGGGAGATGATCGGGTACTTCTCCACGAGCGCTTCCCAGTAGTCCACCATCTGGGCGCTCGTCAGCTCGCGACCCTCGCCCGCCAGCACGTACATGCCCGTCTCGGCGTTGTAGAACTCGGTGGAAGCCGGGTCCATGGCGAACATGATGTCCACGCCGGGCTTGTAGCCGGCCGCCTCGCACGCCTTCGTGACGTACTCGAGCGGCTCCTCGTTCGTCTTGAAGTTGGGGGCGAAGCCGCCCTCGTCGCCCACGCCGCCGCCGAGGCCCGCGTCGTGCAGCACCTTCTTCAGCGTGTGGTAGATCTCGGCGCACCAGCGCAGCGCCTCGGCGAACGAGCTGGCGCCCACCGGCATGATCATGAACTCCTGGAAGTCCACGTTGTTGTCGGCATGCACGCCGCCGTTGAGGATGTTCATCATGGGCGTGGGCAGCAGATGCGCGTTCACGCCGCCGATGTACTTGTACAGCGGCAGCTCGGCCGACTCGGCAGCAGCCTTGGCGCATGCCAGCGACGCGCCCAGAATGGCGTTCGCACCCAGCGCGCCCTTGTTGTCGGTGCCGTCCACCTGCAGCATGATGTCGTCGATGAAGCGCTGGTCGTCGGCTTCGACGCCGATGAGCGCCTCGGCGATCTCCTCGTTCACGTGGGCGACCGCGTCGAGCGTGCCCTTGCCGAGGTAGCGCCCCTTGTCGCAGTCGCGCAGCTCGACAGCCTCGAACGCGCCCGTCGAAGCGCCCGACGGCACGGCGGCACGGCCGAACGCGCCGTCTTCCAGCACGACTTCCACTTCCACGGTCGGGTTGCCGCGCGAGTCGAGAACCTCGCGACCGAACACATCGATGATGACGCTCATGCATGCCTCCTAGTAGGTTTTTCCGCTTTGCCGCATCGGCACGGCAAAGATGCACTTCGAGGTAATCATAGCACGTCGGAAGCGGAGTCACCGCCCCTTTGACCGTTTCCCCACCATTGTCGACAAGCGGTCGCCGGGACGGCACCGTCCAACGTCCTACCCCAGCGCGACCTCGTCGGCGTCGTCTACGAGATGCTCGCGCTCGGCCACGATGCGGTCGATGAGCTCTTGCTGGGAATGCACGTCCAGCTTACGGTAGATGGCCCGCACGTGGGTCTTCACCGTATCGGGAGACACGGTAAGCTCCTCGCAGATGGCGCTGCGCGACTTGCCCTGCGCCAGCAGCAGCATGACCTCGGTCTCCCGCTGCGTCACCGCGCGCTCCGTGGCCACGAACCGCACGACGCCCGCGAGGTCGCCCGCTTCGAGGCCCCCTTCGCCCGGCAGCACGGTGCCCCAGCCGTACTTCAAGTTGCTGCCGCTCGACAGGAACAGCGCACAGGCGAACAGGAAGCATGCGGCGAAGCTGGCGAGCATCGCCGCATCCTCGAGCGGACGCCCGCCCAGGGCTGCGTGCGTCACCGCCCCGCCCACGAGCACGCCGAAGAACAGCGCCGCGCCCGGGCAGCTGGCGACCCAGGAAGCGGGCAGCCCCATGTTCTTCATGAGGCAGGCGCCCAAGCTCCACAGCACCAGGTCGAGGTAGCAAAATCCGGCGGCCAGCACCGCGATGCCCACCTGGGGCGCGCTCGGCAGCGCCGCCACCAGCAGAAACCCAATTGCCACGAACGAGAACGCCACCTTGTAGATGAACCGGTTGAAATCCAACCGCAAGAACACGAGCGTCGAAAACAGCAGCACCACCGCGACCAGCTGCCCGACGGCCATGCTCGGCGACCCGGACGCGGGCTCGGCGAACAGGAACAGGCTCGTGTACAGCACGCCCGCCGCGACGCCTTGCACCGCCGACGTCGTCACGAACTTCGTGGGAAACGGCAGCGGCACGTCGCGGCCATGGTGGAAGTAGCGCACGCGCGGGAAGCCGCTCACGACGCGCCGCAGCAGCAGCATCGCCGCGAAGGGCAGCACGAGCGCGATGCCGCACAGCGCAAGCGGCGCTCCCGACGCACCATCGTCGCCAGCGAACCCTACCGCCGTCAACGCAAGGGCAGCCAGCGTTCCCAGCATGCCCTGGTACAGCGTTTGCTGCGTGCCGATCCATCCGAACACACGGTCGATCTCCACGCGAAACAGCGCCGCACCGATACCTGACAGCGCGCTCATCAGCGCATACAGAGCCGTGTCCGCAGCGCTCGGCAGCGAGCGGTCGAGCGCCCACACCAGATGGAGCGCCGCTGCCAGCGTCATGATCGAAGCGAGCGCAACCAACCACGACGGGCTGTCCGGCACGCGTCGCGTGCGCCTGAACCAGACGGCGATCACCGTGCTGGCCACGGCCATGGCCACCAGCGGACCCACCCAGGCTGGCACGGCCGCAGCCTCTCCGTCGCCGAGCGGCACCCGCACCGCAGGTCCCAGGCAGCAGGCGATCAGCCAAACCGTGTAGCAAGCGCTCGCCAGCGCGATGCGCCCGCGACCTGCCGCCGATTGGCAGACGCTCGCGACGACGCCGCGCCGCTCGCTCGGCGCGTTGAACAGATTGCGCACGTGTTCGTTCGGCATAACCCTCCCTTTTCTCCCTGCGTTCAGGATACCTCGTCGCGCCTCACCCCTCGGGGTGAAAACGGACGATGCGGCGTTTTCCCTGCGACGGGCGACGAAACGCCCGAGCGCCCCGTGATACGGTGCGGACAGAGCTCGGTGCGGAGGGCACGGGGCAGGCGGCATCTGCGTTTCGTTTCGCGAGCCGCCGTTCGTAGAGGAGGAAGGGATCATCATGACGAAAGAAGCCATCCCCAGCATGGATCGACGCAGCTTCCTGAAGGGAGCCTTCGTCACGGGCGCGGCAGCCACGGCCGCCGTATCCGGAGCGGGCGCGCTCGTCGGGTGCGCGGCTCAGCCGAAAGAAGGCGCAGCCGGCGCGTCCAAGGCCAACGCGAAAGGCGCGGCGAGCACGTACGACTTCGAGACCGCGCCAGAGCCCATCGCCGACGGCGACATCAAGGAAACGGTCGAAGCCGACGTCGTGGTCGTGGGCGCAGGCTTCTCGGGTCTGTGCTGCGCGCTGTCCGCCGCCGAGAACGGCTTGAACGTGGTCATGCTCGAGCGCATGGATCACGTGGTGGGCCGCGGCGGCTCCATCTACGCCACGAACTCGAAGCTGACCAAGGAAAAAGGCTACGAGTGTTCGGTGGAGGAGATCGCCCAGCGCTACAAGCGCATGATGGGCTACCACTCCTACCGCGTAGACGGCCGCAAGTGGATGCTGCACTTCAACCGCTCGGGCGAAGCTATGGACTGGCTCATCGACCGCATGACCACGGCCAGTTCCGTGGGCGGCAGCGACCTCACCCCCGTCATGGAGCACTGGTACGAAGATCCCGAGAACATCAACGGCGAGTTCCCCGGCACGCACGAGTTCCTCGACGGCCCGAACGGCAAGGGCCCCGACGACAATCCGCAGCAGGACGTGTGCGACAACATGGCGGCGTACTGCGCGAAGGAAGGCGTGGACATCCGCTACCAGACCGAGGCGAAGCAGCTCGTCAAGGAAGGCGACAAGGTGGTGGGCGTCGTTGCGAAGGACGACGGTGGCTACGTCCGCTTCAACGCCAAGAAAGGCGTGGTCATGGCTACGGGCGACTTCGGCCAGGACAAGGACATGCTGGAGAAGTTCATCCCTTGGGCAGCCCATCAGACCGACTTCGGCGGCATCTGGGACGGCTCCGGCCACAAGATGGCGTACTGGGCAGGCGCCGCCATGGACAAGAACGAGACGCCCACGCCCATGATCTTCTGCTTCCAGTGGCGATCCATCACCCGCCAAGTACGCGCGTTCCAGGGACTCATGGTGAACTCGGACGGCCGCCGCTACGACAACGAGGACAACGTCATCTCGCACGGCGCGCTGGCGCTCACCCACGAGAAAGGGCACTACGCATACGCCATCTGGGATGACGACTATGCGAACGAACCGCAATGGCAGAACCACCGCTACGTGGACGGCCCGAAGGTGTTCGAGACGCCCGACGACGTGCGCGCTTACTGGCAGACCACCATCGATGGACCCGGAACCATCAACATGAACGGCTCGGGCGACATCGAGGTGAAGATGATCAAGGCCGACACCATCGAGAAGCTCGTCGAGGAGCTGGGCTTGCCGAAAGACGAGACGCTCGCGACCATCGAAGCCTACAACGGCTACTGCGACAAAGGCGTCGACGAGGAGTTCGGCAAGCGCAAAGAGCTGCTACTGCCGGTCAAGAACGGCCCGTTCTACGGTATCAAATGCACGCCCTGGTTCCTCACCACCACCGGCGGCATTCGCTGCAACGACGACATGCAGGTGATGAACGCCGAGAACGAGGTCATCGAGGGCCTGTACTGCCTCGGGTCCACCGTGGGCGACATGTACTGCAACTGCTACTCCACGCACTTCCCGGGCCACAACCTGGGCGGCACGTGCCTCACGTTCGGCTACGTCACCGGCCGCAAGCTGGCAGGCGCCGAATAGCATTCGCCCCTTCCCGTCGCAGCCCGGACGCTCTCCCTCCGCGTCCGGGCTGCGCGTCGTTTCGGCGCGCTAGAACCGGAAGACGGCGCCCCAGTCGAACTGGCCGGACGTTTCGACGTCGTTCGGCCAGGCCGCGCACCAGGCGGGGACACGAGGATGCGCGATACGGTCGATGCTGGGCGTGTAGGGCTTGAGGTCGACCAGCGGCGTACCGTCCTCGGCGTCGAGGTACGGTGTTTCCACGGTGCCCACCTCTACGTCGATCGCGCCCACTTCGACGGTGGTCAGCGACACCGGGTTGGGGCGCATCGGACTGCGCGTGGCGAAGATGCCCACGTCGTAGTCGAGCCCGACGTACGGGCGTCCTGCGTCCACCAGGCCGCGCAGCTCGTCGGCGTCCGCCAGGTGGCTCCACCACAGCACTTCGAGGTGGCCGAACCCGTCCAGCCCGCGCAGTCCGGCGCGGAACGGCTCGTCGATCCTCAACGTGGCGCTGCCGTCTTCGTGCGCCTCGACATGCCCGATCGGGCGAATGACGTACTCCTCCATGGAAAGCTCCTCTCATCGCAGGTAGTTTGCAACGTCAGCGAGAGCGTACGTGGTGCCCGGAATTCGCGGGATGGCAAGGGTGAAGCGTACTTCGGTACGTGAGTCCTTGACATCGCGTGAAGGCTGGGTGCCACGTACGGTCGCAGCGTCGGCGGTTCCGTCGGCTGGCAAGCCGGCGGAGCACAACCAGGAGCCTATTCCCTGACACGATGTGAGGGTCAAGCGCTTTCAACCGGAATCAGCAACTCGGTAAGATAGTCGGACGGATCGTCGGCGTTCCAGCAGCCGCGATGGGCGATCTCGCGCATATCGCCCGCTGCGCGCAGCGTCGGATGCTCCTCCAACCAACGCGCGAAGGACGCGTACGCCCCGGCGATGCGGTCGTAGGGACCGTACACCATGACGCTCGCCGCTTGCGGCAACGCTGCACTGCGATGGAAGCGCAGGCTGCAGCCGTCGTCTTCGACTTCTTCGCCGCACGTCGGACGCGCGTCCGCAGCCACCGACACCTCCACGATCACGCCGCCACACGTCTCCGCGTCTTCCGAGCCGTCGGCCGGAAACGTGCAGAACTCCGTGTACGGCTCCGAAGGCGCAATGCCGCGCTCGCACATGAGAGCGCCCAGCCGCTCCCAGGCAAGACGCTCGTCATCGTAGTCGGGCAGCTCCATGCGCAGCGTCACCACATCGTAGGCCGGCACGCTCTTCATCTGCACCTCGAACGCCTGCCGCGCATCCCCGGCCTCTACGGCGCTCAGCAGACCCCGCAACGCGGCCCGTCGCTCTTCCATGCGCGCCGCCTCCGCATCGAGCGCGCCTTGGTGGCGGCGCAGCTCGTCGGCGAGCGCGTCGTCGCCCAGCGCCAGCAGACGTTTGATGTCACGCACCTGAAACCCCAGATCGCGCAGTGCCTTGATGCGGTTCGCCTGCGCCAATTGGTCGACGGCGTACAGCCGGTATCCCGACGCGGGATCCTGCGCTGCGGGCACGAGCACGCCCTCGGCGTCGTAGTGCCGCAGCATGCGGATGGACAGCCGCGCGTATCGCGAAAACTCCCCGATCTTCAGCACAAGCCCCTCCCTTCCCATTGCAGATCGGCGGCGAATTCGTACGAGATAAGGCCGCCGATCTCCGTCTCGCGCCATCCGCGCTCGCCGTGCGAGTGGTCGGACAGCGCGGAGGAGGATGCGAACCCGTTGGCGAACAGGCACACCGCATCGAGCAGGCTCACGTCCGCTGCGGAAAACGCGGCCAAGTTCGCCGCGCGCTCCGCTACGACAACCTGGCCGTCGCCCTGCTCGAGCAGAGAGAGCGTCTCGCCGTCGATCAGCCCCGCCATCAAGAGCTCGAACTGATGGGGCACCGGGCCGAACGGCGCCTTGGCGTACCGCAAGCCGGTGAATCCCACCCCGGTTTCGCGATACGACGCGAAATCGAGGTAGAACAGAGTCTTGTTCAGCTTCGTCCGATACAGGCTGCGCGCATGCGCAGCGAGGTAGAGCACGGTCTCGCGAACGCGATCGGGATCGAACAGGCGCATGCCGGTATCGAGCCCTTCCCCTCTCACAATGCCGTCCATCGCATCGAACCGGATCACCGCGTAGTCGATGTGTGACATACCGCGCTTCCGCACGATGTCGCGCGCGTTCGCCCGCTCCTCGTCGGAGAGCTTGCGCGCACCTTGCTCCAAGCACTTCAGCAAGAACCGCGGATCGCGCGCGTTGGCCAGCAGCTGGGCATGGGAATCGGAGGCAAGGCAACCGCGTTCGTAGCGTTGCAAGCTTGCCACGCCGATATCGAGAATCGCCGCGAACACCCGCTGGGAGAACCCGTACTTCTTCCGCAGCGCCACGATCTCCTCGGGCTGCATGACGCCCGCTTTGTCTCGATATGCTCGATAGAGTTTTTCGAACCCCTTGTCGACAAGGGGAGCCCATCCGATGGAGTTTCCGCATTTCGGACAAATCAAGTGCTCGATATCGACTTCGACCACCACGCCTCGAACATCCTCGACATGGTGTCGCATCTCGTACGTCGCGTCTACTTCCTCCCAGCACTCCTCGCATAGCAACCGTTTCACAGGCTCCATCATCAACCCGCCTTCTTATAGGGATAGGTAAGCGGCCATTCCGCCTCATGGAAAGAAACGCACACAGCTCGCACATCGCCTCCGATGAGATACGCAGCAAGCTTGATATACACTTCGTATTCTTCGAGGTACTTGCCGAAAACCCACAAGTCTCGAGGGCGGCCCCTATCGTCCTTCAAGGGACCGCTTGAATAGTCGACTACCTCGAGTTCTCGAACGGCTTGGTGCACATCGACGTCGCGATAGCCTATGGCCTTCATAAAGATACGCGTTTTGCTGCTCGGCTCGCTTGAGCCAACCACGCGAAAACACTCTAGCTGCGTACGCCTCACCAGCGTCAGCACCGCTTCTATCTTCCAGCGTTCGGCAATCTCCCCCATGCAAACACCCCAAATCACCTCATTTGATGCGATCAGTATAACACAAATCAGCCTCTATGACATCAAATGATGCGATTCAACAACCGATTTCGGCAATCGAGAACGCCCACGAGCCCCTACAGCCACACGGCCATCCCCGCGCACATCGCCAACCCTACGGCCAACACCACGCCGCTCGACGCCGAGAACGCACGCGGCGCAAGCGAGGTACGCTCCACGTCGGGCGCGCCGTAGCAGCGTGCGTCCATGGCCACGGCCAGCGAGTCGGCGCGGCGGAACAGCCCCACGAACAGGGGGATGAGCACCGTCTGCCAGGCGCGCAGCCGCTCCCACAAGCTGCCCTCGGCAAACGACGCACCGCGCGCCCATTGGGCATCGTGCACGCGGCCGAACTCCTCGGCCGTCACGGGAATGAACCGCAGCGCCAACGAGAACACCATGGCGATGTCGTCGCTGGGAACGCCGACGCGCTTGAGCGGACGCAGGAAGTCGCCCAGGGCGTTCGTCAAATCGGTGGACGTGGTGGTGTAGGTGACCACGAGGCTGCCCACCACCAGCAGCACAATGCGCAGCGCGAAGAAACACCCTCGCGCAAGCCCCGCCGGCACGAGGCCGAACGACCCGATCAGCGGCACGGGAGCCCACGTCGCGAAGATGCCGGCCGACACGTCACCAAGCGCCGCCGGCGCCTCGACCGCGGCTTGCGACACGTCGAGCGAGAACCCGTTGAACAGAACGGTGAACGCCACGATCACGTACACGGGCACGAGCAGGCCGAAGAACCGCCGAGCCGGGATGCGCGACACTGCTGCCACCGCTGCGAACAGCAGCGCGCACAGCGCGATGCCCGCCCACGAGCGCACGAGGAACAGCGTGACGGAATACGCCGCGAGCAGCACGATCTTCACGCGCGCGTCGCACGCGTGCACCGGCGAGGTTCCTGGGATGTAAGAGCTGACGTTGATGCGCATGCTGGCAGTATGCCACAACGCTCCGCCGCACGCTCCGCATGAGGTGACAATTCCGCGCGTTCAACGAAAGACGCGCATCATCGCGCGCTGCGCCGCGCGCGCTTCCGTTTCTCGCACTGGCGAGGATCGCGGTTCTCCCGGTAGAGCGCCAGCAGTGCCAAACCCACGAGCGAGCAAACGCCCACCAGCAGAAACGCTCCGCGGAACCCTTCGTCGAGCGTGCTCTGGAACGTATCCTCGATGGTGCCCGCCCGATCGTCGATGGCGGCGAGGTACTGCTGCTCGGCAGCATCAACCGCCTCGGACGGCATTCCGGACGCCGCGGCACCTTGCTCGATCTCGGCCTTCGCCAGCGTCTTCACGTTGCCGACGATCGTGGTAACGTCCGAATCCTCCATCAGCTGCTGCAGATCGGGCGGCAGCCCTCCCCCTTCGCCCTGCCCGTCCGCCAGCTGCGCCATCGAGGGCCCGTTCGGCACATCGGGCAACACGCCCATGATACGGTCCGGCACCGCCATGCCCGCGTGCGCGATGAACGCGACCAGCACCGCAGGGGCAACCGCCGTCCCCACCGAGCGCACGAGCGACAGCGTCGCCAGCGCCGAGTTCGATTCGCTTTCCTTCGTCTTCGCCAGCATCATGTAGTTGAGCGGCGTTCCGATGGTGAAGCCCATTCCGATGCCGATGGCAATCAGGCTGACGACCAGCGTCACCGCATTCGCGAACCGCGTAGCCACGAGCGCGAGGAACAACGCCCCCGCAGCCGAGGCGAGCAGTCCGAAGGCGAGCACCGCCTTCACGCCGAATCGATCGATGAGCTTGCCCGATACCGGCGCGCCCACGCCCGCGAACGCTGCAAGGATGATCACCACGTAACCGCCGCTGCCCGACGGCAGCTTCAGCACGTTCTCGGCAAACTGAGGGATGAAGATAATCCCCATGAGAATGACGCCCGTGATCACCGACAACACGAGCGTGACGAGGATGTCGCGATCCCGGAAATACGACAGGTTCAGCACCGGATCGGCCGCGCGCCGTTCGATCAGCACGAACAAGGGCAGCAGCACGACGAAAGCCAACAGGAACGGCCACACGTCCATCGAGCCGATGGAGGCGCCGACATCGAAGAAGTCGAGGTTCTTCAAGCCGTACAGCAGCGACAGCACCATGGCCACGAGCACCATGATACCCAAGCCGTCAATGGGCTTCACCTCCTCGGCTCGCGTGTTCGGCAGCACGAACGCCCCAACTGCGACGATGGCCGCGCAGATGGGCACGTTCACGTAGAAGATGAACTGCCAGTTCGATTGCCCGAACAGCGAGAGAATCAGGCTGCCGGCCGACGCTCCGAAGATGTTGGCGATACCGTACACTCCACCCACCAGGCCCAACGCTAAACCGCGCTTCTCGGGAGGAAACGTGGTGCCGAACTCGGCGGTAGCCACCGGAACGATGCCGCCTCCGCCCACCGCCTGCAGGGCCCGCGCGCCCAGCAGCATCCAAAAGCTGCCGACGTCCTGCGCAAGGCCGCACAACAACGATCCTGCACCGAACAGCGCGATGCTGACCAGGTAGATGCGCTTGCGTCCCGAACGATCGGCCAGCTTTCCCATGACCGGAATGGCCGCGGCGTACGCCAGCGTGTAGATCGTGATGATCCACACGCCCATCTGATCGGTGATGCCGAGATCGCTTTGGATGACGGTGCGCGCGGGCGTGACGATACCGGTATCGAGCGCGCCGATAAACAGGCCCAACAGGTACACGGCCGCTATGAGCACGTAACCTTTGCCAAGCGTTGGAGCCGTACGGGCGTCGGAAGAGGAAGGTGAAGACGAAGTCATTGAGGACGGCCTTTCAAAGGGGAGCAAAAAGCCCGCGGACGGAGCCGCGGGCTTCGGAGGATATCGGACGCGCTCGTTTCCAAGCGCGCCCGACGGCGACCGCGAACGCATGCGCTTCGCGGTCGCCGTCACCGGCCGCATCGACCGGCTGCGAGCGTCTAGCGGCCTTCGCGGATGTTTTCCACGCCCTGCTTGACGTTGTCCTTCGCGTCGACGGCGGCCTCCTTGATGGCCTCGCCGGCCTTGCCGAGCGAATCCTTAACGGAATCCAGGAAGTCGCCTCCCTTTTCGTCCTTCTTCTGCTCATGCTGCTGGGCGCGCATGGCGGCCTCGGGATCACCCGTGCGCTTCGCCACCTCGTGCTCGCGCTTCGCAGCCTCGTCCTCGGCCTTGCGCTCGTTCATGCCGGCCTTGGCCTCGTGGTAAGCGTCCTTGACGTTGTTCTTCACGTCGTGCGCCATGTCCTTCGCACCGTTCTTCATGTCGACGGACGCGTCGCCCGTCTTGTAAGCCTGATCGACCATGATGATCTCCTTTCGATTGATGGTATCGCGTCCGAGCTACGCTTCCTCGGCTTCGCCGGTCGTCTTGACGAGCAGTTCTTCCGTCTCAGCTTCGGCGCGGTCGAAATCGAACGCGGTCGCCGCCGCCTCGACGGACTCTTTCTCGTTGCCGTCGCCATCGACGGCTTCCACGTACTGCTCGGCTTCGCGCTTCACTTCGTACTCGATCCTCTCGAGGTCCTCAGCCGCCTCGCGGTTCAACTCGTCGGCATCGTCGCGATCGATGCGGACGTCTTCCTTCGTGGTTGTGTCAACCATGTCGGGCTCCTTTCGATTCGTACGGCGCGAAGCACCGTGCATTGCTTGACGTCTTCACCCCTCAATTGTACTGAGGAGGGCTCCTGCGCTCGACCACCGCAGCGCTACGATAGCGAAACGACTGCGCGACAGCGTCCGACGGCGCACGCCGCCGCCCTAGCGCTTGTCATCGGGCTTGTCCACCCTGAACCAGTCGACGATGTGATCCCACACGTGGCCCATGAGAATGGGCGTCTCGCGCTTCACGTCGTCGGCGGCCACGCGGCTGTGATGCAGCACGTCGCCGGTCATGTCTTGCACATGGGTTTTCACGTCGCCGGCGGCCTCGGGGCCGTGGCGGAAGATGTCGCTCGTCATGTCCTGCGCATGGCGCAGGACCTCGGCTGCCATATCGGGGCCGCCTTCATCTTCGACGGGAGCCTGTTCAGCCGGCTCCGGAGCGGTAGTGTGCTCTGCCATACGATCCTCTTTCAACGAGATACGGCGCGTACCGAAATGGCTGGCCTCTTTCCGTATGGTAGAACGCGGAGGGGCGCGGAAGGGAAACCGCGCGACTACGGAGCCGCAACGCCTCGATGGCGGCCCCTGAAACGCAGAACGGGGACCCGCAGGTCCCCGTTCGGAAAAGCATCAAGAAAAGAAGGGCTACTTGGCAGCCTCTTCCTCCTTGGCGTCGGCCGTCTCGGCCTCGGCGGCTTCCGCGTTCTCGGCGGCAGCCTCCTCGGCATTCTCGGCAGCCTCGACGGCAGCTTCCTCGGCCTTGGCCTCGGCGGCCTCCTCCTTGGGAGCCTCCTCGGCAGCCTCGACCTTCTTCGGAGCAGCCTTCTTCGTCGCCTTCTTGGCGGCGGGCTTCGGCTCTTCCTTCTTCTTCACTGGCTCGGTCACGAGCTCCATGATCACCATGGGAGCATTGTCGCCCTTGCGGTTGCCAAGCTTCATGATGCGGGTGTAACCACCCTGACGGTCGGCGAACATGCCCTGCTCGACCTTCTCGAAGATCTCGCGCACGAGATCCTTATCGCCCAGAGCGGCGATGGCGAGACGGCGGGAGTGCAGGTCGCCCTTCTTGGCCCACGTGATGATCTTGTCGACGTTCGGACGGATCTCCTTGGCGCGGGACTCGACCGTCTTGATGCGGTCGTTCAGGAACAGGGCGTTCACCAAGCTCTTCTTCATGGCCTTGGTGTGGCTGAAGTCAGTGCCCAGCTTGCGGCCCTTGTAGTTGTGTCGCATGATTCGTATCTCCTATAGCTTCAAATTGAGGTCCATGGAAATGAGCTTGTCCTTCACTTCTTCAATGGACTTCGCACCAAAGTTTCTGATGTTCAGCAGGTCGTTTTCGGAGAACTCAACGAGCTGGCGCACCGAATGGATGCCGGCACGCTTCAGGCAGTTGTACGAGCGAACGGACAGGTCGAGGTCCTCGATCTGCTTGTCCAGCTCGGCATTGGACTCCTGGCCCTCCGGCGCGAAGATGGACGGAACCTCGCCCTCTTCCTCGTCGACGACGTCGGACAGGCTCAAAAACGCTCCCATGTACTGGTTGATGATGTTGGACGCGCGGCACACGGCCTCGGTCGGCGTGATGCTGCCGTCGGTCTCAACCTCCAGCACGAGCTTGTCGTAGTCGGTGCGCTGACCCACGCGGGTGTCGGTAACGTTGAGCGTGCAACGACGAACCGGCGAGAACAGCGAGTCCACATGGATGACCCCGATGGGATCCTCCGTGCGCTTGTTGCGCTCGGCCGACACGTAGCCGCGGCCCACCCCGATGCGGACCGTCATGTCCAGCTGGCCGCCGTCGGCGACCGTGGCGATGACGTGCTCCGGGTTGACCAGCGTGAACTCGGTGGGGATGTCGAGATCGGCACCCGTCACCGTGCAAGGACCCTCCGCCGACACATGTGCCGTGGCTTCCTCGATATCGTCGTTCAGCGCGGAGAACACGAGACCCTTGACGTTCAGGACGATATCGGTGATATCCTCGATGACGCCCTCAGCCGTCGTGAACTCATGCTGCACGCCCTCGATCTGGATGGCAGTGGCTTTCGCACCATCCAGCGAGGAGAGCAGAACGCGGCGCATGCAGTTGCCCAACGTGTAGCCGTAACCGCGCTCGAGCGGCTCGACCACGAAACGTGCGACAGTGTCGTTGACTTCTTCCGTTGTTACCGTAGGCCTCATGAACTCTGTCATGTGGGATAAGCCTCCTAACTATGCCGCGATTATTTCGAGTAAAGCTCGACGATGAGCTGCTCGCGAATGTCCAGATCGATTTGATCGCGCTGCGGAAGAGCAAGTACACTACCCTGAAGTTTCTCGATGTCGACCTCGAGCCATGCAGGTACCTGCACGCGCTCGTTCGAGATGAGCGCGCTCTTGATGACGAGCAGGTCCTGGGCCTTCGGCGCGACGGCCACGAGGTCGCCCGGCTTGACGCGGAACGACGGGATGTCGACGCGACGGCCGTTCACGGTGATGTGACCATGACGCACCTGCTGACGAGCCTCGGCGCGAGACTTCGCGAAGCCGAGACGGTACACGACGTTGTCGAGGCGGCTCTCCAGGATGCGCAGCAGGTTCTCACCCGTCACGCCCTTCTGGCGGTTCGCCATGTCGTAGTAGTGACGGAACTGCTTCTCGAGCACACCGTAGATGCGCTTGGTCTTCTGCTTCTCGCGCAGCTGGTTGCGATATTCGCTTTCCTTGATGCGCTTCTTGCCGGCCTCGCCGGGCGCGTAGTTGCGGCGCTCGATCGCGCACTTCTCCGTGTAGCAGCGATCGCCCTTAAGGAAAAGCTTCGCCCCTTCACGACGGCACAGACGGCAGTCCGCTCCAGTATAACGAGCCATAATTCTTAGATCCTTTCAGTTACACGCGACGACGCTTGCGCGGACGGCAACCGTTGTGCGGAATGGGTGTGCAATCCTGGATGCTGGCGATCTCGAGGCCGGCGGCCTGCAGAGAGCGGATAGCCGTCTCGCGACCCGAGCCCGGGCCCTTCACGAACACGGAAACCTTGCGCAGGCCATGCTCCATAGCCGTCTTCGCAGCGGCCTCGGCGGCCATCTGAGCAGCGAACGGCGTGGACTTGCGCGAACCCTTGAAACCAACCGTGCCAGCGGACTGCCAGGAGATCACATTGCCCTGAGGATCGGTGATGCTCACGATCGTGTTGTTGAACGTAGACTTAATATGCGCAGCGCCGACGGCGATGTTCTTACGCTCGGAGCGCTTAATGCGCGTGCGCACGTTTTTCTTAGCTGCCACTTGAGACTACCTCACTTTTTCTTTCCGCCGATTTGCTTACGAGGACCCTTGCGCGTGCGCGCATTCGTGTGCGTGCGCTGTCCGCGAACGGGCAGACCGCGACGATGACGAAGTCCACGATAGCAACCGATCTCCATGAGGCGCTTCACGTTCTGGGAAACCTCGCGGTGCAGGTCGCCCTCCACCTTGATGTTCGCCTGGATGTAGTCGCGCAGCTTCGAGAGGTCATCCTCCGTGAGGTCCTTCACGCGGACGCTCGGATCAACGCCGGTCTCAGCGAGGATCTGCTTGGAGGTCGTCAGACCAATGCCGTAGATGTAGGTCAAGCCGACTTCAATGCGCTTGTCGCGAGGAAGGTCGACACCAACAAGACGTGCCATAGGTTATATCTCCTCTTTCTTCCTAGCCCTGACGCTGCTTATGGCGCGGGTTCTCGCAGATAACGAGCACCTTGCCATGGCGTCGGATGATTTTGCACTTATCGCACATTTTCTTGACCGAAGGACGTACCTTCATAATCATTTCCTTTCGGTTAATGCGTTCTCATATCTATATTACACACCCAGCCGCAGGTGATAGCTTTCCTCTTCTTGCTGCTTGCGCAAGGCGCAAGATTCCCCCTGTTGCACACAAATCCTGCACAGGTTGACACAACCTGCACACCTTTGCCGTGCTACTTGAACCGGTAGGTGATGCGACCGCGGTTCAGATCGTAGACGGACAGCTCGACCGTCACTTTGTCGCCCGGCAGGATCTTGATGTAGTGCATACGCATCTTGCCGGAAATGTGGGCCAATATCTTGTGCCCATTTTCGAGCTCCACCCTAAACATAGCGTTTGGCAGCGCTTCGAGGACGGTCCCCTCGAGCTCGATAACATCTTCTTTGGTCAAAAGTGCTCCTTCAAGCATATCGTCGTTAAGCAGCAACCATAGATGATACCAAAAGTATTCGGTTATGTACACGAGAATTTGAGGACGCAGAATTCCAACAAACCTTCTGGTCCGAGTGCTACCTGCTTGCCAGGCGTGCGGTCATGCCGCGCAGTCCGCGTCGCAGAAACGGGACCGCCAGGTATTCGCGCGAAGCGCAGCCGCCTTGTCGGCTTTGACGCGTTCGATGCGCTCCGAGGCGCTCGCGTCTTCGATGTCATCCTATTCTAGGCTATTCCGTCGAGGGGTCAAGGGCGATTTTGCTCGGAAGCGGAAAGGTTACCTTCCTGATCTTCAAGCAACGAGGCCAGCTTGCGGTACGACACGATGGCCACGATGGAGTTCGCAAGCGCTTTGAACACGTTGAACGGCAGCAGCGCCGGCAGCACCAACGCGGCCACCTGCTCGTAGGCGGCGCCCATGTACAGCGGCGTCACGACGAAGTTCAGGCAGATGGAAACCGCCGAGGACACCACCACCCCTGCGGCGCACCCCAGTACTGCATGCAGCAGACAGGGTTTGCGACGGTACACCGTGCCCACCACGAGGATGAGCGACACGGTGGCCATGATGTTCATGAACGCGCCCAGCGGATCGGTGACGAGGTGCGGGATCCACGAAGCCACGGCCACGCCAACGCCGATCCACGACCCGTACAGGATGGTGGCCAGAAGCGACACGATGCCCGACGGGTCGTACTTCAGCCATTCGGCGCCCGGCACCACCGGCAGCTCGACGAAGCTGAGCACCATCGCCATGAGAATGAGCAGCACGATGGCGGCAACTTGTTTGGGCGAGCGTTCCCGCCATCCGTACGGCAAACCGTCCATGAACCGCCTCCTTGATCTCTCCTGTCCATTATACGCAAGCGGGCGACGGGAGATGCCTCGCATCGCCCGTCGCCCGAGACGCAGGACGCTCCCCGCGGCAACGGCGAAGCGAGCCAGTCCGCATGACGGCCGGCTCGCTTCGCGGAGGGGGGGGGGGCTTGAGGTGCTACGCCGCCTTGGCTGCCGAAACGGCGGCCTCGACGTACCCGGCGGTGTCGACGAGCGTGGCGCCCGAAACCGCGTCGGGGCCCTTGACCTTCACGTCGGAGATCTTCTGACCGGCGATGAACGCCTCGATTGCCTGCATGGAGTCGATCCACGGCGTGGTGGCCTGCGCCTTCTCCTTCATGTGCGCGCTGTACATATCGGAGTTCACCGACTTGGACATGAGCGCCTGGCCCTCGGCGTACCCATCGGCGAAGGCGGCGTCGGAGTTCGGAACGGGCACGAGACCCTCGGAAGCCGCATCGGTGAACTGGAACTCGTCGATGCTCGCCGCCACCAGCACGTCGCCCTGCACGAGCGAGACGGCCTCGGCGAACGCCTTGTCGCCGTGCGCGGCCGCGACGGCGCGGCCCAACTTGAGGTCGGAGCCGTCGCCGGTGTATTCGCCCGTCGTGACGATGTCGCTGCTCTGGGCCACCTCGGACACGAGCTTGAGGTAGTTGGGCGTGTCGACGAGCGTGGCGCCCGACACGGCGTCGAGGCTCGTCTTCGTGAGATCGGAGGGCTTCTTTCCCACGCAGTAGTCCTCGATGGCTTTCATCGACGTGAGCCACGGCGTAGTGGCCTGCGCCTTTTCTTTCATCATGGCCGAATACGTATCGTTGTTCTGCGTCTTCGACATAAGGGCCTGACCCTCGGCGTAGCCCGCCGCGAATCCGGCATCGGAGTTGGGCACGGGCGTGATGCCTGCCGAATCGGCAGCCATGAACTGGTAATCGTCCAAGCTGGCGGCGAGGATGGTTCCGTCTTCCGCCGTGGCGACGACCGCGCTCGTGAAGCACTTGTCGCCGTGCGCAGCGCCGTAGCCGCGATGGAGCGTGACCGTCTTGGGGGCGTCGGTCGCGTCGGCCGCTGCCGGCACGCCGTCGGTTTTCGCCGCGGCGTTTCCGCCTGCGCACGAGCTGAGCACGCCGGCCCCTGCCGCGCCGAGCGCAACTACGATGCTACCCTTGAAGAAATCACGACGAGTGACTTGCAGTTCCATAAGATCCTCCCTTTGGTATCCCTGAACAACGGGGCCACCATACGGCCCCTCGCGAGCCGAATCCATCGTCAAAAGGAGGGAACTTAGCTTTTACCTGGCGTTTTCTTTCTAAACGAAAAGGGGGAGGGGGACTAAACGCCCTCGTCGCGCCGCCCGTCCTCGTCATCGAGCAGCTTGAACAGCTCTTCGCGCGACGAGACCTCGAGTTTGCGGTAGATGTTCTTGCGATGGCTGCGCACCGTGGATTCCGCCACCGTCAGCTCGTCGGCAACGAAGCTCGACGTGTGCCCGCGGCCCAGCAGCAGCAATATTTCGGCCTCGCGCGCGGTGAGATGGTGCGTTTCCGACAGTTCGGCGCAACGGCGAGCGTACCCCTCTTGCGCATCGAGGGCGCTCGACTCCACGGCGTCGATGCCCTCGAGCATCACGCGCCACAACCGCGAGCTGGGCGTGACCATGAGCACCACGGCCATCACTACGAACAGGACGATGAGCACCTGGTATTGGCAGGCGCCCAGTACGCCGGTGTCCATGCTGGTGTCCGACAGCAGGCAGACCAGGCAACCGACGATGATCATGATCCCGGCTGCCGGCAGAGCGAGCGAACGCATGCGTCCCGCCATAGTGACGAGCATCGCCGACATCACGAGCGCGTAGATGGCACAGAACGCCAGCGAGCCCACCACCATCACTCCGCGCTGCAGCGACGGGTCGACGAACGTCGTTGCAGCGAACACCGCGAATGCCACGAGCGGCAGGAAAAAGCGATACGAGAAGTTGATAAGCGCCTGGTCGGATTGTATGCGCACGAGCGGCACCATGACCGCCATCGCCAGCACGCCCGCCAGCGCAAGGGGGGCCACGTCCCAATCCATCGCCTGCGCCAGGCTGTTGTCGGCCACGAACAGCAACAGCATGGCAAACGGCATCACCGCGAAGAACAGCGCGCGGGCGAGCGGCGTCTTGAAATCGCCCGTTCCCTCCACCACGGACACGTCGAGGTGACCGAACACGTCCCACCAGTTCACACCGATTTGCGCAGATCGCTCGTCCTCGCCCTCGGAGCGGAAGAACAGCCGTGCGCATCCCGCGACGGACAGCGCCGCCGCAACGGTGAGCGCGATGCGCGACGGCGTGGCTCCCAACAGCGGCAACAGGGCTGCGCTTGCGAACAGGACGCAGCCGGCCACCCACGTCACGACGAGGGCGCGCCCGAATTCCAGCACGTGCAGCCGGCTCACCCACACCAGGCACATGATGGCCGCGCCGAAGCCCATCATGAGCCCGCACCCGGCCTCGACGAGCGATCCGTCGAGCAGGCCGAAACTCCACAGGTCGAGCAGGACGTACCCCGCACCGTAACAGACGAGCGCCACCAGCATGATGGTGCGGCTCACGCGCGCATGAGCCGTCTTGAGCAGGCAGATGAAGAGAAACGCGAGGGCCGTGAACATGGCAGCCAACGACATTGCGCTGGCGAACGGAACCGACGGCAAGAACGACCACGAAGCAGATACCGGCGCCGTCATGCCGTGCCACAGTTCGAGCACGGGAAGGAACAGCGGCACGCTCATGCAGAACGCGAAAAAGGCGATCGTATCGAACGCGTCGAACCGCTGGATGATGCCGATGCCTCGTTGTTCGGGTCGCGCCATACGCCTTCCCTCCGCCGTTCGCGAGCCGCGCGGTCGTTCGACGCGCCGCCTCTGCGCTCGCCTCCCCGATATGCGCCAAAAGAAAGTATACTTGTTTGGTAACGTATTGCGAGCCAGCTTGAAGGGATCGGCATGGTTTCTCGGGATTTCTTTCGATTCAACACCACGAACACCATCAGCGCGGCAACCGACGACGAAGCGATCCTCGACGAGGCAGTGGCATGGTGCGACCGCTACGAGTACCTGTTCTCGCGCGTCGACCCCGCAAGCGAGCTGTTCCGCCTCAATCACGCGCAGGGGCTTCCCACCGACGTCGACACCGAGCTGGCGGCCTTCGTCGAAACGGCGCTGTCGTACTGTCGGCGCGCGGACGGCCTGTTCGACGTGACCATGGGAAGCGTCACGCAGCTGTGGGATTTCAAGCACCAGAGGATCCCCGCTCCCGACGACGTGGCCGCGGCGCTGCCGCACGTGGACTACCGCGGCGTTTCCGTGGATGGGGCCACCGTGACGCTGTGCGATCCGCTGGCCTGCGTCGACCTGGGCGGCATCGCGAAGGGCTACATCGCCGACGGCATCCTGGCGCTGCTGCGCGAGCGCGGCGTGGAGCACGCGCTGGTCAACCTGGGCGGCAACGTGGCCGTGATGGGCGGCAAGCCCGACGGCACGCCGTGGCGGGTGGGCATCCGCAAGCCCCTCCCCTCGAACGCGCTGCCGCTGCTGGACTCGTTCGCCACCGTGGCCATACGCGACGGGTCGGTGGTGACGAGCGGCGTCTACGAGCGCGCCTTCGAGCGGGACGGGACGCTGTACCACCACATCCTCGACCCGCGCACCGGCTTCCCCGCGCAGACCGACCTGCTGAGCGCCACCCTGGTGGCGCGCACCTCGCTCGATGCCGACGGGTTCACCACCGCGCTCATCATCATGGGAGCCGACCGCGCGCTCGCGTTCGTCGAAGCCGACCCCGCGCTCGAAGCCGTGCTCGTCACCACCGACGGCGGCGTGCTGGCAACCTCCGGCATCGGAGAAGCCGTACCCTTCGAGCTGCTGGGGTGATGGGTGAGACGCGGGGACGGAGTCAACGCGTCTCACCCACCTAAAGCACAAGCGCTCATCTGGTACTATAAGTGTTCGCGAGAAGGGGGAAATCGTGAACGATCTGGCCACCGGCAAATTCGCCGAATTGAACTGCATCACCAAGAAAACGCTGCGGCTGTATCACGAGATGGGGCTCTTGAAACCGCACCGCGTCGACGAGGAGACGGGGTACCGCTTCTACTCGTACGATCAATGCTCCACCATCGACATGATCCAACAGCTGCAAAGCCTGGGGATATCGCTGGCCGAGATCAAGGAGCTGCTCGATGACGACTCGGCCAGCCTGGTCAAGCTGCTGGAAGAGCACCGCGCTGCCATCGACGAGGAGATAGTGCGGCTGTCCATCGCGCGGCAGAACGCCTCGCAGCTGCTGACGAACTACCGCCGCTACCAAAACAAGCCCCTGTTCGACACCGTCATACTCGAGCACATGCCGCAACGGCACATCCTGACGTTCGACATCTTCAACCCGAACTCCCGGGTGCTCGACTACAACGTGGTGCCGTTCTTGCAGGAATGGGAGCTCAACCTCCGCCTGACGAAGCGCCACATGCTCGATCGCAACCTGCCGCCGTCGCTGTTCCACCACGTAGGCTGCCGTATTGCGAAGGAGAACCTGGAGCGGCGCGACTTCACGCTGGACGCATCGTTCATCATCGTCGAAGACGACGAGGTGGCGCGCACCTACGGCGCCGGCGTCTTCCCCGCCGGCGACTACCTCACGCTGTACAAGCAGAGCTACTCGGACGAGGCCCAGCACAACAGCGAGATCGACGGCCTGAACGCGCTTTTGGATTACGCCGACGAGCACGGATTGAGCGTCGCGGGTGACTACTACGGCGAGATCATCGCCGAGACGCCGGCCTTCCACTTCGAGGGCCGCGAGATGCTCTACAAGCTGGAGCTCCCCGTGCTGCTGGACTGACGGCCGCGATCGCGAAACGGCCCGGACGGCAGCCACGCCTGCGTGAGGTCGTCGCATTCGACGGTATAGTCGTAGTCGCCGCCGAGCGTCATGCTGAGGCAGAACCGCCCGTGCTCGATAGGCTCGATGGCGCAATCCCCCGGGTCGACGAAAAAGCGCGTCCGGGCGCGCACCAAGGCGAGCGCCGGATCGCGCGGCACGTCCCCTTGGTAATCGCCGATGGCGAAGCCGTGCCGCGTCAGCAGATCATCGGCTAGCACGAACTCGGCGAACGAGCGATCCCCCTCCATGAGCGCACGCCACGCGTCGTCGCGCATAGCTTCACGGCATACCGCGCAGCGTTCGTCGCCATCCTCCTGGCAAGGCCATGCGCACCTGAACGGATTGTCGCACCGAGCAAGCACGCAAGGATGACGAGGGAATAGTCGGCTCATACACGCCCATATCTCAATTACGGAAAATCTGACTGTTAGGACAGAGAACATTTTACTCCCTCGCGTAGCTTTGATGCATGGTGAATTCGGCGAAAAAACTTGGCCTGCGAATGAAGGAGCTGCGCGAAGAGCGCGGCTGGACGCAAGTGCAATGCGCCGACTATTTGGGATTCCACTATTCTTACGTCGGACATCTCGAATCCGGAGACAAGAACGTCACCCTTGCAACCATAGAGAAGATCGCCGACGGATTCGGCATCACGCTCGAGGAGCTCTTCAAAGGGCTGTAACCCTACCCGCCCTTCACGCTGCCGTCAACCATGAGCGACACGGCTCCTCTTCCCGAACCTCGTTTTGCAGCGGAACGGCCGTCTCGTGGCACGACTTTCCCCTAATGTACGCCCCTCCTTCGAGGATAACAACGGAGGAGGTCTCCCGACCTGGTGTTTCGCTTTCCCGGGAACGTCGCGCACGCTCGAGGAACGCGCCGATTGTACAATAGGGGAAAATCGTGCCAAGATCGACGGGTGGCGCCACCGAACCCGCCGCCGTGCATCCTGCCGGGCAGCGAACTCGTGGCAGATGCGGCAAGTTCCACTGCCGGAAAGCACGAAAGCGCCCGCGGCATCCCGCGGGCGCTTTCGCGTTCGAGCGCTATCGGGCGGGCGCGACGTCCACCGCGACGCGCGCGGGCTGCGGCGTGGCGCGCCCGTCGGCGCTCACGGCGCGCACGAGAAGCTCGTAGCGTCCGGAGCGCGGCGGCGTGAAGGTGAACGCCCAGTTCACGTTGCGATCATCGTCGGCATCGGGCGTGTCGTACGTCGTCCACGTGCCCCCGTCATCGCACGAGAACTGCACGGCCGCCACGGGGCATCCGAAATCCTGCGCGTAGCCCTCCACCGTAACGGGCTGCCCCGCCTCGCCCATCACCGTGCCGATCATGAGGCCGCCTTCGTCACACCGACGTTCGGCGTGTTCGCACTCGCCGGCGTGCCGGGCGCCGCGGGCGGTTCCGCCTCCTTTGTGATGGCGATCTCCACCACGTCGCGTGCGAACGAACGGGCGGCGGTGGAGCCCAGCCACAGCTGGTTCGAGCACCCGATGGCGCTGTCGGCCGGATCGCCGTTCACCGTGGTGACGATGAGGCTGTAGCGCTGCGTGACGTAACGCAGCGGCAGGGCCACCTCATAGCCGTCGGCCGAGGTGAACGTGATGGTGTTCGCGCCCTCCGCCGGATCGGCCTCGTCGATGAGGGCCGCCAGCCGAAAGCCCCCCACCTCGGCGTTCGCGCTTGCGCGTCCGTCGGCCGGGTTGCCGGCGCACGTGCATCCCATGATCTTCTTCATGGGCGCCTTCTGCGAGAACTCGTCGATGGAAGCGGTGAACGCATGGCCCACGTCGCCCGTCACGCGGATGGAGTCAATGTTCGCCGAACTCGCCCGCTCGGCACCCCCCGCCTCCGCGCCCTGCGCTCCGCACAGGTACGCCGAGCCGTCGTACAGCGTGCGCGCGAGCGTCTCGTTGTCGGTTGCGACGTCCTGGTTCCACGCGAACGTGCCCTGCACATGCTCGATCGTCTCGTTCACGACTTCGTTCGCGATCGAATGCACCGCCGCCTGGGCGAGCGATGCCGAGCCGCCTCCATCGACCGTCGCGCCCGGCTCGTCCGCCAGCGCAAGTTGAGCTGCGGGCGCGGTGGATACCGCCAACGCGCCACCCGCGATCAAGCCAGCAAGCTTCTTTCCCGTTGCTTTCATACCTGCTCCTCCCCCGCTACTTCGATTGCGCGTTGAACATGACTTCGATGGGCTCCTCGGTCACATCGCCCTCATCGGTAACCGAGCGGATGGACAGCACGTACGCCGAATCGACGTCGGGCGTGTACGTGAAGTTCCAGATGACCCAGTTGTCCCGCGACACGCCCGGCGTCTCGAAGCGCGTCCACGTGACGCCACCGTCCATCGAGAACTCCACCGCCGCGATCCGCTTGTCCCAAGCTGCGGCGTAGCCGGTGAACGTATAGGGCTTGTTCGTCTCGATGACCTGGCCTTCCTGGAAATCGAACAGCGCAACGTTCGGCTTGTTCTGGTAGCCGTTGTCATCGGTGAAGGGCCACCCTTCGGGGGTGTAGTACGCCGTGCCCTCCGTCTCCTTGGGCCAACCATTCCACTCGTGGATCTCGGCGGCCTCGTCGGCAGTGTTCACCACGATGTCGGAAACCTGCTTCACGCTGGCGGGCGCGCCGGAATGCGGCACCACGAGCTGAACCGGATAGCCCTGCTTCCACGGCAGCCTCTCGCCGTCGATCTCGTAGCAGATGTACGCTTCGGAGAAGTTCGTCATCTGCACTGATTCGGTGAACCCATCGGGCGCCATGAAGGTGAGCGCGCCCGCCTCGGGGCTCATGCCCGCCTCCTCCAGCAGCTTGCTGAGCGGGACGCCCGTGTACTCGGCATTGCCGATAAGCGGGCCGCCCGTCGGGTTGAGCGTGCAGTGGAACGTGATGGGCTTCGTTTCGCTTTGATACTTCTCGATGAGCTCAGGCAGCGTGTAGGTGACCTCGCGGTCGACGGCGCCGCTTACTGTGATGGTCCAGGTGTCGTACATCTCCTGGTCGAGCGGCACGTTGTTTTTCGTGTTGTCGGTGCGCAGGTAATCCAGATCGAAGTAATCCCAGCCGAAGTCGAACAGGTCGGCCACCGGCGTGGTCTTGTCTTGGTTGAACGAGAAGTCGCCCGTCACGTCGGCCACCGGCGTGATGCCGCGCAGCTGGGAGTGCTTCTTCTCGTCCCACAGCTCCATGCCGTCGCCGGCGCCGGTTCCCACGTGGCAGTTCCAGCATTCGGCCTTGTCAGCGGTGTCGTGGATGCCGTGAATGAGCGAGCCGAACGAGTTCTGGTTCGTCTGGTAGCCGTAGCCGAAGGTGTGGCAATCCTTGCACATCTGCACGGTCGTCTGGATGCCGAACGAATTCGACAGGTCGACATGGTCGAACGCCTCCATGTCATTGAGCGTCTGCGCCAAGTCGTCGTGGCACGAGTTGCATCCCTTGTCGTCGGCTTTCAGATAGTACGTGTTGAACGGGTACGCCCCGTCGGGCAGGTGGTACGTGTACGACGTGTCGAGCGCCGTGGTGATCTCGCCCTCCGTCGGCGTGCGCTGGATGCGCGTGCCGTCGTCCTGCTCGACGACCTCGGGCAGATACTGCGTGATCACCTCGGGGTCGGGCGTCGATTCCTCCGCCGGCTGCGCGCATCCGGCGCATGCGGCGACGAGGGCGACGCATGATATCGAAGCCATCACCAGGCCGATCTTCCTTACTCGCATGACCATTCCTCCTTATTCGATGCACCGTCGCGGTGCGCTATGGTTGTGCCGGGCGCATGCGGCGCCCGCGTGTCACGAGAAGAGCCGCATCACCGAATCCGCTACGAGATCGGCATGAACGCCGGCCAGCAGGACGAGGAAGCGAAGCGCGCACCCTCCTGCCAGCGCCCCGATCGCTCCCACGGCCGTGATCGCATGGACGGCTGCGCTCGGCTTCTCCTGTTTGCGACCGACGACGAGGCCGACGAGCGCCGCCGCAAGCGGCACGACGAGGCCGCACGCCACGAGCAGTCCCCAGAAGACCGGGGCCAGCGACCCCGTCGTCAGCATCTGGGCCGACATCGTCGCTGCGGCGGCCGGCGATCCCAGCGACCAGACGCTCGTCACGTTGCCGGCCAGCATGGCCTGCATGAACAACAGCAGCACCGCGCCCTCCAGCACCACGAGCGCCACCACCGAGCCTTCGAGCAGGCGGCGCGATCGAGGCTTGAGCTCCTCGCGCTTCGCAAGCACGACGGACACCACTTCCACGAGCGCGACGCCCGTGTCGAGCGCCGACACCGTGAACAGGCACGGCAGCAAAAGCGTGTTCCAGAACGGCACGCCGGGCACGCTCATGAGCAGCATGCCGGTGTACACGGCCACGCAGGCGGCCAACGCCATGCCCGCGCACACGAGCGCGGTGCACACCGCATGCTCGCGCGCGGCGAACGCAGGCCAGCGCTTCAGCACGAACGCCTGCGTCGTGCGGGTGACCAGCAGCGCCGACGCCGCGAACGCGACGAGCGCGAGCAATGCCGCCCAGGCGCCGAACGTCATCCACGACGAGCCGTTGCTGAAGCTTTGCCACAGCAACAGCCCGCGCAGCGGGTTCGTCAGCTCCGACAGCAGCAACAGCAAGCCGACGCCCAGACAGCCGAGAGCCGCCCACATCGACGCGCCCGCGACGCTGCGCGAGCCTTCGCGATCCGCGAGCACGAGAACGCCTGCCGCGATGAACGCGCCCGCACCGACGCCTCCCAAGAACAGATAGAGCGCGGGCTGCCATCCCCATACCGTTTGCATTGTCTCCATAGCCCCCTCCTCACGAACGCAGCAGCAGATACGAGGGGCCCGTGCTGCCGTCGACGCGTTGCGCCTTGCCCTTCGTCTGCGCCATAAGGTCGTCGAGAGGCCCGTAGCTCAGCGCATCCACCTTGCAGGCGCGCACGCAGTGGGGCATCTCGCCGAGAGGGACGCCGCTTTCCAGGCAGCAGTCGCATTTGTCCATGCCGGACGCGGTGTACTGGGGTATGCCGTAGGGACACGCCTGATGGCAGTACTTGCAGCCGATGCAGCGATCCTTGTCCACGGTGACCACGCCGCCGTCGCCCTTCGAAATGGCGCCCGCCGGGCACACCGACGCGCACGCAGGCACCGCGCAATGCATGCACGACGTGGACACATGCACCTCTTTTCCGGCGATCTCGTACGTGCGCACCGTGCGCCGCGCCTGGGCGCTGGCGGGCGTGCGGCTCCACAGCCGGCACGCCTCCACGCACTCGCCGCAATCGACGCAGTTCTTCACGTTGAGCAGGAATCCGTATTGCGCTTGTTTCGACGGCTCCTCCGACGCGGAGGGCGCATCGGCCCCTTCTTGCGCATGCGCGGGCGCGCGAGCGCCGCCCAAGCAGCCCAGCGTCATCGCGGTCGCGCCCAGCGCGAGCGCGCCTCCGATCGCCGTGCGCCGGGTCACGAGTCGTACTTCCCCCATAGCTCCTCCTATCTCCCGAATCTCCAACAAGAAGAGCCTACCCCGTGCCCCAAGGGCACGGTCAAGGAGGGGGGGGGCAGAGAGAAGTGACAACCTCCGGCATGATGCAATCGTCGCGCAGGACGACGTCGTCCAAGCCTCGAGACGCGTGCGATGCAATATCGGCCGGAGGAAGGAAAGGAGCATCGATGAACGAAGAGGTGGAACATCCTCCGAAAGGCAATAGCGAAGTCATCGAAAATGACGAGATGCTCGCTTGCCATGTGGCAGAGGAGGTGAGCAATGGCAACGGGAAGTGACATAGTCTCAGCAATGCGTTCAGTTGCTGGGGCGTGGTACTACACCAACGACGAACCGCAACGCTCCGACCCAGAACGCTATGGAGGCACGGATTGCTCGGGTGCCGTCAGATGGGCGTATCGAAAAGTAGCGGATATCGACATCGGCAGTTGGACCGGAGAACAATCGAGCGCCGGACTCGAAATCGCACGCGGGCATTATCCGAGCGAGATCCCGTGGAACGAACTGCGAGCGGGCGATTTAATCCTCATGACAGCAAGTTATCGCGACCTTTGGGATTTTTCGCAGTACCTTTGCCACATCGAAGTGTATTGCGGCAACGGCACGATGATCGGCCATCCAGGAGGCATGGGACCTTCGGAGAAAAGGGCTCAGACCTGGATGGAGGCTTACGGATGCATCACGTGGATGGTGCGACGCGTATTGGACAACGAAGGAGAAGGTGGCGACATGCCTACTGCATCTGAAATCTGGAACTTTCCCATCACCGACCCGAACGGAAAAACGTACCCGGCTTACCAGCACTTGTCGTGGGGTCGCTACTATGCCATGAACGCCGAGGACGACGTCTGGGACCACGGGATCACCGACACGCATGGCGGCAGCGACATCCCCGCATGGCAGCTGCTCACCTGGGCGCGAACGTACGGACTCAGCGCCTATGAAGAGATTCCGAAGATGCAGACGAAGCTCGACGAACTCACAAAATTGGTAAAGGCGCTGCAAGCTAAGTAGAATCCGACCTACGAGGGGCCGCAATCTTCCGACTGCGGCCCCTTTGCGCTCCTACAACCGGTCGTCGTAGACGAGGTAGTGCCAGACGGCTTTTCCGAGGATACGGACGTTGGGGGCGTCGGGGTCGCTTGCATCGATGGAACGGTCGCGATGCGCGGGGTTGTTGCTTTCGGGATGCAAGACGATGGTGTCTCCCGCGAAGAAGATGCGCTTCATCGTGGCATCGTCGCCGTTCACCGTGACCGCGACGATGTCGCCGCTGCGCACGTCCACGTCCTTGTCGAAGTAAACGAGCGACCCGTCGGGCATGATCTTGTCCATCGAATCGCCCGAGACCGTGAGGAAGAACCCGTTGGGATGGTTCTTCGCAATGGGGGGGATGACGTAGGCCTCATCGTCTGCAGGCAGCATCTCAAGCGCATCGCCCGCCGATATGCGACCGTACACGGGCGCGGTGAGCGACGTCACTTCGTAGTGCACCGACCCGACGACGCGCTCGGCCACCTCACTTTCGAGGATCTCGCTCTTGCTGATGCCGAAATGGTCGGCAATGCGCTGCACGGCTCCCAATCGGGGGACGGCGCGATCGTTTTCCCACTGCGACACCGCCATCGACGAGACGCCGGCGATCTTCCCCAGCTCTTCCTGCGTCAATCCATGCAGCGAACGGATCCGCCTGATGCCTTCGCCAACCCCCATCATGACCTCAATCTCCCAGATTTAACAAATCCTCAATGAGCTATAGTTTACTATAATTAATCTTTACAAGATATATAAGTTTAATTATAGTATAAAAGTAACCAGTTAACATATGGTTTGCGAAGGATGATGAATGCACGTGAAACACAATCGTTTTGTTTTACCAGTTCATCACTTTATTTTTCCCATAATACCATGTCAAATTCCCATCCCTAGCATGCATATACCTGACCTTTCGAATCAGAATAAGTGACACCTACTGTAATTTTAGTGCTGGCTCTACTCTGACCAGGAGCAGAGCCTCGTCTCGACATTCTTGCGCTCGAAAGGAATCACCATGACACAGCCTTACGGACCGCACCGGAACACACCGAAAGCACCACGTCCTTGGAGCGAGCCCGAGCGCGCTTACCTGAGAAACGCCGCGGGAAAGCAGTCCCTTGCCGACATCGCCCAAGCGCTCGAGCGCGACGCGGCGTCCGTTGAGCGAGCAGCTCGCGAGTTGAACCTGCCCCTCGATCCGCCCACGACAAAGCTGGTCTGGTGCGACAAATGCGCCACCTGGCGCACCAGCGTCAACACGAACACCGGTTGGTGCCGCGTCTGCACGATGAGAGACCAGATCATCCGCCGCGAGGAAGCGTGCGCCGACGCGCTTGCGGCCATGAAGCCCGGCGAACGCGCCATCTACGAGAAAACCGAAGCCGAGCGCACGACGAAGCGCTTGCCGCCTTATCCCAGCAAAAAATACGTTCCCTCGTCTCAGCAATCCGAGCGCAGCACCGAGGACGCTCGCTACCTGGAAGCCATGGAAACATGGGAATGCCGCATGCTCAAACTTCGCTACGACGCCGCAAAGACGAGGCTGCGTCGCATGCGCGAGAAGATCGGAGCCAATCCGCGCAAATCGCCGAATCGAAACGGGTGACACCTTCGACATCCTGAACCCGTTGCGAACGCCGAACCGAGCACGAACCCGATTCGGATCGCATTCGGAACGACCCGCCCGATCTAACGAAAGGAGGTGAAAGCAATGACGAACCCCCGTACGGAGCACGTCGACGTGGCCGCCTGCGTGTTCGAAGCCCTCGAGACGATCGTCGCCCAAGCTCCTGAAATCAAAAGCTGCACGTACGAGCACGCGCCGACGGATGCCCTCCAGCTCCCCTGCATCATCATGCAGACGCTGGGAGGCGATCCCATCGAACGACGCTACCTCGACGGCGGCTGCATCGCGGTTTACCGATTCTCCCTGCAGCTGCGCTTGATCGCCGAAGACGACCAGGGACGGCTTGATGCGAGAGCGCTGCTCGCCCGCATCGCGTCGGAAGTCGAACGGACCGAAATCGACTTGGGAGCCGGACGCACGCCTTGGGGAGTCTCGTCGGACACCCTGCCCAGTCGCATCGACTCGACCGAAGGCCATGCCGACTGGAAAACCGAACTCACCTTGAAATACCAAGCGCATCGATGAGAGGAACAACACTATGAGCGAAAACACCGTACCCGTGTGGGGCAACGAGCTTGAGTACTACATCAACACCGGGACCAGCGCCGAGCCGACGTGGACGCAGGCCACCGAGCTGCTGACGTGGGAGCCGAGCGCCGACCCCAAGACCTACGAGCCCGCGTGGCTCGACCGCAAGGTGTCCCCCACGTTCGTGCAGGGCCGTGCGTGCTCCATCAACTGGACCAAGGACACGGTGAAGGGCGGCGCCCTCGAGGCGTGGGTCATGGAACACCGCAACGAGTCCGACCTCGCTTGCGAGGTGTGCCGCGTGTACACATGGCTGGGCACGGCAAGCGCGCAGACGGCCGACATGGCGGCCTTCATGTTCAACCCCGCGGACCCGAGCAACGCCAACGGTGGTCAGCCGGTGGTCACGGGCGGTTCGCTGAGCATGGCCGACGACGGCTGGACCGAAGGCACGTGGAATCCGACGACCAAGACGTTCGCCGCCGGCGACGCGCCCGCGCAGGGATAGCACCGACCACACGACGAAGGAGATGACATGGGATTCGAGTTTTCCAGCCACACCGTAGACGTCACGATCTGCGGCAAGCAGTACACCATCAACATGGGCGACGCCTCCATGCTGGACAAGGTCGAGCGCTGGAGCGAGAAGCTCCAGCACACGGACTACGCGAAGATGACCGAGGGTCGCATCAACGCCTTGTCCGCCGACGTGCACAACTACCTGATCGCCTTGCTGGGCAAAGAGCAGTTCGAGGACGTGTTCGCGAACCGGCCGTTCGATTTCATCGACGGATTGGAACTGTTCGCCTACCTGTATTCCGAGATAGCGAAGAGCCGCGTGGACACCTCGTTCAAAGCCACGCTCAGCACCTATCTGCCCGACATCGATTGGCAGAACGCCGACGCATAGGCTATGGATCCCAACATCCTTCTGGAGCAGGCACCGTCAACCGTTGCGGTTGGCGGGGCCTGCGTTCCCTTGAACGCGTCGCATCGAACGGGCATCCAGGTCATGAGGCTGACCGACGACCCCACGGTGAGCGACGACGACAAAGCGCGCACCTTGCTGTTCCTGTATTTCGGAACCGCGTCGTCGCGCGCAGGGGCCCTCGAACTGCCCGAAGCGGTTGTCGAGCATCCGGAAGCCGCCCTCGAGGCGGCGCTCGGATTCTTCAACCTCTTCGAGCCCCGCCCTCCATCTCTCGCCGAAGGGCGCACAGGAGTCGGCACGCGCGTCTTCGACTGGGACTGGGACGCGGGTCGCGTCATCGCCGACTTCCAGCGCGAATACGGTCTCGACCTGACCGACCGAACGCTGCGCCTGCACTGGTGGCGATTCTGGTCGCTGTTTCGGAACCTCAGCGAATCCTCGAGCACGATGGACGCCATCAGCGTGCGCGGCGCCGTTCCCGACGAGAAGAAAATGGGGCGCGATGCCGTCGAGCAGCTGATGAAGCGCAAGACCGCCCTCATGCTGCCAGCCCGAACCGAGGAAGAAGCCATGGCCCTCACCAGCCTCCGCTACCGCTGGGCTTTGGGCGTGTAGACATCGTCGCACCATCCGCAATGCAGATACCGAATCGAGCCTCGCGCCCTTGCGTGGGGCTCGATTTTTCCGACCGGACGCAAGTGACACCCCTGACATTCTACGGATCGCACCAAGAGAAAGGAGGTTCTTCTCACGTACGCACGAACCGTCTGAAACCCAAAGGAGCAGTCAATGAAAACAACCAGCCAGAAGAACAGGGGGAAGCCCCATGCCTGATACCGAAGTCACTGTCGAAGCCACGCTCGACCCCGAACGGTTCACCAAAGCGGTAAACACCCTGGTGCAGGAAACGCACAAGCAGCTCTCAAACCTGGGAGCGGCTTTTGCCAAACTCGGAAACATCGCCGGAGTTCCCAAGTCGCTGACCGATTTGGCCGACGCGATCTCCGGTATCGTGAAAAGCGCCCTCACCGCCCAGAGCACCATCCAATCCGCCCTCGGCGAACTCGTGGGTTCCGTCGTCGAGCGCGTCAAGAACATGGGCAGCGCCATCGCCGACGCAGCTAAAACGTTCAAGAACGGCGCCGTCGAGGCATTTCGGAAAACAGCGGAAGTCGCATCCGAGCAATTCGACGCCATCAAGAACGCTGCCTCGAAATTGTCGGGGCTCGGAGATGCCGTAAAAGGGTTGATCTCTCCCATCGCCGACCGGTTCGGGGCGATCAAGGACGCCGTTGCGGAGAAGTTCACCGGCATCGGCGACGCCGTAGCCAAGAAGTTCTCCGGCATTACCGAGAAGGTCGGTCCCGTACTGTCGACGCTGACCGGCTCGCTCGGAAAAGCCGCGTCCGATGCGGCCGCCGCATTCAGCGAGCACTTCTCTGGCATCTCGGAGAAGGCGGGCGGCGCCCTGTCCTCCGCATTGAGCGGCATCGGCTCGATAGCAGGGGGGATGTCGAAGGGCATCACCGCCGCCACCGCGGGGGTGGGCGCACTCGCTGGAGGTTTGCTCGCGCTCGGCATCTCGGCAGTGGGAAGCGGCAAGAACCTGGGGGAGATGGCGAACGAGGCCATCGCCAGCTTGACGAGCATCACCGAGAACCTCCCCGTGGTCGCACAGCAGATCAGCGAAACCCTTCCGAAGTTCGTCGATCAAGTCGTGGAAATCATGCCGGCGTTTACCAGCGCCTTCGTCGATGCCTTCAGCCGGATCGTCGAAGTACTGCCCGAAGTGCTGCCGACGCTTATCGCCGGATTGGCCGATATGCTCGTATCGCTTGGGGAAGCGCTCGTCGAACTCGCACCGACGCTGCTGGAAGCGGGTATTCAGCTGTTCACCACGTTCGTCAGCGCCTTAACCGAAGTCCTCCCCCTTTTGATCGAGCAGCTTCCCCCTTTCATCGAAGGATTATGCTCCGCCCTCATCGAAAACATGCCAGCCCTCCTGGAAGCAGGCCTGCAATTCTTTCTCGCCCTAGGACAAGCGCTTATCGAAGTGCTCCCTCCTCTGCTTGAAAAGCTTCCCGAGTTCATCACCGGCTTCATCGAGGCGTTGGTCGCCTTCCTGCCTCAGCTCATCGAGGGCGGTATTCAGCTATTCACGGCGCTGGTGGAAGCTCTGCCGCAGATCATCCCTGCGCTCATCGACGCCATTCCCACGGTCATCGATGCGGTATGCGAAGCGCTGCCGACTCTGATTCCCGTGCTGCTGGCGGCCGCCGTCACGTTGTTCATGGCCATTGCCGACGCGGTTCCCAAAATCATCGACTCGTTGCTGTCCAAAGTCAGCGAGCTCATCCGAAAAGGCATCGACCACGTGTCGACGTTCTTCGACTCTATGGGAACGAAAGCGCGAGAGCTCTTCCAGAAGATAGTGGAAGCGGTTCCCAAAGTGCTCGACAACTTGCGCAACGCGCTGAGCAACCTGATTCGACAAGGCATCGACAAGGTGAAGGGCTTTGCAGACGACATGATGTCCGCCGGCGAGAACCTGATAAAGGGCATCGTCGACGGCATAACCGGTGCCGCCCAGAGCGTGATCAACGCAATCGGAGGCGTCATCGACGACGCGATCGGCTGGGCGAAGTCGCTGCTGGGCATCGCTTCGCCATCGAAGGTGTTCAAGGGCATCGGCGGATACGTGTCCGAAGGCTTCGCAAACGGCATCGCCGACAAAGCTCAGGACGCCGTCGATGCCATGAAATCGCTGACCGACGACGTGGTCGATGCAGCGAAAACCGACCTCCCCACCATCGACATACCCGTCGGGTTCAACATGTCAGAGCTCTCCCGCAGCGCCATCGGCACCTTGGTGAGCGGCTTCGGGCTCAACGAGGCACTGGCCACAGCTTTGGGCACGTTCGGCTCCGTCACGAACAACTACTACACGATTGAAAAGGTGGACCTCTCCGGAGACCCAACCGCCACGAAGGCGGCAACCACGCTCTGGAACGGCGTCCGCCGTCAGATACGAATGGGGGCGATGTAAGCATGCAATGGTCAAGCGCGAACCAACCCTATGGAGACCAACGGGCTCTGTACGCCGGAGTTGAAGCCTCGATCAGCCGATCGAACGACACGCAAGTCTGGGTTTCCGTGCGAGGCGTGGCTACCTCCGGATCAGGGTGGGAAGCCGCGTATCAGTATGGCGTCTACAATTACGTCGGGTACTACTACGAAGGCGGCGGCTACGCCCTTGCAAGCGACTCGGCGAGCGGCGTGCTCAACGGGACGGATAACGTTGCCGACTATACCCGTGAGTTCGGCCCGTTTCCCCGTCGGACGGGGGCCTACTCTCTCAAGTTCTTCTCCTGGGTTCGCGGCACGACGGTTAACGGCTACGGCGCATGGGCGGGATCGGCGGAGGCCCAACTTTGGGTCACCATCCCCGCGCTGCCCGTGTACGCCCCCAAGCCGGTCACGGCGCTGACGGCAACGCGCGCTAGCGATACGCGCATGAATCTCAGCTGGACGAACCATCCCGACACGACGCACCCGTACGTCTCGATCCTCGTCGAGCGGCAGGTGGACAACGGCGCTTGGACTCAGATCGCAAGCATCGGCGGCGGCAGCGCCTCCCATGCCGACACGACAACGAGCGCCGGCCACGTGTACCGCTACCGCGTCCGCTCCAGCAATTCCGCCGGAACCAGCGCGTACGCGACTTCCGGATTCACGTACACCACGCCGCCGAGCTGCACCGCCTGCACGAACACGCGCAATTCCGACACGAAGAACACCGTCTCCTGGAAACACGGCACATCGGTGTCGGGTCTGTATGCGACCATCAAAGTCGAGCGCCTCATGGACAGCGGATCATGGTCGGAAATAGCCAGCGTCTCGGGCACTTCGACCTCGTACGTCGACGCGTCCACCAGCGCAAACCATTCGTACGCCTACCGCGTTCGCGCCGCCAACGCCGCCGGCTACAGCGGCTATGCGCAATCGGGAACAACGTTCAACTCGCCCGCAACGCCGACCAAGGTAACGGCTGCGCGCAAAACGGAGGCGATCGTCACCGTAACTATGGACAATTCCGCGCTCACGGCAACGGCAGCTGAAGTGCAGCGTCGAACCGACAGCACGGAATGGGCAACCGTGCGCACCATCACGTCCAACAAGGTCACGTCCTTCGACGACACTCCGGGCGGCGGCACGTTCTACTATCGCGTGCGCAACACGCGCGGCTCGCTCGCAAGCGCCTGGTCGGAGCCGTCTAACAAGGTGATCACCATCATCGCTCCCGCGGCGCCCACCCTGCAAGAGCCCGCTTCGGGCGTCGTGGTGCCGAAAACCCAGCAAACCGTACGCTTCGCCTGGGTGCACAACCCCATCGACGGCAGCCCGCAAACGAAAGCCGAAGTCGCCACATCCGTTGACGGCGGCGTCGCTTGGGCCACGTATGCGGCAACCAGCGACCAAGCGCTCGACGTTGCCACCACCTGGGACATCAACGCGACCGTCACGTGGCGCGTGCGAACAAAAGGCGCGCATGCCGATTTCAGCCCCTGGTCGAGCACGCGCACGTTCCGCGTGTGCCAAGTGCCGTCAGTCACCGTGCTGTCCCCTGCCGTCGACGGGCAGGTCATTACCGACGTGCCCGTCCGCGTGTCATGGAGACACGACGATCCCTCGGGAGAACAGCAGCAAGCAACGGTCGTTGTGAAGTCGAGCGGCGGCGCCACGCTGTTTTCGAAGACCGTCCAGGGAACGGCGAACGCCCTCGACATCAGCTCTGACGAGATGCTGCCCACGAATAACTCCTCGTTCACCATCACCGTTTCCACTACGTCCACGTCGTCGCTGACCGCACAGTCGACGCGCACGTTCAAGACGGCATACCTCGAGCCCGCCGTCCCCGATCTCATCGTCGAGCAGGATCCCGTGTACGGTCGCGTGTCGATCTCCTGCTTCTCGGGCGATCGCGCCGGCGTCGACCTGCCGGCAACGGCATCGCTCGGCATCTTCCGAGAAAACCCCGATGGACGCCTGACCTGCATTGTCGACAAGGTGGTTTCGGGAACGGGCGCGGTCGACCCCTACCCGCCGCTCGATCGGCAACTCACCTACCGCGTGGTCGCCTATACCGCGAACGGCCTCACCTCAAACAAAGAGGCTTCCGTCGTCGTGCCGTCTCGCGGATTCGTCTTCGTCAACTTCAACGCAAGTACCGGGTACGCCGACGTGGCGAAGGTGGCGATGGACGTGGCATGGAGCTACGACCGCCAACCCGACAGCGAAATCATCGATACCGAAGGGAGCGAGGATCCGCTCGTGTTCTACGGGTCGGCCACTCAAACGTCGTCCGAAATTTCGGGAAGCGTCTGGTGGCGCGCCGACACTGCGCCGGATGGCTGGGCGGACGAGCCCTCGGTAGCCGCAGCGTTCGAGCGGCTGGCGAAGGATCGCGGCGTCAAGATTGTCCGTTACCCGCATGGTGCCGTAGAGCCCGCGCACCTCACCTGCAAGCTGTCGACATCGTCGGCAAACCCCTTGATCAACACCGTCGAACTGAGCGGGAGGAAGGTGAGGGCTCATGGATTGGTCCTCTAGCGGCCGCATCGACACGTTCAGGTACGTACGCGTCACCTGGGGCACCTGGGAAGAAGCCGAGGAGATCGCCGGCATCACCGGCGGTACCCTTGAGCGCAATGACCTGACGGCCATCAAAGCATCCGGATCGCTGACCTACATCGACGAGCCGAGCTTGGGCCGCGACCTGCTGCGCGTGTATTCCGACAGCCTCGATCCCCGCACCGGCGAGCGCGTCAGCATCGCCCATGGCACCTATCTCGTCGCCACCCCTTCGAGCACCTATCGCGGAGCCATCGAGGAAGGAACCGCCGACCTGTACGGGGTGCTGCAGGTGCTCGCCGAAGACGCCCTCTCTTCCCCGCTCGTCCTTACCGCAGGAGCGGATGCGGTCGAAGAGGCCAGGAAGCTCATCGAAGCGACCGGATTGCGCGCGGTAACCGCTTCCCACGGCGCGAAACTCACCGCATCCGCCGTGTTCGACGACGAGGACGCGAGCAAGCTCGATGCCGTCAACTGGCTGCTGAGCTTCGCCGGGTTCGAATCGGCGACCTGCGATGGATTCGGCAACGTGCTATTGCGCCCGTATGCGAACCCGGCAGATCGCGCGCCGTCGTTCTCGCTTCGCGACGACGACGCCTGCGTGTTCCGCAGCGGCATCGTGCGCGAGTGCGACACGTTTTCGGTGCCGAACGTCGTCACCGTCACCTGCACGAGCGCCGGAAACAACGCGCCGATAACCGCCACAGCAGAGAACGACGATCCCGAGAGCGCCTTTTCCATCGGCGCACGCGGACGGCGCATCGTCTACAAGGAAAGCGTGAGCGACAGCGCCGACGAAAAAGCGCTTGCTGCCCGAGCCGAAGCGGTGCTCGCAACCAAGACGGCAGCCGCTGAATCGTTCGAAATAGCGCACGCGTATTTTCCCATAAACATGGGAGAGGTATGCGAGTTCGTGTACGACCGGGCCGGGATCAGGCGAAACGATCTTGCCGCGGTTCGGCAGACCATGGCTCTGCGCCCCGGCATGGAATGCACGACCCGATTCCAGCGCTGCACGAGGAGGTAAGGCATGGCACTTTGCGACAAGCATACGGCGCATGAGGAGCATTTTAAGCGACTCGACAAGCGCGTCGACGAGCTCGAGGATCGAGACTTCGAGAAAACCCAGCTCATAGCTCGCATGGATGCGATCCTGTCCCAGCTGCAAAGATTGTATTGGGTAATCGTCACCTCATGCGCCGGCGCGATGGCCACAGCACTCATCGCAATGTTCAGCACCCGATAGAAAGGAGCACACCGATGGATGCATTCGAAATCGCCCAGCTTATGACCGGGCAATCGTCGCAACGCCCCTTGAGAATGCGCTTCGGAACCGTCTTGGAACTCGGCTCCGGCACCACGCTGTTGGTTCGACCTGATGGCCAACAAGAAGCCGTCCCCGCTATCCGCTGCTGCCATCCAGCAGTCGGCAATCGTGTCGCGCTGCTCGTCGGCGAGACGGAATGGCTGGCCATAGCGGTTGTCGGAGGGGATCGCGAAGCGGAAGGCTTCGCTCCCGCCAATCACAAGCATACGGCCGCCGACATCACGAGCGGCACGCTCTCCGTTGCACGAGGAGGCACCGGCGTCACGACGACGAAAGCGATCGGGCTGCTCGCATACCCGGTCGGAGCCGTGTATATCAGCTACGTTTCCACGAGCCCCGCATCGCTGTTCGGCGGAACCTGGACAGCCATCACCGGACGATTCCCCTACTTCAACGCCGGCACCGCGACGGGCGGCTCGAACACCCACACGCTCACCGTAGCGCAAATGCCTAGCCACACGCATACCGGCTCAACCAACAGAGACGGTGCGCATGATCATTGGTTCGGCCTCGACAAGGACGCGGCATATAGCACGGCAAGTTCGAGCGGATACAGCGTACATAGCGATGGCAAGCATACTACCAGCGGATACAGTGGCACCTGGGTCAAGACAGCTAACCCGTACGACACTGACGTTCCGGCGATCCATGCTCATGCATTCACAACAAAGGCTGCCGGCGGCGGCGCAGCCCACAACAACATGCCAGCCTACCAAACCCTCTACGCATGGCGACGCACCGCGTAGCAAGCAAAGGACGAACCATGATCATACTCGACGAAAACAACAACCCCCTCATCAACCCCGATCTCTCGAAAGGCCGTCTCATCGACGATTGGCGACGCGTGTTCCACCGCTACGTGGTGGACGCGGAGGCGATATCGCATGAAGAAGTGGTGGCCGAATACCCCAACGGCGGCAAGGACGTCGTCGTTGTGATCGACGTGCCCGAACAAGGGCATTGGGAAACGCGCCTCGAATCGGGCGAGCTCATCGACTTCGACGGAACCATCCCCGACGACGCGCCCCGCGACTCCGCGCTCGAAGACCTCGAACCCGTTCAGCGGTACCGCGCATACACCGCCGAAGTCGCGCCCCAGCTTCGCGCGAGCGTCGCAAACCATTCCGCACCCGAAATCGCCCAAGCGCACGAAGGAGCATCCGTGAATTCGAACGACGCCCCTGCCCTCGCGCAGTGGATCCGCGCCGCCGCCATCCGCGCCGTAAAAACGGCGGCGCAAGCGCTCGTCACGCTCATCGGCGCCGACCTGGTGAGCATCGTCGCCCTCGACTGGCCGCAGATGTTCGGCGTGGCTGCGACCATGGCCGTCGTGAGCCTACTGACCAGCGTCGTCGGCATTCCCGAGGTGGACGAGGGCGCGAACGTCGCCTCCCTCGCGAGGAACAACTGATGACCGCCTCGAACGAAGTGGCCGTCCGCATCATGCAGCACCTCGTGACACACGACGGCGATACCGGCCACGGCTATACCCAAGGATCGAACCGCTGGGGCAACGGCATCCGCGAGACGCTCGTCGTCGACGGCAAGGCCTACTCCTTCGCCGGGGGCGACCGCGACTGCTCGTCGGCCGTCATCAGCGCCTACGAGGCGGCCGGGGTCGACTGCGGGGGCGCAACCTACACCGGCAATATGCGAAGCTGCATGTGCTCGACAGGCAACTTCATCTGGGAGCCCATGAGCTACGTCGCGCAACCGGGCGACATCTACCTCAACGAACGCAATCACACGGCCATGTGCAAAACGGCCGTCCCCGACGTGCTCATGCAGTTCAGCATCAATGAGAACGGCGGTATCGTCGGGGGTCGCGAAGGCGATCAAACCGGACAGGAGTCCAACACGCGCCCCTACTACAACTACCCCTGGGATGGCATTCTGCGCTACGCCGGAAACGGCGGAGCCCCCTCTTACGCGCCGGAACCCAGCTCGACCGTCCCCGACCTCCGCTACCGCGTATGCTCGCAAGCGCAGGGATGGCTGCCCGAGATGGTGAACCATCGGGACACGTCTGGCTCGGGCGACGACTACGCGGGCGACGGCTCGCCCATCCTCTACCTCGCCCTCGACATGCCGGGATGGTACCAGGTGCGCACGCAGCGAAACGGCTGGCTGCCCGCTGTGCGCGGCTACGACGTGAACGATCTTGAACGCGGATGCGCCGGCGACGGCTCGCCCGTAACGGGGGTTCGCTGCTACTACGAGACGCAGCGCCCCGACCTGACTGGTTGGCTCGGCATCGAGTATGCGGTGGCGAACGTCGGCTGCGGGTTCTTCGCGAACATGGTGGACACCTCCGACACCAGCGGATACGGCGACGATTATGCCGGCAACGGCGGCGTCATCTCCGCGTTCCGCGCACAGCTGGTCGTCCTGTAAACCAAACTGCCCCGACGACCGCGATCGCCGGGGCAGTTCCATAGGCAAAACGAGTGCGCTATGCGCGATCCATCTTCACGGTCATCGTTGTGCCAAGCGCAGTCAATTCATAGCTGAGCTGGCCATTCTCATAAGAGAATGTCTTGGTTTCGTCTCCTGACGCCATCATGGCGCTCGCCGTCTGTTCCGTATCGTTCTGAGATTCCCACGTATAGCTGTCGGTCGCCTCGGTGGGAGCCACGTACGTGCCAGCCCAGTACAGCGACTTCGTGTCGCCGCCATCGCCAACCCATTCGACCGTGATGGATCCATCGCCGATGGTTGCAACCTGGTAGCTGTCTTCGGCGTTGGAGTTCACCTGTTTCCACTCGCCCGACAGGTCAAGCGGCTGCTTCTGCTCTTCTTGAGCCGCAGGAGCATTAGACCCGCTGTCGGTTTGCGCATTCCCACCATCTCCCGATGCGCAGCCGGCAAGCCCCACGGCCATAACACCGGCACATCCCATCACTACAAGTTTCCTCATCCATGCATTCATGTCGATTCCTTCCGCGCGATTCGAATTCGGTGTCGGTCAGATCATGATGCGCGCCTAGGACGCGTTCGAGAAGTGGCTGGGCCACCAGGATTCGAACCTGGATAGCTGGTACCAAAAACCAGAGTCCTGCCGTTGGACGATGGCCCAGTTTGAAAGGAGACGCCCGCGATGCGGCGCGCCGAGAACTTCGCATTGCCCGAAAAAAGAAAATGGTGGGCCGTGAGGGAGTCGAACCCGCGACCTTGGGATTAAAAGTCCCCTGCTCTACCAGCTGAGCTAACGGCCCACGTTCGCAGCAATGCGCGAGTACTCATTTTAGCCGGGCAGGCAGGGTGGGTCAATGATTATGTTGACGAACACCAGCCGCACATCTTCGCGCCCGCAAGACCGTCGGCCCTTTGCCACCATGCCGTTATCCAATCCGAAACAATTCGTACTACAATCGAAGGATCAGCACGTCCCCTCGAAGAAAGGCCGTGATGCCTCATGTGGTGCTCCAAGGTCCTGGTTGCCTACGACGGTTCCGCACCCTCCGCTAAAGCGCTCGAACTGGCGCGCTCCATCGGCGCGCAAGACGAAAGCGTCGAGCTCGTGTTCGTCCACGTGGTGAAGCTTTACGGGATGGGCACCGGTGCCGAGACCGTGCTGCTCAACGAGGCGAAGAAGGTTCTGGCCGAGATGGAGCAACTGGCGGACGAGGTGCCGAACAGGGCCCACACCCACCTGCTGAAGGGCAGCTCGCCGGCCGACCTTCTGCTGAAGTGCGCGCAGGACGAAGGCTGCGACCTCATCGTCATGGGCAGCCGCGGCCAGGGCGGCGTGAAGGGCTTCCTCGGCAGCGTCAGCTACGCCGTGGTGCAAGGCTCCCCCATCGCCGTGCTCATCGCGAAGGACGCACCCACCGCACCGACGAAAGCCGGGGCGACCAACTAACATGCCCGCCGCACAGCAACGAGAAAAACTCTGGACGAAGGACTTCACGCTGGGCACGGCCGTGAACTTCCTGCTCATGGTGAACTACTACGGGCTCATGGTGGTCGTGGCCGACTACGCCATGAAAACCTACGACGCGCCCGCCGCCACCGCCGGCCTCGCCGCCAGCATCTTCATCATCGGCGCGCTCATCGCGCGCCTCGTGAGCGGGCGCATCATGGATCGCGTAGGCCGCAAGCGCCTGCTGGTCATCGGCGCCGTCTTCGAAGTGGGGTTCTCGGCGCTGTACCTCGCCGGCCTGGGATTCTGGCTGCTGTTCGCCCTGCGTTTGCTGCACGGTATCGCCTACGGCATGTGCTCCACCACCATCGGCACCATCGTCACGGCGCTCGTGCCCGACGGCCGCAAGGGCGAAGGCGTGGGCTACTACATGCTGTCCGTCACGCTCGGCGCGGCCATCGGGCCGTTTTTAGGCATGGCACTCACGCAGTACGCCGGTTTCCAGACGCTGTTCGTCGTGACGGCCGCCGTTGCCGGAGCTTGCTTGCTGGCGGCAGCGCAACTGCGAGTTCCCGAGGCGCCTGCCACGGATGCGGAGGTTGCCGAAAGGGCGAGTGAGATCGCCCGCAACGAACGCACCGAGCAAGCCGGCAACTTCCGCGTGCCGCGCCCGCGCATCGAGAACTACCTCGAGACGAGCGTCATCCCCATCAGCGCCGTGTGCGCGCTGCTGTTCTTTTGCTACTCCAGCCTGCTCGCGTTCCTCACCCCCTTCGCCGCCGAAAGCGGGCTCGAAGCGCCTGCGAGCTTCTTCTTCGTCGTCTACGCCATCGCGACGTTCGTCACGCGGCCGATCACCGGCAAGCTGTTCGACCGCAAAGGCGATCGCGTGGTGATGATCCCCGCGTTCATTGCGTTCATCGTCGGCATGGGGTTGCTGGCAACCGTGTACCGCCCTGCGGCCATGCTCATCGCGGCGGCGCTGCTGGGCTTCGGCGTGGGTACCGTCCAGGCCAGCGGCCTGGCGTTGGCCGTGCGCATCGCGCCCGATGATCGCCTGAGCCTGGCGAACTCGACGTTCTACATCCTGCTCGACATCGGCGTGGGCGTGGGCCCGCTGCTGCTGGGCATCGTCCAGCCTCTGTGGGGCTATCGCGGCCTGTTCGAAGCCATGTCGTTCGTTGCCATCTTTGCCCTCGCGGCCTACCTCGTGGTCAGCCGCAAGAAGGGCGCCATGCGGCGCAAGCTCGAAGAGGCCGAACGCGAATAAGGAGACGGGGGCGTGAGACAGAGGGACGGGGTAATTGTCTCATCGCAGATGAGACAATTACCCCGTCCCTCTGTCTCACGCCCCCGTCTCCCGCCCGCCTCAGTCTCCCGCCTGTTCCACCAGGTCGATGAGCTCCTGCTGCGAGTGCACGCCCAGCTTGCCGTAGATGTTCGCTACGTGCGTCTTCACCGTGTTACGCGACAACACGAGTTTCTCCTGGATGAACGGCCCGTTGCGCCCATGCGCCAACAGCTCGAGCAGCTCGGTTTCGCGCGGCGTCAGCCGGTACCGCGCGGCCACGGCGGCGCTCTTCTCCGGCAGTCCCACCGAAGCCGTTGCCGCGACGGGCTCAACCGACTGCACGCCGTCGATAGTCGCCTGGAAACCGAACGGCTTGAGCACCGTGAAGTTCATCGCCACGAACAGGAACAGCACTACCGCGATGCCCACCGACACCGTCAGCGGATCGGGCGTGGCGTTCACCACATGCCCCACCGTCGCACCGCACAGCAGGCCCGCCGACGAGGCCGCGCGTCCCCACGCGAACACGGCCAGCGCGTTCACCTTGTTGCGCGCGCCGATGGAGGCCAGCACGAACCACATGAGCGCATCGAAGCACTCGCTGCCCGCGTACAGCAGCCCGTTCGCGAACGCCATGTCGCCGGGCGCGCGGCCCACGAGCACCACCACCGCGAGGAATCCGCCCACCACGAACAGCGCTGCGGCCTGGTACAGCACATCCGCTTTCGGCACCTTCGGCATCAGGGCCATGACCAAGAGGATGGCGATGGGGATCAAGCCGAAGAACGTCTGCTGCGGGTTGCCGTCGATCGAGCCGAACGTCAGAGCGAACCCGTACGCGATGCGGAAGATGAAGATGGCCACGAACAGCCCGTGCGCGAACGGCACGAACGACGCGGGCTGCGTGATGGACGTCTCCGCCGGCGGCACCGCCTCGCGGATGACGGCGAGCATATCGAGCGCCAGCGGGCGGCACGCGGCGTACATGATGAACGGCAGCAGAAACAGCGTCGCCATGCTCACCGTCGCGTCGGCTCCCATGTACGGAAGTCGCAGCAGGTAGCTTGCCACCAAGGCCGACGCGATGCACAGCATGCACGAGCGTTTGTCGAGCTTGCACAGCGATATGCCCATGAGCACCACCACCCAGCGCGACCCGACCGAGCGCACGCACGCACCCGCCAGCAGCAGAGGTGCCGATTGTTGCGCGATTCCCAACACGATGAGCGCGAATCCCGCCGAGTACAGCACGAACGATCCCGCCGTCAGAGTCGTTTCGTTGATGGACGAGGGCTTCTTGAGCGCCCATACCGCCAGCACGACGAGCGTTATCACGCCCACGAGCGACGACGCATCGCGCGCCTCGGACATGACGCCGATGTAGCGCGGGTACAGCGCCGCGTTGGTCAACCATGTGCCGAACAGCTCGGCGATCAACGCGACGAGACAGCGAACCCACGTCGCGTTGATGGTGTTCCGTACCTCGATCATACGCCTCCCCCGGTCGTTGCCCGCTTCCCCGATGCAGGCAAGCCTACCGCACTTCACCCTCGCCTGACAAGGGGAAACCACCGTTCTGGTACCACGGGGGTGAGAGGAGCGGACGCGGCGAATGCGCGAACTTGGTCCTTGCGCGGTGAGGACAGCGCCCGCGCGGCGCGGCATGATGGCCCCAGGGTTCACCAATCGTTTCTCAGGAGGGAACAATCATGAAGAACATCGCAGAACAGAGTCTTTCGCGTCGAAGCTTCCTGACGGGCGCCGCAGCCACGGGCGCGCTCGCGGCGTTCGGCTTGGCCGGATGCGCCCCGCAAGCCAAAGCCGAGACGTCCGGCGACGCGACGAAGGCCGATGCCGCCGAAACCAAGCCCGACGCATCTGCTCAAACCGACTGGCTGGGCAGCGCGCCCGACATCGCGGCCGACGACATCAAGGAGACGAAGCAGACCGACCTGCTGATCATCGGCGCGGGCAACGGCGGCATGGCCGCAGCCGCCACGGCCGCCGACTTGGGACTCGACTTCATGCTGTGCGAGAAGTCCGGCTCCATCCAGCGCAGCCGTCACTGGTTCGGCGCGATCAACACGAAGTACACCGAGGCCGCCGGCGCGCACGTGGACGAAGGCCGCCTGCTCAACGAGTTCTCGCGCTACGCTTCGGGCCAGTGCGACCAGCGCGTCATCCGCGTGTGGATCAAGGAGAGCGCCAGCGTGGTCGACTGGATCGACCCCATCCTCACGCAGGCCGGCATGACGTGCGCGTTCGACAACGACATCGACCACGAGACCGGCGGCACGAGCTTCGCCTTGTTCCCGATGGAGCACTACTACTCGGGCAAGGACGCCGCCGGCGAAGCGCTCGAGCGCAACAAGGTGCTGCTGTCCTACATCAACGACAAGGGCTACGACGTCACCTACAACCACAAGCTGGTGAAGCTGGTGCAGGACGACGCCGGCAAGGTGACGGGAGCCATCTTCGAGGCCGACGGCGGATACGTCCAGGTGGACGCTGCGAAGGGCGTGCTGCTTACCACGGGCGGCTACACGAGCAACGCCGAGATGCTGCGCGCGTGCAACCCGATGGTCGACCGCTGCGTCACGCTGCAGTACGGCTCGCCGAACAACGTGGGCGAGGGCATCAAGGCCGGCATGTGGGCGGGCGCGCAGAAGGACAGCATCGGGGCGCCGATGATCTTCGACCGCGGCGCCGTGAAGCCGGGCGAGAACGCGGGCATCATCAGCGGCCCCGGCGAGGTGGCCACGTTCGCAGGCACCGACAAGCAGTTCAACCTCGGCTCGCAACCGCTCATGAAGGTCACCCGCGACGGCAAGCGCTTCGTGAACGAGTCCACTCCCTACGACTTCTGCTGTTTCGCCGCGGCCGAGCACGAGGGCGGCGTGTTCTGCCAGGTGTTCGACTCGAACCTCAAAGAAGACGTCAAGCGCTTCAGCACCATCGGCTGCTCGCGTCAAACCCAGCAGCTGCTGGCGAAGGAAGCCGACACCCCGCTCGACGAGATCTACGCCGACCAGCTGGAAAAGGGCACCATGGTGAAGGCCGACACCATCGAGGAGCTGGCCGACAAGCTGGGCTTCCAGGGCGAGGCGAAGGAAGCGTTCCTGGCCGAGGTGGAGAAGTACAACGGCTTCTACGACGCCCAGGAAGACGCCGACTTCGGCAAGGAAGCCTACCGCCTGTCCGAGCTGCGCACGGCCCCGTTCTACGGCATCTGGTACGGCGGCTCGCTGCTGACCACGGTGGATGGCCTGCGCATCAACGAGGACATGCAGGTGCTCGGCGCCCAGAGCAAGCCCATCGAGGGCCTCTACGCCGCAGGCGACTGCTCGGGCAGCATCTTCGGCAACAACTATCCCGAGTACATCGTGGGCTGCGCCTGCGGCCGCACCATCACGTTCGCCCGCCACGCCGTCCGCCACATAGCCGGCGACCTGGCGTAATGCTTCGGGGCTCGCGTCTCCCTCCCTCAACGAGCCCCTCGCGCAGCGAAGCCCCTGCCGCATGCGGCAGGGGCTTCGCTCGTGATGGAGTCGAACCGCGGGTTATCCTTCGGCAGGGACGAAGGTGTCCTTGTCGGGGGCGAAAGACTGCATGGCCTCGATGGTGCGAGCGAACAGCTCGTCCAGCTCCCAACCCAGCATCTCGGCGCCCGAGCGGATGACGTCGCGATTCACCCCGGCGGCGAAGCGCTTGTCTTTGAACTTCTTCTTGAGCGATTTCACCTCGAAGTCCATGACGCTCTTCGAGGGACGCATCACCACCGCCGCTCCGATGAGGCCCGTCAGCTCTTCGGCGGCGAACAGGATCTTCTCCATCTGCAACTCGGGTTTCGGCAACTCCGGGTTGAAGTCGGACGTGTGGCTCTGGATGGCGCGGATCAGCTCGGGCGAACCGCCGGCGGCTTCGATCAACGGGGCCGCATAGATGGTGTGCAGCTCGGGCTCGTCGTCGTGCTCTTCCCAGTCGAGATCGTGCAGCAGCCCGACGATGCCCCAGAATTCCTCGTTTTCGGGGTCGAATTCGCGCGCGAAGTAGCGCATGGTCTGCTCGACCGTCTCGCCGTGCTCGATATGGAACGGGTCTTTGTTGTGCTCCTGCAGCAGCGCGAACGCTTCATCGCGCGTCAGGCCGGCCTCGAGTGTCGCCATGATGCTCTCCTTCTCGTCTTCTATTCGGTGCCTTCCGCTATCCTACCCCATAGGGTGCGCGAAGTCAGCACGCGGAAAACCTTAAAACACGATGCCGAGCGCATTCGCCAGCAAACCCCAGATGACGCCCATCGCGTAAAGCCCCACGATGATGGCGACGTTCTCTTTCACGTGCCGGTTCGTGCGCACGAGCACGAGCAGGCCCACGCCCGCCGAGACGAGCAGGCCTGCCAGCATGGCACCCGAGCCCAGCACGCCCTCCACGTACAGCTGCGCGATGACGATGCTGGCCGCACAGTTCGGGACAAGGCCCACCAGCGCCGAGCCGAACACCGAAAGCGCCGGATTCGCACTGAGGAACTCGGCCAGCACATCCTCGCCCACCACGGCAAGCAGGCCGTTCAGAGCGAGCGTGATGAGGAAGATGAACAAGGTCACCTGCAGCGTATGCTTGACCGCGCTTCTCAGGATGCCGCCTTCGCCGTCGTGGCAGTGGCAATGTTCCTGCTCGCAGAGATCGTGGATGTGCAGCGGCATATCGATGCGGCGCGCGATGCGCAGGCCGGCGTCCACGAGGAAGCCCATGATCATGCCGATGATGATCTTCGCGCCGACGATCTTCAGGATGACGTCGAGCGGAACCTGCTCGGCGATGAAGATGGGCAGCATCTCGTCCGAGGTGGACAGAAACACGGCGAACAGCGTTCCCAGCGTGATGACGCGCCCGGCCCACAGCGTCGCGGCAGCCGCCGAGAAACCGCACTGGGGCACCACGCCCACGATGGCGCCGATGAACGGTCCCGCCGCGCCAGCGCGCTGGATGGCGGCTTCCGTCTTCCCGCTCGTCTTGTGCTCGAGCCACTCCATGGCCAAGTACGTGACGAACAGGAACGGGATGATGTAGAGCGTGTCCTTGACCGCGTCTACCAGCACGTCGAGTGCTATATGCATGATTTCTTCCATAGCGCCGTATTGTAGCCCAACCATCGCCCAACACCCATATCGTCGCGAAATGGTCACGGAACGCTAACCGTGCAGAGCCAGCCCAGATGCGCCGTATTTTCCAAGGCGCAGTTTTGCTATCGTCGGAAACCACGCATGCTTCGATAGAGAAAGAGGCCGTCCATGACACCCCGCCCGCTCGCCTTCGCACGCGCCAGCGCCAGCACGCGCTCCCTGCCTTTTCCGGCTCTCTTGATCGCCGGAGCCCTTGCCGCGGCGGCTGCGCTGCTCTGCTGGACCGCGCAACCAGCGTTTGCCAGCCCTGCGCCCTCTACCGTCATGGCGAATGGCGTGGATATGATCGCACACCCCGGCTCCGAAACAGACCCCATCCGCTACGATGCCGCGACGAACACGCTTACGCTCGAGAACGCCCTCGTCGACACGCCCTGCGTGATCACCGCCGACGATGACACGTACCGGTACGGCGTGTATGCCGACGGCGACCTCACGGTGCGGCTTGTTGGAACGAGCACGTTCGCGTTTCCAGCGTACAGCGAGGATAACGAGCTTAGCTGGGTCACGGCCATCGGGATGGAATCGACCGACGGTACCGACGACCTTGTAGGCCTTGTAGACGGAACCGGCGCACTCTCAACGCGGAACCGCATGATGCGAGGCGTTTCATGCGACGGAACCCTGAGCGTGCAGGGCGCGACGCTTTCCATGCAGACCCAATTCGAATGCCTTGTCGGCGATGGTGACATGTTCATCGAAGGGGCCGATCTTGCATGCAACATGGCGTACGGAACCGACGACCCGCTCAAGGCGGGCCACGCGCTGTATCAGCTCAACGACGCAACGCTGCGCATCTCATCGAGCACCGTTAACGTGGAGGCACCGGGCGGCCTCAGCACGGGCATCCAGTCGTGGGGCCCTGTCGTCATCGACGCCAGCACCGTGCACGTCGCAGCCGATAACACAGCGGTGTACGCAGGCAAAGAACGCGGCACGCTCGACGTCGCCGACAGCACGCTGACCGCGACGTCGGCCACTACGACAGCGGTGAAAGCCGATGCCGGAATATCATTCGCCGGAGCATCGCAGGTGGAAGCGGCTAGCGGGAACGCCTATCAGCCGTCGGCAGCGATCCACACCTACGGCACGGTCGAATTCGCCTTGGCCGACAACGGATTCGTGCATGCGGCAGTGCCTTCCGACGCCGTCGGGCGACACGACAGCGATTCGGCCGTGTTTGCAGCCGGCTTCCTCACCAAAGACGGAGACGGGCGCATCGTGCTCGGCGCAGACAATCGCATCGTCGATCCCGTCGGCGCGACAGTGGTGTCGTTCCGCGACCCCGATACGGACGTCACGTCCGCCTACATCGCCCAAGCGGACGGCTCCGACGCGGGAGACGTCACCGTCGCCGTTTCCCACGAGACGAGGCTCGTCGTAGAGCCGACAACGCTGTCGTTCTCCGCGACGGCAGGCTATTCCGATGTCGCGGCCCAGCGCTTGACCCTCTCCAACGCAGGAGACGTGCCGCTGCACGTCTCCGCAGACCCGCTGGAGCTGTTCACCGCCGACCTGCCGAACGGGCTCGAGCTTCAGCCCGGGCAGACCGCAGCGGTGTCCGTGAGGCCCGTAGCGGGGCTCGGCACCGGCTCCTACTCCGAGAAGCTGGCCTTCTCGACAGTCGAAGGAGCGCAGGCTTCCGCGGACGCCACGTTCCCCATGCCGAAAAAAAGGGAGGCAGCCGATGGCCGCCTCCCTGGTTAGTGCGTGGTTGCGCGTGGGCGCAGATGCTACATCATACCGCCCATGCCGCCGGCGCCGGCCATAGCGGCCATGGCCGCCGGATCCGGATCCTTCGGGATCTCGTTGATGGTGGCCTCGGTGATGAGGATGAGGGCAGCAACGGAGGCAGCGGACTGCAGAGCCGTGCGGGTCACCTTGACCGGGTCGTTGACACCCATCTCGATCATGTTGCCGTACTCGCCGTTGGCGCAGTTCAGGCCTTCGCCTGCACCCATGCCCTTGACGTGCTCGACCACGACGCTGCCCTCGAAGCCCGCGTTCTGGGCGATGGCGCGCATCGGAGCCTCGAGCGCCTTGCGGATGATGGCGACGCCGACCTCTTCGTCCTTGTCAGCAGCCTCGACCTTGTCGAGCGCGGGGAGCGCGTCCACGAGCGCCACGCCGCCGCCGGCGACGATGCCCTCTTCGACCGCCGCGCGGGTCGCCTGCAGGGCGTCCTCGATACGGGACTTCTTCTCCTTGAGCTCGGACTCGGTCGCAGCGCCCACCTTGAGCACCGCCACGCCGCCGGACAGCTTCGCCAGGCGCTCCTGCAGCTTCTCACGGTCGAAGTCGGAGTCGACGCGCTCGAGCTCGGCCTTGATCTGGCTGATGCGGTCGTCGATGGCCTTCTTGTCGCCGGCGCCGTCCACGATGAGGGCGGTGTCCTTGGTGACCTTGACCGTCTTGGCATGGCCCAGCATGTCGATGCGGGCATCGGCCATGGTCATGCCGAAGTCCTTGTCGATGACCTGCGCGCCCGTGACGGCGGCGATGTCCTCGAGGATGCGCTTGCGGCGGTCGCCGAAGCCGGGGGCCTTGATGGCGACGCAGTTGAACGTACCGCGCAGCTTGTTCAGCAGGATGGTGGCCAGAGCCTCGCCCTCGACGTCCTCCGCGACGATGAACAGCGGACGACCGGACTTCATGACCTCTTCCAGCAGCGGCACCATATCCTGGATGTTGGTGACCTTCTGGTCGGTGAGCAGGATGTAGGGGTCGCTGAGCACGGCCTCCATCTTCTCCATATCGGTGGCCATGTACGGCGAGATGTAGCCGCGCTCGTACTGCATGCCCTCGACGATGTCCATCTCGAGGCCGAACGTCTGGCTCTCCTCGACGGAAATGGCGCCGTCGTTGCCGACCGCGCTCATGGCCTCGGCGATGGCGTTGCCGATCTCGGCGTCGCCGGCGGAAATGGTGCCGACGTTCGCGATCTGCTCCTTGGTGGACACGGGCGTCGCGTCGGCCTTGATGGCCTCGACCACGACGTCGGTGGCCTTCTGAATGCCGCGGCGGATGCCAAGCGCATCAGCGCCGGCGGTCACGTTGCGCAGGCCCTCGGACACGATGACGTCGGCAAGCAGCGTCGCCGTCGTGGTGCCGTCGCCGGCCACGTCGTTCGTCTTCACGGCAACTTCGCGAACCAGCTGAGCGCCCATGTTTTCGATGGGATCCTCGAGCTCGACTTCCTTGGCGACGGTCACGCCGTCGTTCGTGATGAGCGGAGCGCCATAGGACTTCTCGAGCGCCACGTAGCGGCCCTTGGGCCCAAGCGTCACCTTGACGGCGTCGGCCAGCTTGTTGACACCGGCGGCAAGCGCGCTGCGAGCGTCGGCTTCGAACTTGATTTCCTTAGCCATGTTGCATGTATCCTTTCAACCGCGTTTATCAATAAAAGTAATCACAGGGTTTTTGTGGCGAGTCGCATAGCCGTGAAGCACCGAGGAGCTTGAGCTAAGCGGCCTGATGGGCCGTGTGCGAAAGCGACAAGGAGCTGAGGGGCTAGGCGGCCGTCACAAAAAGCCGTCAGGTCGAGCTATGCGAATACAGCGTACAGGTCGTCGCCGCGGAGGATCAGTACGTCCTCGCCCTCGACGTTGATCTCGGTGCCGCCGAACTTGCCGTATACGACCTTGTCGCCCACCTTCACGGGAACCGGAACGAGGTTGCCGTCCTTGTCGAGCTTGCCGTCGCCCACTGCCAGCACAGTGCCGCTCTGGGGCTTTTCCTTCGCCTCGGTTGCGAGGAACAGACCGGAGGCCGTCGTCTCCTCGGCCTCGTCCTGCTTGACGATAACGCGATCACCCAGAGGTTTCAAATTCATAACGTTGCCTTCCTTTCGTCCGACGTATGCACGAACCCGGTTTGCCGCATGTTCGCTATTTAACCACTCGTTCGTGGCGACTGCTAGCACTCCTCGGTAACGAGTGCTAAACACTGCGTTATCATAGCATCATCATCACTGAATGCAAGGGGATTTGAAGAAATCTGAGCGCCCGTGACTGAGATTTTGCGCAATCGTCAAACGATCATCACAAATGGGACGCGAGGGGACGGGTGAGGCGGGGGACGGGAAGTCTCACCCCCCCCCCCGCCTCACGCCACACTGGAACCTAGCGTGCCAGGGACCCGGGCTTCACCAGGCCGCCTTCGTAGGCGCGCACGACGAGTTGGGCGCGGTCGTGGGCGTCGAGCTTCGCCATGATGCGGGCGAGGTGGGTTTTCACCGTCGCGGGAGATATAAATAGTTCGGAGCCTATTTCGTCGTTCGTGAATCCGCGCGCGACCAGAGCGAGTATCTCGCGTTCTCGATCGGTAAGGGCGCGCAGGCCCGCCGCCACGGCAGCGGCGCCGCCGAGCGTGGCGGGACGAGTGGCCACGAACGTCTCGATGAGGCGACGCGTGATGGACGGCTCGATGAGCGCGTCGCCTTGCGCCACGACGCGTACGGCTGCGGCAATCTCGTCGGGCTCGGCGTCCTTGAGCAGAAACCCGCTGGCACCGGCGGCCAGCGCATCGTACACGTATTCATCGAGGTCGAACGTCGTGAGGATGAGCACGTGCACGCCCTCGAGCGCAGGGTCGTCATTGATGGCGCGCGTGGCCTCGATGCCGTTCATGCGCGGCATGCGAATATCCATGAGCACCACGTCGGGACGCAGCCGCGACGCCATCTCCACCGCTTCATGGCCATCGCGCGCCTCACCTACCACTTCGATGCCGTCGTAGGACATGAGAATGAGCTTGAAACCGCTGCGGACGAGATCCTGATCGTCCGCGACCACCACCCGCACGCGTTCTTCCATCTACGCCTCCGCTCCTTTCGTCGGCAGGCACGCGACCACGCGGAAGCCTCCGCCCGCCCGGTCGCCCGCCGAGAACGTGCCGCCCAGCAGGTGCACGCGCTCGGCCATGCCGGCGATGCCGTGACCCTCTCCATCAGCCGCCTGGGGCAGCGTGCCCGAAGACGTCGACGATGCCGACAGGCCGCACCCCTTTCCGTCGTCTTCCACCACGAGGCGCGCTTTGCCCGCCTCGATCGTCAAGCGAATGATCACCGTGCGCGCATGGGCGTGCCGCACGACGTTCGTGACGGCCTCGCGCGCGATGCCGAACAGCGCCATATCCACATGCGCCGGCACATCTGCTCGGCGGTAGCCCTTCACTTTGAGCGCGGCTTCGATGCCCGCATCGCGCAGGTACCCCGCGAGGTCGTCCAGCCGATCGGTTCCCGCCGTGGGCGCCGTCTCGGCCGCATCGTCGCCGCAGCGCAGCACGCCGATCATGCTGCGGATGTCGTCGAGCGCGCTCTTCGCCGTAGCGCGTACGGTGACGATGGCCTCCTTCGCCGCCGCAGGATCGCGATCGATCAAGCGCTCGGCTGCTGCCGCCTGGATGCTGACGGCGGACAGCGAATGCGCCGTGATGTCGTGCACCTCGCGCGCGATGCGCACGCGCTCTTCCTCCACGCGCCGAGCCGCCTCCTCCTCGCGCGTGCGCTCCGCTTCGACGGCGCGCTCCTCGGTGGCCTTCACGTAGGCGCGGTGGGTGCGGTAGGCGTAGCCGGCCAGACCGGCGGCCACCACCATCGCGATGTTCTGGAAGCGCGTGAACAGCACCATGTTCGCCGAGCCCGCGCGCGGATCCGAGAACATGAGGCCCGCCACCGCCAGCACCACCGCGACGATGGCCTCGGTGCGTCCACGCTCGCTGGCGATGGTGTAGAGCGCCACCACGGGCCCGACGATGGTAAGCGAGAACCCGTTGAACGCGTTCTGCAAACCCAGGAACGAGACGAGGCAGAACAGGAACACGGGCCACGGGAAGCGGCGGCGCACGATGAGCGGCAGCGTTGTGATGGCCAGGGCCACGAACACCTGCACGTTCGGCACGACGTTCACCATGCCCAGGTACTGACGCAGCGCGAGGTCGGGGATGACGATGCTCGAGGCTGCCAGCATCAGCTGCACGCAGCCGAAGAGGAACGCCAGCGCCGTGACGGCGGCGTCGATGCCCCAATCCTTGGGGCTCATCGGTCGATTGTTCACCAGAAAGTTGTCCATGGCCCCATACTACGCGACCCGTCGAGGCTCTGCCATACCCCAGCCGATGTATGTTGCCGAGAGGCGCTCGCAGCATGGAGGAAGTCCGGGAGCTCGGATGACGGTGAGCACTTCGAACCCTGGTTTGTCGGCGGAAAAGCGGGCGGGTGGACAAAAAGACTCGTATTCTTTATCTCCATTTGAAGATAAACAGAAACCACGGCAGCGTGACCAGGGAGTTTCAAAAAAATGAATTTCTCCGAGGCGCTCGAATCCTTGAAAAAGTAGCGAATACTCGAGTTTTTGTCCATGATGCTTTCAATCATAATTAAGAGTCGACTTATCGGCGCAGGGTGGCGCGCGCCTGGCGCAGGGCGACGTGCTGCGTTTCGCGTTGAGCGATGCGCGCCCCTCTGACGCTGGCCGACGTGCCCCCCGGCGTAGGGCGACGCGCTTCGTTTCGCGTTGGGCGACGCGCGCGCCTCTGGCGCTGGAAGGCGCGCTTCCCTCTGGCGCTGGCCGACGAGCTTCCGCTCGACACAGGTCGACGCCCCTCAGCGCTCCAGGAGGTCGAGCAGCTCTTGGCGCGTATGCACGCCGAGCTTGGAGTAGATGTTGCGCACGTGGCTGCGCACGGTGTTCTCGGTGACGAACAGCGCGTCGGCGATGTAAGCCTTCGTGCGGCCGCGCGCAAGGTAGACGAGGATCTCGGCCTCTCGATCGGTGAGGCCCCCTTCGTGCGCCACCACGGAACAGCGCGCATCGAGCTCCGTCTCGCTCGGAACCGCCGAAACCGCAAGCTCTTCAGGGTCCAAAGGCACGGTCGCCTCTTCCGCACGGCGCCGCTTGCGATCGCGCGAGAAGAACACGAGCGCCATGCACAGCGCGTACAGCACCACGACGATGATCACGAGGTAGCGCATCGTGTGCTCCGCCTCGTCGCCGGGGCCGCCCCCTGCCACACCGGCCGCGTACCCAGCCAACAGCGCGACGACCAGACACACCCGAGCGACCCCCATCGCGACACCCATCAGCACGTACGGCGACACCTTCCGCACATGCGCCACCTCGGCCACGAGGTACGTGATGAGCAGAGCGACGAACCAGTAGCTTCCCAGCAACAACAGCGAGAACACGAGGTTGTACTGCTCGCTGAGAAACGGCAGGAACACGAGCATCGCCGCGAGCACGGGCATGACGACGCCCGACACGGTGGACACCTTCGGGATGCGATGCGCCACGAACACGATGAAGCAGAAGACGACGATGGCGCCCACGATGGCGGCGATGGACACGGCGCCCGAGCCCTCGAAGTCGATGGAACCCGCCAGCATGAAGCTGTTCAGCAGCCCGATGACGGCCTCGAGCACGAAGAACGCCACGAGCGAGTCGCCCAGTTCCAGGAACGCATCGCGGTACGCGCCCCATCGCTCGCGCAGGGACGTTCCCGCCTGCGGGCGCGACCGCTCCTCGGCAACCCCTTCACCCTCGCTCGACGCGCGCAGCTGCCGTCGCACGAACCAGGCGCATCCCGCCATCACCACGAGCAGCGCACAGCTCAAGCGCATCTCCACATCGGCCGGCAGAGGCGACAAAGCCGACGACACCACCACGTTCACCAGCATGCCGAGCGCGATCTGCACCACGATGACGCTGGGTTTGCTGGCCGCGAACGCCTCGATCCAGAACAGCGACAGCATGACGCTTCCCGCACCGTACAGCACGCCGGGCACGAGCAGCGCGATGTCCGATGGGAGCGCCAACACCACGCCCAGCAGCGCTGCCAGGTTCCCCGCCAAAAGCAGCGCCGTGGGCAGCGCGAACGGCATGGTGTTCGGCTTGACCCGACCCGTCAGCGCAAGCGCGACGGCTACGGCAGCGCACACGATGACCGAACACGCCACCACCACGTTGAAGAAGAGGTCGGGCACGAACACGAAGGGCGCTTCCACGAACGCGAACGCGGAAAGGTAGGCGTTCGAGTTCACGCCGCGGTACAAGCCGAAACCCACGATCACCAGTGCCGAAAACACAGCCGGATGAACGCGCGACCGCGGCACCTGCTTCTGGTTGTTCCCTCCCGTATCCCTCATAGGGGGCATCATACCGGAAACGGGAGGGACCGATGAGGCAAACGCACGGGATTCCGGCTGTCCGAGGGCAATATAGTCCGAAACGGACGGTGACGAATTCCCTGATCGAACGTAGGGTGAACCCGTCGCCCCGCAAGCGGCGGCACGGAGGGATCGTCACGCAACAACAGGGAGGAACGCTATGGGAACTGCAATGGATCGCCGCAACTTCTTGAAGGCAGCCATCGCTTCGGGCGCGGTCATCGCCGCGGGCGGCGCGCTGGCAGGATGCTCGCCGAGCGGCGGCTCGTCGGACGGATCGAGCAGCGCGAACGCGAGCGAACAGGTGGTGGGCACGGCGCCCGTCTCGTTCAGCGAGGAAACCGATGTGCTCATCATAGGCACGGGCATCGCGGGCATGTCGGCGGCGATGGACCCTGTCGAAGCGGGCCACAAGGTGATGCTTGTGGACAAGCTGGAGCGCGTGGGCGGCGAGAGCTTCATCGCGTGCGGCGTCATGAACGTGTCGGGCAGCAAGATGCAGAAGGACGCCGGCATCGAAGGCGACCCCGAGGAGAAATGGAAGGCCTACCAGCCGGTGCTCGAGAAGAAGGGCGAGACCGACGACATGGAGTACAAGCACCGCGTGTACGTCTACCAGACCGAGTGGGCCGACCGCGTGGCCGCCGACTACGGCGCCGTGTTCCAGCCCATCACCGACTACATGAACACGGGCGCTCCCACTTCGATGCTGCTGCCGGGCAACGGCATCGGCGACATGACGCAGGTGCTCACGCCGCTGCAGAAGGGCCTCGAGCAGAAGGGCGCCACGTACAAGCTGAACCTGCGCGCCACGAACTTCATCGTAGACGGCGAGGGCGCGCCCATCGGCGTGCGCTTCAACGACGAGAAGAACGACAAGACCGTCGACATCCGCGCGAAGAAGATCATCGTGGCCACGGGCGGCTTCTCGTGCAACCAGGAAATGGTGTCCACGTACCTGCCCAGCCAGGCGCGCATGGGGCCGCTGACCGTGAACTCCATGGGCGAGGGCCATCAGCTGTGCAAGGCCATCGGCGGCGAGTACACGCACATGGACATGGAGGCGAACCGCATGAGCGACCTCGCCCAGGTGACGGTGTGGGGATACTTCTCGCCGCAGGTGCAGGTGACCCCGCAGGGCCGCCGCTTCATCAAGGAGGACCAGAGCCACGACTCGCCCGACAAGGCCGCCGAGCTGGGGCTGGGCTTCTGGTGGACCATCTTCGACGAGCAGACCATCAACGGCAGCCAGAAGTGGAACGTCGAGATGAACATGAAGGGCAACGCCGATCGCCTCGTGGGGCCGTGCGCCACGCTCGACGAGCTGGCCGAGGCCATGGACGTGCCCGCCGACACGCTGAAGTCCACGTTTGAAACCTACGACGCCATGGTGGCCGCGGGCGAGGACGCTGAATTCGGCAAGAAGCTGTTCCTGCAATCGCTGTCCGCGCCGTTTTACGCGATGAAGCACTTCCCCTATAGGTACAAGACGCACGGCGGCATGAAGATCACCACCGACAGCCAGTTGACGGACAAGGACGGCACCCCTATCCCGAACGTCTACTGCGCCGGTTCCACCGTTGCCGACAGCGGCAGCGACCTCAGCCCGAACGCGGGCAGCGGCCTCATCTCCGGCAAAGCCGTGGTCGAGGCGCTCAAGGCGTAGAGCATCTACCGCTCCCTCTCCCCAACGACGGATGGCCCCTCTCCAGGGGCCATCCGTCGTGCGACGACCGGACGCGGGAACGCCCACGTTATCGGGAATGAGACATTATCCCCGTCCCTTTGTCTCATTCAAATACTCCATCACGGCGTTCGCGGACTCGCGGCCGCTGTTCACCTGGTTGCCGAACGCGGTGCCCGGCATGTTGATGGTGTACACGTTGCGGTACAGCATGTTGCCGTCGTTTCCGATGGCGTACAGGCCGTCGATGGGGTTGCGGTCGCCGTCGAGCACGCGACGCTGCTTGTCGGTGGTGATGCCGCCGACCGAGAAGAAGTAGCTGTACGACAGCTTGGCCAGGTAGAACGGCGCCGTCTCGATGGGCACCATGAGATCGGCCGGCTTGCCGAAGTCGCTGTCGACGCCGTCGCGGCACAGCTCGTTATAGCGGTCGATCGTCGCCTTGAGCGCATCGGCGTCGAGGTTGAAGCTGCTCGCGAGAGCGTCGATCGAGTCGCCCGCGTACAAGCTTCCGCCGCCGTTCGACTTGAGCCCGTCGTCGAACGTCTTCTTCGCATCGTCGTCTTTGCCGAAGAACCGATCGAAGATGGCCTGGTCGAACACCACGTAGTTCGCCTTGTTGCCCTTGCCCGGAATGCACTGCAGCACGAGGTTGTCGTCGGTGAGATTCTCGCGCGTGTAACGCTGGCAGACCTCGTTCACCCACAGCACGGGACCGCCTGCAGCGATGCCGAAGTAGCCGTTGATGGGGTTCTCGGCCGCATCGTGGAAATCGATGGGCGGGAGTGCCTCGATGGCGTACAGGATGGATTGGGCCGAATCGGCCATGAAGTTCCGCGCGCCGTTGTCCATCGCAAGGCGATAGCCGTCGCCCGCGGCGTTCGGCGATCCCACAATATGCATGCCCTCGGTGTTCCAGCCCTGCTCAGCGATGACTTCCTCGTTGCCGCCGAAGCCGCCGGTGGCAAGCACCACCGCCTTCGCGTTGTACTGGAGCACGCCCTCGTCTCCGTCGGCATAGGCGCCGGTCACCGTGCCATCCTTTACGATGAGGCCGTTCACCGTGGTCTTGAGGTGCAGCTGCACGCCCAGCTCGTCGATGCGCGCCTTCATCGGCTCGACGTAGCCCACCGATGCCTTGTTGTCCTTGAACCAGTGGAACGTGGGGAACAGGCCGCCGTAGTAGTCGTCCACCGTGCCGGAGTACATGACGCCCTGCTCGATGCACCAGGCTATGTTATCGGCCGACTTGTCCACAAGGTCGAGCCACAAGTCGCCGTTCTGGCGATGCTGGCCGCGCGTGAGCTCGGCCTCCACGACTTCAGCGGGCTGGATGTCGATGCCCTGCTCGCGCTGCATCGTCGAATTGACGGCGAACATGCCTTCGACGAAGCTCGCGTTGCCTCCCACCTGGTTGTTCTTGTCCACGAGGATGAAATTCGTCCCGTTGAGCGCCGCCTGCACGGCGCACGCCAGGCCGCTGCCGCCTGCGCCGACGATGAGCAGGTCGGTGTCGTAGGTTTTGTCCACCTTGCCAGGCGCCTTGTTGCCGGGCACCGCGTCGCCGTTCGTGCCGGTGCCCGCGCCGCCCGCATCGCCCTGACCGGTGTCCTGCGGCGGCGTTGCGCAGGCGGTGAGGCCGCCCACCATCGCCGCCGCACCGGTAGCGCATGCGCCCGTCAGAAACGCACGGCGCGATATGCCGCTCCCGCGCTCCGCGTTGCTTTCCCCGACCATAGAAGACCTCCGATTCCGGATCCGTCGCCGCTCAGGCGGCACGAATGCGCCGATCGCAGCTCCAGCGAGTAGATACGGGGTCATTGTGTCATGCGTCGATGGGGGCACGGTTGCCGCGGCTTTGCACCTTGGCAACCCGTCAGCAACGCGCGAGGTCAATCAGGAAGCATCCTGTTTCGCGGCGGCATCTTCGGCGTCGAGGGCTGCGGCAACCGCCTGGCCCACCAGCATGCCGAACGCGCCGTTCGATGCGAGGCCGCCCACGCTCGATGCGGCAGCCGCCCCGCAGCAGTACACGTTGGGAATGGCGGCACCCACGATGCTGAGCACCTGACCGCTCTTGTCCGTCTTTACGCCGCCGCTCGACTTGTACCGCTGCGGCAGCTGCTTGAGCGCATAGTAGGGCCCTTCAAGCTCTTCCAGGTACAAGGTGCGACCGAAATCGGCGTCCTTGCCGTCTTTCACGAACCCGTTGTACCGGTCGAACGTTTCGTTCAACACGTCAGGAGAGATGCCCATGCCCTCGGCCAGCTCATCCAAACCGTCGAACGGTCCGATGAGGCGCTTGGCGTTCTTGCTGGTCACCTCGGCGATGCTGCGCGACTGGCCGCTTTCGGTGAGCTGCTTGCCGAACACGGTCCACCAGTAGCCCCGCTCTTCCGAAAAGCAAGCGCCGGCCGCGGCGTTCGCGTCGTCCTCGCGCGCGAAGCGCTTCCCCAACGCGTCCACGATGACCGTGGGGCCGAACATGCCCCACGCGGTGGCCTGTGGCAGGTTGCTGGTAAGCGGCGCGGCCTTGTCCATGTTGAGAAGCTGGCCGCCCAGCAGCGCGCACAACTGCTGGCCCTCGCCCATGGAGGCGACGGTGTAGCATCCCACGCGCTCGAAGTCCGGCGTGTTTGCATGCACGAGCGGCTGGCTGCTGGCGAAACCGCCCGTTGCGACGACGATGCGGCGAGCGCGCACGTCGAGCACCGAGGTGCCCGATTCCACGCAGAAGCGCATGCCGCAGGCCGCCCCGCTCTCGTTCAGGATGAACGCGACGGCCCGATGGCCGGTCGAGAAGGTGGCTCCCTTGGACGTAAGGCCGTCTCGCAGCGGCATCATAACGCTCTGCATGTCGCCGAGGCCGTTCCTCGGCAGCATGACCGACGTGTTAACCTTGCCGTCCACGTAGGTTTTCGGATCGGCGAACTGCGCACCGTAGTCGGACGCGAGGCGATTCGCCCAGTCCGTCGCGGTGGAGAACAGCGTTTTCGCAAAATCGAGGTCTTCGATGCCGGCAGCGCTCAACTCCTTTTTGCGCGCCTCCCAGGCCTCGTCGACCGTGGTCTTCACGCCCGCGCTCTGCTGCACTTCGGTGCCCGCGATGCGCATGACGCCGTTGGATTCGTAGCTCTCGCCGCCCAGCAGGTCAAGCTTCTCAACCACCATCACCGAGCGCTTCGCCTCGAGCGGATCCATGGCGGCCGACAGGCCCGCCACGCCGCTGCCCACGATCAGCACGTCGACATCGGCATCGAACGAGATGGCCGGCTGTCCCATCACACTTGATTGGTCTGCGGTTTCGTTGGCCTCGTTCGTGGTCGTCAGAGGATTGTCCGGTAGCTTTCCCGCCTCGCACGCACCAAGGGTTCCGCCCACGGCGAGCATGGCAGCGGACAAGCCCGCAAGTTTGAAGAACGCGCGGCGCTCCATGGCGGTGAACCTCCTTTGATCGGGTGCTTGCTAGACGTAGAATGTTTCGTGCGGACAGGGGGGCTCGAGCGCGCGTTTGAACGCCGTCGCGCGCACCGTTCGCAGCACGCGTTCGACATCGACGGCATCGAACCCTTCGGCTACCAGCGCCGCCGCGTCCAACCCGCGTTCGATATGCGCTTTCAGCAGACGGTCGAGCGTCGCATAATCGATGCCCATGCTCTTCTCGTCCTCCTGCTCGGGCGAAAGCTCGGCGCTCGGCGGCTTCGTGAACACGTGCTCGGGGATGGGAGGGGTCGCGCCCACGGCTTCAGCCTGGGCGTTTCTCCAGCGTGCTACGGCGAACACGTCGGTTTTGTACAGGCCGCCGATAGGGGCGAAAGCGCCGGCCGTATCGCCGTACAGCGTAGAGTAGCCCATCATGGCCTCGCTCTTGTTGCCCGTGTTCACGAGCATCCACCCGTAGGTGTTCGACAACGCCATGAGGCACACCATGCGGCAGCGCGCCTGCGTGTTCTCGGCGGCCAATCCTTCGAGCTGACCGCCGCACGCGTCGGCCAGCGCAGATTCGAACGCCCGGTATGACTCGGCAATGGATACCGTGCACGGCTCGAGGCCCAGGTTATGCGCAAGCTCAAGCGCATCGTCCACCGAATGATCAGTGGAGTACGGCCCCGGCATGAGCACACCGTGGACGCGGTCGGCACCGAGCGCGTCCACGCACATGACGGCCACGAGGCTCGAATCCATGCCGCCCGACAATCCGATGACGACGTCGGTGAACCCGGCGCCGTTCATGAAGCCCTCGAGCGCTTCGACGCAGAGGCGATACCGTTCGCTGTTCTCCAAGACTCTCCTTTCGTAGGCCCGCCGACGTCAGCGAGAAACGGCGTCGGAACTACACGGCGCGAATGCGCTCAGCCAGCCATTCGGTCCAAGCTTCGACGCCGTCGCCCTTCGTGGCGGCGATCGGGAAGATGGGTGCCTGCGGGTTCAGCTGCGCGACCGCCTCGTCGAATGCAGTACGGTCGAAGTTAAACACCGGCATGGTATCCACCTTGTTGAGCACCACGGCCTCGGCAACCTGGAACACGCCGGGGTACTTGAGGGGCTTGTCGTCGCCCTCGGGCACGGACAGGATCATCACCTTGGCGTTCTCGCCCAGGTCGAAATCGGTGGGGCACACGAGGTTGCCCACGTTCTCCACGATGATGAGGTCGAGGCGTTCGAGGTCGAGCACGTCGACGGCACGCTTGATCATCGCGCTTTCGAGATGGCATGCACCGCCCGTGTTGATCTGCACGGCGGCGATGCCCTGCGCCTTGATCTTCTCGGCATCCACGTTGCTGGCGATATCGCCCTCGATGACCGCGATGTTGAACTCGTCGCGCAGCGCGTCGATGGTGGCCAGGATGGTAGACGTCTTACCCGAGCCGGGGCTGGCCAGCAAGTCGAGCACGAACACGTGGTTTTCGGCGAAGCGCTGACGCAACTCGGAAGCGATCGCGTCGTTCTTCTGGAGGATCGGCTGCTTCAGATCGATTTGCATGGTTAGTCCTCGTTCTCCTCGTCATCGTCGTCTTCATCGGGTAGGTCGACCTCAATCGAGTCGATCTGCAGCTCGCGGCCGGCGATGAGCTCGGTGGCGAAGCTGTTGCATTCCGGGCACAGCATGTGGAAGCGGTCGTGCTCGTACTCGGCACCGCATTCCAGGCAGCGGCTTTTCGGTCGCACCATGGTGATCTCAAGTTCGGCGCCTTCGCACAGCGCGTATTCGCGCTGCTCCGACAGAGCCTCGAACGCGAACATGAGCGCGTCTTCGATGGCCTCGGTCATCTCGCCCACCGACAGGCTCACTTTCAGCACGCACGTGGCTCCGGCCTGCTGCGCCGACGACGTCACCGCGTCCATCACGCCCGTCATGATTCCCAATTCGTGCATGGCGCTCCTTCGCGCTTGATCCGCCTTGTATCGTTCGTGCCTATAGTAGCCGAAGACTCCGCACCGTGCAGGCATCGATGCGTCAACGGGTGCGAATGCTGCTCAGAAAACGCAAAAAGGCCCGCCGCTGATCGACGGGCCTTCAACCTGGTACGGTTCGGACTACTTGGCTTTCTTGGCCTTCGTCTTCTTGAGCGCCAGCTCCTCGGCGCGCTCCTCCGCCTCTTCGGCGTCGAGCTCTTCCGTTTGCTTCTTGATGCGGTTGCGCAACACGATGCGGGCGATAAACAAGCTTCCTTCATACAGCACGAGCAAGGCGGCGAACATGAGCAGCATGGTAACCGGGGATGCGTCCGGTGTGGCCATAGCGGAAACGACCATGAGCACAACGTACACCGTGCGCCAGCTCCCGCGAAGCTTCTTGTACGGAACGACATCGAAGATGACGAGGTAGAACACGATAAGCGGCAGTTCGAACGCGAAGCCGAAGCCCAGTTCGAACTTGATAATCATGTCAATATACGATGACATACGGGGAGCGACGGTGCCAAGGCCGTTCGCCTGATCCGTGAGCCATTGAAACGCGGGATTCAGAATGACCAGATAGCAGAAGATCGTTCCAAAAATGAACAGGCCAACCGCAGCTGCAAACGTCGGGATGAACCACTTGCGCTCGCTCGGCTTGAGAGCCGGCAGGAAGAACGCAAGGATCTGCCACAGAATTACGGGAGCGCACGCCACAACCGACGCCCATAACGAAATCTTGAAGCGCGTGGAAAACGCCTCGAACGGGTCAATCGCTTGCAAAGAAGCGAACCCGGACGCATCCGTCGGAAGAAATTCCGAGATAGGCAGCAGCAAGAACTGGCCCATGATAGGCGTGGCCATGTAGAAGACAACCACGGCGATGGCGAGGCATGCGATGATGCGCACCAGGCGCATGCGAAGCTCGCCCAGGTGATCGAATAGGGGCATTCGTGCCGGTCCGACGGGCATGGCTTATTCCCCCTTCTCGTTTGTGTTGGCTTTGGCAGCCGCTTCGACGGCCTTCCGGTTCGCCGCGCGCGTGGCTGCGGCCTTCTTCGCGGCCGCCGAACGGGCAGCTGCCTTTTCGGCGTCGGTTTTCGCAGCGGGCTTGGAAGCGGCCGCGGCTTTTGCAGCCGTGGGCTTCGCGGCGGGCTTGGATGCGGGCTTCGAAGCTGCCGGGGACTTCGCGGCTGCAGGCTTGCTGCCGGCCGCGGGCTTCGCGGCTGCGGGCTTCGCGGCAGGTTTTGCTGCTGCAGAAGGAGCCGCCGGTTTCTTGGCTGCGGGCTTCGTGCCGTAGAGCTCGTCGGGCGACGGTTTCGGCTTTGCGGCGGTCGCGGCGGCGGGCTTGGCAGCCGGCTTCGCTTCCGCAGGTTTCGGAGCTTCGGGCTTGGCGAACGAGCCGTCGGGCTTCGCCACGGGCTTGGCTGCAGCCGCCGTCGTCGCAGCGGCGGCAGCGGGGGCGGCAGCGTCGCCGCTTGCGGCCTTCTCGGCCTCGGCAGCTTTCTTGGCAGCGCGCTCCTTATCGTACTTCGCCTTGCGCTCGGAGAAGCTCTCGGTCTTCTCGGCCTTGTCGTCTTTGCCGATCTCGCCGACCTTCGACAGCGCCTCAAGCGGATTCTTGAACGGCTCGTCGGACGTAGGGTCGTAGACCTCCGTCTTGATAACCTTGTTCATTTCCTCTTGAGCGCTTCGGAACTTGTTGATGGCCTTCCCCAGCGTTTTCGCCATGGCAGGCAGCTTGTCGGGTCCGAAAATCAGGAACCCGAACAGCAAAATGAGGAATAGCTCGAATCCACCTATACCAAACAAAGCAAACCCCTTTGTGCGGTTACTCTTCTCTCGTTTCCGCGCCCCGTGCGCGGCAACGATTTATAGTATCACAAACCCGTCCCGTCGACCCGAACGAGATAGCTCTACAGAAAAAGCATGACGAATGGTCACGATGCCGCGCTCCACGACCTTCCCACACGGCATGCGCCGTTCGGATCGGATCGGAAAAGCGGGCTGCGCGTCGGCGAATTCTGGCAAGTTCGCGTCGTTATGGCTAGGTTTTCGGGGGCGGACGACGAGCACGTCCGGTGCCTCGGGGCAAATGCCCAGCTCAGCAAGTTTCGATCCTTATCCATTCGCCTTTGAGGATAGCCAAAACGACTCGAACTCGCCGCCGCATGCGCACCGCCTTGCAGCACAAGGGAACCGTTCCCGATTGCGCCGTGCAACGAGATCGGCGATGCGGCTTTCGTTCTGGCCTTCGACGAGCAAGCGCCTCTGGCACAAATAGTGGCACAAATAGGGACTGTCCCCATTTGTGCCAGTTCGCGACTTGGCTTACGAGCCGCTTCCGAGGAAGGCGAGCGCCACCGTGGGGATGCCGAGCGCCAGCACGAGGATGACGCACACGACGATGGTGAATATCTTCTTGGTGCGCGCCGCCGCCTCGCGACGCTCTTTCTCCTTGCGTTCGCGCTCCTGTGCGGCGCGGACGCGTTCGCTCTTCTGCTGAGCCGTCAGCTTCTGGTTCGTTCCCATGGATTACAACCTCAACTTACCGCGGATCTCGATGACGCGGGCGATGTTCTTCGCAACCTCGACGCCCACGTTCCACTTGTTCTTCTCGTACAGCGTGACGCCGTTCACCATCGTCATGAGGATGTCGGCACCGCTGCAGGTGTTCACGACGGCCGACACCGGGTCGGTGGTGGGCGTCTGGTGCGAACCGGACAGGTCCACGGCGACGACGTCGGCCAGCTTTCCTATGTCGAGCGAGCCGATCTTGTCGTCCAGCCTGAGCGCGCGGGCGCCGCCGATGGTGGCCATCTCCAGCATGGTGGCCGAGTCCAGGAACTCGCCCACGTTCACCGCGCGCTGCACCAGCATGCCGATGCGCATCTCGGTGAGCATGTCGGTGGAATCGGTCGCGGCGGGCGAGTCGGTGCCCATTCCCAAGCGCAGGCCGGCGCGCATGAACTCGTTGATGGGCGCCACGCCCATGCCCAGCTGCGCGTTGCAACGCGGGCACACGGCCACGGCCACGTCGTACTCTTTCAGCTTCTGCACGTCCTTGTCGTCCACGTGCACGCAGTGGATGGCCAGCACGTTGTCGGACTCGAACGCTCCCCAGTTCAGCGCGTAGCGCACGGGCGTCGTGCCCGTGGGCAGCCACGGCGGGATCTCGACGAAGCCGCGCTTCTGGTCCATCGTGTGCACCGAGAACGGCGACGATCCGTACTTGATGAAGTTGTACTCCTCGCGGTTGCCGGCCATGTGCATGGCCACGGGCACGCCCTCGCGACGAGCGAATTCCGACACCTTCGTGAACACGGAGGGATGGCACGCGTACATGGCCGCCGGGGCCACGCCGATGGTGATGCGGTCGCCGTCGACCTCTTCGCGCCAGTGCATGATGTCGTTCTCGGCGATGCGCATGGCGTAGTCGACGCGGCGCTTGTCCATGGCGCCCACTTCGCGGTAGATGACGCTGCGCATGCCCAGCTTCTGCGTGGCCGTGCACGCGGCGCCGGTGGTGGTGATGTCGGCGACGGTGGTGATGCCGCTCGACAGCGCCTCGAGGCCGCCGAGGATGGCGGAATCGTACCAGTCGCCCACGTCCATCTTGGCGCTCTTTTCCAGCATGGACGTGATCCAGGTGGTGTACGGCACGTCGTGCACGATGCCGCGCATGACGGAGTTCTCGAGGTGCGTGTGCAGGTCGACGAGGCCCGGCATGAGCGCCGCCTGGCCGAAGTCCGTCACCTCTTCGTCGGGATAGCGCAGCTTGAGCATCTCGGCCGTGCCGATATCGCGAATGACGTTGTCGCGGACCAGCACCGCGCCGTTCTGGAACGGCTCGGACGTGATGGGAAGAATGTATTGTGCGCACAAAAGCATGTCTGTCCCGCCAATCTCTTAGAATAATCGCATGATGCGTATGATAGCATTCCCCGTCCCCTCTTCGGCAAACGCACACAGGGGAATCGGCAGCCGCGCGCACGGAATCGCCCCGGAGGAGGGCGATAAGGGCGACGTCAGGAGCGGTTGGCGAGCAGAGGCGTGACCTCCCCGTGTGCGAGCAGCGTGATGGTGCGCGTGGCGCGCGAGATGGTGGTGTACAGGCGCCGGCGCGACAACGGGTCGTCCGGGAAGGTCCGCGCGCTGGCGTCGGGAACGATGACGTGGTCGAACTCCAATCCCTTCGCCAAGCGCAGCGGCAGGAGCACCACGCCGCGCGCCGGCAGCGTCGCGGACGCGTCGATGATCGCGGGGGCCGCATCGCCCAACGCTTTCTGCAGCTGCTTGGCCTGGTGCTTCTGGGGCACTATCACCGCGGTCAGCCCGTCGTTTTCGGACGCTTCCGCGATGGTGCGGCGCAGCGCGCGGTCGTATTCGTCGCGGTCGGCGTACGCGCGGATCACCGGCGCAGTGTCGGCGCGCTGGATGGACGAGATGCGCAGGCGCTCCTCGGAGCTGAGCAGGCTGGCGAACAGCTGCGTGATCTCGGGCGTTGAGCGGTAGCTGGTCATGAGGCGGCATTCCTCCAGCGGGCCGCGCGCCTTCCGGAACAGCGCGCGCACCTCGTCGAAGGTGGCCGTGCCCGGCGCGATGGCTTGGTTCCCGTCGCCCAGCAACAGGAAGTGGGCGCGTTTGAAGTAGCGCGCGAGCACGGCCAATTGAGCCACCGTGTAGTCCTGCACCTCGTCGATCATCACGTACTTCGCATCCGGATTACCAAGGCCCGTGAGCGCCATCTTGAGGTAGAGCCACTCCACCGGAACAAGGTTCTCCACACCCAGCAGGCGCATGCCAATGCGGTCGATGCGCAGCCAGTCGTCGTTCTCCACCGCGCGCTGCGCAGCCGCGAAGCGGGCGTCCACGTACTGCTGCCCCATGGCGCGCACCTGGGTTTCGTCGTGCGGGTCGAACGTCTCGCGGAACAAGTCGACCTGTTCGTCGGGGGTGAGCTCCGCGATCTCGTCGAGCACCTTCTCCGACGAAGCCAGCTGCTTGAGGCGGCTCTCCAAGCGCTCCATCAGCTCCTCGCGCATGAGCGTGACGAGGTGCGGGCCGGCGGGGATGTTCTTGAACTTCGCCGCCACCTGGAGGATCTGGCCGACGGTGACCAGACGCTCCCCGTGGCAGTGAATCTCCTTGAAGTCGTGCTGGTCGAACGTGAACGTGGCGCACGCCTCGTCGATGCGCTTGAGCGTGTCGAGCGATGCCGGCGCCTGGCCGCCGGTGCGGTCGGGCGGCATGAGGCCTTGCAGGAACTCGTCCCAGGTGAGGCATTCGGGATTGCGCTCGCCCAGGTCGGGCAGCACGCCCTCGATGTAGTGCTCGAACACGGGGTTCGGCGTGATGAGGAACACCTCGCTGGGGTCGAGGCTTTCGCGCTGCTGGTAGAACAGGTAGGCGATGCGCTGCATGAGGACGGACGTCTTCCCGCTGCCGGCGATGCCGTTCACGAGCAAGGTCGGAACGTCCTCGTGGCGGATGACGAGGTTCTGCTCTTTCTGGATGGTGGCGGTGATGGCCTTCATCTGCGCCGTGCGCTGCTTCGTCAGCGAGGCCAGCAGCATGGCGTCCTGGATGGCGACGCTCGTGTCGAAGTAGGCGTTCAGCCGGTCGGCCTCGATGTCGAACTGACGACGCAGCTTGAGGTCCACGTGGATGGTGCGGCCGTTGGCCTCGTAGGACGTGGGGCCGTTCTCCTGGTTGTAGTACACCTCGGCCACGGGCGAGCGCCAATCCACCACGAGGCGACGGTACGCGTCGTCGGAGATGCCGGCCGTGCCGATGTAGAGCTCCTTGGGCTTTTGGCCGGGCTTGAGCTGCATGACCACCTTCGCGAAGTAGGGCTGTCTGAGCAGCACCTGGATGCTCGTGAGCTTCTCGGCATCGACAGTTTGCGCGAGGTTGTACGCGTCGATCACGCGGTTCACCGTGGCGAAGTCGGCGTAAGTCTCCATGGCGTCGGCGTAGCTGGCGAGGTTCACCGACAGCTCGTCCACCATCGCCAGCTTGTCGGCGGCAGCGTCCTTGCTGTTCCGCTCCATCTTCGCCAGCAGGTCGCGGCCCATAGTCTGCAGCGTGGCGTACGTCTCGCTCAGGTGGCGCTGCTCCGCTTCGAATACCGGGTCGGATTCGGGCGCGAGCTCGGGATCGGTCGCGGGGTCTGCGAGGTCCGTTGCGAGGTCTGTGTGCTCGTGTTCCAAAAGTGCTCCTCAGTCTCCTTCGTTGGCTCGGGAGATTATACGCTCAGCCTGTGGAAAAAAGGAGCCTGTTCTCGCCAGGTTCCTTTCCTGTATAATAAGGCTACACCTTCCCCTCTTTCCTGATTAACGGAGCAATACCTGTGAGCATCGACACCGCTACCGGCAAGGAAGCGCCCGCGGACATTTCGTCCGAACGCGTGAAAGACATCTTCTCCTCCATCGCCAAGAAATACGAACGCTTCAACGCCGTGTCGAGCTTCGGCGCGTACAAGGCGTGGCTGGCCGGCATGATGCGCCAAGCTCCCATCGGCGCCGACGCGGACGTGCTCGACATCGCGGGCGGCACGGGCGACGTGACGTTCACCGTGGCGCGCGCCAAGCACCCCCGCCATATCCAGTGCACCGACCTCGTGGACGAGATGCTCGACGTGGCGCGCATGCACTACGCGGACGGAAAAGCCGAGGGCGTCCCGGTGGACTTCGAGGTGGTGGACGCGCAGCACATCCCATACGACGACTGCTCGTACGACGCCATCACCATGGCGTACGGCATCCGCAACATGCCCGAGCGCGATCGAGCGCTGTCCGAGATGTTCCGCGTGCTGAAGCCCGGCGGCGCGCTCGTGTGCCTGGAGTTTTCCACGCCTCCGAACGCCGTATGGCGCGCGCTGTACGGTTTCTACCTCAAGCACCTCATCCCCTTCTGGGGCGGACTCATCACGGGCGACCGCGAGGGCTTCGTGTACCTATCGCGCTCCATCAAGGCGTTCCCCGATCAACAGGGGCTGGCGACCATGATGGAGAAAGCCGGGTTCGAGGATGTGACCTGGAAAAACTATACCGGCGGCATCGCTGCCGTGCACGTGGCGAGGAAGCCGGAGTAGACAGCGCAGGAGGGGCTACCCGGTGATTTCCGCTACGGACTTGATGTCGGCTATGCGGAACAAGCGCTGCGTAGCGCCTTTGGCGCCGAAGGGGGCGGGGCACTCGATGAGCACCCACTCGTCGTCGGAGTCGAGAACGATGCCACGGCCCTCCGTCGACGGGGAGCCAGCTTCGGAAAAGATGCGTCCTGGCAACCACAAGGTGAATGCGCACGCACGACCGTGCAGGTCGCGCAGCTGCTCGGCGACGAACGCGGCGTTTCCTTTTTGCTCGCGATCGAAACGCTCGGAGAAGCTCTCCTTCGAGGTCGAGTTCTTTTTGGGCAACCGGCTGAGCACGAAGCCGAGCTGCACGATGACGACGACCAGCAGAAGCTCGATCATGACGCCTCCTCCTCGTCGTCGTTCGGCCAGGCAAGCACGCTGTCGATCAGGTCGATGTCGATGAGGCGCACCGCCGTCTGCTTCTTGAAGTAGAATCCTCCTTCGAACCAGGAACCTCCGCCAAGCATATGCTCGACACGCAACCACTCGTCGCCGACGTTCAGCACGCGTGCCTTATCGGGAAGAGCGGACGACTTCATAATGTCCATCACGTCAGGGGAAGTGCGATAGCAAATGCGGCAGCGCTTTCCTTCGAGGCGCTTGAGCACGTGCAGGTCGCGCGGTTCCCCGGTCGCGCGATCGGGATCGGCCATCACGACTTCCACGTCGTCGGCCACAAGGTCGTCCAGGCTCACGCCGTACAGCCGCGCAAGCTCGCTCGCCTTGTCGAGCGCCGGCGCGCCCTGGTCGCATTCCCAATTCGAGACGGTTTGGCGCGTCACGCCCAGCGCGGTGGCCACCTGCTGCTGGCTCATCCCCCGCTTCTTCCGCAGCTTCATCAGTTTCTCGCCGAGCATCGCACCTTCCTTCCCAAACGATTCCGCTGGGATTATTCTCGCTGATCAGAGGCGCGGATTGAAGCAAATAATCCCGACATTTCGGCAAATTCGTTTGGCGGGACGACAACGAACCGCCCAGCCTCAGAATTCTAGAAGGTCCTCCATGGTGCAGCCAAGCGTGCGCGCAAGAGCGTACAGCTTCATAGCATGAGCGCCGTTGATGTCTTTCGCCCGCTGCTCGTACTGTTGAACGGCCCTCAACGACGCACCCGAAGCCCTCGCAAGCTGCTTCTGGGTCATGCCGCGCGCCTGACGGATCGTCTTGAGCCGCGTGGGCTGCGCTTTGCGATCGATCAGCGATTCGATCGCATCGGCCGCACGATCTTCCGACGCCTCGTGTAGCGGTTCGTACAAACGCATCAAATCTTTCATGCTAACTTTCTCATGCAAAGACGCGAACGGTCGGCCGGATCGCCATTGCGCATACGCGAGAATCCACCCGCACCAATACTCTGGAGAACGATCCAGGGGAGCATGGAGGGCTTCGCAGAGAGGATCGAGCCGCATTCCCGCACGTTCGCAAACCTGCAAGACGAGTTCGATACCCGACATCCCCGCAACGTAGCGAGGGGAGCCGCCGCCGAACGCGGCGGCAATGTCGGTCTGCACGAACAGGTCGAAAAAGCGTTGGGCTCCCACCCGATCATCGCGCGCGGCATAGTCGAACGCTTCCGCAAGCGCGTCCATAGCGTCGTACAGATATGTTTTATCGTAGGCGCTCATCATCTGCCCCCATTTCGCCGAGGATGATATCTCGCAGGAACAGGCCCTGCATGCCCTGCCGCCGCACTTCCGTACGATACCGCGAGCGCGCTTGATCATCGCGCAGCTTACGCCTTGGGTAGTAGAGCGCGCTTGAAACAGGCTCGGACGACATGAAGCTGATACGCTCGAACGCGCGCTCGCTTTTCAGCACGACCTGTTCGCCCAAGTCGCCCAACTTCATAGCATGCGAGAGCTGTTCGACCGAGATGGCGTTGTTGAGAAACGCTCGTGCAAAGGAGAAGTAGCTGTCGTCGGCCCGGTAGCCAACGATGACGTCGCATGTCGAAACGTCGACGGCGAATCGCTCGCGCAGATACGTCGCGCCCTGCGAAGCCACCGGCAAACTGAGATCGACGATGCGATGATCCAAAAGCAGCGCAAGCCAATGGAGTATCCCGTATTCGGCAGCCGACAGATCAAGCACGGAAAGCCCGCGCGCATCGAACCGATACTCGTTGACATACCCATCGGAATCGGCGGCGGCACAGGCCCATTCCCGAGCAAGCTCGACGTGCTCGGTACAGTAAAAACCGCGCCCGTAGTCATTATAGGTTCGCCCTTTGCCGCATCGAGGCACTTCGATGATGTCGCAAGAACCATGGTAGAGCATCAAGGTCTCGTTCATAAGCTACTCCTATCTCTTTAGAGATAGGAGTAGCTTACCATAAGAGACCCCTCGAGCGCGAAGGAAACGCGCCCTACTCTACGCGCATCATGCGGTAACCTACGCCCACGTGGGTTTGGATGTAACGGGGGTTCGCGGGGTCGGGCTCGATCTTCTTGCGGAGGGTGGCCATGAACACGCGCAGCGACGAGCGGTCGGAAGCGAGCGCGCTGCCCCACACTTCCTTGAGCACGTAGTTGTGCGTGAGCACCTTGCCGGTGTTACGAGCGAGCAGGCACAACAGTTTGTATTCGATGGGGGTGAGATGGATCTCCTCGCCGTCGCGGTGCACGCAGGCTGCCGCGTAGTCGATGCGCAGGCCGCCGTTCTCGTACACGGCTTCGTCGGCCTGACCGCGCATGGCGCGCTCGCGCTCGAGGCGGCGCAGCGCCACGCGCACGCGCGCGAGCAGCTCTTCCACGGAAAACGGCTTCACAAGATAGTCGTCGGCCCCGGCATCGAGCGCTTCCACCTTGTCGGCGTCCTCGAGCCGCGCCGATAGCACGATGACCGGCAGCGCCGACCACTCCCGCAGCGTGCGGATGACTTCCACGCCGTCGCGGTCGGGCAGCCCGAGGTCGAGCACCACCAGATCGGGCGGTTGGGTGGACAGGTCAAGCAGCGCCTGGTTGGCCGTCTTGGCCTCCTGGCAGGCGTAGCCGTGCAGGTCGAGCGTCGTCGTCACGAGACGGCGTACCGCTGCATCGTCTTCCACCACCAGTATTCTGTAGCCATCAGCCATGCCGCTCCTCCGTCGTAGACGCTTCGGACTCGTTCATGCGATCGGCGATCACGTCGCCTGCTTGCACCGCGGGCAGCATGAACGAGAACTCGCTGCCGTGCGGCTCGACGTTGCGCACCTCCAGCACGCCGCCGTGCACGTCCACGATGGAGTGGCACAGCGGCAACCCGAGGCCCAAGCCGCGCTTGAAGTCGCCGCTCTTGCCGTCGCGCTTGCCAGTGGACCCATTGTAGAACAGGTCGAACAGGTGCGCGCGTTCGTCCTCGGAAATGCCGGGACCCTCGTCGGACACGCCGATGCGCACGCGCGGCCCTTCGCCGCCTCCCGCCGCCACCGCGCAAGCTGACACGACGATGCGCCCGTCGGGAGGCGTGTAGGACACGGCGTTGTTCACGAGGTTGATGATCACCTGGATGATCAGGCGCGCGTCCATTTGGGCCATGAGCAGCTCGTCATCCAGCAACACGTCGATGCGGCGCTGCTCGGCACGTCGGTCCACATGCTGAAGCGCCTCGCGCACCACCTCGCCCACCAGCTCGGGCTGGCGGGCGATCTGCAGCGTGCCGTTGTCGATGCGCGTGATGGACAGCAGGTTCTCCACGAGCGTGACCAGCCAGCACGCATCGTCGTGGATGTCGCGGTACAGACGCTTCCTCTGCTCCTCGCTGAGCGCGCCGTCCTCGTGCAGCAGCACATCGGCATCGCCGGAGATGCTGGTGAGGGGCGTGCGCAGGTCATGCGAGATGGTGCGCAGCAAATTCGAGCGCAGCGTCTCCTTCTCCACGCGCACGGCCATGTGACGGCGTTCGCGCTCGAGGCTGATCTGCTCCGCGGCCTGGCCGCATTCGTCCAGCACCATGAGCAGCAGGTTCTTCTCGAAGCCGCCGAAATCCTCGTCGTCGGCACCGTCCACCACGAGGCCCGCCACACCGTACACCGCATCCTTCGCCCTGATGGGCAGGTAAAGGCAGCGTGCGTCCGCCAGCGTTTCGGTGGTGGCGCCCGCGCGCTCGTTGTTCGAGGCTACCCACGCCGCCACGCCCGCTTCGCCCGGCGATACGAGCGCAGCCGCCGACCCGTCGCCCACGGTGCCGGGCACGTCGTACACCTCGGGCGCTCCCAGCACGCCGTCGTGCAGCCGATACATCACCACGGGCCGGTTCAGCAGCTTGATGATCTGCTGCGCGGCCAGACGGAAGCACGTGTCCACGTCAGGAGCCGTCTGCAGCTTCCGGCTGGATTCGAGCAGCACCTCGGTGCGGTAGGCTCGCCGCGTGGTGCTGATGGCCTGACGCTTCATGCGCACGGCCAGCGACGAGGCCGCCAACGTGCCCAGCAGCAAGAAGCCGAAGATGAACGGGTAGTTCAACCCGTAGGCGTTGAAGGTGAAACGCGGCGTGGTGAAGAAGAAGTTATACGCCAGCATGCTGCCGAGCGACGCGATGAGCCCGTAGAAGAACCCGTCGGCCTTCGTGGCCACGAACAGCACCACGAGCAGGTACAGCATGAGGATGACCGACGACGATAATCCTATCGCATACACGCCCACGCCGAGCGCCGTGGCGATGCCCACGGCCGCCAACGCCTTCCACACGTCGCCGGTCGTGGGGCGCAGGCCGGCCGCCTCGCGCAAGCGACCGTACTGCACCGGCAGATCGCGCACGGGAACCACGTTCACCACCGCGCCGTGCACGTGGCGCATCAGCCGGCTTGCCAGCCCCTCGCGCCCGAGCGCCAGCGATCGAAGCCCCATCGTGCTGCCCACCACGATATGCGCGATGCCCGCCGTCTCGGCATACTGTGCGATCTGCTGGGCGATGTCCTCGCCGTACAGCGTGACCACATGCGCGCCCAACTCCTCGGCAAGGTCGGTGTTAGCGCGCAGGCGGCCGCGCACCTCGCTTTCCACCCGCTTGTCGCGCGAGGTTTCCACGATGAGCGCCGTGAGCGCGCCATGGTAGGCCTCGGCCATGTTCGCCGCCTCGCGGATGGCCTTCACGTTGCCCGCGTCGGCCGTGACGTACACGAGCACGTCCTCGCCCACCTCGAAGTGGCGGCCGGCCTCCACGCATTCTCCCTTGCGCGTGAGGCGGTCGGCCATGCGGCGCAGCGAGATCTCGCGCAGCGCCGCCAGGTTCTTGCGCGAGAAGAAGTTCGCCAGCGCCGTGTTCGCGCGCTCGGGCAGGTATATCTTGCCCGCCTCCAAACGCTCGATGAGGTCGTCGGGCTCGATGTCGACGAGCTCGACCGACGCGGCCTGGTCGAACAACCGGTCGGGAATGCGCTCGGCCACGCTGACGTGCGTGATGGCGGCGATCTTGTCGTTGAGCCCCTCGAGATGCTGCACGTTGACGGTGGTGAACACGTTGATGCCGGCGCGCAGCAGCTCCTCCACGTCCTGGTAGCGCTTCTTGTGGCGGCCGCCCGGAGCGTTCGTGTGGGCCAGCTCGTCCACGAGCATGATCTGCGGGCGACGCTCCAAGGCGGCATCGAGATCGAATTCCCTGAGCGTGATGCCGCGATGGCGCTGCTCGCGCGGGGGAATCTGCTCGAGCCCGTCGACGAGCGCCATCGTCTCGACGCGCGTGTGCGGCTCCACGTATCCCACCACCACGTCGTAGCCCTTCGCCAGCACCTCATGGGCCTCCGTGAGCATGGCGTACGTCTTGCCGACGCCCGCCGCATAACCGAAGAATATCTTGAGCTTACCGCGCGTGTCGCCCTCGGTAGCCTCGGCTTCCTCGATTTGCCGCAGGATGGCATCGGGATCGCGCCGGGCATCGAAGCCGTCGCACCTCGTATCGGCCATGGTCGTCCTTTCCTTTCGCGCCGCCCATCATAGCACGCCGCCCTCCCGCGGTTGATGAGCGAAGAATCACGGGTTGGCGTCGGAGGCGGGGTGAGGCCGCTGCCCGAGCACGTCACGAGATCGCTCGGGATGGCGCGGTCGCCCTTTTCCGGATGCGCCTCGCGGATCTTCTGCACGCGCTCGGCCACGATCTGGTCGAATTCGTCGCTAGCCGGGCTCAGGTTCGAGGGACCGTACCACATCACGGGATTGCCGGCATCATCGGTGAACGTGCTGACGTTCGCGTTCGTGGGACGTCCCCACATATGGTCGTCGTCCGAGAACTCCTGGCCCACCAGCGTGCTGCCGTACTTCACGCCGTCCACTTCGATGATGGATCCGTTCGCCTGCTGAGGAAACAGCAGTTGCGCGATGCCCGTGGTAACCGCCGTGTACAGCACGCCGCACACAAGCGTCATCGCCACGAAGAAGAGGGCGCCGGCGATCCATGTTCTTGCTTTCGTCATGATGAGCATCCTTTCGTTAGAGGCCGAGGGCTACCAGCGCCATGTCCAGCAGCTTGATGGCCACGAAGGGCAGCACCACGCCGCCCACGCCGTATACCACGAGGTTGCGGGTGAGCAGGCTTTGCGCCGTGCCCTCGCGATACTTCACTCCCTTGAGCGCCAACGGGATCAGCGCCACGATGATGAGCGCGTTGTAGATGATGGCCGCCATGATGGCGGACGACGGGCTGCCCAGACGCATGATGTTGAGCGCTTCGAGCTGGGGGTACAGCGGCACGAACAGCGCCGGGATGATGGCGAAGTACTTGGCCACGTCGTTCGCGATGGAGAACGTGGTCAGGCTGCCGCGCGTCATGAGCAGCTGCTTGCCGATGCGCACGATGTCGATGAGCTTCGTCGGGCTGGAATCGAGGTCCACCATGTTGCCGGCTTCCTTCGCCGCCTGCGTGCCGCTGTTCATGGCCACGGCCACGTCGGCCTGGGCGAGCGCGGGCGCATCGTTCGTGCCGTCGCCCGTCATGGCCACCATGTGGCCCTCGGCCTGGTACCCGCGGATGGCAGCCAGCTTCGTCTCGGGCGTCGCCTCGGCGATGAAGTCGTCCACCCCGGCCTCGGCCGCGATGGCCGCCGCCGTCATGGGGTTGTCGCCCGTGATCATGACGGTTTTGATGCCCATGGTGCGCAGATCGGAGAAGTTCTCCTTGATGCCCTGCTTCACGATGTCCTTCAGATGCACGACACCCAGAATACGATGATCGCGAGCAACGAGCAGCGGAGTGCCGCCTGCGCGCGAGACATCCTCAACGATGCCGGCGCACTGAGCGCTGTACGTGCCGCCGTGCGACTCCACATAACCCTTGACGGCATCGGCCGCCCCCTTCCGAATCTCGTGACCGCCGAAGTCGACGCCGCTCATGCGCGTCTGCGCCGTGAACGGGATGGACTCCATGCCCGACCCTTCCAGCTCGCGGGCACGGATGTCGAACAGCTCCTTTGCCAGCACCACGATGCTGCGGCCCTCGGGCGTCTCGTCGGTGAGGCTGGCCAGCTGCGCCGCGTCGGCCACGTCGCGCTCCGACGCGCCGTCCACCGGGATGAACGCCGTAGCCTGACGGTTGCCCAGCGTGATGGTGCCCGTCTTGTCGAGCAGCAGCACGTCCACGTCGCCCGCGGCCTCCACGGCGCGGCCGCTCATGGCCAGCACGTTCGCCTGGTTGAGGCGGCTCATGCCGGCGATGCCGATGGCCGACAGCAACGCGCCGATGGTGGTGGGCGCCAGGCACACGAACAGCGCGATGAGCGAGGTGAGCGTCGTCGGGTTCGCCGCGCCTTCCTGCCCGGCCGTGAACGCGCTGAACGGGAACAGCGCCACGGCCACGATGAGGAACACGATGGTCAACGCCACGAGCAGGATCTCGAGGGCGATCTCGTTCGGCGTCTTCTTGCGCGCGGCCGACTCCACCATCGCGATCATCTGGTCGAGGAAGCTGTGGCCCGCCTCGGCCGTCACCTCCACCACCAGCCAGTCGGACAACACCGTGGTGCCGCCGGTCACGGCCGAGCGGTCACCGCCCGATTCGCGGATGACCGGGGCCGACTCGCCCGTGATGGCGCTCTCGTCAACCGATGCCGCGCCCAGGACGATCTCGCCGTCGGCGGGAATCTGCTCGCCTGCCGCCACGAAGAACAGGTCCTTCTTCTTGAGCAGCGCCGAGCTCACTTCGTCGGCGTTCAGGCGGAAGAACTCGGCCGGATCGTCGAGGTGCACGCCTTTCGCCAACTGACCTTGGTTGATCTTGTGCGCGTCCACATCGCGCTTGGCCGCGCGCAGCGAGTCGGCTTGCGCCTTGCCGCGGCCTTCGGCCAACGCTTCGGCGAAGTTCGAGAACAGCACGGTGAGCCACAGCACCACCGATATGGCCAGCACGAACGCCGGATGCGAATCCGTCACGCCGAACAGCGCCAACACGAACAGCCCCAGCGTGAGGATGGCCGAAAGGTACACCATGAGCATCACGGGATTCTTCGCCTGCTCGCGAGGGTTGAGCTTCTCGAAGGCGTCGCGCACCGCGTGCTTCGCGAGCGCGCTCATGGCGCCGTCGTTGTGATTGCCACGGGGGCTGCGAGCACCCGCTTCTTCCCAAGTAGTCGTAGTCATAGCTCCATTCACCTTGCCTTACCCGAGCACCATCTGGAGATGCTCGGCAATGGGACCCAGCGCAAGCGCGGGGAACATCGTGAGCGCGCCCACCAGCAGCACGATAACGATCAGCAGGAACACGAACATGGCGTTGCACGTGGACAGCGTTCCCGCGCTCGTCGCCACCTTCGAGCGCTTCGCCAAACCACCGGCCAGCACGAGCGCCGCAGCCAACGGGACGAAGCGGTTCACCAGCATTTCAAGCCCCAGCACCACGTTGATCATGGGCGTGTTCGCGCTGAGGCCCGCGAACGCCGATCCGTTGTTGCCGCCAGCCGAGATGGCCGCGTACAGCACTTCCGAGAACCCGTGCGCACCCGTGTTGGTGAGGCTGTCCACCGTGGCGGGGTCGAGACACATGACGGCCGCGCCCACGAGTATGACGAGCGGCGTGGTGACGCACAGGATCACCGCCATGCGCATCTCCTTCGGCCCGATCTTCTTGCCGAGGTACTCCGGCGTGCGTCCCACCATGAGGCCGGCGATGAACACCGTGAGCAACACAAATCCGATGAGCGAGTACAGGCCGCAGCCGACGCCGCCGAACACCACTTCGCCGAGCGCCATGAGAATCATGGGCACCATGCCGCCGAGGGGTGTGAAGCTGTCGTGCATCGAGTTCACCGCGCCGTTCGAAGCAGCGGTGGTGAAAGCTGCCCACAGCGACGAGTCGGTCACGCCGAAGCGCGTCTCCTTGCCTTCCATGTTGCCGCCGGACTGATCGGTCGTGCCCATGTACACCGCGCCGTCTTGCGCAAGCTGCGGCGTTCCCGTCTGCTCGAAGTACGCGATGGCCACGAGGCCTGCCAGCAACAGGATGAACAGGGCCGCGAACAGGGCACGCCCTTGCCGCCGGTCGTTCACGAAGCGACCGAAGCTGAACACGAGCGACACGGGGATGAGCAGCAGCGATACGCACTGGATGAGGTTCGTCAACGGCGTGGGGTTCTCAAGCGGGCTTGCGGAGTTCACGCCGTTGTAGCCGCCGCCGTTCGTGCCGAGCTGCTTGATGGCGACCTGGCTGGCCTGCGGCCCCAGGGGGATGGCCTCCTGGGTGACGATCTGCTCGGCCGCGGGATCGTCGGCGCTCACGATGGCGCCGTCCGCCGTCACGCCCACCGGCTCCACCAGTTGCACCGTCTCGTACGGCGAGAGGTTCTGCGGCGAGCCCTGCGCGACGTCGACGATTGCCACCACCAACGACAACGGCAGCAGCACGAACAGCACGGCGCGGGTCGCGTCTTTCCAGAAGTTGCCGAGACCCGGCGCGTTCTCGGCCACGATGCCGCGGAACAGCGCGAACAGCACGGCAATGCCCACGGCCGGCGTGACGAAGTTCTGCACGGTCAGGCCGATGGCCTGCGAGAAGTAGCTCAGCGCCGCTTCGCCGCTGTAAGCCTGCCAGTTCGTGTTCGTCACGAAGCTGACGGCGGTATTGAACGCGAGGTCCCAGCTGAGGCCGGGCAGGCCCTCTGGGTTGCCGGGCAGCACGCCTTGCAGCATGAGGATGGCGAACAGCCCCACGAGCGAGACGACCGAGAACGCGAGCGCGCTCACCAGATAGCGCTTCCAGCCCATGTCTTCGTGACGGTCGACGCGGATGCCGCGGTAGATGAGGCTTTCCACCGGATTGAGCACGCGCGATAGCACAGCCACCCGCTCGCCCGCCATCACCCGGTTGATATACCCGGACAACGGGATGGCGAGAGCCACCAATACGGCGAGGTAGACCGCATACTCGAACACTTCGCCCGTCATCGTTCATCACCTCCTCGCAGAAGCACATAAAAGAGGTAGAGCGCGACGAAGATGCTCAACCCTCCTACGATGCCGGTAACGATGTCCATCATGATCCTTCCTTACGAGTTGCCTGGCGTGGCGGCGCATACGGGAGCGCCGCCACGGACCCAGCATAAGGAGAACCGCATGAGCGCGGCGTAAAGATGAGAGCCTGCGTGTTAAGGAAGGATTAAGATAGGGAAATTGGTGCGCGCGATCGCGCCCCCGAATGGATGGTTCACGTGAAACATCCGTTCCTACTCCCTGTTCGCCGCATCATCCCAGGAAGGGCCCGCGCGGGCGCCCGCCATGCGGCGGAAGGCGCCCGGGATGGCAAGTTCTCACCGAATTCGGAATCTTCGGCGCGGCCGGGAGGGCGCTGCGGCGCGCCGGAGGGCAAGCGCCTTCCAGCCACCTGGCCTTATTCAGGAAGGGATGCGCAGCCGCGCCCCGGACACCGTATCAAAGCTCCGAATTCGGTGAGAACTTGCCATCGAGGGCCCTCCGGGATGCGCGCGGGCGATGCGACGGCATCGTGTATCGAACGAGTGTTTCACGTGAAACACTCGCAGAAGAGGTCGCGCGACGGGAGGGGGGCTAGCGCACCTCTTCCCTAGTACGCCTCGTCGAGGTTGGCGTGGGCTTGGGCGTCGGCCTCGAGGGGGAAGAACTTGCCCTGGTTGTGGCGGTCGAGGGCCACGAGCGCGATCATGCCGGCGTTGTCGCCGCAGGCGCTCAGGGGAGGCAAGGTCAGCCGCACGCGCAAACGTTCGCACAGCGCAACGTAGGCGTCGCGCAGCACGGGGTTCGCCGCCACGCCGCCGCCGAGGCAGAACGTGCGCGCGCCCGTTTGCCGCAGCGCCATTTCGGCCTTTTTCACCTGCACGTCCACCACCGCCTGCTGGAAGCTGGCGGCGATATCGGGCACGTTGAGCTCGCGCCCGGCGGCGCGCTCGTTGTTGATGTAGGTGACCACCGCGGTTTTCAGCCCCGACAGCGAGAAGCGCAGGTCGCCCGAGTGCATCATGGCGCGCGGGAACGGGATGGCCTTCGGATCGCCCAGCGCCGCCTGCTTCGAGATCACGGGTCCGCCCGGATAGCCCAGGCCCAACGCCTTAGCCACCTTGTCGAATGCTTCGCCCACCGCGTCGTCGATGGTGGCTCCCAGCGTTTCGTAGTCGCCCCAGCCCTTCATGTGCACGAGCAGCGTGTTGCCGCCCGACACGAGCGACACCACCGCGGGCGGCTCGAAATCGGGCGCGCCGATCTTGTTGGCGTACAGGTGGCCCTCGAGGTGATTGACGCCGATGAACGGCAGGTCGGCGGCCCAGGCCGCGCCCTTCGCGAAGGCGACGCCCACCACGAGCGCGCCCACGAGCCCCGGCGCGTAGGTCACGGCCACGGAATCGAGATCGCGCCAGGTGAGACGCTCCACCCCGAGCGCGGCGGCCGCCACGTCGAAGCACTCGTCGCACACGCCGCAGATGGCCTCGATGTGCTTGCGGCTGGCGATCTCGGGCACCACGCCGCCGAAGCGCGCGTGGAAGTCGATCTGCGATGCCACGACGTCGGCGATGAGCGCGCCGTTGCCGTCGACGATGGCGGCGGCCGTCTCGTCGCAGGACGATTCGATGGCGAGGATGAGGGGGCGGACGACATTGACTGCCGAAGCGGTGTCTGCCTCGCAAATTGTTTCACGTGAAACAATTGTTCGTGTTTCGCCGCGAAGGGCGCGCGCGTCTTCGCAGGCCGCGCCCACCACCAGCTCCATCCCGGCCACGTCGTGCTTGGCAAGCGGCAGGGGGCCCTCCATGATAACGGCATCCTCGCCGTCGGAATAGTAGCGCGGGCGCACGCCGAGCGAGGCCAGGCCGAGCGCTGCGTACAGCGCCTGCGCGCCGGCGTTGCTCGCGCGCACCTCGAGCGAGCAGCTCAACGCGCCCAAATCGCGCGCGTCGGCCGCCACGCGGGCCAGCAGCCCGCGCGCGATGCCGCGGCGGCGCATGGCCGGGTCGACGCCCACCTTGAGAATCTGCACCTGCCCGTCGACGATCCACCCGCCGGCGTAACCCACGAGCGTCTCCCCCTCGTAAGCAGCCCACCAACTGCGATCCCCTCGGGGAAGCTCGTCGGCTACGAGGGCTTCGTTCCAGGCGTCCGAGCCCATGACCTGCGACTCCAGCGCCGCGACCGCAGTCGCGTGAGCGGCGTCGAGCGGTTTGTACGTGATGCCGCGCTCGTCGGGACGGGCGTTCAGAATGGCGGTGTCGTGCATGGTGGCGCGCTGGTCGGCCCGCGTCTCCACGTCCTGCACGCCGGTCATGAGGTTCTTCGGGTCGTTCTTCGCCAGCCGGATGCGCTCGTTCTCCTCCGCGTCCGACAGCCGCGTGTACACGGGCAGCGCGAACGCGGAATCATGTCGGCGCGCGTCGAACGGGTCGGCCTCGTCCGATTGCCACGCCGCCTGCAGCGCCAGCAGCAGCCCGCGCCCCGTCGGCGTCCACAGCTCGGGTGCCAGCACAGCGCCGCACGCCGCGAACAACTCGGCGTACTTGCGCAGCGCGTCGCCCGTCACCTGCTGCGCGGCCGCGTCGGCCGCGAGTTCCTCGGCAGCCAGCTCGGCCTTCACCACGCGGTCGGCCTCGAGCCGCTCGATCCCCTCATCGCCCAGCAGGTAGCGTACCGGGTACACTTCCTTGCGCATGGCGTCGGCCACCACGGCCAGCGGCCCGCGCTCGCCCGCAGCCCATGCATTCCACGCCACCGCGTCGAGCGACGACACGCCCACGAGCCCCACCTCGAGCGCCGATGCGATGCCCTTCGCCGTGGCCATCGCGATGCGCACGCCCGTGAACGAGCCCGGGCCGCGCCCCACCGTCACGCACGCGATATCCTCGCGCGCCACGCCGTGCGCGGTCAGCGCCTCGTCGATGCGCGGCAGCAGCTGCGTGTTCGACGCGCGACGCGCCTCCACCTCCACCGAGGCGACGAGGTCCACCGTCCGCGACGACGCGCGCAGCACACCCAGGCCGATCGCGATGATTTCGTTGGCAGTATCGAATGCGAGCACGTAACGTGCCCGCTCAGACGCGCCCTCAGGACGCGAGTTCAATTCGCTCACGCATTTCCTCCCGCGCACTTCATGAGCCGCGACTTCGAATCCTTCGCCCATACGAACAGCAGCCTGCGCGCGCGATCGCCGTAGGCATGCGCCGTGACAGCGCGGTTGCCCGCGTCGTCCACGCGCAGCGACAACTCGAGATAGCCGTACGGCAGCGCTTCCGGAAACTTTTCGCCCCACTCGATGAACGACGCGCCGTCGCCGTCGATGGTCTCGTAATAGCCGATGTCCTCGAGCTCGTCCGCCTCCTCGAGACGGTACAGGTCGAAGTGGTACAGCGGCAGCGAACCGGCCGGATACGTCAGCAGGATGTTGAACGTGGGGCTGGTCACCTGATCGCGCACGCCGAGGCCCGCCGCGACGCCCTGCACGAACTGCGTCTTGCCCGCTCCCAGGTCGCCCGATAGCACGATGACGTCGCCCGCCTGCAAGTAGGGCGCAAGCGTGGCCGCCAGCTGCTTCGTCGCTTCGGACGAGGTCGTTTTGCGCGTGTATGTCAGTCCGTTTGCCATGCTTCGTATCATACGCCAACGCCTCTGCGCGAACCAGCCCTCCCGAATATCACCGCATTCGGCGGACGTGCTCTGCACGAGGCGTTCGATGAGCTATGATCGCAGCGAACAAAGAAGCAGCCAGCAGTTCAGCCCTGCCGACGACCACGTTAGGAGCCATGCCATGTACGAACAGCGCGTCGATGCCGCGAGGCGCAACCTCGCGAGCCGCGACCTCGAGCAGATGCTCGTGTGCGACCCCCGTTCCATCCAGTACCTCACCGGCGTCTACGCCGAGCCGGGCGAACGTTTCCTCGGGCTGATAATCGCTCCGAGCATCCAGCCCACGCTCATAATGAACGCACTGTTCACCGCCCCGGCCGATGCGGCCTGCGTCGTCCGCTCGTTCACGGATACCGACGACCCGCTGGCCATCGTCGAAGAGCTGTGCGACCCCGACGCGCCGCTCGGCTGCGACAAGAACCTGCCCGCGCGCTTCCTGCTGCCGCTCATGGACCGCGCCGCCGCAGCGGGCTTCGTGCTGGCCTCCGAGGCCGTCGACGACGCGCGCGCCATCAAGGACGACACCGAGCGCGAGCTCATGCGCGCTGCCAGCGCCACGAACGATGCCGCGATGAGCCGCTTCCGCCAGCTCGTGCACGAGGGCGTCACCGAAGCCGACGTCGCCGGCCAGCTGGAGGCGATCTACCGCGAGCTGGGCGCGCAGGGACACTCGTTCACGCCCATCGTCAGCTTCGGCGCGAACGCCGCCGACCCGCATCACGAACCCGACGACACGCCGCTGGCCAACGGCGACGTGGTGCTGTTCGACGTCGGCTGCCGTCGGGACGAATACTGCTCCGACATGACGCGCACGTTCGTGTTCGGCGAGCCCAGCGCGTTGCAGCGCGAAGTGCACGATACCGTGCGGCGCGCGAACGAAGCGGCCCGCGAGCTGGTTGCCCCCGGCGTGCGCTTCTGCGACATCGATGCGGCGGCGCGCACCGTCATCGAAGAGGCCGGCTACGGCCCGTACTTCACCCATCGCCTGGGACATCAGATCGGCCTCGACGTGCACGAGCCCGGCGACGTGTCGGCCGCGCACGACGCGCCGGTTGAAGCGGGCATGGTGTTCTCCATCGAGCCGGGCATCTATCTACCCGGCGAGTTCGGCGTGCGCATCGAGGATCTCGTGCTGGTCACCGACGACGGCTGCGAAGTGCTCAACAGCTACCCCCGCGAGCTGACCGTCGTCGGCTAGCGCTCCGCCCCCCCGCATCGCGCAGCGACCCCGCCTCGGCTTCCGGAGGCGGGGTCGCTTTTCGTTTACTTGCCGCCGAACAAGCCCGACAGCTTCCCCAGGATGTCGCCGTCGCCCAGGAAGTCGCCTACCGCTTCCATCACCTTGTCCATGTTGAGCTCCTTGCCCTCGAGCAGCGGCTCCACGGCACCCACCACGTCCTTGAGCTCCTCGTCGCTCAGCTCGAGCCCCGTCGCGTTCTTGATGGCGGCGCCCGGGTCGATGCCGAACCGCTTCAGCTGCTCCGGATCCTCGGCCGCCCCCTTCACGAACTGCCCTACGATCTGCTGCACATCCATGGTTCTCTCCTTGCTTCAACTATCCGTTGAACTGGGCTTATTCTGATCTGAACCCCTGCGCGTACCTTATCATATCGATAACCGTTCAAGGAGAATAAGAGGGGACGACACGCCTATGACAGCGAAGAAGCAGCTGAGCGAGCACGACGCAAAAGCAAGCGAGGCGCCGAAGAAGCCGACCGAGAAAAAGGAGCCGAAGGAGCGCCACTTCGTTGACGCGAAAACCGGGGAGACCGTCGCGAAACCGAAGCAGGGCGGCTCGGGTGCGGCGACGCAAGCCGTGCGCGAGGAGATGCACGCGGAGCGCAAGGGGAACGCGCTGCCGTTCCGCATCGGCGCCATCGTGCTGTGGGTGCTGGGCATCGTGTTCGAGGTGGTGGCCATCCTCGTGGCGAACAGCACGCTGTATCTTCCAAAGTTCCCGCCGATCACCTGGGTGGTTATCTTCCTCGTAGTCGACCTCGTGTTCGTGGTGGTGGGCTCGCAGCTGTGGAAACGCGCGAACCACCTCAGCCCGGCGTCCAAGGAGAACAAGCTGGCGTACTGGGTGCAGACCGAGCTCGGCGTCGTCATCGCGGTTATCGCGTTCGCGCCCATCCTGCTGCTCATGCTGACGAACAAGGACCTGGACAAGAAGACGAAGCAGGTGTGCTCCATCGTGGCCGGCGTGGCGCTCGTGGCCGGCGTCGGCAGCGGCATCGACTACCATCCGACGTCGCAGGAGGACCTCGACCAGGCCGAAGCCGGCGCCGCTGTGCTTTCGGACGACGGGCTGGCATACTGGACGCCGTTCGGCGAGGTGTACCACTTCAACCCCGATTGCCAGTACATCAAGAATTCGGGCACCATCTACTCGGGCTCGATCAACGACGCGCTTGAGGCCGGCCGCAACCGCGCCTGCTCCGGCTGCGCCGTGGAAGACGGAACCGACACGCTCGACAGCGCCGATCCCGCCGCCGTGGAGGAAGCCGCCGCGAACGCCATCAGCGTGATCGAGGGCGGCGCCGGGGCGAACGCCGAGGGCGCCAGCAAGCAGGAGGATCTCCCGAAAGCGGCGTAACGACCCCTCCCCGCAGGTCAACGAATGCCGGAAACCGCGTATCGACGCGGTTTCCGGCATTCTGGGCGCAAATGGGAACCTGTGCCAATTTTGAGCGGACAAGCGAGCTACGAAGAAGCTGAGATTTCTCCTCCACCTGGGGTTTTGAGAAGCAACGAAGGCAGTGTTGCCGCCACGCGCGCTGAGAAATTGCCATGGGTGCCGATGTGCGCCCAAAACCTGCCGGCCTCTCAGCGGCGGTGCAACGCAGACGACGTCGCGAGGCAAGAGAGGCGCTACCGCTTCATCCCGCTGCGGCGAGCGGCGGCTTTCGCATCGTGGAGGCGCTTGCAGTCGGGGCAGATGGACGTGAGCGCGCGTGCGCGGGCGGCATCGGCGTTCTCCTCCTGCTCGAGCAGCTCGTTCGCGAACGCCACCTCCTTGTTCGTGGCGTAGTAGCGGCCACATGATTCGCACTCGGCCAGCGCGAACAAGCAGCGCTTGGGCGGCTCGGGGTCGTCGGCGAACCCTGAGTCCTCGATGAGGCTCATTGCCCCGGTCGGGCACACGGGCACGCAACGGCCGCACTGCGTGCAGTCGTACAGGTCGAGCGTCCACACGAGCATGCCCTCGTCCTCGTCGATGAAGATGCGGATGGCACGGGAATCGCACGCCACCGCGCAGGCGGCACAGGCGATGCAGCGCCCGAAGTCATGGCGCGGCTTTCCCTCCACCGGCTCGTGCGCGCGGCGCGCCAGCGGAACGGGCCTTCCTCCGGAGATGGCGTTCGGCACGCGCGGCTTGACCGCCCCCATCACGCCTCCCCCTCCTCGACGCCCAGCGCGCCGCGCATGGCGATGTCGGTCATCTCGATGGCCTCGATGCGACGCGTGCGGCCCAAAGCCCCCAGCATTCCTTCGTCTACCAGCGCAAGCGCTTTCGTGGGGCAGGCAGCCACGCAGCGCGGACCGTCCGGCGATTTCGCGCACAGGTCGCACATCACCACCGACGTGTACGAACCCGTCTCCTTCTGGCGCAGCAACCCTGCCGAGCGCGACGACGAGGCGCGGCTGTACGGCACCGCCTTCACGTGCGCCGTCGAAGGGGCCGACGGGTACACGGCGCCGAAGGGACACACGAGCGCACAGAGCAGGCATCCCGTGCAGCGGCTTTCGTCCACGTGCAGACGATCGCGCTCTTGCACGATGGCCCCCTCGGGGCACACGGACATGCAGGGAGCGCCCTCGCACTGATGGCACGTCACCGCGGCGGACACGGTGCGCGTCTTCACGAGCGAGATGCGCGACGCGGGCCGCAACGCACGCCGCCGATGGCTTTCCGTGCAGGTGACGCGACAGGCGCCGCAACCGATGCAGCGGGACGGGTCGGACACGACGAAGCGGTTCATACGAGCGTCTCTTCCTCGCCGTTCGCGTAGAGGGCGCGCCCCGCCACCTCGGCCTCGTGGGGCGCGAAGGCGGGAGCGGGAGCGGGGGCCTCATCGGATGGAGCAGCGGGGACTCCTTCGACCCCGGCTGCTTCGCCGCCTTCGCTCAGGAAGATAGGCTCGGGGGCAGCCTCAGGCTCCACCGGGTTCTGACGGTCGGCCTCGGCGGCCAGCTGCGCCTTCAGCTCGGCGTAGCGCTCCACGAGGTACGTCTCGGCCCACGCTTGATCGGGGATGGCCTCTACCTGGCAGGCGCTGAACTTGTCCTCGGGCGTGCCCGACTCCCCGTCCGTGACGTGCAGCGTCAGCTCGTTGCACTTGCCGATCCACCACTGGTAGGTCATGTACACGGCGCCGTCGTTCACGCGATCGTCCACCGCCGCACGGGCCAGCACCTTCCCGCGGCGCGACGTCACCCACACGAGCTGTTCCTCGTCGATGCCGCGCGCGTCGGCGTCATCCGGGCTGATGCTCACGTACCCCGGCTCGTCGGCCAGCGCGGCCAGCGCCTTGCAGTTCCCGGTCATCGAGCGGCACGAGTAGTGCCCCACCTCGCGCACCGTGCACAGCACGAGCGGATAGCGCTCGTCGGGCTCCTCGGTGGGCGGGCGCCATGCGGCGGCCTCCAAATGCCCCTTGCCGTCGGGCGTGGTGAACGCGCCGCCGGCGAACAGCTCGGCCGTGCCGTGGTCGTCAGGGTCGTCCGCCGCCTCGGCGAAGATGGGCCACTGCGCGTAGCCGACGCCCGCCATCTTCTCGTACGTCGCACCGGCGAACTGCGGGCACAGGCTGCGCACCTCGTCCCAAATCTCCTCGGTGTCGCGATAGCGCATCGGGTAGCCCATGCGCGTGGACAGGTCGGCGAAAATCTCCCAGTCGTGGCGACACTCGCCTTTCGGCGGCAGCGCCGCGGTGGTGCGCTGGAACGAGCGGTCGGACGCGGTGTACACGGCGTCGTGCTCGGCCCACGAGGTTGCGGGAAGCACGACGTCGGCCAGCGCCGTGGTCTGCGTCATGAAGATGTCCTGGCTGATCAGCAGGTCGAGGCCTTCAAGCGCGGCACGCACCTGCGCCGTGTCGGGCTCGGTCTGCAGCGGGTCTTCGCCGAAGTTGTAGAACGCGCGAATGGCGCCCGTCTCCACACCGTGCGGAAGGTCGGTAAGCTTGAAGCCCTCCTCGAGCGACAGGCGCTCCTCGTCCACGCCCCAGGCGGCGGCGAATTTGGCACGCACTGCCGGGTCGCTCACGCGCTGGTAACCGGGGTAGAGGCTCGGCCACATGCCCATGTCGCAGCTGCCCTGCACGTTGTTCTGGCCGCGCACCGGCGCCAGGCCGCTCGCATGACGGCCGATATGCCCAGTGATCATCGCCAACGCGGCGATGGCGCGCACGGTCTGAACGCCCTGAGCCTGCTGCGTCACGCCCATGCCCCAGCCGATGACGGCGGTTTCGGCGTTCGCGTAGCGTCGGGCAGCATGGCGGATGGCTCCGGCCGAAAGGCCCGTGATCTCCTCCACATCTTCGGGCGCGTAGTTCTGCACGATCTCCCACCAGGCGTCGAATCCCGTCGTATGCTCGTCGATGAAATCCCAATCGGCGAGCTCTTCGTCGATGATCGTGTAGGCGAACGCGTTGAGCAGCGCGAGGTTCGATCCGTTCTTCAACGGCAGGTACACGTCCGCGATGCGCGCCGACTCGATGACGCGGGGGTCGCATACGATGAGCTCGGCCCCGCGCTCCTTCGCGTTCACGATGCGACGCGCCACGATGGGGTGGCTGGCCGCCGGGTTGTAGCCGAACAGCAGGATGCAATCCGTCTCCTCGAGCGTGGGGATGCTCACGCTCATGGCCCCCGACCCCACCACCTCCATGAGGCCGATGACGCTGGCCGCGTGGCAGGTGCGCGCGCAGTTGTCGATGTTGTTGGTGCCCAGGCAGGCGCGCGTGAACTTCTGCATCACGTAGTTCGCCTCGTTGCCCGCGCCGCGGGACGAGCCGGTCAGCATCACCGATTTCGCCCCCTGTTCCGCGATGATGGCGCGCAGGCGGTCGGCCGTGAAATCGAGCGCCTCGTCCCAGGTCACGCGCTCGAGCGGCGCGCCCTTCGTACGGCGGATCATGGGATGGTAGATGCGGGGCGTGAGGATTTTCGTGTCGTTGACGAAGTCGTAGCCATACATGCCCTTGAGGCACAGCTCGCCCTCGTTCGTGATGCCCGGCAGGCCTTCCGCGTCGATGACCTGGCCGTTCTCCACCACGAGGTTCATCTTGCAGCCGGCACCGCAATACGGGCACACCGCCATATGCTTTTCCATGATCCTACTTCCCCTCGTCCAGATCGGCGTTGAGCTTCATGCTGGCGTACGACGCTGCCGCCCGGGCGGCCGCCTTGCGCTTGTTCTGCCGCGCGCGCTCCATGAACTGCGCGTCGATGAGGCGCAGCGCCTTCGTCGGGCACGCCGCCGCGCACGCCGGACCGCCGGAGCGGTCGATGCACAGGTCGCACTTCACCACGGTCGACTTCGTGCGCTTGCGCTTCTTCGCTCGCGCCCGCGCCCGGGCCCCCTTTTCTCCCTGAGCGGAGGCAGCCGCGGCCTCGGCTCCGGGCGCGGGCTCCGGTTCGGGCGGCAGCTTCTCGGTGACGATCTCCACGGCACCGTACGGGCAGGCCAGCACACAGTTGCGGCAGCCGATGCACTTGTCCGCATGCACGCCCACGTGCTCGTCGTCGGTGAAGAGGCACCCGGTGGGGCACGCATCCACGCACGGTGCCTCGGCGCAGTGATGGCAGCCAACCGGCGCGGAGATGGTGCGCGTGGTGACCAGCGTGAGACGCGGGACGGCCACGTCGTTCGGCACGTCGTGGCGATGGAAGCATGCGGCCATGCACGTTTTGCAGCCGATGCAGGTGGCGGGGTCGGCGATGACGAACGTGCGGCCCATCGGAGAGGGAGCGCGCACCGCCTACCGCCCCTCCCCATGCGCGGCGAGCACCGCTTCGGCGGCGGCAACCGTATGCGCCATCGTCACCGACGTGGTCACCGTTCCGATGCCGCCCGGCACCGGCGTGACGGCTCCCACCACGGGCTCGACCTCGGCGAAGTCCACGTCGCCGCAGAGATTCCCCTGCGTGTCGAAGTTGATGCCCACGTCGAGCACCGTCTGCCCCGGGCTGAAGAACTCCGCACCGAAGGCCCGTGCGCGGCCCGTTGCGCAGATGACCACGTCGGCCGAGCGCATGATGCCGGCGAGATGCTCGGTTTTGCTGTGACAGATGGTCACGCTGGCGTTGCGGCGCAGCAGCATCATGGACACGGGCTTGCCCACCACGAGGCTGCGGCCCACCACCACGACGTGCTTGCCCTCGAGCGGCACCTGGTAGAAGTCGAGCAGCTCGATGCAGGCGGCGGCCGTCGCCGGTGGATACCCGCGATGGCCGTCGGTGAACACCGAGGCCAGCGACGCCAGCGTGATGCCGTCGATGTCCTTCTTCGGATCGAGCAGTTCGCATACGTGCGATTCGTCCACGAACGAGGGCAGCGGGCGGAACAGCAGGCAGCCGTGCACGTCGGGATCGGCGTTGACCTCGTGAATGGCAGCTTCGATGGCCGCTTGCGGAGCGAATTCCTCCAGCTCGTACGGCCTGACGGCGATGCCGAGCGATTCCGCGCGTTTGCGCGCCGTGCGCTCGTACGACAGGTCGTCGGGCCGCTGCCCCACGCGCACGAGCGCAAGCGTGGGCGTGACGCCCGCGCTCCCGAGCGCCTCGATACGCGCGCCTAGGTCGAGCGCCATGCTGTCGACAACGGGCTTCCCCTTCAGTAGTTCAGCCATGTCAGCCTTTCTGCCTCGCAAGCCATGAACCTGGCGATGTTACCGTATCGCGTCCATCGTATATGCGAGAATTCCGTCGGCGCGCGTGTTTGCCTCGGCGATGAGCGCATCGGCTTCGGCGCGATAGCCGTCGGCGCGGTTCTCGTCGTCCATCGAGGCCGCGTTGATGAACACGTTCATGCTGGCGGCGACCAGCGCAGCACGCGCCAGCACCGCCGCCGCGCCCGCGTCCGACACGGCCAGCTTGCTGCCGTTGCGCGCAAGGAAGTCGGCGTAGTCGATGACCTCGGCGCACGCGCGCATGATGGCCAGCGGCACGTCGCACGCAGGCCCCAACGCCAGCTGCAGCGCCGCCTGCTTCGCCGCCGCTTCCTCAGGCGTGGCTTTCGGCATGCGATACGACGCGGCCAGAGGCTCGAACGCCCGCGCGTCCGACTCGATGAGCGCGAGCAGCTTAACGCGCACGCCCTCGAGGTCGCGCAACGCATCCTGCACCTCGTCCTCCACGGCAGCATAGGTCTTCTTGCCCACGGTCAGGTTGCCAACCATGGACGCGAGCGCGGACGCCACCGCTCCCACGTAGGCCGAGGCCCCGCCGCCTCCCGGCGTGGGCGCCGCCGAAGCCAGCTCGTCGATAAAGGTCGTATCCAAGAAGATCCTCCTTGTCGCATCGCGCGCTCGAACATGGCCCCATGATACGACAAACCGCCTGCAAACGCACCGCGCTGGCATCGTCGCCCGAAAAACATGGAAATCCGGAGTAGAGCGTATGGCACCGGAGCGCTAAGGGGAATGGGTGCGCCGGCTCCTTTGACGCACAGCCCGCAGCAACATGCTGCCCGGAAGCATGCAAACATCCTGCCATGCGACCCTTTCTGACAGGAATTTCCCCTATTGGAAGCCTCGTCCGGCGTTCGCGTTTACGGCTGGCAATGCGACCTGGTCTTTTCGTCTGGTCGTCCAGAGACGAAGGGCTTCCGGCGGAGCTCTATCGACCAATAAGGGAAATTCCTGTCAGTTGAGCCTCTTTTCGCCGACGTTGCGCGGCGAGCGGGGGTCGGGGCGGGTGTTTCACGTGAAACACCCGGCAGTCCCTCGTGCGGACGCCTCACAAGATGAGCACTCACAAAGAAGAGCCCCCGGCTTCGGAGGAAACCGGGGCTCTCTGTGCTTAGAACAATCCCGAGATCTTGCCGGTTTCGTCGACGTCGATGCGCTCGGCGGCGGGCACCTTGGGCAGGCCTGGCATCGTCATGATGTCGCCCGTCAGCGCCACGACGAACCCGGCACCGGCCGACACTTTCACGTTGCGCACCGTGATGCGGAAATCGCGCGGCGCACCGAGCTTCTTCGCGTCGTCGGAGAAGCTGTACTGCGTCTTCGCCATGCACACCGGCATATGCGCGAAGCCCAGATCCTCGAGCTTCTTGAGCTCGGCCAGCGCCTTCGGCTCGAAGTCCACGCCGTCGGCATGGTACACGCGCGTGGCGATTGCCTCGATCTTCTCGGCCAGCGACAGGTCGTCCTCGTAGGCGAACTGGAAGTCGTTCGGCTCTTCGCATAGGCGCACCACTTCGTCGGCCAGCGCGAGGCCGCCTTCGCCGCCCTTGGCCCACACTTCGGACAGGGCCACGTTCACGCCCAGGTCGCGGCACTTCTGCTCCACCAGCGCCAACTCGGCCTCGGTGTCGGTCGGGAAGCGATTGATGGCCACGACGCACGGCAGCTGGTACACCTTCGTGATGTTCTCCACGTGCTGCAGCAGGTTCGGCAGGCCCGCCTCGAGCGCTTCGAGGTTCTCGTCGTTGAGGTCGGCCTTCGCCACGCCGCCGTGGTTCTTGAGCGCGCGCACCGTGGCCACCACGACCACCGCATCGGGGCGCAGGCCCGCGAGGCGGCACTTGATGTCGAGGAACTTCTCCGCACCCAGGTCGGCGCCGAAGCCGGCCTCCGTCACGCAGTAGTCGCCCAGCGCCATGGCCATGCGCGTGGCCATGATGGAGTTGCAGCCGTGCGCGATGTTGGCGAAGGGGCCGCCGTGCACGAGCGCCGGCGTGCCCTCGAGCGTTTGCACGAGGTTCGGCTTGAGGGCGTCCTTCAGCAGCGCCGCCATCGCACCCTGCGCATTGAGGTCGCCGGCCGTGACGGGCTTGTCGTCGCGCGTGTAGCCCACGACGATGCGAGCCAGGCGCTCTTTGAGGTCGGTGATGGAGGTGGACAGGCAGAAAATGGCCATGATCTCGCTGGCCACGGTGATGTCGAAGCCGTCCTCGCGCGGCACGCCGTGCGCCTTGCCGCCCATGCCGTCCACCACGTTGCGCAGCTGGCGGTCGTTCATGTCCACCACGCGCTTCCACGTGATCTTGCGCACGTCGATGCCCAGCTCGTTGCCCTGCTGGATGTGGTTGTCCAGCATGGCGGCCAGCAGGTTGTTCGCAGCTCCTATGGCATGGAAGTCGCCCGTGAAGTGCAGGTTGATATCCTCCATGGGGATGACCTGGGCGTATCCGCCGCCTGCGGCGCCGCCCTTCACGCCGAACACGGGGCCCAGGCTGGGCTCGCGCAACGCGACGACGATGTTCTTGCCCTGGCGCGCCAAGGCGTCTGACAGGCCCACGGTCGTGGTGGTCTTGCCCTCGCCAGCGGGCGTCGGGTTGATAGCCGTGACCAAGATGAGCTTGCCAGGCGTGTGCTCCTCGTCGGTAAGCAGGTTGTAGTCCACCTTCGCTTTGTTCGTACCGTACAGCTCGAGGTACGACTCCGGCACGCCCGCCTTCTCGGCGATCGCGCTGATGTGCAGAGGTTTCGTCGCCTGGGCAATTTCAATGTCGCTCAACACGTCGGGCCCTTCCTTTCTTTTCGCCTGCTCGTTGCAAGCGGGACGGCTTTCCTGATAGCAGCATTCTATCCGGTCGGCGCGTCGGGAACGAGAACCATTCCCCAAGAGCGCAATAAAGCCAGCATTGCGGCGAAGGGCCCTTGGAGCGAACTCCGTGCGAAGCCCTTCGACTTCGGCGCAACGCGCCTCCACTCAAGATGGCGGCAACGCATGTCCAAGACAGTGCGTCAAAGAAATCGCGAATAGTGGCCGTTTTCGACGGATATACGTCATCGGGAGAGGACGAATCCAGCTCGAAGGAGAAGGAAAATGCATCTCTTTTGCGTCGTCTCTGATCAGAGGATCGAGAAACGCGTAGCTTGCGAGAAAATCTCCGACGAAAGACGTACTTCCGTCAAAAGCGGCCACGAATCCCGAAATCCGCGACGCGCAAGCAACCCGCGTCCCTCAGCGGCTCTCCTCTTGCGCTTCATAGACGAGACGCAAGCCCTCGAGGGTCAGTTCGGGGTTGATGGCGGTGATGGTTTGGGACTGGGCCGCAACACGCGACGCGAGGCCGCCCGTCGCCACCACGGGCGTCTCGTAACCCAGCTGCGCGAAGATGCGGCGGATGATGCCGTCCACGCGGTCGGCCTCTCCGTACACGATGCCGGCCTGGATGGCCTCCTCAGTGTTGTGCCCGATGGCGGTGCCCGGATCGACCAGATCGATGGCGCCCAGCTTCGTGGCGTGCGAGAACAGCGCGGAAGCCGACGTCTCCACGCCCGGCGCGATGACGCCGCCGATGAAGCGCCCGTCCGCATCGATGACCTCCATGTTGGTCGCCGTGCCGAAATCGACCACGATCACAGGCGAGCCGTACAGCGCCTTCGCGGCCACGGCGTCGGCCACGCGGTCGGCCCCGATCTCGTGCGGGTTGGGATAGTCCGCCTCGAACAGCGCGCACGCGGTCTCAGCCGAGCACACGAGCGCCTCCTCGCCGATCATGCGGTGCGCCGCCGAGCGCCACGCCATCGTGAGCGCCGGCACCACCGACGCCAGCGCCACCCCGTGGATGTCGTCGAGCGTCAGCCCTTCGGTTGCCAGCAACGGCACGAGCTTCACGCGCAATTCGTCCGAAGTATGGCTTTTGTTCGTGGCCACGCGCCACCGGTACAGCAGGCTTCTGTCCTGGTAGATCCCGACAACCGTTTGGGTATTCCCCACGTCGATGGCAAGTAACATGTTCCTGACAGTCTCCCTCGCTTGCGGCCCGAATGCTTATAGTTGCTCTCGTCATTATAACAACCCGCCCACGCGCATCTGTCAGGCACCGGCAACGGGAGTCCATCTGATAGAAAGGCAACACATGAACGACACCCCGCATCGCATCCTCGTTGTTGACGACGAGCCCTCCATCACCGAATTCGTCAGCTACGCCCTCAAGAAGGAGGGTTTCTTCACCGACGTCGTGGACAACGGCGAAGACGCGCTGGCGCTGGCCACGAAGAACTCGTACGACCTGTTCGTGCTCGACATCATGCTGCCCGGCATGGACGGCTACGAGCTGTGCCGCCGCCTGCGCTCGAAGACGACCGTCCCCGTCCTGTTCCTGTCGGCGCGCGACACCGAGCTGGACAAGGTCGTGGGCCTCGAAATCGGCGGCGACGACTACCTGGCGAAGCCCTTCGGCGTGCGCGAGCTCATCGCACGCGTGCGCGCCCTGCTGCGCCGCGGCTCGGGCGGCGATTTCCCCGGCGCGAACCACGCCGTCACCGCCAGCGGCATCACGCTGGACGAGGACGCCCATACCGCATCGGGCGCCAACGGCGAGATCGACCTCACGCCGCGCGAATTCGAACTGCTGGCCAGCCTCATGAAGAACGCCGGCAAGGTGGTGTCTCGCGAGGATCTGCTGCGCGATGCCTGGGGTTGGGAATACTTGACGGAAACCAAGACCGTCGACACCCACATCAAGCGTCTGCGTGATAAGATTGAGTCCGCCGGGTACGATCCCGGCTTGGTGGAAACGGTTCGCGGCTACGGATACAGGTTCAAGCAATAAAAAGACTGCAAACATACTTCTCGCTGCTGGCAACGCTGCTTTCGCTTCTCGCCGGCGCGGTACTGCTCCTCGTTTGCTTCCTCGCCTTCGACCTCCCGTCGAAGGCGTTTTTGCTGCTCATCCCCGTCGGGATCGTGGTGTTCACGTTCAGCCTGATCATCGGCCACTTCATATCTGAGCCGCTTCGCCTGCTGGCGAAGAAGACCGCCGCCTATCGCTCGGGAGCCGACGTGCCGTTCGAGCCCGACGGGCGCCTGCACGAAGCAGACGAGCTGGCGGCCGACTTCAAGGCGCTCGCGCAAACCACGAAGACGCAGCAGCACGATCTGGTGTTGAAGGAACGTCGTCAGGCGGCGTTCATCAGCGACGTTGCCCACGAGCTGCGCACGCCGCTCACCGCCATCCGCGGCAACGCCGAGATGCTGGAAGACCCCGACCTGCCGCCCGAGCTGCATGAGAAGTTCTGCTCCATCATCATCACCGAGAGCGAGCGATTGAGCCGCCTCACGCACGACCTGCTGACGCTGCAGCGCCTCGACGACGCCGCGATGCCCATGGAGCTGTCGCGCGTGAACCTGCGCGAGCTGGCCACGGGCGTGCTCGACGCGCTCGAGCCCATTCTGCGCGACCGTCACGCGAACACCGAGATCATCGGCGAGGCCCCCGACGTGCTGGGCGACCCCGACCGCCTCAAGCAGGCCGTGACGAACCTCGTGGAAAACGCAAGCCGCTTCATCGAGCCCGACGGCCACATCACCATCGAGCTGTTCGGCCTCAAGGGCAATTCCATCTTAGCCGTCAAGGACGACGGCACCGGCTTCGGCGACATCGACCCGCAGCTGCTGTTCGACCGCTTCTACCGCACCGACGCCTCGCGCAGCCGCGGCACGGGAGGCACGGGCCTCGGGCTGGCCATCGTGAAGTCGGTGGTGGAAGCGCACGACGGCACGGTGGAGGCCATCAACCTGCCCGACGGAGGCGCATGCTTCATCATCGCGCTGCCGTCGATCCTCCCCGGAGAACGCTGAGAATCCAGGGGTGAGACAGAGGGACGGGGTAATTGTCTCATTTCGCTCGCGAAATGAGACAATTACCCCGTCCCTCTGTCTCACCCCGCCCCCTCCGTCTCGCCGCCCGCGCAAGTCCGCGACCCGCTGCTAGCGAGCTCCCTGCGCATGGCCCTTCTTGCCGCGGAACAGCAGGAACGCAAGCACCGCCACCACGACCACGCTCGTGCCGATAGCGCACACCGTCTGGAGATGGATCATCGGAATGCCCACGAGCATGCCGATGATGTACGGGACGAGCCACGCCAGCCACACGAACGTGCTGAACGTGTGGAAGCGCTGCATGCCGCGCTCGTTGCGACGCACGTAGGTCACGGTCGCCCAGGTGGCATGCACGAGCATGAGCCCGATGGCGATTACTCCGGTCACTGCGTGGATGCCGAACCCGCCTGTCGCCGACTGCTGCGCCAAGTTCGACATGATCATCGTGCCGGTGGTGTCGCAGACGAGGCCGCCCCAGAACAACAGCACATGGGGTAAAGACAACGTCCCCGATCGACGCTCTCCGAACACTCCGACGGTATACAACACCAGCGCACAGGTGATGGCTACGCTTGCTACGATCAACTCCACACTCATATGGCGATCCTTTCGCTTTTCTTTTATGAACAATGTTCATTAATGAACTAGGTTCATATTAAGAAGAGGATCGAGGGATTGCAACACATCGCACAGGTCGCCCACCGTTTCTTCACGAACGATGCACGCGTCTTCCTCTACAATGAGGTACATCCTTTCCAACCCTCTGGACTTCCGCACGCGGGAGGTGCGCATGGGCAACAAACCCATCATCAGCAAGCAGCAGATCCTCGACACCGCCTTCGCGCTTGCGAGCGAATCCGGCCTGGCGGGACTCAGCATCCGCGACGTCGCGCGCGCCTGCAACGTGGCCGTGGGCACGGTGTACAACTCCTACCCCACCAAGAACGACCTCGTCAACGACGTGGTGGGCCGGTTCTGGAACGAGGCGCTGGCCGACCGCATGCCGCGCGCCGTGGCGGGCGACGATTTCATCTCCTTCTGCCAGGAGCTTGCCCGACAACTGTCGGGTGCGCTCGCGCAGTTCCGCGACGACTGGCTCACCGAGATCGCAGCGCTCGACGCGCAGGGCCTGGCCGCCGCACGCAAGCGCGAAGAAGCATGCTTCGCGCACATCCGCCGCGGCCTCGTGGTCGCGCTCGAGCGCGACCCCCGGGTGATGCGCGACCGCCTGCACGACGCGCTGGCCCCCGAGCCGCTGTGCGCGTTCGTATGGGACAGCATGCTGTCGTCCATCAAGCACGGCGACCCGAACTGTCGAACCTTGTTCGCCCTGCTCCGCAGCACGGTGTACGAAGCCTGAAACGTCAACGGGGCCCCGGATTTCCGGGGCCCCGCCTGCATCATGCGCGTTTCAAGCGCCTACAGGGACGCGAGCGCGGGAAGCACCTTCTCGAGGTCGGCCACAAGCCCGAGATCGCACTGCTTCATGAGCGGGGCGTTCTTGTCCTTGTTGACGGCCACCACGAACTGGGATTCGGCCATGCCAACCGTGTGCTGCACCTGGCCCGACACGCCCAGGCCCACATAGACCTCCGGCTTGACGGTCGCACCGGAAACGCCCAGGTAGCGACTGTGCGCCATCCATCCCTCGCCTTCGGCGATGGGGCGCGAGCAGGCCATCTCGCCGCCGATGCGCGTTGCGAACCGCTGCGCCGCGCCCAGGTTCTGCTCGTTCTGGATGCCGCGGCCCACGCATACCACCACCTTCGCGGAGCCGAGGTCGACCACTTCCTCCTGCTTCTCCTGGCGCCCGACCAGCTTGATGGGACCCGGCTCGATCGACGCCGACGCGCGCTCCACCGTGCCGGAAGCCGGGGGCGCGTCGATCTCGAACACGCCCGAGCCCACGAGCACGAGCGCCGTGCCGTGCGCCCGCTCGACGCGCTCGGCCGCGCCGCCGTACGCCATATGCGCCACCTCGACGCCCGCGTCGTCGAGCGTCACGCGCGACGCGTCGGTGACCACCGGCATGCCCAGCCGCACGGCGAGACGGCCCGCCACGCACTGCGTGCGCTTCGACATGCGCGCCAGCACCAGCGCCGGCTGCTCGGCCTCGAGGATCTCCTGGAATGCGGGGACGCAGTCTTCGTACAGCGCGCCTTCGGGGACGGCCCCGACGCAGATCACACGCGCGCCCCAGGCGGCGATGCGCTCCGCATCGGCCTCGTCGCCCGCCCACAACGCCACCGGGCTGCCGCCCAGCGCCCGCGCGCCGCTGCACAGTTCCTCGTAGGGCTCAACCGCATCGGCGAACACCGCGATCGTCTTATTGCTCATGGAAGCCTCCTTACAGCCGCTCGCGCACGCGCGCCACGAATGCCTGAACCGTCTCGTCGTCATCGCCCTCGAGGATCTCGCACGCGCGATCGCGCTGCTTCGGCGCAAGCGTGCTCACCACCTCGATGGCCTCGTCGGCGCCGGCGAACCCCACGTCCTCGAGCGAAAGCACGCGCGAAGGCTTCTTCCCCGCGCCCAGGATGTCCTTCATGGAAGGGATGCGCGGCGTGTTCATGTCGGCGACCACCGACAGCACGGCCGGGAGCGGCACGTCCAGGCGCTCCACCACGGCGCCGACGGTGCGCTCGACGTGCGCCACGTCGCCGTCGAGCTCGATGGAGCTCACGGCGTTGATGACGGGCAGGCCCAGCACCTCGCCCAGCTGCACGCCCACTTGCTGCGCGTAGCGGTCGGCAGATCCCTCGCCGCACAGCACGAGATCCACCTCGCCCAGCTGCTTGACGGCCGCCGCAAGCACATGCGCCGTCACCGTGGAGCCGGCCTCGGGCAGCGACGCGTCCTTCACCGCCACGTTCTCCTGCGGGCCGCGCGCGAGGACGGCCTTCTTCAGCTTCGTGTCCTCCACGGCGTCGCCGCCGGCGGTGAGGCACACGAGCGACGCCCCATGCGCGGCCGCCAGCTGTGCGCCGGCCTCCACGGCGTTCAGATCGTAATCGCCGATTTTGAGCGCAGCGCGCCCGAACGACAGCGTGCGGTCGGCTTGCACGACCACGTCCTGCTCGTCGGGCACGATCTTGTAGCACACAACGATGTTCATGAATCACTCCTTTTGCGTATCGGGAATGCGGTTCCGTGCATTCGAGAAGCAAAAAGCGTGCCATCCTGTCGCGACTGCCCTCCGTCGGGGAAGAAGCCGTCCCTAGAACGTATCGTCGGTGCTTTCGAGCACCACGCGAACGCGCAGATGAAGGCGGTTGAGCAGCTCGGCAAGCTCGTCGTGCGTGAGGTTGAGCTGGCGCCCCACCGCGGCGAGGTCGCCTTCGTACTGCGCGAGGAGCGCCTGCACGAGATGGCGCTCCTCGGACGTCGCATCGTCCTCCACGCCTTCCCGCATCGCGCCTGCGCCCTGCTGCATGGTCGCAGCCACGTGGGCGACCGGACCGTCCGGCATCGCGTTCGCCGCGTTCGCAATATGCGGCGGCAGCGAGTCCAGGGTGACGTTGGCGCCTTGGCCCTGCATGATCAGGCAGCGCTCCACGATGTTGCGCAGCTCGCGCACGTTGCCCGGCCAACTGTAGGCTTGCAACGCCTCGACGGTCTCGGCGGGGAAAGGCGTGCACGGGACCTCGAGCACCGAGGAGAGCTGCCCGTTGAAGTAGTCCACGAGCGGAGGGATGTCAGCAGCGCGCCGCCGCAGCTGGGGCAGGCGAATCTCCACGAGGCTCAGACGGTAGTACAGATCGCTGCGGAACTTCTTCTCGGCGATGAGGCGCTCGATGTTCTGGTTCGTGGCGGCAATCACGCGCACGTCGAGCGTCTTCGCCGTGTTCGACCCCAGCTTCGTGACGCTTTGCTCCTGCAGCACGCGCAGCAAGCTCACCTGCATGTCCACCGGCATCTCGCCGATTTCGTCGAGGAACAGCGTGCCGCCGTCGGCGTATTCGAACTTGCCTACCGCGCCCGACTCGCGCGCGCCGGTGAACGCGCCGCCCTCGTAGCCGAACAGCTCGGTGGCCAGCAAATCGCGCGGCATGGCGCCGCAGTTGATGGCCACGAACTCGCCGGCACGTCCGCTGCGACGGTGCAACGCGCGCGCCACCACTTCCTTGCCCGTGCCCGTCTCGCCCAGCAGCAGCACGTTCGTCTTGATGGGCGCGACTTTCTGCACCATGCGGTCGATCTTCTTCCACTCCTCGGTTTCGCCGATGTAGTCGACCTTGTCGCCCGTGGGCATGACCGCCGCGTCGCTGCGACGGCCGGTCGCGCGCTTGGCGTTGCGCTCGACTTCGCTTCCGTCCTCGAACACGAGCATGACGAACGGCTCCTGACCGTCGATGTCCACCACGCCCCGCCGCACGAGGTTGAGTTCCTGCACCGCGCGCGAGCGGCCCTTCTTGAACGGCAAAGGCAGCGGGGCCTCCAGCTTCTCGGGAAGGTCGAGCACATCCTGCGCGGTGAAGCCCTTGCCCAGATAGGCGCTCAGCGACTGCGATCCGTACGAGTACTGCTGCCAATCGGGGCAGTACTGCCGCATGCCGGCGTTGCCGCTCAGGATGCGGCCGCTTTGATCGATGAGCAGCACCGGATGCTCGTATGCCAGCATGAGCGGCTTGAAGAAGTCCACCGTGGACAGCAGCGCGCCCGCCTTCGAGCCCGCACGATGCAAATCGTTCGTCAGCGACACGCCGATGCGGCACAGGTCGAGGGCGCTCTGCGGCAGCACGGCGAAGGGGCTGTTGATGTTGAGCGCGCCGTAGTATTTCCCCGCTGCGTCGAGGTACGGCATCGACACGCCGGAGTACGTCTGCACGATGGCGCGGTAATGCTCGAACCCGTCGACGCGCACCGGGCGCTTCTCGTACGCAACGAGCGTCGCGTTTCCCGTTCCAACATCCTCTTCGCGCATGAACGTGCCGAACGTGCGTGGATAGGTAGTGAGAGGAGACAGCAGCTCGAATACGAAATTCTCTCCATCCATGAGAGACACGTTGCAGCCCAGCATCTCCTTGAGGAACTTCATGACCGGAGTCGTCGCCTTGAGCGAGGCGGCGAAACGCGTCCGCTTCTCCTCGAGAAGCGGGACGTTCTGGTCGACGAAATCGCTCGACCATGGGTTCACGCCCGCCGCGCGGCACCGAATCCATGAACGAGCTATTTCGGGGCGCACCTTGTCCTCGAGGATCGTTCCCGTGCTGACAAACGTTTTCCAGGCCTCTATCGCGTGCTCTTTTCGATATATCACGTGCGCTCCCCTCTGTTCCGATTGAGAACCTTACCGTCTTCGCTGCGACTGCCGCCCGATGCCGAGCGCTTCCCGATACTTCGCCACGGTGCGGCGCTTGATGTCCACGCCCTCGCCGTTCAAGATGGTGGTGATGGTCGCATCGCTCAGGGGCTTGCGGCGATCCTCCTGCGCGACGAGGTCCTTGATGCGATCCTTGATGGCCAGCGAGGAAAGCGCATGGCGACGCTCTTCGGCCGAGCAGGCCACCGAGCTCGAGAAGAAATGCTTGAGCGGGTACACGCCCCAGGGGGTGAGCACGTGCTTGTCCTGCACCGTGCGACTGATGGTGGACACGTGCACGCCCAGCGCGTCGGCGGCCTGCTGCATGGTGAGCGGGCGCATGCGCGCATCGCCGCCGACGAAGAAATCGTATTGGACCTCCGCCAGATATACACCGAAGCGATGGAGCGTCTGGCGCCGTTGGTCGATGTTGGCCAGCGCCGCATCTGCCTCGGCACGCTTCTGCCCGAGCCATGCGCGCGCCTCGCCGTCCATAAGTCCCTGTTCGGCCATGCGATCGTAGGCTCCGTTGAGCACGAGCGTCTCCGACAGCTCGCCGGTCACGCGCACCGAGAACCCCGTCCCGTCGGGCATGATGGCCACGTCGGGGACGACGTACACCGTCTCCTTGCGCTGCGAGAACGACGAACCGGGACGCGGGTCGAGCGTGCAGATGACATCGCGGATGGCCGAGAGGTCGTCGACGCTCACATGGTACGCGCGCGTGAGCTTCGTCGTGCGATTCTCGGCGAGATCCTCCAAGCTGTTCTGCAGCATCGCGCGAATCACCGACGCATAGGGCGCATCGTCGTCGAGCTGCAGCATGAGACACTCGGCCAGGTCGCGCGCGCCCACGCCGCGCGGCGTCAGCGTCTGCACGAGCGAGAGCATCCGCTGGCCGTCCTCGGCCGAGCAGCCCGCTTCCGCGCACACCGCGGGCATGCTGCCCGAGAAGTACCCATCGTCATCGATGTTCTCGATGAGGACGTCGAGCACAAGACGGTCCCGCTCGCTGATGCACGCCCCCGTCAGCTGCATGCGCAAGTGGCTTTGCAGCGTCTCGGTCTCCGAGCACTCGTCGCGCAAGCGCGCAAGATCGAACCCACGCGCATCCCACGCGATGGACGACGGACGCGCATAGGCACTTTCGACATCGTCGCCGTCGTTGTCAGAAGCGCGTTCGTCCTCGTCGGGAATCTCCTCGAACGACAGGGAGGCATGATCGTAATCAAAATCGAGCAGGGGGTTGCGCTCCGCCAGATCGCGCACGTAGGCGTCGAGGCGGGTAACGGGCAGCGCGAGGACCTCGAGCCCCTGGATAGCCGTGGGCGCCAATCGCTGCTTCGTGCGCAGCGAGACATCGGAACGCGCTTCCACGCGAACAGCTTGGCTCGGATGCTCGGGCATGCAACCCCCTTGGTACAGCACGCTGGTGCCATTCCCCCTCGGCAAGCGCGTGGTTTTACCGACAAGCGGTGTCAATACGCTCATTTTAAGATGATTCCGTGAAATTTTCAACTAAGTATGCGATATTATAAACTTTAGCATGATTTTTGCTAATTGTTTTACTAATCTATGGATAAAGCTCAGGAAGGACCCCTTCATGACGTGCGATCCATCCACCCTCGCCATTCGAGAAGCAACCGAGCGCGACGGCGACGCCATCGCGCGTCTGGCCGAAGATGCCGGCATGGGCACGCTCACCCCGCGCGGAACGTCGTACGTCGCGCTGAGCGAAGGACGCATCGTCGGCTTCATCCGCATCGTCGAAGCCGAAGGCAGCTGGTACATCAGCCCCATCGTGGTCGACGCGCGGGCGCGGCGGCTCGGCGTTGGACGCGCTCTCATGGAGGACGCACGGGCCCGTTACGGCGCGCTGCTGTTCGTCGCGCGCGGCCCGGCGGTTCCCTTCTACACGGCGCTCGGGTGCGAGCAGGTGGCGCGCGAGCGCATTTCGCCCGACCTCGGCGAGGACTGCGACACGTGCCCCGATTTCGCCACTTGCTCCCCCGTCCCCATGATCTACCGCTGAATGTCCCCAAAGGGGACAGGCACCTTTGGGGACATTTCCTGCGCCTAGCGCGGGTTCTTCGCTTCCGGGGCCGGATCGGCGGGACCGGCGTAGGTTTGCACGATACCGGCGTAGATGCGCGCCTCGTCGCCGACTACCTCGAGGTCGGTATCCATCCAGTTGCGCCGACGGATAGCCACGAGCGCCCAGTCTTTCGCCGACCCCTTGATGTAGTTCTGATCGTTCGGCTCGCCCTTCGTCCACAGCTCGCCCGACGGCAGCGTCAGCTCGAGATGCATCGGGATCGCAGGGTCGAACGCGAGGCCGTTCACGTTGTACATGTTCGGACGGCCCTGCCATGAAAGGAACAGCGTGGAGGCGATGCGCTCCTTCACCACAGGGTCGATGCCCATCGCGTCGTACAGGTCCACGCTGTGCGCCCACAGCTCCATGAGGCGCGCCGACGCGAGCGAGCGCACGGACATGGGCGGAATGCCGGCGGCCCACGGCACGCGGCCCTTCGGGCCCAGCTCCATGAAGGCGGCCGTCATAAGGGTGCGCTGCTCGCGCCACCAGTTCAGGATATCGGCGCCGCTCTGGTCGCGGAACGCCATCACGTGGTAGTTCTCGTCCTGCTCGGACGCGGCGTCGGCCACGGCGTTCACGCTCTCGCCACGCCCGGCCAAAAGCTCGACCGCGCAGTAGTCGAAGAACGCGATGTGGCAGATGACGTCCTTGAACGTCCAGGTGGTGCAGTAGGCGGCCATGCGGTTCCAGTCGTCCTCGGTGAAGTCGGCAACGAGCGAATCGACCAGGGATTGCTCCGCCACGAGGTCGTCGACGGGATTGAAGATTTGGGGCATGATGGGGGTCCTTTCTCAACATACAGGTCCAGCAAAGTCAGCGAGGGCTTTCGTGGTGGCCCGAATTGGCGTGAAAGGTTGGGGAAGCGCACTTCGGTACGCGACGAAACCTTGGAGCGCCAAGGCGGGGTGCCACGAAAGGCCGCCCCCTACGGGGACTAGCTTCGCGTCGCAGCATCGAGCGGTTCCGGCGGCCGTCAGGCCGACGGAACAAATTGCTTCTGGATGGCTCGTCCGGCGATGTGGATCATGATCTCGTCGGTGCCGGCGCCGATGCGGTAGACGCGCTGGTCGCGCCACAGGCGCGAGATGCGGCAGTCCTTCGTGTAGCCGATGCCGCCCATCACCTGCAGCGCGGTGTCGCACACCTCGAACGCGGCGCGGCCGCAGTACAGCTTCGCCACGGCAGAGTCGATCTGCACCGACTCGCCGTTGTCGATCTTCCACGCCGTCTTGTACACCCAGTTGCGCATGTTCTCGATCTTCAGGTACATGTCGGTGATATGCTCCTGGATGAGCTGGTTCTTGCCGATGGGCTTGCCGAACTGGACGCGCTGCGTGGCGTAGCGCACGGCGTCCTCGTAGGCGCACTCCGCGGCGCCGAGCGACTGGGCGCATGCCAGCAGACGCTCCACCTCGAAGTTCACCATGGCCTGCATGAAGCCGTTGCCCTCGACGCCCACGAGGTCCTTCTCCTCAAGCTCCACGTCCTGCATGTGCAGCTCGCAGGTGTTTCCCATGTTCCAGCCGATCTTCTCGAGCGGCTCGATGGAGATGCCGGGAGTCAGGTTGCCCTCGTCGTCGCGCAGCGGCACCCACCACATGGAGAAGCGCGAGCGGTTGGCGCGCTCGGCGGGATCGTCGTCGGCATTGCGGGCCACGCACAGCATGTACTTCGAGTTCACGGCGTTCGTCATAAACGACTTGCTGCCGTTGAGGTACACCTTGCCGTCGCGACGCTGGTAGGTGCTGGCCAGCGCAGAGCTGTCGCTGCCCGCGCCCGGCTCGGTGAAGCCCAGCACGAATCCGGGGCGGCCCGCCATCACCTCGGCGAAGCACTGCTCCTGCTGCTCGGGAGTACCGTACTCGGTCATGTCCTTGAGCGCGCACAGGTTGCCGTACACGTAGATGGGCGCGCCGTTCTTGCACACGCGCTCGGCCACCAGCATGAGCGTGGTCACATCGACGGGGGTGCCGCCGAACTCCTCGTCCACGCCCAGCATCTGGAAGCCGTTCTCCAGCAGCGCGTCGGTGAACTCGTGCGGCCATTCGTGCTTCTCGTCGCACTCCTTCATGTACTGCTCGGTGCAGTAACGCTCCATCAGCTCGTCGAGGCTCTCAAGCAGAAGCTGCTGCTCGTCGGTCAAACTGAAATCCATGTTATCGTTCCTTTCCTTCGGTTCCCTGAACGCCTTGCCCCATGAAATACCGGTACGCATCTTCCGCGCGCTCCCTGCGCACCCGCCCTTCGCCCCTGAGGTGGTCGAGGTGGGCCAGCGTTTCGCACACGATGATCCAACGCTGGATGATGGGGATCCCCTCCCAGGTGTCATGCGGAATGTTCCACGTGATGGACTTAGCAAGTTCCGTGCCAGTCATGCCGGGGCGCTCGGCGATTCGCGCGAGAATCTCGTCGAGCCGCTGGTGATGATGCTGGCGCAGCCACGCGATGCGCTCGGGCATGGCCTCGGCCTGCCGGCGCGGGTCGACGAACCCGTGCCCCATGCAGGCGAGCGTCACCGGCAGTTGCGCCACCTTGTCCAGACTGTGCAGATAGTCTCCCAGCGAATCCGCTTCGTCGGGAAACGGAGCCATGTTGGGCGAGCTGTTCATCAGCACGTGGTCGCCGTAGAACATGATCTTCCGATCGGGCAGGTACAGGCATTGGTGTCCCGGCGTGTGCCCAGGCGTCTCCACCGCCCGCATCCGGTAGCCGCCGTAGCGCATCTCGTCCCCGTCGGCCAGGTTCACGAAGCTCTCGGGCATAGGCCATTCCGTGCGCGGGATGAGGCTGGCATCGGTGCGCTCGAGCTCGTCCAGCTCGTCCGGCGGAAAGCCCTCGCGCGCCAGCCGCGCCTTCACCGTGCCGCGATACGAGCGCGCGCCCCTGCCGCGGAATACCTCCTCGTCGCGCGAGCTCAAGTACACCTTCGTATCCTCGTGTGCAAGCGCCGCGACCAGTCCCAGGTGGTCGATGTGGAAGTGCGTGGCGAACACGTCGGTGCGCGCCATGTCCACGCGCAGATCCTGCAACGCCGAACGCAGCACCTCGTAGGACGCCTCATGGCTCACGCCGGTGTCCACCAGCAGGTTGCGCTCGTCGGTGACGATGAGGTAGGCGTTCGTGTAGCCGATGGGCGTGCCGCCTGAGTACGGCACCTGGATGAGGTAGATGTCGGGGTCGCTGCACAGCTTCTCGTGGTGACGCGGCGCAGCCTGCTCCTTGCGTTCGTCGAAGTACGCGACGACGTCGAGCTTCCGCACCTTGCCCGCGCTGTCGCGCCCCAGGTCGTCCATGAACACGACATAGCGCGGCTTCTTGTAGCTGGCGATGTAGCCCTTGCAGTGCGTCTGCACCTCGGCCGCCGTGAGGTTCGAGCCCGCTCGCGGCTGAATGACGGCTGCCACGGCCTCCCCCATCACCGGGTCGCTCGTGCCGAACACGACGCAATCCCCCACATCCGGGTGCGTGCGCAGCACGTTTTCCACCTCGGCGACGAACACGTTCTCGCCGCCCGACTTGATCATGTCCTTCTTGCGCGACCGCACGTAGTAGTATCCCTCCGCGTCGCGCATCATAAGGTCGCCCGTGCGCAGCCAGCCATCGGACGTGAACGCCTCGTCGGTAAGGTCGCGCTGCCCGTAGTAGCCGCGCATCACCGACGCCGAGCGGAACAGCGCCTCGCCCACTTCGCCGTCGGGCACCTCTTGGCCCGCCTCGTCCACCACCTTCATCTCCACGTGCTTCATCGGCCGCCCCACGCTCTCCAGCAGGGGCGAATCGGCCTCGAGCATCGCGCGCGTGATCTTCAGGCTGCTGCCCGCGCCGCTTTCCGACTGGCCCCAGCCGTAGTTGAGCACCGCGTTGGGGAACTTGTCGTAGATGGCCTGGATGATAGGCTTCGTGGTGGCTCCGGCGGCGCTTTGCACGAGGCGCACCGAGCTGAGGTCGTACTGGTCGATGGTGGGACACCGCAGCAGGCGCAGGTACGTGGTGGGCGGCAGCAGAATCATGTACGTCACCCGGTAGAACTCGATGAAGTGGAGGATCTGCTCGGCGTTGAACGCCTCGCAGATGACCAGCGTCGCTCCCGCCGCGAACGTGATGGTGAACCAGCTATGGCCGCCGTGATGCTCGAGCGGGCACTGGATGAGCACCACGTTGTCAGGATCGTCGCCGATGCCGTTCGAGTCCATGATGGCATCGAGCTCCACGAGGTCGGCGGCATGGGTGCGCGCGGCGCCCTTCGGCAGGCCCGTCGAGCCGCCCGTGTACTGGATGCGCGACAGGGCGTTCGGGTCGCGGAACAGCGGGGGCTCGGCAGTGTCGTGGCCGGCGCGCGCCCGCTCCAGCTCCAGGGCGGGGCAGGGGGACGGGGTGAGACAGAGGGACGGGGTAATCGTCTCATCTTGCTCGCAAGATGAGACGATTACCCCGTCCCTCTGTCTCACCCCGTCCCCGCCTACGCTGACGAGCGCCACGTCGGCCGAAAACGCACGCGCCGCCTCGGCCACTGCCGCGGCGAACTGGTGGGCGAACACGAGCACTTCGGCTCCGCTCGCGTTCACCAGATAGCCGATCTCGCGCGGGATGAGCTTGTAGTTCAAAGGCACGGCAACGGCTCCGATCTTCTGGATGGCGTAGTACACCTCCAGAAGCTCGGAGCAGTTCGGCAACAGGTAGGCCACGCGGTCGCCCGGCCGAACGCCCAGGTCGCTGACCAGCACCGCTGCCGTTTGGTTGACGCGATCGTTCAGGGCGCCGTAGGTGATCTCGCGTCCGTCGAACACGACGGCCGTTTTATCGGGATGCGCCTGCGCGCTTGCGAGGAACGGTTCCGCTACGTTGCACTGTGCCATATCTTCTCACCTTCGCAGGGTTCAGCGGGCAAATCTCTCCATAGTGGCGGCGTACGCCTTCGTCGTCGTGCAGAACGGCGACGCCGTCGATTCGGCTTCCAGGCATGCCTCCAGATTGCCGTCGGCAAGCCCGTTCATGATGTTCTTCGTCAGCTGGATGGACGCGTCGGGCATTCCCGCCAGCTGGCGCGCGAACCAAAGCGTGTCGGCTTCCAGGGTCTCAGCCGGGAACAGCCGGTTCACCACGCCCCAGTCGTACAGCTGGAGCGCAGGGATCTTGCCGCCGAAGAACAGCAGCTCCTTGGCACGCTGCAGGCCCACCAGATCGGGCAGCAGCTTCATCATGCCCATCTCGGGCACGATGCCGATCTGGCAGAACGCCGGCACGAACTGCGCACGCTCGGACGCGCACACGAGGTCCGACGCGCACACGAGGGCGAATGCGCCGCCCACGGCGTAGCCGTCCACCATCGCGATCACCGGCTTCGCCATCGTGCGGATCGTCCGGATCACGGCCAGGTACCGACGCAGCGTCTTGCGCGCGCCCTCGGGGCCGGGCTCGAGGGCGGGGCCCTGATCGAGGTCCCCGCCGCTCGAGAAGTCGTCCCCCGCGCCGCGCAGCACCACCACGCGCACGCCGTCGTCGACGTCCGCCGCGCGCAACAGCCCGTCGAGCTTGGTCATCATCTCGCCGGATAGGGCGTTCTTCTTGCGCGGCTGGTTCAGGTAGACGACCTCGATGCCCCCATCGAGCCGTTCGGCGTACACGACGTCGTGAACGGAAGCGCACGCAGGAGATCCTTCGACTCCGGCGACTTCGCTCGGAACGACAGGTTGTTCGGTCATAGCACTCACTCGCGTTTCCTCTCCTACAGCGCGCATGCCGCGCGATAGCCCATCTTGGTTGCGTCGGCAATGCGCCCCGGCGTCTCGCAGTCGCCCACGAGGTACACCTCGTCCACGAGCGGCTTGCACGCCTCGCCCAGATCGTGGTTCTCGGCAAGACCCAGCGTGATGGCCACGGTCTTGGCGGGGATGAACAGCTCCTTGTCTCCCTCCGGCGTGGTCTGCACGGCCTTCACGCCCTCCTCGGTGATGGCCGTAACGCGCGTGAGCGGGTACATCTCGACGTTCTCGGCCTTCTTGAAACCGCTGATCAGCCCGAAGCGGTCCGAACCGCCCACGTCGAAGCCCACCTTCTTGCGCTCCTCGACGATGGCGGTGGTGCGGCCCGTCTCCATGCACAGGTGGCCGAACTCGCAGCCCGGCAGGCCGCCGCCGATGATGGCGACGCTGCGGCCGATGGGCCACGGCGACTTCTCGGTCATCGTGCGCGCGAACGACGGCGTGTAGTAATGCTTGAGGAACTGCGAGCCCGCGCCCCACATGAAGCTGTTGAGCGCGCCCTTCTTCCCCGCAGGCGCATGACCGTTGATCATCTCGAGGAAATCGTGCGACGACACGACGTTCTTGCCGTCGGCGCCCGGCACGTCCAGCCCCACGGGCTTGCCGCCCACGGCCACGATGGCCGCGTCGGGCTTGGCCTGCCGCACCGTCTCGGGCGTGACCTTCGTCTTGAGGTGCACGGTGATCTCGGGGTGCTGCTTCACCTGCGTGAGGAGGTAGTCCAGATAGCGTTCGTGGTAGGGGCTGAAGATGCTGCTCATCTTCACGCATCCGCCGAGGCGCGGGCCTTCCTCGTACAGGTCCACGGCATGGCCGCGCTGCGCCGCCGTCAGCGCCGCGTTGATGCCGGCCGGCCCCGAGCCAACCACCATCACCTTCTTGGCGCTCTGTGCCGGCGGAAACGCCTCATGGTCGAGCTCCTCGCCCAAGCGCGGGTTCACGCCGCAGTTGTTGAGCGGCTTGCCCTGGCTCACCACGTCGTCCAGGCAGCGGCAGCACACGATGCACAGGCGCATGTCGCAGGTGCGGTCCTCCATCACCTTGCGGGGCAGCGCTGGGTCGGCGATGCTGTAGCGCAGCCCGGCCACCACGTCCATCTTGCCGTCCTGCAGGTTCCGTTCCATCACGCGCGGATCGGTGTTGCGGTACCCCTGCGCCACCGGCTTCTTCGCCACAGTCTTGATCTGCTGCGAGACGAACGTCCAGTGGCCGTCCTCGATGACCTTCGTGGTGAGCGGCTCGCTGGTCTCGTGCCAGCCCACGGCAAGATCGTGCAAGTCGCAGCCCGCTTCTTCCAGCATCGGCGCGATGCGCAGCGCCTCCTCCATGGATAGGCCCGGGCCTGCAGGGCTCTTGATGAAGTCGACGGGCGACCAGCGCACCACGATGGGGAACTCCGGCCCCACCGCTTCGCGCACGCCGCGGATCACCTCGAGCGTCAGCTTCACGCGGTTCTCCAGGCTGCCGCCGTACTCGTCGGTGCGGTTGTTGGTGGCAAGCGCCATGAAGCGCGACAGGATGCCGCCCACGCCGGCCATGACCTCGATGGCGTCGAAGCCGGCCGCCTTGCACACGCGCGCCGCATTGAAGAACTGCTGCTTGAACGCCTCGATCCGCTCGAGCGTCATGGCGCGGAAGCCGCCCATGAACTTGAGGATGGCGATATCGGACGGGCCGTAGGGGCCTTCCGGCGTTTCGGCGTCGGGCTTCCAGTCGTGCACGTAGTACGGCTGTGCGCAGATGAGGCCGCCGTGCTTGTGCACCGGCTCGACCAGGTAGCGCTGCAGGTCGGGAATGCAGCTTTCGTCGTAGCAGCTGGGCAGCTCGTGGATGTGGTCGGGGTCGATCTCGTTGCGCTTCCACGGGCAGATGGTTTGGATGATGAGGGCCGTCTGCCCTTCGGCCCGTTCCTCCAGGTAGTTCGCCAAACGCTGCGTGGGACGGTTGTCCTTCGTCACATAGCCCGCGCCCGGCGACATGGACGTGGTGATCATGCGATTCTTCAAGGTGACGCCGTTCACCTGCAACGGCGATCCCAGGATGGGGTACTGCGTGCTCATGCGTTCGAAGTCCTCTCTTGTCGGTCGTGTGAGACAAAGGGACGGGGTATTTGTCTCATTCCCGTTTCTCCTCTTTGATGATGGCGGTCGGATGAGACAAATACCCCGTCCCTTTGTCTCATCCGCATTGCGATGGATTTGCTAACGGCTGCCGTCGCGCTTCCAGGCTTTCTGGGATAGCGCAAGCGTGATGGGAACCAGGACGACGGCCAGCACGTACAGGGCGATGACCAGGATGAAGCATAGGTCGAACGAGCCCGTCGTGTCGTAGATCATGCCGTACACCAAGAACGACACGGCCGTTGCGATGAAGATGCCCGTGGACACCCAGGAGTAGATCTGCGAGTAGTTGAGCGAGCCGAAGGCCGCGCGCGCCAGCATGGGAGCGATGACCGTGAGGCCCGCGTAGCCGCCGCCGAACACCACCATGCCCGCGTAGAACAGAGCCACGTTCTCACCGGCGATGTAGGCGAGCAGGATGCCGATGGCGCCGCACGACGCGGCGATGATGCCCGTGAACTTGACGCCGATCTTGTCGTTGAGCGCGCCCAGCAGCAGCTTGAACACCACGCCTCCCACCATGATGATGGACACGGCCATGGCACCCGCGCTCGCGCCCAGCGCGCCGTGCGCGGCGAACGCGGGGATCTGCTGGAAGAACGCGGCGCACATGACGAAGATGCAGGCCACGAGGATGAGCAGGTAGAGGCCGGGCGACTTGATGGCCTGCGCCACCGTGGCGCCCTCGTCAGCCTCGGGGGCCGCGGCGAGCTTGTCGTCGGATGCGTCCTTCTCGCCCGCACCGAACGGCAGCAGCCCCATCACTGACGGGCTCTTGCGCACGAACGCCACCGTCAGCACCACCGACAGCACCGTGGTGACGATGGACAGCGCGGCGCGCGCCGTCTGCCAACCGAACTGGTTGATCAGCTCCTGCCCGATGGGGCTGGCCACGGCCGCCAGAATGGACAGCACCGCCGCCGTGATGCTGATGGCCAGACCGGCGCTCTTCTTGAACCAGGCGTTGATCAGCACGGGAGCCGCGAGGTACATGTAGAACGCCGACGTTACGCCGTACACGACGCCGTAGAGGTTCCACTGCCACAGCTCGGTGGCGTAGGCGCTCGCCCACGATGCCAGGCCGAAGGCCGCCGACACCGCAGCGAGGATCCAGCGGGGGTTGTACTTCTCCATCAGCTTGCCGGCGATCGGCGCACACACGGCCGCGACGAGCGGCTGGATGGTGCGGTACATGGTGGTGTCGGTTTGCGTCCAACCGAACTGGTCCATCACCGGGGCGACGAAAATGCCCGAGGTGTTGCCGACGATGCCCGTCGGAATCGAATAGAAGCCGATGCACCCGATAACGACGAGCCAAGCCCACACGGCTCCTTTGGTACGTGCAGTGCCCATGTCCTCATCTCCTTGTCTCAAATCCCCTGAAACTTCCGATGAAGACCAGAAAGCAAATACCGTGCCAAGTTGGAATGGGAGGGGGGCGGGAATGCGATGCCGTCCCCCTCCCATTCCAACTTGGCACGGTATTTGCTTTCTGGCTTGAGGAGCTGCTCGTCGTAGAGGCTGGCGACGTCGTCGGGCGTGGCGCCCAACTCTTCGAGGATGTCCTCGTTGTCGGCGCCCACGAGCGGCATGCCGCGCCATATTTGACCGGGGTTGTTCTTCATGCGAGGCACCACGTTCACCCCGCGGATGGATTCGTCGTCGTAAGAGCTCTTCCACGACGTGAAGCTCTCGCGCGCCTGGTAGTGGGGATCCCGTTCGGCCATCTCAAAGGTGTAGATGCGGCTGCACGGAACGCCCGCATCCAGCATGATGCGCTCGGCCTCCTCGGCGGTGTGCGACCCGAAGAACGCTTCCATCGCCTCCTCCAGCACGATGCCGGCCTCGCTGCCGAACGAGATGACCGGCGTGCCTTCGGGGAACAGCTCGCTGCCGTATTCCAAACCGAACACGGGCAGCGCGGCGCGCACCACGCCGGGACCCAGGATGAGCGTGTAGATGGGCACGCCGTCCTGGCAGATGTAGGTGCCGTAGCCGGCGCTCGACGTGCTGTGCGACCCCTCGCGCACGGGCAGCGCGCCCGTGTTCAGGTAGTTCAGCGCATAGAAGCCCTCGCAGCGCAGCATGGCCTCGTACTGGGCAACGTCCACGCTGTCGCCCTTGCCCGTACGCTGCGCGTTGATGTAGCCGGCCAGCGCGCCGATGCTGGCCATGAAGCCCGCGTAGTAGTCCGACACCTGGGGAAACGCGAGCACCGGCAGACGATCGGGATAGCCGTTCATCTCCATGAAGCAGCCGTAGGCCTGGCCGATGCCGTCGAACGAGGCGCGCGACACGTACGCCGGATCGCCTGTCTGGCCGAAACCCGAGATGTGCGCGATGGTCAGCTTCGGGTTGACCTCCCATAGCGCTTCGTCCGACATGCCCCACTTCGCCATCTGGCCGCCGCGGAAGCCGTCCACGAGGATGTCCGCCTGCTTGAGCAGCTCGAAGAACCAGGTGCGGCCTGCGCCGTCCTTCACGTTCATGCACAGCGAGCGCGTGTTGCGGCGCTCCATCTGCGTGCCCCAGCCCTGCAACGCCTGATTGGTAGGACGCGAGGTGTCGCGGCCGCGCGGGCTTTCCACGCCGATGACCTCGGCGCCCAGGTCGGCCAGCAGGCTGCAGGCGAACGGGCCCGCGATAGCCATGGTGAGGTTGACCACCTTCACCCCTTGCAGCGGGCCGAACTTCGGGCAATCTTGAGCTTTCATACGGTTCCTCCTTCTCGACGTTGCCGCCTGAGAGAGCGGCTGCGAAATCCCCTGCAAAATTGATGCCAACATGGCATGCTTTTTGCGATGATCGAGGCAAGGGATACCCGATCGATGCAGGAGGAGCGACTATGGCGAGCAAGGCTTCCGACCTCTATCAGAATATGGTTCGCGTCGACGAACCCGAGGCGCGCATACAGGTGGAGCTGCCGGGCGGCCTATTGCCCCTGGCCCTCAACGTGGAGCTGCCGGGCGGCTACGTATCCGAGGTGGTCCCGAGCGACGTGCGCGTGCCCCATACGGCGTCCACGATGTTCTCCACGGCCGACTCGTTCCAGATGGCCGCGGAGTTCCACGTCCTCATGGGGAACCGCCCGCTCGCGCGCGACGGCATCGAGCTGTGCCGCATCCGGGTGCGCAACATCAAGTGGAGCGGCGCAGGCGTGCCCCAGATCGAGCTGCGGTTCGAGCTGGACGCGACGGGTGTCCTGACCGTGTCGGCCGCGAACCTGGACCGGAGCAACGCGGAGATCGTCGCGTTCACCGCCGGAGACGTCGTCACCCAGAGCGACATCCAGCAGGCCTTGGCCGACGCGCTCGAGCACGAGGCGGCCGACCGGGCCACCCGCGACCTCATCCAGAAGATGCTCGAGTGCTACGCGTTCATCGGGGCGACGAACGACTACTACAGCGCGGCGAAGAAGAAGATGAGCCACGGCGCGAAAAGCGCGTACAAGCAAACCCGCAAGCGCCTCGAGAAAGCGCTGAGCGTGGATGTTGCCGACGCAACCGACGACACGGTGGCCGAGCTGGACGCCGCCGAAGCCGCCTTCCGCGCGCAGCGTCAGCAGATCCTCCCCCTCTACAAGCAAGTGATGGACTGGTACAAGTAGGAGGCGCTCCGCTTCCCACCGGTGGGGAAACCCACGCAGGAAGGGATCGAAAAAGGAGGAGGTGCGGGCAAGCGGCGGCGGCGGCTCGGCGCGGGCAACAGCTCGGCGGCGACGGCGGCTCAACGCGGGCGGCGGCTCAACACCGGCGGCTCGGTGTGAACGACAGCTCGGCACCGGCGACAGCTCGGCGGCGACGGCGGCTCGGCGCGGGCGGCTCGGCGCGGACGAGCGCCCATGCGCGACTGCGGAGCTGCGACGGTAATGGATTCGGGATTTTTTCTCGATATAGTACCGAAACTCGAGATCTCGTACCCGGAACCCGCCTTCGGTCGCTCGGAACCGGGCTTTTTTCGACGCGTCGGGTTGTTTTTCCATCTTAGGAGGGGGATTCGGGGTCCCTGCTCACCCGTTACGGTAAGATATCGGAAATTTTCTCTGATTCCATTACCGTATTTCGAGCCGTCAGTACGCCCCGCCGCCCTCCGACGGCTCGGAAGCATGCCGCCTTACGGAAGCGCGGCAGTGGCGGCTCGACACGGGCGAGCGCCGATGCTGCGACGGATTTCGCGCCAATGCGCTGCATCGTTCGCCAGCCCGCTCGTCACCTTCGAAGCATGGACGCAAACGGGCCGCCCGAGAGGGCGGCCCGTTGTGCGATTGGACGAGAAACGCGAGCTTACTTCTTTGCCCAGGAGCGACGTCCCATCGGAACGATCACGAGCGAGCAGATGAGCGTCACCACGTAGAACGCGATGATCAGCCAGAAGCAGCCGGCAAACGATCCGGTGATGTCGTAGATCTGCGCGTAGATGAGCGCCGAGAAACCGGAGAACACGTTGAGGCCGGTGGCCACCATCGAGAAGATGTTGGCGTAGTCCTTCTGGCCGAACGCCTGACGGCACGCCATGGGCGGCACGATGTTGAGCGCCGCGAAGCCGATGCCGAACAGGAACACGCCCACGTAGAACATCATGGCGCTGTCAACGCTGAACAGCACGATGGCGATGCCGAGCGCGCCGAAGACGCTGGCCACCACGCCGGAGACGCGGGCGCCGGTGTGGTCGCACAGCCAACCCAGGCCGAACTTGCCGAACAGCTGGCCGATCATGCACACGGTCACGCCCATAGCACCCACGGCCGCGCCGAGCGCGCCGGTGGAAGCATAGGACGAGAACTGCTGCATCATGCCGGCGGCGATCACGAAGAAGCCGGCCATCACGATGAGCAGCCACAGCGCGGGATTCTTGCGCGCCTGCGCAGCCGTGGCACCCTCGTCGGCGGCAACGTCGATAACGGACTTGGCCTCGGACTTCGCGGACGCAACCTCAGCAGCTCCGTAGCCCCAGGGCAGCACGCCCATCTTCTCGGGCGACTCGCGCAGCAGCGCAGCGGTCAGCACGACGGACGCGACAAGCGCGATGACGCTGATGATAATACGGGCGGTGTGCCAACCGTAGCCGCTGATCCAACCCTGGATAACCGGGCTCATGAACGCGCCCAGCAGCGATGCGCACACGCCGATGACGCCGATGACGGTGCCGTTGCTCTTGGCGAACCAACGGTTGATGAACGTCGGCGTGGCGATGTACATCCAGAACGCGGCAGAAGCGCCGTACAGCACGCCGTACACGTTCCACTGCCACGGTTCGGTGAACCAGGCGCACGCAAGCGAGGCCAGGCCGAATACGGCAGCGGCAGCGGTCATCACCCAGCGGGGATTGAACTTGGTGATGAGCTTACCGGCGAACGGCGTGCAGATGGCCGCCACCCACGGCTGGATGGACATGTACAGCGTTGCATCGGTGCGCGACCAGCCGAACTCTTCCATGACCGGCGATGCGAACAGGCCCGCTTGGTTGGCCACGAAACCAAGCGGTATAGCGTAGAAGGCTACGCAGGCGATGGCGATCGCCCAGGCGTAGTTGCTGCCCTTCATTGTTTCAGATCCCATAATGCCTCCTTTGTCGAACGTAGAATCCCCAACGCTCTAGCGATAAGCAAAATCCATGCCATCGTTAGGGCGTCCGAGGATTTCCCTTTCCCCGCCTGCCCGGCGATGCGGCCTCGGCCCGAGTACGTCGAGGCCGCCAACCGCCCGGCACATTACTCGCCCTTGCGCAACACCCCCTTCTCGTACAGCAGCTCGATCTCCTCTTCCGAGTAACCGAACTCGTTCAGCACGTCTTTCGTATCGGCGTCGTACTTCGCCCCGCCGCGCACGATCTTGCCGGGATGCTTTTTGAAGCGCGGGATCATGTTCACCTGCTTGACCGTCTTCTGCGTGATCTCGTCGTAGCAGTCGACGAACACCTCGCGCGCCTGGTAATGAGGGTCGTTCAGCATCATCTCGTAGGTCATATGGGGGCTCACCGCCACGCCCATCTGGCCGAATATCCGGTTGACCTCCTCAACCGTGTGCTCCTCGCACCAGCTGTCGAGCGCAGCGCGAAACTTCGCGGCGCGGTCGGGAAGCGGCTCGTCGAGGCTCTTGCAGCCGGGCTTGCGCGTGATGGAGGGATACGTACCGAGCGGCTGGAAGTCGGGGTCGTCGGCGAAGCCGAAGAACTCGACGAGTTTCTTCACCGGGCCGGCTCCGCCCACGGCCACCTGGCAGTAACCGTCCTTGCACTTCTGCGCGCCGGCGCACGCGCCCACGAGGTCTTCGTTGCCGATGCGCATGGGCTGGATGCCGTGGTTGATGCCGTCGGACAACGTGGCGCCCTGCAAGCGCACGAGGGCTTCGAACTGGCAGCAGTCGATGGACTCGCCCTCGCCCGTCTCGCGCGCGCGAATGACGGCGGCCAACGTGGCCCACGCGCCCATGAGGCCGGTCATGAAGTCGCCAGTGAAGGGCTTGGTCACGCTGGGCGGGCTGTCGGGGAAGCCGTTGAGGTTCGAGTAGCCCGAGAACGCCTGGCCGATGGGATCGAACGACGCCTTGCGCACGTAGTCCGGGTCGCCCCAGTTGCCGAAGCCGGAAATATGCAGGATGACCAGCGCGGGATTCGCCTCCCACAGCACCTCGTCGGTAAGCCCCCACTTCTCCCAGGTGCCGCCCTTGGACGACTCGACCAGCACGTCGGCCCACTTCACCATTTGCAGCAGGATCTCCTTGCCCTCGGGCGAGGGGATGTTGAGCGTGATCATGCGCTGGTTTCGGCGATCGACCGACCATGCATCTCCGTACATGCGGTACATGTCGGGCGCCACCGTGCTTTCCAGCTCAATGACGTCGGCGCCTTGCTCGGCGAACAGCTCGCAGACGAACGGCGCCGCGATGACGGCGCCCGCGTTGAGCACCTTCAAGTTCTGCAAGTTGCCGAACTTGGGGCGATCCGATGACTTCATGTGCGTTCCTCCTTGTGTCCTGATCCCGTATCCTGCGTCGCCCGCATCTGCGGGAGACAACCTTCTCTGGCCTCCCTGTAGCAACTAGCGTGCCAACCTTTCCCTCTTGCTTTTGTGGATTCCTCGCACGTCGATTCCCGAAGAAGCGCTTTTTCGTATGCTGCTGACAGGAAGACGGCGACCGGAGGTAACGGCATGATCATCGGTATCACCACCACGTATGTTGTAGAGGAGCAAGAGGACGAGCGCGTTCCCGTGGAGCGCGTGACGGTGGAATACGTGCGGCGCGTGGCCGCCACCGGGGCGGTGCCCGTGCTGCTGCCGCCCGTCGCGGGCGGGGCGGATGCGAATCGCCGCGCGGCATGCGAGCTGGTGGAGCGGCTGGACGGCCTGGTGCTGGCCGGCGGCGGGGACCTCAACCCGGCAACCTACGGCGACGAGGCGCGCCTGCCGGAAACCGTGCACGTATTCGACGATCGCGACGCTCTCGAGCTGGAGCTGGCGCGCTTGGCCCACGAGCGCGACCTGCCCACCTTGGGAATCTGCCGAGGCATGCAGGTGCTCAACGTTGCGCTGGGCGGATCGTTGTACCAGGACGTGCGTGCTTGCGGGCTCACGGAGGCCGCGCATCAGCAGAAGCCTCCCTACGACGTTGTGGCGCAGCGCGTGGACATCGCGCCGGGAAGCGTGCTCGACCGCGTGCTGTGCGGCGGCCCGGGCGACGGCATGGTGCCGGGATGCAAGGCAGGATGGCCGGCGGCGCTGGAAACGAGCTGGGAGGGAATCGCCCCCGCGCCGCGCTCGCTGCTGGTGAACTCGATGCATCACCAGGCCCTCGCTCGCGTGGCCGATCCGCTGCAGGTGTGCGCGGTCAGCGGCGATGGCATCGTCGAGGGCGTGGAAGACCCCGCGCTCCGCTTCTACCTGGGCGTTCAGTGGCACCCCGAATACCTCGACAGCAACGCGGCGTTGTTCGAAGCGCTGGCAGCCGCCGCGCGGTAGGAGGAGGAAACGCTCGGGCTCCCTCCGGCTAGCACAAAATCGCCTTTATGAACGATTCTGGGGAGGAATAAGCTCCACGCGGACGAGAAAGCCCAGGTCGCGATTTTTCGCAGCGATGCAGAATCGTTCATAAAGGCGATTTTGTGCTAGCGAACGAATGTTTCAAGTGAAACGCGTGCGACACATCGGCCCCTCTCGCGGCACGAAGCAGGCGCAAGAGCCGGTTTCGCCCTTCCGCGCCGAGCGCGATCCCGACCCCGCTCGCTCCCTCCTCGCCCACCCCTTTGTGAAGGTCGCTTGGGTTTCTGGCGAGGAACAAGCTCGGTGCTATAATGCATTTAGTTTGATTATCAAAGCATTAAGGATGCGCCTCGGTGGCGCGAACGAGGATGGAGCAGCATGGGCAGCACGATCATCGGATGCGGAAAGTCCCTCCCGAAGCTGGAAGTGGCGAACGACGACCTGAAAGCGCTCGTCGACACGAACGACGAGTGGATCAGCACGCGCACGGGCATCAGGACCCGCCACGTCGCCGTCGAGGAAACCGCAACCGACCTCGCCGAAGCCGCCGCGCGCCAGGCCCTCGGCCTCGTCGAGGGCGGTTGGTGCGAAGGGGCCATCGACCCCGCCACCATCGACCTCGTCATCTACGCAACCATCACGCCCGACGTCGTGGTGCCCTCCGCCGCCGGCCTGCTGCGCCGCCGTCTGGGCCTCGAGAACGCCATCGCGTTCGACCTGAACGCCGCTTGCACGGGCTTCGTGTACGGTCTGACCGTTGCCGAGTGCATGATGGCCGGCTCCGCCGCCGGCGCGCCGGGCGCGACCGGCCGCAACCCTATCCGCCGCGCGCTCGTGGTGGGCGCCGAGCGCCTGACGCGCGTCACGAACTGGGGCGATCGCAACACCTGCGTGCTGTTCGGCGACGGCGCCGGCGCGGCGGTGCTCGAGTGGGACGAGCAGCGCCCGGGCATCATGAGCAGCTTCATCACGAACGCCGACGACGACACCAACGCGCTGACCTGCTCGTTCGCTTTCGATGCACCCATCCCGTTCACCACCGAGGGCGTGGAAGCCGGGCATTCCGAAGACGCTACGCTCCCTCGCATCGACGACGAGCTGGACATCATCGAGCTCGTGAAGGCCGGTGAGCCGCGCCAAGTGCTGCGCATGGATGGCCCCAAGGTGTTCAAGTTCGCCGCCGAAGCTATGACGGTCGCCGTGCACGAAGCGCTCGACCGCGCGGGTCTGACGCTCGACGACGTCGCCTGCATTGTCCCCCACCAGGCGAACGAGCGCATCATTAAGTACGCCGCCAAGAAGCTCGGCCGTCCGATGGACTTCTTCCAGCTGTCCATCGACCACACCGGCAACACGTCGGCCGCCAGCCTGCCCATGGCCCTCTGCGACGCCTTCGCCAGCGGCCGCATCAAGCGCGGTGACAAGGTGGTGCTCGTCGCGTTCGGCGGCGGTTTCACCTCGGGCGCCGTGCTCATCGAAGCATAGCGACCCCCCCCCATCAGCATGAAAACGGGCACCTGCGGGTGCCCGTTTTTATGCTCTAGCGCTTCGAGACAGGGGGACGGGGGTGAGACAGAGGGACGGGGTTATTGTCTCATTTTGCCCGCAAAATGAGACAATAACCCCGTCCCTCTGTCTCACCCCCGGACACATCTACCGGATTGCGCGCTTCACGGCGCGGGCGCATAGCACGGCCGCCACCGCCTTCAGCACATCGGGCACCGCGAACGGCGCGATGGTCACGGCGAAGGCGGCAGCCAAGTCGACCCCTACCACGGCGGCGTACTGGAAGCACCCGCACACGTACGTCACCACGATGAACGCGAGGCACGCCATCATGTCCACGGCAAACGCCTTCGTTCCCCCGAGGCTCTTCGCGCCGCCCATCGCGCGCCCGAGCGCCTCCCGCACGAGCAGCGCCGCGACGGCGCCCAGCAGATACCCCCACAGGTAGCCGCCCGTCGGCCCCATCAGCATGCCGATGCCGCCGCGCATTCCCGAGAACATCGGCAGCCCGATGGCCCCCAGCACCAGGTAGCCCGCGATGGCCGCCATGCACTGCTTCGGCGTGAGCACCATGATGGCGAACATGAGCGCGAACATCTGCAGCGTCAGCAGCACCGGCCCGAAGGGGATAGCCACCCATGCCGACACGCCCATGATCGCGATGGTCAACCCGACGAACGCGATGGAACGCGTGCGCGACGCCCGCACGGAACCCTGTTTCACCTTGCTTGCCTCCATGTGCCGCTTCCTCTCTCGAAGCCCAAGTGCCGTTTTCACGACATCGCACTATAGACAAGCCCCGCGGTCTTGTGAACCGCGGGGCTTGGGCAAGGGTGACAATCGGGATGATCGATGCGGAATCGCGCACGTTTCCGCGCGCTCCGCACGCGCGGCGGCGCCGGCTAGAACTTCGCCTTCAGCTCGCCGCTCTTGAGCTTCCGCAGACGGCCCATCTCCAGGATGATGAACACCACCGTCGTGAAGATGGCCAGGAAGTCGGCCGCAGGCGTGGCGAAATACAACGCATCGAGGCTGGTGAACTGCGGGAACCAACCAGGCAGCAGCATCGGCAGCACCACGAGCAGCGGGATGAGGAACAAGATCTGGCGCGTCAGCGACAGGAAGATGGACTTCAGCGGCTGACCCGTTGCCTGGAAGTAGTTCGAGCCCACGATTTGGAAGCCGATGAACGGCAGCATGAGCAGCTGCACCTTGAGCGCGAACACGGTGAAGTCGCGCAACGACTCGCTCGTGATGCCGAAGAACCCGACGATCTGCTCGGGGAACAAATGCACGAGCGTCCACAGCACCACGCCGATGCCCGTCGCGCCGATGATGCCATACCACAGCGTCTTCTTCACGCGCTCGAACAGATGCGCCCCGTAGTTGTAGCCCAGCAACGGCTGAATGGCGATAGCCACGCCGATAAGCGGCAGCACGGCGAACATCGACACGCGCTGCACCACGCCGATGGACGCGAGCGCGCCCTCGGCCCCCAGCGGGCTCATGGCACCGTACATGTTCAGCAGGTTGTTCAGCACGAAGTTCACCACGGCCATGCCCGCCTGCACCGCGAAGCTGGCCAGACCGAGCGACAGGATGAGGCGCACGGTGCGCACATGCAGCGGCATGAAGCGCAGGTGCAGCTTCATGGGCACGTTCTTCGTGAAGATGAAGTACCACAGCACGGTGGCGCACGAGATGGCCTGGCCACACACCGTGGCCAGCGCGCTGCCCTGCACGCCCCAGCCCAGCACCATCACGAACAGGAAGTTGAAGATGGTGCACGACACGGCGCCGATGATCATGGTGCCCAGCGCGCGGTTCGGCGCGCCGGCCGTACGGATGAAGTTGTTCACGCCCATGCCGATGCACTGGAACACGAAGCCCAGCGAGATGATCTGGATGAACGAACGCGCGAATTCCCAGTCTTCGGGCGTGGCGCCCGAAACGCTCAGCAGACCGTCGACGCACGCAGGGACGTGCATGGCCACGGCCACCACCACGGCGAACACGATGGACAAGCACACCGTGTTGCCCAGGCTGCGCTCGGCTTCCACCCGGTTGCCCTCGCCCATGCGCAGCGCGGCCAACGCGTTGCCGCCGTTGCCCACGAGCATGGCGATGGCCATGAACACCGTCATAATGGGCATCGCCACGGTGGCGGTGGCCAGGCCGATCTCGCCCAGCGCCTGGCCGAGGAAGACGGAGTCGATCACGTTATACGCGCCGTTCACCAGCATGCCGAGAATGGACGGGATGGCGAATTCGACGATGAGGCGCGGGATGGATGCCGTGCCCATGCGACTGACTTTGTCGTCGCGTCCCGGGCGCTTCGGATCCTTGCCCACGGGCGCGCCGGTGCTTTCTTCGTTGAAGTTGAGGGTGGTATTCGTTGCTTCTGTTTCCATGAGTTCGCTGCTGCCTTTCAACTTTCTCCATTTTCGAGGAACGGCACATTGTAACCCCTACGAAAACATCGCTCAAAGCTGAGCAGCAGATACACAATTCGTACACAAACAGATGTTTCACGTGAAACATCTGGACGCGGCGCTACCACGAGGAGGCGCGTAAGGGACCGACGCCGTATCCCGCTCGATCCGTGCGCTAGGGGAAGCGGGAGGCGCTAGACGAGGTGGGCTTCGCCTGATGAAACGGGTATCTCGGTGCCGGATGCATCGAGGAGAACGAGGCGGCCCTGGGCGTCGATGCGCCGCACAACGCCTTCGGCCAAGGTGGAGCCCGCCCGATCGACGACGCTCACCGTGCGGCCGATGAGACTCGCATGGGCGTTGAACTCGTCGACGAGGGCGGCGAACCCGGCACGAGCCCACTCGTCGTACAGCGGCGAGAAGGCAGCGAGGAAGGCAGCGAGCACGGCTTCGATGGAGGGCGGCGCGACGGGAACGAGATCGGCCACGTACGCGGCGCGGTTCTTGCCGCCCACGTCGGGGCGCTCGTCGGGCGGCAACACGTTCACGCCCACGCCCACGCACACGCCGCCTCCGTGCGCCTCGAGCGAGATGCCGCAGAGCTTCGCAGGGGCCGGTTCCGAGTCTCCCGATGCGGCGAACGTCGCGGAAGCGAACGCATCCGCCGATCCGTCACGCCATGTATCGACGCTCGATGCGGGCAGCTTGGCACAAAAGTCGCGATATGAACGATTTTTCGCGCCCAAAACAGCCTGGGAATCGCAAAACCCCAGGTCGCTGATTGCGCTTTCTTCGGAAAATCGTTCATAACGGCTATTTTGTGCCAAAGCAACGTCGGCAGCGCCGGCACCTGCGCCCGCACTCGCGCGACCGGGCACGAGCACCACGTCGTTGGGCCACTTGATGCGCACGGCGTCTGCGGCGACATCCCCCGCCAACGCCACGAGCGCTCGGCGCACCGCCATTCCCACGACCAGGCTCAACGTCGGCAGCTCGCGCGGCGCCACCTGCGGGCGCAGCAGCAACGAGCAGTACAAGCCGCCCTCGGGACTGGTCCATGCGCGGCCTTGGCGACCGTACCCGGCAACCTGCCGAAGCGCGCGAACCACGAGGCCCTCGGGTTCGCCGTTGTCGAGCGCGCGTTTGACCTCATCGTTCGTAGAAGAAACCTCTTCGAGAAGCCGAACGTGGAACAGGGGCTCCCGTTCGTCGCTCACAGGCGCACGGCCTTCCCCACGCACGCGCCGTCCGTCGTGACGGGGACGTCGTTCGCCAGCACGTGGCCTGGAACCAGCTCAAGCAAGGGCTGCACGACGAAGTCGCGCTCCAGCAAGCGCGGGTGCGGCAACGTGAGGACGTCGGTGTCGACGACGTACAGCTGATAGTCGAGGATGTCGAGATCGCAGGTGCGCGGCCCGTTCTCCACGGTGCGCACGCGGCCGAGGCTGTTCTCCACCGCATGGAGGTAGCCCAGCAGCTCCTTCGGCGGGATACCCGTGCGCAGCAGCACGACGGCGTTCACGAACGCGTCCTGATCGAGATAATAGGCGGGCTCGCTCTCGTAAAAGCTCGATATGTCGACGATCTGCGAGTCGGGCAGCGAGCACAGTTCGGTGATGGCTTGGTTGAGCATGGCGATCTTGCCTTCGCGCTCCTCGCCAGGCGACGCAACCAGCGGTACGTTGCAGCCCATCCCGACGAGAACGTACGGACGCAGCCCTTCGAGCGCCGCAACCGTGGCAGCAACGTTGTGCGTGCGCACCACGCTGGCCCCCAGCTCGCACGCCATGAGCGCCTCGCTCGCCGACACCTCGTCGCGCGCGGACGGCTCGTCGATCCCGTATGCCCAGCCCAAAAAGCTCTTGCGCGACACCGCCACCATCACCGGGTAGCCGAGGCGCACGAGCTCCTGGAAATTGCGCACCAGCTCAAGCGTCTGCGACGGCGTCTTGCCGAACCCGGGGCCCGGATCTATGCAGATGCGGTCGTGCGCGATACCCGCAGCCTCAAGCTCGACCGCACGCGTGCGCAGCCAATCGCGCACGTCCGTCACCACGTCGTCGTAGGCGGGCGCATCCTGCATCGTGGAGGGGTCGCCCTGCATATGCATGACCACAAGGCCGCAATCGCTTTCGCGCACCGCCTCCACCATACTCGCGTCGCGGAACCCGGACACGTCGTTCACGATAGCCGCGCCCGCATCCAGGCACGCACGCGCCACTTCGGCATGCCGCGTGTCGATGCTCACGCACACGTCGCGCTGCGCGAGGGCTTGCACCACCGGCACCACGCGCGCCAGCTCTTCGTCCACCGAGACCGGCGCAGCGCCGGGCCGCGTGGATTCCCCGCCCACGTCGATGATGCGGGCGCCCTCCTCCACCATGCGCTCGGCATGCGCCAACGCCGCGTCGAGCGAATCGTGCTGACCTCCGTCGGAGAAGGAATCGGGGGTAACGTTGAGGATGCCCATCACGATGGGCATCCTCGTATCGAACTCATAGGTTGAACAGCGCCAGATCATCGTACGGTCTCGTCGCCTTCCTGCTTGGGGGCTTCCTGCGGGTCGGTTCCCTCGGCCACATCCGACGGCTCGCGGAAGGGCGGGTTCGGATCCTGGTCGCCCGGCTCCACCGGCTCTTCCTTCCAGTTCGGATCGGCCAGATGCTCGTCGCGAGCACGCGCGGCGGCCTCTTCGGCCTCCTTGCGGGCATTGATCTCGTCCTCGTGCTTGAGATACTCGTCCCAGGTGTTGTCCAGCAGGGCCAGACAGGCCTCGCCTTCCACCGTCTCGCGCTCCAGCAGCACGCTAGCCATGAGGTCCATCTGCTCGCGATGGCTCGACAGGATCTCGTAGGCGCGATCGTGCGCGTCCTTCATGATGCGGGCGACCTCGTCGTCGATACGCTTGGCCGTCTCCTCCGAGTAGTCCTGCGTGTTGCCGTAGTCGCGGCCCAGGAACACCTCGTGGTTCGGCTGGCCGAACACCTGCGTGCCCAGCTCGGCGCTCATGCCGTACTGCGTCACGATGGCGCGGGCCATCTTCGTGGCGCGCTCGAGATCGTTCGAAGCGCCCGTGGTGATGTCGTCGCAGAAGATCTCCTCCGCCACGCGACCGCCCATGAACACGGCCAGCTCATCGCGCATCTCCCCGAGCGAGTTGAGCACCTTGTCCTCCTTGGGGATGGACAGCGTGTAGCCCAGCGCGCGGCCGCGCGAGATGATCGAGATCTTGTGCACCGGGTCGGCATGCGGCAGCGAGTGGCCGACGAGGGCATGGCCGCTCTCGTGGTAGGCGATCGTGTGCTTCGTCTGCTCGTCGAGCACGCGGCCCTTGCGCTCCGGTCCGGCGATGACGCGCTCCATGGACTCGGACACTTCCTGCTGCGTGATGATCTTCTTGCCGCGGCGAGCGGTGAGCAGCGCCGATTCGTTCATGAGGTTCGCCAAGTCGGCACCCGTGAAGCCCGGCGTGAGCTTCGCGACCTTCGTCAGGTCGACGTCGCTGCCGATGGGCTTGTCCTTCGAGTGCACCTGCAGAATCTTCTCGCGGCCCTTCACGTCGGGCGCGTCCACCACGATCTGGCGGTCGAAGCGGCCGGGGCGCAGCAGCGCCGGGTCCAGCACGTCGGCGCGGTTCGTGGCGGCGATCAGCACCACGGAGTCGTTGCTCTCGAAGCCGTCCATCTCGACGAGCAGCTGGTTGAGCGTCTGCTCGCGCTCGTCGTGGCCGCCGCCGAGGCCCGTGCCGCGCTGGCGGCCGACGGCGTCGATCTCGTCGATGAAGATGATGGCCGGCGATGCGTCCTTCGCCTGCTGGAACAAGTCGCGCACGCGGGACGCGCCCACGCCGACGAACATCTCGACGAAGTCGGAGCCGGAGATGCTGAAGAACGGCACGCCCGCCTCGCCGGCGACGGCGCGCGCGAGCAGCGTCTTGCCGGTGCCCGGAGGGCCCACCAACAGACAGCCGCGAGGGATCTTCGCGCCCATGGACTGGTACTTCGCCGGGTTCGCCAGGAAGTCCTTGATCTCCTGCATCTCCTCGACGGCCTCGTCCACGCCGGCCACGTCGGAGAACTTCACGTCGGGACGCTCTTCGATGGACTTCTTCGTCTTCGCTTTGCCGAAGCTCATCTGCGAGTTGTTCGCCTTCTGCATCTGCGTGAAGAAGAACAGCAGCACGAGCGCGATCAGGCCGATGGGCAGCAGCGTGCTCAGAAGCTCCATGAAGGGGCTCGGCAGCGATACCTCGTAGGGGATGTTGGGATGTGCGGCCATGAGGTCGCCCAGCGACCCGCCGTAATAGGTGGAGGTGAAGTTGCGCTCCACGCCGAGCGTGGCGCCGTTGATGTCGGTGGTGCCCACGCCCCCGAGGGCTTTGCCGGTATCGGGGTTCTTGATCGTGGCCATGCGCGCGTTGAGCGCCTGGAACGCCTCGTTGAAAGCGTCGGCGCCGGTGGAACCCGCCGTGATCGCGGGGTAGTACGTGCCGGACACCGAGTAATCGCCGGCGCTGTACACCACCTTCGTCGCGCGATCCTGCTCGACAGCCTGCACGAACTCAGACGTGATCAGGCGATCGGTAGGCTTGGCGCCCGAAGACGACATGTTCAGGAACTGCTGGCCCACGAAGAAGGCCACCAGCATGAACAGGATGACCGAGATGATGGTGGTCCTCGGGCTGGGCTGCTGGAACTGCGATTGTTTGTTTTGCTGTGCCATAGCGTCTAACTTTCCTTTTCTCACCGACTCGCGCTGCGAGAAGGTCCGAGCTCGTGCCCGGCCCACCGTCGCACGCGGCCGATGCCGCATACCCTCAGCGCATCGCGCGGTCCGACAGCGTCGAACCGATCGCCCGCCAAGGCTGCTTCGCTAGTAAATCTCCGGCTTCAAGATGCCGATGTAGGGCAGATTGCGATACCGTTCCGCAAAGTCCAGCCCGTAGCCCACGATGAACTCGTCGGGGCACTCGAACCCGATATATTTGCAATCGATCTTCGCCTGTGCGAGCGTCTTCTTACGAAGGAGCGTGGCCACCTCGATGGAAGCCGGCTGACGCGACGACAGGTTTTTCAGCAGGTACGTCAGGGTAAGACCGGAGTCGAGGATGTCCTCGGCCACGATGACGTGGCGACCTTCGATTTCGGACGAGAGGTCTTTCAGGATGCGCACCACGCCGGAGCTCTTCGCGCCGTTTCCATACGACGAGATGGCCATATAGTCCATCTCGACCGGAAGATCGATCCTCCGCGCAAGATCCGCCATGAAGATGGCCGCTCCGCGCAGCACCGACACGAGGACGATGCCCTCGTCAGCCGCATCGGCGTAGTCGCGCGTAATGGCGGCGCCGATCTCGCATACGCGGTCTGCGATCTGCTCTTCGGTGAATAGGATCTCCGAAATGTCGTTGTGCACGTTCCTAACCTCTTCGTCGCGTTTCGCTTCCGCCATCGTCCCTGATCGTTCTTCGCGATCGCGAAGCGACGGCGTCACGCTTACCTTGAGTTCGGTTAGTGTACCATTGCCATCTCGGGAAAAGGAGACGATACGGTAACGCCAGCCCACCTGTCACGATTTTTACATTTCGCAACGGGAACTGGGACGATAGGTTGAAAAAGTCATAGGTTGGCGCAATGGGTCAGCGAGGGGCTCCTTAGCGTCGAGTCGTTCGCCGTCCGTCAGGACGGCGAACCCGCGAGGTCGGGGAACTCCTCGAGCAAGCGGCCGACGGGCAGGCCGATGACCGTGTCGAGCGCGCCGTCCACGCGCGCGACCAGATCGGCCCCGGCCCCCTGCACGGCGTAGGCGCCCGCCTTGTCGAACGACTCGCCCTTGCGCAGGTAGTCAGCGATCTGCTCGTCGGTGAGCTCGTGGAACGTCACGGCCGAGCGATCCACGAACGTGCGGAAGCCCAGCGAGATCTTCTCGGGCTCGGGCGCGGCCACCATCCACACGGACACGGCCGTGAGCACCTCGTGGGTACGGCCGGACAGGCGACGCAGCATGCGCTTCGCATCGGACAGGCTGACGGGCTTGCCGAAGATCTCGCCGTCGAGCACCACCATGGTATCGGCCCCGAGGACGGCGGCCATGCCGACGTAGTCCTCCGCAAGCACCTCCTGCACCACCGCGCCGGCTTTGCGCTCGGCCAGCTTTTTGCACGCCTCGGGCGGGTCGGCCAGCAGGTCGGGCTCAAGCGTTTCGTCAACTTCGGACGCGTGCACGACGAAGCGCACGCCGGCATCCTCGAGCAGCTGTTTGCGACGGGGCGAGGCGCTGGCCAGCACCACGTCGAGGGCGGGCATCGGCTCGTCCGGAGCGACCGAAACCTCCGGAGCGTTTTGGGTGTTCTGTTCGTTTTCCATGCGACGCATTGTAGCGCAACCGCCCCTGTTTTCCTAAACCATTGCGATACCGCAATGGCGAGATCACCCGACTCGGCGTTTCGCCCCTGTTGATTATGCGTCCCTGCGGCAGACGTTCCGGAGTGGGCGCAAAGCGGCGCCCATGACAATTTTCAGTGGCCCAAAGCTTGAAGAAACGGGTCTGGATTTTCGCCACCTGGGGTTTTCGCGATGTTTTGGCTCGGCCGGCCTACGCAAGACGGTCGGAAATTGTCATGGGCGCCGCTTTGCGCCCACTCCGGAACCTCGTAGCGCGGCCTACCCGCGCTTTCGGCGGGCTCGGTAGGCGGCCATGGGCTCGATGCGAACGCCATGCTTGTTCGCGCTGACGGCGAGATCGCCCTGGATGTTGGTCACGTAGCCGCCACGGGGCTTGCCGCCCTGCCCGTCGTCGAACGCGGCCAGCACCGCTTCCACCGACGCCGTTTCCACGCGGGCGTCGCGGCCCAGCATCAGCTGCAACGCGCGCAGCACGGCGCGGCGGCGCAGCGGCAGCGGCTCCGCGCCGAACCCGGGAGCCAGCACGCAGCCTGCACCGTAGTCGTCGCCGAGCGCTTCGACGCGGTCGGCCATCAACTCGTCTACCATGCGCTCCAGCATGTCGTCCTCGTCGGCGATCAGGTTCATGGTGCGTCCGAGCACCTCGAGCAGCTGCGGATTGCGCTCCTTCGCGCGCGGCACGATCTCGTGGCGCACGTAGGCGCGGAAGCGATCGGTGTGCGCGTTCGTCGCATCCTCGCGCCACAGGTTGCCCGCACCGTCGCACGCCACGGGCGCTTCTGTCTGCTCGCGCTCTGCAATGTAGGCGCGCAGCTCCTCGCGGCTGACGTCGAGCAACGGGCGCACCACCGGTCCGTTGCGGTACTTCATAGCGCGGAACCCGCCCGGCCCCGTGCCCACGATCGAGCGCATGTAGAAGCTCTCCACGCGATCGTCGGACGTGTGCGCCGTGAGGATGCGACCGTCGGCCAGGGGCGCCGCCGCGTGAAGGCACAGGCTTTCGAGCGCCTCGTTCGCGGCCAGGTAGCGCTCGCGGCGGGCGACGGCTTCCACGTTCTCGCCCGTGCGCCGCGCCTCGCCTGCGATGTCGATGTCGCACGAGAACAGCGGGATGTTCAGCAGCTCGGCCAGCCGGGCGACGAAACGCGCGTCGTCGTCGGCGTCGTCGCCGCGCAGCTGATGGTTGACATGCAGCATGGCCAGCTGGCCGAGCGCCCCGCACTCGCGCAGCTCGCTCGCGACGTAGGCGAGCGCCGTGGAGTCCGATCCGCCCGACACCATCAACAGCACCGGGGTGTCCGCCCCCGCCAACGCGCGCTCCTCCAACGTCTCCGCCACGCGACCGACCAGGGTTTCCGTCCGTTCGGCAGCCATCACGCCCTCCCCTCCAAGAACCTCCGCTCGAATTCGTCTTCGGGCAGCGGGCGACCGAACAGGAAGCCCTGGATGTAGTCGAGCCCCATGCCGCCCACCACCTCGTACTCCGCATCGGTTTCCACGCCTTCGAGGCACACGCTGATGCCCACGGCGTGGCACAGCTCCACCACGAACTTGATGAACGTGGCATCGAACGTGCTCGTTTGGATGTCGCGGATGAACGCCCGGTCGATTTTCACGATATCGGCGGGCGAAGTCTTCAGCACGCCCAGCGACGAGTACCCCGTGCCGAAATCGTCCATAGCCACGCGCACGCCCTGCATGCGCAGCTGATCGAACAGCTGATGCGTGGCCTGCGCATCGTCGGCAAAACGGCTCTCGGTCATCTCCACGACGAGGCTATCGGGAGGCAGCCCCGCCTCGTGCAGCGTGTCGACGATGAGCGGGGCCAGACCTTCTTCGTCGAGCTGGCGATACGACAGGTTCACGCTCATGGTGAAGGACGGGATCGCCTTGCGCCATCGCTTGCACGTGTCCACCGCATGCTGCAGCACCCACGTGCCCATCGGCACGATGAGGCCGCTCTCTTCGAGGAGGGGGATGAACTCGAGCGGCGACAGATCGCCGTACGCGTCGCAGCGCCAGCGCGCGAGCGCCTCGGCGCCCACGACGCGCCCCGTCGCGGCTTCCACCTGGGGCTGGTAGCACAGGCTGAACCCCTTGAAACCGTTTTCCACGCTGTCGCGCAGCAGCTCCATGAGCTCGAGCTCGCGTACGCGCTCGGCCAGGATGGGCTGTGAGAAGTTCACGCAGCGCTTCTTGCCGTGCCCCTTCGCGTACTCCAGGGCGTAGTTGGCGTACTTGACGAGGCTCTCGTAGGTCTCGGCATCGACAGGATATTGCGCGATGCCGCCGGACAGCGTGCAGTAGAACTTGCGCCCTTCGTGGTCGTGCTGTCGCTGGAACATACCGCCTAGCTGGGCGTACGCCCCTCGCAGCACGTTGACGTCGTCGTTGACGATCACCGCGAACTCATCGCCGTCGAGACGGTACACGCGCGCCTCCTCGGGCAGCGCGCTCTGAATGCGCTGCGCCACGAACCGGATGACTTCGTCGCCGAACGCGCGGTCGTAGCGGTCGTTGATGTGCCGCAAGTCGTCGATGCCCAGCATCATGAGGCTCATCGGCTCGTTCGGCATCGTCTCGATGCGACGACGTACGTCGTCTTCGAACTCGAACTTGTTGAACAGGCCGGTCAGCGGATCGACTTTGCTCTTCTTGCCAAGGTTCGCGATGAACCCGGCGAACAGCAGCGGCTTGCCTCCCGCGTCGAGGATGAGCCGACCGCGGCACCGCAGCCGCACCCACTCGCCCTTGCGGTTGATGGCGCGGTACTCCACCCAATGACGCGTGGTGCGCGCATCGGCTATTTCCTGGTTCGATTCGAGGAACACCTGCTTGTCGTCGGGATGCACCTTCGAACCCCACACGGCCGCCGCGTTCTCCACCACTTCGGAGGGCAGGTCGAACTCCTCCACCATCGCGCGCGGATAGCGGAACACGCCGGTTCTCATGTTGCATACGTAAAGATAGTCGTCGGTGCTCTCGACGAGCGCGTCGTACAGCTTGCCCTCCTCGTACGAGAACGCGCGAGGATCGACCGACACGCCTTTGCCCGATTGCTCGGAGCTGATCAGCTCGTTGATGTTGCGGTCGATATGGTAGCGGCGCTTCTCCTCGTACATGCGCTGGTCGGCCAAGGCCAGCACCTCGTACACCTCGAGCGGCGCTTCCGGATCGACCTCCGCGATGCCAAAGCAGAAGCCCATGTCGTACGGAGGATCGGTACGGCGGGGGATCGCGGTGAGCGACCGGCGAGCGTGCTCGACCTTCGCACGCGTCGAGGCCGCATCGCCCAGGAACACGCACACGAACTCGTCGCCGCTCAGACGGAACCCGTAGTCGTTCGGCCCGAACTCGCTGCGCAGGGCGTTCGCGGCCGAGCGGATGAGATAGTCACCCTCGGCGTGTCCGTACTGGTCGTTGACGTCCTTCAAGCGGTTGATGTCGTACAGCACGATGGACACGTCCTCGCCCTCGACTGCGGCGCGCGCGAGCGAGATGGCCAAGCGATCCTTGCCGGCGCGGCGACTCATCATGCCGGTCAGCTCGTCGGTGTTCGCCGACACAAGCGCCGTGATGTCCACCGACTGCTGCAGGTGCACGCGCGAGCCGTCGACCCACTCGACCAAGCTGTCGTAATTGCGATACGTGCGGCCCGTCACCGGGCTTTCTTCGTCCCACTCCACCAACGGCGTCTCGTCGCCGCAGCTCAAAAGCTCGTCTACGGGACAGAACGCGCACCGCTCAGTCAAGCCGCGCTGCAGCACCTGCCAGCACGTCTTGCCTTCGGGGTTCTCCACGCCGTAATCGTGCTTCATGAACCCGTTCATGTAGAGGATCTTGTCGGTTTCGGGGTCGGTCACGTAAATGCTCGTGCGCATGCCCTCCAACACGGTGTCGAACACGAAGCGGTGCAGATCGGTCACGCCGTCGCTTCGACCATCGGCAGTCGACGGCGCATCGTGACGCATCACCGGAGCCATCTCGCCCGGCCGTTCGTCCGACGCAGACGATTGCTCGGAATCGCACTCGCTCATCGTTCGCTCCTTTCGGGGGCATCCTCTCCGCGCTCGACGAGCGCGATCGTTTCGATGTGATCGGTATGCGGGAACATGTCCACCGGCTGCACCGCGCGCACAACGTAGCCCTGCTTCCGCAGAAAGGCCAGGTCGCGCACGTGCGTTTCAGGGTTGCACGAGATGTACACGATACGCTGCGGGGCCAGCGCGGCGGCGGAGGCGAGGAACTCCTCGCTCGACCCTGCGCGCGGAGGATCCATGAGCAGCACGTCCACGGCCTCGCCCGCAGCGGCGCGCTCGCGCATGAACGCGCCCGCATCGCCCACCACGAACCGCGCGTTCTCCACGCCGTTGTGCTTGGCGTTCTCGCGCGCATCCCGCACGGCCGATGCCACCGTGTCCACGCCGATCACCTGCTTCGCACCGTGCTTGGCCGCCACGAGCCCGATGGTGCCCGTGCCGCAGTAGGCGTCGATGGCGCACTCGGTGCCGGTGAAGCCCGCCAATTCGATTGCACGCTCGTACAGCACTTCGGTCTGCGCTGCGTTCACCTGGTAAAACGATTGCGACGAGATGCGGAAGCTCAACCCGCACAGCTTGTCCAAGATGAAGCCCGGGCCGTACAGGGTTTGCTCCCTCTCGCCGAGGATCACGTTGGTCTGCCGCTCGTTCACGTTCTGTACGACCGACGTGATGCGCGGACAGCGTCTCGCGAGCTCGCGGCAGAACGCCCGCGACGCGGGAAACGTGCGGCCGTTCGTCACGAGCGTGACGAGGATCTCGCCGCTCGTGTGGCCGACGCGCACCACGGCGTGGCGGAGGAACCCCGAGCCCGCGTCCTCGCGGTACGGCTCGATGCCGAAGCGCCCCATGAGATCGCGCACGGCGCGGATGATGCGCTTGGCCTCCTCGTTCTCGATGAGGCAGCCGTCGGTGGGCACGATGCGATGCGACCCTGCCGCGTACATGCCGCAGAGGATTTCGCGGCGCGGCTTCTGACCGCGCTTCGCCGTTCCCTGCAACTTGCGCCCGGGCGCGTAGGGGGACACCACCTTGTTGCGGTAGTGGAAGGGTTCGTCCATGCCGATGATGGGCCGCAGCGCGGCGGCGTCGGCCACATCGGCGAACAGGTCGGCTACGCGGGCGTCCTTGCGCGCGAGCTGCTTGTCGTACGGGACGCTGACGTGCTGGCACGCTCCGCATTCGCGCTCGACGGGGCATGCAGGCGCCTTCGACGCGGGACGCTTTGCGTGCCGCGCGCTACCAGACGAGGAATTTGGCATTGTCGATGCTCCAATGTACGTCGCGAATGAACCGTTGCAGCTCTTCTCCGTCGCGCTGCTCGAAGAGCCTGACGATTTCGGCATGCTCCTCGTTCGCCTTGCGCAGCAGGCCGTCGAGCTCGTCCTCGCGGACGTTGGCGTACTCTCGCTTCATAAAGTAACGGTTCATCTGGTGAATCAGACCTACAAGATGCGAGTTTCCGCACTTGCGCACGTAGCAATCGTGGAAATCGTGCTGCAGGTCGTCGTATTTCTTGAAGAGGCCTTTCTCGATGGCCAGCTGCATAGAGCCGTGGAGGAATTGCAGCTGCGCGATGTCGTCCTCGGTCATCTCGTCCACGGCAAGTAGCGCGGCGCGGCCGTCGAGCGGCCCGATGATCTCCACGATCTCGCGGGCGCTGTCCTCCGTCACGCGCTTGACGTAGAAGCCCTTGCGCGGAACGTTCTCGAGGTAGCCGTCGGCGGCGAGCTGGATGAGCGCCTCGCGGACGGGCGTGCGGCTCACGCCGAGCGCGTCGCATATCTGCTGCTCGCTGATCTTGTGGTCGTCGGCGAGGGTGCCGCCGTCGATAAGGTCGACGATGTGGTTGTACACATGGTCCTTGAGCGATCGGTACTCGTTCGTCATATCATCCGCCTGGGTCGTGCCGCCATCGTGTATACCAATATACCACAAGCGCCGCGGCGCGTTCGCGCGCGACCCCGCTCGGCGCGCACGCATCTGTTGCGCTCGCTCCTGCGCTTCCGGCACGCATCTTCGCCCGAAACACACGCTTGGGGGCTGTTTTGCGTGTGTTTCGGGCGAAGATGCGCTGTGCGCGCATGGCTCTCGCCACGCCGGAGGGCGTTCGCGAGTCCCGTACGCTTGCGAAAACCGGAAGGCGGGATCCCTGGGGACACTTTTTAACAATTCCGAAAAACTTCCCGCTCTCCCTTGATTGTATACAATATACAGAATACAATGTGCGGCATAGGAACGAACGGAAATAATCTCTACGAAAGGATTCCGTCATGACCAAGTTCTCCAACGTCATCGTCCGCCGTCCCGCGAAGTCCATGGTCGAAGGCATCACCTCCGCCCCCGAGCTGGGCCAGCCCGATTACGAGAAGGCGCTCAAGCAGCACGACGACTACATCGCGGCCCTCAAGGAGTGCGGCGTCGAAGTGACCGTCCTGCCGGCGCTTGAGCAGTTCCCCGACTCCTGCTTCGTCGAGGATCCCGCGGTCATCACGCGCATGGGCGCCATCATCACGAACCCGGGCGCCGACAGCCGCAACGGCGAGAAGGACGAGATCGAGCCGGCCGTGCGCAAGTTCTTCGACGACGAGCACGTGAAGCACATCGTGAGCCCCGGCACGCTCGACGGCGGCGACGTCATGATGGTGGGCGACCACTTCTACGTGGGCCAGTCCGCCCGCACCAACGAAGAGGGCATCCGCCAGTTCTGCGAGATCCTGGAAGGCTGGGGCCTCGAGGGCTCCGAGGTGAAGCTGGAGAAGGTGCTGCACCTCAAGACCGGCGTGAACTACCTGGAAGACGGCAACATGCTGGTGTCCGGCGAGTTCGTGACGAAGCCCGACTTCGAGCAGTACAACCGCATCGAGATCCCCGAGGACGAGGCCTACGCCGCGAACTGCATCTGGGTGAACGGCACCGTCATCGTGCCCGAGGGCTACCCCACCGTGCTGAAGGCCGTTCAGGACGCCGGCTACGAGACCATCACGGTCGACACGTCCGAGTATCGCAAGCTGGACGGCGGCCTGAGCTGCCTGTCGCTGCGCTTCTAACCTGACGGCTGATTGTGGCGACCGCCTAGCCGTTCAGAACCCTAGGACTTTCGCACACGGCCCGGAAGGCCGCTTAGCTCAAGCCCTCGGAACCTTCACGGCTATCCGACTCGCCACAATCAGCCTGTCTCCCACTTTACTCATTCGCCGCATACGGCGCGCTGCGGCACCTGCCCGGCGCGCCGCTTCATTTCCGACGCCGCACCTTGCCGTGCCGTGCGTCAGCATTCCCTGCAACCCCCTGGAAAGGAGGGGTTATGTCGAGCGCTGTCTCTGAAACCCTTGACGGGAGCATCGCCGTCGGCGCGGGCGAATCCCGCGATAAAGGCCAGATCATCGATCCGAACGGCCTTGACCTGTTCCGCCTCACGATGATGGTGATCACGGCCAGCATCTGCGGAGGCATCTTCGCGCTGGCCGGCGACATGGCCGCTGGCGGCGCCAGCACCGGCGCCGTGCTCATCAGCTGGGCCATCTGCTTCGTCGGCGTGTTCTCGCTCATGATGTGCTTCAACGGGCTGTCGCAGGCCCGGCCCGACCTCACCGGCGGCATCTACGCGTACGCGGCGGCAGGCTTCGGCGACTTCGTCGGGTTCAATTCCGCCTGGGGCTACTGGGTGTCGGCCTGCCTGTCGAACGTGTCGTTCGCCATTCTGCTGTTCTCGGCGCTCGGGTACTTCTTCCATCCGTTCGAGAGCGGCAACAACCTGCTGTCGTGCGTGTGCGCCTCGGCGTTCCTGTGGCTGCTCGTATGGCTCGTGTCGCGCGGCGTGAAAGAGGCAGCCGGCATCAACGTCGTCGTCACCATCGCGAAGCTCGTGCCGCTGGCGCTGTTCGTACTGTCCATCGCGCTGCTGGGGAAGTTCGATCCCGCCATCTTCATGGAGAACTTCTGGGGCGAGCCGGGCGGGCCCGACCTGGGACAGCAGATCGTCTCTACCATGATCGCGCTCGTGTGGGTGTTCACCGGCATCGAGGGCGCCGTGGTCATCTCGGGGCGCGCAAAGTACGCTCGCGACGTGGGCCGCGCCACGGTCATCGGCTTCATCTCGGTGTTCGTGCTGTACCTCATCATCTCGCTCGAGAGCATGGGAGTCATGCCGCGCGCGCAGATGGCCGAGCTGGCCACGCCCTCGATGGCCGGCATCCTCGAGCATGCCATCGGCCCCGTCGGCGCGGGCATCGTGAACCTCGGCGTGGTGCTGTCGCTGCTGGGAGCGATGCTGGGCTACGTGATCATCGCAGCCGAGACGCCGTTCGAGGCCGCGCGCCAGGGCGTGTTCCCCAAGTCGTTCGCGCGCACGAACAAGAACGGCGCGCCCATCGTGACCGTGCTCATCTCGGCCGGCATCACGCAGCTGTTCCTCGTCGTGTCGGTGTTCTCGTCGTCCACGTACCAGTTCTTCTACGCGTGCGCCGTGTCCACCATCCTCATTCCCTACGTGTGCTCGGCGGCTTACTACATGAAGATCGCCTGGAAGCGCGAGCATCTGACTCCCGACCAGGTGAAGAAGGCGCGCGTGTTCGGCACCGTGGGCTTCGTGTACACGGTGTTCCTCGTGTGGGCGGCTGGGCTCGTGGGCATCATGATCACCACCATCCTGTTCGCCCCGGGCATCATCGTGTACGCCATGGGCCAGCGCGAGCGCGGCGAGAAGATCCTGCCGAACGCGGCGGACAAGGCCATCGCCGCCGTTATCGTGGTGCTCATGGTGGTGTCGATCGCCCTTATGGCCACCGGCACGATCCAGGTGCTGTAGCGTTTCGGCCACCCGGCAGCTCGCGAGCGGGCTGCCGGGTGGCCGAGGTTTACGACTGCGTGACCGATGGACTCCCTGCCGATTACAGCGTGGTATAGTGATGCGGTTATATCGTCGCACATCAGGAAACGTAAGGGAGCACGTCATGAACTTCATCATCCGCTGGCTCGTCACCGCTATCGCCGTGGGCGTAGCCGTGTGGATCGTCCCCGGCATGGAACTGCTCGGCGGCTCGGATGCGTGGGTTGGCATCGCGATCTTCGGCCTCATCCTGTCGCTGGTCAACATCAGCGTCAAGCCCATCATGCAGGTGCTCAGCCTCCCCATCAGCGTGATCACGCTCGGCATTTTCTACCTCGTGGTGAACACGCTCATGCTGTACATCGCCGCGTGGCTGGCGAACGGGATTTTCCAAGTGGGGCTCGTCATCGATTCGTTCGGCAGCGCGTTCGTCGCATCGATCGTCATCAGCATCGTATCGGCGCTGGTGAACGCACTCGTAGGCAACAAAGACTAGCGCGCGGCTCCCAGGAGCCTCGAGCGGCACCGTCGGTTATTCGACGGTGCCGCTTTCGTTTTGCGTGAATTCTGGACGTGTGTTGCGCGGGCGACGCCAGGCAGCCGTACAATAGGCGCGACAAAATCGGGCGGATCGAGAGCGCTCGGCAGGGAGCCGCGCCCATCCGCATACAGGTGAGGAACTCGAATCATGGAACAGCTGACCGACGCCGCTTCGGGCGTCTCCGGGTGCGCGTGCGCGCCCTCTCCTAACGATGCCTCGTGGAGAGCGAAGGCCGGACGCGCCGGCAAACGCGGAGCTCGGCTCGTCGCACAGCTCGGCGTGATCGTGGCGGTGTACGCCGCAGGATGCGCCCTCGCCTCGATATTGCCCATCCAGCTGCCGGGCAATATCGTGGGGATGGTGCTGCTGCTCGCGCTTCTGGGCACGGGCCTGCTGAAAGCTCGCCATGTGGGCGATGCCTGCGACTGCCTGCTCGACAACATGTCGCTGTTCTTCATCCCCGCCGGCGTAGCCATCATGGGATGCTTCTCCCTGCTCGAAGGCAATGCGGCGAAGTTCGCGCTCGTATGCGTGATCACCACGGTGCTCGTGTTCTTGGCGACCTCGTACACGGTGATGCTCGTGTCGCGACTGCTGAAGAAGCGCGACGCGCGCACGGCTGACGAGGAGGCGTAGGCGCATGGACCCGATGGTGCACCTCGCATTGACCCTGGCATTGGGAACCGCGGCCTCGTTCGCGGTGTTCAAGCTTTCCGTGCTGCTGTACGAGCGCGTGAAATCGCCGCTGCTCAACCCCCTGCTGGTCACCGTCGCGTTCATCATCGCAGCGCTCGTGGCGCTGCACATCCCCCTGGAATCCTACGAGCAGAGCGTGCAGCTCATCTCGTTTCTGCTGGGACCGGCCACCGTGGCGCTGGCGTACTCGGTGTACCAGCAGCGACAGACGCTCAAGGACCACTTCGTCCCCATCTTCGCCGGATGCCTCGTGGGCTCGGTCGTGTCCATGACGAGCGCCTACGCTCTGTGCAAGCTGCTGGGGCTCGACGACGCGCTGGCGCTGTCGTTCATCCCCAAGTCGGTGACCACGCCTATCGCCATCGCGGTATCGCAGCAGCTGGGCGGCATCACGTCCATCACCGTGGCGGCCGTCATCGTCACCGGCATCCTGGGAGCCATCACGACACCGTTCATGGCGCGCTTGTTCCGCGTACGCGACGGCATCGCCAAAGGCGTGGCCATCGGCACGTGCAGCCACGCGGTGGGCACGACGAAGGCGCTCGAGATGGGCGAGCTGGAAGGTGCCATGAGCGGCGTCTCCATCGCGGTGTCGGGCCTGCTGACCACCGCCATCGTGATCGTAGCCAGCTGCTTTTTGTAGGAAGGCGATCCTTGAGTTCGCTTCCAGCTTGCTGGGGTTCTTGACCGCAATAACGGAACGGCCCCCAATCCTCACGGACAAGGAGCCGCAACAAGAAGCCAAACCGCCGAAGCGATCCGAGAGCCGCGGGGAGCAAGCCCTCCCCGCGGCTCTCCTCTATTATTCGAACGCGCGCCTCAGAAGCAAGCCCGGCTAGAGTGCAATGCGATAGATCTCGCGGGCGTCGTCCATGGTGAGCTTCTTGAAGCTGCCGAAGGGCTCGCCCTTGTTCTCCTTGAGCGTGGGGATGAGCTTCTCGATGTCATCCTCCTCCACGTCGAGCTCCGCAAGCGTGATAGGCATGCCGAGCGAGGCGAAGAACGAGCGCGTCTCGTCGATGGCCGATAGCGCGTCGGCATCCACGTCGCCGGTGGGTGCCAGACCGAACACCTCGCGTCCGTAGTAGGCGAAGCGCGCCGGGTTCTCGGAGTAGACGTACTCCATCCACGCCGGGAACATGACCGCCAGGCCCGCACCATGCGTGATCTCGGGATAGAGCGCCGACAGCTCGTGCTCCAGCCCGTGCGTCGCCCAGTCCTCATGCCGGCCGACGCCGGCGAGGCCCTGATGGCACAGCATGCCCGCCCACATCACGTTCGCGCGCGCATCGTAGTTCTCGGGTTCCACCATCACGCGCGGAGCTTCGGCGCGCACGGTTTTCATGAGCGACAGGCACAGGTTGTCCGTCACCGGCACCGCGCCCACGTCGTCGAAGAAGCGCTCCAGCAGGTGGCAGAACATGTCGGTGAGGCCCGCGGCCGTCTGGAACGGCGGCAGCGTGAACGTGAGCTCGGGGTTCATGAACGCGAGCTTCGGGCGCTGCGCGTTGTTCGGGTAGCCCGACTTCATCTGCAGTTCGTCGTTCGACACCACCGTGTTCTTCGACGCTTCGCTGCCGGCAGCCGGGATGGTGAGCACCACGGCGATGGGCAGCACGTCGTTCGTCTGCCGTTTCGTCTCGAAGAAATCCCACACGTCGCCGTCGTAGTGCGCGCCCACGGCGATGGCCTTCGCCGAGTCGATGACCGAGCCGCCGCCCACGGCCAGCACCCAGTCGATGCCGTGCTCCTTGCATAGCGCGATTCCCTCGCGCACGAGCGTGATCTCGGGGTTCGGGCGCACGCCTCCCAGTTCGACGTGTTCGATCCCCGCCGCATCGAGCGACGCCTTCACGCGATCGATCAGGCCGCTTTTCACCGCGCTCTGCCCCCCGAAATGCAGCAGCACCTTGCGCGCCTCGCGTTCGGCCAGCTTCGCGCCCACCTGTTCCTCCGCGCCTTTGCCGAACACGAAGTGGGTCGGCGACACGAATTCGAAGTTCTCCATAGACGATCCTTTCCGCTGTGCGTTCACGTCTTGTTGATTTTTCGTAGTGCAACGTATCGTATACTACTACCAGCGATACCCTCAGGAAAGGATACCCTATGCCGAACTCCGATGCGCGACTGGTGAGAGGTTTGAGCATCGCCGTGATCGTCCTGTCAGCGTTAGCGCTTGCAGGATGCCTGCTGCTGTTCGTCGCGTTGGGCATCGGCGGCGCCCTGCTGAACGACCCATCGTCGTTCGTCGTCGCGCACAACGATCCCGAATTCATGGAAGCATTCGCGCGAAACTCCGATGCGGAAGCGCTTGCCGTGGTCACGGCCCTCGGCCTGGGCATCGCCGCCGTCGGCGTGATCTGGCTTGTGATCTGCCACGGCGTGGTGCTTGTCGCCGGAATCTTGGGACTGCAGGCATCCTCCCGCCCCGAGAAGCTGGGCGCTGCGTTCGGCTGGGCCATCGCCGGCGCCGTGCTGTCGCTGCTGTGCGGCAACCTCATCACGATGGCGCTGCTCATCATCGCGGCCGTGTACCTCAACAAGCTGCGAACCCCCTACCAGCCGCAGCCACCGATGCCGCCCTACCAGCCGTAACCAGAAGCGCCTCCGCATGCGGAGGCGCTTCTCGCGTGCCTGCTACGCCGTAAGAGCCTTTAGCAGCTCGGCCGCATCGCGATAGAACGGAAGCCGCGTTTCGGCGGCCACCGCAGCGGCGAAGCCGGGCGCCCACACGCGCACGTGTTCGGCGAGGAAGGCTTCGTACGCCGCCTGCGGCGAACCCCCTGGCAAGTCCGCATCTGCGGGAAGCGGCGACTCGTCGTCCACGGCGACGCCCAGCGAGCGCAATGCGAGGTGCTCGAGCAGCTCGCACTCGGTCGCAAGATGGTCGAGCGGCTCGTTCGTCCCCTCGGGTCTCGTCAACCCGCACGATTTCATGAAGCGCTCCACCGCCATCGAGTGCGGGTTCACGAACAAAAGCGCCTGCACGCCCTCTTCTTGCGCGCGCCGCACGCCCTCGTACGGGCTGACCAACGGTTGCGGCGAGCCGATGAACAGGCGCGTCGCCTCAACGCGCAGCGCCTTCAAATCCTGCACGTCCTCGGCGCCGTTCGCGCCGAACGATTCCGGAAGCTCGATCCCCCGCGCCTCCGCAACCTCGCGCGCCGCGTCGGCCCACTCGCCCGACGCCACCGCCTCGGCAAGCTCATCCGTCGGATACCGGAAGCTGAACGCGGCCAGCTCCCACGCCGCCGCGAGCGCCTCGCTTCCGTTCATGTCGTCAACCATGATCGCCCTCCTCCTTTGTCAACCACTACGCGTCGTACGCGCGCAACCGCATAGGACGCGTATACGACCAGATAAAATCCCAGCGACGCCGACGCATCCGGCGACCCCGCTGCAACGGGAACCATCATATAGCCGAGCATATGAAAGAATATCAGCGCGAAGAACGCATACGCCAGCCATTGCACGCGCTTCCACGAATTCGCCTTCATCGCACGCTTGACCGCTTGCAGCGACGTGACCGAGAGAACAGCCAGCAGCACGATGATCACCACAGCGATGCCCAACGACGCGATCACGGTCGGCCTCAGCGAGCCGAGCGCGCCCACCATGCCCGCATAGCTGGTTAGATACGGAACGAAGTGGGCGATCATCAGGATGGTGGCGACGATGGAGAGCTCCCCGCGAACAGGCTGCAAGGCCTTGCGCACCGCTGAACCGTCCCGAAACGCTCCCACGAACATCACGATGGCAAGAAACGCGAACCCCACCTGCCCCTTTTGTATCGCGAACGCCGTTGCGCGCACGAAGCCGTCGGCAACAGGATGGTACGTGAAGTACACGCCGAAGCACGCCGTCGCCGCAGCAAGCACGTAGAACGCCGACGGTCGCGCCTTGATGGCGTTGCGGAACAGCGCCACGAACGCGACCGAACACGCCAACGATATCGCTTGACTCATGATAGCACCTCCTCACGCCACGCGTTGTTTGGGTGGGCGCCCCGCCCGAGGAGGGAGGGAAGGTCGGGCGGGGCGCCGCACGCGCCGCAGCTAACGCAGCAGATAGACGTTCGGACCGGTGCCCGCATCGGCCAGCAGCTGCTCGGCGTTGCTTTGGGCAGCCAGCTTCGCCACCTCGGAATTCGGGTCGTCCAAGTCGCCGAAGAAGCGTGCGCGGCCGGGGCATACCTCCACGCAGAACGGCACGTCGCCGTCCTTCACGCGATGGTGGCAGAACGTGCATTTCTCGGCCGTGCCCGCCAGGTGCGCGGGGGCGTTCGCCGCGCCGAAGGCGAAGTCGGCGTACTGCACGGGGTCGCCCTCCTGCAGCGAGCGCACGCCGTAGGGGCAGGCCTCCACGCACAGGCCGCAGCCGATGCACTTCTCGGCATCAATCATCACGATGCCGGTTTCCTCGTCTTTCCACGTCGCGCCCGTCGCGCACACCGCCACGCAGGCCGGCTTGTCGCAGTGCTGGCACGACAGCGTGTAGGACGACATGCTCATCTCGCCGCCGTACGTGCCGGCCGGCGAATCGGGGTTCTCGCCGCCTTCGTTCACCACTTTGTTCCACCACATATCCTGCGGCAGATTGTTCTCAACCTTGCATCCCACGACGCACGTGCTGCACGCGATGCACCGCTTGACGTCGATAATCATTCCGTATTGCGTCATCGTTACTCAACTCCTTCCCAAGCGCGAATGCCCACCAAGCAGTCCATGAAGCTCTGGTTGACCAGCACGGCGTCGGTCTCGCGCGAGAGCGGTTCGGACCAGCCGCCCGCCACGTGCTGGTCGGATTGCCAGCTTTTCGGGTACACGAGGGTGCCCGGACGGATGGCCTCGTTGTGCACGAGCTTGGCGACCGCATGGCCATGGTCGTTGTAACATTCGACCAGCACGCCGTCGGCCAGCCCGGCCTCGGCGGCATCGGCCGGGTTGATCTTCACCGTGGGCTCGGGATCCAACTCGCGCAGGATGCGGTTGTACGACCACTGGCCGTGTACGCGGAAACGCGGGCGCTCGGACATGAGCACGAACGGGTACTGCTCGGCCAGCGGGTTCGTCGGCCATGCCTCGCGGGGCTCGAACCAGGTGGGAAGGTGCTCGCGCGACAGGTCGGGCGTCTTCCCCGTCACCCCGTACGGCGTGGGCTTCTCGACGTAGAACTCCGCGCGGCCCGACGGCGTGGCGAACACAAGGTCCTGCCACTGCATGAAGTGGTCGCCCCAAGCATGAATGGCGTTCTTTTCGCACAGCGCATCGTACGTGATGCCCTGCTTCGTGGCCAGCTCGCTGTCGAAGTACTCGCGCAGGAACGCCTCGTTGCTGTCCGGGAACAGGTTGTCGTCCAACCCGAGCGCCATGCCCAGCTTGCGCATGATGTCGAGATCGCACAGCGCCTCGCCCAAAGGCTCGATGGCCTTCTCGGAGTGAATGATGTGGTAGGTGTTGCCGCTCGTGATGGCGTCCTCGTACTCGAACCAATGGGCGCACGGCAGCACGTAATCGGAGTAGCGCGCCGTGTCGGTCATCATGTAGTCGACGGTGACCACCAGCTCGAAGTTGGCGAAGATGTCGTCGCGCAGCGCGTTCGTGTCGCACCAGGTGCACAGCGGGTTGCCCGAGTACACCCACAGCGCCTTGGGCGTGATGGGAGCGCCGAGGTACTGGCCGCTCGCGAATACTTCGGGCATGTTCATGTACGCGATGGTGGGCGAGGTCGCCGGCGTTGCGGGCGAGGTCGCGGCCTTGTTGCCGCCCGCCCACGACATCCACACGGCCGAGCTGTAGTTCGCGCCCGGCTTGCCCAGCTGGCCGGTGAGCGCCGCCATCGTCGCGCCTGCGACGTGGGGAGCAAGGCCGTTGTCGTAGGCCTGCGTGCCCCATCCGACGCGGTGCGTGACCGGGCCGTCGCAGGCGAGGCGCGCCAGCTCGACGATGGTTTCCTCCGGCACGTCGCACATCGTGGACGCCTGCGCGGGGGCGAACTTCTCGATCTCGGCTTTCAGCAGGGTGAACGCCGTATGCACGGCGATTCCGTCGACGTCGAACGCACCCTCGATCGCCGCGTTGGCCACCGTCGAGAGCTCAGCGGCGGCACCCGCGTCCTCGTCCCACACCGCGTACGGGTCGATGATCGCCGGCTCGCCGGTCGTGGGGTCGATATCGCCCTTCGTGGGCTCCACGCCCAAATCGCTCATGCGCAGGAACAGCCCGTCGGCATCCTTCACCAGGAACGGAGCCACCGTATGCTGCTTGATGAAGTCCCAGTCGACCAGGTCTTCCTCCAGCATGACGTACATCATGGACATGATCAGCTGCAGGTCGGCGCCGGGGCGGATGGGCACCCACTTGTGCGACTTCGCGGCCATCTGCGTGTAGATCGGGTCGATGCAGATGACGTTCGTGCCCGCCTCGATGGCATCGGCCACGAAGTGCCAGTCGTGAATCTGCGCATCGGTCAGGTTGTTACACCACAGAAACAGGTTCTTCGCGTTCACGTAGTCGCGCTGGTCGTTGCCGGGCCACGGCGAACCGCCGTACCCGAACACGCGCATGATGCCGTACATGTTGCCGGCGTCCAGCGGACCGCTCATCGTGGAGGCGTTGATGGTGCCGAACAGCTTGCCCGGCGTGCCGCTCGTGGCGTGGTACACGCTCGAGCCCGAGGTTTTGAAGATGGACGAGTCGCCGAACTCCTCGCGATAGCCCTTGATCTTCGCGGCGATATCGTCGATCGCCTCGTCCCAGCTCACGCGCTCCCACTGGTCGCTGCCGCGTGCGCCCGTCTGCTTCATCGGATACAGCACGCGATCGGGATGGTAGATGTTCTCGTTGCTGACCAAGCCGCGCAGGCAGATGCGGTTGAGCTCGGGGCTCGGAAAATCGGCCGGAGCCGTTTTCACCAGCTTGCCGTCGCGCACCGTAGCGGTCATCATGCAGGTGTTGAAGCAGTTCGGACGACAGCACACGTTGAAGTGCTCCTCGTTGACCTGCTGCGTTTCGGCCGCGCCGTCGTCGGAGCCCGATGTGCTCGGCGCGCACCCCAGCGCCGTGCCGGCCCACACCCCTCCCGCGACAACCGCCGTCGATTTCAGAAAACTCCGCCTCGTAAGGCCTGACGTTTCATTCGTCCAAGACATGTCTCCCCCTTCGAAATCCAGGGCGAACGCGCATGGGCCACCACGCACGCACGCGTTTCGAGAACCCTCTTGCCGTGTCAGGATTGGCCAACCCCTCTAGTTTTCATATGAAAACACTTTTCATATGAAAACTCAAGTGCCTCAGAGGGATTGCATTATTCTAGTTTTAGATGATTCCCCGCTCAGGTTATTTCGCGGGCTTCGGGGAAGACGCTTCGCTCACCTTGTCGGCGAACCCCTCGTTCCACGAGCTGGGGACGACGACCGTGCCCTTCCCCTCTTTGACGCCCTCGTAGAGCAGGTACATTTTCCGCAGCTCAAGCGCCGTATCGTCGTCATAGGTGTGCGCGTAGCGCTCGATCATCGCCGAGATTTCCGGCTCGGCTTCCATGAGGATCAGGCGTGCTTTCTTCTTCTGCTCGGCCTGCGCCTCCAACGACATGACATCCTGCAATTCTTCGGGCAACAGGATGTTGCGCACCTCCACCGACAGCACCGTGATGCCCCATTCCGACACCTTCTCCTCCAGCAGCCGCTTGAGCTCGCGGTCCAGCTGGTCGCGGCGCGCCGTCACCTCGGCGGCCGTCGCGCGGCCGATTGCGTCGCGCAGGATGGTCTGCGCGGAGAACAGCAGCTGGTTGGCGTAGTCGTCCACCGCAACGCATGCGCGCTCGGCGTCGTGCACCATCCAGAACACCACCGCGTCCACGTCCAGGGGCACGAGGTCGGTCGACAGCGTCTCCTCCGCGCCGAACGCCGTGGTGCGGATGCGCACGTCGATGCGCATCGTGCTGTACTCGATGAACGGGATCGTGAAGAACAGGCCGGGGCCCTTCACGCATTTCAGCTTGCCCAGGCGCATCACCACCATGCGCTCCCACTGCTGCGCGATGTGGACCGACGATGCCACCACGATGGCAGCGAAGACGGCAACGGCGATGGCAAAGAAGCCGATCTTACCGCTGGCCAGGTAGAATACGCAGCATACGATCAGGAATGCCGCTGCGATGATCATCGCCTGGAGGAAGTACACACCGTTGCGCGACGCCCGCTGCATCGGATCGCCTTCGCCCGGCGGCGCCACCGTCACGCGGCGCGGCTTTCCGTTGTTGCTCTCCCTGCCCTCGTCGTTTCGTTTCATCCCCATGAACGTCTCCCCTTACTCGTGCGGCGGATACGTGCCGGCCTCTTGCTCCAGTTTGCGGACGCGGGTCCTCATGGCGGCCTCGATGTCGCGGTTCGAAAGCCCGATATCCGTCAGCGCGGCGATGCACTCGTCGAGCGCTTGCTCGATGGCATCAGCCTGCTCCCTGCTCTCCCCTGCGTCGAACCCGTTGACGAACGCGCCCACGCCGCGCTTCGACGTGATGTATCCGTCGTTCGCCAAGCTCGTGTATACCTTGCTGACCGTGTTGTAGTTGATCGAGAGGTCGATTGCCAGCTCGTGGATCGTCGGCAGCTGGTCGCCAGGCTGGTAATGCCCCGAGTTGATCAGGTACACCAGGCGGTTGCGCAGCTGCATCCACAAAGGCACGCGGCTTTCTTCGTTCTTCTCGAAGTGAAACACGATCGGTTGTCCTCATTCCCCGCTTATCTCGCATTTGACTATCTGTCGTGATCAGAGTACACCAACGGCTCACGCCGCCGCCAGAATACACCACCGCAGCACGAACCCGCCCACCAGCACGAGCGTCGCCGGAACGAGCGGATGGATACGAAGCGTCGGTATTTTGCGCGCCAGCACGTACAGCACGAGCGGCGCGAGAAAGCCGATCGCCACGAGGCCGGCCCAGAACGGGACCGCCGCGCTTCCGCCGATCAGCCGCCATGCCGACGCGGGCGCATCCTGAAGGCTCGCCAGCACGAAAGCTCCCAGCACGAGCAGCTCCACCACCAGAATCGCCGCATCAGCCAGCGCCACGCGGCGCATCGCGGGCGCGAAGCTGTCCCATGTTCTCGTGGCGACGGCGCTCAGCGTGACGGCCGCCGCGCCGCACGAGAGCGACGATGCCAGAAACAGCGGAATGAGCAGCGGCGACCGGAAGAGCGGCACGCCCGAGAACGCCATGAGCAGCAACGCGGTGTACGTCATGACCGCGCACGCCAGCACGATATGGACCGCCGCGATGATGCGCATCGCCAGCGGAGGAACCGGGAACACCCGCAGCCATGCCAACCCCGAGAACACCCCGCACAGGATGGTGGCCGCCAGCGTGTAGGCGCCCACCGACACCACCGAAAGCGTGGGCTCGGTGAGGAGGATCAGGATCTCGTCTGGTCGTCTCATGTCGGCGAGCAGGCAGAACGCGCCCACCATGCACACGGCCGAAGCGATGAGGAACCCGAAGCCGAACAGCCGTCGCGACGCGATGCCCGCGCGCTCCGTCGCGAAGCCCAGCACGTTCAGCACGCAGCAAGCCCCCGCGCCCATGCCCCCAAGAAAGAGATATGCGACGATCAAGTTGTTGAACATGGGTCACGTTCCCGCTTCGACGTTTGCGTGCACGATAGGCCGATTATAACAGTCCATCGATCAAAGCCGACCGGCCGCACGCGCGCGCATCGACCCGTGCAATACGCACGCAAGCCTCTCGCTGCTAACTCCGCTTTGAAAGCTTGGCAGAGAATGCACGTTATGAACGATTTTGAGCTTCCGCTTACAGATCAATTTCGCATAACCCCAGGTCGCAAAAAGTTAGACGTGGCTATTGTCGTTCACAACGTGCATTCTCTGCCAACCTGGCGCACGCCCATCGTCGAACCAGCATGTCGATATCGGTTCGACAGCGAATATCCGCGAAAGAGAGTCATAGAGCACAGGAACAACGAAGGTTGCATCCGGAAACCACCGGGCACGCCCTACCCCAGCGCCACGTCCAGAACCATCATCACGAGGAAGCCGGCCATCACGCCGAGGGTGCCTGCGTTGGAATGCTCGCCCAGATGCGCCTCAGGGATAAGCTCCTCCACCACGACGTACATCATGGCGCCGGCCGAGAACGCCAGCATCCACGGCATGTACGGCGAGATGAGCCCTGCGAACAGCACCACGAGGATGCCGAACACGGGCTCGGCCAGGCCCGACAGCGTGCCCAGCGCGAACGCCTTCGGCGCGCTCATGCCCTCCTGGAGCATGGGCAGCGCCACCGCCGCGCCCTCGGGCACGTTCTGGATGCCGATGCCGATGGCCAGCGCCACCGCCATGCCGAACATGCCCGGATCGCCGCCGTTCTGCGCCGCCATGGCGAACAACAGGCCCACGCTCATGCCCTCGGGGATGTTGTGCAGCGTGACGGCCGTGAACAGCAGCGTCGGACGATCCCACTTGCTGGGAAGGCCTTCGGGCTTGCTCTCGCCCGGATGCAGGTGCGGCAGCAGCTGGTGCAACACCATCAAGAACGCAACGCCGATAGCGAAGCCTCCCGCGGCGGGGATCCACCCTACTTGCCCCGCTTCCTCCGCGCGCTCGATGGCGGGAATGAGCAGCGACCACACGGACGCCGCCACCATCACGCCTGCGGCGAACCCAAGAAACACCTGTTGAAACACCATGCTGTTGCGCTTGCGGAATAAGAATACCGAGGCGGCGCCCAGCGTGGTCATGAGAAAGGTGAAGCCGGTTCCGCCGGCAGCCCATAACAAAGCAGTTTGCATACCTGCTCCCATCGTATTCGTTCGAATGTGCGTTTCAGCGCCTCGGTGCCGCATCGGCGTCGCGCCATGTGTTTGTCCGAGCACAGTGTACGCCAATAAGCGATGAGAAACCCGATGCTTTTTCCCAACGTTACCTATGCGCGCCCAACGTCGAAACGCAACGAGACCGGGGAGTGCTCCCCGGTCTCATCGAAAGGAATACCGACAGTACCGCTTGGCTGAAAGCCTACTAGCCCACCGCTTTCGCGATGTTCGTAGCAATACCTTACGAGACTGTTACTTGGCGAAGATAGTCTTTATTCGTTCGTATTGCGATTTTTTTATCAACTGTCGGACAACGGAGATTGTACGCTCTTTTGTTCGACTTGCGAACCCCCGGAAGCGTTTTTGTGCAGGTGAACAACCAAATCGTTGCCATCTGTCACCCCGCCGACAACGCCTTGTTGAGGGGGCGAGACGCCGCTTATCGCCCAATGCCCAACTCGAGGAGGAACGCCCGCATCCTCTCGTACGCGTCGCGCGCAACGCGCTCTGCATCCTCGCCGTTCGCTTCCATAAAGTCGACCACATCTTTAACGCCAGCACTTTCGATCGACCCGAACTTCTCCCAAAGCTTCCCCTCCATCGACTTCACCATAGGCTGGTCGACGAACGGAACGAACTCGGCGGCCAACACTCGGCAGCCTCCCGGATACCGACGCAGAACGAAATACAGATCGTATGCGTCTTTTCGCTTTCCCCTCCCCAGCGCCTCGCTTTTCATAATGAAATACGGCACGACCGAGACAAGCCGCACGTCGGCGGTGTCAAGTGCGCCATCTGGCCTTCTTCCGGACAGCTTGACAATCTGAACGGGAAAATCAAACGCTTTGTTCGCTCCACGTGTTTTGAGCGCCTTGATTCCCTGAACATGCTGACTGCGCCTTGCATCGGTCGTTCCGCCTTCGCGGCCGGCCAGAAAGTCGACATCGACGTCAAAAGGAATGCTGTTCACGATAACCGTCTTAACGTATGAGAAGAAATGCTGCGGGTGCTTGCGGTAGCCGTTTGACTCGAGCACGCGAGCAATCGTCGCATACCCCGCATCCTGAAGGTTCGCATGATCCAGCAACACGTCGACGTCGATGCTGCCAATATGCCCCTCACCAGGAAACATGAGCTCGGGAACCCAGCCTCCTATGACGAGCATATGGTCCCTGTATTCCGAGCACAGCTGGGTCAGCTCGATGAGCACGCAGCGTGCGGCCTCCACCTGGCCGCTACGGTAATCTTGGCGCGAGCGGAGATTGGCGTCTTCTATCATCTCACGATCTCCTTTTCCAGGATGGCTCGCGCCTCCTCCTCTCCCCTCGCGCCGTTCGCCATGCAATCGAGGTAGGCTTGAACAGGGGAGACGACTCGATTTCCCCGCACAACGCGAGCATCCAGCAGCACCGATCCTTCATCGAGGCCATGCATCTTGAAATTGGCTCCCGACTCAACGGGGCGCAGCCCTAATGTCTGGACGACCGAATCCCTTTCGCTGAGCGGCACGTACGCATCGACGCTGCCGTAACGAACGGCGGGCGCGTAACGAACGCCCCCTGAAGGACCGGTCAAGTACACCGGGAGATCCAAACGCGCGAGCTCGGCCTCCAATGCTGCAACATCGTCGAAAGAGTAGAAGCCGGTCGCTTCTGGAGCTTTTCGATTGTAGATGCGCGCCCATTCCCCCATGAGGCTGGGAACGTTCGCGGGTCGAAACCCCTCTTCACCGACATCGAGGAAACCTCGTCGATCGAGGAACTGCTTGACACGCGAGACCATTCCGACGCTGCTTTCAGCCTCTTGCGCCAGCTCGGCAACGCGCCAATACCGCGATGCGTCCACAAGCAGCCTTCGAAGCACGCGCGAGGACACCGCAGCCGATCGCTCGAAAGCGGACGCATCTTTTCTGGGAGCCTTTTGGTAAGGGGTTCCCGTGATGAGCGCGTATCCACGACTGCTCTCGAAATAGCAGTTCCCGACGCCGTCGAACCAGCTGACACCCGCACTCTGCAAGAGTGATCGCACTTCTTCGGAAATTCTTGGAGACACGACTGCATACACCGTATCCGCATCGGACGGTTGAGCGTCTATGACTTCGCCGATCGTCGAAGGCCACACGTTTCGCTTTGCTTCCAGCACGACGGGCACGGCGGATCCGTCTTTGAACGAGACCGTGCCGAGAGCATCGTACACGCGAATCTCGGCACCGAATTCGGCAATGCCATCCGCTGCCGTGAACGTCACGTCATCGACGAAGGGAAGCCCTTTGAGCGTCATCGACACGCGTTCGATTTCGGAACTATAGAAATTCACGTTTATCACCCATTTCACCTATTTGGTGAAATGTATTATAAAGGTGAAATCATGCAGGAGCAACCGCAAAAAACGCCCCCGGATGAACAGGGGGCGCCGAATGCTTGGAGCTTGGGTTTGGGACGCGGAGCTACGCGGTGGCCAGAGGGCTCGGGACGGAGTAAACGCGCGCGGCGTTTTCCTGGTCGAGGTCGTAGAGGGCCTTCGCGTCGGAGCCGAACAACTTCATGCGCGTGATCATCTTGTCGGCGTTGTCCTCTTCCTCCTGCTGCTCTTCGATGAACCAGTCGAGGAACTTGCATGTGCGGTAGTCCTTCGCCTCGGCAGCGGCGGCGTAGATGTCGTTGATGAGGCTCGTGACGTACTTCTCGTGCGTGAGGGCGGCCTCGAGCGGCTCCAGGAAGTTGGTGAACTCCTTGTCGGGCTGGTCGATGGCCAGCAGCTTCACCTTGCAGCCGTTCTCATGCAGGTAGTTGCGGAAGATGAGAGCGTGGTCGCGCTCCTCCTTGGCCTGGATCTCGTACCAGTTGGCGAAGCCTTCGAGGCCCTCCTCCTCGTAGTAGTCGGCGAAGGACAGGTACAGGTACGAGGAGTACAGCTCCTTGTTGATCTGATCGTTCAGAAGTTCATACACGCGTGCGTCCATGGGCATCTCCTTCTTCGTTCGTTCGGGGGCGAACGGTAGTGCACCCCGTTTCATCTGCATATATGATAATCCTGATGAGGCTTGGACACGAGCCGGATACCGATGCTCGCGCCAAATCAACACAGCGCGGCGCGGCACGGCAGGAGGCTCCGACCGGCGCGCCGCCCGGCAGCCGGGAGGCCCCGACCGGCTAGTCGGCCTCTTCGGCCAAATCGAGCAGCTCGTCCTCCGCGCCTGCTTCGCACGTCGCCACGCGCGCTTCATGACGACGTCCCACAACCGCAATCAACTCGCTCAGAACGATCGCCACGAGGTAGATCGACAACACGCTCGACCACAGCAGCTGCGCGTGAGAACCGAACAGCTGAAACGCGATCATGCCTGCCACCACGCTGGCGGCGCAGCTCGCGCAGAACGCGGCGAACACCTTCGAAAACCCCACGTCGGAGCTTTTCGCCATCCACAGCAGCACCACGAGACCCAGCACGTTCATCAGCGCGACGCCCAAATAGGAAAGGATGGAGAAGGGCATCGTGCCCGTAAGCGCGCCCGACGCGTTGACGAGCGGGCATGCCAGCATGAGCGCGGCCGCGACGGGAAGACCCACGCGATAGAACGCCTGGAGGATGCCTCCCGTCGCGCGATACGCGTGCGCGACGATCCACCATACCACGATGGCGAGCAGCAGATACGCCATCGGCTTGAACGCGACGTCCGCCGGGCCCTCGCCGATTCGCTCGGACCACAGCGTCAGCCCGATCGTGAAGAAGTTGAACATGAGCCCGGCGACCGCGGCCCAGCCCTTCTGCATGACCTCGCGCATGGTCTCGATCGGCTTCACCACCACGGCGCTGCGCAGGCCCACCTTGATCTCGTCAGCTTGCACGATCTGGCTTGCCAGCAGCGGCAGCGCGCCGCACGATACGAGCACGAGCATCCCGAGGCAGAACAGAAACGGCGTTCCGGCGTGCGACACCACGAACCACCAGCACGACGCCGCCAAGAACGCCAGCATCGTGTTGAGCAGCGCCCCTTGGTAGGAGAACAGGCGGTAGTAGCGCCCCCATTGCCTCAGCAGGCACGTCAGGCCGAAACCCAGGAGCAAACCGGCGCCCGCAGCGCTCACCTGAACCGGCAGCACCTGGTACAGCAGCGCGCACAGCACGCCCGCCACCGAGGCGAGCAGCCCTACGCCGATGGACCAGCGCCGCTTCTCCCCATCGTGCGCCGACACGAACACGACAATGCACAGCACCACCACGCCCACGAGGAACGAATGGATGAACAGGTCGGCCGCGCCTTTGAGCGCATAGGCGCCCAGGAGCAGGTTGTCGGCATGCAGGCACAGGGCGAACCCGGCCAAGACGCAGGACAGCGCGAGGCCGACGGGCGACCATTCGCGAGCATATTTCGTGAAACCGTTGATCAGATTACCTTTCCATGAAGCGCCCTATTATAGTCCAACTCAGGCGAAATGGCAGGTAACGAATGTCGGAGCGGCCCCGCAGCCGCTCCGCAGCTACGTGAGCAATCCCAGCTCGCGGGCGCGCAACACGGCATCCATGGCGTTGTGCACGCCGAGTTTCCTGTACGCTGCGGCCGTGTGGCTTTTGATGGTGGGGACGGAAAGCCCCGTTTCCTGCGCGATATCGGGGGTGCGCAGGCCGCGCGCGAGCAGCTCGAGCATGCGCGTCTGCTGGCGGGACAGCCTGACGGGCTTGTCGCTCGCGCCGAGGTCGGCCGTCATGCCGCGGAACCGCTTCGCGCGATCGTGGGCAGCCAGCAGAGCTTCCTGCACGAACGCGCGATCGAGCGGACCTGCGTAGTCGGGACGCGCGATGCGTGCGGCCAAGCTTTTGAGCACCGGTTCCACCGCGGCCCCCTCGTCGGCCACCACGCGGAAGAACCCGTAGGGCGCGAGGGTTTCCAGCGCACCTGCAAGCGAGTCGAGCGCTTCATCGCGCCGACCGAGCGCCCAGCGCAGCGACGCGAGCAGCGTGCCCGCCTCGGCCTCGTCGAGCGGGCGGTTGAACCCGCGCCCGAACGCCAGCAGCGCTTCCATCAGGCGCTCGGCCTCTTCCATGCGCCCGAGCACGACGAGCGCGCGGGCGGTGGTGAAATGCTGGAACACGCGCACAAGCTCGATGCGCTCGGCGTCGTTGACGAAGTACTCGCCGAGCCATCCGCGCGCTGCGCGGGCATCGGCGTCGAACAGCGCCAGCTTCGCCCGGTAGGCTTTCAGGTTGTGCTGGAAGTGAGAAGCGTCGCTCGCCACGTACGCCTCCAGATCGTTCAGCACCGAAGCCGCCTCGTCAGCGCGCCCCATCTGCCACAGCGTGGCGTGATGCATGACGCCGATGCAGATGCGCCCGTCCTCCTTGTTCTCGGGCACGAGCGCGGCCTCGGCCTCGCGGATGCCCGCGAGCGCCTCCTCCAGTCGATTGCGCTCGTAGGCGAAGCAGGCGGGGATGAGCGGGTACACGTAGCCCCACTCCGCGCCCAAGAGCGGACCGAACGTCTTGCCCAGCAAATCCATGCCGCCCTCTTCGAGCGCGATGGCCGAGTAATCCACGTTGCTGCGATGGGGATAGGGGAGGTTCTGCGTAAACGACACGAGCGCGCTCGCGACCCCCTTCGGTTTGAAGCGCTTGATGAGGCGGCCGAACTTCGAGAACTTCCGCGCCTTGTCGATGATCGTGGTGCGATGGTCGATGCTGTGCGACAGCGTGGCCGACTCGATGAAACGGGTGTCGAACGTGGCGATGCGCGGCAGCGCGCGGTACAGCTCGTCCAGGTGATGTTCGAATCGCGCCTGCTGACCGGTGAGGTAGTCGTACCACAGCGCGAGAATATGGAGCGGCGGACAGTCGCGGTACGCACGGTCGGGAAGCTCGTCCAGGTGGAGCGTGCGCATGAAATCGGCGCAGTCGGATACCGAGCCGCTGCTGCTTTCGTACAGGTACAGCAGCAAGTAGGTGTCCATGCCGCGGAAATCGCCGCTTTCGATCCAATAGCGCAGCGCCTGCGTGTAATCGAGCTGCGCGCGGAAATACTCGGCTGCGCGCTTGCACAGCGAGGAGCGGTCGATGCCGGCCTCTTCCGCCTTCTCGCGCAGAAAGTCGCGGAACAGATGGTGGTAGCGGTACGTGTCGCCGAACAGCCGCGTGAGGAACGTGTTCGTGCGAGCGAGCTCGTCCATGACGTCCCGTGCGTCCGCGCGTCCCGATAGCAGTTCGGCCAGCTCGGGATCGAACTGCTCCGCCACGCTTGTGGCCAGGCAGAACGCGCGCAAGCCCTCGTCCCAGGTGCGCCACACCTGCTCCTCGAAGAAGCTGGCGAACAAGGTGCGGCTATCGCCGTCCCGCCGCACGTGATCCGACTTGGCAAGCGCAGCCACGCCGATGGCCCACCCTTCGGTGGCCGCTTGCACGAAGCGGCCCTCGTCGACCGACAGCGGCCGGCCGAGCGCTGCGAAGTACGCGCGGATCTCGTCGGCTGCAAAGCGCAGATCCTCGGCGCCCAGCACCGCAGGGCCGTCTGCGCCGCCGAGCGCCTTCCACTCGTCGGGCAGCTCCTTGCGCGACAGCAGCAGCACGGTGAACGCGCCGGGAAGACGCTTGAGAACCGTCGGGAGCGACTTCACGATCTCGCGGTTCTCGATGAAATGCACGTCGTCCAACACCAAGGCGAGCCTTCGTTCGGGAGGAAGCATGCTCGTGATGAGCTGCACGGCGTGCTCCACGGGCGAGAGCGCGAACGCAGGGCTCGTCAGCACCCGGCGCATCGCCTCGTTTTCGGGTTGGGTCGAATACAAGCCCGTGGCCACCTGCTGGTAGAAAACCGAAGGCACGTCATCGTAGCGGTCGAGCCCGATCCACACCGTGGGCAGCTTCGCCTTCTTCAGCCAGAGCAGCGCCGACACCGTCTTGCCGCTGCCGGCGGGAGCGGCGACGTACACGAAACGCTTGCGGGCGGCGCGGTCGAACGCGTCGACCACGCGCAGACGCGGAGCGCACACGTCGGGAAGGGCCGCCGGTTCGAACTTGTCGCTGAGGATGAGCCGCGAGCGCTCGAGCGCGCGCGGCGCGCGGCCGGATGCGACCTGCGCGTCATCCTTGTCGTCGCAGGGAGAACGCCCCATGCGATCAACCCCTTCCATTCCCTCAGCGCACCGCGCTTTCTGAGGAGTATACCCCAAAACCTCATACCGTATGATGGTGCCTCACCGCCGCCGGAGGTATATTCGATCATATTGATATGGTTTTGATCCCGTATGGCAAGGAGCAGGCATGTCCGAGAAACACGGCAGCAGCATAACGTTGACAAGGCGCTCGTTCGTGGCAGGAGCAGGCGTGGTGGCGATCTCATGCTCGCTCGGCTCCGTCGGACCGCTCATACCTCGCGCGCACGCGGACGAAGCGGCGCTCGACGCTGCGGCGCCCGCATCGGCCGACACCGCAGCCGCAGCCGCAACGTCGCAGGCGAACGCGCAGAACTACTTCCCCGACGCCTCGTCGTACCGCGCCTTCAACCTGGACACCTCCGTCGCGCCGGCCGACTTCAACGACGACACGTCGAGCGATCCCCTCGCGGGCTTCACGACGCTCGACCCGCAGAACCTCTACGTGGGCTACGTGAACCGAACCGACTACGACAAGGGGAGCGCCTACGTGGCAGACAGCCTCGAGGCGCTCACCGCATCCTCGATGAAGCTCGACAGCATGGCGCGCAAAACCCTCGGAGCAACATCCCTCGACACCAACTGGAAGGACTATCAGTATCACGCGAACAACGCGTGCACGCTCGAACACAGCGGAGAGCAGCTCATCGTCTCGAACACCATCTACACGGGCACCTATCAGTCGGGTCACGGCAACAATCGCGAAAGCGGACAGGATATCCAATTGCAGCGCTTCGCGAACGGGCAGGTTCAAACGCTGGCGCGGGTCCGCCACGGCCTTGCCGCGAAAAACGATCCGCTCATCATGGAGCACATCCAACAGGAGGGCTCGCTCGGGCTCTTGGCCATGGTCGGCGGCGATTTCGACGGCGACGGAAACCAGGAGCTCGCCGTCTACAACCCCTACCCCGCAGGTCCCCACATCGTCATCTACCGCTTCGATTCCTCGAAGAACGCGTTCGTCAACGAGCAGGTTATCTACCTCGGCGACATCCATTCCAGCTTCGGCGGCGAATTCAGCGACTGGTTCATGCCCATCATCCACCTGGCCACATTCTCGCACGGCAGCTACGACGACCTCGTCGTCACCATGAGCCTGCCGCTCACCTACCATAACAGCCTCGGGTTCCGCAGCACGCCTTCATACATGGCCATCTACTCGAGAAAGACCGGGGGATCGTGGTCCCAGCTCGAGCAGGTATACAAGTACGCCCCCGACTTCGGGTCGTATCGTATGCGGTTCGCTTCGACGCTGCAGACCGACCTCAACGGCAACGGCGTACCCGAGCTCATCATGGCCGGCCACTACAACGCCTACGACAAAGGCGACAAGGTGGGCTGGATGGAATCGGATAAGAACCTCGTGCAGATGTTCACGTTCGACACGACGGAGAACCAGTACCAGTACGTCTGGGATACCCCGCAGGTCGTATCTGCGTTAAGCGATATCTACGTGCAGTACGAGATGTGCGAACCCGCCGCGCTCGCCACGGGCAAGTTCCTGCGCTCCGAGGCCAACGACCTGCTCTTCTTGGAGGGGTACGTGTTCTCGCTCTCGTCCACGAACAAAAAGGGCGATTCGGAGGCGGCGCACTTCAGGGACAGCAGCTTCACCTCGCTGTACCACATGGATCTGACGGGCTACCGCAACCACTTCATCACCAAAGCGGTATCCGGCAACTTCGCCAAAACCAACATCGGCACCGAACAGCTCATCGTGCAGAGCGGGGCGGTGGAATCGGGCAACTACAAGGTCACCTTCGACGTGCGCTGGGTGCTGGAGCAGAACGGCAAGCTCGCAACCGAGGACACCGATCCCAGCTTCATCCACAACGCGAGCACCGACGACAACGGCACGTTTTTGACCATCGCCGCCTGCGATATCAACAAGAACAACGCGTTCAAGTTCGCGCTGAAGTCCAAATCGTTCGGCTGGAGCGCACCGCAGCCCCTTGCCATCCTGGCCAGCGTGCCCTATTGGAGCGAGCTTTCCGACGAGCGGCTCGGCGAGGAGAAAACGGACATCGGCACCACGACCTTCGGCATCTCGTCGTCCGAATCGGCGGGCACCGAGGGCAGGTGGGGCCTGGGCGGCGGCTTCAACATGTCCGCCGAGCTGCTCCTGGGCGCGGGGATCCTCGGAAACAGCGCCATGCTAGGCGGCGGCTTCGATTTCGAGGAGATGCTCAACTACGTGGGCAGCTACTACCACGAGCGCAACGTCGAACGTGCGCTTTCGTACCAGGAGTATGCAGGCAGAACCATGGTCGTGACGTCGGCGGTGCCGGTGGTCGTCTACGAGTACGACGTGTACGTGCCCGAGTTCACGGTCACGCAGGACTATCTCGACGAATACAACAAGCACGCCGCGCCCGGCAAGCAGTGGGGGCCGGAAAAGGTGGGCACCAAAGCGGGAAACGTCCACGTGGCCTACAAGGTGGACAACACCTACGATTCCACCCTCGGGCTCATGACGCTGGAGGATTACAACAATGCGGCGGCGAACGTGGGATCTCCGGACGTGCCGCCCATCGACATGGCCGCCGTGTTCCCGCATACGCAGGGCGACCCCACCACCTACTTCACCCAAACGAGCCAGATCGCGAATGCGCACAACAACGCGGTGCTGGAGAGTCCCAACGTGCAAGTTACCGTCGACAAGGGCTCGGAGACGTCGGCGGAGATCACGGTAACCGACACGTCCCAGTTCACCAACGGGTTCGACATAACCGTGAGCGGAGGCATGTCCTTGGCCGTGCAAGCCCAGGAGACGATCGGCATCGCCATGTCCGCGAGCGGACATGCGGGATGGAAGGCCGAGGCGACGGGCGGTGCCAGCTGGGTGTCCTCGCAGACGAAGGGCGCGCGGTTCTCCACCTCGCTGCCTTCGCTGCACACCCTTTCCTACTTGAAGAACAAGGGCAACGAATACGCCTACGGTGTTCGCCTGGCCGTGTGGCAGACCGATGCCGTGGCGAAGAACCCGCTCGTCATCGGCTACGTGGTGGAGGGAACCGGATCGGGCACCGCGCCGAAGAGCCTTCCGCTCTACCCCATGGCCTACAGCGCGAACGAGCACAGCATCATCTGGGCCTGGAGCAACAACACCACCCGCCCCGCAGGAGCCTACGGCGTGGCGCTGCCCACGAGCACCAACGAGTGGACGGTGCCCGCCGGCAACGTGATGGGCGTCGACGCGGGCAGGTTCTGGATCGAAGACGGCCTCGCCGCAGGCGACACCCGGCAGGTGCGGTTCCAGTCCTACGATGACCTGGGCAAAAGCAACCCGAGCGCGCTTGGCCCGGCAATCGTCGGCACCACGATAGGCGGCGACGTTCCCGTCATCGACGTCCAGCCGAAAAGCGTGACCGTGTTCGGAGGGACCGCCGCCACGTTCTCCGTGCAGGCGCACTCCCAGCGCGGCGAGACCCTGAGCTACCAGTGGTTCTACCTCGACATAAGCAACAATGCCTATGCGGAATGGAAGCCCGTCGTGGGGGAAACAGGACCCGACTACGCCATCGATGCGGCCGACACCCTGTGGAACGGAACGCTCTTCTGCGTGGACGTGATGGACCGGACGGTCAACGCAAGCGGCGTGGTGCCGACGGTGCGCTCGCAACCGGCGCGGCTGGGCGTCGAGCAAACGAGCGCAATCGCCGACCCCGACGCAGCCGCGGCGACGCTCAGGATGGTGCCGACCGTCACGCTCGAGCTGACGCCCACCGACGGCAACACCATCGTCCAGCACCGCGACGAGTTCTTCGTTCCCTATGGATGCGAATTCGATATGACCTTCACCGTGAAGGACGCTGAGGGCAACCCGTGCCTCGGCAAAATCACCCTCTCCAGGTACACCTACGAGAACGGCAGCCGCAATGTCGGAACGAGCAAGGACCTCGCCCTCACAGACGGACTGCATACGCTTCAAGGCGACTATCCCGCCTCCGATCCAAGCTCAAGCTACTGGCCCCTTACTCCTTCGGGAGGCGACGGCGCGCGGGTGTTCGAAGTCGAGGCTCGCCTTTCGCTGGACAGCCCCACGGTGACCAAGGTGCTGCCCATCAACGAGTACTTCATCATCAACTACGGCGTGGTCCTGCCAGAGCGCGCCGCCCACCTGCTCACCTGCGACACCGAGGGCCTTATGCCCGGCGGACCGACGTACGCCCTCACGAAGCACATGCCCCTGCCTAGCATCGCCCCCGCAATGGTGGGCGCCCAGTTCGATGGCTGGTTCACCGATGCCGACCTGGCAAGCCCGTTCGAGCCCCCGTTCGCGTCCGGCCCCGGCCAGACGACGGTGTACAGCGCCTGGTCTCAGAACGAGTACGCCATCTCATACGAGCTGGACGGCGGAACGAACAGCCTCGACAACCCTGCTACGCTCATGAACGACAGCACGACCGTCACCCTGCGCGATCCCTCGAAGGAGGGCTACGCATTCGAGGGATGGTTCGCCGACAGCTCGCTCTCGCAGCCCGTCACGGCCATCCCTCGCGGCGCGACGGGCGACATCAGCCTGTACGCGAAGTGGAGGCTGATCGAGTATCCCTTGTTCTATTTCGCGGGCACCGGCAAGAACCCCGCAGGAAACCCGACCTCCCACACGGTGCTCGACGGCGAGCTGCCCATCGCGCCGCCCACGTTCGACGATGCCAAAGCAGGCACGAACGCCTGGTACGACGATTCGTTCTTCACGCAGAAGGCCGCCGAAACCATTCCCGCAGGAAGCGTCGGCTCGGTGGTGCTGTACGGCCACGCCGAGCCGAGCGAGCCGCAGCCCGGCCCGTCTCCCGAGCCCCAACCGACGCCCGAGCCAGGATCGGGGTCCACGCCCGCGAGCACGGATCCCGCGCAGCCCAAGCCGCTCGTCCGCACCGGCGACAAGCAGGGGCCGCTCCATTTCGTCGCCGTCGCCCTCGTCACCGCCGGCGCCGCCCTCGCCGCCTCGCTCGGCTTCCGAGGGAAACGCTCGTAGACGCACAAGCGCGCCGCCCTCGCGAGGGCGGCGCGAGGCAGAGCGGGTAGGCGGTGCGCACGCGGCGGCAAGTTCGAGTCGTTTTGGCTATCCTCAAAGGTGAATGGATAGGAGTCGTAGCTCGCTGAACAGGGCATTCGGCACGGGGCACCAGACGCGCTCGCCTTCCGTCCCCTAAAACCTAGCCATAACGACGCGAACTTGCCAAAATTTGACGACGCCACGCGCCTGCACCTCCGCCCGCACACAAGCGCGCCGCCCTCGCGAGGGCGGCGCGCTTCATCGCAGGTTGGTGCGCAGCCCGCTACAGCATGGGCACCACCATGGTCAGCGGCAGAGCCGCGACCACCACGAGGTAGCGCAGCAGGAAGCCGCCCACCAGCACGCCCGCGTCGGACGCGGCGCTGATCCAATGGGCCTTGCGGCTCTCCTCGAACTCCTTCGGGCTGAAGAACAAGAGCCACGTCTCCAGCGCCGTGGGCAGCACGAGGCCGATGAGCACGAGCCCGATCCAGAACAGCGGCGCGTACTGGCCAACCAGCAGCGACATGACCGAGTTCCAGCCCGCCGTGGAGTTCGTGCACGTGATGAACATGAGCGCAGCGATCAGCACGAGCTCGATGATGGGCAGGCAGAAGTGGAACTTCTTGAGCACGCCCACGCGGTTGAACTCGTCGGCGTGCTTGAAGATGCTGATGAGCAGCACCGACGCCGCACCGGTGGACACCGCCGACACAAGGAACAAGATGGGCAGCAGCGCGTTGTTCCACAGCGGGAACGTCTTGCACACGCCCAAGAGGGCGCCCGTGTACATAGCCACGGCCACGCCGAACACCACGCCGGCGATGTCGAGCGCCACCGGCACGCGCTTCTTCATGAAGTCGAGCACCACCACGACGAGCGAGATCACCGTGAAGCCTCCGAGGAACACGACGCCCCAGGTCATCACCGAGCCGAAGTTGGTCAGCAACAGCGCGAAGCGCAGCGGGTTCATGAGGCCCGCCTTCGCGTCGAACATCAGCAGGCACAGGCCGACGATCACCACGATCGGAGCTACGAGATGCCCGATCTTGCGCATCGACACGGCCTCGGGGTGTCGCCAGCCCAAGAAGGCCGAGGTCACGAACGCGCCGCCGCCGAGACCGGCGAGGAACAGGTACCATGCGATGATGGCGCCCCAGATAGGTTCAAACGTCATCGTTCATCACCTCACGTAGAAGACTTTTGCTTTGGTCAGATCGCCTGCGATAGGCTGCGCATTCGTCGCGACGATCTCCTTCGAGATGTCGCTCGCAGGGTCGTCCAGATCGCCGAACATGCGCGCGCCCGTCAGGCACGCCTCCACGCAGGAGCACATCTTCGTGCCCGACGTCTCGGCCGACACCGTGCAGAAGCGGCACTTGTCCACCGCGCCCGTCTGCTCGTTGCGCACGCGCACCTGGTAGGGGCACGCCGCCATGCAGTACAAGCAGCCGATGCAGCGTCCGTGGTCCACGCCGACGATGCCGTCTGCGCCGACGAAGGCGGCGCCGGTGGGGCACACCGCTACGCAGGGGGCGTCCTCGCAGTGCATGCACTGCAGGGGCACCGTCTCGACGCGCACGTTGGGATACGCGCCCGTCTCCTTCTCCTCGTAGCGGATGAAGTCCTCCGTGGGAAGCAGGTCGTTCTGGCGCTGGCAGGCCACGCGGCACGCGTAGCAGCCGATGCATTTCTTCGTGTTGATGAGCATTCCGTAGCGAGCCATTACGCACCTGCCTTCTTGACGTTGACGACCGTCTCCTGCGTGCAGGCCGCACCGTAGCCCGGCTCCAAGCGGAACGGCACGTAATCCATCTGGCGCAGGCCTACCTCGTAGGCGGTGTGCTGATCGGGCGAGGAACAGCCGTAGTGGCTGGGCATGTACAGCGCCGTCGGGTTGATGCGCTGCGTCACCTTCACCCGCACGCGACCCGTGTGCTCGCCGTTGGACACCTCCACCTCGTCGCCGTCGGCAATGCCGCGACGGGCCGCCTCGTCGGCGTTCAGCCACACGCGCGTGAGGTCGTAGTCCTTCGTGATCTGCATGAGGTCCTCGATGTTGGCCGTCTGGGTATGGCTGTGGATAGCCTGCTTGCCGCCGATGAGGCGCAGCTCGTCGCCCATGGGCATGACGGCCGGCTCGACCCACACCGGGTAGGGCGACAGCCCCGCCTTCTCGCACGCCTCGCTCGTGAACTGCACTTTCTCGGTGGGCGTCTTCCACTTCGGCGTGGAGCCGTAGGAGAACTCCTTTTCGGGGAAGTGCGCCGTGCCCGTCTGCCTGAGCGTGTCGAGCGACAGGCCCACGGTTTGCAGCTGCGCGTCGGCCAGCTCGTCGACGCCGAACCGGAAGTACTCGCCCACGCCGCAAGCCTCGGCCAGCTCGCTGAAGATCTGGTCGACGGGCTTGGTGTTGGGGTGCACTTTCTCGAGCACCTGGTCGCGCAGCGCCACGGCCGGCACCTTGCCGCCGATGAACTCCGGCAGTTCGAGGCGCTCGAGGTAGCTCGTGTCGGGCAGCACGTAGTCGGCCAGCAGGGCCGTCTCAGACATCTGCACGTCGACGACCACCATGAGGTCGAGCTGGGACAGCGCATCGGCCAGGTACGCCGTGTTCGAGTAGCCAGCGGCCATGTTCGAGTTGTAGAAGAACATGCCCTTGACCTCGCCGTTCTTGGCCTGCTCGGCCGCGAAGAGGTTCGTTCCCATGCTGGAGAGCGCCAGCGGGTACTCTTGCGTGCCGAGGATCTTGGCCTCGGGCTTCGGCACGCTGGGGAACTTCTCCTTGTCCACGTCGCCCGCCGAGACGCTGGGCGTGAAGATGGCACCGCCCTCCTGGTTCCAGCAGCCGAGCAGGGTGTTGAACAGGCACACCGTGCGCGCCGTCTCGCCCGAGTTGGCGTACGAGCAGCCGAACGCTCCGCGCCAGCTGGGCTCGATGGACGCCGCGGGAGCCGCTTCGGCGAACTCCACGGCCAAACGCGTGATGGTGGTCGCGGGGACGCCTGTGATCTTCTCGGCCCATTCGGGCGTGTAGTCGGTCAGCGCGGCGGCCCAGTCCTCGAAGCCCACCGCATTGTCGGCCACGTACTGCTTGTCGTACAGCCCGCGCGTCACCAGCACGTTCGACATGGCCAGAAGGAAGGCCAGATCGGTGCCGGGATTGATGGGCACCCACTCGTCGGCGAACGTGATGGAGTTGTTGCAGCGCGGGTCCACCAGCACGATGCGCGCGCCGTTGTCGTGAGCGCGCTGCAGCTCGGCCACCGAGCTCGGGCGGATGGCGTCGGCGTAGCTGCGGCCGATGAACATCGTCATCTTCGAATGCTCCATGTCCGATGCGTAGCTGGCCGCACCGATGGCCTGGGTGAACCCGCTCTCCTTCGACAGGTTGCATGCGGCGCCGTGCGTGTACACGTTCGCCGATCCCAGCGCGTTCATGAAGCGCTTCGTGTAGTACTTGCCGGACGGACGGGGGTCCTGGACCATCGCCAGGGCCTCGGGGCCCTTATCGGCGATGATGGCCTTCACCTTGTCGGCGATCTCGCCGTACGCCTGCTCCCACGAGATGGCCTCGAACTCGCCCTTGTCGTTCTTCTTGAGCGGGTCGGTGAGACGGTCCTTCGAATAGGCGATCTGCGAGTAGCCGTAGCCGCGGGCGCAAAGCTTGCCCTGGGCGTACGGGTGGTCGGCGTCGCCGATGAGCTTCGTCAGGCGCCCGTCGACGACGTACGCCGTGAAACCGCATTTGCTCGAGCAGGCGTTGCACAGCGAATGGACGGCCTTGGTTTCCTTGCCTTGCGGCCCGTCATCAGCATGCGCCTGCTCCCAAGCGTCGAAGCCAACATAACCGGCCGCCGCCGTGAGCGCGACCGCTCCGGCGCTGCCAGCCAGGAAGCTCCGCCTGGTTATAGCGTGTTCTGACATAGCTTCTTCCTCTCTTATATGCATGCGTGTAAACGATCGCGTTCGGCACGCTCGCGCACGTCGGCCGTCAGCGCGAGGCGCTCCCTCACGCCCACGAGCACGTCGACGAGGCCGATGTAGAACCGGGCGTCGTCGGCAAGCTCCAGCAGCCGCATGCGGTACGCGGTGAGCCACGAGAACCGCTCCAGTACGAACTGGACGGCAGCCTCGCGCATCCCCGACCGCAGCAGCACGGCCACGAGGTCGAGCTCGAGCGCCAGATGGTCCGGGCACGCCGCGAACTCCGGCGGCACCTGCATGCCCATGCGCTCGACGAGATCGCGCAGGTAGCGCGCCGAATCTCCCTGGTACATGCCCTCGGCCTTCGAGAACGGCGACGGCAGCGACCCGTTCGACCACGCCGTGTACAGCGACTCCACCGGCACGGCCGATTCAGGCAGCCCTCCCGTGAAGTGGCGCGCGGCGAACAGCCGCTTCTCGTCGTAGGTCGGGGGCGCGAACAGCGCCTTCACCTCTCCGGCGGAAAGGAACTCCTGGAGCGGGCAGCGGGTGCGCGCCCTCGCCATGGGGCTTGCGGGCCCGTCGAGCGCGTCGTCATCCTGCAAGCCGCGCCGGGCGGCGTCGAGGAAGTCCGACCACAACGGGCCGTCGGCAAGCTGCTTCCACTCGTCGCGCTCGACAGGCGCGAAGCACATCGACAGCACCGTGAACATCTCGTCGTATTCCATCGTTCAAGCCTCCTTTCCGCATATCCTCGGTGCGGACGCGCGCCAGGCGCGCCGCAGCCGGGCATGGCCAGCGGCCACGCTTACGCCTGCACGAGGGTCGTCGTCCTCACGACGCCCTGGTCGATGACCTTCTGCGCGATGTCCTCCCAGTCGATGAACTTGATGGCGCCGTTCGGGCACTGCTCGGCGCAGCGACCGCAGCTGACGCACTTCGTGGAGGTGCCGGTCTCGCTGTCGACGCGCGGCATGTTCCACGGGCATGCCTGCGAGCACATGCCGCAGCCGATGCACCTCTCGGCGTCCACCACGCGCGCGCCCGACTCCTCGTCGGCGTAGATGGCGTGGACCGGGCAGTAATTCATGCACGCGGGGTCGGCGCACTGCTTGCAGTGCTCGACGGTGAACTCGCAGTTCTTGTAGATGCCGTCCGGGCCGTCGGGGTTCGTGCCCCAGTTGTAGTTCTGCCACACGCGCACGCGGGCGATGTGCTGCGACACGCGGCCGTCGTTCTTCAGCGTGCACATCATCTCGCAGCGCTGGCAGCCCGAGCAGCGGGCGCGGTCGGTGACGATCATCTTCGTAGGCGTGGTGCGAATCTCGATGCGCCCCGAGGCGATCGACTTCGACGTGACGCCCCATGACGCCAGCACGCCGCCGACCACGAGGCCGGCGACGCCGCAGCCGGCCATGGCCAGCACCGTGCGACGCGTGAAAGTCTTCTGCTTGGCATCCCCGGCAGGTTCGGCGCCCTCGGGCGCAGACGTCTTGACGTCCTGATCCTCGGAGGTGTTCTGGTTCAGATTGGAATCTGACATAGCCTGGTGCTCCCTCCCTCACAAAGGTGCGGTGAGTGTCGTTTTCCTCGTCCCTCCGCCGGAATGACAGAGAAAGGGACAGTCCCTTTTCATGCCATTTTCATGCCGCCAGCGGAGGCTGCACTCGGTTCGATCCCGTTTTTCGGTTCCACACAACGCAGTCCAGTATGCCCGCGCGCGCGAAAACGCCCTCCCCTCTTTGAGGGGCATTTGGCCCCTGACCGGCGAGTTTCGCAAATTACCCTCAAAGAGGGTATACCCTGACCGCCCCCATCGGCATACTGGCGAGCGACGAATGTTGTCAGCGCTCGTGTCGCACCCCGCAGGTTCCCACACAACACCGAACCTCAGTAATCTATCCAAGATTTGGAGATGCAACATGGCTGACGAAACATCGTATGGATGGGCCGGTAAGATCCTCCGCGTCAATCTGAGCACGGGCTCGATCACGACGCAGCCGACCGACCCTTACAAGGAGTACATCGGCGGCATGGGCTTGGCCAACAAGATCATGTACGACGAAGTGCCCGCCGGCACCGATCCCTTCTCCCCTGAGAACAAGGTCATCTTCGCCGTGGGTCCCCTGACGGCTTCCGGCGTGCCCCTGGCCGGCCGTACCACCATCTGCTCGCTGTCCACGTTCACGAAGGACCACCTCGTGGTGGACGCCCACTGCGGCGGCATGATCGGCGCCAAGATCAAGCTGGCTGGCTGGGACGCCATCGTCATCGAGGGTGCGTCGGACAAGCCCGTGTACCTCAACATCGTCGACGACAAGATGGAGATCAAGGACGCCGGCTTCGTGTGGGGCATGGGCACCCGCGAGGCCACCGAGGCCCTCAACCGCCTGGAAGGCGTCGAATCGTGCGTGGCCACCATCGGCCCCGCCGGCGAGAACATGCTTCCCTACGCGTGCATCATGAATTCCCGCAACCACTCGGCCGGCGCCGGCACGGGCGCGGTCATGGGCTCGAAGATGGTGAAGGCCATCGTGGTGCAGGGCAACGGCAGCGTGCACGTGAAGGATCCGCAGGCTGTGGCCGACCTGTCCGACTACATGCTGCGCGAGGTCATCGGCTCCAACAACAACCACGTGGTGCCGCAGACGCAGCAGGAATGGGCCGAGTTCTACGACGAGGGCTCCCGTTGGTCGGCGCGCAAGGGCCTGACCTGGGGCATGGCCGAGGGCGAGCCCATCGACGTGGGCGAGCCGAAGCCCGGCGAGCTGAACACCGTGGGCTACCGCTGCATGAAGTCGGTGTACGATCTGGGCGAAGTGGCCGAGAAGTACACCATCAAGATGGACGGCTGCCACAGCTGCCCCATTCACTGCTACTCTGACCTGCGCACCGAGCGCACCGGCGAGCTGGGCGGCAAGACCGTCTCGGGCAACACCTGCGCGGCCAACTTCCCCTTCAAGTACATGAACGGCATCTTGAAGACCGACATCAAGGAAGACACCGAGTCGGGCATCGTGTGGAACACGTTGATCGGCACCACCATCGACGAGCTGGGCCTGTGGTGCAACTACGCCCAGCTGTGGCGCGACATCGCCCACTGCATCAAGGCCGGCGTGTTCGACCGCGTGCTGCCCGAGGAGGAGAAGGCGAAGTACGACTGGCAGCGCATCTACGATGACGACCCCACCATCATGGTGGAGCTGCTGCACGACATCGCGCAGAACGACTCCGAGATCGCCCACATCGCCTACGGCCCGTACCACTGGACCGAGCGCTGGGACGACAAGGGCTGGTTCGATCAGCAGCCCAGCCAGCTGATCAACTACCGCGGTTGGCCCGTGCACCACGCCATCGAGTGCTTCGGCCAGGTGGGCGGCGTGTACAACATGATGTTCAACCGCGACGACATGATCCACTCCGCCGTGAACTTCCAAGGCTGCGGTCTGCCCTTCGAGCTGAAGCAGCAGATCGCCGAGGAAGTGTGGGGCGGCAAGGACGCCATCGACCAGAACAAGAACTACACCCCCATGAACGAGCGCAAGGCGAACTTCGCCTGGTGGTCGATCGTCACCGACGTGCTGCACGACTCGCTGACGCTGTGCAACTGGGTGTGGCCGATGACCATGAGCCCCACGAAGGCCCGCGACTACCGCGGCGACCTCGATCTGGAGGCCAAGTTCTTCAAGGCCGTCACCGGCGAGGACGTGACCACCGACGACCTGTACCAGGCCGGTGCAAAGATCATGACGCTGCAGCGCGCCAACACCGTGCGCGGCATGACGAAGGACGACGGCACGATGGGCGAGAACGACATGCGCAACGTGCACGACACGATGTGCGCCTGGACGTTCGATCACGATCCGGACAAGCAGCCCTTCACCGAGGGCACCATCAAGATGGACCGCGACGACTTCCAGACCGCCCTCGGCATGGTGTACGACACCTTCGGCTGGGACCACGAGAAGGGCTGCCCGACGGCCGCCTGCCTCGACCAGTACGGCATGGCCGACGTGAAGGAAGAGCTCGACGGCCTGGGCTTGCTGCCGTAACGCAACCCACCGCACGGGGTCGCATCCCCCCTCTCCCCGCGACCCCGACCTCCTTATAGGAACGCCCCCGGATGCTGCATCCGGGGGCGTTCTCGATAGCGCCCGAACGTGCGCTCCCGTTATGGGGAGATGAGCACGCAAGGACCCCTTCGAAACAGTACAGCCCCGCAACCGTCACTGACATGCAGGATGGCACGCGCCGATCTGCGAGCATGCCGACAGCGGTTTGACGACGAAGAGCGGCGCTTCCGAGCCGTCGGAAGATCGCAGGGCACTTTGTTTCCTGGCATACGGTAATGGAATCGGGAAAAATTTTCGGTATTTTACCGTATCAGGCCAGCAGGGGCTCAAAACTCCCCGCGAAAGCAGGAAAACCGCCCGATGCGGCAGGAAAAGACGGATTCGGAGCGGCCGGAAACGGGTTCCGACCGCCAAATTCCGAGCTTCGGTACTATATCAAGAAAAAATTGCGAATTCTTTACCGTAGCGGCCCCGCAACCGGACATCCTCCGCTTCTGCATCTGATCGCCGTCGGCATGCGCCTGGACCGTTCGGCGCAGCGCTCCCGTAGCAGCAGGACGAGAAGAGGGCGCTGCCGAAGCCGGCGCAGATAGCCATCCTGGGCGGGGCAACCTGCGCGCTTCGCAAGCTCGACGACAACAAGCGCGATTTTACGCCCCTGCCACCTTCAACTCGACCCGCGTGGAGCGGAAAGAGCAATGCTCGCAGATGATGCAGGGGATGCCCATGGCGTTGCAGGGGACGACGGCATCAAGCTCTTCGAGCGTGGCGCCGCGGTGCGCGAGGTAGTCGCCGATGAGGGCGCGGATGGCCTCGATGGCGAAGTGGAGCGTGTACACTTTGTCCACGGGAACGCCGTCGAGCGCCGTCTTCACATCGTCGGTGGTGATGGCCAGGGCCTCGTCGAACGTGCATCCCTCGAGCATGGAGCACACCACGCTGGCGCACCCCGTGACGGCCAGACAGCCGCGCGCCTTGAAGCCCACACGCACGAACGTCTCGGTTTCGGGGTCGATGACGGCGAACAGGCGCAGCGCCACCTCGCCGCGCTTCGACTTGCCCACCATGCTCTGGGCATTGAACCCCTCGGGGGCGCCGCCGTTGCGGAAGTTCGCCACCACGGACAGCAGCGTATCGGAATACCCCGTCACGCCGTCCTCGATCTCGGTTTGGTACACGTCGGCCGTGCGCAGCACGTGGCGATCCTGCACCTCGCGGTATACGTTGCGCGCCTCGTCTTCCATGAAAAGCCCCTTTCATCGGCGTCGTAGCGGCGTTGCGCGCGCCGGCACTCGGACGCCGTTCATGCCGGCCGAAACCGGCGTTCGGTTTACAGAAACATGTCGCGCTCGACGGAGTTCCACTCCGCGAGCGACGCCGCGTACGTGGGCGTGAGGTACTCGGTCGAGAAGTAGTACACGTCGCCGTTCGAGGCGGTAACAGTGTCGAGATCGGGGTAGGCTCCGCTGTCGCGAACAGTGCGCCACAGCTCGTCGATCTCGTCGGCCGACAGGCTGAACGGCTCGTTGGACAGCGACGACGCCTCCATCGGGCGCGGGTACTTCCGCGACTCGTCGCGCACGCATTCCACGAACGTGAGCACGCGATCGTCCTCGCTGGCGAGGAACGCCCAGCGCGCGTACGCGTCGGTCATGCGCTCGGTGGAGTACAGGTAGTAGCTGTGCTTGCCGACAAGCGCCACGATGTCGCCGCAGGGAAGGGCGTCGGGGGCGTCGTCGGGGGCTGAGTTTGCGCGTGCGCCGCCGTCCCGCTCGGGATCCTCCGGTTCCGTGACTTCCGACGCTGCCGCATCCTCCGGCTCGGGCTCCTCTTCCACGCGCAGCATGCGGGGCACGCCCACCGCGCGGGTCGCCGTGCGAACGGGGGCCGCAGAAGCCGCAGCGACACGCTCGTCGCGCTCGCCCTTGCGCTCCTCGAGGTACTCGTACACGAACATCTCCCAATCGTCGGCGGCGAAATGCGCCGGCACGAGGCCCGCGTCCAGCCAGTGCGCCGGTTGGACCAGCTTGCCGTCGCCCGAGTGCGCGCGCACGTCCTCGAACACCGCTGCCAGGAACAGACGCTCCACCTCTTCGTCGCTCATGGCCGTCTCGCCGGAAGCCTCGTCCTGACCGGCTTCGGCCGCCACTTCGGCAACGTGTTCCCATGCGGGCATCGCCACAGGGGCGCCCTCGGTTTCGGCATCGGCAGAGGTATCCAGGCCGAGCGCTTCGACATCTTCCCCCTGCTCAGCCATCGCGCGGATCACCTCGTCCCGAATTCGCTGAGCTTCTTCATCAACCATTAGCACGCTCCTTTGTCATGCGCTTGTTTCCGTATGGTATGATGACCCACGGCGCGCGGCCCGCATCCCCTCTTTCAGGATAAATCGAGGCGAATGGGACGTACGCCCGCGTCAACTGCGTACCGAGCACGGGGAGGGAGTGTACGGTTGGGCGCACGCACCACAACTGAACCGACGTCCGAGGGCGCCGAGCAAAGCCATGCTTATCGCGGAATCAGCGGAACGATACGCCGTTACGCTCCGCTCTGGCCGCTTATCCTGGGATTGGCTTTCGGCCGAGCGGGCCTCATCGTCAACAGCTACGGCAGTTACACGAGCACCGACGAGGGCATCTTCACCGACGGCGCCATGTTGGTGGCACTGTCCGTTTTGGCGCTGTTCCTCGTCGCGCTGATCGTCAGCAAGCGAACCATCAGCAAGCACACCACCAACGTGGTCATGCGCATCTGCGTGGCGCTGGAAGCGTTCGCGCTCGTGGCGATGGCGGCGTTCGACTTGCTCGCCGTCGGCGGAGCAGCCGAACGCTTCGCGCTGAGCGCGCTGTGTACCCTTGTGTCGTCCGGGGCCATCTATTACTGGCTGCGCCGCGCTCGCGGTACGAGCACCACCGCCGCGGCGGTATTCGTGTTCGTCGCGCTCATCATCAGCGAAGTGGAAATCTACCTGTGCACGCTGCTTCCCGTGTTCGCCGGCAACTTCGTCGCGGCCGTGCTCGTGCTGCTGCAATACCCCTGCGCGCTTTGGGCGCGCAAGCAGCGGCAGCCCCATGCCATCGTATCGCCGACGCAGGCTAACGACTACTTCGGATTCTCCAAGACCATGCTGCAGAGCAAGCAGTTTCTCGCGGCGACCGCGCTGGGCATCGGCTGTCTTTCCATCGTCATAGGCTTGCTGCGCGGTTACCCCGACGGCACGTCCATCGCGTTCACGCCGGTGACACGCGCGGCCTACGGCGCCCTTACCATCGGCATCAGCGCCGCGCTCGTCGCGCTCGTGCTGAAGCGGAGGCAGCATGTGATGACCATCGGCATCTTCGTGGTCATGGAGCTGCTGGCATGCTTCGCCTTGATCGCGTACGCGGCGTTCCCCGACATGCTGGACATCGGCGCGGTGTTCACCACCACGCTCAACGCGCTGATGGTGGGGTTCACCTGGTACATCATCATCGCGTTCATGAGCTACGGCTGGCGCGACCCGTACTATTACGCCATCGCGGGATGGCTCGTGTGGCTGGGCTGCCGCGCCGTGGCGCGCATCGCGCTGCTGGGAACCCACGAGCTTTTCTCGAACGACATCCTCATGAGCGCCGTGATGGGCGCGATGGTGGTCGTATCGACGCAGGTGGTGTTCGTGCAGTTCCTCAACATCGCCCGGCATACCGCCGAGGAGCAGGACGAGCAGAGCGCGCGGCGCCAGAGCATGCTCAAGATCATGGGCCTCGACGAGCACGAGAGCCTTGCCGACATGCGCCAAGCATCCATGAAGCACAACGCCGAGGAGATGGGCAAGCAGTTCCTGCTGTCCGACCGCGAGATCGAGGTGATGGCGCTGTACGCGCTGGGCTATACGCAGAAGCGCGTGGCCGAGGAGCTGTTCATCACGCAGGGGACCGCCCATGCGCACATCAAGCGCATCTACGCTAAAACCGGCTTGCACTCCCGTCAGGAGATCCTCGACTATCTTGAGCAGTACGCGTCGTAGAATAAGGATACGTCGCCCGTGCTTCGCATCGCGAGCAGGGCGATCGGCGACGATACGAGAAGAACACCCAGGGGGAACGGGATGCCGAATCTCATCGACATAGCGCAGCGCCTGGCCGAGCGACCGGCCGTGGCGCTGCTGCACGAAGAGCGCTGCCTGCCCGAGCGCGATCTGGGCTCCACCTGCGCGCGCTGCGCCGAGGCGTGCCCGGTCGCCGCCATCGTGGTGGGCGCGGGTCGCGGCGAGGACGATGCACCGGCCGCCGCGTACGGTTCCGTGACGAAAGACGGCCCCACCGGGCCTCGCATCGACGATGACGCATGCGTGCGCTGCGGCCGGTGCATCACGGCGTGCCCCACGGCTGCGCTGCTGGCGGTCGCGCCGCTCGACGACGACACGCTGCTGAACGCGAGCGCGGCGGCGGGAGCGGCGGCGGGCGCGGTGCAGCAGGAAGAAGCGCCCGAAGATGCCGAACCCTCGTGCGCGGGCTTCGTGTGCGAGCGAGCCGTGCGCGAAAGAGTCGGACGCATCGACGCCGAGCGCACGGTGACGCTGCCCTGCCTCGCCTGGGTGGACGAGGCGCTCATCGTGCACATGGCTTGCGCGGGCGCGCAGCGCATCGCGCTGCTAACGGCCCCTTGCGCCTCATGCGCGCACGCCGCCGCCGTGAGCGCGCTGCCGCAGACGGCGGACGCGGCTCAGCGCATCCTCGACATGTGGCAGCTCGATGCCGCCGTGAGCATCGTCGATGCCGTGGACGACGTAGCCGCGTCTGACGACGAGGACGCCGCGGGCGAAGTGTCGCGACGCGGCCTGTTCTCGCAAGCGCGTTCGGCGCTGATGGAAGCTGCCACCGACGCCGCATCGGCGCAGATCGACGCGCTGGCCGGCCGTCGCGCCGCCGACGCTCCCGCGCCCGAGCCCGACCGCCGACGCTGGCAGCTGCTCGACGACCTGCACGACGCGGGTCTTCCCGCAGACGGCACGGTCGTGCCGCGCACGCTCGCACCGCGCGTGGACATCGACGCCGAACGCTGCTCGGGCTGCGCGCTGTGCGCCGGCTTCTGTCCCACGCAGGCGCTGCGCAAGGCGGGCAAGGCCGACGGCGGGCGCACGCTGCTCGAGTTCGACGCGGCCCTGTGCCGCGACTGCGGCACCTGCACGGACACCTGCCGCTACGTTGCGATCTCCCGCGAAGAGACGCTCACCGTCTCCGAGCTGTTCGCGCTCGAGCCGCGCGCCATACGCATACCCAAACGCCGCGTGCTGCCCAGCCGCCGCTGAGCCGCCGCGCGCCACCGTCCCCTAGACCCACCGGAAAGGACCGACCCCCTATGCTCCACTTCGACAGTGACTACCTGGAAGGCGCCCATCCCGCGATCCTCGAGCGCCTGATGGCCACCAACCTCGACCAGACGTCGGGCTACGGCACCGACGAGGTGTGCGCGGCCGCGCGCGATCGCATCCGCGCGGCATGCGCGTGCCCCGACGCGGCCGTGTACTTCCTCGTGGGCGGCACGCAGGCCAACGCGGCCGTCGCCGACCAGATCCTGCGGCCGTGGGAGGGCATCGTATCGGCCACGACCGGCCACATCACCGCGCACGAGGCCGGTGCCGTGGAGGCGTGCGGACGCAAAACGCTGCCGCTGCCCCAGCACGACGGCAAGTTGGACGCCGCCGAGGTGCGCACGCTCTGCGAGGCGTACTGGGGCGACGAGAACCGCGAGCATATCGTGGCACCCGGTGCCGTGTACATCTCGCATCCCACCGAATACGGCACCGTGTACTCCCTGGCCGAGCTGGAAGCGCTCGCGCAGGTGTGCCGCGACTTCGACATGCGGCTGTTCATGGACGGCGCGCGCCTGGGCTACGGCCTGGCCGCCGTGGGCACCGACGTCACGCTGGCCGACATCGCGCGTTTGTGCGACGCGTTCTACATCGGCGGCACGAAGGTGGGCGCGTTCTGCGGCGAGGCCGTCGTGTTCACGAAACCGGGGCTCGACGACCACTTCTTCACGCTCATGAAGAAGCGCGGGGCGCTGCTGGCGAAGGGACGCTTCCTGGGCTTGCAGTTCGACGTGCTGTTCGACCAGGTTGAGGGCGAGCTGCGCTACGAGCGCATCGGCCGCCACGCCGTCGAGCTGGCGCAGCGCATCGCCGAGGGCTTCCGCGCGAAGGGCTACGAGCTGCACCTCGATTCGCCCACGAACCAGCAGTTCATCGTGCTGGACGACGAGACGAAGGCGCGCTTGGCCGAGCATGCGTCGTTCGGCTTCTGGGAGCGCACGCCCGACGGCCGCACCGTCGTCCGCTTCGCCACCAGCTGGGCCACCCGTCCCGAAAGCGTGGACGAGCTGATCGCGCTGCTGTAACACGAAAAAGCCCCGAGTCCGCTTCGCGGCGGGCTCGGGGCTTCGTTGCGCTCTCGGCGCGGTTGGCGCTACGGCTGCGGAACCAGCGGCGAGAAATCGACCAGCTTCGGCGTGCCCACGCGCAAGCTCAGCTGCACCTCGCACGGCTTGCACGCCTGCGAGAGCTCCACGTCGCTCTGCACCGACATGTACATGTAGGTGTCGATGGCGTCCCATCCCGTGATGCGCATGAGCAGGCGCTGCAGCTCCTTGCATCCGTTCATCAGCGCCTCGTCGAACTCTTGCGCGCTCGCGTTCACGTACCACTTGCCGTGCGGGCCGAACGTCTCCAGCACGGGCCAGTTCAGCTCGAAGTCCTTCACGAGCGACACCTTCACCGTGATGTCGGCTGCGATCTCGATGCCCGTGCCGCACAGCTCGGCGTCGCCCATCGTGGCGTGCACGTCGCCCATCTGCAGCAGCGCGCCCGGCACGCGCACGGGGAAGTACAGGCGCGTCCCCTTCGTGATCAGCTTGTTGTCCAGGTTGCCGCCGTGCGCGCCCACGAAACCGTCGATGACGTCCTCGCCGTCGGGCGCGGTGCCGATGACGCCGATCATCGGGTCGATGGGGAACTTCACGCCGTTGAAGTCGGCCATGCCGCCCTCGATGGGGATGATCTTGCTGCGATAGTCCGTCGTCTCGAACAGCGGGCCGCAATGGTCGTCGGTTGCGATGACGCCGTGGTCGGCCACCTGCACGTCGTAGATGTCCACCACCAGCACGTCGCCCGGCTCGGCGCCCTCGATGTACACGGGGCCGGCGGCCGGGTTCGTGAACCCGTAGGAGAAGTTGAGGTCCTTCATCGTGATGTCTTCACTGGGAATGCGCCCGGCGAAACAGTCCTGCGTCTTGAACAGCAGCACGTCGCCCGGACGGGCGGTCGCGCACGGCGCGTTGTCCTTGGAAAACTTGATGACCTGATCCTCGATGACCTGCATGGTTCCTCCTTTGGTTGATGACGCGATCTCGCCAACGCGTGATAGGGCTAGTATACCGCTGCGCGTTCGCTTTCCCTCGCGCAACCGCTGCCCAACAAAGCGCGCTTTTCGAGCGCAAACGCGCTATCGTGAAGCACGACAGCGGCCTCAAACGTCGAAGGAGCCCCTATGAGCGAATCGGAAGCGCGCAATCTCTGCCTGGTCGAAGGGCGTCTGCCCGTGGACGAGACGGTTCACCGCCTCAAGGACGAACTGAAGGCGCGCTCTATTCCCGTGTTCGCCACGTTCGACCACGCCCGGAACGCCGAAGACGTGGGGCTCAGCCTGCGTCCCACCGTGGTCGTGGTGTTCGGCTCGCCCCAGGTTGGTACCGTGCTCATGCAGGCCGACCAGCGCATATCGCTCGAGCTGCCCCTGCGCATTGCCGTTTGGGAGGACGAGGCGGGCCGCACGCAGCTCGCATTCCCCGCCATGAAAGAGCTCGCAGGCCGCTACGGGTTGGGCGACCAACCCATCATCGCGAAGATGCAGCAGCTTCTGGAGGGCCTGGCGAACCAGGCCGCCGACAACCGATAAACGACCCTGCGCCAGCGCCTCCTGTGCGCAGGGCTCGCAAAGGCCGCCGCCCGTCGCTACGACAGCCCCAGCCACGTGGCGAACTTCGGCACATATCCCATTACGAAGATCACGATGATGAGCGCCGGGATGCCGAACTTCAGCCACAAGCGCGACCAGGCGGGGAACTTCACGCCTTTGCCGGTGTCGGCCTCGGCCAGAAAGTTATCCCAGCCCCAGCCGCCCTTCGTCACGCAGAACAGCACGTAGAACAGACTGCCCAGCGGCAGCAGGTTGTTCGACACGATGAAGTCCTCGATGGACTGGATGTCGCCGATAGCCGGAATCTGCACGCCAGCCAGCACGTTGAACCCGAGGGCGCACGGCAGGCTGAGCACCGTCACAATGATGGCCGTGCGCGCGACGGCGGTCTTGCGCGTCCAACCCCACTTGTCCATCGACCAGCTGATGAGATTCTCGAACACCGCGATGATGGTGGACAGCGCGGCAAAGCTCATGAACACGAAGAACAGCGCGCCCCACAGCTGCCCCATCGGCATCTGGTTGAACACGCTGGGCAGCGTGACGAACACGAGCCCCGGGCCGCTGTCGGGCTGCACGGCGAACGCGAAGCACGCGGGGAAGATGATGAGGCCCGCCACGAGCGCCACGGCGGTATCGAGACCGCAGATGCGCAGCGCCTCGCCGGTGAGCGAGCGCTCCTTGCCGATGTAGCTGCCGAAGATCTCCATGGCCGAGATGCCCAGCGACAGCGTGAAGAACGCTTGGCCCATAGCCGCGTACACCGCGTCGCCGAACGTTGCCCATTGTTCGGCGGTCGTGGCGCCGGCGAACAGCTTACCGAAGTCGGGGATAAGGTAGAACTTGAGGCCCTCGAGACCGCCCGGCAGCGTGACCGCACGCACCACGAGCACCGCCATGATGCCCAAGAGGCAGATCATCATCACCTTCGTGATGCGCTCGACGCCCTTCTGCAAGCCCAGGCTGCACACGAGGAAACCCAGCACGATGACCACGAGCATCCAGCCGACCAGCTCGGTGGGGTTCGCCAGCATGTCGTTGAACACGGCGCCGACGCCCGCGCTGTCCAGGCCGTTGAACGCGCCCGTGCCCATCTTCACCACGAACGACAGCATCCAGCCGCCCACCGTGGTGTAGAACATCATGAGCACCATGCACCCGATATAGCCCCACCACGAGAACCAGTGCCACTTCCGCGAAGGCTGCAGCGTATCGAACGCCACCGCCGAGCTCTTCTGGCTGGCACGGCCCACGGCAAACTCCATGACCATGACGGGAAGGCCCAGGATGACGAGGAACACGAGGTACATGAGCACGAACGCCGCGCCGCCGTACTCGCCCGTGATGTAGGGAAAGCGCCACACGTTGCCCAAGCCGATGGCGCACCCTGCGGAAATCAAGATGAAGCCCAGACGCGAGCCGAACCGCTCGCGCTTGGCGATGCCGGATCCGGCCTCGGCCGCGCCGCTCCCCTTGCCGTTGCTCATACCATACCTCTCCCGCTGATTCTTGTACAAAATTGCTCGTAAGAAAAGCGTTACGATTGTAGCGTAAGAATCGAAAGGTTGAGGCTTTGAGAGCTAATTCTTAGTGCTCGCCTAACGCGCTTCTTTCATCATGCGGGCGAGGCGGCGCTCGATGACGAGGTCGGCCACGCCTTTCACGATGAGCAGCACGCCCAGCACCAGCACGAACATCGCCGTTGTGGCGAACGGGTTCACGATGATGACGAGGCCGCCGATGGCGATGATCGCGCTGAGGATCAGCGTGACGACCCACGTGCTGCCCTGGTACGCGCGTAGCTCGACCGAGCGCACGGCGTTCACGATGCCGCCGATGGTGAGCAGGATGCCCAGAATGAACGAGAAGAACCCGCCCACTGCCTCGGGAAACAGGAACACGAGCAGCGCCAGCACGAGCAGCAGGATGGCGTTCGCCAACACGCCGGCGGAGCGATAGCGCGCGCCCGACGAGCGGAAGTACGCCACGAGCGACGCGACGCCCGACACCGCCAGGTACAGCGCCAGCAGGTACACGACGGTGAGGATCGTGACGCCCGGCCAGAACGCGAGGAAGATGCCCAGCGCGATAGACGTGACGGCCTGCGCAAGCATATTGGAGCGCAGCGCTTCGAGAAACGATTTCATAATGCCTCCGTTCCGAGCGATTGAAGGTGACTCCCTCTATCATAATGCGTTCCGGGCGCGTATACGGTATCCGATGCGTAACGGGTACGAGGCCGCAGCGGTGCGGTGTTGCAGCGGCGCCGTGATGCCACGGTGCGGTGTCGCCGCGATACCGCCATGCCGCTGTGTCGCAATGCTGCAGGTGCCGCAACGTCGCGGTGCCGCCATGCCGCAACGTTGCAACGCCGCGATGCCGCGCGAAACCCGCCGCGGGCGCATTATAATGATGCGACGCAGCCTCGGAGGCCACGACGGAGGGGATATGGGGACCACGAACAAGCAGAACGACGCGAAGCAGCCGGGCACGCCAGATCAGCGGCGCTACCCCATTGCCGTCATCGGCTTCACCTGCCTGTACGCCGTGTGCGTGTCGTTCTTCTATTCCAGCTTGCTGGTTGACCGGCCGAGCTTCTCGCCCGCGATGTTCGACAACGTGCTGAACCCCTCGATTTTCGGTGCGTCGTTGCTGTTCTCGCTGCTCGCGCGCTCGAAGCTGCCCTTCGGCCGCACGATGTACCTGGCGGTGGGCTACGCCGGGTTCGCACTGGCGCTGGGCGGCACGTTTTTCGCCGCGGCGACGTCGCTCGACACCGCTGTAGTCGCCTCGTCGGCACTGGCAGCCGGCATCGGCATGGGGCTGGTCATGCCCTTCTACTTCGAAGCGTTCGCCCGCTACTCGTCGCGCCGCATCGCCATCGCGTTCGGCATCATGTCGCTGGGCGGTATGGCGGCGAACATGCTGCTGGGATTCGCACCCGACATCGTCTCGCTCGTCGCGCATGCGGTGCTGCTCGCCGCATCGGCGCTGTGCTTGGGCTTCGCGCTCCGCACGGAGCACGCTCCCGACGCACGCCGCGATGATTCGCCGCATACGCGCAGCGCGCTCTCGAAGCACGACTTCCTCGACGTATTCCTCGTATCGGGCGTGTGCACGTTCGCCCTGTCCATCGTGTACGGCATCCTCGACACCGCCGCCACGGGCAGCAGCGCCTCGCCCGCCACGTCGATCCTCATCTCGCAGTTCGGCGGCATCGCGGCGGCCGTCGTGTTCCTCGCTTACTTTGGCACGCGCGCGAAACCTGCGCCGTCGCTGCTGTTCAACGTGGTGTTCGGCATCCTGGCCACCGGCATCCTGTTCTTGCCGTTCTTGTCAAACGACTACGCCGTATCGCTGAACATCCTGGCCGCCGCCGGATGGAAGCTCGTCATGCTGGCACTGTTCTACCTCGTGGTCACCACGTACGCGCACAGTCGCACGAAGCTGCTCGTGGGCATTTCGCTGGCGTACGCGCTGCCTCGATTCGGACTGTTCGTTGGGCAGAACGTGGCACAGCTATTGGGCGTGGGCAGCACGGCCGACTTCGTGCGCACCACGGCGGTGGCGTTTTTCCTGCTGTACCTCATCCTCATGGTCATCTGGATGGTGAACTCGCACGAGCGCAAGCGCGCCGAGTCGCAGGCGCGCGCCGCCGACGAGCTGCTCGGTCGTTTCGCGCAAGAGCAGGAGAGCGTGCGCCAGCTGCGATGCAACGCGCTGGCCGACGACCACGGGCTGACCAACCGCGAGAAGGACATCCTGTACCTGCTGGCCCAAGGGCGCGACCTCGCGTTCATCTGCGAAACGCTGTTCCTGTCGAAGAACACGGTGAAGAGCTATCAGAAGACCATTTACGCGAAGCTCGACGTCCACAGCAAGCAGGAGATCATCGACCTCGTGCACGGCGAAAGCCGAAACCCTGCGAAATTCTGAACGCAACGCTGCCGTCGGGAGCGGAGTCGGTGACAGGGGCCTCGCAGCACGAGCCGGGAAGCCGGCAGCGCCGCCTCCCCGACAAAGCCGCCTTCAGGCGCGGCGTCATGCGCATATATCGACTGCGCTGAGCCAGCAAAACCCCGAAATCTGGTAGGTTTTGCACGATATTCATCCTCGCATCGGCTAGCCCGCAGCCGCTAAAGCCCGGTCGATTTCTCCGACCTGGGATAACGGATCGCGTGCAAGTCGAAACGTCGGTTACGACCCCAGTTCCGCAGCCCCAGATGCTGAATATCGTGCAAAACCGACCACAAGACGCGAATTCTCTGGCGCAGCTTCGTCGCACCAAGCTGGTCGACGCCACGCAACCGAGTGCGCAATGCCGACGGAAGAAGCGCCCCCAGGCGAGCATCGGCAAGCTCGCGTCTCCATAACCCCTGGTCGTGCACCCCACCTCAAGGGGGGTTTCGCAGTTTCCCGCTTCGGGTGGGGTGCGCGCGACCCGCTACGCCCGTACGCTGGGCCCCAGCAGATGCGCTTTCGGCGCGTCGAGCATCAGGATCGCGAAGGATCGCAAAACGGAGGAGGCTTAGTATGGGGAACATCGCATCGAACGCAACGGGAGTGTCGCGCCGCTCGTTCATCACGGGAGCCGCAGCGGCAGGCGTGCTGGCAACGCTGGGCTTGGCCGGCTGTGCGCCGCAGGACAAGCAGACCGCATCGGCCGCCACGAACGGCGCCGACACGAAGTGGGACGAGGAGTGCGACGTCCTGGTCGTGGGCAGCGGGTACACGGGCCTGGCTGCAGCGCTCGAGGCGAAGAACGCCGGCGCGGACGTCAAGGTCATCGAGAAGACGGCGCGCGTGGGCGGCAACTCGGCGCTTGCAGCTGGCGACTTCGCCGTGTGCAACTCCAGCGTGCAAGAGCGCGAGGGCGTGCAGGACTCCGTCGAGCAGTACGTGGACGACATGATGGTGGCGGGCCTGTACCTCAACGACAAGGAGAAGTGCCGGGTGATCGCCGAGAAGTCCAACGAGACGTGGGAATGGACCATCGAGATGGGCGCCTCCTGGGCGAAGAACGACAACGACGAGTACTTCCTCTACCCGTACGGCGGCCACACCGTCATGCGCTCCATCGCGCAGGGCGACGGCGGCGGCGCGAACGTCACGGGCCCCTTCGCCGAGAAGCTCAAAGAGCTAGGCGTCGAAGTTGAGACGAAGCGCATGCTCACCCAGCTGGTGAAGGACGAGAGCGGCCGCGTGATCGGCGCTATCGTGCACGACAAGCCCAGCGGCAACGACGTGGAGAGCGGCACGCCCGTGGCCATCCGCGCCAAGAAAGCCGTGGTGCTGACCACCGGCGGGTTCGGCCGCGACCTGGCGTTCCGCCAGGCGCAGGACCCGCGCCTCGACGACTCCGTCGACTGCACGAACCAGGAAGGCGCCACGGCCGAGAGCCTGCGCGCCTCGGTGGCCGCCGGCGCGATGGCGGTGCACACCGACTGGATCCAGCTGCTGCCCTTCATGAGCCCCGACGAGCAGGGCTACGGCGTAGCCGCGTTCTACACCGACGGCCAGGCCAGCTACGCGCCCACGCTGAACGTCGCCACCGGTAAGCGCATCGTCAACGAGCTGACCGACCGCAAGCGCTACGCCGACGCCATTCTGGAGACCGGCCAGCCGTGCGTGCAGATCACGTGCAAGAAGGCGCTGTACGACGGCGGGACCGGTCTCGAGGGCGCCATCAAAGCCGGCATCACCACCGAATTTGCGTCCATCGAGGAGGCGGCCGAGCACTACGGCATGCCCGTCGACGCGGTGAAAGAGGAGATCGCCCGCTACAACACGTTCGTGGCGAACAAGGTTGACGAAGACTTCAAGAAGCCCATCCCCGACGACGCGCAGCCCATCGACGAGGCCCCGTTCTACGGCGTGCGTCTGTGGCCGAAGGTGCACCACTGCATGGGCGGCGTGAAGACCGACCTCGAGTGCCGCGTCGTCGACATGGACCTGCAGGTCATCCCCGGCCTGTACGCGGCAGGCGAAGCGGTGGGCGGCATCCACGGCGCGTGTCGCCTGGGTTCCTGCGCCACGGCCGACTGCCTGGTGAACGGCCGCATCGCCGGCCAAAACGCCGCTAAGGAGCAGACCGCCTAGCGGCGTGGCGCGGCGGGCGCCCCCACCCCGCACGCCGCGCCACGCCATCGTCGGTCGAAAGCCTCGGTTTTGGCCGTAAAACCGAGGCTTTCGACCGACGATCCCTCTCCAACCAACCCGCGTCGCCCCGCCTCCCCCTCCCCGGCGGGGCGACGACTGAGGCTCCGACTGCATCGGCGGCCGGAGCCTCAGTCGTCCAAATGGAGCGTTTCATGTGCCCAATTCTGGGCAGAACGGCATTCTTCTCCCCTCCATACTTGAAAGCGGTCCGCATCGGGGAAGCGCACGACAGGTGCGGATGACAAGGACGATAGGAGGAGCATGGACAAGAACAAGGAACATTCGCCCATCGAGTACGTGAAGGACGGCAAGCTCACGCGCCGGACGTTCGTGAAGGGAGCAGGCTGGATCACGGTCACCTCGGCCTTGGGATTCGGCGCCGTCGGTTGCTCGCCCGCCGGCGAGCAGCAAACCGACAAGAAGACGACGACGCCTGCCGACCCGAACGAGGGCGTCACGTACGCGCACGCGTGCTGCAACCTCAACTGTACGTCGCACTGCCATCTGAAAGCCCACATCAAAGACGGCACTATCATCACCGTCACGCCGGGCGACACGCCCGGGCGCGAGGACTACGCAAACGCCTGTCTGCGCGGCATGGCGCTCAGCCAGAAAACCCAGGACGAGAACGCGCGCGTGATGTACCCGATGAAGCGCACGGGCGAGCGCGGGTCGGGCGAGTTCGAGCGCATCTCGTGGGATCAGGCGATGGACGAGATCGCGCAAAAGCTGAACGAGACGAAGGACAAGCACGGCGAGCAGGCCGCCGGCTTCTACTCGTTCACCGGCAATTCGGGCAACCTCTCGATGAGCGCCCCCACCCGCTTCGCGGGCACGTTCGGCGGGACCGTCTTCGACATCGAGGGCATCATGGGCGACCAGGGCGCCAGCATGGGCATGATCCTCGCCTACGGCGTGAAGCGCGGCTCGCACGATACGCGCGACTACCTCAACTCGAACATGATCGTGCTGTGGGGCCGCAACGTGGCCGACACGCACACGTCCGAGTTCCGCTACCTCGTTGAAGCGCGCGAGAAGGGCGCGAAGATCGTCGTGGTGGACCCGCGCCTGTGCTCGTCGGCGACCATCGCCGATCAGTGGATTCCGCTCAAACCCCAAACCGACCCCGCGCTCGCGCTCGGCATGATGAACGTCATCATCGGCAACGACCTGCACGATAAGGAGTGGCTCGCCTCGTACAGCGTGGCCCCCTTCCTCGTCAAGGAGTCCGACGGCAGCTACCTCATGGACGGCGAAGACTGGATGGTGTGGGACACGGCCACCGACAGCGCCAAGAAGTACAACGAGGAAGGCGTCACGCCCGCGCTTTCGGGCACGTTCGACGCGAACGGCGAAGCGGTGCGCACGGCCTTCGACCGCCTGGTCGACGAGGTATCGAAGTACACGCTGCCCGTAACGGCCGAGATCACCGGCCTGTCCGAAGACGTCATCGAGACGTTCGCGCTGGAGTACGCCAACGCGAAGCCCGCCGGCATCCGCATGGGCCAGGGCATGCAGCGTGTGTGGAACTCGTTCTCGCCGTTCCGTACGGTTGCGACGCTCGCAGCCGTGACCGGATACGTGGGCGTCAAGGGCGGCGGGGCGTCGCATATGGGCGGCATCACAGCTGCTCAGCCGCATCCCGAAATCGAGAAGCCTGCGCTCGGCAACCCCGATTGGTCGAACACCGGAGACAAAAAGGCCGCCATGGTCAGAACGTCCACCATGTACGACCAGATCATGACAAAGGATCCGTACCCTCTCGACTTCCTGTGGTTCGCGAACTCGAACTTCGTTAACATGAGCCCCGATGCCAACAAGATCATCAACGAGGTACTCCCCAACGTTTCGACCATCGTGACGGTGGACCCCTACTGGACGTGGACGGCCAAGCAATCGGACTACGTGCTGCCCGCCTGCAATTACTGGGAGAAGTGGGACATCGAAGACCGCACGCCGTGGGTCATCATCAGCAAGCCCTGCATCGCGCCAATGGGCGAGAGCAAGTCCGATGCGGAGATCATGTCGCTGCTTGCGAAGAAAGTGGGCCTCGAAAAGCTTTGGGACAAGTCCGACGAGGAATGGGTGCGCGGGTTCATCAACTACGACCACCCCGCCTGGGAGGGCTTCGATTTCGACAAGGTGGCCGAAGAGGGCATCTTCGCCCGCGCGGACGCCATTTTCGATCCGCTGATCTTCCGACCCGACAACACGTTCCCCACGCCGTCGAAGCGCTTCCAGCTATACAACGAGGAACTCGTCCCGTTCGGCCAAGAGGTCCCCACGTACGAGCCGATGCTCGAGGACCCTTCAGGCGACCTCGGCCAGAAGTACCCGCTCGTGTACCTGCAATTCCACGACCGCCTGAACGTGCACTCGCAGCACATCCTCATCCCCGAGCTCAGCGTCGTGCAAAGCGAGCCGCTGCTTGAGATGAACCCCGTGGATGCGAAGGCGCGCGGCATCGAGCACGGCGACGTCGTCTCCATCGCGAACGACCGAGGCTCCTGCAAGATGAAGGCGTTTTTGACCGAAGGCATTCGCCCCGGCGCGGTGGCCACGGCAAGCGGCTGGACGCCCGAGCAGTTCATCGAGGGCAACTACCAGATGCTCACCCATTTCACGATCAACCCGACCGAAGAATTCATAGGCCAGACCAGTACCGCTTTCTATGATGTGTTGGTCGAAGTAGAGAAAGCGTAGGTGGAACCATGGCTGACAACATCCAATACGGCATGGTCATCGACACGACGCGGTGCATGGGCTGCCAAACCTGCGTGGTAAGCTGCAAAGTCTCGAACCGCACGCCCGAAGGACTGTACTGGGGCCGCGTGCGCAGCCGCGACGGCGAGATCCCCTACCAGGCCACGGGCACCTTCCCCGATGCGAAGCTGGCGTTCAGGCCCGAGCTGTGCAACCATTGCGCTTCGCCCGCATGCTTCGCCAAATGCCCGGCCGGCGCCATCGTGAAGCGCGAGGAGGACGGCGCGGTAATCGTCGACGAGGAAGCCTGCATCGGATGCGGCACGTGCGCCATCGCCTGCCCGTACGAGATTCCCCAGATCGACGAGGCGGCCAAAAAAGCGTCGAAGTGCAACCTGTGCTACGAACGCGCGGCTGTCGGCGAGCAGCCCTGGTGCGTGCTGTCGTGCCCCGGCAAGGCGCGCATCTTCGGCGACCTCAACGACCCGCAAAGCGACGCGGCGAAGTACCTCGCCGAAAAGAAGGCCGTCCCCTTCCACGAGGAATACGGAACCGGCCCCTCGGTGTACTACGTGCAATAGCGCTCTTTTCGGCATCCCTCCCCGGAAGCCCGCCTCGGCGGGCTTCCTGCTATTGAGGGGTGAGACAAAGGGACGGGGTAATCGTCTCATTAGAAATGAGACGATTACCCCGTCCCTTTGTCTCACCCTTGTCTCGCTAGAAGCGCACCGCTTTGCTGGCGGCGAGCAGGGCAAGGGCGCTTGCGGCCATGAAGACGGCCTGCCCGACGAACACGAGCTCGGGAGCCGCGGCAACAACGAACAGCCATCCGAACAACGTCGAGGCGCACGCGATACCCAGATCGACGACGTTTTGTTGAACGGCGAGCGCCGACGCCCGGAAGCGCTCGTCCACGCGCGCCGATATCGTAGACAGCACGACGATCGTCGAACCCGACGATCCCATGCCCGCTGCAAAGCCCGCCGCCAACAGCACGAGCGGAACGGCTTGCGCGAACGCGATCAGACCGATGCCCGCGCCCATGCAACCGAGCGTAACTGCCAGCAGCACACGTCGATTGCACCTGTCCGCAACCCACCCGGCAAGCGGATTGGCGATGAGGCCGCCAAGGCTGAAGCAGGAGAAGAACAGCCCTGCGTTGATGGGGATGGCAGCTCCTTCGACGAACGTCACGACGAAGTTCATCGACAGGCCGTACCCCAGCGCGACAACCGCCGTCACGCACAGCAGCACCACAAGAGTTCGCTGCCCTGAGGCGAACGCCATGCGCAACGTTCTCGCCGTCCCCATACGTTGCCGTTCGCGAGCGGCACGGGCAGGGCGTTCTTCCGCGTCGTCGCGTGCGCTTCCGCCTGCGCCGTCACCCGCTGGCGCGAAGCAAAACGACAGGAAGAACGCCGCCACGGCGAAGCCCGCCAACACCATGAAACAGGCAGCGTACCCCCGTTCGTTCACCAACATCAACGCAACAAGCGGGCCGAACAGGAGCGATGCCGCCGTGGCGAACCGATAGGAGCCGATGAACAGACCTTCCTTGCCCGTAGGCGCGATGGAGGCTACGGCCGCGACCGCGCATGGCCAGAACGCCGAAAGCCCCACGGCTTGAATGCAACGTATGAGCAGCAACTGCCAAAATGTCGTGCAGAAAATCAGCAGCACGCTGGACACGACGAACGAGCCAGCCCCAACAACCATGACGAAACGGGTACCGCGACGGTCGGCCAGCGGGCCGAAATAGAACCGCATGACGACGGCTACCAGGAGGAACACCGTCCCTTGTAGGCCTGCTTCCACCATCGTCGCGCCCATGTCCAGCGCGTACGCCGGCAACAACGTCATCAGAATGTTGTTGCACCCATACATGAAGAAGCCTGCAAACGAAAGCCCCGCCAGCGGCGCAATTCCCTTCAGTGCGAGCTTGCGCTCTTGTGCGTGCGACTGTTCCGTTATCGACATCCCCCGACACCCTCCTACACTCTTGACCAGAGTATATCCGTAGGGCATCGGCCAGTCTGACCAATATTGTGCACAAGCAGTAAGACGCCGCTACTCGCCCGATTCGAGCATCGTGACCTTCTCCAGACGGTCCATATCGAGTATCTCGATGCTGTTGCGCCGTTTCGCCACGATCCCCTGCTCTTGAAGGCGCGAGATCGACGACGTGACGGAATTCCTGCTGATGCCGAGGATGTTCGCCAGATCGCTGTTGTTGTACTTCACGATGATGCGTGGCTCGGTGTGGGGCGAAGCGGCTGCTCGTGCGCTCAGCTCGTCGCGCCCAAGGCTCAACAGCAACATAGGTACGCGCTGCGCGGTGGCGTAGAATGCCGAGGAAACCGATTCGTTCGTCAGCACCGATATGAGGTTGTACAGGTATTTCACCACCATGTCAGCGAAATCGGGACACGTGTGGAGCGCCTTGAAGAACGACTCCTTCGGAATGGCGATGAGCTCGCTGTCGGCGCACGCGCTCGCGGTGGCGATGGGCATGCAAGCATCGCTCAAGATCTGAAAGCCGAAGAAGTCTCCCTTCTTGCAGAAATAGAGCGTTTTCTTGCGCCCGTCGCGTTCGAGTTTGTATATCTCGACCATGCCCTCCACCACGAAATGGGCGCTCTTATGAGGCTCTTCTCCCCATCCGAACAAAACGCCCTTCGGCACGTGGCGCACATGATAATCGACGCCCGCCTCCTCGAGCATGCGCACAAGCTCGTCCTTGGCCGGAAGCTCCGACGCGATGTCTCCCTTGTCAGGCCAGAACATGGCGACACCCCTGCAATCGTACGTGCTTCATGATTTCCCCACCCGTCAAACGATGAACATTCCCCCGCTCAAAGCATAGCACAGCGCGCTCGGAGGCACGTGAAGGAAACGCCCGGCGCGCATAGCGGACCGAGCGTTTCGAGTTGACGTGAGGAAAAGGTCGCCTACCGCGCGAACACCGTCTCCCCGCCGACGATGGTGGCCACCACCGACGCTTCGGCGATTTCGTGGAGGTCGTTCACGGCGAAGAGATTGCGGTCGATGACCACGATATCGGCCAGCTTGCCTGGTTCGAGCGTGCCCAGCTCGTGGTCGAAGCTCTCGACCCAGGCCGAGCCCTGCGTCATGCACTGGAGCGCCTCGCCCAGGGCGAGCGCGTACTCGCGATGGAAGCCCTCGGCAGGTTGGCCGTCGGGCATGCAGCGGGCCACGGCCGCGTACAGCACCTGCAGCGGCAGCACCATGGGCGCCGCCGGGAAATCGGTGGACAGCCCCAGGGGCACGCCCGCGTCGCGTACCGTGCGGAAACGCCAGCAGCGCGACGCGCGGTCGGCGCCGATGCACACGTCGTAGAATCCGGTGGACGAACCGAACGTGGCATGGAGCGGCTGCACGCTAGCGCCTACGCCGAGGGCAGCCATGCGCTCGATGTCCTCGTCCGTGATCGTCTCGATGTGCTCGAGGCAGTGATGCAGCTCCTTGCGGCCGTTCGCGGCCTGGGCCTCCTCGTGCGCATCGAGTGCCAGCCGTGCCGACGCGTCGCCGATACAGTGGACGCGCACGGGCAACCCCGCGGCATCGGCCGCGCGCACGAGCCGCTTGAACTCGTCGGGCGGCAGATTCGTCTCGCCGCGCAGGTCGGAGCCCTCGTACGGTTCCAGCATGAACGCGGTGTGCGCCTCGATCACGCCGTCGAGCACCTGCTTCACGCCGCCCACGCGCAAGCGGGTGCCGCGCAGCTGGGCGCGCAGGTCCAGCGCCTCGGGAATTTCCAGCAGCGACGGGAAGAACGTGATGCGGCAGGTGAGGTCGCCGTCCTGCTCGATCTCGCGGTACGTGTCGTAGATGTCGTCGTTGGACAAGTCGCGCGGGAACATGTCGCCCACCGCCGTGATGCCCAGCTCGCGGAACACGTCTAGCAGGCGTAGGATGGAGCCCTTGAGCCCCTTCACCTGCAACGCCAGGTCGGACACCATCGTGGAAGCCGGCTGACCCAGCAGCAGCCCCACGGGGCGGCCGCTTTCGTCGTGCACGATCTCGCCGCCCTCGGGCTGCGGCGTTTCAGCCGTGATGCCCGCCTTCGCCAGCGCCGCGCCGTTCACCCACACCGCATGGTGATCGAAGCTGCTCAGGCAAATGGGCTGGTCGGGCGCGAAGCAATCGAGCGAGTCGCGCGTGGGGGCCGCATGGTCGTCCCAGATGGCCGTGTCCCAGCCCAGGCCGTACACCCACTCGTTGTCGGGATGCGCCTCGCAGAAAGCGCGCACGCGTTCGGCGCACTCCTGCTCGCTCGTGCAGCCCATGAGGTTCACGCAGAAGTCGGGGTCGTCGTAGGCCGCGGCCGACGCGAAGTGCACGTGCGAGTCGTTGAAACCGGGGGCAATCAACCGGTCGCCGTAGTCCTCCACCTCGGTGTCGGGGCCGGCCAACGCCATGACCTCGTCTTTCGGCCCGACAGCCAGCACGCGGTCGCCCGCGATGGCCACGCCGCCCGCGAAGGGCTCCAGAGTGTTGCCCGTGAACACCGCCTCGGACAGCAGAATGCGATCGGCAACCATTACGCTTCGCTCCCTTCAAGTTCCTCAGGCACGGGCGCTCCGCCCTTGTCGAGCGAACGCGGGAGCATAAGCACCGGGATGAATGCGATGGCGAAGAAGATGCCCTCCAGGATGAAGTTCAGCGTGTAGTCAGTGCCGGCGATCATGCCGATGCCGATAGGCAGCACGTAGGAGATGATCAGGCTGACCGAGCCGATGACGCCACCGGCGGAGGCCGCATACTTCAGGCCGATCTCGGGCAGCTGGAACGGCAGCGCTTGCAGGATGGGGCCCGACGCGGCGGAGAAGATGCCGTTGAAGCATAGGAGCACCCACAGGATGATGCCCATCGGCGAGTACCAGTTGGCGATCATCACCACGCCGCCGAGGATGCAGATGACGACGAGCACGAGGCGCGGCTTGCCGGAACGCTGGCACAGCACGGGGCCGATGATGGAGCCGAAGATGGATACGATGGTGAGGAACGCGGCCATGTTGTTGGCAGCCATGATGTCCACGCCGCGCATCTCGACCATAGCCTGCGGCAGGATGCCGGAGTAGTTCGTGGCGGTGGCCATGCCCAAGCCCGTGGCGATGGCAATGAGCCATACGAACTTGTTCTTGATGGCAACGCCGAAGTACTGCATCACCGGCTCGGACGGGGGAACCTCCACGCCCTTCGGCTGGTTCTTCGCCAGCACGAACCATAGCACGAGGATCACGGCGAACGCGACGGACGACCAGAGGTAGGCGTCCTGCACGCTCGGGAAGAAGGCGGACGTCGCCAGGCCGGCCGCGATGCCGCAACATGCGGCCGCGAAGTAGATGCCCATGGCGAAATCCATCTTGTCCTCGAACCAGGCGCCGAACAGCTTGATGGTGGCCGCCTGCAACACGGACGGCGCGATGCCGGTGCCCAGCATCATGACCAGCATCATGGTGAAGTCGCCTGCGACCAGGCGACCGAACGCCAGCACGACCGAGATGGCCGTCGCCACGCCCACGACGATCTTCGCGCCGAACTTGTCGGCCAGCGAGCCGCCGGGGATGGACACGAACACGCCCGCCAGCAGCGGGGCGAGCAGCAGAGCAGAGAACTGGGCCACGTCAATGCCCAGCGCGGGCATGATTTCGGTGGCCAATGCGGAAAGCTGGAACTGGATGTAGTCCGCGATGAAGATGATGAGACACGAGACGAGCAGCACCACCCAACGATACGAGGACAACGTACGCGATTCCATGATTCCCCTCCTTTGTCGATACGAATGAAATAGTTGATACGCCGGCATCACCTGGAAGTATAGGGACTGGCTCCGTCCGCCACCATCGACCGAACTTCGTATCTTTCTACGCGCAAAGCGGTAGACCGGCCGCCGCGCCCGCGTGCACCGTCGGCTTTTTGCGCGCGCGGCGCTGCGCTATACTAGGCCGTATCGGACGAACCGCAGGGTCCGCGTTATCGTTGCCGGGGAGGCGCAATGCCAGACGAACAGGGGCCGCAGCCCATCAACTTGCTCACCGATGGCGAATGGCTGCAACTCATCAAGATCATCGGCTTGGCGAATCGCCTCAACGAAGACTACGCGTTTCGACGTACGATCCTCGAGCAGCTGCGCATCCTCATTCCCTACGAATCGGCGGCGTTCTTCCTCACCGACCTATCGAAGGTGTCCACCACGCCGAACTTCTTCGCGTCGCCCATCGGCATCGACTGCGAGGAGGGCCGGCTGGACGAGTACCTCGAAACCGCCTGGGAAGGCGACAAGATCCGCGAGCTGTTCCCCACCGACGAATCGCGCGTCATCCGCGAGAGCGATTTCGTCTCGAAGGAGGAGAAGCGGTCGTCGTCCTACTACTCAGATTTCCTCGGCGGGCGCAACGTGCTCACCTGCACGTTCGCCTGCCCCAAGGGGCCACTGGGGTCGCTCAACCTCAACCGCAAGCTCAACGACTTCAGCGATAAAGAGGTGTTCATCCTCGAAGTACTGGAGCCGCACATCACCGAGCGCCTGTCGCAGCACCGTCTGCAAGACGGCAGCCAGAAGGATTTCGAGAAGTTCCTGCAGGATCACAACATCACCGCGCGCGAGGGCGAAGTGCTGTCGTGCCTGCTGAAGGGCATGAGCAACGGCGACATCAGCGAGGAGCTGTGCATCAGCCCCGCCACCACGCGCAAGCATCTGGAGAACCTGTACAAGAAGGCCGGCGCGAAAAGCCGCCTGGAGCTGGCGGTGTTCGCGCGCCAGCACATGCGCGCCGGCTAGGGCAGGGGTACAGGGTCCGGTGCGGGGTCGGGCAGATTTGCCGACGCCGCTTCCGGCGCAACGGCCGGCACAGGATCGGGGGCGCAGAGCGGCAACATGGACGGTGCTTCGCGCACCTTCGACAGCAGCACGATAGGCACGACGGCCAACGCGAAGCACAGCGATTCCAGGATGAGGTTGAGCGAGTAGTCGGCTCCCGCAATGGCCGACACGGCCAGCGGCAGACCGTAGCTGACGGCGAGGCTGACGCTGCCCACCACCCCGCCGGCCGAGCCGGCATACTTGTGCCCGATTTCGGGAAACGCCCCAGGAAGCGCTTCGAGCACCGGTCCCGCCGCAGAACCGAGCGCGCCGTTCACCAGCAGCATCGCCGCGATGCCCACCGTACCGAACAGCGTCCAGCTCAGCAGCTTCGCGATGCCGCCCAGCACCACGATGACCGCGAGCGCGCCTTTCACGCTCCCGAGGCGCTGGCAAACCAACGGGCCCAACACCGAGCCGGCGATCGACCCCAGCGACAGGATGGCCGCGGTCGCTCCAGCCGACTCCGGATCGAGCCCGTGCACCTCGAACAGCGCCTGCGGGAACAGACCCACGTACGCGGTCGACGTCGCCATGCCCAGGCCCACGGCAAGCGCGACGAGCCACACATTCTTGCTGGCGGCAGCCGTCATCAGGTAGCGCGCGACCGGTTCGCCCTCCGGCGGCTCCTCGCCCTTCGGCACGTCGCGAGCGAACAAGGTCCACGCTATCCCGCAAGCGAGGAACAGCGCCGCGGGCACGAGAAACGCGACGGCCATGTCGGCGAAGAGGTTGGACGTGGCCTGCGCGCACGCAATGCCCACCGAGGCGCTGGCGAAGTAGATGCCCATGGCCATGTTGCTTGATCGCTTGAACCAGATGCAGAACAGCTTGATGAGCGAGGCCTGCAGGACGGCGGGGCAGCACCCCAGCAGGAACATCGCGCAGAACAGCGACGGGTAATCGCCTGCGCATACCCGGGCGAAGCCGGCCGCTACCGACACCGCCGTGGCCACGGCCACCACCGCACGCGGCCCGAACCGGTCGCACAGAACGCCGCCGGGAATGCTGAGGAACACGCCCGACAGCAGCGGGGCCAGCAGAAGGCTGGACAGCTGCACCGAGTCCAGCCCGAAGCGCGGCACGATCAGCGGGGCGAGCGACGACACCTGGAATTGCAGGTAGTTCGTCATGAAAATGAGCGCGCAGGAGACGAGCAGAATCACCCACCGGTAAGCCGGCAAACGAGGAGCACTCGGACAACCATCCGTGTCGGTCGAAAGCCTCGGTTTTTCGCGAAAAACCGAGGCTTTCGACCGACAACGCTTCCGACTGCCCCCAGCACGATCGCCCACTCGGCACCCCCTCGCGTCGCTTCCCCGATGGCAGCATCATCCCAACTTCCGATGCCGTCCGCCAGTACGCAAAGCGCGTATCTTCTTAGGGCAATGTGCGTAGACGCCTACTGCGGCAACGTCACTTGCTGGTCCATCTCCAGGCCGTGCAGCAGGCCGCGGAACGTCAGCCTTGTCAGCAGTTCCGACATATATGCAGGCGATTCGCGCAGCCCGCCGTTGATCCACTTGATGGTGATGCCGATGTGAGCCGAGATGATGTACTGGATGAAGTAATCCAGCGAATCGCCCAGGCCGCCGCCCTCGAACGTGCTGAATATCTCGCGGTACGTGCGGTGCGCGCTCTCCTCGAACTTCTTGTTGAACAGGGGCGCGCCGTGCGGGCCGAGCATCGTCACGAAGAACTGCGCGTGGTCGTATATGTACTCGAAATGCCGCTTGTAGTAGTCGTGGCTTTCGCGCTCGAGCCCGCGCTCCGCCTCCCGCGTGGGGCTCGCCTCGCGACGCAGGTCGGCCAGCACGTCGTCGATGATCTGGTTGACGAAGAAGTACTTGTCCTCGAACTGGAAGTAGAACGTGCTGCGGGACACGCGCGCCTTCTTCACGATCTCGTTGACCGAGATGCTCTCGAAGTCCTTCTCCTGCATCAGCTCCAGAAGCGCGTCCGTCAGGTATTGCCGGCTCCGCGCCTTCCGCATGTCGTTCGTGCGATCCATGGGACGCCCCTTTCCCCGGCCGCGGCGCGGCGCTAGGCCGCAGTGCGCCCTTGTGCGTCCTGTTGCGCCGCGCCTTCGCGCTTCCTGTCGTGCCGCGCGCCTCTTGCCGCGCCCGCGCGCTTCCGTTCTCGCACAATTTTACTACATATGTCCGAATTCCTACAATACGTCCAATTTTGCAGATACCCAGCCGGAATTCCGCTCGCTAGAATCGAGCTCGTCGAACCGATCACATCAAACCACAAGGAGGCACGAGAACGATGGCACACGAGTTTCGCACCGAGTTCGTCAAGGACTACGTCGCGCCCTACGGACAGGAAGTCGCGCATGGGAAAATCGCGCTCGAGGAGCATTACGAGTCCCCCACCTGGGACGCTACGGGCGACCCGGCGAACGAGACGGCCCGCAACAAGGAGGACTACTTCGAGGCCGTGAAGGCGCGCCTGCACTCCCCCGAAATCCGCATCGAGGAGATGGATCGCAACGGCGTGGAGATGTTCATCATGTCGCTCACCCAGCCCGGCATCCAGGAGGTGCTCGACACCAACGAGGCCGTGCAGCGCGCGCACGAGATGAACATCTGGATCTACGAGAACTACGTGCAGAAGTACCCGACCCGCTTCAACGCCTTCGCCGCCGTGGCGCTGCAAGACCCCGAGGCCGCGGCCAAGGAGCTGGAGTTCTGCGTGAAGGAACTCGGGTTCGTGGGCGCGCTGGTGAACGGCTACACGATGAAGAACGATAAGAACAACATCGAGTACCTGGACGAGAAGCAGAACTTCCCGCTCTGGCAGAAGCTGGTGGAGCTGAACGTGCCGCTGTACCTGCATCCGCGCGACCCCGCCCCGAACCAGCAGCGCGGCTACGAGGGCTACGAGGGCCTGCTGGGCTCCGCCTGGGGATTCGGCGCCGAGACGTCGCTGCATGCGCTGCGCCTGCTGTGCAGCGGCCTGTTCGACGAGCTGCCCGAGGCCAAGCTGATCCTCGGCCACCTCGGCGAAGGCCTGCCCTTCGGCCTGCCGCGCGTTCAGCATCGCCTGAACAACCAGAAGCCGTGCGGCGCGCACAAGAAGCCCCTGACCGAGTACTTCGAGCAGAACGTGTACGTCACCACGAGCGGCCACTTCAACACGCAAGCGTTTTTGAACACGCTCATGGAGTGCAACACCTCGCACGTGATGTTCTCGTCCGACACTCCGTACGAGAGTCTTGACGAGGCCGCCCTTTGGTTCGACAACGTGCCGCTCAGCCACGCCGACCGCGAGCAGATCGGCCGCCAGAACGCCATCGACCTGCTGGGCCTGAACCTATAGCGCACCCTGAGATAGGGCTCGTCGCAAGGCTGTCGCCCGAAACGTACGGTTTTCGCGCCAAAACCGTACGTTTCGGGCGACAGCCCTCTCCCCAACCGGCTCGCGTCGCCGCGCCGTTGGGCGCGGCGGTCCCTGCTATTCCTCGTCGTCGAGCTTCGTCTCGAAGGTGAAGCGGGCAGCTTGCATTTCCTTGAGATACGCCGAGCATATCCGCAGTTCGCGACCATCCTCAAGCGTAATGGACAGCGATCCCATCTTGCCGTCGCTATCCAGCTTGATCAGCTGCATATCCACCACCGGCTGCGTGCGAATCGCCTGCCCATCGTCGCCGCGCTCCTTGAACACGATCGGCTTCGTTTTCGTGAATCCGAACAAGTCTCGAATTTCGGTCTCGCTCATGGCAACCGTCTCATGCATGGTCATCACCGTCCCTTACCTCCATCGTGCCCTGCTCCTGCTGGAGCTGCCGCCGAACACGTACGGCCGCGGGGCGGGCACTTCGATCTCTTCTGCAAGCCGCCAAAACAACTCTCGGCAGGCGTTCGTATCGCACAGCGCATCGTGATGCTGGTCGAGGGAGATGCCGTAGTAGTCGCAGCACGTCGACAGCCCGAATTTCCGACCTCCCAGCACGCGCCTGGCCATCTCGCCGGTGTCGATGTAGTAAAGCTCGGGCATTTCGATTTCGACGTACTCCAAGCTCCGATAGATGGCGGGGCAGTCGGCCGTTTTGGCGCAATGCGCGACCACCACGCTCGACTCGACCAGCGACCCGAGCGCTTCGTTCCACACGACGTCGAACGTCGGCTCGTGCGCCACCATCTCCTCGGTGATCCCGTGGACGCGCTGCGTCATCGGCTCGAAGTCGCACAGCGGGTTCACCAGCTGATAGCAGCTGTCGAGCAAGTCGCCTTCGTAGTTCGTCCTCTGGTAGGCGATCGAGCATATGTGCCGCCGGGCGTCGGCCCATTCGACATCCAAGAACAAATAGCCATCCATCCCGACGGTCCTTCCGCTGCAAATAACGATCCAGAGCATAGTATATAATCATTATTGTCATTGATGACGATGTCGAGTGTATCTCGACATAAAGAAAAGGACGGAAGCAATGCTTCCGTCCTGTTAGTTTCTGGTCGCGGGGACAGGATTTGAACCTATGACCTCCGGGTTATGAGCCCGGCGAGCTACCAGACTGCTCCACCCCGCACCGTTATGTTGCGCCTACCTCTCCTGCCCGAAGTGCCTTCAAACAGGAAAAGCGGCAAGAAAGAATATTACCCTTTCATCTTTACAAGCGCAAACAATTTCTCATCACTCCACATAGTCTACACTTTTGCGAGCTGAGCCGACCACTCCCCCTACCCCACGCTGTCCAGCGCGAAGGTGCCGCTTGCGAGGCGAGCGGACACGCGGGCGGAGCCGTCGCCGTGGCGATAGGCGCCACCGACCCGCTCGAGTGGAAATCCGCTCTTGAACGCTCCCGACGCTTTCGTGATGCGCGCCGTGAACCCCGACGACGCAGGGACGGCCACGCGCACGCTGCCGCTTGCGATATCGGCGTCGATCGATTGCGGGCACGCGCCGTCGCACAGCACCCACACCTCTCCCGACGCCGCATGCACGTCCACGCCCTCGTCGAAGCAGCCCACCGCCGACACGCACCCGCTTGCCACGTCGACGTGCAGCTTGCGGGCGGCAACCCGGTCGACATCGATCTTCCCGGAAGCCAGCTTGAGCTTCATCGCGCCGCATCCGATGTCGCGCACCTGGTACGAACCCGACGACCCCTCGACGCTCACCCGTTCGAACGCGCTCGCGAACGCACGGGGGATGCGCACTTCAAGATCCTTGCGCCCCAGCAGAAAGCACTCGAACCACGAGCCGAAATCAACCTCGAGCGTCGATCCCACAACCCGCCACCGCATCCGCTGGCTCTCGCCCAAAGGACGCGGAGCCGTTTCGGTCAGCTCGATCGCGTGCGCCTCGACATCGTCGACCACAACGACGTTCACCGCTCCCGAAGCCCACTTGATTGCCAGCCCCGTGATCCCTGCCGCCTCTACGCTTGCATCCGCCATGAGCACCCCTTCGTCGTCGTTTTCATCCATTCTAGAGGCGAAGCGCTCGGTTGCACCAGCACATCTGGTAGGCAAAGCCCGCAATTTCAGGTTGCGGCTCGTTTTTGCGTGCGAAATCCCCAAGAACCGGCCTTTGATTAATGCGAGGCCGAGTCCGATGCTCTACAATCGGAAACGAAACACGCGGGCCGTACGGCCTCAACCTCAGCATCTCACCGTGAAGGAGCAGCGCCCATGGCCGTCATCGATGCCCATGCCCACATCTACCCCCCGAAAATCGCATCGCGGGCTGTCGACGCCGTCGGCGATTTCTACGTCATCGACATGTTCGGCGAAGGCACGGTGGAGCATCTGCTTTCCGCACAGCAGCATGCGCCCATCACGCACTTCATCGTGCACTCGGTGGCCACGACGCCGGGCAGCGTGGAATCCATCAACAACTTCATCGCCGAGCAGTGCCGGCTGCACCCCGAATTCATCGGTTTCATGGCCATGCACCAGGACTATCCGGAGCCCGAGAAGGAAATCGAGCGCGCCATCGGCCTGGGCCTCAAAGGCATGAAGCTGCACCCCGACACGCAGCACGTGAACATGGACGACCCCCGGCTCATGAATGTCTACGAGATGATCGAAGGGCGCCTGCCCATCGTCATACACACGGGCGATTACCGCTACGACTACTCGCACCCGCGCCGTCTCATGAACGTGCTGAAGGCATTCCCGAACCTCGTCGTGGACGCGGCGCACTTCGGCTGCTGGTCGCGCTACGAAGTGGGCTACGACATCCTCCACGATGCCGAGAATCTGTTCGTGGACGCATCGAGCTCCCAGTTCTTCCTGGGGCAGCGCCGCACGGTGGAACTCGCCCGTATGTGGGGCACCGACCGCATCATGTTCGGCTCGGACTACCCCATGTGGAATCCGGCCGCAGAGTACGACCAGTTCGTCACGGCCGGCTTCTCGGAAGACGAGCTGGAGAACATGTTGTGGCACAACGCCGAGCGCTTCGCCGGCGCGAAGGTGAGCTAGCGAGCGTCTTCCCCGTGGCGCAAAGGCGCCCGTTCGCGCTCTATGCAGCAATTTTGCCCGCTTCTGCAACTTTTTCGACTTTGTGGCAGATTCGCGCTCGGGAGCAAGCTTGCTACCAGGCATTTTGCAGCAGCTTCGAAACGGCGCTGTCGATGGCGGCTGCCGACGCAACAAAACCCCTGATGGCGCTTCGCCCTCTTTGCCACAAAGTCGAAAAAGTTGCAGCCGCCGCGCCGAACCACGTTCGACACGGCGGCTGCCTTAGCGCGAAGCGAACCCGAATGCGATCGGCCTGGGCGACGCTAGCCCGCCGGCTGATCGGCCGACCGGACAACGACCACGCGGATCTTGTCGATGCGATGGCGATCCATGTCGACCACGGTGAACGTGGCCTTGTCGTCGCCGTCCTCAACCGTGACGGAATCGCCCTCGTCGGGGATACGGTCGAACACGGTGAGCAGCAGGCCGCCCGCCGTCTCGCACTCTTCGGACTCCACAGGCTCGAACCCGATGAGCTCCTCCACCTCGTCCACCGGCATGGAGCCGTCGATGAGATAGCTGCCGTCGTCGAGCTGCACGACCTCGTCCGAACCGCCGTGGGCGTACTCGTCGTCGATGCGACCGACGATCTGTTCCATGATGTCGCTCATCGTGACGATGCCGGCCGTGCCGCCATGCTCGTCGATGACCACGGCGATTTTCGTGCGCTTCTCCTGCAGCGTTTGCAGCAGCTTCGCGATGGGCACGCTCTCGGGTACGGCCTGAATCATGCGAATGCGCAGGTCATCGACTGTCGCGTCCTTGGGCATCGTGTAAAGGTCCTTCACGTGCACGAAGCCGACGATGCGGTCCTTGCTGCTGCGGCACACAGGATAGCGCGTGTACTTGTACTGCAGCACGGTCTGGAGGCTCTCCTCCAGCGGATCGTCCAGGTCGATGCACACGACATCGGTACGCGGCGTCATGATAGCCTCGGCGTCTTTGTCGCCCAGGTCGAAGATGTTGTCCACGTATTCGTTCTGCTCCGGATCGATGAGGCCGCTTTCGGTGCTCTCGTCGATGAGCAGCTTGATCTCCTCGTCGGTGTACACCTCGTGCTCGTTGGCCACGTCGTGGCCGAGCATCTTCATGACGCCGTTCGTGATGCTGTTGAACAGCCACATCACCGGGTACGTGATGCGATAGAACCACACGAGCGGCGTTGCCGTGAACAGGGCGTAGCGTTCGGTGGAAAAGATGGCCAGCGATTTCGGGATGAGCTCGCCGACAACGATGTGCAGTGCGGTGATGATGACGAAGCCGATGACGATGGAGATGCCGTGCGTGGCGGCCTCGGGAACGTTGAGCGCCTTGAACAGCGGCTCGAACAGCGCGGACACCGCAGGCTCGCCCAACCAGCCGAGGGCCAGCGACGCGAGCGTGATGCCCAGCTGGCAAGCGGAGAGGTAGGCGTTGACGTTGTCGGCGACGAGCCTGGTGTACTTGGCGCCCTTGCGATTCTCGTCGACGAGAATCTCGACTTGCGACTTGCGCACCCGCACGAGCGAGAACTCGGCGGCGACGAAAAACGCATTCATAAGCAGGAAAAACAGAACGAGCAGCAAACTGAGTGCTATGGGCATAATTGCGGATGGTCCTCCTTAATATGACTATTCGCCATGTAATCGTACGGCATTACCCCACCCGGTCATACACCCGTTACCGGAAACCCGCAGGTTTCCATAAGTAGGGGCCACGCGATCATGCGCGGCCCCTACTTCGTTGCCCTCGCGCGCTACACCGCAGCCAGCTCGCCGTCCTCTTCGATGCTCGGCGGTGCTTCCTTGGATGCTTCCTCGGACGCGGTCGCCACGCCCTCGACGCCGGCATCCTTCGGCAGCACAAGGTTCGCCACCACGGCCACCAGGAACACCACGGCCACGCAGTTCTGCGCGAACACGCTTTGGATCAGCTCGGGGAAGTTCGCGAACAGCGCAGACACCTGCGTGAAGCCGATGCCCACGGCCAACGACAGCGCGGCGATGAGGATGTTGCGCTGCGAGAAGCCTGCGCGCGCGATCATCTGGAAGCCGCTGACGATGATGTTGCCGAACATCATGATGGTACAGCCGCCCAGCACCGCCTCGGGCAGCGACGCGAACACCACGCTGATCACCGGCAGGAACGCAGCCAGCACCATGATCACGGCGCCGGTGGCGATGGCCTTGCGGTTCACCACCTTCGTCATGGCCACGAGGCCCACGTTCTGCGAGAACGACGTGATGGGCAAACAGCCGAAGCATGCCGACAGCGAGCTGACGAAGCCGTCGCACGCGATGGAGCCGGACAGCTCCTTCTCGCGCACCTCGCGATTGAGGCCCACCATGGTCAGCGCCGATGTGTCGCCGATGGTCTCGGTGGCCGACACGAGGAAGATGAGCGTCACCGACACGATGGCGCCCAGATCGAACTCGGGAGCGAACGGCATGAGCTGCGGCAGCGCGAACAGCTGCAGGTTCTGAAAGCCGCTGAAGTCCACCGCACCCATCACTACCGCGCATGCGTAGCCGATGACCAGGCCGAACAATACCGAAAGCTGCTTGGTCTTCCCCTTCGCCAGCACCTGGAACGCCAGGCACGACACGAGCGAGATAGTGCCCAGCAGCAGGTTCTGCGGCGAGCCGAAGTCGGGCGCGCCGGTGCCGCCGCCGAACGAGTTCGCGCCCACGCCCAGCAGCGAGAACCCGATGGAGGTCACCACGACGGCAGCCACGATGGGCGAGATGATGCGGCGCCAGTACTTCGCGAACAGGCCCAGCACGCCCTCGATGATGCCGCCGACGATGATGGCGCCGATGGCGACGTTGTAGCCGTACGTGGCCACGATGCCGGTGAGCACCGTGACGAACGTGAAGCTGATGCCCATGACGATGGGCAGCCCCGAGCCGACGCGCCACAGCGGGAACAGCTGGATGAGCGTGCCGATACCGGCAATGAGCATGGCGCTTTGAACGAGCATACCGACCTGATCGTCGGCTAACCCCGCGGCCGTGCCCACAATGAGGATGGGCGCGAGGTTCGCCACGAACATGGCGAGGATGTGCTGGATACCGTAGGGAACGGCGCGGACGACGGGGATGTCGCCGTCGAGCTTGAACAGCTCTTCGTGATCGAATGCTTTCATCTAAACGCGATCTCCCCCGTCTCGGGATCCATGCCCTCCACGATGGCGAGCGATTCGAGGCGGTACCCGCGCTGGCGCAGGTCGTCGCCGCCGGGCTGGAAGCCCTTCTCGATGGCGATGCCGATGCCCTCCACCGTGGCGCCCGCTTCGTCGACGAGCTCGATGAGGCCGTTGAGCGCGCAGCCGTTCGCCAGGAAATCGTCGATGATCAGCACGTGGTCGTCGGCGTTGAGGAACTTTTTGGACACGATCACGTCGTACACCCGACCGTGCGTGAACGACTCTATGCGCGTCGTGTACATCTCGCCGTCCAGGTTGATGCTCTGCGCCTTCTTGGCGAACACCACCGGCACGCCGAAATGCCGCGCCACCACGCACGCGATGCCGATGCCCGACGCTTCGATCGTGAGGATCTTCGTGATGGGGGCTTCGGCGAACAGCCGCTTGAACTCCTCGCCCATCGCGTCGAACAAATCGATATCCAGCTGGTGGTTGAGGAAGCTGTCCACCTTGAGGACGCCTTCCGACTTCACCACCCCGTCGCGTCTGATGCGTTCCTCCAAAAGCTCCATGCGTTTCCTCCGTCCGCCACCCCGGACCCGTCGATGCCCGCCGAATGTTGTATCGACCAGTGTACCCGAGCATGCGCCCGAAGGGGAGGGGGCAACCCGTTGCGCGGGAAAGCGCAGGAAAGGAATGCGGCTAGCGAGATGCAGGAGAGCCGACGCGCAACACGCCTTCGCGATACTCCCGCAGGAACGCGCGACCCTGCTCGGTAACCTGGTAGGCGCTTTCGCGCTGGCCGCCATCCTCGCGGAAACAGGCGACGGCTCTGATGTAGCCTGCACGAGCGAGGGCGAGCTTGACGTTGCGCAACCGAGCGGGCGTGATACACAAATCGGACTGGAGCACATGGCGCGAGACGAGCGCGAACGAGCCACCGGGCGGCGTGTTCTCGATGAGGTACCCGAGGATGGCTGCCATAGTCTCGCGCGTTTTCGCCTGCGGTTTCTTGCAGGGACCCTCGTACGGAATCGGATCGCCCGGCACTACCGTCTCGACAGCCATGGAGCGCACCCGCGTCGTTTCGTTCATACCTCCCACGTCCTCCCGCGTTTTTTCGACCTCATTTCATGAGTATTCAACATATAATGCCCCCCCCCCCGGACGCTTTGTCAAGCAGAAGGGGCGTACCGGGTTGAATTCACATCAAAATGATGGGGAATTCGTCGGTGCGAGACCGAACGTGCGGAGTTCATGCTACAAGCTGCAAGGCCAGCAGCAGCGGGGCAGACGGTTCGCGTGCGAAGCCCGTCCGAGCGCGGAAAGCGAGAGAGGCCGCGCTCGCAACGAGCGCGGCCTCTCGAGGAAGCAGGGTACGCGAGACGCGAAGGGCGCTACAGCACCACTTGCCCGGTGAACAGCAGCACGAGGGACACGACGGCGGCGACGAGGATGATGGCCACGACCACCTTGTCGACGGCGCTCTTCAGGTACGGCTCGTTGCGCTCCTTCTTGCCCTTGATGTACATGAGGATGCCCGGCGCGTACAGAAGCGACATCAAGGTAAGGCCCACCGAGCCCGAAGCCCACGCCAAGAAGAAGCTGTACACCACGCCGAATACGCCGAAGATGCGCCACACCACGAGGCTGCCGCCCACTTTGCCCTTGAACGCATCGGGCTCGGTGAACGTGAGCTTCGCGAAATACGCGGCCGACAGCAGGTACGGCAGCAGAATCATGCCGGCCGACAGCGCGTAGAAGAACTGGTACGTGCTGTCCGAGAACAGCATGATCACGAGGAACGCTTCGATGATGATGTTCGTCACCACGAGCGTGACGATGGGCGCGCCCTTCTTGTTCGTCTTGGCGAAGGCCTTGATGAACACGCCCTGCTCGGCGGCCTCGTAGGGCGACTCGCTCGACAGCACCGTGTAGCCCAGCATCGCGCCGACGAGCGACAGCACCACGCCGCCGTTGATGAGGATGGCGCCCCACTGCCCCACCGCGTGCTCCATGACGCCGGCGAGCGCCGGATTCTCAAGCTGAGCCAGCTCGGACAGCGGCATGACGCCCATGCTGAGCACGCTCACCATGAGGTAGATGCTCAACACGCACACGAACGCGATGATCGTGGCCTTGCCCACGTCGCGCTCCTTCTTCGCACGGCCGGAAATGGCCACCGCGCCCTCGATGCCGACGAACACCCAGATGGTGATCATCATGGTGTTGCTCACCTGGTCGAAGAACGGCAGGCCCGGCTCGGCGCCCTGCGACATGTTCGCGAGGAAGATGCCGAGATCGAACTTCTGGAAGAAGATGATGGCCGTGATGGCCACGAAGATGGGCACGAACTTCGAGATGGTGATGACGGCGTTCACGCCCGTGGCCTCTTTGATGCCGCGCGACACGAGGAACACGTAGAACCAGATGAGGATGCTGGCGCCGATGACCGACGGCAGATTTGTGCCGCCGCCGAAGATGGGGAAGAAGTACGAGAGCGCGCCGAACAGCAGCGCCGAGAAACTGACCGTGCACAGCAGCGCGCTGATCCAATAGCCCCACGCGCTGTTGAAGCCCAAAAAGTCGCCGAACCCGGCGTTCGCGTAGCTGTAGATGCCGCCCTTCAACTGGGGCTTGATGCGCGAGAGCGCGAAGAACGTCATCACGAGGCACAGCACGCCGACGCCCGAAATGCCCCACGCCGTAAGGATGGCCGCACCGCTGGCGCCGCCTGCCGCCTGGTCGCCGGCCAGCGTGAACACGCCGCCGCCGACGATGAGCGTGATGACCGTGGTGACGAGGCGGAAGATGCCCAAACCGCCCTGCGGCTGGGGGATGTCCGGAGCTGCGGACGGATGGTGCGATGCGGATTCGCTCATGTAATCACCGTTTCCTCGTTGAACAACTGGTAGCATGATACTCCACAACGCTGCATTCCGGCACACCGTTATGCAACATTTTGCATGCGCCTCGTCATCCCGAACGATACCGAATGAGACAAAGGGACGGGGTAAACGTCTCATTTTGCATGCAAAATGAGACGTTTACCCCGTCCCTTTGTCTCATTACGTGATGACGATGCGCTCTACCAGCACGTTCTCCAACGCCGAACGGTTGAGATCGCACCCCAGGCCGGCAGCATGTCCTTCGCGGTTGAGCGTCACCATGCCGCGCTCGGCCGTGTGGGGCGGATCGGTGATGTCGCAGGAGAAGTAGCGGGCCGTATCGCCGATATCGCCGGGCGCGCGCACCGCGTGCAGCGTCTCGAACGCGGCGTGCAGTCGCTTGGACACGCCCGTGTCGTACATGCCGCCCATCCACACGTCGATGCCGCGGGCCTGCGCCAGGCGCACGAAGTCGAGCGCCGGCTGCACGCCACCGCATTTCCCCAGCTTGAGGGCGTAGCAACGCAGCTCGGGATGCGCCAGCGCGCGCGATAGGTCGTCGGGACGCACGATGGATTCATCGAGGCAGATGGGGGTGCGCAGCGCGCGCTGCAGCCGCGACAAGCGGCTGAACAGGTCGGTAGGACCCACGGCGGGCAGGCGGCGCGGATCGAGGGGCTCCTCGATCCAGGCGACGTTCAGGTTGTCGAGACCGCGCAGCTCCTCGGCTTCGCGCTCCGAGAAGCTCTGATTGGCATCGAGCGTGATCATCATGTCGGGCAGCGCCGCGCGCACGGCCTGCGCGCAGGCGAGCGCGCCTCCCGGCTTCACCTTCAGCTTCACGCGTTTGTAGCCCGCCTCGGCGCACCGCCGGGCGGCAGCCGCCGTTTCCACCGCGGAGCCCAGGCCGATCACCGCGCCGGCCGGCACGCTCGTGGACGCGCCACCGGGAGCGCCCGCAGGCGCGCCCGCACCTGCGGCCCCAACTTCCCCGCCGATGAGCTGCCGCAACGGCTTCCCGACGATCTTGCCGTACAAGTCCCACAACGCCGGCTCGAGCGCCCCGCACGCCAGCGGGAACGCCTGGGCCTCGGGAAGGGAGGCGAAGGCGGCGCTCACCTCGCGCGGATGAAGGAAGGCCTCGTGCAGCACGAGCGGCGCCAGCAGGTCGTGGAGCACCCGGACGTCCTGATCGAGCACCTCGGGCAGGTACCAGTCGGTGGGGAACGCCACGCACTCGCCCAGGCCTGTGCGGCCGGCGTGATCGGTCACTTCGACGATGACGGACTCGCGATGCGTCAACGTGGCCTTCGCCGTCTTGAAGGGCGTTTTGAACGGCAGGCGAATGCGGTGCAGCGTGACGCGCGCCACCTCGATGCGCTGATCGTAGAGCTGCTCGAGCGCGGCGCGGTCGACCTTGCCGATGCCCGAGCGCGGGAACTCGTCAACCACGCACACGTGCTTGGGCAGGTACAGCTTCGATAGGCGCGGCGCGAGGCTGGCGCGGATGGTGGTTGCGAGCTGGCGGTTCGTCATGGTCGCACGAGGATTGGCCTGCTCCCGCTGGTTGAAGCGGCTCGTCGTCGGGCGCGGCGCGGGCACCTTCTCGCGCTCGACGAACGCCACGGGCCTCCGGCCCCATCGCGCATCGGGCGCGCCGAACACGTGCGCGTCGGCCACCCCGGCCACGCGCAGCAGCTTCTCCTTGATCTCGGCCGGGTACACGTTCTCGCCGCCCGACACGAACATGTCCTCGGTGCGCTCCTTCACGAACAGCTTGCCGCCGTACAGCGCCGCCGTGTCGCCCGTCAGGAAGAAGCCGTCCACCGTGTAGGCCGCGCGCGCGTTCAGGTACCCGCCGAACAGGCCCGGGCCCTTGACGGCAAGGCGGCCGAACCCGTCGTCGCCGGGATCCACGATATGAGCCTCGTAGCCGGGCAGCAAACGCAAGCCGCCGGTGAACGAGGCGGTCACCTGGGCATGGGCGATCTGGCTCGACGTCTCGGTCATGCCGTAGCTCGCGTACACGCGCGCGCCCGCGCGGCAGGCGCGATCGAGCGTTTGCGGGTTGAGCGCGCCGCCGCCCAGCAGGATGCACGAGTAGCGTGCGAGCGTTTCCGGCTTGTCCACGACCAACATGTCCTGCAGCATTTTGTCGACCACCGACACGTGCGTCGCGCCCTTCTTCGCCGCATCGGACAGCAGGCGCGCCGCGTCGAAGCGTCGGTACAGCACGAAGGGGCAGCAGTTCAGCACGCTGCGCACGATCACCTGAAAGCCGCCGATGTGATAGAGCGGCAGCACGGCCTGCCACAAGCCCTCGCCCTGGCGATTGAGCGCCCGGTTGGACGCTTCGGATGCGAAGCAGATGTTTCCCCACGTCAGCGATACCGCTTTGGCGCGACCCGTGGTGCCGGACGTGAACATGACCACCGCGCGAGCATCGAAGTCGAACACGTGCGAAGCGTGCTCGGCGAAGTGGATGACGCTTTCGGCCGCATCCTGCTGCGCCATCTCGCTGCGGCGTCGCAGCGAGGCGCGGCCCGAGCTGGCGCGCCCGAGAGCCTTCGTGGTGCGAGCCTCGGCGGACGCCGCGTTGACGCGCGCCGCAAAGCTGGGACGCACGCCGCGCTGCGACGCGCGGGCGGAGCCTTGCGCACCGAGAGCGTTCTCGCCCGCGAGCAGCGCCTGCGCGCCGTCGACCAGGCGCGAGGCGTTGGTCTCATCGATGCGCAGCGATGCCAGCGACACGTCGGGCTTGCGTTCGATATCGAGCAACCGGCTGTACTTCTCGGCATCGGTCAGCCGGTTGTTGAGCGTCACGAGGGCGAAGCCGCCGTACGCGGCGGCCAGCATGAGCAGCACGTACTCCGGGCAGTTCGGCAGATCGACGGCAACGCAGTCGCCGGGCCGCACGCCGCGTTCGAGCAGGAGTCGGGCAAGCGCAGCGGACAGCATGCGCGCCTCGCGGTACGAGTACGCCGTTTCGTTGCCCGCCTCGTCAACGTACGTGAAGCACGTGCGCTGCGGACACTGCCGCATCATGCTTTCAAACGCACCGATCATCGCTGCCGGATTCCTGCCTTTCGGTCGTGCCCTCGCTAACCTGCGATCCTAGGGAAACTTGGGGAACTGGGTGAAGTCGGGAGCGCGCTTCTCCTTGAACGCGTCGCGACCTTCCTTCGCCTCGTCGGTGGTGTAGTACAAAAGCGTCGCGTCGCCGGCGAGCTGCTGGATGCCGGCCAGGCCGTCCGTCGCCGCATTGAACGACGCCTTCATGAACCTGAGCGCCGTGGGGCTGAACTGCAGCATCTCCTGCGCCCAGCTCACGCACTCGGATTCCAGCTCCTCGAACGGCACCACCTTGTTCACGAGGCCCATCTCAAGCGCTTCGGCAGCCGTGTACTGGCGGCAGAGGTACCAGATCTCGCGCGCCTTCTTCTGGCCCACGATGTCGGCCAAATAGCCCGCGCCGTACCCCGCGTCGAAGCTGCCCACCTTGGGGCCGGTCTGGCCGAACTTGGCCGTCTCGGCCGCGATGGAGAGGTCGCACAGGATGTGCAGCACGTGTCCGCCACCGATGGCGTAACCGTTCACCATGGCGATGACGGGCTTCGGCACCACGCGGATGAGGCGCTGCAAGTCCAGCACGTTGAGGCGCGGGATGTTGTCCTCGCCCACGTAGCCGCCGTTGCCGCGAATCTTCTGGTCGCCGCCCGAGCAGAACGCCTCGTCCTCGTGGCGACCGCCGTGGTTGACGCCGGTGAGGATGATGACGCCGATGCTGGCGTCGTCGCGCGCTTCGCTGAAAGCGTCGTACAGCTCGTTGACGGTGAGCGGGGTGAATGCATTGCGTCGCTCGGGCCGATTGATGCTGATTTTGGCGATACCGCCTGCTGTTTCATAGATGATCTCGCGGTATGCCTTGCCCGCCTGCCACGCAATGTCGCCCATGGCCGTCCTTTCGTCGCGCGATCCGACAAGGCGGATGCGCCGTGTGTAGAAGGGGATCTCCAACTAGATGTCTGTATAGTACCGCGTATCGCGCGTTTTCGCACCTCATAGCAAAATTTCTCCGAAAAGAACCGGGAGAATGGACCGTTGGTTGAGGCGAAACGACATGCCACCCGGGTGGCACAAGCAACGAGGGGGAGGCGGCGGCGAGACAGTGGGACGGGGGTCATGTCTCATCGTCGATGAGACATGACCCCCGTCCCACTGTCTCGCCAACCCCGTCCCCCACCTCGCTTCGGGCGCTACCCCGTGTTCTGCAAGCCGGCGGACACCCCAGTCACGGTGGCCAGGATGAGCGCCAGGTATTCGGCCTTTGCTTCGTCGGAGAGCTCCTCCTGCTGGCTGCGGATCACGCGCAGCGCGCGCACCTGCGCGAGCGACAGGGCGTCAACGTAGGGGTTGCGCACGCGGATGGCGCAGCCCAGCACGCGACGATGCTCGAGCGGCCAGTCGTCGCCCACGATGGCAAGCGCCCACGAGCGCGTCAGCCGCATCTCCTCGAACACCGTCTGCGCCAAGTCGTCGCGATCGCCCAGCGCCAGGTACATCTTCGCGATGCGTCCGTCCGTTTTGGCGATGGACATCTCGATGTTGTCGATGAACGTGCGGAACAAGGGCCATTCGCGATACGCGCGCTGTAAAAGCTCCAGGTCGCCCACCTGCTCGCACGCGGTGCCCAGGCCGTACCAAGCTGCCAGGTTGATGCGCGCCTGCGACCACGAGAACACCCAGGGGATGGTGCGCAGGTCGTCGAGCGACTGGGCGCCCAGGCCGCGCTTGGCCGGGCGGCTGCCGATGGGCAGCAGGCCCACCTCGGCCAGGGGCGTGACCGTGGAGAACCACGGCGCGAAGCCGTCGGTATGCAGCAGGTCCAGATAGCGTTCGTGCGCGATCTCGTTCAAGCGCGCTGCCGCCTCGGCGAACCGCTCCGTGGCCTCGGTGTTGACGCGCTCCACCGACGGCGCCGAGTTCATGAGCGTGGCCGCCGCCACGCTTTCGATGTGACGCAGCGCAAGCGAGCGGTTGCCGTAGCGAGCGAAGATGACCTCGCCCTGCTCGGTCACCTTGAACCGGCAGTTCACCGAGCCCTTGGGCTGCGCGAGCACCGCGCGGTTGGCTGGCCCGCCCCCGCGACCCACCGCCCCGCCGCGTCCGTGCATGAGCACCACGTCGATGCCGCGTTCCTCGGCCCAGCGGGCGATGCGCTCCTGCGCCGAATGCAGGGCGAGCGTGGCGGTGACGGGGCCCGCGTCCTTCGAGGAGTCCGAGTAGCCCAGCATGACCTCCATCCGCCGACCCGTCTGCTCCAGGCGGCGTTGCACGGGCGGCAGCTGCAGCATCTCGTCGAGCACGTCGACGCAGTTCTCCAGATCCTCCAGCTGCTCGAACAGGGGGATCACGTCCAGCTCGGGCACGTCCTGCGCGTGGGAGAACGCGAGCTCGGCCAGCTCGTACACGTCGGCCATGTGGCGGGCGCTCTTGGTGAAGGACACGATGTAGCGCCGTGCCATCTTCTGCCCGTAGCGCTTCTGGATGGCTCCGATGGCGCGGAACGTGTCGAGCACCTCGCGCGTCATGGGGTCGAGCTTTCCGAGCACGCCATGGGCGCGGATGTCGGCCAGCGCGCGTTCGTGCACGAGCGAATGCTGACGGAACTCCATTTCCACCATATGGAACCCGAACGTCTCCACCTGCCAGATAAGCGTCTGCACGGGCCCGTACGCGGCGCGCACGGCTCCGGCGCGCGCGAGCGAGTCCTGCACCGTGCGCAGGTCGGCCAGCAGCTCTTCGGGCGAGGAGTACATGATGTCGGCATTGCGCGCCACCGTGCCTTCGAGGCGCGCGGCCATCACCAGCATGACGGCGCGATGCGGCTCGAAACCCAGGTCGTCGGCCACCCGCCCCGTCAGCGTCTCGCTCATCTCCACGAGCTGGCTCCACAGGTTCATAAGCTCGTCCGTGGGCGCGGTGTGCCGCGATTCCAGCGTGAGGTTGCGCCCGATGCTGCGGCATTCCTCGGCCAGCTTCGACACCATGTGCGCGAAGTACTTGGCCGCAACCCGGCGCGAAACCTTCGCGGTGACGTTCGGGTTGCCGTCGCGATCCGAGCCGATCCAGCTGCCCGGGCGGAAGAACGCCGGGCAGACGGGCGGCACGGTGCCGGCCTCCTCGCCCAGCACCCAGTCGTCGAAGCGTCGGTACACCTGCGGCACCGTGTCGAACAGCGTGCCGTCGAAGATGTCGATGATGGTGTCGGCCTCCTCGAGCGGGGTCGGCTTCTTCAGCTCGGTGGGCGACGTGCGCACGAGCGCGTCGATCTCCTGCAGCATGTGGCGCTCGTTCTCGAGAAGGGCCGACCCGCCCAAACGGGAATGCTCGTCCAGCAAGGCGGCGATGCGGCGGATCTTTCCCTCCACCGCTTTACGGCGCGCCTCCGTGGGATGCGCCGTGAACACGGGATGGAATTCCAAGCGGCCGAGCAGCTCGGCCGTGCGTTCGGTGCCGACTTCGTCCAGCAGGCGACCGTACGCCACGACCAGCTCGTTCGAGGTGTCCACCGCCGACTCCATCGACACGTTGCGCTCCAGCTCGCGCAGCGTTTCCACGCGGTAATTCTCCTCGGACAGGTTCGCCAGGTGGAAGAACGACGTGAACGCGCGCACCACCACCTGCGCCTGATCCACCGGCAGCGCGTCGATGAGCTCGACGGCCTCGCGGAACGCCCGCGCGCCGTCGGTGTCCGCCGTGGGAATGCCCTGGGCGTCCGTGGGCTCCTCTGCTGCGACGGTGCCGGGGTTGCCCTCGTTCGCCCTGATCACGCTGTTGAACAGACGGTCGAAGAGGGTGCAGATGGCGGGATCGTACTCCTTGAGCACCTTGCGCTCCATGCGGAGGAACAGCACGAGGTTGTCGCGCAAGCTCTCCGGTATCTCGATCTCCGTGTAGGACTTGATCGCCTCGGCGGTGTCCGACGCGCCGAGATGGCGGTCGAGGGATAGGGTTGTTCCGCCTTCGAGATCGGCCATGGTGCCTCCTGTGTCGTGCATGATCGGTCGTTTGGCCATTATACGCGTTGCCGTCCTATGGGGCTGGGCAGTGAGACAGAGGGACGGGGTAATTGTCTCATTTTCATTTCGCAAGCGAAATGAGACAATTACCCCGCCCCTCTGTCTCACCCCGCCCCCGAGAGGAACGCCGCCGTTTCGCGCACGAAGGCATCGGGTGCTTCGAGGTGCGTGCTGTGGCCCGCGCCGGGCACGATGCGCACCGTCGCGCCTATCTCGGCGGCCTGTGCCGCGAGGGCACGGTATTTCGCATCGCGCTCGCCCGCCAGGTAGAGCAGCGGCGTGCCGGCCTCGCGCAGGCGCGCGAGCGTTTCAAGCGTCGTCGTCCGCGCGGGCATGACGTGCTGGCCGGCGTGCTCGAACGTGCGCGCAAGGGCCTCGGCGTCGTTCGCCAGGCGCCCCGCACGCACGCGAGCACGCACGTCGGGAGGTAGCTCGCGCTGGCTGGCGAACAGGGGGAGCTGCTCCCAGAATTCCATGAAAGCCTCCAGGCCGTCCGTGCGCAGACGCGCCGCGCAGGCGGCATCGCGTTCGGCCGCCGCGTCGCGTTCGGCCTGCGTGGCGGGGCCGAAGCCGACCGCTTCCAGAATGACGCCCGAAAACACCTGCGGGTCGCGGCCCAGCGCGGCGAGCGTCACGCGACCGCCCATCGAGTAACCGAGGATCGCAGGACGTGTTCCCTCGTCGTCCGCGAGCTTGCGAGCAAACGCGAGCAGCGCGTCGGCCTGCGCTTCCAGCGCATAGGCCTGCGGGTCGGCAGGGCGCTCGCTTTCGCCATGTCCCGCCAGGTCGAGCGCGTACACGGACCGGCCGGCCGCCGCAAACTCGCGCGCCACGGCATCCCACGATGCGGCGCTTTGGGCGAACCCGTGCAGTAGGACGAGCGGCGCAGGGGGCACAAGCGGAGTCGCGGCGGCGGCCTCGGGCGCAGCGGCCGTGGCGGGCGCAGGCGCCCACACACGGTACGCGTACGAGATTCCGCCGAAAGAGAAAGAGCTCACCGCGTCGTCCACGCTGCGCCCCCAAACGAACCGCACGTGATCGAACGGTCGGTCCCATGATCCAAACCTGGCACAAATTGACGGGTATGCGAGGAATTCGCCCCGAAAATCAACGTGAGGGAGCACCGGCTTCGCAATAATGCCAGGTCATGATTTTCCGTGCCCCAAAACAACTTGCATACCCGTAAATTTGTGCCAGATTCCCCCGGGCTCCCCGCAAGAAATCCAAGAAATTGTTCCGCGCGCACGTCGCCTCCTAATTCGCCACGCAATCGCGCTGCGCCCATCGTTCTCGCCACCTACGACCAGTACGGGGCGTAGCGCTCGGGAAGGCCTTCGAGAGGGACGCGCACCTCGATGAGCGAGATCCCCGGCACACCGAGCGTGGCGGCGTAGGCCTCGTCGAAAGCGCTCACGGTTTCCACCAAATGATACGGCACGTCGAACGCCCGCGCTGCCGCACCGAAGTCCACATCCTGAGGCGTGAGGAACAGCCGCTCGAAATACGCGTCCTCCGAACGCTGCGGGAGCATGTCGAAGATGCCGCCGCCGTTGTTGTTCAGCAGCACGATGGCGATGCTGCGCGCCGGAGCGCCCAACTCGCGCTGCACGCGCAGCTCGCGCTGCAGCGCGAGGGCGTTCAGGTCGTGCAGCAGCGTCAAATCGCCCGTGAGCAGGGTGGTCTGCTCGAAGCGCTGCGCCGCGCCCAACGCCGTCGACACGGTTCCGTCGATACCGTTCAGCCCGCGATTGCACAGCACCGTCAGCTGCTTGTCGCTCTTGGCATAGAAGGAGTCAAGGGCGCGCACGCTCATGGAGTTCGCCGCGAATAGGCACGAACCTTCGGGGGCGCGCTCGGCCACGCGACGCACGAACGCCCCCTCGAAGCCGCTCACGACCGTATCAACCGCCGCGACGCGCCTGCCTGCCGCGACGTTCGCGTCCAGCCAGGCTGCCGCGAATGCATGCTGCCGCTCGCTCATAACGTCCTCGCGCGCGATTCCGCGCATGGCCGAGAGCAGCGTTTGCGAAAGGTCGAGCGGCGTGCAACGCAGGTACAGGTCGGTCCCGCAGTTGAAATCGCGCGTCTCCAGCGGATCCACCACGATATTGAGCGCGTTCGCGGAAGCGAGGAACGTCGTGGCGCGCTTCGACACCGGGTAGCGTCCGAAGCGGATGACCACCTCGGGCGCCAGCGCCTCGGTCGGCGCGGCCAGCACGGTGTCGTAGTGGTCGACGACAAGCGCGTCGCAAACGGTGCGCAGGCCCGACAGCGGGTCGGCCAGCAGCGGGTACTCGAACGACTCGGCCCAGGCCAGCAGCGCGTTCGCCTCTCCTGCCGTCGCGCACGACCCCTCCCCCGCCACCACGAGCACGCGCTTGCCGCGCAGCGTCTCAAGCAAACGGGCGGAATCGATCGGGTCGAAATACGTCGGCGGTTGAGCCATGCGCAGGTCGGAAAGCGCGTCCTGGGCGCTTCGTCCAGTCTCGAACAAGCCCTCGACCTGCAGATCGGGCTTGAGCGGCTCGTCGAACGGGAAGTTCAGATGCACGGGACCGCCCAGGCAGGCACCCGCGATGCGCGGTTCCGCCGCAGCGCACGCAAGCTCCCCGCCTGCGGCGATGCACGCCTCCCGCGCCGCCTGGCGCGCGAATGCGATGGCGGCCTCGTCCGCGGCGGGCTCGGGCATGTGGCGAAACACGCGCACGTGCGCGCCGTACGCGTTCAGCTGATCGCACGTCTGCGGAGCGCCCAGACCTTGCAGGCGCGCCGGGCGATCGCCCGTCAGCACGATGAGCGGCACGCGGGACGACTCGGCCTCCATGACGGCCGGGTAGTAGTTCGCCACCGCCGTGCCGGACGTGCAGACGACGGCGGCCGGGCGTCCGCTCGCCTTCGCCAAGCCCAGCGCGAAGAACGCCGCACCGCGCTCGTCCACGTCCACGAACAGCCGCATGCGCTCCGGAAAGCGGCGCGACAGCTCGTAGGCCACCATGGCAAGCGGCGTCGAGCGCGACCCGGGGCTCACCACCACGTCGCGCACCCCCCAGCGCTCCAACTCGTCGAAGAACGCGCCCAGAAACAGAGCCGTTGCGGCGGGTTCGGCCTTCATCGCTCGCCTCCGTCCGCGAGACGAAGGGACGGGGTAATTGTCTCATTCCCCTCGAACGCCGACAGAACCGTTTTCAGCTTCATGCCGATCTCATCGTACTCGTCGTCGGCCACGCTGCCGGCCACGATGCCGCAGCCCGCATACACCCAGCCCACCTCGCCGTCGAACACGCCCGTGCGCAGCGCCACCGAGAACTCGCCGTCGCCCGCGCCGTCAACGTAGCCGCACGCGCCGGCGAAGAACCCGCGGTTGTACGATTCAATGCCCCTGATCAGCATCTGCGCCTCGCCCACCGGCGTTCCGGCCACGGCGGGCGTGGGATGCAGATCGTCTTTCATCGTCCACAGATCGACGCCTTCCAGCATGCGCGCGCTTGCGGGCGTGCACAGATGCTGCACATGCGTGAGCGGCAGGATGCCCGGCTCCTCGGGAACGTCCACGTCGTAGCACGTGCGCTGGAAGACCTCGCGGATGAACCGCACCACGTAGTCGTGCTCGGCGCGGTTCTTCGCATCGGCCATGAGCTCGTCGGCCAGCCGCGCGCGCTCGTCCTCGTTCGAACCGGCGGGGCAGGTGCCCGCGAGGCACATGCTTTCCACCTCGTTGCCGCGCTTGCGCACGAGCAGCTCGGGCGTGCAGCCGCAGAAGAACACGTCGGCGTAGCGGTACAGCAGCACGGTGCCGAGCGCCGGACCGTCGATGAGATTCACGACCAGGTCCTTCGACGAGAACGGCTCCGCTGCCTCAAGGCGCTGGCGGCGCGACAGCACCACCTTGCTGATGCGGCCCTGCTCGATGGCGCCGAGCGCCGCTTCCACGTTGGCGCGCCACGCGTCGCGCGAATCGGCTTCCAACTTGAAGGGGATGGTGCGACGGCTGCGGCGCGGCGCGCCCAGCGCTTGGCGCGCGAATCGCTCGATGCGGCCCGGGTACACCGGGCTCAGCGAGTTCACCTGCAGGTATGCACCGCGCTCGTCTTCGATGAGCACTACTTCAGGCAGCATGAACTTCAGACGCGGAAACGCCTCGAACAGCTCGTCGCTCGGGGCGGGATTCTCGGCATCGAACCGGTTGAACGAGAAGAAGATCGGCTGCTGGACAGCCGGGCCCTCAAGCTCGCACTCCACGCCGTCGAGCGTGGGCAGCGCGATGCAGCGCCCCATGCCCATGAAACGCACGGGCCGGTCTTTGCGATAGTAGACGAACTGGTCGGTGAAGCCTTTTTGCAGCACGCAGTACGCGTCGACGATATCGGCTTCGATCGATTGCGTGTATGAAAAGATCTTCGTCATAAAGGCCTCTCTCGTCCGTTCCGCCCTGCGCCCAACACACCGAATCGTCAACGATTTGACGCGCGCATCGCATTCTAACACGATGGCTTCTACACTATTCCTGTCCGGCGGCGGACGCACGGCTCCGCCCCCGCAAGCACGCAAGAAAGGCACACTATGAAAAAGTTCTTCGAGGAATTCAAGGAGTTCATCAACCAGGGCAACGTCATGGATTTGGCCGTGGCGGTGGTCATCGGCACGGCGTTCACCGCCATCGTGAACTCGGTGGTGAGCGACCTCATCATGCCGTTGATCTCGCTGGTCACGGGCGGCATCAATTTCTCGGACATGAAGATATCGCTGGGCAGCGGCCCCGATGCGGCCGCATTCACGTACGGCAACTTCATCAACGCCGTCATCCAGTTCCTCATCATCGCGTTCGTGGTGTTCCTCATCGTGAAGGCTATGAACAAGGCGCGCACGCTGACCACCCGCGGCAAGCATGCCGAGGAGATGGAAGCGCCCCACTGCCCGTTCTGCCTGGAAGAGGTGCAGGAAGGCGCCACGCGCTGCCCGCATTGCACGGCCGAACTGCCCGCTCCCGCCGCGCCTACGCCTAAAATGAGCTAGCGCCGCAGACAGGGATGATCCGCTGGCCGCCGCGAGTCGGCTAGGGCTCGACGACCTCTTCCTGGTCTTCCTCGTCGGTCACGGCGCGCAGGATGAAGAATCCGGCGATGCCGGCGATCAGCGACGCCGCCAAGATGGCTGCCTTCGCCATGGCGATCATGTTCGGGTCGACGAACGCGAGGTTCGTCACGAAGATGGCCATGGTGAAGCCCACGCCGCCCAGCACCGACACGCCCACGATATGGCCCCAGTTCACGCCCTGCGGCAGGTCGGACAGCTTCAGCTTCACGGTAAGCCACGTGGCCAGGAAGATGCCGAGCGGCTTGCCGAACAAGAGACCGCAGAACACGCCGATGGTCACCGGGTTCGTGACGATGGACAGCGGATCCATGCCCGTCAGCACCACGCTGGCGTTCGAGAACGCGAACAGCGGGAGGATGAAGAAGTACACGGGGATGTGCAGACGGTGGTCGAGACGCGTGATAGGCGGGATGGACAGGCGCGACACGCGGCCGATCTCGGCCACTTCGGACAGGTACTCCTTCTGCACGATGTCGGGCTCGCCGGGGTCGTAACGGTCGTCGGCCCTGCGTGCGCGTGCCGCGAACCAGCCGGGAGCGCGCTCGAGCTTCACCTGCGAGCGCGCCGGAATGGCAAGCGCCATCAGCACGCCGGCGATGGTGGCGTGCACGCCCGACATGAGGAAGCACACCCACATCCCCAAGCCCACGAGGATGTACGGCAGCAGGTCGTAGATGTGCAGCCGGTTGAACACGATGAGCACGGCGAACAGACCCAAGCCGCCGGCCAGCCATGCCACGTCGAGGTTCGCGGTGTAAAAGAGGGCGATCACCATGATGGCGATGATGTCGTCGGCGATGGTGAGCGTCGAGAGGAACGAGCGCAGCCCCGCCGGGATGCGGCTGCCGAGCAATGCGAGAATGCCCAGGCAGAACGCGATATCGTTCGCCATGGGGACGCCCCAGCCCTGCTCGAACCCGCTGCCCACGTTCACCGCCGTGTACACGAGCGCAGGCACGATAGCGCCGCCGGCCGCGCCGAGGATGGGCAGCAGCGCCTTGCGCGGGTTCTTGAGCTCGCCCGCCGTCATCTCGAACTTGATCTCGAGGCCCACCAGCAGGAAGAAGATGGCCATGAGGAAGTCGTTGATGAAATGCTCGAGCGAGATATGCGGCGCGAAGTCGCCCAGCGAGATGCCGATGTCGAACGTGTGCCAGAATTCGGCGAAGTACGGCAGCACCGGGGTGTTCTCGATGACGAGCGCCGCCACGGCTGCAGCCAGCATGAGCATGGTCGCGCGCGTGGACGAGTGGGTGAATTCGAGCAGCTTGCGCTTGCGCCGATGATGGTGACGCACTTCCGGCTCGAGGATGCGCTCGGTTGTCGCGCAGGTGGGATCGCCGCTCAAGCAAGCAGGCGGCGTTTCCTCGCCAGGAGCGTGCTTGCGCCCCTGGCGCACGTCGGTGTTTTTCTCTGATGTCATAGGTAGCAGTATACGAAACGGGCCGTGACCTCATGGCCACAGCCCGGTAACGAACAGAAGTTTTTTGAAGCCGCGTCGGCGCTAGCAACCGTTCGCGCACGCGAACGCGCGATCCTCGCGATAGACGCCGTGCTTCACACGGTCGGCCTCCTCGGATGTTTTCGCGTCGTTCCAACGATCCATCGTGCCCACGAGATAGCCCGTGATACGACGGATGCGATCGAACGGAACGGGTGCCAGCTCGTAGCGAATTCCCACGTCTTCGCCATCCACCAGCAGCGCGAGCCCGGTCACGGCGCTGTTCGGATGTTGCAGCGCTCCGCGTTCGAGGTACGCGCGGATCTCCGCCTCGGTCACGTGCTGGTCGCTCTCGTTGGTGTAGCCCACCAATACGTTCACGCCGTCAACGGTCAGCCGGTCGTTCACAACCATATCGCCCATCGGATTCGTCGTGTCCATAACCGCTTCCATACCGCACTCCTCACTGAGTTTGTTGCTTTCCCTTATATGTTACGATTATAGTACCATTTAATGCGGCAGGACGCTAGGGGCAGGACGCAACGATCCCCCAACGGCTTGGAAGACAACGGAAGGCGAATCCGCCGCAACGGGCGGGGCGGGCGCTGTGGGAGCGGCAGAGCGAGAACGGCGGGCACTGAACGGGAAGCGACGAGCGCGGTGCCGGCATGGTGGGCGCAGCGGGCGCGGGACGAAGAACGGAGGGCTGGCGCGCGGCGAGACGGAAGCGGGGGTGCGAACGGATGTTTCACGTGAAACACTCGGCCAAGCGCAACGGGCCCGCCGGGTATCGCTGCGCGGAGGCCCTGAGCGCCTGGCGGGCGCAAAATAGGACCCATGACAATTTCCGGAACGGATTTCGCTCTGGATTTCCGCTCGCAGTCGAGAAAGGCCAGGTGGCGTTTCTCTGCATCGTCGGAGAAAGGGATCGGAGCTCCTCGATTTTGTCATGGCTGCCGATTCGCGCCCACAATCGCAGGGCAGGCGCAAAACGGGCCCCTCGCCGCGAAACAAGGGGCCCGTCGGGATGCGCGGATGCGCGGATGCGCAAGACGCAACGTGCTACAGCGAGAAGTCCTCGTCGCCGTTGAAGACGTCGAGCGCGTCTTCCACGGAGTAGTCGGCCAGCGTGATGGCGCTGATGGCCTTGGTCAGGCGAACCGCCTCGGCCAGCGAGCGCTGGTGGATGTTGCGGCCGGTGGCATTGCCCACGGCGCCGCCCGTGTGGATCTGATCGTACAGCTGGGTGAGGAACGTCTCGGCGTCAACCGTCGAACCGCCGGCGCACACGAGGCCCGTGCGACCGGACGCCATCGTGGCGATCTTGAGCGCCTCGGCCGGCGCAGTGCCGTCCTCGGGCTTCGGCGGGTTCACCTTGACGAAGTCGGCGCCGAGGCACAGGGCCACGCCCGCCGCGCCGGCGATGAGCGCCGGGTCCTTCTCGGCCTTGACGGCCTTGCCGCGCGGGTAGATCCACAGCACGACCAGCAGGCCGTTGGCGTGGGCCTGGGCGATGAGCTCGCCGGCCTCGGCCATCATGGTGGACTCGTACTCGCTGCCCAGGTAGATGGTGTAGCCGATGCCCACGATGTTGACGCCCGCCTCGCGCATGGCCAGCACGGCGTCCAAGTCGTAGAGCTGCGGCGAGTAGGGATCGTCCTGGCTGCCCGGCACGATGTTCGTCTTGGAGTTCATCTTCACGAGGTAGTTGATCTCGGGATAGTCGGCGGCGTACTGCGCGATAAGGCCGCGCTGGCCAGCCAACACGCCGCACACGCCCTGGCGGCCGATCTCGAAGAGGTGCTGCGGCTCGGCGTCGGCGATGTCGATGCCCTCACCGTAGAAGTCCTTGTTGAGGTGCTCGATCTTCTGATCGCAGGCGAACAGCATGAGGCGGCCCGTACCACGGGTTGCCTTCATGAAGTTCTCAATGTACTCGTCACGGGATTCCGGCATGACGTCGGCCGGCACCCTCACCTGGTCACGAGTGATTTTGGGCATGGTTTCCTCCTTATAGGATCCAACTCAACGGATGAGGCTCAACGCCTTATCGATATGGTCATTCTAGCGAAAAAGCGAGGCAGGGCGCACCGTTTCACCGAAAAACCCCGCGAACGAGCCGCCGATGCGTGCGAAGCGCGAAAACGAGCGGCATGTGGAGGCACACGGATGCAGGCGCACTCCGCAATATCTCCAGCGCGATCGGCGCCAGATGTTTCACGTGAAACACCCGTTCGCGTGAAGCGCGAAGGGGCACAGGTTGGCTCAGTGAGTCAGCGAGACCGGCTGCGGTGCCCGGAATTCGTGGGATGGCGAGGGCGAAGCGTACTTTGGTACGCGAGTCGTCGGCATCGCGCGAAAGCCGGGCACCGCAGCCGGGCGCAGCGTCGGCTAATTCCGCGGGCCGGCAGGCCCGCGGAACAGAACTAGAACCACTCGCGCTTGTTCAGCACGTAGATCTGCTCGAACTCGGTTTGGGACTTCGTGAGGTACAGGATGCCCTCGATGATGGCGATGACCCAGATCACCCATGAAGCCAGCGAGAACGTCAGCACGCCGCCGATGATGGTGACTGCCAGCATGATGAAGCCGGCAGTGTTGTAACCCAGATAGAACTTGTGGATGCCGAACGCGCCCAAGAAGATGGCCAGCAGGCCGGCCGCCACGTGGTCCTTCGTCGATACCATCGGCTGGCCGTACGGCTGCTGATAGTACGGTTGCTGGTAGCCGTAGTACGGTTGCTGCGGCGGCACGGCGCCAGGGCCGGCATGCGGCGGAGTCTGCGGCGCGCCGTAGCCGGGCGCGCCATAGTAGCCGGGCTGTGCGGGCTGGCCGGGCGCCGGAGCTGCGCCAACGGGCTGCGTGGGAGCGGTGGACGCGGCGGGAGCGTCGGCCGGCATCGGAGGCTGCACGGGAGCCGCCTGGGGCGCAGCAGAAGGAGCTGACGCCTGGGCCGTGGAGTACGGCACCCAATCCGGTTCCGGTTCCTCAACGGGCTTGGCAGGCTTGGCCGACTCGGCAGGCTCGGCAGGAACCGCTTCCGCCTTCTCGTCCGCGTTCGGCGCATCCTCCGCGGTCGCGGGTTCCGCGTCGCACGACACGACCGCCACGTCTTCGACGACGACGGCTTCGACCTCGCCCGTCGCCTCGTCGACCACGATAGCCGCAACCGTCTCGTCCTCGACGACGCACGCATCGCCGGACGTCGCAGCCAACTTCGCCTTCGCGGCTTCCAGTTTTTCCTGAGCGGCCTTGAGCTCCGCTTCAGCAGCGGCAACCTCGTCCACTGCGCTGTTCAAAGGTTCGTTGGTGGCCATAAGGGACCTACCTCTCATCCTGCGTTTCTGCGTCGGTATTCTCTAGTGCCATAGTAGTGCGCACCACAACGCGCGAGACGGTTTCGTCACAATACCGTCAACGACGTTCAGTATTTCTTAAGATATGGGAATAAGCTGATGAAAAGCCTGATCGCACCTAGTTCTTTTTGTCGGAATGCTTCTCGAGCAGCTTCATGATGCGTTCGCGGAACACGATGCCCAACACGGCGATCACAGCTGCCACCGCGAAGATGATCACGCTCTCCATCAGGCGTCCCTCCGCCAGCCCGTCAGCCGCATACGCGGACACGACGATGCCCGGGATGCGTCCCACGTTCGACAGCAGCAAGAACGTGCGCATCCGCATGTCCGTCAGCGGCACGAGATAGGTGAACACGTCCTTGGGCAAACCGGGGATCAGGAAGAGAATGAACACTATGATGTTGAGCTTGCCGGTCAGCTCGAATTTGCGGAACTTGTTGAGGTACTGCGTAGGCACCATGCTCTGCACGAAAGGCGCGCCCAGCTTGTGCACGAGCGCGAAGATGAACGCGCTCGAGACGACGCACCCGACCAGGATGATCAAGGAGCCGAGCCACGGTCCGTACAGCAGGCCGGCCGCGATCTGCACGACCTCGCCGGGGATGAACGCCACAACGATCTGCAAGAACTGCAGTCCCAGTAGGATCAGGAACCCGACGGGCCCCGCATCGCGCACGTCGGCGATGATCCGCTCGATACCGCCTTCTTCGAAGAGGTCGCCGAAGTACGGCCACAACAGCACCACGATCAGCACCATGATGGCGAAGAATGCGATGAGGCCGGCGAACTTGAAAATGTCGGCTTTCTCGATTTTACGGCTGGGCTTTTTCTCGTCAGTCATCGTGGCGGGCCTTGTCGTACTCCTCTTTGAAGGCTGCGAACATGTTCTTCTTGGGCGCAGGCTTCTTGGCGGTCGTGGTCTTCTTCGGCGCGGCGGCCGACTTGGGCTTCGGGGACGCGGGCGCGGAAGCGGCCTCGTCATCCGACGTCGCAAGCGCCTGCTCGTCAGGATCGGGCTTGACGCCGCGGGCCTTGTCGTACTCCTCTTTGAAGCCGGAGAACATGCCCTTCGTGGCGGCGATCTGCTTGCCGGTGGCGTACGCGCCCTTGTTCACCACTTCGCCGGTTTTCTTGGCGGCCTCGCTGACCACGGGCTTCGCCTTGTCCACCGTGGAGTGAACCTTGTCGACGGCCACGGCCGTGGCCGCCCCCGCCTTCTCGGCAACGCCGCCTTCCGCAGCGAGCTCCTTCGCAGCGTCGTCGACCAGCATCGCGCCGAGCACCACCTCGTCGGTCTCGCGACCCTCGGAGCCCACCTGCGCGAGCGCCACGCCCATGCCGCGACGGAACCCTTTGACGAGGTCAGCCGGAATGGTGCGCTTGCCCAAAAGGGCGTTGGCGGTGGCACCGGAATCAGTGTCGAAGGTGTCCACCGCGCCGGTGATGCGGTTGAACGTGACGTTGCCCACCATGCCCAGCGACGTGCCGTCCTCGGTCATGACCGGAAGCCCCACCCACAGCACGCACTCGTCCCAGTTGACACCGAGCGCTTTGCACGCGGCTTTGTCGGTGGCCTCGGGGATGTCGCGCACGACGATGCGGCCGTCCACGATGTCGTACCCCTCGATGGACACGAACTTGTCCTTGCGACGGAACATCCACAGCAGGTCGGGGCGCTTCACGATGAAGCCGACGCAGCGCTTCTCTTTCGGATGGAATACGAAACGGCGCACCTTGCCGATGCGCTTCGTGCCGTTCTTGCCGCCCACGACGCGAACGCCCGTGAGCTCATGCGTGGTGATGAGTTTGCTTGCCATGACCTTCTTCTCCACTCGGCAACCTGCGCACTTGCTGCGGATCCGACCGCAGCCCCCCAGCGCCGTTGCCTGTCGAATACTCAGGAAGCGGCGAGCGGTGCGGGGCTTTGCGCCCGCGTCACCTGCCTCGCCGCTTCATGATGAATGCGTTTGGTTACTTGTCGTCGCCGGAGATCTTGTCGGCAGCCTCTTCGGCCTTGTGCTTCGCCGTGTCAGCCACGTCCTGCGCCTTGTCCTCGACCTTGTCGACGGCGTCATGCGCCGTATCGGCAGCGACGGGGATGGTGTCGCTCACCGCATCGTGCGCTTGCTCGGCGTTCTTGGCTACCTGCGAGGCGATGCGCTGGCGCGCCGCTTCGATCTTGTCGCGCAGCTCGTCGTTCTTCTGCGAGAACGCCGGCTTGATGTTGTCGGCGGCTTCCTGCACGCGCTGCGAAGCCTGGCCGTACAGCTCCTGGCCCTTCGCGGCCACATCCTGCACGACTTCCTGGCCCTTGGACGCAGCATCCTGGTATGCATGCTGCATGTTGGCGCTGGCCTGGGAGCCCAGCTCCTGCGCCTCGCCCCACGCCGTGTTCATCTTATCGGTGACCATAGCGCGCGTTTCCTGACCAGACCGGGGGGCGTACAGCAGCGCGACAACCGCGCCGGCCAACCCACCAGCCAAAAAAGCTCCAAATTTGTTGCCCATGACGGCCTCCTTCGGGATGTTTGCCTGTCCGACCATTATAGGGGCACCCGCCGACCCCCACGAGGGAAAACACGAGCGCTCTACGATTTTGCTGCCGTTTCGTTGCTCGCCGATTGTCCTACAAACCCATATCCGCTTTGAGCTTCGCCAGCTCCTCGTCCACTGCCGCATCGCTGCCGGCATCGGCGTACTTCGCTTCGAGCTCGGCGGCCGCGTCGATCGGCTGCTGGTTAAGCTCGTTCATGGCGTTCGCGCGATCGAGCATCTGGTCGGCCTTAGCCTCCATCCGATCGAACGCGCTCATGGCGCCCTCCGCCTTGTCGGCGCCCGCGGTGAATTCGTTGACTTTGTCCTGAGTCTTCGCCACGGCCACCTTGGCCTTGATGCCCTCGCGCCGGCCCTTCAACTCCTCGATATCGTCCACTAGCTTATCGTGCATTTGGCGCATCTTGGAGGCGTTCTCGTGCGCGGCCTCGTACGCGGCCTGAAGGCCGGCCGCCTTCGCCCCGAGCTCCTGCTTCTTGGCGAGGAACGCACGGGCATCATCCTCGTTGCCGGCTTGGAGGGCTTTGCGGGCCAGGCCGTCGTACTTCTCGACGTCGGCGGCGCAATCGTCCACGAGGCGCTTCGTACGCGCCTCCTCCGCCATCACGCCGGCCGTCTGCTCCTTCACCTCGGCCAGGCTGTCGGTCAGGTCGCGAAGGTACTGGTCGATCATCTTGGCGGGGTCTTCCGCCCGATCGAGCAGGTCGTTGATGTTCGCTTTCACAATGTCGGTGAATCGGTCCAGAATTCCCATCGTCGCTCTCCTCTACTAAGGTTGTATCGTGCTCCTCGCGTCGTCGCGAGGCTGTTCCTTATGGGTCTGCTCGTACTTCTCGGCCAGGTCCTCGATGCTCTGGTCGCTGAACTTCTCCAGGGGCGTCCGCAGCAGCTCCTCCTGGTACGCCCGCTGGAGCTCGCGATCTTCGCGACGGCGGCGCACGAGCCAGTACACGATGTAGGCAGCAAGCGGCACGATGACCACGATAGCGCCCACCACGGTGTCCCCGGAGTCGTGAGGCTTCTTCATGATCTCGTCAGCCGTGTCGGAGAACGCTTTGGAGAAAATCTCCTCTTCGCTGATAGAGCGGTCGTTGTAATATCGATCCAGGTTGTCGGCAAGCAGATCGACGGCGTCGGCGTCCATCACGGCCCGCGCATCCGACCCCATCGTGTATCCGCAGTTGAACGAGCCCTCGCCATCGTCGCAGAAAACCAGCAGGAAATGGCCCTCGTCCGAGAACAGCTGGTCGTAACGCTCTTCCGCGATGCCGCGCAGCTCGGACGTGGACGTAGAGGAGCCGTTCGGCAGAATGTACACGTACGGCTGCACCCCCGTCGCGCGATAGAACGAGCGCAGACCGTCTTCGAGCTTGCGGTCGTTGCGAATCCAGTCGCCGTCCTCGTCGGTATAGTAGTCGGTCTCCGTCGTGGCCGACGAGGGAAGCGCCTCGCGAACGACGACCTTGTTGCCGTGCGAGTCGACCCCGTTGCGATCGTCGAGAACGGCCGAGAAGGCGGTCGCTGCGACTATGACGATGAGGGCGATGGCGGCGATCAAACAGCCGGGGCCTTTTCTCTTGGGCGCACCTGAAGCGGACGGCTGCGCCGGAGGCACCGAGCTGGGCGGCGAGCTTGCAGACGGGGGTTGATACGGCGCCTGGTCCTGGCCGGGATACGCCTGCTGCTGAGGAAGGGGGGCTTCCGGAGCAGGCGGGACATACGGTGTTGGGGGAGCTTGGGGAGTGCGAGGCGCCGTTTGAACGGGCGGGGCAACGGGAGCAGGCGGAGCTTCGTAGCGCTCATCGCGACGCTCGTCACGCGTCGTGTTGATGATGATAGGCATGACGGAGGGCATGCGAAAGCCTCCTCCGCCTCCGCCCGAGCCGCCGCTGGGCCGAGCGCTTCTGCCGCCCGAGCCGCGCGATCCGCCCGAGAACCCGCCCGAGGAGCGTCCACCGCCCGAGAAGCCTCCCGAGCGTCCTCCGCCCGACGAGCCGCCGCCGCCTCCTCCGCCCGACCTTCCCATGCCTCCCCCTCAGCCTCGCACCGATCCTGCGGTCATTGTAGCACGGCGACATCGACGGGCACCGAAGAAGCGGATTCCCCCAACGCCTATGCGTATTGGCTGACCAGCTCGTTGAGAACGCTGGGCAGCGACAGGCCGGCAGCCTCGCAGGCGGCCGGGAACAGCGACGTTTCGGTCATGCCGGGCGACACGTTCACCTCGAAGACGCGCGCCTGGGCGCCGTCCCAGATGAGGTCGATGCGCGCGAGATCGCGCACCTGGTAGGCGCGGTACACCTCGAGGGCAGCGCGCTCGATCTCGGCGCGGATGGCCTGGGCGTCGGCCTCGTCGTTCGACAGCGATGCGGGGCGCACGGGCGCGTGGTACTCCACCGCCCCCGGCGTGAGGCGCGCGGCCGTGTCGTACAGGCCCTGCTTCGCGACGACCTCCACGGGCGGCAGCGCGTAGGCGTCCCAGCCGGTGCCCAGCACGGACACGGCAAGCTCCACGCCCTCGATCCACTGCTCGATGACCACGGCGTCGTCGAACGACAGCGCGTCGAGCACCGCCTCGCCCAGGTCGTCAACGGAATCAACCCGATGCACGCCCAGGGCCGAGCCGCCGTGCGCGGGCTTCACCGCCACGGGGTAGCCGCCGATCACGCGATCCTCCACGAGGTCGAGGGCCGTCGCAGCGCCCATGTCCTTGAACGCGTCGCGCGCGATGTAGAGGCCCTGCGGCCAGTACGCCACGGGCTCCTCGCCGGTGATGGCGCGGTAGGCGGCCATCTCGGAGTGCATAGAATCCTTGTTCCAAGCGCGCTGGCACACGCTGGACGGCGAGCCGACGAAGGGGATGCCCACGAACTCGAGCAGGCTCTGGATGGTGCCGTCCTCGCCGTGCTTGCCGTGCAGGGCGCTGTAGCATACGTCGGGACGTTCGCTTCGCAGCGTGGGGACGAGGTCGGACGTGGTGTCGAGCGGCACCACCTTGTGGCCCGCCTCCTCGAGCGCTGCGCACACGTTCTTGCCGCTGGCCAGGGAAAACTCGCGTTCGAACGAGCTGCCGCCCATCAACACTGCAACTTTCATGGGGTACTCCTTTGGGACGCTAGGGACGCTAGGGACGCTATTCGGGTTTGATCGCTCCGGCTTCCAGGAAGGCCCGGTAGAGCTCGAGGCGCTCCTCGATGACGGCGGCGAGGCGGCGCACCGCTTCGGCGATGTTCTCGGGGCTTTCGTAGCAGAACGCGATGCGCATGCTGTTCTTGCCGCTGGTGCCGTCGGGGAAGAAGCCGTCGCCGGGCGTGTAGGTCACGCCTCGGTCCAGGGCCGCGCTCAGCATGGAACCCGTGTCCACGTAGCCGGGAAGCGTCACCCACACGAAGAAGCCGCCTTCGGGACGCGTCCACGTCGCTTCGGGCGGGAAATGCTCCTCGAGCGCGGCCAGCATGGCATCGCGCCGCTCGCGGTACGTCTCGACGAACGTCTGCAGCGTCTTCTGCCACGGGGTGTCGGTGAAGTAGTGCTCGACCACCACCTGGTTGAACGCGCTGCCGCACAGGTCGGTTCCCTGCTTGACGAGGTTGATCTTCGCCAGCACGTGCTTCGGAGCCACGATCCAGCCGGTGCGCAGGCCGGGCGCGAACACCTTCGACACCGTTCCCAGGTACACGACGTCGTCGGACAGCGCCTTGAGCGGCAGCACGTGGCCGCCGTCGTAGCGCAGGCGCCCGTAGGGATCGTCTTCCACCACCATGAACCCGTATTCGTCGGACAGCTCCAGCAGGCGCTTGCGCCGCGCGGGCGCCATGGTCACGCCGCCGGGGTTCTGGAAGTTCGGGATCGCATAGAGGAACTTGAGCTGCGGGTTGCCCGCGCCGATGCGCTGCAGCTCGGCCTCCAGGAGGTCCATCCGCATGCCCTCGTCGTCGAACGGGATGCAGCGGATATCGGGCTCGTAGGCACTGAACGCCTGCAGCGCTCCCAGGTACGTGGGGCCTTCGGCGAGCACGATGTCGCCCGGGTTCACGAACGTCTTGGCGATGAGGTCGAGCGCTTCCTGCGCGCCCGAGGTGATCATGACGTTCTCGGGCTTTGCGCGCACGCCGATGTCGCGCATGAGGTCGCAGAACACGCGCTTCGTCTCCGCACGACCGTCGGTGGAGCCGTACTGCAACGCCACCGCGCGCTCGTCGTCGCAGGCCGCGTGCGTGGCCGTGCGAATGGCGGCTTGAGGAAGCAGCGATACGTCGGGCATGCCGCCGGACAGCGAGATGATGGCGGGGTTCGACGCCGCGGCGAACAGGTCGCGCACGGCGGAGGACCGCATCTTCGTGACGCGTTCGGCGATTTTCTCGCCCGTCTGGTCAAATGTCAGGTGAGCCGAAGTCATGGGCGTCAGCGTACCACCGCGGCGTTGAGAAACGCAATCGCATCGCGAAAAGCGCGCAAAGCGACCAGATCATCGATGAAGCTCACCTCGATGCGCGCGCGGCCCGCGCGCTCGTCCGTCCACTCGGTGGTGCCCACGAACACGGCGTCCCGCTGGGCTGTTGCCTGCGTTTGCAGGTCGATGACCAGGTGCTCCAACAGGTGCGGCAACGACGTGCCGTTCATGACCGCGGCGAAGGTGTCGCCCTCGTCGTTCACGCAGGCATGGCGCGGCACGTGCGGATGCGCGACGCATACGCGCTCCATGAGCTGCGGGGAGGTGCGGTGCGGCGTGCCGGGCGCCAGCGCTACGTCGCACACGAGGCGGTCGGCGCGCACGGTGAGGCGCTCGATGGCGAGCGGGGCTGTGTCGCAGGCGCTCACGCCGGCAGGTCGCTCACGTCGAACACGCCGCCGGGGGCGCTCGACGTGCCGGCGTCGTCGTTCTTGCCCGCGTCCGCGGACTCGGGGGCGGCGTCCGGCGCGGACGTCGATCCCGCATCGGACTCCGGCGTGGTTTCGGACTCGGGCTTCGATTCGGGAGCGGGCGTGGCTTCCGGCTCGGTCGTCGGCTCGGGCTCGGTCGTCGGCTCGGGCTCGGGCTCCACCGGCGTGCCCGTTTGCGGCGTGGCCGCCGCATCGTGCGACAGGCGATCGAGCACCGTGTACCCGTCGCCCGACGGAGGCTCCTCCTGCGGCTGCCCCTGTATCGCGCGCACCAGCTGGTCGAACTGCCAGGCGATGTCGTCCGCCAGCGTGGAGAGCCACGAGTAGCCGTCGCCGTCGGTGATCACCAGCTGCGAGCGGTCGAGCGAGAAGCGGTAGCGGCCGGAGCCTTCCATGTTCCCGAACGTGAACGCGATGGTCTTCGCGCCCGTGTCCAGCGTGTATGTCCAGCTCACGTCCTCGGTGAGCTTGATGGTTTCCCCGTCGATGACCACGACGGCGGTGGTGCCGTGGGTTTGCCATTCGCCCAGGAACTCGCGCGCGTCGTCGTAGCGCAGCCAACGGTCCCACGAGAACCCGCCCACCGCCAGCAGGATGACCAGCAGCACCGAGCCCGTCACGACGAGCGGCCAGCGGCGCTTGCGCGGCTTCGCCGCCGTCCCGCGACGCTCCCGCCGCTCGCGCGCGCTCTCGGCCGACGCGTCGGCCGCGCTCGCAGCCGCATCCGCCCCGGCACCCGTCACGGCCTCGGACGCACCGACGACGCGCGGCGTGGCGCCCGTGCGCCCCTTCGCTTTCGGCGGCGCGTCGGTGCGCTTGCGCGGCGCGATGCGGCCGGACGCCTCCGGCTTGGCGGCGTCCGTCACGGATGCGGCGGTATTCGATTCCCTGGTTCGTTTACGCTTCGTTGCCACGCTGATCGTGTCCTTGGCCGGTCCCGGTCGATTCGCCTGCCGCTACTCGGGCGCGATGACCTCGACGCCGCCCATGTAAGGCACCAGCACGTCGGGCACCTTGATGGTGCCGTCGGGCTGCTGGTAGTTCTCGATGACGGCGGCCATCGTGCGGCCCACCGCCAGGCCGGAGCCGTTCAGCGTGTGCACGTAGCGCGAGCCCTTGAAGTTCTCGGGGTCGCGGTACTTGATGTTCGCGCGGCGCGCCTGGAAGTCCGTGCAGTTCGAGCAGGACGAGATCTCCTTGTAGCCGTTGTACGACGGCAGCCACACCTCGAGGTCGTAGGTCTTGGCGGCGGAGAACCCGATGTCGCCCGTGCACAGGCTGATCACGCGGTACGGCAGGCCCAGCAGCTGCAGAATGTTCTCGGCGTCGGCCACCATGGCCTCCAGGTCGTCGTAGCTCTCCTCGGGCTTGGCGTACTTCACCATCTCCACCTTGTCGAACTGGTGCACGCGGATGAGCCCGCGCGTGTCGCGGCCGGCGCTGCCCGCCTCCTCGCGGAAGCACGGCGTGAACGCGCAGTACTTGAGCGGCAGCTGGCCGGCTTCAAGCATCTCGCCTGCGTGGATGTTCGTCAGCTGTACCTCGGCCGTCGGGATGAGGTACAGGCCCTCGGTGGTGTGGAACAGGTCCTCCTCGAACTTCGGCAGCTGGCCCGTGCCGGTGAGCGTCTCGGCGTTGGCCATGGCCGGGCACCACCATTCCTTGTAGCCGCGCGATGCGTGCGTGTCGGCCATGAAGTTGATGAGGGCCCGCTCCAGGCGAGCGCCGAGGCCGCCCAGCAGGATGAAGCGGCTCGCGGCCAGCTTCACCGCGCGCTCGAAGTCGATGATGCCCAGCTCGGGGCCCAGGTCCCAGTGCGGCTTCATCTCAAAGCCCTCGGCGGCGAAATCGCGCGGCGTGCCCCAGCGGCGCACCTCGGGGTTGTCGTCCTCGTCGTCGCCCACGGGCGTGGAGTCGGCCGGCATGTTCGGCGTGCCCAGCAAGAGCTCGCGCAGGGCCTCGTCGGCCGCTTCGCGATCCTTGCCGATAACGGCCAGCTCGTCGTTGATGGCGCGCACGCGCTCCTTGGCGGATTCGGCCTCGTCCTTCTGGCCGGCGGCCATCATCTGGCCGATCGACTTCGACGTGGCGTTGCGCTCGGCCTGCAGCGCCTCCTCCTTCGCGATGGCGGCGCGACGGGTCTCATCGAGCTCGGAGAAGCGCGACGCGTCCCACGAAGCATGGCGGTTCTTCATCGCCTCGGCGACGGCTTCTTGGTTGTCGCGGACAAAACGAATATCGAGCATGGTCGCGCTCCTTCACGATGGGATACGATAGTTTTCTTAGTATACCTCACGGGCGCAACGCCCCGTCGCACCTTCACGCACCCGGCATGTTCTGGGAGCCGGGGGCCGACGGCTCTCCCGCCTCGCTTCCATCGCCTTCGGCTGCTCCATAGCGCTTCCGAACGTACTTTATGATGGTGGCCAGCACACGGCGCATATCGATGGGCTTCGACAGATGCGCGTCCATGCCGCTGGCCAGCGACGCGCTCACATCTTCGGCGAACGCGTTGGCCGACATGGCGATGACGGGGATGACCTCGGCGTCTTTGCGATCGAGCGCTCGGATGCGCCTCGTGGCCTCGTAGCCGTTCATATTCGGCATCTGCACGTCCATGAGGATCGCGTCGAAGTGGCCCACCGGCGATGCCTCGAACGCGGCGAGCGCCTCGGCGCCGTCTTCGGCGCGATCCACCACGAGGCCCGCCTCCGACAGCAGCTCGCACGCGATCTCGGCGTTCAAATCGTTGTCCTCGGCAAGCAGCACGTGCAGCCCTTCGAACTCGGTGCGATCAAGGGCGCGCGGAGCGCCCGGCAGCGAGGCGGCGTACGCGGAAACGGGGCGCGTCGGGCGATCGCCGTGCAGGCCGCGGGCGCGCATCTCGCTCGCCGCAGCCGACGCGCTCAGCACCTCCGGCTCGGTGCCTTCAACCGCAGCGCCCTCCTCTTCTTCGAACACGATGCGCTCGGCCTCCAGCGCGATGCGCAGGTTGAACGTCACGGTGAACGTGGTGCCGCGACCCTTCGTCGATTCGACCGCGATATCACCGGCCATCATGGTGACGATGTTCTTCACGATGGGCATGCCGAGGCCCGTGCCCTGCTCGCGCGAGCGGCCCTCCATGCTGAACGGCTCGAAGATGTGCTCCTTGAACTCTTCGGACATGCCGATACCATCGTCAGCCACCGTAAACCTGACCTGGCGATACCCCATGGCGGCACCCTTCGACACCGATGTCTCGAACCGGATGTGGCCCCCGCAGGGCGTGTATTTCACCGCGTTCGTCAGCAGGTTGAGCAGCAGCTGCTTCAGACGCACCGCATCGCCCACGTACACGGCGTCGGCGCACGGGGGCACTTCCACGACGAACGTCTGGTCGCGCTGCTCGCATTGCATGCGGATGGCCGTGGTCACATGGGACAGCAAGTCGCTCAGGCGGAACGGCTCGCTGGCCAGCGTCATCTTTCCGTTCTCGATTTTCGAGATGTCCAGCACATCGTTGATGAGCCCCAGCAGATGGTCGGAGGCCGCACCGATCTTGTCGAGGCTCACCGCCACCTTCTCGCGGTCGTCCACACTGCCCTGGGCGATTTGAAGCATGCCGATGATCACGTTCATGGGCGTGCGAATTTCATGGCTCATGCGGGAGAGGAACTCGGATTTCGCCGCGTTGGCCGCTTCGGCCACGTCCATCGCGTCCTTCATGGACAGTTGGATCTCCTTGTCGGCCGTCACGTCGCGCATGACCACGAGCAGCTGGGGCTTCCCTTCGAACGTGAGCTGCTTGACGGAGTAGGAAGCCCAGCTCTCCTTGCCGGTCTGCTTGCTGCGGAACGAGAATTCACCTTGCTCGAAGCCCTTGGTTTTATCCGAGCGAATGCGATCGAACAGCGCAACGCCTTCGGGAGAAAGCCCGATGGTCGCCGCCAGGCGCTCGTTTTTGAGGAAAGCATCCAGGCGGTAGCCGATGATGCGGTCCGCCTTCGCCACGATGGGCGTGACGGCTCCGTCTGAGGGCGAGTAGAGGTTCACCGCCATGTCGACGCTGTCGGACAGCGCCTCGTACAGCTGCGCGAGCATGGCGACGTTCTGCTCGCGCAGCCGGCGGCGATACGCGCCGAACACCAGCAGGCCCACGGCCACGAGGCAGGCGAAGATGATGGCGAACACCGCTTCGAACGTGGTGGTGACCACGGCCGCCTCGGCGCGCACGTTCTCGACCGGCACCACGTTGCACACGTACCAGTAGCCCGAATCCACCGGTGCCACGCACACGTAGCTGGCCTTGCCGTCGACCGTAGCCGTGAGCAGGCCCGTCTGCTTGTTCGCCACCACGTCGCGCAGCGTGGACAGGTCGCTTTGCGAGCGCGACTGCATGAACTGGAGCGCCGCCTCGGTGGAGACCGCGGCGTCGGTGATCGAGGTGGAGGGATCATAGCGCGACGCCTCGTCGAGGAAATCGTACAGCGACGTGCCAATGGTCACCGGCGTTTTCGTCTCGTCGGTAGGCGGAACCAGCACTTCGCCGGTGGAGCCTTCGAACAGCATGAAGTAGCCGCGACCGTCGAACATGTCCAGTTGGCGGGCCATGGAGAACAGGCTGAGCGGCACTTGCACGTACAGCGCGCCCACCTGCTCGTCGTCGATGTACAGCGGCATTTGGGCAAGCCGCACCCGTTCGCCGTCCTCGTTGGCGAAGGTGCCCGAATACGAGGAGCGGCCTTCGGCGATCGCGGTTTCGGGCTCCGGCAGCTCGCTGGTGGAAAACGCCGACCCGTCCGAGCGCAGCCCTTCGCCGTTCATGTCTGCGAACGCAGCGCATGCGAAGCCGTTGCGCTCTTCGAAGTTGCTGAGGGCCGGCACGATCAGCTCGGGGTCGGCCGTCTGCACGGTGAAGGCCCCGATGGCGTTTTGGGACATGAACATGCGATCGGCCACACTCGCCGCAGCTTGCTCGGTGAACGTGACCACCTGCTGTTCGGCGCTCTGGTTCAGCTTTTTGTCGATGTAGGACGTCAGTCCGAGCACAGCAGCAACAATCGCCGCCACTACGGCGACGATTGCGATTGATGCGGCTATGCGTCGTTTCTGCTTATCCCTGCTCATAGCGCGCATGTGCTTGCCCTTCTTCGGCGCACGTAAGAATAAAGGAATATCGAAGCCGACCCGTACCGGATCGGCTTGTCATAGTATACTCTAACGTTGAAATGCAAACGTTCTGTGGTAATGGTGATGGAACGAGTTAGAGTAACGAGGTAATCATGGATTTCGGTGAGCTCTATCATTTTCTTTTTGAAACCTACGTCGGCATCGGATGCCTGGTGGGCCTGGGTTTGGTCATAAGCCTGATCGCCTGCGTCATCATGGAGCGCCGCACGCGCAAAACGTTCACGAACCACGAGCCTGACGAGGACGATTGGTCTTTTTTCGACGACGACGAGGACGACAAGTAGCGTCTTTGCATTCGTGCTGAACGGCGGTGAAACGGTGCGGTTCGCCCGGCGCAAAGCCCCTCGCACAGGCGCGTGATCGCCATCCGCTCGCCCCGCCGCGCGCAGCTGAAAAGCTGCGCGCTCCTGTTTTCAAGTCGTAAATTTTCCCGCACACTCAATCCATAGTTTTGAGCTCCATCGGCTCTTGACAAGTTCGAAAGGAAGTCCCTTATGAGTGAAGCCGAAACGCATCTGTACCAGCGCGAAGGCGCGTACATCCCCCGCGTCGCCGCCGTGCACGACCTGTGCGGCTACGGCAAGTGCTCGCTGGGCGTAGCCATCCCCGTGCTGTCGGCTGCCGGCTGCGACGTATGCCCCGTGCCGACGGGCCTGTTCTCGTCGCACACCGCCTTCCCCGGCTGGTACATGCACGACACCACCGATATCCTGGCCGACTACCTGAACGCATGGAAGGGCATCGGCGTGGAGATCGACGCCGTGTACTCCGGTTTCCTGGGCGCGCCCGAGCAGGTGGACCGCATCCGCGACCTGTACGCGATGTACCCGAACGCGCTGCGCGTGGTGGACCCCGTGATGGCCGACCACGGCAAGGTGTACCCTACCTACACCCCCGAGCTGTGCGACGCCATGGCCGAGCTGGCTTGCGGCGCCGACATCCTCACGCCGAACCTCACCGAGGCCGCCATCATCTTGGGCGAGCCTATCGGCGAGGACTGGGCCGGCACCGACATCTCTGACGAAGAGGCGCACCGCCTGGTTGATGCGCTCATCGCGAAGGGCGCAAAGCACGTGGTGCTCAAGGGCATCCAGCGCGAAGGCGAGTCGTGCATCCGCAACTTCGTGGGCGGCGTGGATTGCGAGACGTTCGAAGTGCACAACGAGTACCTGCCCTACATGCTGCACGGCACGGGCGACCTGTACGCGTCGTGCCTGATGGCCGCCGTCATGGCCGGCCGCTCGCTGGAAGAGGCCGCCACGTTTGCCGGCGACTTCGTGCACGACGCCATGCTGGTGAGCGCCGAGCAGCCCGATTTCCGCGACCGCGGCGTCAGCTTCGAACCCCTGTTGGGGAAGGTGTGCGAGCTGCTGTAAAAGCAACGGCGACGTACGATCCGAAAAGCCGGCGAACGCAGTTCGTCGGCTTTTTTAGACCTCGAATCAGAACTCCAAGATGTCGTGGTAGACGAAGCGGAGGTCGGCTTCCTGCTTCTCGATGTGGAAGTGGCCGCAGAACCAGCGGCGGTAGTCGAGGCGCTCCTCGATGGTTTGGAGCCAGTCCTCCATCGCGGTGTCCACCGTGCTCTGATCCACACCGGCAAGGAGCGCCTCCTGGGGCACGAACGCTGCGGGACAGGTGTGCGAGAGCACGGTGTCGATACGCCAGTCGCGGTGGGCGAGAGCCGCTTCGACAGCGCGCTGCTCGTCGACGGTCAGCTGCTCGTCAGGAAACCACGCGTACCCTTTGGCCAGGCGATACGCCTTATCAACACTGTACGCGCCACCGATGGCGATGGTCGCGCGGCCATCGAGGTCGAACACGCTTCCGTCGCGGGCGAACAGGATGCCGGGCCAGCGATCGTCGCAGTACGCCTCTCCGCCGCGCCAGGGGATCAGATGGTAGCCGGGCAGCGATGCCGGGTTGCGATCATGGTTGCCGCGGATGCACAGCAGCGTGAAGCCCATGCTCGCGGCTTTGTCCTTCACCTGCGCGTCCCGCTCGTCGCCGTAGTAGTCGAAGCCCGTATCGCCCAGGCAGATGAGCACGTCACCAGAACCCGCATCGTGTTCGCGCGCGAACGTGCGGATGTGCCGGTAGCTGCCATGAGTGTCTCCCGTGAGATAGATCATGCGCCGCGCCTTCCCTCGTCGGTTTCGTCGCACAGACCGGTGACCAGCACGATCTTCCCGTCCTTTCCGCGCTCGCCCACCGCTCGATGCGCGTCGGCAGCGTCGGCCAACGGGAACGTCTGGGCAACCGTCACGCGCAACCCGCCGTCGAGCGCCGCCTCCAACGCATGCATGACCAGGTTGAGCTCGTCGGGACGCAGGTTGTTCACGTTCATGCCGCGCACGTCCAAGTCGTTGCTCATGAGCCCGCGCGGGTCGAACTCCAGCGAACCGCGGCTACCAACCACCACGATGCGGCCCCGGGTCGCCGATACGCGCACGTCCTTCATAAGGTTCGCGTGCGCCGCCATGTCGAGCACCACGTCGACGCCGCGACCGTCGGTGGCGCCGAGGATGTCGTCGAGGTAGCCGTCCGCATGATGGTCGAACGCACGCAGCGCGCCCAGCTGCTCGACGAGGGCACGGCCGCGCTCGTCGCCCGCCGTGCCGTACACCGTGCAGCCGATGCGCTGCGCCAGCTGCACCGCCAGGGTGCCCACGCCGCCGCTCGCGCCATGCACGAGCACCGTTTCGCCCGGTCGGACGCGAGCGCGCACGAACAGCGCATCGCCCGCGGCCAGTCCCGGCGTGCCGATGCCCGCGCCCTGCTCGAACGACACGCCTTGCGGCAGACGCCCGACAGCCGACGCATCGCACACCACGTAGTCTGCGTACGTTCCCGTGTTCCGCTTCGCGCGCGTGGCGGCCACGAACACACGATCGCCCGTCTGCACGCCTTCGACGCACTCGCCCACAGCGTCCACCACGCCCGCGCCGTCGTTGCCCGGAACGTACGGCAGCTCGGGCAGCGCGCCGTACGCACCGGCGCGGATGTACGTCTCGACGGGGTTCACGCCCACTGCGGCGAGCCGCACGCGCACCTCGCCCGCCGCAGGCTGAGGCACCGGGCGCTCACGCAGTCGCAGCACCTCAGGGCCGCCGAACCGCTCGACGACGACGGCTTTCATGTTCGCATCGCTCATGGCGCGCTCCTTCCGTTCGCACGGCGCCCGCACCGCACGGGCCCCAAACGCATCGTAGCGCGCCCGAAGGCGCGCTACGAAAGGAAAACGGACAAGCCGCAAGCCCGTTACCGAGAAGACGGCCAGGCGAAAGGGTGAAAGGTCGCTTAAGCTTTGTACAGCTCGAACTCCAGCGCTTCCAAGACGTACTTGGGAACCATGAAGCGGACGGTTTTCTCGGGGTCGACCATCTGGCATACCTGCACGTCGGCCACGAGCGACAGCAGCATGACCAGCTCGGCCTCGTCGACGCCGGTGCGATCGTGCAGCAGGTCCACCATCTCGTGCACCGCGCGGTCAGCGGCGGCGTCGAGCGTCTCGGCCGACGCGATGATGCCGAAATGCGTGTCGTTCTCGATGAGGGGATCGACCAGATGCAGGTCGGGCAGCGCGGTCAGGGTCACTGTGGCGTAGCCGGCCACCTCGGCGCCCGACACGCTCACCTCACCGTCGCCCATGACCGCGTGCATGTCGCCGCAGCCGAACAGCGCGCCCTCCACCGCCACGGGGAAGTACAGCGTCGCGCCCGTGGTGATGGCGGTGTTGTCCATATTGCCGCCGTGGCTGCCGGGCGTTCCGCAGTTCACCGGCTCGCCGGCCGGCGCCACGCCGATCACGCCGATCATGGGCTTGAGCGGAATGGACAACTTGTCGTTCCACACCAGCTTGTCGCCGTCGATGGCGCACAAGTGCGTGCTCCACGCATCGAACCGGTCGCCGCACACGCCCTCGTCCTTGCCCGTGCACGACGCGGTTTGCGCATCGAGCTCGATGTTCTCGATGACCACCTTGAGCGCGCCGCCGGGCACCGCGCCCTCGACGAACACGGGGCCGGTGGCCGGGTTGATGCGATCCCAGTTGATCTCGTCCAGCTCGTCCTCGGGCGTCTGCACCTGGTTGCCGAAGCAATCCTGCGTGCGGATGCGCACCGTCTCGCCCGACGCCACCGTCAGCGCCGGCTCCGCATCGCGCGCGAACGCGAACAGCACGCGATCATCGTTGAGTTCCTGCATGGAGCACCCCTTCCTCGACTATTCGTTGAAGATCATAGTACTACGAGGAAACTCGTCTCGGACGCATCTCTTGTGGCGGATTTGCGCTCGAAGGATACAAAGCTCAGGCGGTCATCCGTGCAGGATTTCCGGTCCTATCTGTTGCAAAACCGGGTTTTTGGCAGCCATGCGCGACCCCCTCGGAGATTGAGCGAGACGCTACCTGCGGTTTCTCGGGCGTGCGCCGCGCCGAAACGTTCCCGACAGCACCCCCTGCAGGGGAATTCTGCCAAAAACCCGGTTTTGCAACAGATAGCGCCGAGGTTCGGGTAGCGCACGGGCGCGCGCCCTTCGCCACCTGCGCCTCGTCCCCTCATCTCCCTCTCCCGAGTATTTCACGTGGAACATCGGGGCGTGCGAGGGGCGTGCGCGTCGATCACTCCCCTACGAACCGCCCGAACGCTCAACCGCCTCTTGAGCGTCGAGCTCGTCGTCGAACAGCTCCATAAGCTCCGTGCGCGAATGCACGCCGAACTTCTGATAGATGTTGCGAATGTGGAAGCGCACCGTGTTCTCCGAGACGAACAGCACCTTCGCGATGGTCTTCGGCGCGCGCCCCTGCCGCAGATGCTCGAGCACCTCGCGCTCCCGAACGGACAGGCCGGCGCGCTCCATCAGCTGCGCGGTGCGCGCTGAGTCGGCTCGCACGGGATCGGCGTGCGTCGGCTTGTCGGCCGGCCCCGCGTCCTCACCTGCACCCTCCTTCTCGCCCTCGGTAACGCTCAGGCTCTTGTCCTTGAACAGCACCAACGTCGCAGCAAGAATCAGGTACACCGCCACAAGCGCCGTGATGGTCAGCATCAGATCGCCCGGTTCAAGGTACCCGATGCCGAAGAACGCGAGGAACAGCCCGGCGAAGTTCGCCGCCATCACCACGAGCTGCATGAGGGAAAACGTCTTGATCGACGACCCCTTCTCGCGGCGGTATTCCTCGGCGATCAGGCAGAAGAAGATGACGTTCGTGAAGGTGAACCCCACCTGCACGAACGAGTTCACCATGCCGCGCCCGCTGGCATCCCACGCCACCGGCAGCAGGAGGAACCCCAGCGCCGACAACGGCAGGATGAACTTGTACAGGCGCGGCACGCTGAACGCGCGCGGCGCGAGCAGCGCGGGCAGCAGCAAGATGCCGTTGAGCGCGAACATGATGACGAACGCCGTCCACTGGTAGGTGCCGAGCGATATCTTCTCCTGACCGGCCACGTTCATCATGAGGCCCGCCATGAACGCCATGAGAGCAACCCCGAGCAGCGGCCTGATCAGGCGGCGGAACGAGCGGCGATCCGCGGCCGCATCGACCGGCCGCAGCGTTTCCTCCGGCCGCTTGAGCACGTGCGCGCAGCACGCGAGCGATCCGAAAAACGCCGTCACGGCCACAATCCACGGCACCGGCGCGGGAAGAAACGTCGTCGCGAAGTACAGCACCGCCCCCGCTGCGGCCGATGCCACGAGGAAGACGTACATGAACCGGATATCGAACCTGCTGACGTACGTGAACCACAGCACGATGGCGAGCGCGTCGCCTAGTCCGATCCACACCCCGCTTGCGAAGAACCAGGGTAGCAGCGCGTCGAGCGCAGCGACCGCCGTCATCTGGAACACGATGGCCATCACCGCAAACCCCACGAGCGCGCATGCGGCCGACGCGGCCACCATGACCGAAAGCGGCGCCTGCTTCTTGCGGCGCGCCAGCACCAAGGCCAGCGCGGCAAGCGCGATCATGCGGCCGAGGATGATGTAGAAGAGGTACAGCGCCTTCGGCAGATAGCCGATCTCGACCACCGAGGATATGGTGGTAGGCGAGTAGAAGGTCATGCAAACGTACACGGAATACAGAACGTATCCGACGAAAGCCACGGCATGCGCGCGCGGCATCTGTCCCGAAACGGCTTTCACCTGCATCCCTCCCTGCACCCTGCGGCTCGATACTACCATACCCGCCATGTCGCAAACCTACCAACTTTTGATAGGTCTTCCCTCGTGGACGGCGGAAACTACCCACCATCGATAGCGACAGCCGAGCCGCGCTGCGCGAACATCCGAATCGAGCCATCTGCCAGGGGAGCTTCCGCACACCACGCAGGAAGCGCGGCAGATGCCGAACCGTCCAAGGAAAGGATGCATCATGGAACAGCAAACGATGGATCGCAGGAACTTCCTCAAGGGCGCGCTTGCCACCGGCGCGCTCGCCGCGGGAGGAGCCATGCTGGCCGGCTGCTCGCCCGCACAGCCCAAAGAGGCGGCAAGCGCCGGCACCTCAGCGCAGGCTGCCGGGACGTCCGGCTCTTCCCTGCCGAAGGGTTACGAATGCGCCGAAGACTGGCTGGGGGCGAAGCCGGAGGTGGCCGACAGCGACATCGTCGACACCAAGGACTTCGACATCGTCGTGTGCGGCGGCGGAAACGCCGGCGTGCAGGCGGCGCTCGCCGCGGCGCAGGAGGGCGCCAAGGTCGCCGTGCTCGAGATCCAGCCCGAAGCCACCTGGACGCAGCTCGGCAACGACATTTGCGCGTTCAACGCACAGTGGCTCGTGGACAAGGGGTACGGCCCGTACAAGACGGGAGACATCGTGGCCGAGTTCATCCGCCGCGGGGGCGGGCGCGTCAGCGCCGAGATCATCCGCAAGTTCGTGGCGAACTCGGGCGATATGCTGGACAACATCGTCGCGCAGATTCCCGACACGTCGAACCTGTTCGACCTCGAAACGGGTCAGGCGCAGATCCAGGTTGCGTACAACATGCCCGACGGAAGCTCCTACCCCTTCACGCGCGGCGGGTTCCAATCGTGGGCAACCACCATCCAGAACCTCAGCACGAAGAACCCCACGCCCGTCTGCGGACGCGAGGGCGTGTCGCGCATGACCGAAATCGCCCTCTACTGCAAGGAAGCCGCCGAGAAGCTGGGGGCCGAGTTCTTCTTCGAGACGGACGTGACGGTGCTCGACCAGGACGGGCAGGGCAACGTCACCGGCGTCGTGGCGAAGGGCAAGGACGGGCTCGTGCGCTACCAGGCGGCGAAGGGCGTCATCCTCGCGACCGGCGATTTCGGCGCGAACCCCGACATGGTGGTAAACCTGTGCACCGACATCAACGAGCAATCGCTGCGTTGCGACATCCCGCGCGAGGAGATGACCGGCGAGAGCAACTGCAAGGGCGCCGGCCACAAGCTGGGCTGCTGGGCGGGCGGCTTCATCGAGCAGGCGCCGCGACCCTGCATGAACACGAACGGCGGCAACGCAGGCCCGTGGGGCACGACGCCGTTCCTATGGCTGAACGATTACGGCAAGCGCTTCATGAACGAAGCCATGACGCCGTACATCAAGCCCACCACGCTCAAGCAGCCGCGCGGCATCCTGGCCACCATCTGCGATTCCAAGTACATGGACGTCATGAAGCAGTGCTCGACCGACCATTTCTCCCCCAACTGGGGCGCGGCGGGCGTCGACATCATCAAGATCATGGATCGCATGGACGAGCAGATGCAGTCGGCCGTGGGAAAGGGGGCGGAAGGCGTCAGCGTCGACGGCGTGTACGTCATCGAATACGACAACACGATGCCCGACCAGGTGTACGCCGCCGACACGATCGACGAGCTGCTCGGCTATCTGGGCTACGAAGGAGACGCGAAGAAGGAGGCAGCAGCCACCATCGAGCACTACAACGAGCTGTGCCGGGTAGGCGAAGACTCCGACTTCGGTAAGGACAGCGTGTTCATGAGCGCCATCGAGAACCCTCCGTTCTTCGGATCGGCGCAGCCGAACACCGGGCGGGGCTACGTTGGCCTGGTCAGCCTGTGCGGCCTCGTGACCGATGACGACCTGCAGGTGCTCTCGTCCGACTTGAAAACGCCGATCAAGGGCCTGTACGCCGTGGGCAACTGCCTGGGCCAGCGCTTCGGCAATGCCTACTCCACACCGGCCGCCGGCAGCTCCATCGGCATGGCGCTCACTCACGGTTACGTCGCCGGCAAGATCGCGGCAGGCGGCACCGTGAAGTAGCGCCTGCGCCGTCGGTTTCGAGCGTGGCCGGCCCCGAACACATCCGACCCCTCCTTGCAAGGGAGGCCGCACTCCCTCCCGCGGCCTCCCTTCTTTTGCGTTCGCAGGCATGATGCCGGTGCGAGGGTCGGAAGTGGAGGCGCACGGATTGCGCGCCGTAGAATTCACGTTGGATGAGCGTGCACTGCGCGTTCGAAGCGCATCGGATCGGCTGGCAAGGCGCGTGGAAAGCGCGTTGGGACGGCGTGGAATCGGCGCTGGATCGAGGCGACTTTCCAGGGTGATCTGCGCCATCAAAACGTAAGACCAGCTCTTTATACTGATAGGTACGGATACGCCAGGCGGCTTGGTGCCTCTCCCTCTCACTATTCTAGATGAAAAGAGGTGAAGACCATGACCGTTTTGGAGTTCATTGCGTTGGTTGCATTGCTCTTGGAGTTCGCGTCGCGAGTCATCGAGTTCGTCCTGGTGATAAAAGACGCGCTCCTAACCCACAGGGGAAAGGAGCGCCACCAATAACCCAAACCGCCGAAGCGATCCGAGAGCCGTTGGGAGCACACAACTCCCTTCGGCTCGTCCTATTATACGCGCGCGTGGAACCATCGCGCAAGGCCATGGGGAGACAATCCGCTCAGACAATCCGCCCGCCCCTCTCGCGACTTCGCTACGCCGTCTCCTCGTAGTCCTCGTAATCCTCGTCGTAGTAGTACGGCTCGGGAACGAGGACGCACATGAGAAGCATCGCGACGATGGGGACGGCGGTGAACACGAGGTTGTTGAGCGACGGCATCCAAGTCGCTTGTCCTGAGGCAACCCAGGCGGCCAACGCGATACCCGCCAGCAGCACGGCGCCGGCGACGAGCGTCCCCAGCACGGCGAACGCGCGCGTCGGTCGCAGCCGGAAGGCCGACAGCGCGCCCGTGGCCACAATCCAGCTGATCACGATGCACCACAGCGCCGGTTGCATCAACAGGCTGCCGATGCTGGCCTGCACGTCCAACCCTGCGGAGAACTGCCAGTTCGTCAGCGCGCTCCATCCCAACAGGCTATGCGAGCCGAATGCGGCCAGCACCAAGCTGACCAGCAGCGAGAACGCCAATGCGCCGAACGCGCGCGCCGGCGGCAGGCAGAACCCCGCCACGAGCGGCGTCAACTGATTGCAGCCGAACGCACCGGCCAACGGCGGCACAAGCGTCGTGTTCGCGTCGGCGTTGCCCAGACGACCGGTAAAGTACCACCAGGTCGCAACTGCAGCCACCAGCACGATGCCCGCAGCGGGAGCGTTCCCGGCGATGAGCGTGGCGGACAGCGCGAAGTATGCCAGCAGCGCTCCCAAGTGCGGCTTCAGCGCACCTGCCAGCGTCACGAGCGCGAGCAACCCCCAAAACAGCGGGTTGTCGAACCCGCTCGTCTGCGGCAGATTCGCAAACGCCACGAACGCGACCGCCCCGCTGCCCAACGCGCCCACCGCGTGCGCGGCGACGGTGCGTTGCAGCGGCGTGATGCGCTCGCGCAGCGGCACGCGCGGAACCGGCGGCTCTTTTTCCGCCGCGGCTTCTTCTTCCTCGTCGTCGGCATGGCCCACGATGATGGAAAGCTCGCGCACGCCGCGCTTCGGATCGCCCAGAAACGGTTCGAGCTCCTCCGCAAAATCGGCGACGGTCGCATAACGCTCTTCCCGATCGGGATCGAGCGCAAAGAAGATCACGTCGTCGACGGCGGGATCGAGCTCGTCCCAGCACAATGACGGCAGCACGAGCTCGGCGTCCTCGATGGCGGCTTCCGCACGCTCAAGATCGGGCGCCAGAAACGGGTTCTCGCCCGCCAGCATCTCGTAGGTGAGCGACGCGAGCGCCCACTCGTCGCAGCGCACGTCGAGGTTCTCCTGACGCATCTGCTCGAGCGGCATGTAGCCGATGGTACCGCCGCCTGCAGCGCCGTACCCTGACGCGTCGGCCAGCGTGGCCAGGCCGAAGTCGGTCACCTTCACCTGTCCCTGATGGTTGATCAGCACGTTGTCCGGCTTGATGTCGAGGTGGAGCACCTGGTTCGCGTGCGCAACCTCCAGCGCGTGCGACACCGACGCGAACACAGCCGCCGCAACGTCCAGCGTGAGGCGGTCGGCATGGCGGTGCAGCAGCTCGGTGAGCGTCATGCCCTCGACGTATTCCATGATGAGGTACGCAGTGGAATCCTGCACCTCGAAATCGTACACCGCGACGATGCTCGCGTCCGACAGCATCGCAGCGGTGCGCGCCTCGTCCAACCCGGGTACATGCGCGAGCGAGTGCACGAGCGGCTCGTCGCCGATCAGGTCGAACACCGAGGTCGCTCCGCCGTCGCTTCCGTCGGCAGCATCGTCTTCGCCGAACAAGGGGTCGTCTTCCCACGGAAGCGGTTCGATCGGCTGCTGCCGTACGGCGTTCGCCCCGGGAAGCGCCGCGCGCGCGGCATCCATCTCGTCCAACTCGATGCACTTGATGGCCACCCTGCGCTGGATGCGCGTGTCCCACGCCACCCGCACGGTGCCGAAGCCGCCGGCCTTCGCTTCGCCGACGGGTCGATAGCGATTCAATATGAGCTGTTGATCACGTGCCATGCGCCTATTATAGGGCAGACGACCGAAGATGCCCACGCGGGCTACCGCAGCACATGACCCGTGCAGAAAACCTCGTCCCTATCTGATGCAAAATCGGGTTTTTGGCAGCGTATCCCCGTATCGGCCGCCATTGAGAACGTTCGGGAGAGGCGCACGCCGAAGAAACCGCAGGTCGCGGTTCGTCCTATCTCCGAATCAGCCGAACAAAGCTGCCAAAAACCCGATTCTGCAACGTATCGCGCTGGAAATCTTGCACAAGCCGGCGCATCGCGGTCGCATATCGCCGTGCAAGCTGCGCCCCTCGACGGCCGCGAGCTCAGAACGCGGCCTCCAAGGGGTCGCTGACGCGCACGCGCTCCCGGCCGCGCTCGAGTTCGGTGATCTTCAACAGCAGCGCCTCCTGCGTGCCGTCGAGCATGCGAAGACGCAGAGTGACCGCATCGTCGTATACGGTGTCGAGCACCTTCGCGCCGCAGTCGGCCGCGATGCGCGCGAGCTGGTCGTACTTCCCGTACGCCGCACGCACTTCGATGTCCACGCACCGCGACACGACCACAAGCTCGGCAGCCTCGATGCCTGCCTGCGCGGCCTGCGTGTACGCGCGCACGAGGCCGCCCGTGCCCAGCAGCACACCGCCGAAGTAGCGCGTGACCACCACGATCACATCGGTCAGCCCCGCATGTTGAACCGCCTCGAGCGTGGGCAGTCCCGCCGTCTTCTGCGGCTCGCCGTCATCGGAATAGCGCACGCGCCCTTGCGCGCCCGCGCCCCCCGCGCGCAGCACGTAGGCGTACACGTTGTGACGCGCCATGCGGTTGGCCGCACGGATCTCCTCAAGAAAGGCCAGCGCTTCGTCCTCGGTTTCCACATGGGCAAGGCTCGCGATGAAGCGGCTCTTCTTCTCTTCGATCTCGGCGGTCGCCCGCCCCGCTATGGTGGTGTAGGAAGTCATAGGGAAAGTGTAGCAGAAGAGCCCGGGCAGGGAGGGAGGCGCCCGGGCTCTCGGAACGGTTCGCGGCTGGCGACGGATCGCTCCGCCGCATGCAGTGCGTTACTTGCCGGCGATGAACGCGTGCGCGGTGTTCGCGGCCGTGCGGGCGCTGTTCACGCCGTGGCAGGTCATGGAGCCGTTGATGTCGATGCCGTACATGTTGTTGTACAGCATGCCGCCGTCGGCGCCCACGGCGAACAGGTTCTCGAACGCCTGGTCGCGGCCGGGCTTCTTCACGCGGAACTGGCGGTCGGTCTTCACGCCGCCGGAGTACAGGCCCTCGAGCGCACCGCGGATGAGCCCGCAGTAGAACGGCGGCGTGGCGATGGGCATGAGGTACTCGGGGTCCTTGCCGTAGTCGACGTCGACGCCTCCTTCGACGTTGGCGTTGTACTGCTTGACCTGGCTCAGGAACAGCTCCTTGTCGACCTCCATGATGTCGGCCAGCTCTTCCAGCGTGTCGGCTTTGTAGGCGTCGTCGCCCTTGGCGATCATCTCGTCCCACAGCTGCGCGCATTCCTCGTCGCCGTCGAGCATGTACTCGTAGATATCCTTGTCCATGATGCTCCAGCAGGTGCCGCCGGCCAGACGCACGGGCACGTGCTGCAGCTCGAAGTTGTGGGTGTACGTGGAGCACGCCTCGTCGGAGAAGCGCTCGCCGTTGATGTCCACCCACAGGCTCGGTCCGCCCCAGCACAGCTTGTCCCAGATGGGGCCCCACGGGCCGGCCGACCCGATGATGTTCGTGCAGCCGAACGCCGGCGCGCCGTGCTCGATGCCGCCGGCCTTGATCATCATGGTCACGCCGTCGCCGTAGTGGCCCGGCGTGCCGATGATGCGGATGTCCTCAAGGTCCACGCCCAGCTTGCCCATGCGCGCGGCGTCCTCGCCGAAGCCGCCCGTGCTGATGATGACGGCCTTCGCGTTGATCTTGAGCGTGTCGCCGTACGTGTCGGTGGCGTACGCGCCGGCCACGTTGCCGTTCTCGTCCAGCACGAGGTCGCGGGCGCGCGTGTTCAGGCGCAGGTTCACGCCGTATTCGGCCAGCTTCTTCTTCATGTACGGGAAGTAGCCGATGCCGGCCGCGCCGCCCTTGTACACGTAGTCGAAGCTGAACTCGGCGCGGTAGCGGCCCTGCTTGTACATCTCCAGGTACGCCGGGTCGAGGTCCTCGATGGCCTCGTACTGCACGCCGTTGTCGATGAGCCACTGCACGTTCTCGGCGGCGTGGCTGATCATGTCGCGGATGAACATCTGGTTCACCGTGTAGGACTGGGCGTCGGCCTCGTAGCGCACCATCTCGCCCAGCGTCGCCTCGCCCGAGTTGGGATGCAGGCCGTAGGCGTTCGTGCACTCGACGCCCGTGCCGTTGCCGCCGAGCGCGGACTGACCCTCGATCAGCAGCACCTTGTCGCCGTTCTCGCCCGCCTGCACTGCGGCCGCCGTGCCGGAGAAGCCGCCGCCGACAACCAGGATGTCGCACGAGATTTCCTCGGTGACCTGGCTCGCCCAGTCGGTGTCCTCGTCGTCTTTCGAACCCTTCTTGTCGGCCGCATAGGCGACGCCCGTCGCGCTCATGGCCAGAGCCGCGCCCGCCATGCCGGCGCCCAGCAGGAAGTTCCTTCTGCTCAATTCAGTCATGTGAGTGTCTCACTTTCGTGTCGATGAATGAAAACGTGGGAGAGCCATCTGCGAAACCACCTGCGAAACCGTCCGCAGAATCGTCCACTCGTTTTGGTCTAGCGCTTCTTGAAATCGCCGTCGGCGTACGTGACCGTCTTGCCGTCGACCACCGCTTCAAGGCTCTCGATGGTGTAGGTGTTGTCCTTCACGTTTTCATGCGTGGCGGCGATCTCGGCACCGGCGAATTCGGTTACCCGCACCTGCATCGTCAGGCTCTCGATGTCGAACCCGGTGATCTCGCGCAGATCGTCCACGTAGTCGGCGAACTTGGCATCATCGCTGGAAACCGTGATGGGGCTATCGGCCGCCGACACGTCCCAATCCACCAGGGTCATCTCGTTCGTCGCCGTCTTCACAAGCGTCTTCGTCGTGGCATCGGCGCTGCTGGCCCCCGAGCTGCCGGAGCCGTCCGAGCCGCCTCCGCACGCCGCGAGCGCGCCCAGCGACAGAACCGCGACCACGGCCAACGCGAGCATCATCGACACGCGCCTCGTCTTGCTCCCTCTTGTGCGCATCTCCATCCCTCTCCCCTTCCTATTCGATTCGCCGCTGCAAACCAGCCCCTTGCCGGCCGGCGGCTCGAGAACGATTGAACGCGAAGCGGATGGGGATTTCTTCATCAGGAGCGGGCGTTTTGCGAAAATCACCCGTTTGTGATGAGAGGAAGCGAGGACTGCGGAGGGCCCGCCGTGGGGGCTGGCCCGCAACCCACAGATCGCCCAAACATCTTCGCTCGGGAAACACGCCTCACACGCTGTGGCGTGTTTCCCGAGCGAAGATGTGCCCCGAAACCTCAAACGGGCGGCTTTAGCGCACCTGTTAAGGCTGCTGGGGGAATACCAGGTCGAGCAGTTCTTGGCGGTTGTGAACGTTCACCTTGGTGTAGATGTGGCGGATGTGGCTCTTCACCGTGTTCTCCGACACGTGCAAATGCTCGGAGATGTAGGGGCCGTTGCGCCCGGCAACCAGCAGCGACAGCACGTCGGTCTCGCGCGAGGTGAGGAAGAACGCAGACGACAGCTCGGCGATGCGCTGCGACGGCAAACCGGGCGTTGCGCCGTCATCGCCCGGAGCGCGCAGCGACGCGTCATCGGGTCGGTTAAAGTCGATCTCGTACTTGCTGAGGTTGCCCCACACGCTGCCTCTCCCGCCCGACAGCCCCACCGTCAGCAGCAACAACGCGCTGCCGAACACGATGTACGACACGATGGTGGCGCCGTCCTTATCCACGAACTGCCCCAGCACCGTGCCCAGCAGGATGCCCAGCTGATCGACCGCGTAGACCACGCAGATCATGCGCAGCAGCGACGTGCCCGACTTGTAGCTGAGCATGACGATGATCGTCCAGATGAGCAGATCGAAGCACGCGTACCCCGTGAAGAACAGACAATCGGACACGAGCGCGCCCGGTGCGCCCATCACCGCAAGCGTACCGCTGGCGATGAGCCCCACCGACATGGCCACCAGCGCCGCGCGCAGGATGAGGTAGGGCCGCCATGAGTAGAACAGGTACCCCACCAGCACCGCAAGGCTAGTGAACGCGCGCAGCGCCACCGTGATGTACTCGACGTAGGCGCCCTGCATACCCGGCGTGAACATAGCCTGGTAGTTCGCGAAGCCGAACGACGCGCTGATGGCCAGCACCATGAGCAGGAAGTAGCGGTCGCAGCCGAACAGCCGCCCCGCGCGTCGCATGCCGTCGGCGCACTTCTCGCGCACGCGGGCGATAGCTTCGAGCGTCGCGCGATTCTGCCCGCGCACGAGGTAGACGGCATAGCACAGCGCCGAGAACAGCGGCAACAGCACGGCGAACGCCACCGATGCGGTCGGGCGCAAAAACATCACCAGCAAAATGGCAACGATGTTCAGGGGCAATGCCGCCGCAAGATGCACGAGCGCGTTCGTGGTCCCCTGGCACGTGGCGATGCCGCCGGCCAACACGGCCCCGACGCTCTGGTACAGCCCCACGAGAATGCCGCCCGCCACGAGCAGCGCGGGATCGGTGTGGATGCCGAGGTAAATCAGCAGCGAGCCCAGGCTGCCGCACAGAAAGGAGCAGCCGGCGAACACCTTGGGGTCGAGCACCCGCGAGCGCATCGAGGCGCTTGCCGCCAGCACGGCCAGCAGCAGCGCGCTGGCGGCGAACGACACGATGAACGGAAGCACGTCGATGGGCTTGCCCGCCGCCGAGAACAGCGCCGGGCTGAATGGGACGACGTCGAACCACGACCAGAAGAACGACGACACGAGCAGCGCCACCGGAGAGATATTGCCCGTGAATCTGTCGAGTATCTCGCTCATGGGTGCGAGTATAGCAAACGGAGCGGGGAAAAATCGCGACGCGAACGCACGCACGTGCACGTTGAGGCAAAACAAAAAACCCGCCGAAGCGGGTTTCTCAATTCAAATGGTGCGGGTGAAAGGACTTGAACCTTCATGGGGTTGCCCCCATACGGACCTGAACCGTACGCGTCTGCCAATTCCGCCACACCCGCATGCCTTACAGCCTTGGCCGAAAGCAAGAATAGATGATACAGGACGTTTCCGCTCGATGCAAGGAAAAAAACTAAGCTCGCCGCATTTTATTTCCCGTCCGCCTTTTCGCCAGAGCAGGCGCGCTTCGTTTCCGCGCGTCGCGCAGATGCCCTTTCGTTCGGCTACAATGGGAACATGGAAGAAGCGACGCGCATACTCGTCATCGAAGACGACATCGACATCAACGAGCTGACGGCTACGTATCTCAGGAAGGCGGGGTACGCCTGCGTCCAGGCGTATTCCGGAAGCGAGGCCCGGCTGTTGCTGAACGCGCGCGTCGCAACCGGGGACGCGCCGTTCGACCTGGTCGTCACCGACCTCATGCTGCCCGGTGCATCGGGGGAGGATCTCATACGCGAGATTCGCCAGCAAAGCGACGCTCCCATCATCGTGGTGTCGGCGCGCACTGGCACCGACGACAAGGTGCAGCTTTTGAAACTGGGCGCAGACGACTACCTGGGAAAGCCCTTCGACCTCGACGAGCTGCATGCGCGCATCGTCGTCCAGCTGCGCCACGCCGCCCGCGGAACCGCACAGGCCACGGCCACGTTGCGCTTCAAGGACTGGGTCCTCGACACCGACGCCCGCACCCTCACCGCCGCAGGCATGCCCGTTAAGCTTACTCGCCTGGAGTACGGGATCGTCGAAACGCTCGTACGCCGTCCCAAAAAGGTGTTCACCAAACAAGAGCTGCTTCGGTCGGCGTGGAACGACGAGTGCTTCGTCGAGGAAAAGGCCGCCACCGTGCACATCAGCAACATCCGCAGCAAGCTGAGGGCCTCCGGCACCGACGACTACGTGGAAACCGTCTGGGGCATCGGGTTCAAGCTCGCCGATTGAGCATGCGCGAACCCGCCCCGCTTAACCATTTCTTAACCATTTCAAGGCGACTTGCTGAACACCTTTTCCGTATCGTGGAACGCATCGGAGAACAACGAGACGATACCGAAAGGAGCGCAACGTGAACGTAGTGGAAACCCACGGGCTGATGAAAACCTTCGGCAGCAAAACCGCCGTCGATCATTTCGATATGCACGTCAACCAAGGCGATATCTACGGATTTGTCGGGCGCAACGGAGCAGGCAAAACAACGGTGATGAGGGTGCTGGCAGGCCTTGCAGCACCCAGTGGAGGCGACGTCAGCGTATTCGACATGGCCCCGCAGGAAGCGGGGGCGTCTCGACGCATCGGCGTGCTCATCGAGTCTCCCGGTCTGTACGGCACCATGAGCGCCTACGACAACATGATGCTCAAGGCGCTCAACCTGGGCCTGGTGAACCCGAAGGAGCGCGTGCTCGACCTGCTTGCGTTCACCGGGTTGGGCAACGTCGGATCGAAGAAGACGAAGCACTTCTCCATGGGCATGAAGCAGCGCCTGGGCTTGGCGCTGGCTTTGCTGGGCGACCCCGACCTCCTGTTGCTCGACGAACCGCTCAACGGCCTCGACCCCGAAGGCGCACGCGAGATCCGCCAGCTCATCATGCAACTGAACGCCGACCGCGGCATCACCGTAGTGGTGAGCTCCCATGTTCTCGAACAGCTGGGAAAGATGGCGACCCGCTACGGCATCATCTGCGAAGGTCGCATGGTGCGCGAGATGACGGCCGCCGACGTCGAGCAGGAGTGCAGCGATTTCCTGCAGCTGAACGCCGCGAACCCGACGCTGGCGCTGGCCGCCCTGCAAGAACGATTCCCCAACCTGCGCTTCCAGTCGATGCCCGACGCATCCATCCGCGTGTTCGGCAGCATGGACGCCGGCGCCGTCGGTGCCGTGCTGAACGAGCGGAGCATCGCCGTGCAGGGCCTGTACGCCCACAAGCGCGATCTGGAAGAATTCTTCGTGGAAATGATGGGGGCTGAGCATCGTGGTTAACATACTGAGAATGGATCTGTACCGGCTGATCCGCGGGAAATCGCTCTGGGTGTTCCTCGCTATCATCATAGGCATGGCCATCATCACGACCGGCTTGCTGCACTACACGACAAGCCCCGAGTTCCTGGAAGCGCTGGCAAACGGCACCGCCACGATGGGGGTGAGCGTCGGCCTCGGCGATCCCACGATGATTTCCGACGATTACTCCAGCGAGCTGACGGCCATGCAAGCGCTGTCCACCGGCGCGACGCAGTTGGCGTTCGTCGGCAACATCTTCATCAACGGCGGAGCTCTGGCCACCATGTTCGTCATCTTCATCTCCATATTCCTCGCATCCGAGTTCGAGAGCGGATTCAGCAAGAACGTGTTCACCGTGCAATCGAACCGGTTCGTGTTCCTCGGTGCGCGCATCATCGAGATCATCCTGCTCGCAGCCCTGTTCTCAACGACGGCCACGGTGGCGACGCTTGCAGCTGCGGCCGTTGTCGGGTTCGCCCTCGAAGCAGCTCCCGTGACCGACCTGCTCCTTTGGTTCGGGCTGTTGACGCTTACCCTTGCGGCATTCGGCATGGTGACCGGGCTGTTCGTATGGCTCACGCGCAAGATGGTGGTGGGCATCGTGGCTGGCTGCTGCTTCGCAGCAGGTCTGGTAGCCACTATCGTCCAAGGCGTGCTGCTGCTGTTCCCGAATTTCGCCGACCTTGTCAACTACACGCTGTACACCTGCATGCATTCGTTGGGCCAGGGCCTCAATCTGGACGGCGGCTTGAGCGCAGCGCACATCGCTGGCGTGGGAATCGTATTCATCGCGATTTCGACGGCGCTTTCGGCCGTCGCGCTCAAGAAGAAGGACATCTAGGCTATGGCGGCCGCAGTCGCGCTGCTCGCGCTCGTCGTTGTCGTGCTGGCGATCCAGCTGGCGCGTTCGGAAATGGAGCTGCGCGCCATCGCGCGGTTCCTGGTGAATCGCGACACGTTGAGCAATACACGCGTTACCACGTCGGTGCACACGCGCGGGTTCACGCGACTGGGGCAGGCCATCAACCGTCAGATCGACCGGCACCAGGGCGAACGGATTGCGGCAGAGGAAAACAAGCGCGATGTGCGCCGCGGCCTCACGTACCTTTCGCACGACATCCGCACGCCCTTGGCCGGCGCGCAGGGCTACGCGCAGCTGCTGGCCTTAGAGGAAGACCCGGAGCTGCGCGCCCGCTACCTCGACGTCATCGCCCGCAGGCTTGACGACGTGAGCGGGCTGCTCGACCAGCTGTACGCATACGCCCAGGTGCAGGATCCGGACTACCGCGTGGAGCGCGAGCCCGTCAACGTCAGCCAGGTGCTCGCGGAATCCCTCGCCTCGCTGTACGCCCCGTTCAAAGAACGGGGCTGGGAGCCCTCCATCGAGCTTGCGGACGAACCGCTCGTTGCGCTCTCGCATGCAGACTCGCTCGGGCGCATCTTCCGCAACCTGGCCGTGAACGCATTGCGGTACGGCCGCGAAGCTCCCCGCATCGAGCAGGAGGGCGCCACCATCACGTTTTCCAACCGCGTGGCCGACCCTTCCAGCGTGGAGGCGGAGCGTCTGTTCGAGCGCTTCTACCAAGGCGACGCAGCACGCAGCGGGGAAGGAAGCGGCCTGGGGCTGGCCATCGTCGCCCAGCTGTCCCGCACGCTCGGCATCAAACCGGCCGCGCACCTCGAAAACGACCTGTTATCCATCTCGCTGGAATTCCCCCGCAGGTCATCGACGCCAGGCGGCGATACGAAGGCTACGGCGCAGGGCGGTTCAGCGCCTTCCTGATGGCAACGCACGAAGGAGGAAGCAGCAGCACGACGGTGGCGGCCAGCACGACGAGGTCGAACAAGCTGCCGGTGACGTAGGTTTGCTGCATACCGCCGGACAACAGCTGGGGACCGGTATAGAGCAGGTTGAACGCCGCGTGCAGAACGGCGAGCGTCCACAGGTTGCGCGTCCTGTAATACATCGCAGCCATGAACAGGCCGAACAGGGCCGCTTGCAGGGGCTTGAGCACCACCTGCGCGACGGCGGCGAGATCGACGGCGGCCGAGACCTCGCCCAACGACACATGCAGCACGCCGAACAGCGCAGCCGACACGAGCGCTGCGCGCAATGCGCCGCGACGACCCCCTCCCAATGCCGGCACGAGCGCATCGAGCGCCAACACGCGAAACAGCCCTTCCTCAAACACACCGGTAACCAGGCACAACGCCATCACCTGCACCACGTGGATCGGCGCGACGTCCAACGCCGCATCCTGCGACAGCGCGAAGAAGGACGCGATGCCGCCTGCCAACCCGACGGCCAGCACGTACGCCGCCCACGAGCCCAGTCCACCCGCAACGCCAAAGCGGGGCGCGCGCAGCACGCGCGGGTTCGACACGCCGACCGCGACGAGCGCGACCGCGGCCAGCATCGCCCCCTGCACGATCGAGTCGCCCAGCGTGTCGCCCGGCACCAGCGAGAAGCATGCCGCCGACGCGACGAGGGCCGCGACGAACACGGCAGCGCGATGGCTCCGCGCGCGCCCCTCGCCCGCCTCAAGCTTCGTCATGGAATTCGTGCGCGTCACGCCGCCTCATCGCCCTTCGTCATCGAGTGCATCGTATGCAGGCAGTATACTGGAACGCCATGAGCACACCGTCGAGCATATTAGCAGCCGCGCCGTCCGCTATGCCGCGTCGGGGAGTTTCGTCGTTCACGCTTAAAGTCGTTGCCATCGTCGGCATGACGTTCAACCACTTCTGTTACATTTTCTTCCCCTACCTGCCCACCGAAGCGCTGTGCGTGTTGTTCGGCTTCGGCGGGCTCACCTTCCCTATCATGGCGTTTCTGCTGGTGGAAGGCTATCATCACACCTCGAACATCAAGCGCTACGCGTCGCGGCTGTTCGTGTTCGCGCTCGTCTCGCAGGTGCCGTACGGGCTGTTCCTGGCTCCTACCACGCTGAACGTGCTGTTCACCCTGCTCATCGGACTGGGCGTCCTCTACCTCTACGACCACATGGAACATCGCGCGGGATTCTGGCTGGCCGCAGCCGCCCTCACGGCGATCAGCGCGCTTTGCGACTGGGGGATCCTCGGGCCGCTCATGATTCTCATGATGCGCGCGATCGACGACCGCCGCCAGCGCGTGATCCTGCCGCTGCTCGTGCCCATTCTGGGAAACGGCCTGCCCGCGCTGTCCGATTTCCTGGCATCATTCGACGCGACGCTGTTGCCGTTCGTGCTGTATCCGCTGGTGGGATGCACCGCCACCATCCCCCTGCTGCTCGCCTACAACGGCTCGCGCGGCCGCCCCATGAAGTGGCTGTTTTACGCGTACTACCCCGCGCACATCCTCGTGCTGGGCTTGGCGAAGGGGTTGCTGCTGGGCGATTGGGGACTGGGGTTCTAACCCTTTCGGCGCGAGGCCTGCGGAAGAAGGCGCGCGCCTCGTCGCACCTAAAAGGAAGCGCTACTTCCAGTCGCTTCCCAGCACTACGAGGAAATCGCTTTCGAACAGGTAGGATCCGTCGTTCGCCATCGCCTTGCCCACGCCGAGGGCTTCCGCGATCTCCTTCGCCTGCGACGCCTTGCTGTCATCGTCGTAGATGACGAGCGTTTTGGCATAGTCGAAGCTGTCGGCGTTACCCGACTCCACCGTGTAGCCCAGCTCCTCGATGCGCGCGGAGGCTTCGGTGCCCGCTCCGGTGATGCCGTTGCCGTTGCGCACGGCCACGTTGCCCGAATGCTTCGGCTTCTTCTGCGTGCCGTCCTCGTTCGTGCTCGAATGCGTCTCGCCGCTGCCGGTGGTGGCCAGCACCGTGTTCGACTGCTCGTCGACGATGTCTTCGTCGGTTGGCGGAAGGCCCTGGTCGACGCGGGTCATCATCTTCTTCCACTCTTCGACGTTGTTGATTTCGTACCACACATCGTTGATGTATTCGGAGGTCGTGGGCTCCATGGCCGAGTAGATGTCGGTGGACGGATCGAGCCCCTGCATCGTCTGCGCGAGACCGATGATGTCGGTGATCTCGAGGTCGGTGGTCACGTACTGGGACAGCGCTTGCACGGTGGACGCCATCGTGGCCACGTCGGCCGCGAGGATCTTCTTCGCGATGGCCGACAGCACGAGGCGCTGGTTCGCGGCGCGGTACGAGTCGCCGTCGCCGTACTCGTCGTAGGCGTGGCGCGAGCGGCACAGGATGAGCGCCTGGTCGCCGCTCAGGGTTTGCAGGCCCGCATCCAGGTGGCCGCCGGCATCGGCGTCGTCGATCTCCATCGGCACATCCACCTCGACGCCGCCGAGCGCGTCCACGATGTCCTTGAAACCGTCGAAGTTGATTTCCGCATAATGCGAGATGGGAACGCCGGCCAGCTTCGACACGGTGTTCACCGTGAGCGCCGCCCCGCCGATGGCGTGCGCGGCGTTCAGCTTGTTCTGGCCGTACTCGCCCATGTCGACGAGCGTGTCGCGGTGGATGGACACCATGGTGGCCTTCTTGTTCACCGGGTCGATGCGCGTGAGGATGATGCTGTCGCTGCGGAACTGGTCGCCCGCGAACTCCTGGGACGCTTCGCGGTCGTTCGAGCCGTCCGTGCCCATGAGCAGGATGTAGAACGGCTCGTTGGCCAGGTCGGTTTCCACGAGCGCGTCGCGCAATTCGGCGCTGACGCCGTCATGCAGGTTGCCCGAGAGGATGTTGTAGTACGCGAACGCGGCTCCGGCTCCGCCCAGTACCAGCACGCCAACCACGGCAAGCGCGATGGCGAGGGTGCGGCGGCGTTTGCGGGAGCGCGTGCGCTCGTAGTCGCCGCGCGACACGCGGCGCGGCGTGGGCGTGGGCTCGCCCTGAACGCTCGGACGACGGCCCGGCTCGGCCTGACGAGAACGGGATCGGAAAGAGGGACGCGCAGAGCGCGTCTGTGGGCTGCGTTTATTGTCCATGGCGTCATTCTGGCGGCAGCGCTCCACAGGCGCAACCGCCTCCACTCGTTTCCTAGGAAAAGCCCACAGGGCCAGAAGGTGCGAGAACCGCGCGAGACACGCCCCGGCGCCGATTCCGAGGCGGCAGCCGGCGGCCATAGCACAAAATCGCAGATATGAACGATTTTTCGCCAGTTGAGAAACTGCCGACCTGGGGTTTCTCAGAATTGCGTGCGAAAATGCTCCCGAAAATCGTTCATATCTGCGATTTTGTGCTATGCGTTTGCCCGGGACGACGCGTGCGAATTCGACCGCGCCCTGTCATCCTGAGCGGAGCGCCGCAGCCGCGGTGTCGAGGGATCCCGTGCGGCGCCAGCCGTGACGTTTCCCGCTGGAGCCGCACGGGATCCCTCGACTCGCTTGCGCTCGCTCAGGATGACAAGCCGGCCGCCGTGCTCGTCCAGACGACCCGCCGCGACACGCAAAATGCCGAGTTCTAAGCAATTTTTTCGTTTTGCGAACGCTTCAGCCCCTTTTAAAGCCTCGAACGCATTCGCCCATCTTCACGACCTGGGGTTTTCGCAAATAGGCCTCTCGCAAATGTCGTTTTCGAGGGGCTGGGGTTCGCAAAACGAAAAAATTGCATGCTTCGAGCCGATTCGCATGCCGGGACTTCATCCGGCACGCGAATTCGCATCGTAGCATGCACGGACTTCGCGTTACGCCCGCACACCCAGCTTCTTGGTCATCGCATCGTTCGCATCCTGTTCGACCGCATCGTCGAGCGGCTCGAGGCGGATGGCCGGCTGGCCCGTCCGCGCGGCGAGACGGTCGAGGGCACGCGCGAGCAAATCGTCTGCGACTTCGGGGTTCTTCGCCAGCAGCGGCCCATGCAGATACGTGCCCACGACGTTCTTGTAGCGCACGCCGTCCTGCTTGTCGGCGTCGTTGTTGCCGTGGCCGGTCGCAGACGCCACGGAACCGAACGGCTCGACGCCGGCACCGAGGTGCGTGCGGCCCGCGTGGTTCTCGTAGCCGACGACCGGACGCTTCGCCAGCGGCGACGTTAGCACGATGTTGTCGATGAGACGGTCGCCGGAACCGCCCGACGCGCGCTCGGTGGTCATGTCGACGATGCCGAGGCCCTTCACCACCTCGTCGCCCAGCAGCCATTCGTGGCCGAGGATCTGGTAGCCGCCGCAGATGGCCAGCAGCACGCCGCCATCCTCCACGTAGGCGCGCAACTGGTCGCGCATGCCCATGAGCTCGTCCGACGCGAGCCGCTGCTCGCGATCGGGACCGCCGCCCAGCATGACGAGGTCGACGCCGGAAAGATCGACGGCCTCGCCGTGGTTGACGCGCTTGACCTCCACGGGGATGCCGCGCCAACGAAGGCGCTGCTCGAGGATGCGCACGTTTCCGCCGTCGCCGTACAGGTTGAGCAGGTCGGGGAAGAGGTGCGCAATCGTAAGGGAAGGAGCGCTCGCAGGTGCGGCCTGACGCTCGGCGCCCGACGACGAACGGGCAGGGGCGTCCGCGGGCGCGGATGCGGGTTGATCGCTCCCTGCATCGCCCGCCGCACCACGGGAGGCCGCGTCCCCCTCAGCGCGAGCGGTCAACACCGCGTGAACAGGGGGCAAGGCGGTGTAGTTCGCGATCAGGTAGGCGTTCTCCTCGGTCGGCAGGTTCGCGATGCGCTCCAGCAAGTCGTCCGCATCCGCAACCACTTGGGCGTCGATGCCGGCGTACTTCAAACGCACCTGCATGTCGTTCGCGCGGATGCCGCCCGCGAACACGGTGAGGTCGGCCGGATCGTCCGCCAGCTCTTCGAAGTCGATATCCCACAGCCACGACACGTCGCGGCCGTCGCCCTCTTTGTCGTTCACGAAGAAGGCCACTACTTTATTACGGGGATCCTGCGCGACGATCTTGAGGTTCTGATTGAACCCGGTGGGGTTCTTCGCGAGGTTCAGCAGCACGCGCCGGCCCGCGATGCCGAACGTCTGCAGGCGCCCATTCTGCGGGTCGAAAGCGTCGATGGCTTTCTGCAGCGAAGGCAGCGGGCATCCGGCGAGGTCGGCCGCAGCCGCCGTTGCCAGCAGGTTGTACACCATGTACGCGCCCGTGTACGGCGCGTTGATCGACCCCGCAGCCTCCTCATCGCTTCCCTTCCGCACGGAAAACGACAGCCCGTCGAGCCCCAGCTGCACGTCCTCGGCGGCATAATCGAGCGCGGGACGCGCGAACCCGCAGGTGGGACATGAGAACGCGCCCAGTTGCCCGTACTGGCGATACGCGTACTCCAACATGGAGGAGCAACGCTGGCACATCTGCGCATCAGCCACCGAGTTCTGCGGCAGCCCCAGATCTTCGTTCACGCCGAACGCGATCGAGCGATTCGCCGCGCGCTCGGCGATGCGGGCGCACAGCGGGTCGTCGGCGTTGTACACCAGCACGGTGTTCGGCGACTTCTCCAGCGCGCCCACGATGCTGTCCTGGATACGGTCGATCTCGCCCACGCGGTCCAGCTGATCGCGGAACAGGTTGAGCAGCACCACGTACGTAGCCTGCAGCTGGGGCAGGATCTTCGCCAACCACAGCTCGTCGCACTCGAACACGCCCCAATCCGACGGGCCCGCGTGCAACAGAGACGTGGCCACGCCCGAGTCGAGGTTCGCGCCGGTGCGGTTGCACACCACGCGGTTGCCGGCCAGCTCGAGCGCGTCGGCCAGCAGGTTCGTCACCGTGGTCTTGCCGTTCGTGCCCACCACGCACACCGAGCCGCGTTCCAACTTCGGCGCGAGGTCGGCAATGAGGCGCGGATCGAGGTACAGCGCGATTTTGCCCGGAAAGTTCGCGGCGGGACGGCGGAACACGTTCTTGAGGCCCCACGTAGAAACGGCGCTGACGGCGCGAGCGCCGGCGAACTGCAAACCCATAGGTCATTCCTTTCGATCACGTTGCGTTCAGTATAGTGGTTCGACCGTTCAACGCGCGTCGCCCCGGTACGCACCGACACCTGCCCTCCATACAAATTTCAGGACGTTCAACGAGAGGTAGAGACACGGAATTGTTTACCCAACGGTTATTTGATAGACGCATACTGGTAGGGTATGTTGGATAGAGCGACCGCATATGCGGCGCGCGATTGAAGGCCACGCGCCTTTTGAGGACGGAGTATGACCGAGCGCAGTTTCGACGACTTGTTCCCAACGCATGAAAGCGGTGGCCACGAGCCTCGCCGCTCCGATTCCGTGTGCCCCGACGAAGCCCGCCGCCGACCCGTTCCGACGAATCCTCGCCCCCGGACGTCGAAGACGGCGCGCGACGCCGCCTCCCCCTACCAAGACTTCGATTACTATCGTCGCGCGCAAGCGCGGCCGAAACGCTCGGGGCGCCGCGCTCTCGGCATCATGGTCATTCTGCTCGTGCTGGTCGCTTTCGGCGTCGGGACGTACTTCGTCGTGCAAAGCCTGCCCGCTTCCATCACGTTGAACGGATCGAGCATCGACGTAGGCGGCGGCAAAACGCTGAGCGACGCGCTGCACGCCAGCGGCATCAAGCCGAAACCGGGCGACCTCGTGGCCGTGGACGGCTCGGTGCTGGAGGAGGGCAAGGGCGAACCGTTCCACGCCACCATCAACGGCGAAAACACCGATGACATCAACGCGAAGCTGACCAGCGGCGATGTAGTTGAATTGGGCGACGGCAGCCCCATCGAGGAGCCGTCGGAAACGGTCGAGGCCGCCATCCCCTTCGCCCACGAGGAAGAAGGACGCGGACCCATCCACCTGATCGAGGGCGAAGGCGCCGACGGCATGAAGCGCACGAAGACCGGATCGATCTCCGGGGCCGTCGTCGAAGAGGTGACGCAGGAGCCCGTCAACGCGCTGCGGCGCAACGTATCGCCCGACGTGGGCGATGACAAGGTGGTGGCCCTCACGTTCGACGACGGACCTTGGCCCGAGTCCACCGCCGCCGTGCTCGACGTGCTGGCCGAGAACGGGGCCAAGGCCACGTTCTTCACCGTGGGCAACCGCATCGACGGCGAGGGCGTCGACCTCGTGAAGCGCGCCGCCGCCGAAGGCCATCAGATATGCACGCACTCGTACGACCACGCCGCCGGTGACGGCAAAAGCGTCAACCTCGGCTACATGAAGCCGGAAGACCAGGTGGCAGAGGTGCAGAAGGGCTACGAGGCCATAGAGGCCGCCACCGGCACCGAAGCCGGCCATGTGTTCCGCGCGCCGGGCGGCAACTACGGCGAGGACGTCATGCGCAACGTCGGCCCCCTGGTCAGCGCAGAGATCGGCTGGAACATCGATTCGCAAGACTGGCGCAAGCCCGGCGTGAGCGCGATCGTCGACCAGATCAAGAGCGCGTGGCCGGGAGCCATCATCCTCATGCACGACGGCGGGGGCGATCGCTCGCAAACGGTCGAAGCGCTCAAAGAAGCGCTTCCCTATCTCAACTCGCAAGGCTATCGCTTCGTCACTATGGACGAGCTGCTCAGCTATCCGCTGTCGTAGGAACCGGCCGCGGAGCCGCTCGCCGGAGGAACGCGCCCATCGAGCCGTTTGCTGAGAAACGTCACGCCTTTGGCGACAAACATTGCCGAAATCACCTGTCTCACCCTCGCTTACATTGCTATAGTGAAGCGCGTTGGTCGTGCATAAGCGCGGCCATTTCCAAACGAGGGGTTCGGGCGGTGCTTCATGGACGTTAATCAAATCGTAGCCATCGCAGTGTTCGTCATCGTCATGATCACCATCATGACCGAGAAGCTGCATCGTTCGCTCGCCGCCATCACCGGCGCGATGATCGTGCTCGCGTTGCACGTCATGCCGTTCGATGCGGCGATGGAGCACATCGACTTCAATACGCTGGGCGTGCTGCTGGGCATGATGCTGTTCGTGTCGGTGGTGAAGCTGTCGGGCGTGTTCGAGTTTTTGGCCATCAAATGCGCACGGCTCGCCAAAGGCGACCCATGGAAGATCATGCTGCTGTTCGTGCTGCTCACAGCCGTGCTTTCGGCGTTCCTCGACAACGTGACCACCGTGCTGCTCATCGGCCCAATGACGCTGACCGTGTGCAAGCTGCTCGACATCAATCCCATCCCCTTCTTCATGACTGAGATCCTCGCATCGAACATCGGCGGCACCGCAACGCTCATCGGCGACCCGCCCAACATCATGATCGGCTCGGCTGCAGGGTACTCGTTCTTCGACTTCATCCTGTACGACGCGCCTGCCGTGGTGGTCATATTGGCCGCCGTGCTCGGCGTGTTCTACGTGATGTACGGCCGCAAGATGCACGTCGACGACGAGCATCGCCAGCGCATCATGGAGTTGGACGAACATCAGCAGATCAAGAACATGCGCCTGCTCAAGCAAAGCGTAGTCATGACCCTGGTCGTGGTGGTCGGGTTCATGGCGCACGGCGCGCTCGGCTTGGAATCGTGCATCATCGCGCTGGGCGCGGCGGGCGTCATCATGTTGATCTCGGGCGAAAGCATCGAAGAAGCGCTGTCGAACGTGGAGTGGACGACGCTGTCGTTCTTCGCCGGCCTGTTCGTCATCGTGGGCGCGCTGGCGGAAACCGGCGTTATCGGCATGCTGGCGAACGGGTTGATCGACGCAACCGGCGGCAACGTGTTCATCACTATGCTGGTGCTGCTCATCGGCTCGGCCGTGATCTCCAGCTTCCTGGACAACATCCCGTTCGTGGCCACGATGATCCCCATCCTGCTGGCCATGGAGTCCACCGGCATGGACGTCACGCCGCTGTGGTGGGCCGTGTCGCTGGGCGCGTGCCTGGGCGGCAACGGCACGCTCATCGGCGCCAGCGCCAACGTGGTGCTGTCCGACATCAGCAAGAAGCACGGCTACGAGATCACGTTCGCGAAGTTCTTCAAGACCGGCTTCCCCATCATGCTGCTCACCATCCTGATCGCCGGCGTGTACCTGGTCATACGCTTCCCACCGGCGTAGTCCGAAAATTCGACGGAACCCCTTGCGGGAGCGCAGGGGTTCCGATATACTGCATTCTCGCGCTTCGTAATGAAGCCGTATGCCAACGTGGCTCAGCTGGTAGAGCAACGCACTCGTAATGCGTAGGTCAGCGGTTCGAATCCGCTCGTTGGCTCCACGAACAAGATCAGGCCGCCCGGGAAACCCGGCGGCCTGTTTCTCATCATCCCCTTATATGCCAGCGCTTGAGCGCGACATGCGCGCCGAGACGCTAAACCATGCAACGGTTGCTCATTCTTCGGGATGCACCCCCCTAGCTAGTTCCTCTATCGTTGGCTTGTGGTCGAAGTAGCTGGTGATTGCGTCTTCCAGCGAATCGAAAACCTTCGAGATCTCATGATCGTCATCTACTGCAATAAATAGCCGGTACCCGCCGCCAAGCACTGGGGAAATAGCACCGATTGCGCAGTCCCCGGGATGCTCGTCCAGCTCGCTTTGCACGCGTTCCAATTGGATATTCTCTTCTTCGTCGCGTATCCCCACGAACCCTTCCCTTTCGAGAACGTGGCCGACGAAGAGCATTTCGAAGAAGGATGCGTCCCCATCTAGCATTGCGTCTCCCAGTTCGTCCATGAGCGTCGCACGGCAGATATCACAAGCCCTATCAGGCTTTCCTGCAGGATCGGAGCATCGGGATTCATTACGCTCGACCGCAAGCGGGCACACGTGATCATTTGGGAATATGCTCATGGGTACTTCCTGCTATCTTCGCTATCGTTCGAACGTCGCTCAAGCAACCGTCTGATTAGGTAGACATATACGTCTACTATAGGACGATTGTAGCGCATATCGTTTCAAGGATGGAAGAGGACTACCTACAGAAGCTCGGTATGCGAATACGACAATTCCGCTTGGAGCAGGAATTGACGCAGGATAAGCTCGCCCTCATGATAGGCAGCTCAAAAGGGAAAGCGTATATATCACGCATAGAGCTTGGCAAGTCCAACATCAGCATCAGTGTGCTTCACCGCATCGCCATGGCTCTCGACGTCAAAGTTCGCGACCTCATAGATTTCTAGGGCAAGAAGCCTACGGCACGCAAGCTGCAGGCCTCGGCAACCTTAGCTGCCGTATAATGATCCCCATTAAACAACCGAGGGGAATATCGGCCCTGCACCCACAAAACGCGCCGCCAGGATTTTGTGACACTTGGGCCGCTTCGCGCGCAGACTCCGCAGCCTTTACCGGGTCTTCACCATCCCCTTGCGCCTCCTTTACGCTTCCGCGACCGCGCGTGGGGCGATGCTACCATCGCCTGAAACCCGACCGAAGGAGCGCACCGTGAAGCCGTACTACGAGGGCTGGTACATGAAACAGCAGCGAGGGGACGACGTGCTTGCCGTCATTCCGGGCCGCGCGCAGGACTCGGCGTTCGTCCAAGTGGTCACGAACCGCGGGTCGCGTTTCGTTTCGTATCCGCTGGAGGCGTTCCATCACGAGGGCAACCGCATGCGCGTGGGATCCAGCTTGTTCACCCCGCACGGCATGGATCTGCGCATCTGCGAACCCGACTTCGAACTGACGGGCGTCGTGCGCTACCGAAACCTGTTGCCGCTGCGCTCCGACATCATGGGTCCGTTCGCGCATCTCCCGATGGAGACGAAGCACACGGTGTTCAGCATGCGCCACCTGGTTTCGGGATCGGTCTGCCTGAACGGCGCCACGATGGATATGCACGACGGAGTGGGCTACATGGAGGGAGATCGGGGCCATACGTTTCCCAGCAGCTACTTCTGGGTACAGTGCCTCGACCTGCAGCGCGACGCCTCGCTCATGCTGGCCATCGCCGAGATACCGCTGGGCCCGATCCGCTTCACCGGCTGCATCGGCGTGGTCACGCTGGGCGCGACCGAGCACCGCTTCGCCACGTATCGCGGCGTGCACATCGTTGAGCACGCGCCTACGGTCGCGGAGGTGCGGCAAGGCGATATGAGCTTGCGGGTGGAAGTGCTCGACGATCGCGGGCATGCGCTGCAAGCGCCCGCTCAAGGCCTGATGGACCGCACCATCAACGAAAGCCCTGCCGTGCCGGCGCGCTTCCGGTTCGTCAAGCGCGGCGAGGCGCTTTTGGAAGGGGAAAGCTGTCAAACAAGCTACGAGTTCGTTCCCCCGGTTCCGGCATAGGAATTAGAAGCCCCCCCCCCGTGGCGAATTTCTCGCGAAACTCGGCGAGCGGCAACGGTTTCGAATACACGTACCCCTGTCCCACATCGCAGCCCAGCTCGTGCAGCATCGCAACCTGCTCCCGCGTCTCCACGCCTTCGCACACCGTCGTCAGCCCCAGGTCGTTGGCCATATCGACCACCCCTTTGAGCACTGCGCGCGTGCGTCCCGTCTCCGCGTCCTCGTACAGGAAACCTCGGTCGATTTTCAGCACGTCGATGGGCAGCTTCCGCAGCAGGTTGAGCGACGAGTAGCCGGTGCCGAAGTCATCCATCGCCAGGCGGAAGCCGCATCGCTTGAGCGAGATCAGCTTGTCGATGACCGCTTCTTCGTTCACGACGAACGCGCTCTCGGTAACCTCGATCTCGATGCACGCGCGCGGCACGTGAGCGCCGTCCACGATGCGCACGAGCCGCTCCTCGAAGCCCTCGCGCAGCACGGTGACGCGCGAGAAATTCACCGACACGACGAGCGCCTCGTCGCCGTCGGGCGGCATGAGCGGATAGCATTGGCACACACGGGTAAGCATGAAGAAATCCAGCTGCACGATGAAGCCGTTCTTCTCGAACACGGGGATGAACCGGTCGGGCGACAGGAAGCCCATGTCTTCGGACTGCCAGCGGCACAGCGCCTCGGCACCGACGAGCGAGCCGTCGGCAAGGTTGTTCTTCGGCTGCAGGTACAGCAAAAACTCATGCTGGGCCAGCGCGTAATCCATGCGCTGCTCGATGCGGTTCTTCTGCTCCACGCCAGCGCGGAACGCATCGTCGTAATACGCCACCTTGCCGGATTCGTCCGCGCCCTTCAACACCGCGATGGCGTTGCTGACGGCTGCGGGGATGGTGCCGGTCGCCTCGGTCATCGCGCAGACGCCGCACCCGAACGACAGCATGTTCGCGAAGTGCAAATCGGGGCTTTCGCGCAGCTTCTCCTCGACGACCTCGCACAGCCGCTCCACGCGGTTGGGCTCGGCGCGCACCAGCACAACGAAATGGTCGGCGTTCGTATGCGCGGCCAACTCGTTTCGCCCGCACACGCTGTCGAGCAGGCGCGCCAGCGTGACGATAAGCTGGTTGCCCGCTTCGTAGCCGTACGATTCGTTCACGTAGCGGAAATTCGACACGTTCGTGTACACCACGAGGTACGCGCCGTCCTCGGCGTTGGCCACCAGCTCGCCCGCCTGCTCTTCGAACGCCAGCAAATTCTTGCGGTTCGTCAGCGGGTCGACGAAGTACGCCGCCCGGAGCTTGGCGATGCGATCGTTGCGCATGAACAGCATGATGGTGGCCGCCAACAGGAACAGCACCGCGCAGACGATGCCCATGAGCAGGAATTCGTGCTCGGCGCGCGTCTGCGCAGACATCACCATCTTGTCAGCCAACTCGAAATGGGTCTCGCTGAGAGCCAGGAGCGTTTCCTTCGATCCCTCGCCCCGATCAAGTCGATCGAACTCCTCGAGGATCAGGCCCCATTGGCGTTCGACGTCGTCGATGCTCTGCATGAACGCCCTGGTTTCCGAATCCTTGAAGGGACGGGATTCCTCGTCGCGCTTGAGTTCCGCGAGCAACGCCGAAACGCGCTCTACGGTCTTCTCGGCGTGCTCGCCTTCAAGCTCCATCTTCACGACGCGCTGCGTGCCGCCGCGAACCACGCCCGAGTCGTTGATGATGCCGGCATAGCTGCGCACCTGTATCAGGAACGCGATGAGCATGATCGCGCCGAACACCCACAGCGCAACGACGATCAGCCCTTTTGCCGACATCTTTCGTTTCACGAGCGATCACCCACATCGGCGCCGTGGCCGCGGCCCCGAGAAGCGCTATGGTACCAACGCTTTTGCTCGTACATCAGCCGATCTGCGCGGATCACCAAATCGCCCGGCGCCTCCTGGTCCTCGCTCCACGACGAGCCAACCGAGATGGTCAGCGCCCCATCAGCGTCGGTCATCTCGGCCAGCTTGCGCACGCGCTCTTCGAACTCCTCTTGCGTCGCGTCCACGCAAAACGCCACGAATTCGTCCCCGCCTATTCGGTACGTGTCGCCGGGAAACAGATCGCGCACCAGCTGACCGGCGCGCCGGATCATCGCGTCGCCGAAGGAATGGCCGCGCGTGTCGTTTTCTAGCTTGAGATCGTTGATATCGGCGAATACCACGCCGAACGTTTTCGGCCGCTGTTCGGCCAGACCCACCAAGCGCTCGATGTAGCTGTTTCGGTTTCCCACCCCGGTGAGCCCGTCGGTATGCGACAGCTCGCCCAACCGGTCGAGCAGCTGGCGTTTCTCCAAATCGTTCTGCACGAAGTAGGTGAGCGACCGCAGCAGCCCCGTCTCTTCGGTGTTGCGATGCGGGTTGTCGATGCCCAGCATGCCGCTGATGACGCCGCCGCCCTCGTAAAGCGGCACGACCAGCAGATCGGTGATGCCTTGCGGGGCGAGGGTTGCGTATTCAACCGAATCGCGGTCGACCGTGTGCTCCAGATCGACGATGCGCACCATGCCCACTTCGTCGAAGAGCTCGGTCCAACGCTCGAATTCGGAAAGCGGCACGTTTTGGAGGAAGTCGATCTGGGGCTCCACCCCGTCGGCACACCACTCCACCGTGTTGGACATCATCGTGGCGTTCAGCGACGACTCGAGCAGATACGCGCGATCGGCATCGTAGAACTCGCCGATGATACGCAGCAGATCGTCCAGCCCGCGTTCCCCGTTCGCATCGCTCGAAAGCGTTTTGGCGCACCGCACGAGGGTCTCCTCGACGGCGAGACGCGCCTCGAGGCCGCGGCGCTCCTCGACCTCGAGCGTGGAATCGTTCGCGATTTGGAGCCGCACGAGACGGTCGCCAACCTCGACGAGCTTATCGCGGCAGAGAAAATGGCGGTCGAGCCGCTCGTCGTAGCGGCCGTAGCTCAGCTCGCCCTCGGACGAGAGCTTCTGCATCGTGCAGAACGGGCAGGGCTCGCTTCGACCGTACAGCACGCGATAGCACAGCTGCCCGTGGTAATCGCCTTCGGGACGATAGAGCGCGAGCGCGGTGCGGTTAAGGTACACGAGCTCGTGCGAGCGGGAATCGCACGCGTAGATAGCGCTTTGGCTTTCCTCGCAAATGAGTGCCGCTATATCACGATCGTCCATCGCGCCCTCGCATCTGTCCGTCTCTCTCCCGCGGTTCCCGACGCGTCCAGGGACGCATCTGCAACCCGGTCTCGCAAGAGAACACACTTGCATAAGCATACCAATGATGGAAGGGTTCTACAATGCGCTCATCAGGGTAAATAGAACTAGTATTGTCTTGACTTTGCCGAGATTTTGTGTCCGCAAAGTAGGTGACGGCCTGGTGCCAGTCGGCTGCTTGAGCGCTGCGCAGGAGCCGTTGCCCGCGTGCGGCTGGTATACTGAAACCATCGAGCGGCCTTCGCGAGAGAGGATGCACCATGCTGTACGACAACATCATGATTCCCTACGACGGATCGGCTTCGGCCCGGGCGGCGCTTTCCGAAGCGGTGCGGTTCGCGAAAGACGATCCCGGCCTGACGCTGCGCATCGTGCAGATCATCGACACCGACCAACTTGCCATCGACAAGCTGGAAGCCGAAGGGCGCGACGAGCTAACCGCGGCATCGTCGGCGATGCTCAAGAAAACGTACGAGGAAGTTACCGAAGAGGCCAGCAAGGACCTGCATCGCGAAATCGACCCGCTGCTGAGCGGCTTGATGAACAAGGTGTACATCGAGCTGCTGCAAGAGACGCAACCAGGCGGGCAGATCGTGACGTACGCCATCGACAACCTGTGCGATCTCATCGTCATGGGCTCGCGCGGGCTGGGCGCGCTGCGCGGCATCCTGGGCAGCGTCAGCAGCTACGTGCTGCGCAACGCCGACGTGCCGGTGCTCATCGTCAAAGAGGGCACGAACGAGTAGCGACGGGTTGGCCCTCCTCCCCCCCCAGCCTGGGCACCTGCGGGAACGCCGCCGCAAACCCGCGTCATCCTGAGCGGAGGCGGCGAAGCCGTCGGGGCCGAAGGATCACGCGCGACCACAGCGGATAGCGCACCCCGCTCGAATGCGTTGATGGTTTCTTGATATTCTCGTGCTATGCTTCGCCGCATGTGCGACGATGAGCGAGCATGCAGAGGAGCGAAGCGGTGAGCGAACAAGAGACAGCGGCGATCGAGCGGGGCGGCGAGACCACGTTGCTCGTGGTCGACGACGAACCGGAAATCGTCGCGCTGCTGGACGAGTATTTCACGGGCCTGGGCTACCGCGTGCTCACTGCCGGCGATGGTGCGTCGGCGCTCAAGCGCGCCGAGCAGAACCCCGACCTCATCGTGCTCGACGTGGGCATGCCGCTCTTGGACGGCTACGCCGTATGCCGCCGTCTGCGCGAGCACCTCACCTGCCCCATCCTATTCCTCACCGCGCGCGTCGAGGACGTCGATGCGCTGGAGGGTTTCGAGGCCGGCGCCGACGACTACGTGCTGAAACCGTTCTCGCTGGCCGTGCTGGGCGCGCGCGTGAAGGCGCACCTCGCCCGCGACAACCGTCAGCACGTGCGCGCCGAGGTGCGCTTCGACGGCGACATCGCCATCGACTACCGTTCCCGCATCGTGACGGTGGCCGGACAGGCTGTGGATCTGACGCGCCGCGAGTTCGATATCGTCGCATTCCTGTCGAAGCATCCCGGCCAGGTGTTCGAACGCGACCGCATCCACGAGCGCGTGGGCGGCTGGGAGAACGAAAGCGATTCCCAAGTGGTGACCGAGCACATCCGACGCATCCGCAAGAAGCTGGCCGCAGCAGGAGCCGCGCCCGACCCGGTGGAAACCGTGTGGGGCATGGGATACCGGTGGCGCGCATGAGCTCCCGCCTCGACTCGCTGCGGGAGCGTTGGCGCAACGCGTCGCTCAAAACCTCGTTCATGGTGTACATGCTGGGGTTCCTGCTGCTCGCGCTGGTGATGTCCACCGTGACGGCCGGCGTGTTCAGCGCGCTGCAGCATGCGGCGACCGAGGACGCGTACGAGGTGTCGGGGCTGTATCTCTTCGATGCCCAGGACGAGATGCTCGTTCCCGCGCGCGCCGTGGAGATCGACGAGAACGGCAGCAGCGTGTTCGTCCAAACCGTGCGCGGCGACGTGACCGAGATGCCTCTTGCCGACCTGTCCTCGCTCGTCGAGATAACCGATGCGAGCGACTACCAATATGCGCCGGGGACCACGTACCTGTACGGATCGGCCAGCGACGAGGGCGACTCCTTCAGCATCGAGACGCCCGGAACGTCCGATCTGCCGGAACTCCCCGAAAACGTCGAGCTCACGCCCGACGAGCTGCCCGCCTACGACGCGTTGGCACGCGAGCGGTTCGATGCCTGGCTTGCCGCCAACCCCGACAGCCCCTATGCGTCGTTCTTCAGCGGCGGCGACCAGGATGGCGACACTGTCGGTCTGCTCACGTCGGCGGTGGGCTACTATCTGAACACGCCCCCGTCAGACGAAGCGCAAGCGCTGTCGGCCGCCTTCGGAATGCTGACCTTCCTCATGTTCCCCCTGTGGTTCGGCCTGTGCATCTTCGCCGCCGCGCGGCGCTTCTTCGGCCAGCGTCTCGAACCCGGGTTCTCCGTGCTCGACGGGGCGGCGAAGAACATCGCCGAGCAGAACCTCGAGTTCTCGGTGTCGTACGATCGCGACGACGAGCTGGGACATCTCGCCACATCGTTCGAGGCCATGCGCGCCTCGCTGGCCGAATCGCAGCGCGCGCTATGGCGCACGGCCGAGGAGCGCAAGCGCCTGAACGCCGCGTTCGCGCACGATTTGCGCACGCCGCTCACCATCCTCAAGGGCAAGATCGAACTGCTCGAAGGGCGCGTGCAAGCGGGCGACGTGCCCGCCGATCGGTTAGCGGCATCCGTCGCCTCGTTGGCTGCGCAGGTGGAGCGCCTCGAACGCTACGTGCAGGCCATGAGCGGCCTGCAAAAGCTGGAAGACCGCGCCGTGGTCGCGCACATGGTCGCGTTCGACAACGTGGCCGGCATGGTTAACGATGCCGGCACAGGGCTTGCAGCCTGCGCCGACCGCACGTTCGCCCTATCGGTCAGCCCGCGGTGCGACCGCGAGCGGCCAAGGCTGTGCGTGGATCAGGCCATCGTCGGCGAGGTGGCCGACAACCTGCTGAACAACGCGATGCGGTATGCGTCCTCGCAGGTGGATGCGCGCATCGATGTGCAGGACGGAGCGCTCGTGCTCATCGTGGAGGACGACGGCCCGGGCTTCACGCCCACAGCGCTCGAGCGAGGATGCGCTCCCTTCTTCAGCGAGGTTCCCTCGGCCGAGCACTTCGGGTTGGGTCTGAACATCGCGTCGCTCATGTGCGAAAAGCACGGCGGCAGCCTCGCGCTGCAAAACCGCGAAACGGGAGGGGCGCGGGTGGTCGCGCGATTCTCTTTGGATTTGTGCGCAGACGTAGACAGCCGGTAGATATTTGCTTCGTACCATCGGAAGCGTACCGAACGCACCCGAGAAACGGAGCATCCCATGGAAGACGTCGCCTCCCTGCGCGCCCAGCACGCGCCCCTCGCCGAGGCTGCCGAGATACACCGTACCCCCGACGAGGACCGGCGCTCGCTCGTCAGGAAACGCGCCGCCGTGATCGTCGGGCTGCTGGCGGTGACGGCGGGGCTGGTCGCGCTCTGCGTCACCTACGGCCCCGAGCTGCTTTCGTTCGTGGCCGATGCCCCGCGCTTCCGCGCGTGGGTAGACGAGGCGGGATGGATGAGCCGCATCGTCTTCGTGCTGGCGAACATGGCGCAAGTCGTGTTCGCGTTCTTGCCCGGCGAACCGCTTGAGCTGGGCGCAGGGTACGCGTTCGGCTTCTGGGAAGGCACGCTGTGGTGCCTCGTGGCCAGCGCGCTGGGGACGGCGGCGGTCATGGCGCTCGTGCGCACGTTCGGCATGCGCATCGTCGGCCTGTTCTTCTCGCCCGACAAGATCACCTCGATGCGCTGGCTGCGCGACGCGAGGCGCTTCGAGCTGCTGCTGTTCCTGTGCTTCCTCATCCCCGGCACGCCGAAAGACCTGCTCACCTATGTGGCGGGGCTGGGTTCGAGCTCTATCGGGCGCATCGTCGCCCTCACCACGGTGGGACGCATTCCCTCCATCGTCTCGTCCACGCTGGCCGCAGGCGCCTTCGGCGACGGCAATTACGCGGGCGCAGCGCTCGTGGCGGCGCTCACCGTGGTACTGGCGGCGGCAGGCGTGGTGGCGTACCGGAAGCTGGCGAAGCGCAGCGCCGAGGGAGAGGCTGCGACAGCGTAGGCGCAGCTGTCACGCTGTCGTGTCTCGAGGGTTGGGCGCTCGCATCCTGTTCCGCATCGATTCCGCGTATGATGGGAGCCGACGAAGCGCGGCAACCGTATCGGAGGGAGGCATCGTGAGCATCGGCTACGCATCGAAGACGCTGGCGGTGCCCGCCGCGCGTATGCAATCGGTGGTGCAGCGGCTTGCCACGCCCGAACGCTTGACCCAAGTCATCGACGGCAACTTGCGCGCCCTCGATGCCGCGCTCGACTACCAGGCGAAAAACGGGATCCACCTGTTCCGCGTCAGCTCGGACGTGATCCCCTTCGGCTCGAGCCCCGTGAACGCGCTCGACTGGGTGCGCGACTTCGAGCCGCAGCTGGCTGCGCTCGGACGCAAGGCGCGGCGCCACCGCATCCGACTGAGCATGCACCCGGGGCAATACACGGTGTTGAACTCGCCCGACGCCGACGTGGTGGAGCGCGCGAAACTCGATCTGGCGTACCATGCGGCGTTTCTCGACGCGCTCGAGATGGACGCAACCGCCAAGATCGTCCTACATGTAGGAGGCGCGTACGGCGACAAGCTGCGCTCGCTCGAACGGTTCGCCAGCGCATACGGCACGCTCCCCTCCGCCGTGCGCCGACGACTCGTCATCGAGAACGACGATCGGCTCTTCACCGCACAAGACGTGCTCTCGCTCAGCCGCACCACCGGGGCACCCATGGTGTTCGACATCCTCCACCACGAGCTGCACCACGAGCCCGACGCGCCGGACTGGCGCACGCTGCTGGACGCGGCGGCCGCAACCTGGAAGCCCGAGGACGGCGTGCAGAAAATGCACTATGCCCAGCAAGCCCCCGGTCGCAGGCTGGGCAGCCACACCGACTCCATCGAGCTGGAACCCTTCCTCGCGTTCTACCGAGAACTCGAAGCGCACCGAACCGACGCGGGAAGCGCGGGGGACGAAAGCGGCGCATGTTTCGGCATGCCCGACATCATGCTCGAAGTGAAGGACAAGAACCTCTCGGCCCTCAAGTGCATCCTGAGCACAAGCGAACGCGGCCGTTTCGCCGAACTCGAACGGGAGTGGGCACGCTACAAATACGCGGTGCTCGAGCACGACCAGACCGCTTACCTGGCCTTGCGCACACTGCTCAAGGACAAGCGCACGTGGCCGGCCATCCCGTTCTATGAAACGGTCGAACGTGCGCTCGCAAAGCCGGTGGAGCCCGGATCGTTTCGCAACGCCGCCCAGCACGTGTGGGGTTACCTGTCGGGCCACGCCACCCCGCGCGAGCGAGCGTCGTTCGAGCGCCTCATGGCGCAAGGCAACCAGCGCGCGGCGAAACGCAAGCTGCACGCGCTCGCCGAGAAGTACGACCAGGCCTATCTGCTGGAGTCCTACTATTTCATCGAATCCCCTTCTCTTTCGATTTAACGTGTATTTATTGAGAACTATTCTCAATAATAACCCTATCGTAATACATCAACCCTGATAATCGGAGTATCATATCGAGCAGGAGAAGAGCGTTACACCGTTATACGAAAGAGAGGGACCTTATGCCCAGTTTCCCCAACCCGTTCGCCGGCAACGTCGATCGCAAGATGACGAATGCCGAGCTCATGCAGGCGCTTCGCATCGACATCGCCGGCGAGCTTGAAGCCATCTTCCTGTACGACGCCCACTACCAGGCCACCGACGATCCCGCCGCCAAGGCCGTGCTCGCCGACATCCGCGACGAGGAGAAGGCTCACATGGGCGAGCTCATCACGCTGATGCGCCACCTCGATCCCACGGAGACGGAGTTCTTCCTGGAGGGCGAAGGCGAAGTGCAGGAGAAGCTGGCCGAGCTCGGCATCAAGACCGACGGCGAGATCGCCCCGGCGCCGGCCGAGCCCGCCCCCGCTCCCACCGTCGGCGACCTGTCCTAACCGTTTCCGCTGATGGAGGACGAATGTTTCACGTGAAACATTCGTTCGTGCGCCATGGTTCGCACGAACTGCCCCCCATCGCAGCGCCCCGTTTGAAAGGAGTCCCCCATGGACTACCTCGCTCGTGAATCAGCCGACCTCTCGGTCGAGCTGTGGAACCGCATCGACGACACCGTTATCGGAACGGCTCGCAACCAGCTGACCTGCCGCCGCTTCCTCAAGGTGTTCGGCCCGCTCGGCGCCGGCGTGACCACGGTGGCCGTCGACGGCGTGAACAAGGAAGAGGTGCTCGAGGACGGCATCGGCCGCATCGTCGGCCGCACGCAGCTTGAGCTGCCGCTGTTCTACGAAGACTTCACCCTGCTCAGCCGCGACATGGAGTACGCCGCCCAAACCGGCTACCCGCTCGACCTCTCGGTGGCCATCGCCGCCGCGAAGAAGGCATCGCGTCGCGAAGACGACCTCATCCTCAACGGCAACAAGGCCCTCGGCGCCGACGGCCTGCTCACCGTGAAGGGTTCGGCGAAGATCAAGAAGGGCGACTGGGCCCAGGGCGAGAACAGCTTCTCCGACGTCACCGCCGGCGTGGCGCAGCTGGCCAAAACCGGCTACCTCGGCCGCTACGCCCTCGTGGTATCGCCCGACCTGTTCCTCGACTTGCAGCGCCTGCAGCCGAACACCGGCCTGCTGGAAATCGACCGCATCAAGAAGCTCATCGGCGACAACGTGTACATGACCAGCGTCATGGGTCCCGGCAAGGCCGTGCTCGTGTGCGCCGAGCCCGAGTACCTCGACCTCGCCGTCGGCCTGGACCTGTCGGTAGGCTACCTGGAGCTCGCGGACTTCAACCACACGTTCCGCATCATGGAGACGGCCGCCCTGCGTATCAAGGACCCCGCATCCATCGTGGTGTTCGCGTAACGCGAAGCACGCACGCCGCGCATTTCACGGACGGTTCGCACCGAGCGCGAACCGTCCGTTTTTGTTGTAACGTTAACTCAATTCATCGTTCTGCATCTAATAGAGTTAATAATATAGTACAATTTTAACTCTATTAGAGCATATTGATCGATATGAGTTAAAGAAGGAAACACATGACGTATCGCGATTTAAGGAAAATCTTCCACGGCTATCCCGAATCGTACGCCACCGAATACGAAGCCAGATTCAATTCCGATCAGTCGCATAAAATCGGCTTCGACGTATCCGGAAGCCCTGCGTTCTTCGTCATGACTCCGGAAATCTACCAGGCAGCAATCACTGCTGCAAAAATCGATAAAGACATCTACCGGCTCATTCTCTCTTTGCCTGGAAAAGCGATACAAAGCTACCGAGAATCGAACCTTATTGACGAGATCGTTATCACCAACGAAATCGAAGGCGTACGATCCACACGGCGCGAAATCGGAGATGTCCTCGAACGATTGGAAGAAAACGACAAGCGCGGACGATTCCACGGTCTTGTTCAAAAGTACCAAATGCTCAGTCGCGAGGAAGACATACCCATACGCATCTGCGAAGACGTCAGGAGCATATACGATGACTTGGTCTTGGACGAAGTCACGCGCGACAATCCAGATCACGTTCCCGACGGAAACCTCTTTAGAAGAGGCCCTGTATCGGTATGCGATGCCACCGGAATCCCCATCCACAAGGGAATGGAGCCCGAATCGAAAATCACGCTTTGCCTCGAAAAAGCGCTGAACATCCTAAACAATACGGATATCGAGCCCATCGCTCGCGTATCGCTGTTCCACTTCCTTTTCGGCTATATCCACCCCTTTTACGACGGAAACGGCAGGACAAACAGATTTATCAGCAGCTACGTCTTGTCGAAAGAGTACGAGCCGTTAATCGGATTCCGACTTTCCTATGCCGTAAAACAGGATATCGAGAAATACTATAAGGGCTACACTGTCTGCGAGCACCCTTTGAACAAGGGCGATCTGACTCCGTTCGTAATAGCGTTTTCGGAAATAATCGTTTCTGCCATGGAAAGCATGCGCAACTCTCTCAGGGAGCTTCGAAACATGCTCGAGCAGGGCGAGAAGATGGCTGAGATCGTGTTTGCGAGTGATGAGAAGGCCATCGAAATCGCCAGCGTTCTTGTGACCGCCGCGCTGTTCGCATTCAACGGCATCACCATGGCAGAGCTCACCTTCACGTTCGACGCGTCAAGGCAGACAATGTACAAGAGACTCGCACCCTTCAAGGAACGCGGCGTGCTCATCGCGCAAAAGGAAGGGCGAAAAACGTACTACCGAATGGACATGGATGCTCTCAAGCAGCTCGCCGATCAGCAGTAACAGGTCGGCAGCTTTTCCTACACCTTCTCCTCATTCTTTTGCCGATGGCGGATGAGGAGGTTGCGCCAGACCACGTAGGCTCCCAGCGCGAAGGCGCCCAGGTAGCCCAGCACGCCGAGCAGGGGGACGCCCAGCAGTTGGGGATGCATGTTCGTGGTGGCCAGCAGGCTGGAGCCGATGAACAGGCCGGCGGAGATGAGCGCCATGGCCACGGTGCCGCTGACGGAGTAGAGCGCGGCGATGGCGTCGTTGGGGATGCCGAGGTCGGCCCCGACGCGGATCTGACCGCGATTCACCATGTCGAGGGTATGGGACGTTTGGGTGGGCAGGTGCACCGCGGCTTCGGCCGACGATAGGGCGCTCGAGGCAAGTTCGCGCGCTTTCGTCTCGACCGACGCCCACGTGCGCGCACGTTTTTTCACGTGCTCGCTGATGATGCCGATAACGCTCGTGTCGGGCGCGATGTCCACGAGCACGCCTTCGATGGTGACCATGCCGCGCGCCAGCAGCGTGAACGACGGCGGTAGGGCCAGGTTCTGCGACCGCAGCACGCCGAACACGTCCATGAGCGCCGATCCCACGTTGATGTCGGCCAGGTTCACCGTGGTGTACGACACCAGCAGGTTGCCCAGCTGGCTGAGCAGCCGACCATGATCGACCGACCCTTCTGCGCGTGCGGCGCCCAGCAGCGCCTCCATGAGCGCGTAGGCGTCGTTCTCGGCCACCGCGCGGAACATGCGCCCGATGAGCGCGCGCTCGAGCGCCGACAGTTCGCCCACCATGCCGAGGTCGATCCACACGATGTCGTCGCCGCGCACGAGGATGTTGCCGGGGTGCGGGTCGGCGTGGAAGAAGCCGTTGTCCACGATCTGCGTCACGTAGCTTTCGGCGAGGCGTTGGCCCAGCTTCGCCGGGTCGATCCCCCGCTGCCGCAGGGCGCGAACGTCGTTGATCATGGGGCCCTCGACGAAGTCCATGACCAGCACGTCGTCCGAGCTCATGTGCGGATACGGTCGCGGGCTTTCCACACCGGGCTGGTCGCTGAGGAACTGGCGAAACCGCACGAGGTTGTGTTGCTCGATGCAGAAATCGAGTTCCTGATGCGTGGTGCGCTCGAGCTCGGCGACCAGGTCGTCGAGGGACAGCTTGATGCCGTCGGTCGCGCGCGTCAGGCCCACGAGCGCGACGGCTTGGCGGATGAGCGCCAGGTCCTGCGTCATCTGCTCGACCACGTTCGGTCGGCGCACCTTGATGGCCACGTACGACCCCGGGGACGGGGCGTCGGGCGGCAGCGGCGCGGCAGGGGTGCCGCCGCCCGCTCCCGCATCGCCCACCGCGTGCGGCGCGAGGCGCGCCTTGTGCACCTGCGCGATGGAGGCCGATCCCAACGGCCGCTCTTCGATGCACGAGAACGTCTCTTGCCACGGATGGCCAAGCGACGCTTCGATGGTGCTGATCACGGTTGAGAACGGCATGGGCGGCACGTCGGCGCGCAGGCGCTTGAACGCGTCGGCGTACGCGGGGGGAATCACGTCGCTGCGATTCGCTGCGATCTGCCCCATCTTCACGAACGTGGGGCCGAGGTCCTCCAGCAAGCTGGTCGCCTCCTGCGGCGTGAGCCCCGACAGCACGCGATGATGCCGCAGGATGCGCTCGATCTCGCGCAGACGCTTTCCCGAGCCGGAGCCCTTGTCGCGCCGCGCTTCCACGGCCACCTGCGCCACCTCTTTCAGCGTGGGCATCCCGCACCTCCTCGATCGCCTGCTCAACCGCCGTCTTCGACAGCCCAGCGTAGCATGGCGCATCTGCGGGAACGCCCCCGTCGCCCAACGGTCACCGAGCGGATGGCGAACCGGCACGGCGGGGCATTGCGAGCCGAATCGACCGCACGGCAACCGATCGCTCCGAGGTGCCGAATGTGGCAAAAATATCGAGTTAAGTAAATATTAGACGAGACTCACTTCGAAAAGGGAGGCCCTGCGTAAAAGCCGACCAGGCATTATGCGAAGATACGCGGACCGTGTGTTCGCTTTCCGGAGCATCTGATTTACCCACCCCCAAATTCCTGCCAAATTTCGCACTGCCGGCGACCAGATGCAGCACATAGCGAGACCGCCCGGCTTGCGCAAGCCGGGGCGGCACCATGAAGGGGACGCGGCGCGGAGGGAGGGGAAGCGCTCGCGTCTCAACGAGTTGGTTGAGCGGTCGGCGCCGCGCCCTCACAGGACGCGGCGCCGCAAGCGTTTTATGCGTCGATTGTCTCGACCGCGTACTGACCGGCCAGACGGCCGCCGCAGTACGCGCACATGAGCGAGTAGCCCTCGTAGTCGCAGTACGGCGCGCTCATCAGCGTGCCGTTGTCGGCGCCGGCCACGTACAGGCCAGGAATGGCCACGCCCTCGCCGTCGATGGCCTGCAGGCGGTCGTTCGTGCGGATGCCGCCGATGGTCACCCACGCGCTGGGCTCGTACTGGAAGGCGTAGAACGGTCCCGTGGTCACCGGCTGCAGGAAGCAGGCCGGCTTGTAGAACTGCTCGTCCTTGCCATCGGCGCAGTAGCCGTTGTACTCGTCGAGCGTCTCTACCAGCTCAGGCGCCTCGATGGCCTCGGCGAGCGCCTCGATGCTGTCGGCCTTGAAGGCCCAGCCGGCGTTCACGGCCTCGTCGATGCTGCCCTGGACGTTCTCCAGCGGCTTGCCCTTCAGCGTCATCATGCCGGTGCGCCAGTTCTCCTCGTCGGCGCCGCACAGCGTCCACGCGTCGGTGCCCGCGTTCAGGCCGTCGACGTACGCCTGGTCGACCACCGCGTAGTACTTGCCGCCCACGAGCGAGATGGCCCCGCCCAGCGCCAGCGGCAAGTTCGCGAACTTGCCCTCGTTCGAGAAGCGGCGTCCCTGGTTGTTCACGAGCAGCGTGCCGTAGATGCCGATGGTGAACGCGGCGCTCTTGCGGTCGTACAGGCCGTCGGCTTTCTGGTTCGAGCCGGTGAACTCGTTGCCCGCGATGCCCCACTGCGTGGACAGCTGGCCGCCCGCAGCCTGCACCATGTCGATGCCCTCGCCCACGGACAGCACGTTGCCCAGCGGGTTCACGAAGGTGCCAAACTTCTCGCGCATCATGTCGACGTTGCCCAGGAAGCCGCCGGTGGCCACGATGACCGCCTTCGCCTTCACGTCGATCACGCCGTCGCCCTCGCACTGCACGCCCGTGCAGGTGCCATCCTCCATGATGAGACGCTTGCCCGCCGTGTTGAACAGGAACTCGCCGCCTTTGCTTTCAACGAACTCCTGCAGCGGTTTCATGCGCTCCTCGCCGCGCACCTGCGCGTCGGTGTCGCCCTGGAAGTTCGCGCGCACGGAGGCGTGGCCCGCGCCGTAGTTGTCGGGACGCATGCCCGTTGGCACGCCGAAGTCGTCGGTGAACTGGTCCACCGTCTCGCCCGAGATGGCGACGGCCGCCTTGATTGCCGCAGCGTTCGTGGACCAGTGGGCGTACTCCATGATATGGTTGAACGCCTCTTCCACCGTGAACTCGACGCCGGCTTCCTGCTGCAGCTTCGAGCCCACCATAAAAGGGCCGCCCGCCAGCGAGCCGTTCGCCACGCCCACGTTGCCGCCCTTCTCGATGACGACGACGCTCTTGCCGGCGCGCACGGCCTCGACCGCAGCCCACAGGCCCGCGCCGCCCGCGCCCACGATGGCGATGTCGCACTCCTTCGTCTGGTCGGCCGTCTGCATCGTGGAAGCCGCGTCGTCGGCGTTCTTCGCATCGGCGTTCGCGCTGCTCGCCGCTTGCGGGGCGCACCCGGCAAGCGCAGCCGCGCCGCCAAGGGCCGCTACGCCGCCCAGCGTCAGGAAGCTTCGACGAGAAAGGCCGCTCTTCATTGCGTTCATGTGAATCCCTCCTAGAGATCTACGATGCACCTGCCCGGAGGCCCGGTGCCGCGCCCTCCCGAGGCGCTGGAGCAAGCATGCCCTGCATCAGGCGGTTTGTCGCGGGTGAACTGCGCAGCGCAGGGGTGAATCCGCGTTCACCCCTGCGTTCACCCCTGGTACAATGGCACGACGAACAGGAGGTTTCGATGAAGTCAAGCGATGTGGTGCGCGCGTTGGCACCCGCAGACCAAGCCGGTGACGACGAACCGTTGTCCGCGCTGATGTATCCGCTGCGGTTCTTGGGGATGGGTTTGCTCATCGCCTGGCTGTGCTGCACGCACGTTGCGACCATCTTTCCGGGTGGCGTGTTCGACCCTGCGCTGCGTACGGCGTTCGATACCGGTATGCGCATCGGCGACATCGGCACATTCCTCGTGTTCGCCTTACTCGCGCCTCGTATCGGCCGGCTGAGCCGACGCAAAGCATTCTCGTGGACGGCAGTCGCGCTCACGGCGATCGGCACCGCTGCCGTGGGCCTCGTGCTCATCCCCGGTCAGGCCGGCGAAGCGTTCATCATCCCCGTGAGCATCGTCACCGCCGTAGGCGGAGCAGTGTTATTCTGCCTGTGGGCCGAAGCGTACAGCCAGATGGGAGCCACGCGTACGCTCATGTACGGCGCGCTGTCCTGTATTGCAGCCGCCGCAGCGTCGTTTGTGATCGGCACGATGGAGGCGCCGTTCGGCGTCATCGCAACCGCGGCCCTACCCCTCGCGTCGCTCGCGTGCGCGCAGCTGAGCTTCCGCCTGCTGCCCGCCGAGCGCTCCGTACCGAAAGGCGTGCGATACCCTATCCCCTGGAAGCTCATCGTCATCATGGCCATTGCCGGCCTGCTGTCCAGCTTCTCGGGAGCTTTCCTCTCGGCAACGGAGTACGTCGGAGCCATCCACCGCGTTGCGGCTACCGGCATTGTCGGCATCGTCATCCTCGTAATGGCCATCGCCAAGCGCGATCGTTTCGACGCGCGTTTTCTGGCGAAGGTAGGGCTGCCGGTTTCCATCGTCGCGTTCGCCATCGTCCCCTTCGTCGCACCCATGCAAGGATACGTCGTGTCCGTGCTCATGCGATTCGCCTACGTGTGGTTCACGTTCTTTGTGCTGCTTATGCTGGCGAACATCTGCTATCGCTTCGAGGTTCCCAGCCTACGGCTGTTCGCCATCGCACGCGCGTCGAGCGAGACCGCGTTATTCGCGGGCATCATGGTGCGCCGCGCTCTGTGGCAGACTGATCTGCTGACCGATCCGATGACGCTCGTGGGGTTTGCGCTCGCCGGCATCGTGTTGGTGCTGGTATGCGTGGTCATCTGGATGAGCGAGAAGTCCGTGAACGGCGACTGGGGAGCGTCGGGGCTGTCGCTGGCCGACCGGCTGCACGTGCCGGGGCCGCGCGAGCGGTTCATGACGCGCTGCGACGACCTGGCCGTGCGCTACGAGCTGACCGCGCGCGAGGCCGAAATCATGGGCCTGATAGCGCAGCGGAAGAGCCGGGCCGAGATCGAGCAGGAACTGTTTTTGTCGCAGAACACGGTGAAGACGCACGTGCGACACCTGTACGCGAAGCTGGGCGCGCACTCCAAAGCCGACGTCATCGCGCTGTTCGAGGAGTAAGCGGGCTTTCGCAGAGGCGGAGCGGACGCGCGCATGCTATGATGCTGCGCTATGGCTCACATCGTGAAACATACCTCGCACCCGCTCTGGATGTACAAAGCGTTCCTCCTGGTGGCAGCCGCCATCTGGGGTCTGGGAACCGTCGTCATCAAGTCGACCGTCGACGAGTTCCCACCTGCATGGCTCGTAGGCGTGCGCTTCACCGCGGCCGGCATCCTCTTGGGCATCATCATGCTCCCACGGTTTCGTCGCGTTCTCGACCTCGATCACCTGAAGAAGGGCGCCGTCCTGGGCGTGTTCCTGTTCCTGTCGTACTGGGCGAACTCGACGGGCCTCACCGACACCACCGCCTCGAACAGCTCGTTCCTCACGTCACTGTACTGCGTGATCATCCCGTTCTTGGGGTGGGCGCTGCGCGGGCCGCGCCCGACGCGCTTCAACATCGCCGCCGCGCTTGTATGCGTGGCCGGCGTGGGCTGCGTGTCGTTCGCGGGGATGTCGGGATTCTCGCTGCGCTTCGGCGACTTCATCACGCTGCTGTCGGCGCTCTTCCTCAGCCTGCACGTGCTGTACACCGCGAAGTACGCGCGCGGGCGCGACATGACGCTGCTCACCGTCGTGCAGTTCCTCGTGGCCGGCGTGCTGGGATTCGCAGCCGGGCTCGCGTTCGAGCCGATGCCCGCGTTCGCCAGCCTGGGACTCGATACCTGGATGAGCCTGGGGTACCTGGCCGTGTTCGCCTCATGCATCGCGCTGCTTTTGCAGAACTTCGCGGTCGCCCACGTCGACCCCGCGCCTGCGTCCCTGTTCCTGGCCACCGAGTCGGTGTTCGGCGTGACGTTCTCGGTGCTGTTTTTAGGCGAGATCCTCACCGGCCCGCTGTTCGCCGGCTTCGCCCTCATCTTCGTCGGTATCGTGATCAGCGAATACCTTCCCTTGCGCGCCGAGAAGAAGCGCCAGGGAGCGGAAGGCCTCCTGATCGAAGACGATCCCGAACGAGAAACGTAGCCCTCCCCGTCGCTGCGGCCGATCCGGCTGCCGGGCGCGCCACGGCGCCCCCTTCGCGGTACCCCCCTTCGCCGAGCCCTTCTCGTAGAGCCCCCTTCGCAGTGCCCCCTTCGCCGAGCCCTCCCCGCCAACCCTCCTCCCTCGGATGTTTCACGTAGCCCTCCCCGCCAACCCTCCTCCCTCGGATGTTTCACGTGAAACATCCGACGTTGCGCGATGCCGCCGTCAAACGACGGTGAAAACCCGCTGGATTTCGCGGCAAAGCACGTATAAACCGCGCTGGATCCGGAGGCAACCCGCGTGGAATCCGCGTGGGAAACCCGTTGGATGCGCGTAAGATCGAGAAAGCTCTGCGCTGGATGTGCGCCATCTGCGCATAAGACGGGGTCGTTATACTGGGAAGCACGAACCCGCCAGGCGGGGAGGATCGCACCCTCTTTACATCCATTTCCGATTCTAGACAACGGAAGGGGGTGTCCTCTATGAATGGTATATTGCTGGATCTTATCGGGGTAGTCTTGCAGGTTCTCGGCTTGATGGTGGCTTTCGGCAGCCTGATGGTCGGGGCGGCTGCGCTCGCGCTTCAAGCGCTGTCGAAAGATACGCCCCGGTCGTCCCAAGAGGACGAACCGGGACCACAATAACATCCGAACCGCCGAAGCGAGTCCGAGAGCCGTGGGGAGCACCACCTCCCTGCGGCTCGCCTGTATTATATACGCTGCACCAACCGGCTTCAACCGATTACCGTGATGAAACAACTCACCCTATCGTCTCACGCTGGTTTCCTTTAGAATGGGCAATGCGCTCAACAGGAACGATGCAAGCTCACCACATCCAGCCAGGACGCCACATGAAACACGCTGCACCCACTGACCCGACGCCCGGGCACGCCAACCTTCCCGACCAACCCGCCCGTCGACGCCTTTCCGCACCGAAAATCATCGGCATCGCGATCGGCTCCCTCGTCGGCTTGCTGCTGATCGCCTACGTTGCCGGCGGCATCTACTTCTCCGGGCGCTTCATGCCCAACACCACGCTGGGCAAGCACGACGTGTCGCTGCAAACGGCCGCCGAGGTGCAAGCTACGCTCGACGACGCCCTGAGCGACTACGCCGTGACGGTGACGGGGCAGGGCTTCTCGCTGAAGCTCTCCGCGCAAGACGCCGGCGTCTCGTTCGACAGCGAAGCCATCACGGCAGCCGCGCTCGGCAACACGAACCCCTGGCTGTGGCCGCTCGAGGTCGCGCGCTCGCACGACGAGACCGACAGCCTCACGGCATCTTCCAAAGGCGGCAGTCTCGGAGCTGTCGTACGCGCTGCCGTCGACGAGTTCAACGCCACGGCCACGCCGCCGACCGACGCCGTCGTCGCCTTCGACGAGCAGAAGGACGCCTTCGCCGTGCAACCCGAGTCGACCGGCACCGCGCTCGACGCGGACGCGGTGACCAAAGCCATCGGCGGGGCCATCGCCTCGGTGCAGCCCACCGTGAAGCTGACGGCGGACGAACTCCAGCAGCCGGCCGTGCCCGCCACGGATCCCAAGTTGCAAGCGGCTGCCGAAGCGGCGAACCAGCTGATCAAAGCCAACATGCAGCTCATGATGGGAGGCGACGTGGCCGCCGAGGTCAACCCCGCCCTCGTCTCTACGTGGATCAGCTTCGACGAGAACCTCGCGCCCTCGCTCGACGAGGAAGCGCTCGTCGCTTGGGCGAAGGAGCTGGAAGCAGCCTGCGACACCGTGGGAACCGAGCGCACCTACACGCGCCCCGACGGCAAAGTGATCACGGTCGCCGGCGGCCCGTACGGCTGGCTGACCGACGGCGACGCGCTCGTCAGCCTTGTGAAGGAAGGCGTGGCGAACGGCACCGTGGGCGCCGTCGACATCCCCTGCCAAACTACCGGCACGGCTTACAACGGCGCAGGCGCGCAGGATTGGTCGGCGCGCTACTGCGACATCGACCTGTCGGAGCAGTACGTGCGCTTCTACGACGAAACCGGCGCGCTCATCTGGGAAGCACCGTGCGTCAGCGGCACGCCGAACGGTGCGCACAACACCCCGACGGGCGTCTTCTGGCTCAATCAGAAGGCCAGCCCCTCGGTGCTCAAGGGCACGAACCTCGACGGCTCGAAGTACGAGTCCACGGTACGCTACTGGATGCCTTTCGTCGGCAACGTCATCGGCCTGCACGATGCCGACTGGCAGGCCGCGTTCGGCGGCACGCTGTACCAGCAGGGTCGCGGCAGCCACGGCTGCGTGAACCTCCCCGTCGGCTCGGCGGCCGACCTCTTCAACATCATCCAGTCCGGCGACGTCGTAGTCTGCCACTGGTAGAAAGCCCCGGCCAGCCGACGAGGGAGGGATGCTCCCTCGTCGTTCTGACTGGATGGAAGTCGGAATCAAAGGGCCCAACTCGGTGGCGATCGAAAGCGCCACAGTACTACCACGGCCGTCGCCGCCCGCGATCCGGAAAGCTCTCTCGCGCGCTGAATGTCGGAAACGACGGCACTTCTGCAAGTTTTTCGACTTTGTGGCACGCCCGGCGAAGCTTGACCAGGGGTTTTCCTTTTGCCGCTTCGACATATTTCGTTACCCCCTGTTGCCGTACCCCCAAAACACCTGATGAGAACCATCGACCCGATGAACCGGCTTGCCACAAAGTCGAAAAACTTGCAGAACCGGCCCGAAAACCGGCGCGGCCGATCGCCCCGGAACAAAAACACAGCCCCAGCCTACCGGAGGAGGGGGTTCCGGTAGGCTGGGGCCGGGGCACAGCGCTCCTGAGCGAAGAGGATGACGGAGCGCTTACCTTTCGAAAATGTCTGATCCTTGCATGCGAAGGCGCATGGTGTCCACCATCTGCTGGGCGGTGCCCAACTCCACCGGCCGCGGCGTCATGACGTAGTGGTGCACGCGCCCGTCCAGCAGGTACTCCGCGCGAACGTCGTCGAGCAGCTGAATGGCATCTTCGGGACACACGTCGCGACAGCTTCCGCACTTCACGCAGTCGCTCGGTACGTGGTCGACGCCCATAGTGCCGTCATCGCAGTCGAACTTGCGGATGGCCCCCGTCGGACAGAACGTCGCGCACATGCGGCACGACGAGCACGCGCGCCCGTCGATCACCACGCAGCCCCACAACCGGGTCGCGACGCTCGGCCGCACGGGGGCTCCAAGCTGCGCCAGATTCCCAAGCAGCGCCTCGCGGCGGTCGGGAACGAAATGGGGCAGCGTGCCGTCCTTCATGACGCGCGGAAGCGCAACGGAGCCCGCAGCCGCAGGATCGACCGCAGCCGCAGGACCGGGCGCAGCCGCAGCCGCAGGATCGACCGGCACCGCCCCCACGCGCTCGCTGCCCCGACGTTCGGCGAAGTACGCTGCGACCGCGGCCGCCGCCTCGTCGGCTGCGACCCCCTCGGCGCACGCGCTTGCGGGCACGCCCTCCACCACCTCGACCTGCGCGTCGCTGCCCCAAGCTTCAAGCAGGGAGTTCGACGTATCCGCCACCAGGCGCGCCGTCGCCGCGCCATGCCGCTGCTCGCAGCGCGAGCAGTCGCCGCACGCCAACCGCACGCGCTGCACGCCGGCAGCCGCCAGCCCGGTGACCAGCGACTCCTCCACACGCCCCAAGCACACCACCTGCGCAGCGCGTCCTTCGTCGAGCAAGGCGCCGGCCGCCCGGCACAGCTGCACGCACGCCACCACCGCCTCATCGCCAACCCGAGCGCTCAGGCACGCCTGCATCAGCTGCGCGTCGCTGGGATTGCGCGCCTCCAGTGCGCACGTGGGACACACGGTCGCGCACGTGCCGCAGCCCACGCACTTCGACGCGTCGACCGCCAACTCCCCGTCAACCAGCGCGAAGCAGCCCGACGTGCAGGCGTCGGCGCACTTCAAACACGCGACGTTGCGATTGCGCACCTTCGCGCACCGCTCCTGATGCACGATGATCGCCTCGCTCGCAACGCCGTCGAACACGCCGACGACGCTCCGCGCTCCCCGGGAGCGCCCGCTCTCGCTCACGGCTCCACCCGTTCCTCATCGACTTCCGCCAACGTCACCGTGCCAACCGCCGCCCCCTCGCTTCGCTTCACCACGAACGGCATGCTGACCGCCTTCGCCGGACATGCGTCCACGCAGGCGCGGCATCGGGTGCAGTCAGCCAACGTGCGCTCGCCGAAATCGGGATGCCGCAGGTTGATGTCGGCCTCGCACGCCATGGCGCACGCGCTGCACGCGACGCCGCTCGCCGTCTCCAGGCATTTCGACTCGTCGATCACCGGTCGCCACGTCTTGCTGAAACGCGACGCGAGGTTCATGAGGCCCGCCATAGGGCAGAACCGCGTGCACCACTTGCGCAAAAACACGATCTCCACCACCAGCAGCAGCGGGATGAGCACCACCGACCACGTCATGTCGCCCGCAGCGAACAGGCGCCACACCACCAGCACGGTGGCGAACGTCAACCCGATGGGACACACGAGGCAGAACACCGGGAAGCCGAAGACGGCGGTGGACAGCAGCGCGCCGCCCAGCACGCAGTGGCGCGAGTCCAGCTTCGTGCGCTTCTCCTTGCACGACGGGCAACTGGCACAGTCGTGCCCGCTCGAACAACCCAGCTCGCTCTTCGCGATGCCCAGCATCTCCGAGCGTTTCTCCTGCTCGATCGCCTTGCGCTTCTTCGGCGAGCGGAAGAACCCGCGCACCCGGTCGAGCAGCGGCACGGGACATATCCACCCGCAGAATGCACGTCCCGCCACCAACACGAGCGCGGCCATGATGACGATCGACACCACCGCGCGCGGCACGACCGTCTTCGTGGCGATCATGGTGGCCAGCGCCCCCAGTGGGCACAGCGCCGAGAACGTCTCCCAGCCGAAGCCCGAAAGCGTACCCATGCTCACGCCGGCGATCAGGCCTATCGACAGCACGGCGAATACCGCAGCCGCCACGATGGTGCGAAGCTTCTTCGAGTTCATGGCACGCCCCCTATTCCGCCGACTCGATCGGCTTGACGACGATGGCGCGCTCTTGCGCACCCGACACGATCGATCCGGCTTTCAGCGACACGCACACGCTCTCGCACGCGCCGCACCCGTTGCACTTGTCGGCCAGTACGGACACGTGCGGATTGGCACCGGCCCCCGTCAGCTCGATGGCCTCGTACGGGCACGCATCGTAGCAGTAGCGGCAACCCGTATCGCGAAACGCAAGGCACTGCGACTCGTCGATCACGGCCAAGCCCAGCAGCGTGTTCTCCGCCGTCGCCCCCGCCGGCAACCGCAAGGCCTCGGTGGGGCACACCTTCACGCACAAAGGCTCGCCGCCGTTTTCGTCGGCGCAGTAATCGCAGAAGCTCGCATCGAAGTCCAAGGCGGGCGAGCGCATGCCCAAGAGCCCGTCCTCGATGTGCGCGGGCACGATCACGCCGCGCGGGCACGCTTCATAGCATTTCTCGCAGCGGATGCACGCCGATACGAGGCGCGCCTCGTCCTGCCCTCCCGGCGGACGACACAGCGGGTTGTGCCCCGCATAGCGCAGCGCGCCCAAACCCAACAACGCCGCCGTGCTGCCCGCGCCGATGAACAACGTGCGCCGCGAGACGCTCATCGGGCCCTTTGCCCGTTTCCTCGAACCCTCGTCCTCTTCGCTCATGTCTCCTCCTCGAACCACCAGTCCTGGAACCGGTCCTTATCAGTCAGCGAGGTTTGCTGTGGCGCCTCATATCGAGGCGTCGCACGGCCGGGCGCGCTTCGCACGTGGCGAACAAGCCTGTTGCTTATTCAGTGTCCGACCATGCGCCCGAGCGGGCACGTTCTGCGCATTCATCGCGCAGAGCGAAGCGCCGAGATGGGGCGCCACAACAAACCGCAGCGTCGGCGGCGCCCGCCGTTCGTCAGAACGGCGGATCGCCGAGACGGGGCTTCCCTGCCTTGCGAGAAGCGGGGCTGTGCCATTCGAGAAGCCCCGTCCATCACGCCCGTTCAAAAGCATCGGCCGCGTTGGAAGACGCAACCGAGCGGAACGCTCGGACCAAAGTCGACCAGAACCTCGGCCCGAGCGCGCCCTTCCGCCGTTCCTAATACAGAGCGAAGATGCTGATGGCCACCACGTACAGGATCACGCGCCAGCACAATCCGCCCACCACGACGCACGCCAAGGCGGCGCCCGCGTACGCGGCCAGCTTCTTGCCGGTTTCGACCTTCTTCGCCAGCCACGTCAGCACGAGCGGCACCACAAGGCCGACCGCCACCACGCCCAGCCAGAACGTCAGCGCCTGGCTGCCGGCGAAGATGCCGCCCACGATGGACGCACGGTCCACCATGGCCACGTCGGGCAACGTCGGATCGAAGTAGTACTGGATGTCGGCCGAGTACAGCCCGGCCGAGCCGTTGATGACGAACGCGTACGCGAACACGGCGATCAGCTGCAGCGCACCGCCCACCAGCGCCATCTTCACGCCGAGGTCCTTCGCGCTGTCGTCGTTCGTCAGGCCGGCGATCACGAGCGCCGTCAAGCCGCCCATGAACACGGTATTCGCCAGGTAGTACAGGGGAAGCAACGGCGTGTTCCACGACGGCAGCGACGCCATGAGGTAGCTCATGCCCGTCACCACCGGCAACGCCAGGCCCACGACGATGGCCAGGACGCCGCACCACTTCGGCGCCATGCCGTCCTCGGCGCGGCGCATCATGAGGAAGTACAGCACCAGCACCACCGCGAACACGATGCAACCGATGAACTCCAACGTGATGCCCGACGTGATGTGACCGAAGCCGTTGAAGATGCGCTCCCAATGCTGGAGGTGCATGAACACCGACAGTCCGCCCACCACAAGCGCCACAAGCGCGGTGATCAGCGATGCCAACTGCATCTTCTTGCCCTTGCCCATGACGTTCAGCAGGCCTTGCGCGCCCAGCGCTCCGCCGGCGACGCACAGGAAGAAGGTGAAGAGAATGAGGGGCCATTCAGGATGCATAGTCTACTCCCTCCACTTTCGGCCCTCGCGCATGAGGTACATGAGCTTCGGCTCGTTGCCCGCATCCGCAAGATGATGGATATCGTTTTCGGTGTACGGCTCGACGTAATCCTTCAGCTTCACGCGCGTCTGGGTCATCTCCTCGTACTGGCAGCCGGGGCTGTCGGGGTGCGCCGGTCCCTCGAAGTTGTCGACGCCCTGATCGAGGTCGCCGAAGAACCGCGCGCGGGCGCCGCACTGGGCCACGCACTGGGGAAGCTCGCCCTGCGAGATGCGCTGCTCGCACAGCGTGCACTTCTCCACGACGCGCTCCTCCTGGTTGAGGTAGCGCACGCCGTACGGGCACGCCATCGCGCAGAACTGGCAGCCGATGCACTTCGACTTGTCGATTTGCACCGTGCCGTCGTCGCGGATGTGGGACGCTTCCGTGGGGCACACCTTCACGCATTCGGGGTTCTCGCAGTGCTGGCACTGGACGGGAAGGAAGTACATCTCGACGTCCGGGAACGTGCCCGAGCCGCCCTCGATGGGATGCGGGCCGACGCGCAGCGTCTTGATCCAGAACGATCCCACGTCGACGCCGTTGATGGCCTTGCACGCAACCGTGCACGCAAGGCAGCCGGTGCAACGGTTCAAGTCGGTAATGATCGCGTAGTTTGCCATGTGGTGAACCTCCTTCCTTTACTTCGATTTCGAATAAGCGCCCAGCGCGTCGCCGCCCACGCTGCCCACGGCAAGCTTGCCGCCGGAGAGCAGGTCGGGGCTTTGGACGCTCGGCTGGCAGCCGACCGCCGCCATGTTGGCGAACGTGAGCTCCACCTTGGAATCCTCGAGGCGCGGGTCGTTCGACAGCCATTCCTTGAGGCGCGGGTCGTTGGCGTTCGTGATGACCGGATTGCCCTGCGGGTCGCACGGAACCGGGTTGCCGTGCGGCGAGTTCTCGGCCGTCGCGGGGTACACGAGCACCGGCACGCCGCGCAGCTGGGACGCGCCGCAAATCCAGCACTGCGCGTACTTGTCCATCGTGCAGTTGATGTTCACCAGCTCGAAGCCGTGCGAAGCGGTGTCGATCTCGGGATACCACCAAGCATGGTTCGCGTTGACCGTGCCCTCCTTGATGCCGTAGTACAAGTCCACGACCTCGCGGATGGCGCCCCACGGGCTGCGAATCCAAATCCACTGCCCCTGCTCCAAGCCGAGGCGCGCCGCATCGTTGGGATTCATCTCCAAACGAGGGCTGGGCCACAGCTCGCGGCACCACGGCAGCTGGCGATGCTCGGAGTGGAAGTACACCGGCTGGCGTGAGCCCGTCGTCATGATGAACGCGCTGTCGGGATGCGCCGTGAGGGCTTCCTTGTACTCCTCGACGAGATGATCGCCCTGGTAGTTGTCGTTGATGTAGGCGTCCGTCGTCTTGATCTGGTCGACCAGCGCAGCGTCGAAGTACTCGGGGTTCGACACGCGCGAGTTCTTCGGCTCCACCCAGTGGGGGAACTTGTCGATGTCGGGGATGTTCGGATCCACCACGTTTGTGCTGGCGAAGGTTGCGGCACCATCGGGAATGTACGTTTCGGCGATGGTGGACCACACCTCCACCTTGGCGGTGGGAGTCATGAAGCCGCACTTCTCGTCGATGGCCGCGTACAGGTTGTAGCCGCCCTGCTGGCGACGGTAGCCCATCTCCCAGCGACGGTACGTGCCCCAGCGCTCGGGGTGCCACTTGCGGCAGTCGAACCAGCCTTCTTCCTGGAATTTCGCCGCGTACTGCGGGAAGTCGGGGCCGTCGGGGAATTCCTCGGTCTTCCACCAGTCGGTAGCGTCTTTGAGCACGCGGTACTCCTGCTCCTCGTACGTCACGTTGCCGCCCATCTGCACGAAGTCGCGGTAGTCCAGGTTGTTCCACTCGTCGTATTCCGGGTCGCGGTTGTTCCACACCACGCCCATGGCCTTGTACAGGCAGATCACGGCAACCGGATCGTAGATGCAATCGCCCATCGGCTCGACGCAACGCTGTCCGGCGCCGAAGATGCCTCCTGCTCCCTGCGACACGCGGCCCGTGTTCACCTCGAGCCAATGCAGCACGGGAATGACGATGTCGGCGCACCCGTTGTTCGGGCACGACCACAAGTTGAAGTCCAGCCAGAAGTCCAAACGGGTAAGCGCCTCCCACGCCTCCAGCAGGTTGGATTCGTTCATGAAGTCGCCCGACATGCACACCCCGCCGTGGATCTGGTACGGCGTGTCGATGCCGTTGATGGAGTCCCAGATGGCTGCGGAGTCGGCCCAGCGGTTCCAGTAGCGCAAAAGCGGGAAGCGCTCGGCCGAGATCTGCTTCTCGTTGCTGTCGAACGACGTCTTGAGCGCAGGCCACGAGCGGCTCGGCTTGTAGGCGCCGCCCTTGCGCTCGGCGATCCAACGGGCCTCCTCGGCGGTGGGCACCTTGTTGCCGTAGCGCTCGGCCAGGGGAGATTTCTCGTCGATGAGGTACTGCACGAAGTTCTGGATCAGCGGTATCTGGTCCTCGATCGACAGGTCGCGCGGCGTGTTGCCCAGCTCCATGGTGCCCACGTCCAGGCCCCAGTCCTTCGGCTCATGGTCGGTGACCAGCATGTTGGCGCGACCGCAGCAACCGTCCACCTGGGCCTTCGACGAGCCGCGGTTGCCGGCGGGCTCGTCCGAGTTGCCGGTGATGCACGCGATCAGCTGCAAGGCGCGGGTGTTCTGCACCGCGTGGCCCGTCTGGTCGGGAGCCAGCTGGTAGTGGATGCCGCCGTTGCCGTGCAGGGGGTTCAGGCGCGTCGTGTAGATGCGCACGCCCTCCTCGATCTTGTCGACGGGCACCTCGGTGACCTCGGACACGTACTCCAGCGTGTACTGCTCGAGGCTGTCGGAGAACGCCTCCCACACCGTTCCGGCCGAAATGGTGGAGCCGTCCTTCAGCTTGACCTCGACGCCGCCGGGGAACAGCGCCGGGTTCTTGGGCAGGCCGGCCGGGTTCGAGCGCTTCCCGCCCTCGTTTCCCTCGTCCCAGTACGCGTCGTACTGCGCATCGGCCGGATCGGCGAACTTGGACGGGTCGGGCAGCCACGCGTCGGCGATGATGGGCTTGTACGGATGCTCGATCCACGTGCCCGTCGTCGGGATCTTATGCTTCTCGCCTTCCCACTGGCATGCCTCGGAATCCCAGTACGTGGGCTTGCCGTTGTTCTCGTCCCAGCAGATGAAGCGCTGGTAGCGGCCTTCGTAATCCCAATACTGGTTGATCCACTCCGGGTCGCAATCGGCCTCGGTCAGGATGCGGCTCTCCATGTCGACGCCGCCGTTCATCTCCATGAACCAACCTTTTTCGGTGCGGCCGCCCTCCTCGGCGTTCCACAGGAACGGGGCGTTCGTCCAGCGGCGCACGAACGCGTCGTCATAGGCCTCGTTGTCGAGGATCCACTTGAGCCAGCCCAGCGACAGGCACAGGTCGGTGCCCACGCGCAACGGGAGCCATACGTCGGCTTCCTTCCCCAGCGGCGTCATGCGCGGGTCCACGAGGATATGCTTGTAGGCGCGCTGGCTGCAATCGACCACCGTGCGGTTCGTGGAGTCGTAGTTGGAGTACTCCGACGCCGTGCCCCACTGCACGTACACGAGCGGGCCTTGCTCGACTTCCATCCACGGCGAACCGATCTCGTCGGTCAGGATGCCGCCGAAGTGACGCGGGCCCTTGCAGATCTCGTAGGCCAGATGCGCGTTGGGCGTGGGGAAGATGGACTTCAGCGTGCCGTACGGCGGCTGCGCCCACACGCGCGAGGTGCCGCCCATGGCGAAGTTCGCCTCCCCGCCGTACTTCTCGACGATCTCCTTGAACTTGGCACCTGCCTCGTCGAAGGCCTCGGCAAGCGTGATGCGCACCCAGCCGGGATCGTCCTCTCCCTTGGGGTTCGTGCGCTTCATGCAGTAGCGCAGCCGGTCGGGGTGGTACAGAGCCAGCATGGACGACTGCGACTTCGCGCAGCAGTGACCGCGGCTGTGAGCGTTGGATTCGTCGCCCTCGACCTTGATGACCTTGTTGTCCTGAACCGTGACCCACACGCCGCACTCCACCTTGCCGCACGCGCGGCAGCAGGAGCGGATGCGCTTGATCTCGCCCGCTGAGGCGTCTTCGCCTTCGGCCAACGCCGTCGAAGGCGTTGCCGCAAAGCCCACCGTGGTTGCCGCGGCAGCCATGGCAGAGGCCTTCAAAAAGCTCCGACGAGTCAGTGATAGGTTCGCCATGTGCCCCTCCTCTCTTCCTTTTCTCGCTTCGTTCGTCTTGCGCGGAACATGCGGCGCGGAAGCGTTCCGCCCGCCGCAGGATGCGCGGCTCCCCGCCGCTTTTCCCGCTGCGAAAACGCGCTGCACCGCACCGCTCATCCGCTGCAAAAGATTGTAGGAAAGGGACAAAAGCCCAAATCATAAGGGGTGGATGGATGAAACGCGTCGATATCATCCCCAAAGGATTATTTTGCTTTTCGGGCGCAACCTATACTGAATGGCAGCGAAGAGACCTGTGATCGAAGGAGAGAACCATGGCACAACCGCGTCCGTCATTGACGTTGATCCTAGACCTCGACGAGCGCCTCGACAGCGAGGACGTGCGCCTGGAAATCAGCCGCTGCTACGCTCATGTCGGGCCGACCCTCGTGCGCACCCATCCCGCCCGCGAGGAAGCGCCCGAGAACATCATGCGCTTCCTCGTGAAGCTGGGAGCGCGGCGCTACCTGCGCTCCGACGACGAAGGAGCCGACGAGCTGTGGACCGACGTGATGGAGCGCTGGTTCTACAACGAGCTGTACAAGGTGAGCAACAACATGCTCATCTACAACCGCCGCCAGCGCGAAGAGGGCAACCCCGAGCTCGTGTTCGATTGGATCGACGTGGAGCTACAGAACGGCGAGCTGCACGCGCTGCTGCACTGCGACAACGCGAGCGGCATCCAAGCCGAAACGAGCGCGCTGCTGACGCAGCTGCGCGCGCTTTACAACGACGGAGCGCTGGGCGAAGGCGTGGTGCGCGCGTACCTGCCCGCCCCCGAATCGTACGAACAGCAGAAGGCCGTCGGGCTTGCCGCCCGCGCAGCGCGCGATGCCGAGCGAGCGGCCGCGCAGGAAGCGGCCGAGGAAGCGGCGCGCGCGGCGGCAGCGGCGGCCGAAGCTGCGGCGGAGGAGGCGTTTTTGGAGTCGCCGCAGCTCGCCGGCGAGGCGGCAGCGGAAACGCCCGCCGAGGCCCCTGGCGACGTCGAGCCGTTTGCGCTCGACGAGCCCGACTTCACGCCCGACTACCGCATGTGGCTGGTGGAATACGCCGACGGCAGCACGCGCGCGTTCGATTCGCACGCCGGAACCCTCGCGTAACCGGGAAGGAGCCTCATCATGATCGACACCATCGCGTCCTTCGAGGGCCGCATCGCCAAGGTGCAGGGCCCTGCGCGCAGCGGCAAGACCGAAGCGCTCGTCAGGCGATGCGCGCGCCTCGTCGGCAGCGGGGTCGCTCCCGCATCCATCCTCGTGGAGGTTTCGAGCGCGGCGGCCACCCAGGCCTTACGTGCCCGTCTGCGCGGGGCGCTCGGCCCCGACGAGCGGCACGCCGCCGACGAGATGCACGTGCGCACGCCGCTGGAGACGTGCGTCGCGGTGCTCGACGCGCCCGCCGGCCGTGCCGCCACCGGCCGCGTGCCGCGCCTGCTGAACGGCGCGGAGTACAACTTCTTCCTGGAAGATATGAAAACGCTCGGCCAGCCCATCCGCCGGCTGCGCAAGATGCTCGAGTTCTTCTATCGCCAGATGAGCGACCTCGCGCCGCGCGATTCCTGGCTGATGGGCGGCGAGGAAGAAGCGGTGTTGGCCCACCTTGAGCGCGTGCTGGCCTCGCGCGGGGCCATGCTGGCGCAGGAGGCGCCCTATCGGTGCGCGTCGTTTTTGCAAAGCGACGCCGGCGAGGGTGCGCGCGGCGGCTACGCCTTCGTGCTGTGCGACGACTTCCAGAACATGAGCCGCGCCGAACAGACCTGCCTCTGCCTGCTGGCCGACCGGCAGCTGGTCGTATGCGGCAACCCCAACCAGCAGCACGCGACAAACGACGCGTTCCCCTGCGTCGAAGGCTTCGTGCAGTTCGACGAGCGGCGGCGTGGCGTGGAGGCGTTCGCGCTGACAGGCGCGTTCGGCAACCCCTCCATCACCGCGCTCGTCGACAGCCTGTGCGACCACGGCGACATGGACCCCTCCTTCAAAGCTGGAAGCGCTTCCGGCGAGGGAGCGATGAGCGACGTCATGGCCGTCAAGTGGTCCACGCCGGAAGACGAGCTCGACGGCATCACGAAGTTTCTGCGCGTCATGCTCGACGGCGAAGAAGACCTCCACGAGGGCCGCACCTGCGTGCTCGCCCCCACCAAGTGCTGGGCGCTTATGGCACAGCGCGTGCTCAAGCAGCGCGGTTTCGACGTGGCGTTGACGGGCGCGTTCTGCAACCTGGGCGGCGACCCGCGCGAAATCGCACGGTCCCGCGCGCTCGTAGCGTACACGAAGCTCAACCTGCTGGCCGATCCCTTCGACATGACCGCCTGGCGCAGCTGGTGCGGCTTCGGCAACTACCTAACGAACAGCGACGCATGGAACGGCTTGCTGACGTTCGCCGACAAGCGCGGCCTCACCCTGCACGATGCGCTTGCCCTGACGGCGGAACTCGACGAGGAGCCGTTCGCACGAGCGGGCGCACTGGCCGAGCGCTGGCGGGAAGGTCAGGCGCTCATCGCGGCGCACGGCGCCCGCAAGGGCTTCGACTTGCTGCGCGCCATCGAGGCAGACGGGCTGCCGGAGTTCGAGCAGACGGCGCGCACCCTCGTCGGAGACGAGGACGCGGCCGCGGTCTTCGCCCTGCAACGCCGCAACGTCGCCGATCCCGCATTGCCCGACGATCCGCACGTTCTGCACGTGTCCCCCTACGGCTCGCTGACCGGCCTCGAGTACGACAACGTGTTCGCCATCGCCGCGGTCGACGGGCTCATGCCGCAACGCGACGCGTTCGAGCTGATCAGCACCGAAGAGGAGCGTGAGCGCATCATGAACGAGGAGCGCCGTTCGTTTTGCAACAGCGTCTCGAAGGCGAACAAGCGCCTCGTCGTCTCCTATTTCAGCAAAGCGCCGCTCGAGCTGGCCGAGCGCTCCAAGATGCAGGTGGTGCGCGTGCGGGCCGAAGGCAGCGATCGCGTCGCCGCCGTGCGCCCCACTTCGTTTCTCGCCGAGGCCGGAAACGACGCCCCCTCCACCACCGGCGGCCAAACCCTGCTCGCACAGCATGGCCTGAACTAGCAAGCGGCGGGCGGGGCTTCACGAGGGGCCCCGCCCGCACGTCAACGAGCGTTCCGCCCTCGGCTGCGTCACCCACCGTCGCGGCGCACGCGCCGCAGCGCACGCCGCAGCAGCAGCCGTCGCAGCGCACGCCACCGCGTCACCCGCCGTCGCAGCGCGCACAGCCGCAGCAGCCGCCGTCGCAGCGCGCTGCAGAAGCCGCCCCCGGCATCATGGCCGCACCCGCCGACTGCACAACGGCCGCAGTCGCCTGCCGCGCCACGGCCGCAGTCGCCGGCTGCACAACAGGCCGAAGCGCGATTTCGACCTCGTTCTGCAAATTTTTCGACTTTGTGGCAACCACGAGCAAGCACGCGCCTTCGCCCACCTGGCCTTTTCCAAACCCCACGCCATCGGTCAGGCCGCAGCGCTCTTCAGCTCGAAGCAAAACCCCAGGAAACCGCCTTCGCGCCTTGCCACAAAGTCGAAAAATTTGCAGAAGCACGCTCAAAACCTGCACGGGCCCGCGCCGATTTGGGGGGGGTCGAGGCGCGTCGCCTACCGCTCCGCTTCCGCACCGACGCGCCGCACATCCCGCAGCAGCTCCTTGCGCAACCGGTAGCGCCTCATCATCCAAGCGGCCTCGTTCGCAGGAAGGCGCTTCCCAATCAGCTTGGCCACCGCGCGAGCCGCTTCATCGAACTGCCTCGCGTCGAAGAACTGGTCGGGCGTGATCGACACCACCGTGATCCCCTGCGAAAGCAAGGCACTGCGCCGGGCCGAATCGCGCGCTTCGGCGGCGCTCCCGCTGTGATGCGCTTCGCTGTCGTACTCGACGGCCACGCGGTGCCTCCTCCAATATAGATCGCATTCGAAGTGATCGCGCTGGACCAAACCCTTCACTCTCACCTCGATACGAGGATTGAGCTCCGGGAGGCCCAAGCCGTACCCGCCGATCATCCGAGACAGGCACAACGCCATAGCCAGATTCGTCTCCATGGGGGAAGCCGACGAGTCCGCAACGAACCGCAATGCGCGCAGCGCCGCACTCGCCCCGGCGCTGCCGCGCGACTTTTCGACGAACCGTTTCAACGCACGGGCGCTCGTCAAGGGAGAGCGTTTTCGAAAGCCCTGGTCGCTATCGTCGTACGCATACCTCGAGCAAAGCAGATAACCGTACCGGACAAGCTCGACCAGCGACAGCTCCGTCGCCATCTCGACAAAGGATCGCTCGGGCGAGCTCATGAACACGCCTTCGCGCACCTTGACGAAGGAGCCGACGGGAAATCCTGTGCTCCACACGTGGCATACGGGGTTCCCCGACCGCACGCGGTCGTTCGCCTGGGCGACCACGACATGCAGCGGCGTTCCGAACATCTCCAAGCCGTCGCACATGCCGGTCGCGCGAACGCCGCATGCCGGATGGGCCCGCGAGGGCGCAGAACCTGACGGCGCGTCGCCGACGCGCCAATACTCGTAGGCAGAGGAATATCCGATGAAGGTGCTCATACTTGCAGCATACCGAGCGCAAGCCCTCTTGGCTAGGGCGCGTTTGCCGGAGACGCACCGTTTTCGAAAAAGCCGAATGCAGAATTTGAAGCCGCATGTGCACGTTTTTCGACTTTATGGCAGCTCGAACGATCGCCGACCAGGCGTTTTTCACGAAGAAGCTCACCGCGACTCCATCCGAGCACCGACGGAAATCGCGAAACCCCTGATGGGCAACGACTCGCGCTCGATCCGAACTTGCCACAAAGTCGAAAAAGTTGCACAACCCGGCGAAAAACGCGATTTCGCAGGTTCGGTGGCACAGAAAGCACCGGGGCCGCGAGGAATTCGCAGGCCCGACCGCCCGGAAAGCAATCGGACCCGCGGATGATCCACGGGTCCGGCAGGGGGAGGTACGCAAACCGAAAACGTCAGGCGGCTGCCTCAACGCTGTCCAAGAGCTCCGCGAGGAGCGAGGCGTCCTCTTCGACGAAGCCCATGGCAAGCTGGGCCAAGCCTTGGTAGAACAGCGTCCGCGAGAACAGACGCATGTCGTTGGTCAGCAACGGCAGCCAGTTCAGCAGATGATCGTGAAGGAAGGCGCGCTGCGTCCTCAGCTGCTCGACGGCCTCGTCCTCGCTTCCCGCGACCAACGAAGCGGCGACGCGCAGGCTCATACGCTGCATGAACTCGAACTCCAGCGCCACATGGTCTTCGCCCTCGTTCCACGCGCCTCGCTTGAGGTTGTTCTCGCGCAGCGTTTGCAGCACCTCGGCGCGCGCCTCCTGCATCATCAAACGGCGTTCGGAGGTATACACGCTCTCATAGGGATACGCCGCCGAGTACGCGTTCACGCCGTGGCCGATGAACGTGCGCACGAAGTCGATGGCCAGCTCGGTGACGCTGTCGTCCCATGCGGTTTTCAGATAGTCGTACAGCAGGTGATACCCCTCGTCCACCTTCGCGTTGCCGGTGGCGGTGGGAAAGCGCATCGACTGCAGCTCCTCCAGCGCCTCCCGATCCACCTCTTCGCGAAACAGGCGCGCGAGCAGCCCGTACGTTTGAGCGCGCATGCGCATGAGCGCTACCAGATCGACCGATTCCTCAGACATGGCCCTCTCCCTTCTTCGTCTTCATGTTGGCGGCCGCGTCAAGTGCGGGAAGCATGGAGCGCCCCAGATCGGTCAGGCGCCAAGCGTGCTCGCCCCATTCGAGCGCATCGGTTCGCTCCAGCATGTCGATGAAGTGGCCGCCAAAACGCCGCGGACTCCTCACCTCGTCGAACGTGTCCACCAACTCCTCGATCTCGGGCTTCGTGCGCGGATGTTCGTCGACGGCGCGCATCACCGCGCGGTACACTTCGATGTAGCGGCTATCGCGGTCGAGCACGATATCGCGAAACGAGGATCCTTGGGTGAGCTCCTCGTACAGCGTGCTCCCCTCGTCCGTGGTGCGCCATACGGGATCGACGCGATCCTTGATCTCCAGGTACGCTACGCCCGCTTCCGCATCTTCAAGCGCATCGGCAACAGCGGGCAACTCGAGCGTCAGCGCGCCGGCGCGCTCCAGCATGCGGCACAGCGTCATCGGCGCGTACACCGAGCGGTTATGCGCCTGCGCCTCTTCCACGCGCTGGGCAACACGGCTCGCCGCGCACCCGCCGCGGCACAGGCCCATGATGTCCAGCAGCACGGGACGGCGCGCCGGGTTGTGGTCGAGCAGCTCCAGCACGGCGGCCTTCGCGCTGCCTTGACGCTTCGGCGTGTACACGGCTTCGCGCTGCATGCTTTGAGGCATGTTGCGCATGGTGGGGTAATCGACGGTGTCAAGCGGGTTGTCGTCGTCCATATCCTCCTGGTCGATCTCCAAGTCGTCGGCCATCAGGGGATCGAACTCGTCGTCCAAGCCCAGAACGTCGTCGAACGATAGGGTGGGCATCCGGTTCCTCCTTCTCTCTTCGCTGCGTTCGAGTATAGGCGCTGCGCGCGACCGCCCATCATCCTGCAAGGCGTAAATGCACGGTGGATTTGCGCGCGCATCATACGCTGATCCGCAGAAATCACCTTGACGCTCGTTTCGGCGCCTCCCTATAATCGGGGCGCGTTGCGAGAAGCGGGGCTTCTTGGGAAAGGAAGCTCTATGGCCAACGTAGCTTGGGGCAAGAGGATTCTTGCCGTTGCGGTTTCGAGCTGCCTGTGCGCTTTGATCGCGGTTCCCGCCTACGCGTTCTACTACGTCCATGGCGAAGAGAACGTGGCTGCGACCAGCAAGGGCGTCATCGAGGTCACGTGCACGGTAGACGAGACCGCGCAGGGCGGAGGCGTGAAAACCTCGCTCATTATCGTTCCCGCAGACAGTACCGCTGCTGCTTGCCTGGATGAGAGCGTGGTTTCCAGCAACAGTCAGAACGGCCTTGTGGCCATTCACGACTACAGCGTCTCCAGCTTGGCGGACGAGCTGTCCGGCAAGCAGTACACGTGCACGGTGTACAAGGCAGGCAGCCAGAAACCGGGCACGCACACCGCGTTCGACGGAAGCGGCACCGAGGGCGAGAACACGCCGCTCGAGCGCTTCGACAGCGTGGTGTTCACGGTGGCGTAAGCGCCGCGCAGGGGACCCGAACGACCAGCCGGGCCCCCTGCAAGGCGTCCGGACCGATTCTCCGCGAACCGCAGGCCTAAGCTCCTCGACTCGTCGGCCAAGGCCCATCAGAAGCTTCGACCACGCCGCTCAAACATCATCCGCAGAGGATTATTTTTTCGTTATCCCAGTTCAGAAGCACGCGATCACACGACGAAACCATGATCTCATCGCTCACCTCGCTAGAAAAAGCACGGCTCCCACGGTATGATGATGCGCAGGGATTCAAGGAGGGGGCTTCATGGGGATTCGCGTTCCTCGCATCACCATCAACGCCGATTTCGGCGACGATGCCGCGTTCGGCGATCTGAGCCTGCTGTCGGTCGGCTACGGGCTTCACCAGGCATGGGTATACGCCGCCATGTTCGGAACGTCCTCCATCTTCGGCACGCAAACCTACATCACCGGCATGTACGGAAGCCACGCATCGTTGCCGTTCCTCATCTCCATCGTCGTGTTCGGGCTGTGCCTGTTGTTCGCGGGAATCACCGACCAACGGCTCCTGCGAACCTACATTTCGAAGAAAACGCTCGTGGCGGGCTCGCTGCTCATGTCCGCCGGCACCTTGCTGCTGCTCTCGCCTCCCGCGATCAACGGGCCGGTGCTGGAAGCGATATCGGGCATTTCGACGGGCATCGGCTCCGCCATCCTGATCCTGTTTTGGGGCGTCGCGTTCGCGCGATGCGACAGCGCGTCCATCGTGCTGAACTCGTCCATAGCCATTTCCATCGGCATCGGGGTGTACGCGATCGGCTTGCATTACGGACCGTTCCCCCTTGCGGGAATTCTCACGGGCATCATCCCGTTGCTCGAGCTTGCCATCCTGTGGAACAAAACGCCGGCACCGTACTCCGAGCGCAACGAGGTGCCCATCTTCAAGCCGCTGCCCGTCAATCACGCCAAGTTCTTCCTGCGCTTCGGCATCCCGGTGTTCGTGTTCGGCGTGGCGCTCGGCACGCTGCGGCAAACGTCCATCCAGTACATCGTGCCCGCCTCGAACGTGGGCGACCAAATCGCCATGTTGCTGGCGGCCGGTTTCGCCTCCGTGGTCATCCTCGTCACCATCGTCGCGCTCGGGGGAGGCGACAAATGGAGCCGCTACTTCCGTCCGCTCATCCCCTTCATCGCCATCACGCTGTTCTTCCTGCCGCTTTCGGAAATGAGCGATGGCACATTCGCCACCATGTTTCTCATGATGGGCTACCTGTGCTTCGAGGCGCTCATGTGGATCTTCTTCGGCGAGCTGGCGCAACGCTTCCGCTTGTCGCCCATCTACGTGTTCGGCTTGGGGCGCGGCATGCTGGCACTGGCGGGGTTGGCTGGCTCGCTGTTCCCCATCGTGGCGGCAAACTGGGTGCATCTGCTGCCCTTCGGCGAGCAGGGCGTGATCGTCGTCGTGCTGCTTATTATGGTAGTGGCGTACGCGCTGCTGCCCCGCGAACGCGAGATCGAGGCCATCGTCGCCCCGTGCCCGCTCGTGAAAGCCGTGTCGCTCGAGCTGAACGACCGTGTGCGCCCGCTGGGAGCTTCGAATACGAGCGCCGACGACGGCACCTCGTCTACCGAACCCGAAAACGCACCGGCAACCGCCCCCGCCCCCTCCATCAAGACCCCGACGGGGCCAGCGACGCCGACGCGCACCCCCTCGTTGCTCGAGCTCAGCAGCGCGCCCCGAGCCGAGGAAAGCGAAGAGCGCAGGGGAGGAGGCCGCTTTCGCGCGAAATGCGAGACGGTGGCCAACACCTACCTGCTGTCCCGCCGAGAGACCGAGATCATGTTCTTCCTGGCGAAGGGTCACAACGCCGCATATCTCCAGGAAAAGCTCTACATCTCGGAAGGCACCGCGAAAACCCACATCCGCCACGTCTACAAGAAGACGAACGTCCACAGCCAGCAGGAGCTCATGCGCCTCGTCGAACTCGCCGACCCCGCCGAATAACAGGCTGAGGCGCCCGTGCGTGCCGGGCCGCACGAGCGGGCGCGTCGCGACGCATCGCGCGTCCAGCGGGCGCAGGGCGTGCAGAGCGGGGCACCTGCGCGGGCGCAGCGGGTGCAGCGCGACGCACCTCCCGCCCCTCCCCGTCACGTGCCTGCGAAAACAGGTTTCGAAGCCTTTTCTGCATCTTTTTCGACCTTGTGGCAACGACCTCGCCGCGGCGGAAGCCCCCGACCAGGCCCGATAGCGCGACCCGCAGGAACGTGCATCGACAGGACGAACGAGCGAGTTTTCTGACCTGGGGAAACTTCTTCGCTCTTTGCCACAAAGTCGAAAAAGTTGCAGCATCGGCCCGAAAACCAGCTTCGAGCGGCAATCGGCCGCATGCGCCCGTGGATCGGAACCCGAGCGCCCCCATTGCAGCGCATCGATCGGGAAAGCGCTCCCCATTGCAGCGCATCGATCGGGAAAGCGTCCCCATGGCAGCGCATCGCGACCGGAAAAGCCCCGTCGCAGCGCGTCGACCGGGAAAGCGCGCGCCCGCAGCCGCGCTGCTGCCAATAATGACGATTGCGTAAAGGATGGGGCGCGGGCAGGGGGTTTATGGCAAGATGGAACATTGCATAGTCATATGCAGGGACACACGAACTAAGCTGGTTGCGTTTGGGCGCGCGACCGCGCGCGGCACCGCTGCACCGCGCGCGAGGATCGGCCGAGGCCGGCGATGGCGCCACGCACCATTAAAGGAGATGCAATGGGCTTTCTTTCGAAATTCGAAGGCAGGATGGAAGACACGTTCGAGGGCGCTGCCGACAAGATGTTCGACGCTCCCATCTCGCCGGTTCAGATAGCGAAAAAGGCCGAGAAGCAGATGCGCCGCGAGAAGATGGTTGGCGCGGGAAAGCAGTACGCCCCCACGCTGTACACCGTGCTGGTCAACCCCGACGACGATCGCCGCCTCATGGGCTACTACCCCACGCTGGCGGGCGAGACGGAAACGTACCTGGCCGCGAAAGCGTCCGAGCAGGGACTCGTCATGGACGGCCAGCCGCTCGTGCGCTTCATCGTGGACGAGGATCTCAAGCACGGCAAGTTCGACATCATCGCCGAAGCCGTGGCCGCGCCCATCATCGCGCAACTGCGCGCCGAGGAGATGCATCGCTACGGCCTGGCCGCTGCTCCTGCACCGCACCCCTACGCCGCACCGCGTCCGCAGGCCCCCCTGCCGCAGCAGCAATACGGCGGCTACGACCAGGGTTACGGCGCCCCGGCTCCCATGGCCCCTGCGCCCGACCCGTACGGCGGCTACGACCAGTACAACCAGTACGATCAGTACGAGCCCATGGGCGTGGACGCATACGACCAGCCTCAGCAGCTCCCCTACGTGCCGGAAGACGAGATCGACCGCTCCATCGACTACGGTGAGTACACGTTCGACAGCCGCGACTTCGACGAGCAGCGCGACGGCATCCAGCCGCTCGACCGTCCCGAAGCCGTGGATCCGTTCGCCCTCGGCGCTGCCGCGGCGGGCGCGGGCGTCGTCGGAGGCGCCGTCGCCGGTGCGGGCATGGGCGCCGCGATGCAGCAGCCCCGCCAAGCTCCCCACCCCCAGCCTCAAGCGCAGCCTCAGCCTCAGACACAGCCGCGCATGGCGGCCGAAACCGTCGTGTTCGCCGGCGGCCCGCAGGCAGCCACCCCCATGCCCGCGCAAGCCGCGGTGCGCGCGCGCCTCATCGACACCACGAACAACCGCGCCTACGACCTCGCGTCGGCGCGCCTGCTCATCGGCCGCGAGTCGAAGAACGACATCGCCGTGCACGACGTGAACGCCTCGCGCACGCATGCCGAACTGCGCTTCGAACCGCAGGGCATCTGGACCATTACCGACCTCGGATCGACGAACGGCACTCTGGTCAACGGCCGCGAGATAGCCACCCAGCCGCTCTCCGAGGGCGACCGCATCACCATCGGCATGACGAACTTCACGTTCACCCAAGCCTGAGCGGAAACGGAAGGATAACCCGTGATCGACGTCGTACTTCTCATCGTACGCCTCCTGTTCGTCGCGCTGCTGTACCTGTTCCTGTTCGCCATCATGAAGACGGGCATCGGACTCGTTCGCGGGCAGCGCAAGAAAGAGCGCACCTGGAACCTTTCGGTGGAACGGGGGCCGAAGGAGCTACGCGGCGTGTCCATCGTCGTTCGCGGGCCCGTCATCGTGGGCCGCAGCCCCGGCGCCGACATCGTCGTGGGCGCGGGATACGTGTCGGGTCGCCATGCGCGCTTCCAGCTGATGGGGCAGAACCTGTTCGTTGAGGACCTCGGGTCCACGAACGGCACCGGCGTGAACGGCCAGCCCATCACCGAGCCCACCGCCCTGCGCAACAACGACGTCGTGAACGTCGGCGACGTGGCCATTCGCGTGAGGTTCGCCTAATGGCTGCGGATCGGTCGTACAAATCCACCCCGCGCACCCGCAAGGGAGCGCTCACCTCGTTCGGCAGCCGCACCGACATCGGCTGCCTGCGCGATCACAACGAGGACAGCCTCGTGGTCACGCCGCCCCTGTTCGCCGTCGCCGACGGCATGGGAGGCCACGCCGCGGGCGAGGTCGCGTCGGAAATCGCCGTGCGCGTGCTGTCGGAGCAGGCTCCCGAGCATCCCGACGGCCCCGCACTCGGACGCGCCGTCGAGGAAGCGAACCGCGCCGTCATCCAAGCCGCCCACGAGGGGCGCGGACGCCAGGGCATGGGAACCACCATGACCGCCGCCATGCTGGAAGGCGAGCGCCTGGTCATCGCCCAGGTGGGCGACTCGCGCGCGTACTTGCTGCATCAGGGAAAGCTCCAGCAGCTCACGCGCGACCACAGCCTGATGGCCGACATGATCGAGGCGGGCCAGCTCACGCCCGAAGAGGCGCGCACGCATCCGCAGCGCTCGGTGATCACCCGCGCGCTCGGCAGCGACGCCCACCTGCAACCCGATATCTACGAGATCAACGTCGAAACCGGCGACCGCCTGCTCATCTGCTCGGACGGCCTGTCGGGCATGGTGTTCGACGACGAGATCGAGAACACCCTGCGCCGCGTGCAGGACCCGCAGCGCTGCGCCTCGCAGCTGGTGAACGAGGCCATCGCCGCCGGCGGCCACGACAACGTCACCGTCATCGTGGCCGACGTGACCGGGTACGCCGAAGTGCGCCGCAAGAAACTCGCTCGCAAGACGAAGCTGTCTATCGCACTCGTGCTCGTGCTGTTCGCGGCCATCATCGCCGGGGCAGCCTGGGGCACGCAAACCTACCTGAACACCACCGCCTACCTGGCCAACGACAACGGCAAGGTGGCCATTTACCGGGGTCTTCCCGGAACGCTTTTGGGCCTGTCGTTCTCGCAACTCGAACGCACCACCGACGTGCCCGTCGACGACCTGCAACCGGGCGTCGCGAACCGCCTGAACGAGGGCATCCGCGTGGACGACGTGGAAGCGGCCGAGGCGCTGGTGAAAGAGTACGAGGACGAGCTGGCGGAACGCGCGAAAGCCGACAAGCAGGACGAGGATGCCGAGCAAGACAGTGCCGCCGGCCAAACCGACGGCGGCGCCGACAACGCCAACCCGCCCGCGCCTGCGAACCAGTCTGACGGCGGTGCTGCATGACGCGTCGCAACGTAGAGCTGATCCTGCTGTTGGTGGCGGCGCCCGTGGTGGCGCTGCTGTTCGCGATGATCGCCATCAACCAAGGGCAAGCGCTGAACCTGACCACCTTGGGCGTTCCTGCGGCCATCTTCGTGGCGTTCGTCATCGCGCACCTCGCCGTGCGCAAATTCGCGACGAACGCCGACCCTGCCCTGCTGCCCATCTCGTTCGCGCTGTCGGGCATCGGCATCGCATTCGTCACCAGCCTGGCACCCGATCTGGCCGTCGGCCAGGTGATGTGGCTGTTCGTGGGCGTGGCCTGCATGGTGCTCGTGCTCGTGTTCGTACGCAACCTCGACAAGGTGGCGAACTACAAGTACACGCTCATGATCGTCGGCTTCCTGCTGCTGCTCTCTCCGCTCGTTCCCGGCCTCGGCCAGGAGATTTACGGCAGCCGCATTTGGCTGTCCATCGGCAGCTACTCCTTCCAACCGGGTGAGATCGCCAAAATCGCGATCGTGCTGTTCCTGGCGGGCTACCTCGCGCAGAACCGCGAGATGCTGTCCGTGTTCACCTGGCGCGTGGGGCCCTTCCGCCTGCCCGACATCCGCACGCTGCTGCCCCTGCTGCTGATGTGGGGCATCGCGCTCGTCATCGTCGTGTTCGAGAAGGACCTCGGCAGCGCGCTCGTGTTCTTCTTCGTGTTCCTCGTCATGCTGTACGTGGCGACGGGCAAGAAGGTGTACCTCGTCATCGGCCTGGGCCTCATCGCCATCGGCGGCGTGGGCGCGTTTATGGCGTTCGGCCACGTGCAGGTGCGCGTGAACACCTGGCTCGACCCCTTCGCCGATGCGCAGGACACGGGCTACCAGCTGACGCAGGCCATCTATTCCATCGCGGACGGCGATCTGTTCGGCGTGGGCATCGGACGCGGCCTTGCCGACCAGATCCCCGTCGTGGAAAGCGACTTCATCTTCGCGGCCATCGCCGAGGAGATCGGCCTTCTGGGCGCGGCCGGCGTGCTGCTGCTGTTCCTGTGCTTCGCGGTGCGCGGCTTCGTCACGGCGGCGCGTGCGAAGAGCGACGTCAGCTCGTTCGTGGCCGTGGGCCTCACGTCCATGATCGTGCTGCAGGCGTTCATCATCGTCGGCGGCGTGACCAGGCTCATCCCCCTCACCGGCCTCACGCTGCCCTTCATCAGCCAGGGCGGCTCGTCGCTTCTGGCCAGCTTCATCATCGTGGGCTTCCTCCTGCGCTGCGGCGACGAGGGAACCGGCGTCGGGCAGGAGATGGCCAGCGCCACCACGTCGCTGCATGCGAACAGCGTGCTCGGACGCGTGTCGCTGGGCAAGCGCCTCAACCACAGCATGCTCTTGTGCTCCACCCTGTTCGCGCTGCTCGTAGCCAACCTCACGCTCATCATGGTGGTGCAAGCCGACTACTACCAGAGCATGCCCGGCAACAACCACACGCTGGCTAAGGAGGCGCGCACCGAGCGCGGCACCATCGCCACGTACGACGGTACCGTGCTGGCGCGCAGCATCAAGCAGGAGGACGGCACCTACGAGCGCGAGTACCCGGCCGGCGATTTGGCCAGCCACGTGGTGGGCTACTCGTCATCGCAGTTCGGCAACGCCGGCATCGAAAGCGCGTACAACGACACGCTCAAAGGCACCGAGAACTTCGCCTCGTGGACCGACGTGCTGAACTCGTTCGCCGGCATCGGCACCCCGGGCAACGACGTGACCCTCACCATCAACTCGAAGATCCAGCAGGCCGCGCAGGATGCGCTGGCCGGGCGCAAGGGCGCGTGCGTGGTCATGGACCCCGACACGGGTGCCATCCTGGCCATGGCCTCGGCCCCCACGTACAACGCGGCCGATTTCGCCGCGGTCATCGAGCAGGCGAACGCGAACCCCGACGACAGCACCCTCGTAGATCGCGCGGTGGGCTCGCTGTACGCGCCGGGCTCCACGTTCAAGATGGTCACGCTGGCAACCGCGCTCGAGGACGACGTGGCAAGCGAGGACACGGTGTTCTCCTCGCCCGGCACCATGAAGATCGGCAACGCCGACGTGTCGAACTTCAACAAGGCCGACTACGGCAACCTCACCCTGGCCCAGGCTACCGAGCTCTCGTCGAACACCGTGTTCGGCCAGCTGGGCGTCGAGATGGGCGCCGAGAAGCTCGTGGCGGGCGCGGAGGACTTCGGCTTCAACAAGGACATCGACTTCCCGCTGTACACGCCCGAGTCGCTCATGCCCTCGGCGGAGGACCTGCAGAAGAACGAGTGGGAGCTGGCGTGGGCGGCTGCGGGAGAGCCGGTGGGCGATCCCACGCGCCCCGATCGCGAGAGCCCGGCCGGCCCCCAGGCCACCGTGCTCGAGATGGCCATGGTGGGTTCTGCCATCGCCAACGACGGCGTCATCATGCAGCCCTACCTCGTCGACAGCATCAACAACGCCAACGGCGAGCGCAGCTTCTCGGCTTCCCCATCGAAGCTCATGCAGGCCATCAGCAAGACCACGGCCGGACGCGTGCGCGACGTGCTGCTGGGCGTCGTGGAGAACGGCACCGGCACGGCGGCCAAGATCGACGGCATCGACGTCGCCGGCAAAACCGGCACCGCCGAGAAGCAGGACAGCAACGACAGCTGGTTCGTGGGCATGGCCCCGGCCGACGATCCGCGCGTGGTGGTGGCCATCGTCATCGAAGACGGCGAAGAGGGCGTGGGCACGGCAAAAGCGCAGAATGTGTTGAAAACGGCCTTGGAAGTGCAGGGACTTTTATAGATAAGGTATGCTGATGGCTCGTATACTGTCCAGAAGCAGTATGCAGCCCAGCATGTAACCTAAAGGAGCTAAAACGTGACCGGAAACATGATAGGCAGGGTGTTCAACAACCGCTACCAGATCACCGAGCGCATCGGTATCGGCGGTATGGCGGAGGTGTACCGCGCGCAGGACAACGTGCTCGGCCGCCTGGTCGCCGTGAAGGTCATGCTGCCGCAATACGCCGCCGACCCCAACTTCACCCAGCGCTTCAAGCAGGAAGCCGCCGCCGCGGCCAACCTGCAGAGCCCCTACATCGTGAACGTGTACGACTGGGGCCAGGACGAGGGTACCTATTACATCGTCATGGAATTCGTGCGCGGCTCCGACCTCAAAACCGCCATCATCGAGCGCGGCGCCATCAACCAGCGCAAGGTCGCCGAAATCGGCGCGCAGGTGTGTCAGGCGCTTTCCGTGGCCCACGGCCTCGACATCATCCACCGCGACATCAAGCCGCAGAACATCATGGTGCAGCCCGACGGCAACGTGAAGGTCATGGACTTCGGCATCGCACGCGCGAAGAACTCCGTCATGACCCAAACCTCCTCGGTGCTGGGCACGGCTCACTACATCTCCCCCGAGCAGGCGCAGGGCAAGGACCTCACGGCCACGAGCGACATCTACTCGCTGGGCATCGTGCTGTACGAATCCGCCACCGGACGCCTGCCGTTCGACGGACCCGACGCCGTGAGCGTGGCCATGAAGCAGGTCAACGACCTGCCCGTGCCGCCCCGCGAGATCAACCCCGACATCGATCCGGCGCTCGAGGCCATCATCATGAAGGCCATTGCCAAGAACCCGGACGACCGCTTCGCCACCGCGAAGGACATGCGCCTCGCGCTGAACGACTACCTTGCGGGCCGTCCCGTCAACCTGGGCGAGGGCTTCACCAGCGCCGAGACCGTCGTCATGGGCGGCGTGTTGCCTCCCGTCGGCGTGGCCGACGGCACGGCCGTGATGCCCGCGATGGGCGGCGTCAATCCGGCAGCTCCCACCGCTGCGCAGCGTTCTTACAACGCGAACAACACGAGCGGCAAGAAGAACAACAAGAAGACCATTGCCATCGTCATCGGCATCATCGCGGCGCTTGCCGTGGTGGGCGGCATCGCGTTCGCCCTCATGTCGGGCGGCGGCGACGACAAAGACAAGGTCGCGGTTCCCAGCGTGGTGGGCCAGACGGTGGACGAGGCAACGGCCGCCATCGAGGGAGCCGGTTTCGAGCTGGGCAAGGTGGACGAGTCGTTCGACGACAAGGTCGAAGCCGGCAAGGTGATCGGCCAGGATCCGAAGGGCGACAGCAAGCAGGCCAAGGGCACCAAGATCAACCTCACCGTGTCGAAGGGCGCGCAGGAGATCACCGTGCCCGACCTCTCGAACATGACCGCCGATGAAGCCCAGAAAGCGCTCACCGTGAGCGGCCTGAAGTACGCGAAGGGCCCTGCGGAGTATTCCGACACGGTTGAGAAAGACCACGTGGCGCGCCAAGACGTCGCCGCGGGCCAGAACGTGCCCAAAGACACCGTCGTCACCTACTACCTGTCGCTCGGTTCCGAGGGCACCTCCGTCCCGAACGTCGTCGGTCAACGCGAGGGCGCCGCCACCACAGCGCTCAACAACGCCGGCTTCTACGTGAACGCCGACTACGTTCCCAGCGACACGGTGGAATCGGGCGTCGTCATCAGCCAGGATCCCTCGAGCGGCAAGCTCAAGGAGGGCGAGGCGGTGAACATCGTGGTCAGCACCGGCAAGGAGAAGTCCACGTTCACGGTTGCCGTGAACTCCAATGGCGGCGGGTCGGTGACGGCCAGCTCCAACTCGGTTACCGAGGGCGACAGCGTCACCATCACCATCACGCCGAACAGCGGTTATGAGGTGGCCGCAGTCAGAGGCTTGGACGATGTGCCGAAGTCGGGCGGCACGTTCACGCTGTCCAACATCACGAGCAACGTGAACGTCAACGTCACGTTCCAAGAGGTCGCCCCGACGCCGACGCCGACGCCGGATCCGGGCACGACAACCGGCGACCCGAACAAGAAGAGCTAGCAAGCCACCCGCGATGCGCCTTCGGGCGCATCGCTTTTTTGTGCGCGCGCCAAGTTCCGCGCTCATCGGGCGATTAATGCTACAATATTCAACGCGCCTCCGTAGCTCAGGGGACAGAGCACCGCTCTCCTAAAGCGGGTGCCGCGCGTTCGAATCGCGCCGGGGGCACCATTAGAACTTGCAGGTCATCGGCTGCTTTCGCAGCCGGTGGCCTGTTTTGCTACGTGGCTGAGAACAGTTCTGGGACGCAACTAAGACATGATGGCGCGTCGCCACGTCTCTTCACCTTGATAATCGGAGCATTCGCTCGGGCTTGCTTGCAACGCCTACGTTTAGTGGCAAGTGCACCGAGGGCGCGAAAACGGCGTTACAGCGCGTATCCGAGCGACGAAGCAACGCCTCCATTGGAGCTCACAGGTGGGGGTTCTACCGAGCCGAAGCGCGCGGAAGGATCTCACACGACGTCCGAGCGCACCGGCCCGACCGCCGCATGCGCCCCTAAACACGCTATGCCCCCAGAGCGCGATCAGGGATTCAGCACATCAGACTACCTCTGTCTTTGCTCACTGCACGGAACGCCATTGTCGATCCCGTACATAAATGCGCCGCCCGAGGCCTACGAGAGCCTCGGGCGGTACCATATCGCAGCTTCGGTGCGAACCTAGTTATGCAGCGCGCTGCGTCTTAAAGCCGTCGCCACGTCCCGGAGTGTCGTCGCCGCTGTCAGGCGGAGTGCCCGGATCAGGCGGAGTAGGAGGATCGACCGGGTCGGGGTTGCTCGGAATGGCCAGCATGCGCGTTTCCGAATTGCCGGCGTTGTCGGTCACTTTAACGTACAGAGACGTCGTCTCGGAGGACAGGGAAATCTCGTTGATGGAAACCCATTCGTCCGATGCCGACTTACGCCCCTCGATGGAAGCTACCCCGCTCAGAGCGTCAGAGGCCGACACCACCGGCGTGCTGCCCGACATCGAGATACCCGAAATGACAGGATTCTCTTTATCGACCTTCACGTTCTTCGGGAAACCCTTGCCTGAGGTAGGCCAGAAGTCTCCTCCGAACAAGCCGCCGAAGTACATATCGCCTTCCGCCGAAGTGCTTCTACTCACGACATAGCGCGCTCTCAAATCGCCCTTGAACGGCAACGTCGCCCAGCCACTGCGTGCGACCTCTATACATGAGTCATTCTGAAACAAGACGACGTAAAATTTTTCGAGGTAATCTCCGGGAACCGTAATTGCTTCGACAGCGACGTTCTTGTTGGTCCACGTGCCTTCCTCATACTCCGTGCCGTCATCGTGCTTGAGGGAGATCGCGGGAGGTTTCATCTTGTCTTCATTGGGGACAACTATATCGGGCAGGGTGGGCGTCTCGATACGATTATATAGCACGAGCTGGATATTGTGGCTGCCTCCGTCGTATACACCCGTGGTGTTCTGTTCGAGAGCGCCAGGGTGAAGGTTCCAGCTATCGCCCAACCACTTCGAAGACCCCATGGGGCGGTAATAGTCTTGAGTGCTGACCGAGCCTTTGCCCTGACCGGAGATACGCAGGTCAAGATTGCCGTACACAAAGGACGAATCGGCATTCTCGGGATTTTCCAGGAAGTCCATCATGCCGTCCCAGCGAACGGATATGCTTCCGATCTCGCCACCGAAGTCGCTCCAGGCAACTTTGATCCCATCAACATAGAGGGAGAACGGCTTGTAATACGTGGACCAGGTGTAGAGAGAGGGAACCATATTCCCGCTGGCATCTACATAGCCCGATTGGAGATCCATGTTCCCGGTCTGACCTTGCCTGTACTGCCATTTGCTGCTCACGCCGTCCTTCGTTTGGTCGACGGAGTACACGCCACCATTATCCTGGCTTTTGTAGACATCGAGCGTCCAGGAAACATTCGCTCTCTGCGAGCTCGAGTACACGAGCTCAGGACTCGGCTCTCCCAGGTCGGCCCAGGCCTTCGGTGCAGAACCGAACAGTAGAGCCAACGACAAAGCGAGGACGATTCCCACTGCAAGTACCGCCCTCGACACCATCGATTGACGTGGCGGGGAGGCGCTGCATACCGCTCCACGAACCGCAAATCCATCATTCATACCGGCACGCTCCTTTCTTTTCTCACATCGTAATGCCATGTAATACAACTTCAACATCCGCCATGACCTCGTTCACGTAGCCCGTCCATGAATCCTCGGAGTCGGAGACGGCGTCATCGTACAGCGAATAAGCGACGTGGTAGGCTTTCATCGCCTGTTCGAACGTTGCCTCGCTTGCCGAAAACGACTCGTCTTTGAAAGCTTCGTAGAACGGGCCGTCCAACTGCACCCATGCATCAGCTTGGGAGTCGTAGGCCTCTCCGAACAAGTCGACGAGGTAAGTCCCGTACTCGGCAGAGGGAACGCTTTCGGCCGCGGGACCTCCTGCGAGGGGCGCGGGCGTCACAGGAGGCTGCTGGATCGAGCCGTCCGAAACACGCTCGCCGCGCAGACGCTCGACTAGAAGCTTCTGTTCGAGGGCCTCCTTGACGGCCGCGCCGTCAAGCACTCCCGCTCCCAAAGTCCCGTAGTCATCCGTTCTGTACTGCGACTTGGCATACGAGGATACGTCCTCTTCCGTCACCGATATTCCCTGCTTGCGAGCTTCTTGCGAAAGAACCTCCATCCTTACAGCATGCAGAACGTCGGTGTAGTCGGAGTTCTCGCCCTCTTGCAGCGAATGACCGATGCCGAGCTTTTGAACATCCTTCTGCGTGACCTCGAACGTCTCTCCCCCGCGGGAGAAAGACGCGACCGCTCCGTCGGATCGGGGCGCGGAAGCCGTGGCGCTTCCTCCGAAAAGCACCGATCCCAACAAGCAGCCGGCAACGACGCAAACCAGACCGACGAGCACAAAGGCGAGCGGACCGGTTTTGGACCGGTTGGCCTGCGAGCGACGAGCGACGACGTCGGCCATTCTGCTTTCCATATCCATCGTCACTCCTTTCGCTTGCCCGTTTTCCGCTTGACTCGCCCGCACCGCAGTACCGCCTTCGGGGGCAACTCGGTAACGGCAAGGAAACGCTATTGAAACAAGTATTATTAAAGGCAGTCGAGCACGCCTTGGCAATCGGATTCCCAATAATGGGACGGTCGAGGAAACAAAACCATAATCATGGGAGATATGGGGCATGCGGCGACCGACCTTCCGGCCGCGCGGAAGGGTTTGGAGCTTTCGTCGGTTTTCCGATAGGAGCGTTAGCGCTGGTATCGCGTGAGGATGGCAAATCCTGAAACTAGCCCGCTACTTTTCTTCGCCTTCATCCGGCCTCGTTTTTGCCGGGGCGGGTGTGGAGGCTTCATCGCTCTCGGCCTCCCGGCGCGTCTGCTCCGAGTCCCACTCGACGTAAGCCTGCATGAACTCTTCCTCGTTGACCATCTCGTAGTACGGGCCCGACATGTCTAGAGAGGGTATCGGCATGCCTGGCGAGACGCTCAGCTCCGGGAACCACCTGAACCTGTAGCGCTGCTCGTAGTACACGGGCGGCTCGGAGTCCGAGACGAGCCGGTAGACAACCGACCCGTCGGGCTCCGTCCGCTCGGACACGAGGGAGTAGCTCAGCTCGCGCCTGTTGGTCTTGTCGGCGTCCGCGATGGCGGCCTCGGCCGAGGGGCCCTCGGCGTAGCGGACCGCGAGGGAGGCGAGCTGCAGCGCGATAGCCGCGAGCACCGCGAGCGCGACGGCCGCGGCGATCGACGCGCCGCGGTGCCTGCCCGCGAAGGCGAAGAGCCTGTCGGGGCCCTTCGGGGGCTCCGGGTCCTGCCAACCCGTTCCTGAACGGTCCATGGATCGGACTCCTCTCCCTCCTTGCGATGCTCCGCGCACCGCGCACGTTGGCGTGCCAGGACTTCCCGCAGGGCTCACCCCCGCTCCTCCTCACCCTCGGCCGCCTCCGTTTCCGGTTGCTTCTGGGGGTGGAGGCTCAGCCAGTCCCGACCCTCCCGGCGCGTCTGCTCCGAGTCCCACTCGATGTAGGACCGGCGCCACTCGTCCTCGTTGGCGAGCTCGTAGTAGGGACCGGGGTCGAGGACGATGCAGCCGGGGACGACGGACGGCGACCACCAGAGATCCGGAAGCCACCTGAACCCGTAGCGCGCCTCCATTACGACAACGGGCTCGGAGCCCGACACGAGCCGGTAGACCGTCCGACCCTCCCCGTCGACGTACTCGCGCTCGAGAGAGAAGGCGTACTCGCCCCCTGCCCCCCTATCCGCCCACTCGACGGCCTCCTCCGCCGACGGGCCTTCGGCATAGCGGGCGCAGAGGGGGGCGAAGTAGAGCGCGAGGAGGGCCGCGGCGATCGCAAGCGCTGCGATCGCCGTCACGAACGCCGTCTTGAGGATCCGCGCCCTCCTGCGCCTCGCGCCCTCGTTCTCAACCTGCCCCATGCAAACCTCCTTCATCCGATCGAGTAGAAGAAGCTGTCGGTCTCGTGGACGGGCCCGCCTTCACTCGGACGGGCCCGTTTCCTGCCGGGGCTTGGCACGCAAGCTCCCCCCGCTCTCGGCCTCCTGCCGCAGCTGCTCCGAGTCCCACTCTAGCCAGGACCGGCGCCACTCGTCCTCGTTGAGTATCTCGTAGTAAGGCCCGGGATCGGAAACGTACACCGAAGGCACGACCGCCGCAGAAGTGCTCAATTTCGGGAGCCACCTGAATTCGCGGCGCAACTCCATCACTACTGCGGGCTGGGAATCCGACATGACCCGGTACACCGTCCGGCCCTCCTCGTCGACGTACTCGCGCGCGAGGGCGTAGGAGTATTCGCCCCCAGTCCCCTTGTCCGCCCACTCGATAGCCTCCTCGGCCAACGGGCCCTCGACGTAGCGGACGCAGAGGGGAACGAAGTAGAGCGCGAGGAGGCCGAAAGCGATCACGGCGGCCTTGCGGCCCCCTATCCTCTTGCGCCTCGCAGACTCGGCGTCCTCTTGAAGCGGATCGCACTTCCTCAGCATGCCTTGCCTCCTCGGCGTATCGAGTAGAAGAAGCCGTCGGTCTCGCGGAAGGGCCCGCACCTCACTCGGACGGCCCCGTTCCCTGCCAGGGCTTGGCACGCAAGCTTCACCCGCTCTCGGCCTCCTGCCGCCTCTGCTCCCTATCCCATTCGACGACGGACGTGCGCCACTCCTGACCGTTGGCGAGCTCGTAGTACGGGCCCGGCATGTCTAGAGAGGGTATCGGCATGCCGGGCGAGATGCTCAGCTCAGGGAACCACCTGAACCTGTAGCGCAGCTCTATCGCTACGGTCGGCCGAGAGTCCGAGACGAGGCGGTAGACCGTGCACCCTTCTTCGTCGGCGTATTCGCATTCGAGAATGTGCGCGTACTCGCCATGCGCGCCTCTGTCGGCGTCGGCTATGGCTGCCTCGGCCGAGGGGCCCTCGGCGAACCGGGCCGCGAGGGAGGCGAGCTGCAGCGCGGTCCCCGCGAGCACCGCGAGCGCGACGGCCGCGGCGATCGACGCGCCGCGGTGCCTGCCCGCGAAGGCGAAGAGCCTGTCGGGGCCCTTCGGGGGCTCCGGGTCCTGCCAACCCGTTCCTGAACGGTCCATGGATCGGACTCCTCTCTCTTCTTGCGATGCCCCGCGCACCGCGCATGTTGGCGTGCCAGGACTTCCCACAGGGCTCACCCCCGCTCCTCCTCGTCCGCCGAGGCGTTCTCGCCCTCGGCCGCCTCCGTTTCCGGTTGCTTCTGGGGGTGGAGGCTCAGCCAGTCCCGGCCCTCCCGGCGCCTCTGCTCCGAGTCCCATTCGACGTAAGCCTCCATGAACTCCTCCTCGTTGACCATCTCGTAGTACGGGCCGGGCATGTCTAGAGAGGGTATCGGCATGCCTGGCGAGATGCTCAGCTCCGGGAACCATCTGAACCTGTAGCGCTGCTCGTAGTACACGAGCGGCTCGGAGTCGGAGACGAGGCGGTAGACAACCGACCCGTCGGGCTCCGTCCGCTCGGACACGAGGGAGTAGCTCAGCTCGCGCCTGTTGGTCTCGTTCGCGTCCGCGATGGCGGCCTCGGCAGACGGGCCCATCGCGAACTGGACGAGAGGGAGGACGAAGTAGAACCCGACCAGGCCCGCGACGGCCGCGATGCGGATCGCGACGATTACAGGGCCCACCGAGCTCGCGGACGCAGCCTCTGCGCCCTCTTGCCGCATGTCGCACTTCCTCAGCATGCCTTGCCTCCTCGGCGTATCGAGTAGAAGAAGCCGTCGGTCTCGCGGACGGACCGCGCGAGGCCGAGGTCCCTGCAGCGGCGCACGGCGGAGGCGGCCGTCTTGCGCGCGGCCTGCGGCCTCCTGTAGGCCGCGGCCCGGGGTCGCAGCCTACCCATCGGCGCCGCCTTGCGGGGGACCGGTGCGCAGGTTCCCGCCGCTCTCGGCCTCGCGGCGCATCTGCTCCGAGTCCCACTCGATAAAGGATTTTCGCCACTCGTCCTCGTTCACGATCTCATAGTAGGGGCCGGGGTCGTCGACCAGGGGGCCGGGGACGACGGACTGCGACCAGCGGAGCTCAGGCAGCCATCTGAACCCGTAGCGCAGCTCGACCACGACCGCAGGCTGGGAGTCCGACACGAGCCGGTAGACCGTCCGGCCCTTCCCGTCTGCGTACTCGCGCTCGAGGCTGAAGGAGAAATCGTATCCGTCCCCCCTGTCCGCCCACGCGATGGCCGTCTCTGCCGAGGGCCCCTCGGCGCGCTGGGAGACGAGCGGGGCGAAGTAGAGGGCCGCCAGGATGAGGACGGCCACGAGCGCGATCGCGATCGCCACGGCCGCCTTGCGGCCGGGCATCCTCTTGGGTCCTGCGGTTCCAGGCTCTTGCCGGCTCATTATGCGCCCCCTTATCCCATCGCGCAGAAGAAGCCGTCGGTCTCGCGGACGGACCACGTGTACATCCAAAGCCCCGACGGCAGCCCGTAGGCGCGCATCGCGTCCACGGGCTCCAAAGACGAGGTCACCAAGGAGAGGGCGCTCACGGGGACATTGTTGAGGTCGTGGGACTTGTCGATGTCCTTGTGGTTGTCGATGCACTCCCGCGCGGCCCAGTACGCCTTCACGGCGCCCGAGTGGATGCCGAGCAAGGAGACGGGATCGCCGAAGATGCGATGGCCGACGAGGGCGCCCGTGCGCTCGGAAAAGCCCCTGAGCGTCGTGCGCTCGGAGGCGTAGTCGGGCGAGGAGCCGGCCCAGAAGGCGTAGTCGAGCCCCATGCCGTTGAAGTACTCGACCGCCCGCAGCCTGTCCGCCCAGGGGGTCCCGAGGAACTCGGCCGCGCCGACCTGCGCCAGGTAGCCGCCGAGGGAGTGCCCGGTGATGTAGACGTTGTAGCCTCGGGCGGCGTACTTGTCGGCCACGCGGCGCGCGGTCTCGCGGGCGGGCCCCTCCTCGCCGTTGACGTTCCAGACGCCCCCGACGAAGTCGTTCAGCCATTCGGGGTCCTCGTCGGTGCCCCGGTAGGCGAGCACCGCCTCGTGGCCGCGCACGTAGACGGTGGCGTCGTAGGAGGTGCCGATGACGTTGATGGGAGAGTGGTAGGTCTCGGCCACCTTCCACTCGTGGGAGACGCGCTTGTCCTGACCTCCCTCGGGATTCACGCTCGCGCCGTTGAGGAAGTAGTACTGCTCGCTGTGCTCCTGAAAGTACTTCTCGTTGTCCTTGTCGGTGATCCACGACTTTCCCTTGATCTCCCCCATCCGGTAGAACCGTCCTTCGGCCGCGGCCGCGGAGCCGTCCTCGTAGCAGAGCGCGGCCAGAATGCCGAGCGTGCGCGAGTCCACCGCCGAGTCCCCCTCGGGGGAAGTCGGGTCGCTCAGGATGCGAATGTAGGCGCGCCGCTCCCCTTCGGGGGTGAAGAAGTCCACGACCTCGATCTCCTCGCCGTTCAAAAGGCCATCGCCATCCCAATCGGGGCTCTGGTTGAAGTCGATTCCCTTGTAGGGCGTCGTGCCGTTCGCGAGGCCGATCGCGCCGTCGAAGATGAGGCGGGAGTGGTAGTCGGAGATGCCGTCGCCGTTGGAGTCGGTCCCCCAGTCGTACTCGACGATGTAGCCGCACGAGCCGTCGGTGCGATAGCCCTGGTCGATGAAGTCGTTCCAGCCACCGCCCCTGTTGCGCCACATGCCGACGTAGTTCTCCGGACCGTAGGACCAGGGCTTGTCATTGGGCTCGCCCTCCGACCAGTGGGTATATTCGAGGGGACGCCCATCGAGCCACTCGAAGTAGCGATCCCTGTTCGATGACGTTGCAAACTCGCTCGAAGTCGCTTCCTCCACCGTGTTTGCGGAAGTCTTGCCGACGGGCTCGATCCCTACCGATTCCTCACTCGCAACCGCTTCGGCGGAATCGACCCCGCTCCCTGCGGGCCCCACGTCTCGAAGCCCGATCCAGTAGAAACGGCTTCGCCCCCTCTGGACAACCTGGTAAATCTCCTCCTGCTTCTCGGGCGTGTCGATGATGGCCAAATGGCCGCCTTTGTCCTTGGCTGCCGTTTCTGCTTCGGTCCAGGAAATGTTCCCATCGACCACCTCGAAGCAAGTATCCGCCTCCCAGAAAGGCTCGAAGTCTTTGGAGTCCACCACCAAATAGATGGAGAAGTGTTCGGGTTCGAACGCCATGCGGGTGCCGTCGCGCGACGAGGCTTGCTCCACCAGCTGCTGGGACTCCTCGTCATACCAGTACACCTGCGGGTCGAAGGAGGGGTCTTCGAACAGGGTCGCGTCGAGGTCGAACGTTATCGAGGCACCCGTCCGATCGTCGGGGGCCTCGAAGTTCCAACCGCACACGAAGCCCGGCGTCTCTTCGAGGTTCAACCCGGTGGGCGTGCCGGAGATCGGCAGGATGAACGCCTGCTCCACCGAAGCGCCGGGCGATTCCACCTCAAGCGTTACGGACGCTTGCTCCGACGCACGGCTCTCGCCAGCTGCGAAAGTCTCCTGCATCACAAGCGGGTCGTACCCCCGTTCGATCTCCCAACCGTCCAATGCCCCGTCGCCGTCGGTGTCGGGGACAAGCGGATCGGTGCCGAGACGCACCTCGTCTCCGTCGGGCAAGCCGTCGAGATCGGTATCGGCAGACATCGGGTCGGTGCCGAGGCGCACCTCCTCGAGGTTCGTCAAACCGTCGACGTCCGCATCCTCATCGCCGTCGGGCACGCCGTCCCCGTCGGTATCGTTCGACAGAGGATCGTAGCCCAGCCTCGTGATCTCGAGGAAGTCCGACAGTCCGTCGCCGTCGGTGTCGACTTTGCTCGGATCGGTGCCGTAGTAGGTTTCCAGGTAGTTCATCAGCCCGTCGCCGTCGCTGTCCTCGCGATCGATGGACAGGTCGTCCATGCGGTCGGTTCCGGCGTACAGCAGTTGCAACGCATCCGTAACGGTCTCGCCGTTCGCGAAGACGCAGGAGACCTCCACCGTATGCAGGCCCTTGAGCAGGCCCATGCCCTGGGCGCTCCACCGTTCGGCAGCCTCGATGCTGCCGGAGTCTATCTCGTTGCCGCGATCGTCGAGAACCGTGAACGAGAGGGACTCCACAGCGAGCCCGCCCGTATCGAGCGAGCCTTCGAGCACGCTTTCCGAGGGCAACTCGAAGAAGTCCGCGTCGTCTGCCTGGAGAAGCGCTGATCGGTCGATCGAGACAACAGCGGGCGCGCCTTCGTACGAAGCCCTCGCCGAGACGTCCGCCGCCTTCCCTCCCACGACGACGGAGCAGGACGCCTCCACCGTCCGCTCGACCAGCGAGCCTTCGCCCTCGTCCGGCGAGGCGGAGGCGAACGCGGGCAGGCCAAGGGAGCCGGCCAACGCCGCAACGAGCACGACGAGCAGGCAGTGTTGCGCTCGCCAGGCATTGCGCATGCGACGTATCGCGAGCAGAACGATCGCGGCAGCGACGACCGCCGCGAGCAGGGTGGCGCCGACGAGAACGCCGTCCCCCAAGCTCGCCATGCCGCGCGGCGCGGATCCCGGCCCAGCGTCCGGAGCACCGGGCCCCTGAGCAGGCCGGCCGGCGTCGCCCGTGCCGCCGGCAGCGCCCCCTGCGGGCGGGAGCGCGCTTGCCTGAACGCTGCCCGCAAGCGCAAGCTCACGCACCTCCCCGGGCGCAAGCATCCCCACGGCCATGTTCGCAGCCGACGGGTCGTCCAATACGATGCCCTGCGGCACAAGGAGAGACGCTTCCACGCCGACCAGATCCGCGCCCGAGAAGTTCTCGAGCACAACACTCAAGCCTACGCGGTCGCCCTCGGCGTACGCGTCGCGGTCCGTGCGCACGACCACGCCCAGCGCGCCGTCGCCGCCCGTGCCTTCCGAGGCCATGGCCATCGGGGCACCCGCGAACAAGGCGAGTGCGAGCGCGCACGTTGCGAGAAGCGTCGAAATCCAAGCTCGTTTCATACCTTCGCCCTCCTCAGCCATCTCAGTTCATGTTCCCGAGCAGAAAGACGGCCGCGCCTGCAATCGCCAAAACGACAAGACCGGCCACGGCAACGATGAGGCCTTTGGGCACGCGCATGCGCTCACGCTCCCTCCCTCGCCTTTCAGACCGATTTGCGAACACCTCGGACAACCCCAATTCCTCCGAAGAATCATCCTCGTCAGCCTTCTCGTCATCGAGGGATGGGGGGCTACCCCCGTTCGTCTCCTCATCGAATATCCCTGACTCTATCCAATCGGTGAACGAGCCACCGGGAACGAATCCCTCGCCGTACAGGAACCCGTCTTCCACCTCCGAATCGCCTCGCGGAATGAGTACGCGATCCTTCTTCTTCCGCGCGTGCCTCCCGCGAGGAGCCTCAAGCAGATCCACCTGAAAGGATCGGTCGTCGTCCGTTATCTCGATCCTCATACCATCCCCTCGTCGCCGATAAACATGCTCGAAGGCGCTTCGCTGAACGTGCCGCTTTCGAATTCAACCGCTATGGTGCCCCCGCGAGGCGCCATAGCCACGCGCCACGGCATGACCCCCTTCGACAACCCCGCCACCTCGTACCGAGGCCCATCGCCCGAAACCAGCCAGAGAACGTCAAGCGGGACCCGCATGAACATCATATGGATGGAGCGGCAGCGATCGAACGCCAACCCGCACCGTGCGGGAACCGACCGCTTCCCCATCAGCCCGAAAAACCGCTGAGCAAAGCTCGTCGCCCAAGCGCAGCGCAGCGCGATGCGCTCTCCGCTGGGCATGAGAGCCTCCGCCGTCAAAGGATACGAATCGTTCATCCGAACCCTCCCATCAGCCCAGCATGGTCAGAACTTGACCGATGAGCGGAGCGCATAGGATGATGACGAGCACGGGAAACACGAACATGAGCATGGGCATGAGCATCTTCACCTGTAGCGCGTTCGCCTTCTCCTCGATATGCAGTCGACGCATGGTACGCGCGGAGCTCGCCTGTTCTTGCAGGATATCGAGCAGCGGAGCTCCCGAGGCCTCGGCCTGGGCGAGCGAGGCTGCGAATATCTGCAGCGACTCCACCCCGGACCTGGCGGCAAAGTTGGCAAGGGCGCGGTTGCGAGAGCTGTACCGGGACTCTTCCACCACGTCCTCGAACGACTCGGCAAGTTTCCCATCCATGCGCTCGGCCACGACACGCAAAGCCGACTCGAACGTCGACCCCGCCGAAACGGCAACCGCCATCAGGTCGAGCGCGTCGGGAAGATCCTCGTCGAGTTGACGGCGCCATTCCGCGCGGCGGGCGGCGATATAGAACATGGGTATTTGGCTTCCCAAAATGACGCACAGGATGAACACCGACACGCTTCGCAAGGGGTCGGCGAGCGAAGCGGCGGCAAAAAGGCCCGCTACGACGCCACCCGTCAAACTGATAACCCTGAACGCCCAGAATGAGGACGCCGTCATCTTCACGCCGGAGTACACGAGCCAGTTTCGGTCTTCCTCTCCCGCCCCTTCCGCCATGGGAACGAAGCGCGACACCGCGTCGGCGATATGGGAGAGCATAGACTGATTCTGCCCCGAAGAAGCTCCCGCGCCCTTCTTGCTTGCGGAGGGGCCTTCGCCCCGCATGCGCGCGAGCAGCCCGCCGCGCGACGCAGGCTCATGGGAAACAGGGCCCTTCCTCTCCGATCGAGCTGAGGGAAAGGCTTTGGAGAGCACGCCTCCGAATACCAGCGCCGCTGAGAGGGACACTCCGATTATAACGATAAGTGCGATCATGGCACGTCCTTCGTTCGACGACCTTGCAGGCCTTAGACGATCTTGCCCATCTTGCTCAGAACGAACAAGCCAGCCCCATCCATGAAGAGGCAGAGGATGATGACGGGCAAACCGTCTGCGGACATATAGAAATCACGATGGACCTGGGATATGCCCATCAACGCGAAGAAGATGACGATGGGGATGATCGTCATGATAGTGGTAGACGTCTTCGCCATCGAAGTTTTCGACTTCACGAACTGGCGCATCTCGCTGCGCGTGCGAACGGTGGCGCCCACTTGCTCGGTGATGTCGGCGATAGACCCGCCTTGCACGGACTGGATGGACACCGCCGTGGCGAACAGACGCAAGTCGTCCGATTTGACGCGCTTGGCAAGATCGTCAAGCGCCTTCGGCATGGAAGCGCCGGACGACACCTCCTCGACAAGCCGAAAGAACTCGCTCTTGAGCGGCTCTCCCATGTTCTCGGCCACCGGGATGAGCGCCTGGCGTAGCGTCAGACCCGCGCGGAGGTTCGCAGCGATAAGGGGCATGGCGTTTCCCAGGTGGTCCTCAAAGCGGGCGATATTGCGACGACGCTGCATCATGATCCATAGAGGAACGACCATAACGCCGAAAAGCGCCGCCATGAGCGACTCGCTGAGGGCCAGCCCCATCGCCTGGCATGCGAAGAATGGAATCACTGCGGTCAGGGCCCCTATCAGAACAACCTCCCGAGGAAGAAGATCGATGCCCGCCTGATCAGTGATCTCTTTGACGCGGGAAACCAGGCCGTCCAAAGACAGGCCCCGATGGCGCGCCGCCTCTTCCCGCGCTCGGAACCTGATACGCATGCCGCGCGATATAAGGAGCAGAACCACGCCAAGAGCCACGAGCGCGGATATGAGCACCACTTCGAAAATACTCATCGCACGAACAACCTTCCGTCAAGATCGACCCCCTGAAACGTCATGCGGTCGATATGGCTGTCTGTGGGGCGGTCGCCCGTAGGGACAAAGCGGCCCGTTACTTTCCCGCCTGTAAAGGGATCCTGCTCGAACCGCATGATCGGAGCCATCGTCACCATGTCACCTTGCATCCCGCATACCTCTGCGATTTCCACGACGCGTCGCGATCCGTCGGGAAAGCGACGGACGGCAACGATGAAGTCGATAGCGTTCGCGATGAACTCGCGAATGGAGCGCACCGGCATGTCATGCCCTGCCAGCTGGATCATCGACTGCAGACGATCGACGCACTCGCGAGGGTTGTTCGCATGGATGGTGGTGAGCGACCCATCGTGGCCCGTGCTCATGGCCTGCAGCATATCGAACGCTTCCGCGCCACGACACTCGCCCACGACGATGCGGTCGGGCCGCATGCGCAATGCGTTGATAACGAGATCCATGATGGTGATGGTTCCTTTGCCCTCGGCGTTGGGAGGGCGTGATTGCAGACGAACGACTTGCGGCTTGTTGATATAAAGCTCCGGGGTGTCCTCGATGGTGACGATGCGCTGCCCGTCGGGGATGAACAGGGACAACGCATTGAGCAGCGTCGTTTTGCCCGTGCCCGTGCCTCCCGATATGATGATGTTCATGCGCCCGCGCACCATGCACTTCATGAACAGTCCCATGCGATTGTCGAAGGCCCCGATGTCGATCAGGTTGCGCGGCTTGAGCACGTCGTTGTGGAACTTTCTGATGCTGAGCAACGGATGGTCAACCGCGATGATGGGCACGACGGCGTTGACGCGCGAGCCGTCGAACGACGCGCCGGGACGATGCAAGATGCAGTCGCAGAGCGGCGCCCCTTCGTCGCAACGACGGTTGTCAGCTTCGGCGATGCGCACGATGATGCTCCGTATATGCTCGTCATCGAAAAAATGCTGATCGCTGCGCTTGATTTTGCCAGAATGCTCGATCCAGATGTCGTCGGGGCCGTTGACCATGATCTCGGTAACGGCTTCGTCGTTGAGCAGCGCTTCAAGGGGTCCCAGGCGAAAGAGGTTGTCCGACACATCCTCGGCAGCCTGGCGCCGCACCCCCTCGGGGCGCGTCGAAAACAGAGGATGCCTGTTGACGACGCCGCTCACGATGACGTTTGCGCGCTCCTCGTCCACGCGGTCGGATTCTCCCGTTAGGCGCAGATTGTTGAGCTCGATGCGCGCGGTTGCCATCGCCTCACGCACCATCTCGTCGAACTCGCGCGGAAGCATCACGCCTCCCCAGGAATCTCAGCGGGATGCAGCGCGAGGCGCACGCGCTCAGCGGCGGAAACGAATACGGCGTCTTCGAGCGTGAGCTCCAACGTAACGCGGCTGTATCCCTCGGTCTTTTCAGAGCCGAGCTTTTCATCGAGCGCGAGCACCCGCACGCTCGAGACGAGGGTCGACCACGCATCGTTCGACTGCGATATGACGTCCACCATGTCTCCTACGCGCAAGAGCGGCGATACCCCTGACGCCTCGTCAAGCGACAGCGACAGGGCCACATGGCCGTCACCAATCGCGGAGGCCAGAGTCGCCGGCGACGCCGACTCCCGCACAGCCGACGCGGAAACGGGAATCCCCGGGCTCAAGCGCACGGTCACGCGCTTCCCCACCAGCGTACCCGCCTCATCGATCGTCACGGCGTCGACGGGGATGAGGGTCATCGGAATCGCAGCCTCCGCAAGATCCGAAGCGCCGATAGCCTCGCCGGGAGCAATCTCGCGCGTCGCGACCAAGACCGCCCGTTGATTGGCTTTCTCGGAATCGATCAGTTCTTGCGCCTGCATCGTGCGATATGACGAGAACAGCATCGCGCCCACCGCAACGGCAATGGAGAAGCAGGCCACGATCACCAGCGATCGCCGCATGCTGTCGTACGATTCGCCTGCGTTGCGACGGCGACCTTTCCTCTTCTTCTTAGAACGATCCTGGGGCACGGCGGGCTCATCGGGTTCCGCTTTGTCGCCCTTTCCAGGCATGGCGAACCCTTCGCCCTCGAGCCAATCGTTATCATCGCGCATAGTCAACCCTTTCTTCACTTACCAAGCCGTGCGACCGACGCCCTCAGACGTCCCTGACGACACCGTCGATGGCAGCCCTCAGGCCTCGCGGGAACCCGCCATCGCTCAACGATATATTCGATATTCCGGCACCCGAAGTAGCTCCCCCGTCGAACGTCCAGACGGCCTTTTTACCGATAGCGACATCGCTTGGACGCCACACCACGTCAGACGAGGAGTACAGATCCGTCGTCCAGGCCAAATTGCCGGCAATAGGTATACTCCGTATACCTATCATGGAGAGGAACAAGGGCTTATACGAACCCGAAAGCACTAGGCTGATCCCCAAGACACGCCTTCCGTCGGCCAGCTGAACTCCGTCCGGAGTGCGATAACCCTTTTCAACCTCGTAAAACAAACACTCGGCTTGTCCGACGTAACCGTTTGCCGCAAGGGCTCGCTCGACGGAGTCGAACACCACCTGATCCGGCCGGTCGGCGAACTTGATTCTCTCGCCTTCGGAGAACACCGCATCTTTGACGACTTCGAGATGCTGCTCCTGCATTGTCTTCCCGCGGTTCGCTCCGGCAAAATCAACGGCAAGGCCGGCGAACGTCACCAAAACAAAGAGCAGGCACAAGAACAGCACCGCCACCTGCCCGCCCAGCGCGGAACGACGGGCGCAAGGACGCACGGGTGATAAACGCTTGTTACGTGATCTCATATTTCTGCCCAATCAGATAGGTTCTCTCCACGTGGCCCGACATGCTGGTCGAAGCACCAAGCGAGAGCAGGTCTCGATAGGTGTACGACACATCGGCTTGCACCTCGAGGGTCCTCATCTCCACGGTCGAACGCGTCTTGCCAAACGCCTGGGCCACGCTATCGGGATCAACGTCCTCGCGCGTAGCTGGCGGAACCGTCACCGAAGCCGACGTTACGCGAACATTCGAAGGATCCAATATCCCATCGTCGCAGAGCAGATTCTTGACCAGCTCCTCGTTCGACAGCGTCTCCCAGTTGGAAGGCAGCTCGCTGCCCAGCGACGTGAGACGCTGGGTTGCGAACGATCGCTCGAAAAAACTGAAGCTAGCCGCGAATATCGAAAACACCACGAGCAAGAACAGCGGCAAGACCACGATGAATTCGACCGAAGCCTGCCCGCAAAACGTTTGGACGCCCCTCGCCGAACGACAGAAAAGGTGCCGGACTTTTTCCATGAACACCATGTCAGAGCTCCCTGCCGATCGTCGCAAAGGCCATATACTTGCCTGTCACCTTGTACGTTCCGCCCCAACCGACGCCGTAAAAAACCGGGAACAGCGGCTCGATGGGCATCTTCACCTCCACGGTAATCTTCTCGCGCTTCTCTTTGATCGCTTGCGCCTTGTCCACCGCCCCATCGTCGGACAGCAGGCGCATCGTATAGGCCGCATCAGGCTCCCGCTCCTTAAGCAAGCTCACGGTCGAGCCGTTTGCTAATTGACCGGATAACTGTGCATGGGCAAGCGCGCTCGCCTCGTCCACTTCCTGCAAGGCGCCTCTCTGGGTTGCGCACCAGCGCGCAGTGTCGGACGCGACGGCTTGCGCCTGGCTCGACGCGGTAACGACGCGCGACACGTCAACGGCGATGAACATCAGCACGAAAAGAAACGGCACGACGCACAGAAACTCGACCGCAGCCTGCCCCTTGATACGATGCGAGCGACCCATGGATCCTCCCTATATGAACGCCGTTGCGGCAACGCCGGCTACGGCCACCGCCGGCGCGAGCGGAAGGCGCAACGACGTAACAGTTACACGGTTCTTCGCGCGACCTCGTAAGCCCCACAGGACGGATGCGATGCTGGCGAGCACCAGCACGGCGAAGAACACACCCAACGACGTAAGCGTCTGCGCGCTCGCGAGAGCTGCCGCAATCACCGCTACGAGCAGCACATCGCCTAACCCGCAAACCGCCGCCTGTCGGCTGACCAGCTCGAACATACGCGAGGCAGCCCACATAAACGCCGCCGCCCCGCATGACACCACGACATAGGCCAAGGGATCGCCCATCCCGAATGCGAGCAGCCCGCTTACAAACAGGAGCACGAGATGCGGCACAGGGACGATGCGAAAACGGGCATCCGCCATCGCAATAGCGGCAAGAGCAAGGCCGAAGACGAGAGTGAGAGGGTCAAGCGACAGAGCATCGAACGAGAATACTCCTCGCGCAATCGATGCCGCAGGGACAAATGCAAACAACATGAGCCAAGGCAAAGCGCATGAAAGCGGAGGGTTGTAACCACCTCGACCGTACGACGCGCGCTCTACCGTGTCGGCATCGATTCGCCCCATGCCGTTCAACGTCTTAAGCGTCTTCGGCGCTACAAGACCGAGAGCGGCTTGAGAAGCAACCGTCGCAAGCCAGTTGCTCTCGCACTGGCCCTCCCGAAGTGCTTCGATCTCCGCGGCGTCTTCGCGGTCGAGCACCGCGAAACGCAGCCTCTGGTAACCGTAGGCGCCCAGCCATGCAACGATCGCCGCGCCACATGCTCCTACGATCAAAGGTATCACGAGAACCCTCTTTTCCTCAGTCTCGAATCGCACCGTTCGAAAGCGGCTTCAAGGCGCAGATCCCCGCTCCCTTCCGGTCGAATCGTTGTATCTCGGCAATGAAAAGAGATCGGCTCAATCCGTTCGAAGGCGAATCAAGCCGATCCTCTTTCACGAACGCTTTATCAGCGCTATATGCTCTGCAAGAAATTGCCCAAATCGGTTATCTTTTCTCCCACGACGCCCTGGAGGGAGACAAGTCCCGCAACAAGCAATATCCCGATGAGCGCAACGATGAGCGTCCATTCGATAGAGCCTTGCCCGGGAAGCTTCGCGTCGGCAATACGAGCGCGCGCCATCGTTTTCATTAGAAATCGAGTCATATTCTCTCCCCGAGCCTCAAACAGCACAGCGCTTACGGGTTCACGCCGTTCAGGGTGGTGGTTACATCGTTGAGCTTTTGGTTCATGATGCCGGACAGCGCCGTCAGCCCCGCGATAAGCGCAATGCCGATGACTGCGACAATGATGATCCATTCGATGGATCCCTGGCCGGAAAGGGCCGGCTGAGAAAGACGCTCGCGACTCATCGCGCCTTGAACGATCTTGAACATGAGAATCTCCTTTTCTAGCTTGCATTTCGTGAAACCAAAGGATTCAACGCCATCAGTATCCAACTTCAACAATTTCGCAACAACATGAATCCCAATAATGAGCATCCCATGATCGAGACGCCCGCGTACTCTCGTCTGGCTTTCAGAAAGCCTGTTCAGACCAGGGTCTATTCCACAAACGGTAGCCCTCTCCCTCTGCCAGGACGACGCAGGCATCATCCTCTTGGCACCAGGCATCCATCGCTGTATCGTCTTTTGTTATCAGATAGTCGAACTTGTACTCGTACACCAGCTTTTCAGGCGATACCTCGCTCCGCAGGTATTGGGCGTATTCGGCCGCATAGTCCTTTTCGCAACCGGTAACCGTCGACGACCACAGCTCGGGGCGAGGATCCATGAACACCGGGTACCCGAACCATTCGAGGAAACCCCCGTCATTGAACGAGTTGAAAATCGAAACATCCTCCCTGCGCTCTGGAGCGATTCGTTCATTGAGCGCATCCACGGCGACAAGGGGCGTGGAAGGCGCGTCATCGATCTCCCACCGTTTGCTATCGGAAAGGAGCGCGACGCTCATCGTCATGCAGAGCGCGCATGCCGAGAACATGGCAGCGGGCATCGCGGCTTGCGCCCTTCGAGCAAGTGCGTGGACGTTTCCGCCTTTCCCGAACTTCGGCAGGTCTGTGCAACTACCGGCGAGCAGCGGCGAGACGAATAAAGCAGCTGCCACGAGGAAGAGCCACCCGTTGCGCTGATTCGCAAAAGCCAGGACCAACGTTCCCGCAAAAAGAACCAATGCTTGAAGATCGATCCTTCCCCTGCCCCGAAGCAACGCCAAGGCCACGCCCAGCGCTGCAAGGAGGAGAACGAGGGTTCCCGACAGGGACAGCAGTTCCGTTGGTTGAAGCTCGATGATGGGCATATCAGACGCCGGTCCGAAGGAGTAGGCCAAGTACAGCGCCCCTTGCATGCCGTACGGGTTCGCGACCGATGTCAGAAACATGCACAGCGCGGCGACAAGAATGGGGAGCTTCGGGTACCCGTAGCGAAGGAACACGCTTCCCGCGCACCGAGGAGGAGACGCGAGGTACAGCAAAGCCAAAACAGGGCCGAGCCACCAGAACGACGCATGGACGTTCACATGCAGCAGCGAGCAAAGCGGCAACACGACCAAGATTCCGGGCCGACCGCCCCGCTTATACTGCTCGAGCGCCAGCAATTCGACAAGGAGGATGATAGCCGATACCATGCTGGGCCTGACGGTGAACCAGGCGACGATAGCAGCACATGCGATGGAGAACGAGAGTGCATCTACCGCCCAACCCCCCTCCTTCGATGCGAGCAAGCGCGCCGCATGCGAGAGCAGCGCATAGAATATACAGCCCAGCGCGCCCGTTTGCACAGCCAGCCCTTGCATGCCGAACGCGTCCTTCACAACGTACAACTCCGATGCCAGCAACCATTGCTGAACGACCATGCGCATTCCGTCATGGAGAGCGAACGGGTTCTCGAACGGAATGCCGTTCTCGAGTATCTCCCTGCCCGTTGCGATGAGAAACCACAGGTCGTTGTTGTAAAAACCTTGCATCCCCAAGAAAAAAACGAACAGGACGGCAAGACTCTTGCAAGAAAGCCACCGAACCCGAGAAGGAGCTTTATTCACTGTATGCTAAACCCGGCGAAGCGAATGCGCGGAATCATCGTCTCGGACAATCAGTTCGAAAGCAAGATCAGTGCCCGACCGACAACTTGGATCATGTTGCAGTTCAGAGCATGGCATAGCAGGATGAACGCATACAGCGGAATGGGAGCTTTCGCATTCAAATAGCGAGACACGGTAGACCGGGGTATGCCCGTCGCGCTTGCAAGGTTCGTGCACGATAGCGATTGCTCGTGCGCCATCTTTTTGAGAACGAGGCCTATCGCTTGATTGAAGCGCTCGTAATTACCGACGATTCCGTACGCCTGATCCGCGGAAAAGCCCTGCGGGATGAGCTGCTCGAAAGCTGGAGGAGTCGCCCCTTCCCGAGGTTCTCCAACCATCCCGGAACCGGGCTTTTCTTCGATTGAAGAGAAATGGCGAAAGGTTTTATTCAGACAGGGATTCATATTGGCCACACGCCCGCCTTCCGCAGCCCTTCTCGGAATCGCAGGGAACGGGGCCGCTGCCGGAGCCAAGATTCCAGCAAGCTCTCTTTCAACCTGTCTGACCATATGCGCCCTTCAATCTCCAAGTGAATTACTTTGCTTTCCGAATTAATACCATACATGTATGGTATTTGCAATTATAGATCATTGCCACCTATATGTCACAAAAATAATAACAAATGGCGTAATGAGGGAAAGAATGCCTGGTCAAAAACGAAATTTTGATCCCCATAGTGCAGATGGCTTGGTTTTGAGCATCCCACATATGAGCACTTTAGAGTCAGGAAAGGAAAAAGGTTTTCAAACGACTATCATGATAAAAAGCGAGGCTTCGGCCTTTTGCCGAGCCCTTTGCTCTACCGCATCCTCGTTCGAAGGACCAGTCTCATGGCACGTTCCCGTAACGAAAAAAGAAGATTGCGCCGTCCACGCGAAGCCGATTTCTCGATGATCGAAAACATCCCCCTCGACCATGTCGAAATAGCGCACCTGCGCCTCAGGAGATTCAGGAAGAAACGGAAAGCTGCGCCGGCCGACATCGTATCATCAGGCGCGCGCGGGATGAAGGCGGCAATCCGAGGCGCAGTTGGCGTATGCCTGACGTTTTTACTGGGATACGTCCTTCTCACGCTCGTCAGGTAGCCAAAGGAGAGACGGAAGCATCGACCAACGCTTCCGTCTCTCACATACCGTATATTCGATTAACGGTTCCCTATGCCATAACCGCCGTGGGAAAACATCGGCGCATCTCAGTCCAAGTTGAACTCGAAATCAGATTCCCTGACTGCATGAGCGCCTCTCACCTGCTTCTTTTCGAGGATGCCATCCTCGTTATCCTGCGAAGCCACTCGTTTCTGGGCATCGGATACGCTCGCGACAAAACGACGATGACCTATCAGGGTGGCGTCATCGTCATCATCCTCGCGAATCGAATCGAAGATCGACGACAGCCACTCGGTCCACATGGAAGAATCCGATGCGGCCGACATGCTCGAGCCCTGTCGGGCAACACCGGCATCCAAGCGAGAGTTCTGCTCGATGATATCGGCCATTGAACCGTAGAAAGAATCTATGCGCTCTTTCATAGACTCGTCTCTACCTCTGATCTCTTCCACGAGGCGAGCATATTCCACCATGAGGCTTGCCAGTTGAGAGTTCTCGTTGTCGATATGGGATCTCAGGTTCTCAAGCGATCGACGAGCCTCGTCGGAATGCTGTGCAACCTGCTGCTGAGCCTCAGCCGCGATTCGACGAGCCTCCGCCTCTGCCCTTTCGATTATTCTATCCGCCTGGGCATTCGCTTGATCGATGCGGTTGGCGGACTCTTCCTTCGCTTTCACGTACATCTGCTTAGCGGCTTTTTCCAACAGAACGACGGACTCTTTTAGGTTTTTGCTCTTCGCTTGGTATTCTTCCTGAATCTCAAAAACGCGCTGCTGGTATTCCGCTTCATATTCAGAAGCGAGTCCCTCGGTCGCTTTCTCGCTCGCCTGCTGCAAAGCTTCTTCAATGCCCGTCTGCAGCTTCCGATCTTTTTCCTGCAATTCTTCTTTGAAAGATTGGTCGGCCTTTTTAAGAAGATCGTCATACAATTCCACTAACCGAGAGATCTGACCCTCAACATCCCCTCGATCATAGCCCCCGAAAAAGCTCTTTTTGAATTCCATGTTACTCAGAAAGCTTTTGATGATGCGCATCTCTGAGAGAGACTTTATTTCCATGGTTCCACCCACCTGTCTGCTGCAAAGCATACGAAATACTTTTTTATGATATACGGCATTCTCCCCACTGCAATAAGCATCCCATTATTGAGCAGGTCGCTATGGTGATTCCGCAAAAGCTGCACTTCAAGAGCTGAATCGTGTATGCAGTCCCACATATGGGACGTTTTCCAATGTGGACATGCAAAGCGGTATTCTGCGATATGCTTTTACAGCGATCACATTGAGCATTTGAGAAATGTTTGCCGACTTGACTGCTCTCCAAATACAAACGTTCGAGCGAAGTCAAGCGATGTGTAAAGTGAAGGAGGCAACCATGGAGACCATGGGTGTCATACGCAGCAGAAAATCCGTGCGAAGCTACACCGGAGAACCTGTGAGCGAACGCGAGCTTGAACTTGTACTATACGCAGCGCAAGCAGCTCCCGTAGTCATGGCAGACTACAACAAGTTCCATCTCACCGTCATTACGAATCTCGGCCTTCTATACGAAATCGAGCAGGCGGGCAGAAACCTCGTCCGCGGCACGTTCAGCCATCCTCTCTACGGTGCTCCGATGATGATCCTTGTCTCGGCTCAAATACACCCCGGACGAGAGAACACGATGTACTCAAGCGCCGCTATGATCGTGCACAACATGGCGCTTGAAGCAACCGAGCTCGGATTGGGCTCGTGCTGTATTTGGTATCCTATCGCGGCAATCCTCGTTTGCCCCGAAACCCTCGAACGTCTCAGCCTACCTGAGGGTTTCGAACCATGCTGCTCTATCATACTCGGCAAAACGGAAGAGGACTTTCCCGAAAGGCCCGTCTTGACCAATCGAATGCCGGTGCACGTTATCGCCTAACACAATCTCTCCGCCCCCGATTATGAGAGCCTGCAGGACCCAACGCGCCTCTGCGAGTCTTTGGCTGTTTTTCGCAGTCTATTGATATTCGCGCAGCGCGCCTTCTTTGAGCACGAGGATCACGCAGGTTCCGCGCCCCAGCTCGCTGTCCACGTCCATGTGCGTGCCGGGCCCGAAGTACCCGCAGATGCGATCGTGCACGTTCTTCACCGCAATGCCCAAGCCGCTCGACGACTCGGGATGCAGGATGTTGCAGCGCGCTTCCTCGGTCATGCCCACGCCGTTGTCGCACACGCGCACGATCACGTCGTCGCCCACCACTTCGCCCGTCACCTCGATGGTCAGCTTGCCTTCGGACGGCATGGCGTGACGCACGGCGTTCTCCACAAGCGGCTGCAGCAAGAACGGCGGCACGAGCATGTCCTCCACGCGCGGGTCCACGCGCATTTCCATTTCCACGCGGTCGGAGCCGAAGCGCGCCACCTCGAACGTGAAGTAGCGCTTCGTCTGCTCCATCTCGCGCGCGAACACGATCAGGTCGGCCGAGTCCTCGAGCGTACGGCGGTAGAACACGGCGAACTCGCGCAGCAGCTTGCGCGCCGTCTCGGGATCGGTGCGGATCAGCGAGGCGATGGTGTTGATGGTGTTGAACAGGAAGTGCGGATTGATCTGGCTCTGCAGCATCTTGAGCTCCATGCGCGTGGCCAGCTGGGTTTGTTCTTCGAGCGCCGACGCCGCCATCTGCGTGGAGAGCAGCTTGCCGAAGCCCTCGGCGATGGACTTCTGCGTCTCGCTGATGTGCTTCGCACGGCGGTAGTAGAACTTGAGCGTGCCTTCCACGTTGCGCCCCACCACAAGCGGCACGATGATGGCGGCTTTGATGTTCGACGTCCCGCTGGGAAAGCCGATGTCCTCCGGCGTGAACAGGATGCGCAGCTTGCCGTCCGCCAGGGTGGCGTGCGTCGCATGCGTTCGGATGATGCTGCCCGACGGGTTCTGCGCTTCCTCGAAGCCCGCATAGCCGAGGATCTGGTCCTTGTCGGTGATGGCCACGGCGATGGCCGCAGTCGATGGCAGCAGCAACCCGCAGATCTTCTGGGCGGCCGTGCGATCCATGCCGTCGTTCATGCAGGCCAGCGTTTGGCTGGCCAGCTTCAACATGGAGTCCGATTGACGCGCGCGCACCGAGTCGGGGTCCATGATAAGGCGGATGACCACCACGATGGACAGCGTGAACACCACGCCCGCGCACACCATGATGGCCACGTTGCGGTACGGCACCGCGATGGACCACAGCAGCACGAGGCCCGAAAGCGCCGTGACGGTGAACATGAACATCTCGAGCGTGAAAAAGCGCGGCAGCGCCGACTTCGCGTCTCTCGTCTCTTCCTGCATGGTACCTCCCGCGTTGCTCATCCGTGCCCAAGCAGCGCGCCTGAGCCCATCAGCCCAGTATACCGAATTCGTTGAGCACAAGTATGACGGCGGCCACAATCAGGAAGCCACCGAAGACGAAGCGCAGGGCAAGCTCGGGAACGACGCGCACGAGACGCGCGCCGATGACCGCGCCGGGGATGGATCCGACGACGATGGCGATGCCGGCCGTGTAGTTGATGTTGCCCAGCAGCGCCTGCTCGATGACGCCGGGGATGGCGAGTATCATCACCGCGATCAGCGACGTGCCGGACGCCTGACGCATCTCGATGCCAATAAGCGACAGCATGAGCGGCACCATGATGAACCCGCCGCCTACGCCCACGTAGCCGGAAGCCACACCCGCGCCCAAGCCGATGGCCACGCCGATAAGCAGCTGCTTGCGCGTGAGTTTGCGCGGCTCCGGATCGGCGGCCTGCGCCTGCGCGCTTGCGACCGGGTCGTCGAGCGCGTCGTCGTTGGCGGCGGCGTCGCCCGCGCGTTCGAGCGCGGCCTCGTCGACGGCCGCCGCGCTCTGCGCCGATGTCTGCTGGGCGCGCTTCTGCGAACGCAGCTTGAACGCCTTGCCCAGCATCTTCACGGCCGACCATCCGATAATGAGCGCCGCAGCCACCATGATCAGCCATGCAGGCGAGATCTGCGCAAGCCACACGCCCAGCGGCGAGGTGAGGGCGCCGCCGAGACCCGCAGCCACACCGAGGGACACGATGCACGTCTTGTGTCGGATATGGGACGCCGCACCCGAGATTGAAGTCGGGATGATGGCGAACAGCGACGTGGCGGTGGACATCACGGGGCTCATGCCGAACGCCAGCCTGAAGATGGGCACCATGACCGTGCCGCCGCCGATTCCCAACAATCCCGACATGATGCCGATGACCACGCCGACGAGAGCCGGAAGCACGAACAGGGCGAGCACGTCCATGATGCTACTCCGCCACGTTCAGGCGAATCTCGCTCGTCACGCCCGGGTCGATGCCGGCCGCGGCGACCGCCGCCTGAGCCGCAACGAGGCGTTCCGCGCCGTTGCCCGTGTTCGCCTGGCGCTGCGCGGCCGACTGCATGAGCGCTGTGCGCAGGATCTGGTCGTTCTCCATGCGCGCCATGAGCTCGGGCCACACGAACTGGAACTCGAAGTACTTCGAGCAGTTTCGCTGAGCGTACGTCGTCGCTTCGCCGGTGGCCGCCTTCGCCGCTTTGCGGTAGGCCTTCTTGTCGGGGCGCGCGAGGCTGCGCAAAAACGCCGTCATGCGGATGCGCTTCGTGATGCCGGCCTCGAGGAACGGACCCGGATAGGGCTCGAGCGAGGAGGGCTTCACCTGCAGCAGGTCGATCTGCGTGCGGCTGTACTCCATCTTGCGGTACTCGTACAGCCAACGGAAGATGTCCTGGCGGAAGCGCGTGCCCTCGCTTTCGGTCTCGGGGGGAAGGTGACGCAGGCTCCACTGGTTGTCGAACCAGATATCGGATCCGTACATGCGCAGGTCAAGCATGTAGTCCAAGTCCTCGCCGCGCGCGATCCACGGGTCGAACGACAGCCGCTTGAACGCCTCCTTGTGCAGCGCCAGGCAGCCGCCGCACGTGTGGTTGGAACGCGAGAGGCGCGGCCCGCGCATGGCTTTGGAAATCCATTTGTTGAAGGCCTTGCCCTGCTGCCAGAAGTGGTTGTACCACTTGTCCTGGCTCTTCGACAGGTACGAGCCTTCGGAATTGAAGTAGAAGCCGGTCTTGGCCAGGATGGGGATGCCCTTCTTCGTGAGCTTGCCCAGGCCGTACATGGCTTTCTGCAGGAAGTCGGCGTCGTCCACCACTTCGTCGTCGTCGAGGAACACCACGGAATCGAAGCCCAGCACGTCGGCCATCACAAGGCCCAGGTTGCGCACCGCGCCGTACCCGGACAGGCCGATCTCCTTCTGCAGCTTGCCCAGACCCAGCTGCTCCATGCGCTGCTGGATGAGCGCCAGCTCGGGCGCGCCGATGACCACGGTGTTCAGCGAGGGGAAGCGCGAGACGATGCCTTGAACCTTCTCGGCCGCCTGGTTCTCGATCGACGGCTCGCTGACCACGAGCACGATGATCTGGCCGGCGCCGCGCACCTTCTGCAACGACGCGAGCAAGCGCGGAAGCTCGCCGGGCTGCGAGATGGGGGTCGCGTGATCGTAGGTCGTGAGCACGCTGCCGCCTTCTTTGCGGCGACGCGCGGACACGAAGGTTGGGATCACAATAACTGGGTTCAATGCACGTCCTTCATTCGACTACAACTGCGCGGGCTTGGCCCAACCCCATATTGTAGCGATATCAACCCCAGGGTCCCCCCAATTCACCGAATCAGTGAAGCCAAGCGTTAAGATCAACGTGCGCTTCGATACGTTTTGAGAGGCTAACATGGGACGAGCGGCGGTGAGGGCTTACCTTGGCGCATGGCGCGCGCATCGTAGCCATAGGCGTGCATGCCTCATCTTTGCCTTTCACCGTATCTAATACTCGTATCGTTTGTGATACGTTCTTTCTTCGTTGACGCCCCCACCTGCGCCGCCCGCATCGAACGTGAGATCGATGAGCGTCCATGCGTCTTCGTGTTCCCCGGGAGAAAGCGATCTCCAGTCGGCATCGACGTACGCCTCGATCCAAGCGTGATACACGTTGTCGGGGGAAACGGTTCCCGTAACGATCTTGCACGGCACTCCCTGGCTTCGCAGCATCGCCGCACCGAGACTTGCATAGTCGAAGCACACGCCCTTTCCGAGGGCGATCGTAGCATCTGGATCGGGGACGTATCCGCTCGCATTGGCCAATTGCGCTGCTTTTTCCGCGTCGTACTTTATATTCTCGACAATCCAGGAATGCACGCGGCGGACCACCTCTTCCTCGTTGTTTACGGTGCCAGCAAGCTCGTTCGCCTTGCGCACCGAGGCGCTTTCATCGTCGAAAACGCATAGCGAGCTGGATGCGAGGAACGGCTCGAATTCGCTTTCCAGTTGGACCTCGACGTGCTTTTCGTTCAGCACCACATAGGAATCGCTGCTCGTGCTCAATGCTATGCGAAACGTGTAGGGTCCGTCTCCCATGCTGATGGGGGCGAAGAACGGCTCGCCGTCGCGGGGAAGATCGTAAGCGCAGCTTCGGTCGCCCTTGATAATCTGCAGCTTCAATCGGGTTTCCCCAACAGCGGAAGCCGCCACATAGCCTTGAGCGACCGACGAAACATCAAGCACAGCATCGAGGTTCGCAGAGGCACGTTCGACGTTGAAAAAGGTCTGTTCAGGGACGGTCCTTTCATAGCCCGGCTCCATTGAAACCTGCAACGCTTCTTTCGAGCTGCATCCCGACACCACGACAGCTGCAGCCACAACAAGCATCGTCATCGCGACGTAAGCGAACGAAACGAGTCCGCACGAGGCCGCCTTGTTCGTCGGATCATGCACACTCCTCGTTTTCATCCGCTTCCCTCTCCTCCCTTTCCAAACGCCGCATTCCGCTGTCTCAGATGGAAAACCCGTTTAGCTTCTCCTGCGGCGCCACGAGGCAGTCGTCAGGCCCGCAGCCTCCAAGCCAGGAAGCTTCTGCCCTGCCGCCGTCGATAGCGCTGTCGCACGTACCGCTACCATGTGCCAGACTGCTCAACGTGCAGATACCGAGTTCGTCCGTTTCGAACGAAGCCGCTACAGCAATTCCGGGAAGTGCGGCAGCGAGGGCACCTGCACGACCCCCTTCCGTCAGACACCTCCTCTCAACCCATTGCCAACAAGAAGAAAACAATTCGCACCAGCCAGCAACGATGCAGCCGACTTGCTTATGCTGTTACTTCAAGCAGATCGCAAACGACTTCACGAAACCTCGTTTTTACGCTGTTTGTTCTCGTATCCGCACGTAAAACGACACCAAATAGAGCCCTCACCTGAGGATACCATACATATATTGCCATACGTGTCTGGTGGTGTCTAGGAGACATTTGCTGAATAGTGGACTTATGGACGGACATGACAGGTATACGACCCCGGAACGATTCTCGCTCAAACTGGCAGATCGCTTACGCTCCTTGCGTGACGAACGCGGTCTGAGCCAGGAGAGCGTTGCCCACAAGGCAGGGATATCGACGTATACCTATCAGAAGTTCGAGAAGGGCGAATCGAAGCCAGGCACCCCGATGAATCCGCGTTTGTACACGCTACTTGCTTTAGCCGATGTGTTCGATATAGACGTGCGCGAGCTTCTTACGTTCGACGAAAATCCCTGAAGGAAGCGCCGCCGCAAACGGAAATCGAAATGTGCCAAAGCTAGCCTATCTTGAAAAACGAGAAAACGGGGGACCAACGTCCCCCGTTTTCTCGTTCAACGGTTACCTGAATCATGGGCGAATGCGCCGATTCCTACGAAGCAGCCGTTTTCTTCACCACGTTGAAGCGCTTGAGAGCCGAGAGCAGCGGAAGGCCCAACGCGTACATCACGAGCGCTTCGCCCAAACCGGTGGCCACCATGCCGAACAGGTACATGGGCAGGTACAGGCCGTCGAGCGCGATGGACGTGAACGGGATGGTGTAATATCCCAGGCCTTGCAGCAGAATGGGCAGGTACGCGGGCACGATGAGGGCGTTCGCGATCACGGGCCCCAGCAGCGCCAGCTTCGGGCGCTCGCGCATCTTCCAACACCACAGCGCGCCGAGGAACGTCGCCAGGCTGCCGAACACCACGTCGAGCATGCCGAGCGCTCCCGTGCCGTTGATGGCGAGCGCCATGAGGTTCGCGATGATGCAACCGATGGTGAGCCCGGGCACAGCCGCCGGGGTGAGCACCGCCAACACGCACACGGCTTCCGAGATGCGGAACTGCACCGGCCCCCAGGCCAAACCTTGCAGCGCGATGAGCGCGATGAGCGTGGCGGCCGCGTACACGGCCGCGATCATGCCCGCTTGGGCGACGTACGTCGTCTTCTTGTTCATGGATATGCTCCTGTTCTCCACGCGGCGCGAAGCCGCGGGCTTTGGGCAGCTCGTAATCCGCGAGTGCAGGGCCCAACGATGCAAACGCGGAGCCGTCGTCGAACGCAGGCGTGAGATCCACAGCCGACGAGGCCGTATGGCAGTATAGCAGATGAGGCATCTCGCGCGACCTGCGACCGCGGCCGCGCTCGCTCGGCTCGCGCTCGGCTTGGCCTCCGAACGCCTCGTACAAAACCTCGGAGTGGACAAAAATCGGAGTTTTCTTTATCTTTTTTCGGGGATAATCAAACAGTCAAGCTGCTGACCAGGCACGATGTGACCACCCACCGTGTCGCTTCCCGATTCTCGCTCAGAATCTAGCGAAAACTCCTGTTTTTGTCCATGATGCTTTTGATCATGGTTATAGGGAGCGTGAGCCACCCGGCCCAAGGAGCACCAACGGGCTGAGATCGTCGCACTTCGAAAGGTTGGCGTCGGCTACGCGGTCGCCGCCGCTTTTGCGGGGGCGCGCCGCCGGTCCACCAGCGCGCGGCGGATGCGGAGGACAGCGTAGCCGAGGAACACGACCGAGTACACGACCACGCTAACCTGCGCAGGCGCGCCGCCGCGCAACGCGGAGGGCAGCAGCATGAGCAGCAGATGCACGTACACGAGACCCCAGAACGGATAGGCCAGCAGCTGCACGCGCTTCCACGTCTCCTTTTTCATGCGCTTCTTCACGAAGTTGAACGAAGTCACGCCCAAGACGATAAGCAGCGCGAACAGCGCGAGCGCGACTGCCAGCGCCACGGCCACGTTCGTTTGCGGCAGACCGGACGACAGGCTGGTCGCGTACGAGGACAGATAGATGGCCATATGCCCCAGCGACAGCAGCCACGCCATGATGGAAAGCTCGGCGCGGACGGGACGAAGATACGACGCCACGCGCGAATCGCGCGCGAACACCCCGATGTACATGACGACCGCGAACAGCGCCGTGGCCAGGGTGCACTTGTGCAGCAGCACGAACAGCACGTCGTACACCGCCGCAGGCAGCTTCATGTACGAGCCAACCACGAACAGCACGTCGAGCGCGACCGCCAGCGCGTAGAACGCCGCCGGGCACGCCTTGAGGGGGCGCTTGCACGCGAAAGCGAATACCGCCGCCCCCGCCAAAACAACGATCGCCATCATGACCGTACCCCCATCGTCGTCAACCCGAGCCCGGCGAACGCCGCGTAGGGACCGTCCCCCGCAAGCTCCCGCGTGCGCCTCATGAACGCCGGCAGCCACGCCAGGGCATGCTCGTCCTCGAACGCGCGCAGACGTTCCGTCCAGCCGGCAGCGCTTTCGCCATCGTCGCCGCTCAACGCATCGGCGAGCTTCGCATACAGGTAGGACAGGAACTCGAACTCTTCGAAAACGCTGTCGCATGGCTCCCTGCGAGCGTTCTTCGCCGCGACGCCGGACTCGCGCATGCAGCGCTCGACGTCCATCGTCACCGGCGTACGGAACAGGGACGGAATACCCGGCAACCCGCGCTCTACATGGAGAAACGCGCTTTCGTAGGGCTGTACCGGCGTGTGTCCGCCCGGAGCAAGGTACAGACGCGAGTACGCGATCCGCATCTCGGACAGCAGATCGGCCGCCGCCGCGCCGCGCCACGAGCGCAAAGCGTCGCCAACCTGCCCGGCCTCGCTCTGCGCAACACCCGCATCTACCAGGCACGTGCGCGCGTCTTCCGCAATCGCGCCGTCGACCAGCCCATTCGCCACGCGCTCGTCAGGGTAGGCGAACAGGCACGATAGCAACTCGTACCCGTCGGCCTTCCCCACCGCCCGTCTGACCGCCTCTTCTCGCCCCATGAGTCCCCCTCGATTCGACATCTTCGCTCCGAAAACACGCCACAGCGCATGAAGCGTGTTTTCGGAGCGAAGATGCATCTGTCGGATGCCACGGCCAAAGGGAGCGATCCCCCTTTGGCCGTGCGCGCCGTTACTGCAAGTAGTATACACTCGGCTTCGTGCCGGCTTCCTCCTGAAGGAACATCGTCTCGCGACCCTCGATGGCCTTCGACACGGCCGACTCGGGATCGTCGAGGTCACCCCAGTAGCGCGCGCGGCCCGGGCACAGCTGCATGCACGCCGGCACCTCGTCGCGGTCGATGAGGTTCTTGCAGAACGTGCACTTCTCCACCGTGCCGCCCTTGTGCGGCGGCGCGTCGTACTCGCCCACCACGACTTCGAGGTAGTACTCAGGGCTTTTGATGAGCGTGCGCACGCCCTCGTACGGACACGCCTTAATGCACGACTCGCACCCGATGCACAGTTCGCTGTCCACCGACACGATGCCGGTCTCCTCGTCCTTAGTCGTCGCGCCCGTCGGGCACACGTCCAAGCACGCCGGGTTCTCGCAATGCTGGCATTGAACGGGAAGGAAGCTCATGGTGTTGGCGCCGTATTCGCCCGCGGCGGTGTCCATACTGTCGCCGCCGACGGTGCGCACGCGGTTGAAATGCACGTTCTTGGGCAGGTTGTTCGCCATCTTACACGCGGTCGCGCACGTGTGGCATCCGATGCAACGGGCCAGGTCGATGGCCATTCCATAGTGTGTCATAGTATCCCCCTACAGCTTCTCGATGGCGACGGTGCAGTCGAAGTACGCCTGGTTCGAGCAGAACGGATTGCCTTCCTTGGTGAACAGCTCGGTGAAGCTGCCCTCGATGAACTCCTTGGCTTCCCAACCCTTCGGACACGTCGCCATGCCCTCAGGCAAACCGGGGTTGATCTGGGCCGTCAGCACCACGGAACCCAGCTCGTTGTACGCCCGCACGCGGTCGCCCGTCGCGATGCCGTACGTCGCGGCGTCGGCGGGGCTCAGCTTGATGAAGGGTTCCGTGTCGATCTCCTTGAGCATGGTCGCCTCGAACCACTGAGTGTGGGTGCGGAAGCGGCTGTGCTCCGAAAGCAGCTGGATGGGATACGTCTCGCGACGCGCCTCGTCGCCCACCTGCAACGCCGGCTCCCAGTACGCCAGATGCTCTTTAGCCAGGTCCCAGCCCTCGGTGTAGGGGTTGCTGCCCACCGGGTTCTCCACATACAGCTCGGCAAGCTTACTGGTGGTGGCGAACACGCCGCCCTCGCCGTACACGTACGCCTCGCCCTCTTTGCCCGCCTGGCGCACGGCCTTCTTCTCGCGCAGCGTGGCCAAGTCGGCGCCCAGGGCCTGCGCCTGCTTCGTTTGGAACACCTGCTCGATGTACTCTTCGGTCGTGATCTTGAACAGGTCGCCGCAACCGACGCGGTCCGCCAAATCGTTGAAGATGTCGATGTCGGCGCGGCTCTCGAATGCGGGCTCGATGGCCTTCTCCTGCAACAGCGCGAAGGGATGCGTCGCGTACGACACGAACACGTCCTCCTTCTCGAACCAGTGCGCCACGGGAAGCACGATGTCGCAGTAGCGCATGGTGTCGGTCATCAGCATGTCGGCGCCCACGAGGAACTCGCAGCGGTTCATCCAGCTGAGCGTGTCGTTGCGGTCGGCCATGTTGGTGACGGCGTTCGTGTGGCTGAACATGGCCATCTTGAGGTTGAACGGCTGGCCTGCGTACTCTCCCTCGTCGAACGCCTTGGTCAGGAACGGCGCGTTGTACTTCGCCGCCTGGCCCGGAGCGCCTTCCGGCGAGGCGAGCACCGCGTTGCCCAGGCCCGAGCCGAGGCATTCCTGGAAGCCGCAGAACGCGCCCGCCTTGCCCACGTTGCCCGTGAGGATGGCCAGCGTGCCTACGCATCCCTGGCTCCAATGCCCGTTCCAATAATGGTCGAGACCGAAGAACGTGTAGATGCTCGCCGGCGTGTTGCGTGCGTACTGCTCGGCCACGTCTTTGATGAGATCTTCGGACACGCCGGAAATCTCGGCGGCCTTGCTCACCGGATACTCGGCGATGCGGTCGAGCAGCAGCTGGTAGGCGGTGGACACCTTGATGCCTTCGACCTCGAACGAGCCTTCCAGCTCGGGGTCGGCCACCTCTCCCACGAGGACCGGCGTGCCATCCTTGCCCATGACCAGGGACGTTGCAGCGTTCTTAGCGTCGTCGGCCGACGGCTGCGAGCCGTCGAGGTCCGCCTGGCGCAGGAACTTGCCGTCGGACTCCTTCACCAGGCAAGCCGCCACGCTGTGCTCGCGCAGGAAATCGAGGTCCTGCCAGCCCTGCTCGACGATGTAGTTCATCATGCCCAGCGCCAGAGCGCCGTCGGTGCCCGGCTTCACCGGCACCCACTCGTCGCAACGCGCGGCCGTCTGGCTGAACATCGGGTCGATGGCGATGAGCTTCGTGCCGTTGTCGCGCGCCTCCATGAGAAAGTGCATATTCTGGATCTGGCTGATGGCCGGGTTCGCGCCCCAGATGAGGATGGTCTTGGCGTTCATCATATCGGCCGGCTCGTTGCCTGTGGAGTAGTAGCCCATGCCCAACAGGCGGCTCGTCGCGAAGTTAGCGGCCGCATCCACCGTCTGGTTGAGGTATGCGATGCCCGAAGCTGCCAGGAAGCGGCTGGTCACCCCTCCGACGGACATGCCGTTCACCAGGCCGTAGTTGCCCGAACCTGTGAACAAGCCCACCGATGCGGGGCCGAACTCCTTCACGTAGCCGTTCCACTTCTCGGCGATCTCGTCGAGGGCCTCGTCCCAGCTGATGCGCTCCCACTCGTCGGCGCCGCGCTCGCCGGAGCGACGCAGCGGGTACTTCAAGCGCTCGTCGCTGTAGATACGGTGCGGATGGCTGAGGCCCTTCATGCAGATGCGGTTGTACTGCGGATCGGGCATCTCGCGCATGGACGTGCGCACCACCTGACCGTCACGCACGTGCACGTTGAGGAAGCAGCCGCCGGCGCAGTTGCCGCGGCAGACGCCGGAGAAGATTTGCGTCTCGGGAACCTCCTGCTTCGCGTCGGTTTCCTCGAGGTTCTTGGTTTGAGGGCTGCAACCCACCAGCGCGCCCGCTGCCGTCAGCGCCGCCGCACCCTTGATGAAGCTCCTGCGGGTGAAACCATGCGTCGAATGATCAGCCATGTGTTCTCCTCTCGTCCCATCGGCCATAGGCCAATCGAATCTCGCTCTTCGGGAAAGGGATCGAGGGAGGGATACGGCCCTTCCCCGAAGAGCGAGCGGAAAAGCCGCATCTCCCCTGGGCTTCTCACTGGTTCCACTCTACGGAGCAGACAAGGTTATTGCGATAAATGGGATATAAGTTTTGGGTTAAGAAGTTGTTAACCGGATATTAACGATGCAGGTCATCAGCCATTTTGTAGCCGACGCGCTGGACGGTGAGCAGGTACTTGGGCTCGGAGGGGTTCTCCTCGATCTTCTCGCGGATCTTGCGCACGAACACGGTGATGTTGTTCGTGGGCTTGCAGTCAGCGTCGGACTCGCCCCAGATGTACTCCTGGATCTGGCTGCGCGTGAACACCTTGCCGGGATGCGCCGCTAGAAACGCCACGATCTCGAACTCCTTCGTGGTGAGCGCCACCGGCTTTCCCTTCACGCGTACCTCGTACTCGCCGAACCGCACCTCCAAGTCGCCGATGCGGGCCACACCCTCGCGGTTGCGGCAGCGGGCGAAGTCGATGGTGTCCTTGTGTCGGCGGATGTTCGCCTCGATGCGCAACAGCAGCTCGGTGGAGTCGAACGGCTTGGTGACGTAGTCGTCGCCGCCGGATCGGAAGCCGATGCTCTTGTCTACGATGTCGCACTTCGCCGAAAGGAAGATCACCGGGATACGACGACCCTGTTCGCGGATGCGCGCGCAGAGGTCGAAGCCGTTCGTGCCCGGCAGCATCACGTCAAGCAACAGCAGGTCGGGGTGCTCCTCCGCCAGCACCTCCAGCCCGCGCTCCGCGTCTTTCGCGCCGCAGAACGCGTAGCCGTTCGACACCAGCAGGTGCTCGATGGCTTGCTGCAGGTTGTCTTCGTCGTCGATGAGCATGACCTTATACATCGTCTTCTCCCTCTATCTCGCCCACGATCGAATCCTCCGGAATGGTGATGACGAACGTGCTGCCGGCACCCAGCTCGCTCGACACCGACACGGAGAATCCCTGCATGTCGCCGTACTCTCGCACGAGCGCCAGCCCCAGGCCGCTGCCGTTGTATTTGCGCGTGGATGTGCTGTCCACCTGCACGAACCGCTCGAAGATGCGCGCTTGGTCCTCGGGTGCGATACCGATGCCGTCGTCCGCCATCGACAGCGTTACCGTCCGCGCGCCGGCGTCGTACGCCACGCGCAGCTCCACCGACCCGCCGTCGGGCGTGAACTTGATGGCATTGCTGGCCAGGTTCTCCAGCATGCGCGTGGTTTTCTCGTAGTCGCCGTTCACCAGGGGCACGTCCGACGCCACCTTCGTGCGGAACGAAACCTCGTACTTGCGCGCGAGCGGCGCCATGGTGGCCTTCACCGATGCCGCCACGTCACCAAGATCCATCGGTTCGCAGGTCGCCTTCATGCTGCCGGCGTCCGAGCGCGCGATGTCAAGCATGTTGTTGATCATGTTGAGCAGGATCTGGCTGTTCTTCTCGATTTCCTCCCACGAACGGCGATCGTGCTCGTTCGCCGGGTCGCACGCCTCCCGCGAGATCTGAGCGAACGTGATGATGGACGTGAGCGGCGTGCGCAGCTCATGGTTCACCATGCTCAGCAGGTCGGACTTGAATTGCGTCTCCTGCGCCAGGTCGGCGTTCAGCTGCTCCAGCTTGTCGCGCTGGCGCTCCAACAGCGCATTCGCCTCGCGCAGATCAACGGTGCGCTCCTGCACCTGCGACTCGAGGTGCTCGTACATGCCGCGCAGCTCGGCCGCCATGTCGTTGAAACCGGTGATGAGACGGCGCACTTCCTTGGCTGCGAAACGCTGGCTGATTGATGCGCCCAGGCGACCCTGCTTCAACTCGCCGAACGCCACGTGCATGCCGCCCAGAGGCCGCAGCACGAACACCGTGGTCACCACGTAAATGACCAGGCCGATGAACACGGTGATCATGAAGAAGTACGCCACATCGCGGATGACGTTGTCGCGCATGGCCTCCTGCTGCTGATCGAGGGGAATCACGATGCTGATGGCGCCGCCTACCGAGGCGAGGGTCCAGCCCTCCTTCGCATGATCGGTGATGTCGAGCTCTCCCACGGGATCGCCGTGACATTCGAGGCATCCGTTGTCCACCTCAAGCGCTTGCAGGTAGCGGAACCGATCTTCGCCCTGGTAGGAGGCGACGCCGTAGTATTCGGTCACCGAACGATCGGCGTAGAACGCATTGAGCGCTTCGGTCTCGAACTCGTCGGGGATATCCTGTTCGCTGCGAGGGTTGAAGTTCGTGTAGCGGATGGCGTAATCGCTGCCGGCGGAGAACAGCCTGCCGATGCTCTTGCCCACCACCGAGCAATGCAGTCCCTTGAACTCGTACACGCCGTCCGACGTGTTGTTGATGACGTTCTGCGAGTTGTCCATGAACTGCCAAACCGCGTCCATTTCGCGCGCGAACGTGCGCGCCTCCTCCAGCATGGCTTGCTCGGTTTGCTTCTGCTGCGAATAGAGGTCGAACGCGACGAACGCGAAAAACGACACGGCGAATACCGCCGTCAACGCAGCCAGATAGATGGTTTTCAGGCTGAAAGCATGTTTCCCCATGAGCATCCCCCGCGCCGCCCTCTCGTCCGCATTCGCAGCGCGTTTCAACCGTACCACAACGTCTTACCGGGCGCAAAAAGCGTTTTATCTGGGAGAATGCCCACCCTTTCATCAGAACATCAGGTTAAATGGACTCGACTGATCATGGTAGAGTCCGCGAAAAACTTTTGCGCAAGCTTGTCCGAACGGCAATCCTATCGCTCGCCGTACAACGTGCGATCCCCGTCGATCGCCTCTCGCAGGCACTGTTTCGTCCATGCGATCGCGCGCCGAATTCCATGTGGGCTACAAGAACGGCCTGCCCGTCACCGAAGCCGAACGGGAAGCGGCGAAAGCCTAACCTGCACCCTGCGCGCCGATGAGCCCCTGCTTGCATGCGAAGGACGCCGTCCCGTAGGCGGCGTCCTTTCTTATCAGCTATCGTTTCCTACGCGCGCCTTTGCGAGGAGCTTTGCCGCGATCGGAAGCCTTTTCGCCGCGCATGCGGCGCGCCTCTTCGCGACGGGCGCGCAAATCCTTCGTCTCGCGGCGAAGCGCCTGATAGGACGCGAAACGCTCCTCGCTGAGCTCGCCGGATTCAACGGCGGCGCGCACGGCGCACCCCGGCTCGTCCTCATGGTCGCAGTCGCGGAAGCGGCAGCGCTCAGCCACCTCCTCGATGTCGGCAAACGCAGCGCCGATGCCGGCGTCGGCCTCCCACAGCCCCAGGCCGCGCACGCCGGGCATGTCCATGATGAAGCCGCCGCCGGGAATGGCCACCATCTCGCGGCTCACCGTGGTGTGCCGTCCCTTTCCGTCTTCGCGCACGGGGGTGGTTTCCTGCAGTTCGTGGCCCACCAACATGTTCACCAGGCTCGACTTCCCCACGCCGCTCTTGCCGATCAGCACGGCCGTCGTGTTCGGCGGCACCAGCGCGCGCACGGCTTCCACGCTGGCCGAATCGTCGGCCGACACGATGATCGTCTGCACGTCGGGACCCGCCAGCGCGCGCACGCGGTCGCGCACCGCTTCCACCTCGGCGTCGCTTTCGGCAAGGTCGGCCTTCGTCAGCACCACGGTCACCGCCGCGCCCGTCTCGTACGCCAGCACCAGCTCGCGCTCGAGGCGCCGCACGTTCACGTCGGACAGCGGTTGGGCCACGAACACGCGGTCGAAGTTCGCGGCCAGCACCTGCGGCAACGCGCGCTCGGTGGGATCTTTGCGCACGAAAGCGCGCGAGCGCGGCACGATGCTTTCGATGATGCCCTTGTCGTGCCCCTCGGGCACGGTCACCTCCACGAAGTCGCCGATCACGGCACGCACTTCCTCGCCCTTCACCAGCGCGGTGGCGTGCTCGCAGCGCACGAACTCCCCTTCGTCGGTGCGCACGAGCGGGTACCCGCGATCAAGCTTGACGACCTGGCCTGTACGCAAAAGCCCTCCTTCTATCTACCTCGCAGAACGGTGCGCCTACCGCTGCCGTTCCCTCAACCAGTAAAACACGCCCAGCAGCACGAGGCCCGCGACGACCGCGATGATGCCGGGCACGAACGCGCGGAAGTCGAACGTGTCGGGGTGCTGCTCGCCCGGCGCGACCACGGTCACCGCTTCCGCGTGGAGATCGCTCAGACCCTCGTGGTCGGCGCACACGAGATGAAACGTGCCGCGCACTTGCAGCGTAGTGCCCGTCGTGCCGTACTTGCCGAACGTGTCGATTTTCGCTGCCGACTCGTTGCTCATGTATACCGAGATCGTCGCGGAGTCGCCCTGAGAAGAGAGGGTGATCCACTGGTGGCGGCCGGACACGCCGGCGCGAATGCTGTCGCCGATCACCTCGCCCGTCACCTGGACGGTTTGGTTGTCGTAGTAGGCATCGGCGCCGCTGAGGTCGATGATGGACGTGTCGTAGATGAACGAGCTGTCGGGCAGCTGCTGCGTGTTCACCGCATTGTCGCCCTCTGCGGGCTCGTCGGCGTACGCCGCGACCGACAGCGCGAGCACCAGGCACAGCGCCGCGGCAAGGCCTGCGAACCATGGTATGCGACGAAGCCTCGGCCTCATGCCTTCAACACCCGCCTTTTCGGATTCAGCGACACGATGATCTCGACCACGAGGGCCAGCAGCGTGACGAACTCGAGACGGCCGGCCCACATCTGCGCGATGTAGAACAGCTCGAGCGACGCGGGCATGCCGGGAGACGACAGGCCCGACGACACGCCGCCGTTGCTGGCCATGGCCACCGATTCGAAGATAGCCTGCGGCGCCTCGTAACCGTGCGCAATGCCCACGAGCGTGCCAACCGCGTACGTAGCCACGTACAGCACGAACACCGTCATGGCCTCCTTCACGATCTCGGGCGACAGGATGCGGCGCCCCACGTGGTTGTAGGACACCACGACGCGCGCGCTGTCGGGCGCAAGAGCCTCCTTGATGGTGGCGATGATCGACTTCATGATGACGCCCATGCGGCTGAACTTCAAACCGCCAGACGTGGATCCGCCGCTGCCGCCGACGGCCATGAGGATGGCCAGCACGAAGAACGCGCCCGACGAAAGCGCCGTGGTCAGCTCGTTGGTGGTGATGTTCTGGAAGCCGGTGGTCGAAAACGCCGAGATCACCATGAACAGTCCGCGGCGCAGCATGGCGGGCAGGCTGGAGAACTCGGGGCTGGCGCTGAGCGATGCCGCCAGTACGCACGTCATCACGGCAAGCCACAGCACCATCGTGCGAATCTCGAGGTCGCGGAAGAACACTTCCACGTGGCCTTTCCACACTTCAGAATGCAGCACGAAGTTGATGGAGCCCAGCAGCATGAGCAGCATGAGCACGATCTCGAGCGGGAACGAATGATAGTACATGACGCTTTGGCTCATAGGCGCGAAACCGCCCGTGGTAAAGCCCGAGATGGCGAGCCAAAGGGATTGCAGGAACGCGCGCAACGGCTCCATGCCGATGAACAGGCACACCGCAGTCAGGATGACTGTGGCGACGAAGATCATTCCCATGCCGATCTTCGCGATGAACTGCGTGGTCTGCACGACGTTCGGCACCACGTGCTCGCTGCGGCCCTCCGACATGTACAAGCTGGCGCCCGCGCGCTTGCCGAACAACCCGAACGACAGCGCCACCACGATGAGGCCGAAACCGCCCAGCAGGTGCATCATGAAACGCCACATGTTATCGGCGTTCGAGAGGTGATCGAGGTCGACGATGATGCTGGCACCCGTAGTGGTCAGGCCCGACACACCGTCGAACAGCGCGTCGAGGTAGCTGAGGTAATGGCCGGAGAGGTACAGCGGAATGGATGCGACGAACGCGAGCACGATCCACGCGAAACCCGTGACGGCAAGCGCCTGTTGCCGGTTGAGGCGGCCCGGATCGATGCGCAGGTAGCGCAGCGCGGAGCCGAGGATAAGCGAGATGCCGATGGTCAGCAGATAGTGCGTCGCCGGCACCCACTCACCGCATGCGATGGCCGTGATGAACGGCACCAGCAGCGCCAAGCTGGAGAACAGGATGAGCACGCCGAGGTAATGGCCGATGACCCGGACATCGTACAATGTGAACCGTTGCCACATTAACCCAGCACGATCCTAACCAGGATGATCAGCGTCCACAGCAGCAGCAAGAAGCATGCGAGCGACAGCAGCACCACGCCGTAGCCCAGCAGCGGCGTCTCGATGATCTGTCGGATGTCCATGTTTCTTTTACGCATGCGGGTATTCTAGTACAAATGACCGCTCCGCGATACGCAGGACGAAGCAACAGACACAATGACGATGACTTGGATCTACGGGCGGGAATCGGGGAGGACGGCACCCCCGGTCTACCGTTCGACGTTTCCCATAATAAAGTTTACACACGTAGCTATCTAAGCACACACGAGCAGGGTATAATCCCACCATTCTTTTGATCACACGATCAAAAGTACGATGAGGGACGAGAAAGGGAAGATCATGGCTCCTGAAAACGACATCGACTACTCGTTGTCGCGCGTTCCTGATGAAGCGAAACAGCCGTTTTGGCGGATTCTTTTCATCAGGATCGGCGCGATCTGCTGCGTATCCCAGCTCATGCTGGGCGCGGCGCTCGGCTACGGCTTGACGTTCTGGGACGCCTTCCTGGCAACCATGCTCGGCTCGGTGCTGCTGCAGGTGGTCAGCTGGGCGCTCGGCACGGCAGCCGCGCGCGAAGGCCTGTCCACCAGCCTGCTGTCCCGTTGGGCCGGCTTCGGCAAGGTGGGCTCGGCGCTGTTCGGCGGCGTCGTCGCCATCTCCATGGTGGGCTGGTTCGGCGTGCAGAACGCGGTGTTCGGCCAGGGCATGGCCGAGATCGTCCCGTTCACCGACTTCATCGGTACGCAGGAGATCATGCCGGGGATCATGCCCGGCATCACGCCCGAGTACATCCTCTGGGCCGTCATCACGGGCCTCGGCATCACGCTGCTCGTGGTGTTCGGCATCAAGGCCATCGCGAACTTCGCCACGGTGTTCGTGCCGCTGTTCGTGATCGTGGTCGTGGTAGCCGCGGCCATCATCCTGCAAGATCACACCATCACCGAGCTTCTGACCACGGCGCCTCCGGGACCGGCGCTGACGCTGGGAGCGGCAACCACCATGGTGGCCGGCGGCTTCATCGCCGGCGCCATCTGCACGCCCGACTATGCGCGCTTCCTGAAGAACGGCACCCAGGTGTTCTGGATGACGCTCATCGGCACGTTCGTGGGCGAGCTGGGCATGAACCTGCTGGCCGTGCTGCTGGCGCACGCCATGGGCACCGAGAACATCGTCGACATCATGATGGGCACCTCGGGCATCATCGGCGTCATCATCGTGGTGGCTTCCACGGTGAAGCTGAACGACATCAACCTGTACTCGTCCAGCCTGGGCTTGGCCACCATGATCAACGCGCTGTTCAACAAAGCGCTCAGCCGCAACGGCCTCGTGTGGGCGCTCGGCATCGTGGGCACGCTGCTGTCGGTCATCGGCATCATCAACTACTTCACCAACTTCCTCACCTTGCTCGGCGTGGCCATTCCGCCTGTCGCCGGCATCATGGTGGTGGACTACTTCGTGCTGAAGCGCAGCCGCGCCACGCTCGACGCATCGCGCGCCAAGGGCGAACTGCCCGAGAAAGTGGAGAAGTGGAACCCCATCGCCATCGTCTGCTGGATCGCCGGCTTCGCCGTGGGCGAGGTCACCAGCATCATGAACGTCGGCATTCCCGGCCTCAACTCGCTCATCTTGGCCGGCGTGCTGTACTGGGTCGTGATGAAGGTGTACGCATCCATGAAGAAGACGGACACCGTCACGTTCTCCGAAACGGATCAGGTGTTGTAAAGAGGCTGTGCCCTGCGCATTGCCCCGCGCACCCCACAAAGCGAAGCCCCCTATGTTTCACGTGAAACATAGGGGGCTTTTTCGCACCTGCGTTCCCCAAACGGATGTCCCAAAGGGGGACTGTCCCCGTTTGGGACATCTACGGGAGCAGCACCAGGTCGTAGAGATCGGGACGTCGGTCGCGCAGATAGGGGCTGCGCTGGCGATATCCCACGACCTCGTCCAGATCGAGTTCCACATGCAGCACGCCTTCGGCTTCCTCGACCAGCTCGGCGACCACGTGGCCGCGCGGATCGCATACCTTCGTGTGGCCCGGCATGACCAGCTGGTCCTCAACGCCGTAGCGGTTGACGGCCGCGACGAACGCCGTGTTCTCCAACGCGCGGGCGGGCACGTTCACGTCCCACACGTCCATATCCTCCTCGCACCACGCCGACGGGCACAGGATGAGGTCGGCGCCCTGCAGCGCCAGCATCCGCGCCACCTCGGGAAATCCCATGTCGTAGCAGATCATCACGCCGATGCGCCCGAAGTCGGTGTCGAACACGGGGCAATCGCACCCCGAGCGGAAGTAGAAGCGCTCGAGCGCCCACAGGTGCTGCTTGTCATAGGTGCCCATGAGCTCGCCCTGCCGATCGATGATCACCGAGCTGTTGAACGGCACGCCCGCCATGTCGTAGGCAAGCGCGAGGCCCGCCACCACGTAGCAGTTGCCCGCGCGGGCGGCGTCCTGCAACGCACGCACCGTGGGGCCGTCGACCGGCTCGGCCAGCTCGGGCACGTGCGGGCCGACGATGTTCAGCTCGTAACCCGTCGAGAACAGCTCGGGCAGCACCACGAGGTCGGCGCCCTCGGCCGCCGCCTCAGCGATCATGCGGCACGCCTTCTCGGTGTTCGCCGCAGGGTCGCACAACTCGCTCTCGAACTGGATAAGCGCCAGGTGCGCGGGGTGTTTTGCCGCCCTTTGTTTCATTTTGGTCATGAGTTCTCCTTTGCGCTACAAGCCATATCCGTGCATTATCGCACGACGAAGGCGCGACGCGCCTTGCCAGTCGGATCGACGATGGCGGCCGTCGCGCCTACGCCCCTCGATCCACCCTTGTTGAAATCCTGCTTCTGATGCACATCGCAATGGCGGACGATCCGACGATAAGCGAGAACGCCGCAGCTGCAATGAACCATGCTCTTGCGGTGTCCTCGATTGCCCGCCAATCGCCCTGAGCAGCGCACTCGGATAGTATCCAGATGATCGACACGAGCACTGCGAGAGAGCCTACGAGCGAAAGGCACAGCAGAACCAGTCGCGAAAGCATGCTCTTGCATAGAAACGCACCTGCTATCTGCCCAACAATAATTACTCCGGCCAGGATCACGATCAATGCAGAAACGGCAACCATCGACGACACCCCTATCACAGGAACGGACGCCCGGGCACTGCGGTCGACCGCAGCATCGAGCAGTTCCGGCGGTCTGCCGACCGCCGGAACCGAACTACAGCATCAAATCGCCGACGGCTTTGACGCGGATGCACAGCGCGTCGCCGAGGTAGGCCATCGGGATGTCCTCGACGTCGACCACCTCCACGGTGCTGGGGTCGGCGCCGGCTTCGACAGCCTCGTCGCACGCGCGCTGCTTCGATTCGGCAAGCGCCTGGTCGCGCGGCGTCTCGGCCATCGAGAACACCTTGGCGATCTGGCCGGACACCTGCGCGATGGCCGAGCCCACGGCGTTCGCCACGCCGAAGTTCTGCGGGCGCAGCACGTTGTTCGAGCCTTCCAGGTGGTCGGGAGCCAGGATGGAGCCACCGCCCACGAGGATGACCGTCACGTCGCCGGCCGAGGTCTTCATCGCGTCCACGGCATCCTCGATGATGCGCGTGATCTCCGCATAGGCCGCATTCACGAGCGCCGGGTCGAGATCGGCCACGAGCGCGGGGTCGCCCACGCCCTCGGCCAGCCCCTTCGCCACCACGATATCGGTTGCGGTCAGCGTGTCGCCGCCGAAGCAGAGCGCCTTCTTCGTGACGAGGTAGCCCACGCTGTCGGGACCCACCGTCACGCGACCGTCGTCGAGACGCCACACGAGCGACCCGCCGCCGAGGCCCACCGACACGAGGTCGGGCATGCGGAAGTTCGTGCGCACGTCGCCGATCTCGACGGCCACCATGCTCTCGCGCGGGAAGCCGTGCGCGAGCACGCCCACGTCGGTGGTGGTGCCGCCGATGTCAACGACCACGGCATCCTTTTCCTGCGTCAGGAACGACGCGCCGCGGATGGAGTTCGTGGGGCCGCAGGCGATGGTGAAGATGGGATAGCGCTTCGCGTAGTCCACGGACATGAGCGTGCCGTCGTTCTGGCCCAGATACACGGCCACGTCGGTGAGGCCCTCGGACGCGAGCGCCGCCTCGAAACTGTCGGCCGTCGTGCGCGCCACGTCGTACAGCGCCGCGTTCAGGATGGACGCGTTCTCGCGCTCGAGGAAGCCAAGCGACCCGATCTCGGACGACAGCGTGATGGGGAAGCCCTCGCCCAGCTCGTCGCGCAGGATGGCGGCGGCGCGCTTCTCGTGCGCGTCGGACACCGGAGAGAACACGCTGGTCACGGCAACGGATTCGAAGCCGTCCTCGCGAACGACCCGCGCCACCCCGCGGATCTCGTCCTCGGAAAGCGGGCTGATCTCGCGGCCGTCGAACTCGTTGCCGCCGTGCACGAGGAAGTCGCGCACGCGCATGGCGTCCTTCAGCTCGTCGGGCCAGTCGGCCATGCAGCTGATGGCCGTCGTGGCCGGCGCACCCACGCGCAGCGCGGCCACCTTGTTGAGGCGCTTGCGCTCGACGATGGCGTTCGTGCAATGCGTGGTGCCCAGCATGGCGAACCCGATGTTCTTCGCTGCTTCGGCGCCGATCTGCGTGATGACCTCGTGCATGGCAGCCTCGATGCCGCCCATGACGTCCTCGGTGGTGGGGCTTTTCGTCGCAGCGACCAGGTTGAGATCGCCGTCGATGATCACAGCGTCGGTATTCGTGCCGCCCACGTCGATACCAAGACGCCAGATACGCTTCTGATCTGCCATTACGCCTGCACCTCCTGCTCGCTTGCCGCCGCCTTCGCCGCCATGCGCTCCTCAACCGGCACGTAATCGATGTCGTAGCCGAACGCGCGCGGGCCCACCACGGACAGGCCCTCGGGCGTGCGCCACTGCGGGGCGCAGGGCATGCCCACCACCACGACGCGGGCGCCGTACTTGAGGCCTTCGGTGGTCACGGGCGCGCCGGACTCCATGTCCAGCGACATGACGAGGTCGGGCGCCGTGGTCACCGGCTCGCCGTCGCGCAGCGCGATGAGGTTCTCGTTCTGGAACTCGATGACCATCCGGCTGCCTTTGTCCTGGTCGAGGCCGTCCACCACGGCCTGGCCGCGCACGAACATGCCGTCGGTCTTGCGCTCGACGTCAACCACCTTGCCGCGGAACAGCCGGAACCCGTTCGTCACGTTCAGCACGGCCTCGATGGGATCGGCGTGCTGCTCGCGCGCCTCACGCAGCGTGCGGCCGATCTCCTCGCACAGCGTGGGCGTGTTGGGGATGCAGTAATCCTTGAGCTGTTTGCCCGTGCACGGATACGACGCGAGGATGGTGTAGCCGCCCATCACCGACGTGGCCTGACGCGAGATGCGCTCGAGCCACGTGTCGTCGATGCCGCGCACCGTCACGGTGTTGCCCTTCTCGTCGGCCAAGACCGCCGGGAGGCCCTGCACGCCGTTGATGCTGAGCGTCACCATTTGCAGCTCGGGGAACGCGCGGCCCATGAGATCGCAGTCCACCACGGGAATCTGACGCGTGGCGGCCAGGATGAACGGGATGGTGGAGTTCACGCCGCCCGCTTCCACCGCGTAGATGGCGTACGGCTCCTGGCCCAGCTCTTTCACCAGCTCGTCGTACGTGGCCATAGGCTCGAGGCCGCTGCAGATCTTCTCCACCATGATAGTGGGGGCGCCCATCATCTGCGACACGCATACCATCGCTTCGTCGGGAACTTCGTCGGGCGTGATCAGCTCGACCTCGCCGTACTTCTTGATGGCCTCGATGGCCATGAGCTTGCCGACGTAGGGGTCGCCGCCCCCGCCCGCGCCGAGGACCGTCGCGCCAAGCGCCATATCCTCGATCTCTTTGATGCCGATTTTCCTTCTCATGATGGAATGGAACCTTTCGTCGAAGATGCTACGAACTGCATAGAACCGTATTATCATGGAACCGAACGAGGAAAGCGACACCATAGAGGCAAAAGGAGACACCTTCCCATGATTTTCAAACAGTTGATCGAGCTGTACGATTTGTTGGATTCGCCTGCCGCGAGCGGCGCGGGCGTCGTGGACTACCTGCGCGGCATCGACCCCGCGTGCGATGCCGAGACGTACGTGCTGGAAGGGCCGAAGGGCTCCACCGACATGGTGCGCGTGCGCATCCCCGGCTCGCGCGGGCGCGCGACGGGTGGCGACGCGCCCACCATCGGGTTGCTGGGACGTTTGGGCGGCTTGGGCGCGCGGCCCGAGCGCATCGGGTTCGTGTCGGACGGCGACGGCGCGCTCACCGCGCTGGCCTGCGCGGCGAAGCTGCTGTCGATGCACGCGCGCGGCGACGTGCTGCCGGGCGATGTGTTCATCTCCACCCACGTGTGCCCGCACGCCCCCACCTTCCCGCATGAGCCCGTGGCGTTCATGGGCTCGCCCGTGGCCACGGCCGACGTGAACCGCGAGGAAGTGGGCGGCACCCCGCTCGATGCGGTGCTCGTGGTGGACACGACGAAGGGGAACCGCATCATGAACGAGCGCGGCTTCATGATCTCCCCCACGGTGAAGGAGGGCTGCATCCTGCGCGTCAGCGAGGACCTCGTATCGCTCGTGGAGATCGCCACCGGTCGCCGCGCGCGCACGTACCCGCTGTCCATGGCCGACATCACGCCGTACGGCAACGGCCTGTACCACCTGAATTCCATCCTGCAACCCTGCACGGCCACCGATGCGCCCGTCGTGGGCGTGGCTATCACCACCGAGACGGCCGTCCCGGGCTGCGCGACCGGAGCCACTCATCTGACCGACCTGGACGAGGCAGGGTCGTTCATGATCGAGGCAGCGAAGGCGTTCGGCGAGGGGAAATGCGCGTTCTACGACGAGGAAGAGCACGCACGCTTCGTGGAGCGCTATGGAAGCATGGCCCATCTGCAAGGCATGGGCGCGCTGCCTGCGGAAGACCCGGAGGCATAAGCTTCACCCTTCTTGCCGTCCACGTGTTTCACGTGAAACACGTGGCGCAATGCACTGCGATACAAGAACAAATGTTTCACGTGAAACATCGTCGAACGAAAGGTACGGAATGAACCTCGCAGAACGTGCTCGGTCCATCATTGAAACCAACCTCGCTCTTCAACCGGACGAGATGCTGCTCATCGTCACCGACGATCCCACGCGCGAGGTGGGCGAGCTGTTCTACCGAGCCGCCTGCGCCATGGGCCGCCACGCGCTCATCATGCAGATGCCCGAGGGCTCGGTAGCCGGCGAGGAGCCGCCCGCGCCGGTGGCTGCGGCCATGAAAGCCGCCGACGTCGCGCTGTGCCCCACGGCGAAGTCCATCACGCACACGAACGCGCGCATCGAAGCCGCGGGGGCGGGCACGCGCGTGGTCACCATGCCCAGCATCACGATGGATATGCTGCGCGACGGCGCCGCCTGCGCCGACTACGCCCAGGTAGAACAGCGCACCCGCGCGCTCACCGAGCGCCTTTCGCGCGCATCGCACGCACGCATCGAAAAAGACGGCCAGGTGCTGGAGCTGGCGCTGACCGGGCGCGACGGCGTGGCCAGCCCCGGCATCTACCGCGAGCCGGGCGCGAGCGGCAACTTTCCCTCGGGCGAGGCGTACATCGCGCCGCTCGAAAGCGAGGCGAACGGGACGGCCGCCGTCGACGGCTCCATGGTGGGCATCGGCACGCTGGCCGAGCCGCTCGTCGTCACGATCGAGAACGGGCGCCTCGTGCACATGGAGGGCGGCGATGCGGAAGGCCCCTACGCCGAGCGCCTCGACGTGCTGTTCGACCAACCCGAGAACGGCACCATCGCCGAGCTGGGCATCGGCACGAACGAAGCGGCGAAGCTGTGCGGCATCATCCTCGAAGACGAGAAGCTCTACGGCACCGTCCACATCGCCTTCGGCACGAACACCTCGTTCGGCGGCACCACGAAAGCCGCCTGCCACCTCGACGGCATCATCCTCAAGCCCACCCTCTACCTCGACGGAGAATGCGTCATCCGCGAGGGCGAGTTCGTGTAACCCGTGCTCAGTGTCCCGGCGTTGCGCGCCCCCATGCTTCGCACCCCGACAACCCGCGATGTTTCACGTGAAACATCGCAGAGCGTCCCAACGCAAAAGCGGCCCGACGAAACCGTCGGGCCGCTGCTTGTTCGTTCGCGCTTGTCCGTTCGCGAACGTAGTGCCGAGTAGCTACTTCTCGCCGTCCATCAGCAGGTCGTCGATGGGCATGGCGTCGAGCTCGAGGGGCTCTTCCACCGTGCACTCGTAGTTGCCGTCCTGGTCGATGCTGATGAGGACATGGCTGCGGTCGCGCAGCTTGCCCTCCACCACCTTCTGGGCGATACGGTCGACAATCTCCTTCTGGATGAGGCGCTTCAGCGGACGCGCTCCGAAGATGGGATCGTAGCCGTCTATGGACAGGTGCTCCATCGCCGCCGGCGTCACGTCGAGCGTGATGCGACGGTCGGCCAAACGGTCGCGCACCTCTTCCAGCTGCAGGTCGACGATGGGTTCGATGTTCGTCATGTTGAGCGCGTTGAACACCACCACGTCGTCGATGCGGTTGATGAACTCCGGGCGAAACGTCGCGCGCAAGGCCCCGTCGATGGCCTGCTTCATGGCCTTCTCGTCGCCGTGCTCGGCGAACTCGCGGATGAACTGCGAGCCCACGTTCGACGTCATGATGATGATGGCGTTCTTGAACGACACCACGCGGCCCTGGCCGTCGGTCAGGCGGCCATCGTCGAGCACCTGCAACAGAATGTTGAACACGTCAGGGTGCGCCTTCTCGATCTCGTCGAGCAAGATCACCGAGTAGGGCTTGCGGCGCACGGCCTCGGTCAGCTGGCCGCCCTCGTCGTAGCCCACGTATCCCGGAGGCGCACCGATCAGGCGCTGCACCGAGAACTTCTCCATGTACTCCGACATGTCGATGCGCACCATGGCCTTCTCGCTATCGAACAGGTACTCCGCGAGCGCTTTCGCCAGTTCCGTCTTGCCAACGCCCGTGGGGCCCAGGAACAGAAACGAGCCGATGGGACGGTTCGGGTCGGACAACCCGGCACGGTTACGGCGGATGGCGCCGGCGACCGAGGACACGGCCTCGTCCTGGCCCACCACGCGCTCGTGCAGCTTCTCTTCGAGGTCGACGAGCTTGGCCATCTCGCCCTGCATCATCTTCTGCACGGGAATGCCCGTCCACGTGGAAACGACCTCGGCGATCTCGTCGTCCGACACCTCCTCCTTGAGGATGGCGCCGTCCTGCTGCTTCACGTTGAGCTCCTCCTCGGCCGCATGAAGCTGCTGCTGCAGTGCGGGGATGCGCGCGTAGCGGATCTCGGACGCCTTCACGAGGTCGCCCTCGCGGGTGGCGCGTTCCTCTTCAAGCTGCGCGCCCTCGAGGTCGCTCTTGAGGTTCTGCACGTGCTCGATGGCATCTTTCTCGTTCTGCCACTCGGCCTTGCGCTTGTCGAGGTCCTCCTGAGCCGTGGCGATCTCGCGACGCAGCGCTTCCAAACGCTCCTGCGATGCCTGGTCGCTCTCCTTCATGAGCGCCTGCTCCTCGATTTGCATCTGGGTGAGTTTGCGCTCGGCGGCATCCACTTCCTCGGGCATCGAGTCGATCTCGATGCGCAGGCGGCTGGCGGCCTCGTCCATGAGGTCGATGGCCTTGTCGGGCAGGAAGCGGTCGGAGATGTAGCGGTTCGACAGCTCGGCCGCCGCCACGATGGCCGCGTCGGTGATGCGCACGCCGTGGTGGATCTCGTACTTCTCCTTCAGGCCGCGCAGGATGGCGATGGTGTCCTCCACCGTAGGCTCCGTGACCAGCACGGGCTGGAAGCGACGCTCGAGCGCGGCGTCCTTCTCGATGTACTTGCGGTACTCGTCGAGCGTCGTCGCGCCGATGGCGTGCAGCTCGCCGCGCGCAAGGGCGGGCTTCAGCATGTTGCCCGCGTCCATGGAGCTGTCGCCCGTGGAGCCGGCGCCCACGATGGTGTGCAGCTCGTCGATGAACAGGATGATGCGTCCCTCGCTCTGCTTCACCTCGCGCAGCACGGCCTTCAAGCGGTCTTCGAACTCGCCGCGGTACTTCGCGCCGGCCACCATCGCGCCCAAGTCGAGCGCCACGAGGTCGCGATCCTTCAGCGACGAGGGCACGTCGCCCGCCACAATGCGCTGGGCAAGGCCCTCGACGATGGCGGTTTTGCCAGTGCCCGGCTCGCCGATGAGCACGGGGTTGTTCTTCGTGCGGCGGCTCAGCACCTGGATGGTGCGGCGGATTTCCTCGGCGCGGCCGATGACCGGGTCGAGCTTGCCCTCGCGCGCCTTCTGCGTGAGGTTCTGGCCATACTGCTCCAGTGCTTCGAACTGCACCTTGTTCTGCTGATCGGTGACGCGCGTGTCGCCACGAAGCTCCTCATAGGCGGCCTCGATGCTCTTGCGCGTGACGCCTGCGGTGGTGAGGATCTTGCCCGCCGCGCCCTTGTCCTCGGACAGCGCGATCAGCAGATGCTCGCTCGTGGCGTAGCTATCGCCCAGCTTCTCGGCCACTTTCACGGCGGCGTCGATAAGGTTCATCAAGGCCGGGCCCGGAACCCCGCTCATCATGCCGGGGTTGCCGCTGACTTTCGGCATGCGCTGAATCTCAGCGTCCACGTTGGCCTGCAGCTGGAACGGCTCGGCGCCGATGCGCTTGATGATGGCCGATAGGTTGTTCTCTTTCGATTCCAGCAGAGCCTTCAACATGTGAATGGGCTCCGCCTGCGATGACTCGTTCTCGGATGCGATGACAATCGTCTGTTGCAGCGCTTCCTGAGCGGTCAGGGCTAGCTTGTTCAGGTTACCCATGTTCATTGCAACGTTCCTCCTTCGCTTAGGGCAGCTGCCGCAAAGCAGTCGGTAAGTCGGATACGCGCACGAGAGCGTTCACGCTTTCGCGCGTTTCCAGCTCGTGCACGCGATCGGCCAGACGACGCACGCGCTTGTGCAGGTCGTCCAGCTCGTTGTCGCGCTCCTCCAGGCGGCCCTGGAGATCGAGGATGCGGATAACGCCCGCCAGGTTAATGCCCTCGCTCGTCAACTCGTTGATCAGCTCGAGCCGCTCGATGTCGGCCGGCGAGTACATGCGGGTGTTGCCGCTCGTGCGCTGGGGCGATACGAGCCCCTTCTGTTCGTACGCGCGCAGCGTTTGCGGGTGAACGCCCGCCAGCTGCGCGGCCACGCTGATCATGTACAGCGGGCGGTTGCGGTCGGTGCGGTCGCTCATCACCAGCTCCTCACGTCGTCAGTCGTGGCGGCCAGGTAGTCTTCCATGGCCTTCTTCTGTCCTTCGTTCATGTCCTTGGGCACGACCACCTTCACGGTGATCTTCAAATCGCCCGAGCCGTCGCCCTTCACCTTCGGGGCGCCCTTGCCCTTCACCGACAGCACGGTGTCGTCCTGGGTGCCCTTCGGCACGCGCACGCGCACCTTGGTGCCGTCCGGAGCGGGAACCACCACGCTCGCGCCCAGCGCGGCCTCGGCCACGCTCACGGGCACGTCCATCAGCACGTCGGCGCCCTTGCGGGTGTAGAACGAATGCGGGTCGATCTTCGTGGTGATCAGCAGGTCGCCTGCCGCACCTCCGTTCTCGCCCGGACCGCCCTTGCCCTTGAAGCGCAGACGGCCGCCGTCCACGGCGCCGGCCGGGATCTTCACCGTGAGCGTCTCGGAATCGCCGCGTCCGGGAACGCGCACGGTCACGCGCTTCTCGGCACCCTTGAATGCCTCGTCGAACGTCACGTTGAGGGTGACGTTCATGTCCTGGCCCTTGCGCGGACGCGGTTGGCGACCGCCTCCGAAGCCCGACATGTCGTTGAAATCCCAGTCCGTTCCGAACGCGCCTTCGCCGTGACGGATGCTTTCCAGGATATCGGCCCAGCTGCCGAAGCCGCCTCCGCCCGCACCGCCGAAGATGTCCTCGACGTTGACGGAACCGCCTCCGCCCCAACCCTGAGGAATCTGATGCTCGTTGGCCGTGCCGTATTGGTCGTACAGCTTGCGTTTCTTTTCGTCCGACAGCACCTCGTACGCTTCGTTGAGCTCTTTGAACTTCGCCTCGTCGCCACCGGCGTCGGGGTGATGCGTGCGCGCGAGTTTGCGAAAGGCCTTCTTGATCTCATCGGCCGTCGCCGTGCGTGGAACGCCTAGCGTTTTGTAGTAGTCGGGAGTCGCCGCCATTCGCGCTCCACCTCCTTTATCAACCTGACGGCTTCCGGTGGCGGCCAGCTTGGCATTCAGAACCTGCGTCCGTTCGCACACGGCCCATCAGGCCGCTTTGCTCACGAACGCAGAACCTTCAAGCCAATCTGACTCACCACCGAAAGCCTGTTGTTTCCGTTGTTGAATTCAACCGGCTTCCGTAAACCAAAAGCGGGCTGCCTGGTGGCTTTGCCCGCTCATGGTCATTTACTTTTGCTTTTCCGCGTCTTCCTGCGGTTTCTCCCGTTTGGGACCGCCGGAAGTGACGGTTACCATTGCAGGCCTGAGAACTTTCGTTCCCATCTTGTAACCTCGTTGGTATACCTCGGACACCGTCTCATCGGGCACGCTGGCATCGTCCACCGTAGCCACCGCTTGCGCCTCCAGCGCGTCGAACGCCTCGCCGGCCGGGTCGATCACTTCGACGCCGTCCTTCTTCAGCACGTCGACCAGCTTCGCATGCACGGCCTTCACGCCGTCGAACAAGCCGCCTTCACCGTTCTTCGTAGCGTAGTCGATGGTGCGCTCGAAGTCGTCGATGACGGGCAGCAGGCTGGTGACCAGCTTCTCCGTTGCGCGCGCCTTCTCGATCTCGCGCTGCTCCGTCGTGCGACGGCGGTAGGTGTCCCACTCGGCGTGCAGGCGCATGAACTTGTCCTGCCACTCCTGGGCTTCGGCCTTCGCCTGGGCCACCTGTTCGTCGGCCGAAGGACCGGCGTCTTCGACGACCTCGGCCTCCACCGCTTCGGCTTCGACCGGTTCGGCCTGAGCCTCGGAAGCCTCGTCGGCGGGCCGCTCCTGCGGCTGAGCTTCCTCAGCCGCAGGTCGGGTATCTTCGATGGGAATGCTCTTGCCTGCGCCTTGAGCCGCGCGCTCGGGCGTGGGCTGGTTGGGCTGGGCCATAGCGATTACTTCCCTTCCTTGTTGTCGTCGTCCTCGACGACCTCGTAGTCGGCCTCGATGGTGTCATCGGCCGGGGTGGACTCAGCGGCGGCAGCCTGCGAGGCGGCGTCCGGGCCCTGCGTGGAGTACACGACCTCAGCCAGCTTGTAGCCCGCCTGCTGCATCTTCTCGGTCGCAGCCTTGATGGCGTCCATATCGGAGCCCTCGAGCGCGGACTTCGCCTCGGCGATGGCCTCCTCGGCGGCGGACTTCACGTCGGCCGGAGCCTTGTCGCCCACTTCCTGCAGCGTCTGCTCGGTGGCATTCACCAGGGCGTCGGCGTTGTTGCGAACCTCGATCTCTTCCTTGCGCTTGGCATCTTCCTCGGCATGGGCCTCGGCGTCCTTCACCATGCGATCGACTTCCTCGTCGTTCAGCGCGGTGGAGCCGGAGATGGTGATCTGCTGCTGCTTGCCGGTGCCCAGGTCCTTCGCCGACACGTTCACGATGCCGTTGGCGTCGATGTCGAACGTGACCTCGATCTGCGGCACGCCGCGGCGCGCGGCCGGGATGCCGGTCAGCTGGAACTTGCCCAGCGTCTTGTTGTCCGCGGCCATCTGGCGCTCGCCCTGCAGGACGTGCACCTCGACCGACGTCTGGTTGTCAGACGCGGTGGAGTAGATCTCGGTCTTGCGGGTCGGGATGGTGGTGTTGCGGTCGATCATCTTCGTCATCACGCCGCCCATGGTCTCGACGCCCAGCGACAGCGGGGTCACGTCGAGCAGCAGGATGCCCTCGACGTCGCCGGCCAGCACGCCGCCCTGAACGGCAGCCCCCATGGCGACGACCTCGTCCGGGTTCACGGACATGTTCGGCTCCTTGCCGGTGAGCTTCTTCACGAGATCCTGCACCGCAGGCATACGGGTGGAGCCGCCCACGAGGATGACCTCGTCGATGTCGCCCGTCTTGAGGCCGGCGTCCTTGAGCGCCTGCTCAACAGGCTTCTTCACACGGTCGAGCAGGTCCTTCGTGATGCGCTCGAACTCGGCGCGCGTCAGCGTGTAGTCGAGGTGCTTCGGGCCGGAGGCGTCGGCCGTGATGAACGGCAGGTTGATGTTGGCCTGCGTGGTGGAGGACAGCTCCATCTTCGCCTTTTCGGCAGCTTCCTTCAAACGCTGCAGAGCCATCTTGTCCTGGCGCAGATCGATGCCGTTCTCGGCCTTGAACTTGTCGGCCATCCAATCGATGATGCGCTGGTCCCAGTCGTCGCCGCCCAGGTGGTTGTCGCCGGCGGTGGAGGCAACCTCGAACACGCCGTCGCCAAGCTCCAGGATGGACACGTCGAACGTGCCGCCGCCCAGGTCGAACACGAGGATCTTCTCGTCCTTGTTCGTCTTGTCGAGGCCGTAGGCCAGCGCGGCGGCCGTCGGCTCGTTGATGATGCGGAGCACTTCGAGGCCCGCGATCTTGCCGGCGTCCTTCGTTGCCTGGCGCTGCGCGTCGTTGAAGTACGCGGGCACCGTGATGACGGCCTGCGTGACCGGCGCGCCCAGCTGCTTCTCGGCGTCGTTCTTCAGCTTCTGGAGCACCATGGCGGAGATTTCCTCCGGCGTGTAGTCCTTGCCGTCGATGTCGACGACCGCGCGGCCGTCCTTGCCCTTCTGCAGCTTGTAGCTGACGGTCTTGCGCTCTTCCGGCGTCTCATCGTAGGAGCGGCCGATGAAGCGCTTGACGGACGACACGGTGTTCTCGGGGTTCGTGACGGCCTGGTTCTTCGCGGCCTTGCCGACGACGCGCTCGCCGTCCTTGCGGAAGCCCTCGACCGACGGGGTGGTGCGGTCGCCCTCGGCGTTCACGAGGATTTCGGGCTCGGAGCCCTCCATGACGGCCATGGCGGAGTTCGTCGTGCCCAAGTCGATACCAAGAATCTTGCTCATTATCCTGCTTCCTCTCTGTTGGAGTTGTTACCTCAGTAAGTCGTTAGCAGTCGTTTTCTGTCTATGCGTCAAAGCACGCCCGCGGGCGCACTTTGTCGATGGAGGGCGACGGCTGCGGATGCGCTCCGCAAGCTCAAGCTCTCTTCGATGTTTCCGACTATATAATCTAAGTCTGTCGGTGTCAAGTTAGTTACCAATTTGTCATGTAAGTTTTGTTAACGAACCAAACTATAGCGATCTGCCTCAGTGCTCGCCGCCCCCACGCCGCATCGTTACGCCGCTTCCATGCACTTGTTGCCCGAACGCAAAGAACCCCCGCCTCCTGGGGAGGCGGGGGTTCTTGATGCGCTTGCTAAAGCGGTTGAAGCAGGAGGTTAGTCCTCGATGACCTCGGGGATCGCGCCCATGGGGCATTCCTCGACGCAGTCGCCGCACGCGATGCAAGCATCCTCGTTCACGACCTCAGCGACGCCGCCGACAACTTCGAGCACTTCCTGCGGGCAGGCATCGACGCAGATGCCGCAACCGATGCACTCATCGGCTTCGATAACCGGGTGAGACATAGTTAACTCCTTCTCGTCCAAAGTATTCCGACGGGATGCGTCGGGTCACTTCCCCAAAAACTTTATGCCCGCAAGATACCATTGTTGTCCGCAAATGCAAGAAGAAACGCCGAATTTCTCAGGGTGCGGCGGTAAATTCTCTATCGAGAGCGTGGCGGTTTCAGAGGCTCTCGAACAGCCGCTGCGCCCCTTTTCGCAGGTAAGCGCATGCTTCTCGCACCTCCTCCGCACCGTATGGAGAACTTCTAACAAATGCGCGGCAATTGCTCGCCGACGAGCATGTCGAGTATGCGCGTGCCGCCGAACGCCGTGCGCAGAAACACCTTGGAACCGCGCTCGGGACGGGCGGCCGACACCTCACCGATGACGGCCGCGTCAGTGCCGTATCGGTTCGCGCGCATGGCGGCGAGCGCCGCGTCGGCTTCGTCGGCCGCCACCACGCACACCATCTTGCCCTCGTTCGCAACCTGCAGCACATCGTAGCCCAGCATGTCGCACGCGCCCTGCACGGCGGGCTTGACGGGGACGGCGTCCTCGTCCACGGTGATGTCGGTGCCCGACTGGGCCGCCAGTTCGTTGAGCGTGGACGCCAGGCCGCCGCGCGTGGGGTCGCGGAAGCAGCGCGTGTGCGGCGCCGCCTCCAGCACCGCGGCGATAAGGTGGTTGAGGGGTGCGGCGTCGCTTTCCAGGTCGGCCGAGAAACTCAAGGATTCGCGGCAGCTCATGATAGTGATGCCGTGATCGCCCAACGTGCCGGTGACCAGCACCTTGTCGCCCGGCATGCACTGCGCGCCGCCCAGGTTGACGCCCTCGGGGATGGTGCCGACGCCGCTCGTGTTGATGTACACGCCGTCGCCGTGGCCGCGGTTCACCACCTTCGTGTCGCCGGTGACCAGGCGCACGCCGGCCTCTTGTGCGCATTCGGCCATCGAAGCGCATATGCGCTTGAGGTTCTCGATGGGGAAGCCCTCTTCCAACACGAATCCGCAGCTGAGGTAACGCGGGACGGCACCGCTCGTGGCCACGTCGTTCACCGTGCCGCAGACGGCGAGGCGCCCGATGTCGCCGCCCGGGAAGAAGTGCGGCGTCACCACGAAGCTGTCGGTCGAGAACGCGAGGCGCTCGCCCGGGGCGGGCGCGGGCAGCACCGCCGCATCGTCTCCGCGCAGCAGCTCGTCGCCGGCGTAGGCGGCGAAGAACACGTCGTCGATGATGCGCTTCATCATCGTGCCGCCGCTGCCGTGTCCCAGCATGACCGTGGTATCCATAACGCTCCTTGCCCTTCAATGAATTGATGCGAACGAATGTTTCACGTGAAACATTCGTTCGAACATGAGCGCCGGCCCTCTGCGGGCCGGCGGAATCTTCTACCTATATATACTGCCCGGTCGTGGTGACGACGAGGCGGCCGTTCTTCACGCCCTTCGTGCCCAGGATAAGATTCGCGATGTCCTGCACGAGGCCCGTCTCGCCGCGCAGCACGATGATCTCGAGGCAATGGTGCGCGTCGAGATGCACGTGCATGGACGAGATGATGGACTCGAAGTAGTCGTGCTGGATGGCGTGCAGCTTCTCCTGCAGATCGCTGGCGTGGTGATCGAACACGATGGTGAGCGTGCCCACCACCTCCGTGCCCGGCGTGGCGCACTCGTCCTCGACCAGCGCGTCGCGCACGAGGTCGCGCACCACTTCGCTGCGATTCTTCGCCAGGCCACGACGCGCAACCAACTGGTCGAAGCGGACGAGCAGCTCCTCGGGCATGGCCACCGAGAAGCGCATGAGGTCGTTGCTCATAAGCCGCCCGCGAGCCTACACGAGATTGACGGTGACGTTCGCCGACGCTTCGGCATCGTCCTCAAGCGCGTCCTTGGCTTCGTCGAGCAGGGCGCGCACGTCATCGAGCATGGCCTGCGCGGCATGCATCTTCTCGGAGACGGTGGCGAACCCGGCGTCGCCTGCCAGGTGCCCCAGGTTGTGAGCCCAACGGCGCTCCAGCTTGATGTGGTCGTCGATCTGCTCGATCATCTGCTCGAATTGCCCCGTGTTGATTCCGTTCGTGCACATACGCGCTCTCCTATCGTGATGCCGCCGCGACGCGCATGCCGCAGCGAACGTTTCTTGCTATTATTACGGTTATACGGCGAACGCCTCTCGACCGCAAGGGATCGTGTGAAAAAATCTGCGAATGGTAACATGTACGAAGTTGCTCTCGACGAAACGTGGGAGCTGTTCGGCGAGCACCTTGATGGAGCGCGCTCGGCACTCGTATGCGTGGCGAGTTCGCGCGCCTTGAGCGAGCGCAGCCGCGTCGCGCTCGGCAATGCGATGGCATCGCTCGGCTACGGGCCGGCGGCATGCACGTTCGCCACGGTCGAAGGGTTGGACGACCAGGCGCTGTTCCTGCTGGTCGAAGGGCTGGACCCCCTCTGCCTGATCGCGACCGATCAAGCGGCGGCCCACGCGCTCGGACGCGCGCTGCGCTGCGACGTCCCCCTGGGAAAGCCCAGCCGTGCGTTCGGACGCAGCGCGGTTGCGTTCCGCGACTTCGACGGGATGCTCGACGACGGGCAGGACAAGCAGATCGCCTGGGCGCTGCTGAAGAAGCTGCCCCGTTTCGGCGAATGAGCTGAAAGGAAACGCCCCGGGAGCACGATTGCTCTCGGGGCGTTTCACGTGAAACACGCGCACGGGCGCGGGACGCGGAGGGGGTGCAGCGCGGCGGCCTTATGCGGTGACGACGCCCTCGGCGGCCTTCAACAAGTCGCGCACCTCGTCCATCGTCTCGGCCTCGGCGTAGATGCGCACGAGCGGCTCGGTGCCGGAGGGGCGCATCATGACCCACGCATCGCCTTCGAGGTAGAACTTCACGCCGTCGCGACGATCCACGTCCACCACCTTCTTGCCGCAAATCTCGGCAGGCGAGTAGCTCGGCACGATGTTCGAGCGGAAGTTCGCCATCTGCTCGTCGGTGATCTTCAGGCCCTGGCGCTCGAACTCCAGCTTGCCCACCTTCTCGAACATATCGTCCACCAGCTGGCCCAGGCTCATGCTGCGCTGCGCCATCGTCTCGCACAGCAGCAGCGCCATCAGCAGGCCGTCGCGCTCCATGACGTGGCTGGGGATGCCGATGCCGCCGGATTCCTCGCCGCCCAGCATGACGTCGCCCTTCTCCATCTCGGCGTAGATCCACTTGAAACCCACCGGCGTGCTGGTCAGCTCGAGGCCGAGGCGCTTGCACTGGCGGGCGAGCATGGCCGATGCGGTGATGGTGGACACGACGCGGCCGGAAAGGCCCTTGTCCTCGGCGAGGTGCGAGGTGAGCAGCGTGATGATGCGGTGCGGGTTCGCGAAGTTGCCGTGCTCGTCCACCGCGCCGATGCGGTCGGCGTCGCCGTCGTTGATGAAGCCCGCGTCGTAACCCAGCTCGGGAACCTTCGCGATGCAGCGGTCCACCCAAGGCGGAATGGGCTCGGGATGCAAACCGTCGAACGTGGGGTCTTCGGCGTTGTTGATCTCGCACACCTCTACGCCCAGATCGCGCAGCAGCGTTGCCAGGTAGATGCGGCCCGCGCCGTACAGCGGATCCACCACCACGCGCAGGTTGGCGCTGCGGATGGCTTCGGCATCCACACGCTCCTTGAGGGTGGCGAGGTACGGGGTCATGAGGTCGACCGTCTCGCACGTGCCGCGCGCCTCGGTGGGCTCGTCGGCGAAGGCGGCTTCCACGCGGTCGGTGAACTCCTTGCCCGCCGCACCGCCGTCGGACATGCGCAGCTTCACGCCCAGGTACTCGGCCGGGTTGTGGCTGCTGGTCAGCATGATGCCGCCCACCGCGTCGGCATCCTGGGCGACCGACCAGCACAGCGTGGGCGTGGGGCAGTAGTCCTGCGTGAGCTTGACGGCGAAGCCCTGCGACGCAGCGACCTCGGCCGCGAGCTGCGCGTAGGCGTGCGCGTCCTGGCGGCAGTCGTGGCCCACGATGAGGGTCCCGGGTGCGTCTTCCGCGCGCCCGGCCGCGAGGGCGTCTTCCTTGAACACGCGCGCCGCCGCGTCGATGACGCGCACGAGGTTGTCGTCGGTGAAATCCTCGCCGATGATGGCTCGCCAGCCATCCGTTCCGAAGTGTATTTCTGCCACGGAGCTTCCTTTCTCAAAGCCTGATGCTCACCAGTATAGTCAATCGAACGGGCAAGGCGCGGTTTCGTCGCAAAATAGACAGGGGAACAAATGTTTCACGTGAAACACTGCGAGCTCGGAGAGCGCGAGGGCGCTTCGGCGCGATACGGAGCGCGATCGGGCGAGGAGGCAGCGCGCCACGCGAAGAATGCGCGGTCGGGACGCCGCGCGGTCGGTGCGGCTCACGATGCGAAGGACGCGCGGTCGGGGAGCGAAGACGGTTCGGCTCGGGACACGGGGGGGGGCACGGGCTCCGAATGCAGCGCAGGCCGCGGGGGAGGCGGCCTGTGCATGGACGAGTGAAACGAGGAGAACCGTTGGAGTCGGTAGTTCCACGAGCCATACTGTACGACGATTATTATACTTTGTCAAGAATAATATATACGTTACGGGATAACCCCTGCGGGAAAACGTCTGCTATTCTGTGTTCGTTGGGGATGAGGGGCGGAAGAGGGATCATGGGAAGCGCATTCAATCGCATTGACGACCGGCGGCGCTACGTTCGCCAATTCAAGGAGAGCCTCGCGAAGCACCCGTTCCTGTCCATCGGCTTCGGCCTGTACTGGATGCAAACGATCCTGTTGTTCCAAAGCCCGTACCTGTTCCTCGATCCCTCCCCGCTCGCCGAGAGCTTCCCCCTGCCGAAAGGCACCGTACTGCTGATAGCGAGCGTGATAACGTACCTGGTTTGGTGCCTGGGATACAAGCATGCCAACCGGTTCAGCGAGGCGCGCTGGTTTCCGTACGCACTGTGCACCGTGCTGATGTTGGGAGCCATGTTGTATTGCGCGTACCCGGCGCTCATGGACGATCACCACGACCTCGCCGTGGTCACCTACTTGGCCGCATCCATCCTCATCGGGTGCGGAACGGCGAACGTCAACCTCGAAACAAGCCGCGTGTTCGCCTGCATCGGCCCTCTGCAAGTGCTGTTCAACGGTATCGCGGCGCTGTTCATCGGCACGGTGGGGGCGCTTGCGCTGTCGCTGTTCCCCGGCAAAGTGGGCCAAGTGGTGCTCGTTCTCATGCCGCTGCCTATGGTGGCCTGCATCTGGAAGAGCATCGCCCAGTTCCCGCGACGCGAGCTGTACGGACAAGGCATGCAGGTCAAAGTGCACCCGCCTACCAAGTTCCTCGTGACATCGGCGTTCCAAGGTCTCGCGCTCGGTGTCATGCACAGCCTGTTGATCAACAACTTCGGCAGCTCGGCTCTCGTGGTGAGCATGGGGTACTTCGCCGCCGTTGCCCTGCTGTTCTTCTGCGCCATCGCCGTGAAGAACAACTTCGACGTGCTGATCTACCGCATCGGCTTTCCGCTGATGGCGGCCGGCTTCTTCATCGTGGGCACGTTCGAGCCCGCGCTGCTGCCCGGCGCGCTGTCGCTTGATGCGGGCTACTGCTTCCAGTACCTCATGTCGTGCTCGTTGTGCGCTTATCTGACGAAAGGCTTGGGGCAGCCGCCCATTTGGATCATCGGCTCGGCTACGGCGTGCCTGCTGGCCGGCCAGTTCGTCGGCAGCCTGCTGGACGTGCTCATCGCCGACTGGAGCCTGCTGGCGGTGTTCGTGGCGTTCGTTCTGCTGTTGGCTGCGCTGTTCATGACGAGCAGTCGCAACATTCGCACCGGCTGGGGCGCGGTGAGCCCGGGCGAGAGCGGCGCGGTCGACAACGAAGAAGGCAATCTGGCCGTCGCCTGCCAGCTCATCGCCACTGAGCATCGCCTGTCGAAACGCGAGATAGAAGTGTTCGACCTCATCGTGAAAGGTTACAGCCGCAAGGCCATCGCGCGCGAGTTGAGCATGGCCGAGGAAACGGTGAAAACGCACACGGGCCGCATCTACCAGAAGCTGCTCGTGCATTCCAAGCAGGAGCTTATCGAGCTGGCCGCCCAGCGCGCGGCGTCGCTCGAGCAGTAATCCCCAAGCAGCGAAAAGCCCGCGCCCCGGGAGGGTGGAGCGCGGGCTGGTTGCTGCCCCGTCCGAACGGACGGCGCGCGGGAGGAGGCTATTCGTTCTCGGCGATGTACTTGCCGGTGAGGTAGCCGAACGTCACGCAGGTCATACCGTAGTTCGCGCCCTCGATCATGAAGGTGTAGGTGCCGGCGAACACGTCGCCCACCATGGTGCCAACGTTGTACAGGCCGGGGATGGGCTGATCGTCAGCGTCGCACACCTGCATGTTCACGTTCGTGTTGAGGCCGCCCATGACGGTGAGGAACCCGAAGTTGTCGGTCATCTCGCCGTAGAAGGGACCCTCTTCGATGGGGTGGAGATGCTTCGCATCCTTGTGGAAGTCGTCGTCGGATCCCTTCGCGGCCAGCTCGTTGTAGCGTTTGACCGTCTCGACCGCCTCCTTCGGCAGCCCGAGCTTCTCCACGACCTCTTCGATGGTGTCGCCCTTGACGTAGTTCTTGTTTGCGCCCGTCGCGGCCTTGTCCCAGGAGGCAACCGCCGCCGCGACGGCTTCGTCGCCGGTCATCATGGAGTCGTTCGTCCAGTCGCCCGACACGGCCTCGTGCTTGGCATAGCCGGCATCCCAAATGGCGTACGCTTTCTTCTCGGGAAGCATCATGATGTGCTGGCTGGCCAGCGGTCCGATGCAATTCTCGTTCATAAAGCGCTGGCCGTCCCGGTCCACCAGCAGACCCAGATGGTTCGTGTACAGGTTGCGCGGCCCCGGGCCCCAGTACGCGCCCATCGTGCAGTTCGGGAAGCTCTTCTGCCACGCAGCGCCCACCCACAGGCCCATCTTCTGCCCCTGGCCCTTGTAGATGCCACCGTACTTGAAGCCCTGATCCCAGTCGGGATCCTTGTCGTACACGTCGTCGGCGACGTAGTCGGCCGTCTCGGGGCAGTAGCGTCGCATCATGTCGCGGTCGCCCGAGAAGTCGCCTGTAGCCAGCACGATGGCCTTCTTGCCCACGTACTTCGCGTACGTGCCGTCCTCGCGCTTGCAGACGACCGCGGTCACACGGCCCGCGTTGCCGTCCTCGCGGATGAGCTGCTCGGCGATGTTCTTGTAGTAGATCTTCCCGTTGAGATCCTCTTCGAGATGGCGGGCGAGCTCCCACACCAGCAAGGGCTGCATCTTGCCGGTAACAATCTCGAGGCCCTCTTCGGGAGGCGTCTGGCCGTTAAGGTCCCAGCCGACGGCGGCCGTGCGCTGCAGGTACAGGCTGTCCTCGTCGTCGGGCGTGCCGATCTCGATGGTGATGCCGTAACCGGCCTTCTCCATAAGATCGATGGTCCAGTTCATCGCCTCTTCAGAGTGGTTGTAATGCTGGTACCACTTGCGCTGGTCCACCTTGTGCGTCTGGCAGAAGATTTCCTTCTCGTACTGCTCGACGGGAACGCGCGGGTAGCCCTGCTCTTCGAACGCCTTGCAGTACACGGCGTTGTTCGAGCCGCCGCGGCACGTGGGCTTCGTCGAAGCCGACACGATGATGGTGTCCACGCCCGCTTCGGCGGCGCTGTTCGCGGTCATGAGGCCGGCGGTGCCGCAACCCACCACCACGAGGTCGGCTTCGATGGTTTCCTTGATGTCCGCCTCGGCGATGGGCTCGGGCGGAATCTCGAAGGCCCACTTGCGCTGGGCAGTGGCGGCCGTGTTGTACGACTCGCCGTCGGGCGCGCCGGCGCTGGCGGCTTCCGCATCCTTGTCGGCCTTGTTCGCGGGCGAGCAGGCGGCCAGCGTTGCCGCGCCCATGGCTCCGACGGCCGTGACCGCCGCTCCCTTCAGAAAGTTCCTGCGATCGAGTTCCATGATGTCGCTCCCTTCCGTGCGAAGATCGCGCCTCCCTCCGGCGCTCCCCCTCTCCGCAACGCCTCGCACCCTATCCCAGCGCAGCACCAACCCGCATCCCCCATCGAGGGGGCACCTGGGGAAACCCGCGATTGGCCCCTTTCGGGGGATAGGCTGCATCCCCTGGACGCGACGGAGCGGTGCATGTTTCACGTGAAACATGCGGGCGTATAAGCGTGGTTTCGCCGCTTGCGTTCGCGCCCTCCGCGAACAGGAAAGGGCACGCAGTCGATCCACCGCGAATGCGAAAGAACGCGCAAACGACTTCCGAAGCACGAAGGGGGAGGCGCGAACGACTTCCGCAGCACGAAGGGGAGCGAACGAACGACCCGCTTGGACAAAATGGCGAGTATTCTTTATCCTCAATTTGGAATAATACTCGAAGCATCTTTTCTATCAGGGGTTATGCAAACGCGGAATGTCCCATATGCAAATTCGGGTTAGAAATCTAGAGAAAACTCCCGTTTTTGTCCATGATCTTTTCAATCATATTTACCGAGCGGACATTCGCATCCGTAAGGGGCTCCCGCTGCCGGGCATGGTGCTTTTGACGAATTCACTCGCAGCAAGCGCTCCACCTGCTACCATGTCATCAAACAGTCCGGAGAGGAGCTTCAATGGCGAACAAAAGCTTGGCCAAAGACCATGCCGATATCTGCGTGCTCGTTACGGGCGGAGCCGGGTTCATCGGAAGCCACACCTGCGTCGAGCTGCTGGAACAGGGCTATCGCGTGGTCGTCGTGGACGACCTCAGCAACTCGAGCGAGCTCGCGCTCGATCGCGTACGGCAGATCACCGGCCTTGCCGCCGACGATGACCGCCTGACCTTCTACGAGGCCAACATCCTCGATCGCGGGGCGCTCGATCGCATTTTCACCGAGAACGACGTGGACGCCATCATCCACTTCGCCGGCTTCAAAGCCGTGGGCGAAAGCGTGCAGAAGCCGCTCGAGTACTACTGGAACAACTTCGCCGGCACGCTGGCCTTGTGCGACGTGGCGCGCGACCACGACGTGAAGAACCTCGTGTTCTCGTCGAGCGCCACCGTGTACGGCGAGCCCGAGTTCATCCCCATCACCGAGGATTGCCCGAAGCACGACGCCACGAACCCCTACGGCTGGACGAAATCCATGCTCGAGCAGGTGCTCACCGACCTGTACGTGGGCGACAACGAGTGGAACGTCGTGCTGCTGCGCTACTTCAACCCCATCGGCGCGCACGAGAGCGGCCTGATCGGCGAAGATCCCAAGGGCATCCCCAACAACCTGCTGCCGTACGTTGCGCAGGTGGCCGTAGGCAAGCTGGAGAGCGTCGGCGTGTTCGGCGACGACTATCCCACGCACGACGGCACCGGCGTGCGCGATTACATCCACGTGGTGGACCTCGCACGCGGCCATGTGGCGGCGCTCGACTGGATGGGCGGCAAAGTTGGCACCGGCGAAGCGAAGACGGCAGGCACGATGGCCGGCGAGCCGGCCGCCGACGGCACGCGCCGCGGCGTGGGCATCTTCAACCTGGGAACCGGCACGGGCTCGAGCGTGCTCGACGTGGTGCACTCCTTCGAGCGCGCCTGCGGGCGAAAGCTGCCCTACGAGATCAAGCCACGCCGCGCGGGCGACGTGGCCGTGAACTACGCGGCCTGCGACAAGGCTCGCGACGAGCTGGGCTGGGTTGCGCAGTACGATCTCGACCGCATGTGCGTAGACGGTTGGCGCTGGCAATCTCAGAACCCGGACGGCTACGCCACGGCGGGAGAGGTTACGGCCTAGCCGCGTCCACCGTTCTTCTCGTCGTACATGGCCTGATCGGCCGCGTCGAACAGTTGTTGATAGGTGGCGCCGTCCTGCGGGTAGCGCGCCACCCCGACGCTCATGGCGATGGGCACGCCCAGCGAGCGCGAGGCTTCTGCGATCAGCGTTTCCAGAGCCTCGCGCTTCGCATCTATCACCGCATCGTCGTCGGCTCCCGCAAGGAACGCCACGAACTCGTCGCCGCCAACGCGTCCCACCGGATCGCGATGCCGGAACACGTCGAGCAGCGACCGCGCCACTCCTTCGAGCACGCGATCGCCCATGCTGTGGCCGTGCTCGTCGTTGATCTGCTTGAAGCGATCCATGTCGATGACGAACAGCAATCCCTTGTCGGTGGCGGGCAACAGCGCAGCCATCTTCTCCTGGAACGTCACTTTGTTGAGCGTCTTGGTCAAACCGTCGATCTGCGATTTGCGCGTCAGCAATTCCTCGGTTTCACGCTGTTTCGTGATGTCGACGATCTTCCCTGCGGCCATGTAGGGCTGCGTTCCCTCGTACAGATAGCGGCACGTGAACGAGAACCAGCGGTACTCGCCGGAAAGAACCCGCGCGCGGCACGTGATGGTGCGCAACTCGTTCGGAGGCGCAGGCTGCTCGAACATCATATGCACGCGGTCGTAATCGTCTTCGAGGAAGTCGATGAGCGGAATGCCCTTGGCCAGATAGTCCTTCGCGGTCAACGAGCTGAGCGAGAACATCCCGCGCGCGTTCGGCGTGAGTTCCAAGGTGTCACGCGGATAGGAGTACTCGAACAGCACGGTATCGGAGAACTCGGCGAGCACTTCGTAGCGCTCGGCCGTGCGCCGTGCGCGACGGCGGGCGCGACTGACGATCAGCGCAACCACAAGGCATGCTGCGGCGCTGATCACGATCAGAATTGCCGCGGTGATAACCGTTGATCGCAGGATACTTTCGGAATGCTCGGCCAGCGCGCTTTCCTGCGTGAAGTTGACGATGGTCCAGTCGTTCACATCGAGGCGGATGGACGTGAGGAACGTCATGAGTCCGTCACGTTTGCCTATGGCCACGGTTGCCACGTCGCGATCGTTCTCGATGGTCGAGCGAATATCGATAATCTGGTCTGCGGAAACACCCTTGCTGTCCAGAAGGTCGTACAGATTTTTGCCGTTGTCCTGCTCATAGCGTTCCGAAACTGAGACGACGGTGCCGTCGCCTTTGATCAGCAGGGTTCCCAGCAGCGTTACCTGCGAGCTCAGCTGGCTCGTTTCCAACAGCTTCTCGGCCTTCACGATGCTGCGCAGCGCGCCCACCACGCGCCCGTCGCGCTCGATCGGCTCGGCGATGCTGAAATAGTAGCCGTTCAAGCGGTTCGATTTACGCACATCGGACACCACGGTCTCGCCCGCCTTCAAACGATCAAGCGTATTGGCATCCCGCTCGTTGGGGTTGCTTTCAACACCCGCTTCGAGCGCTTCGATAGGCGCGTACGTGATCTGGAAGGATCCCTGCTCGTTCCACTCTTCCAGATACGACGTGAACGTGGAGCCCGTCAGATCGACGTCGGGAGACTCAGCAAGCACGCGCATCGTGGAGATAGTGGAGCTCACTTCGCCGATGAACGACTCGACTTCCACTTTTTGCGCGGCCGTGTAATCGTTCATGCTGTCGCTTGCAAGTTCGTAGAACTCATCGCTCAGCGCGTTGGAATAGGCATGGAAGATCGCGTACACCACGAGGCCCACCACCGCGATGGAAACGAGCACGACGAGCACAGAGCGCAACGAGGCCGAGGAGCGAGCGTCCTGTCGTTCTTTCGTGTGTTCGTGATTGTGTGCGCCGCTCATGATTCGCTAGTATCCCCCAAGGCTCGGGAAAACTCAAGGAACGAACCGAAGGTTGACGGCATGGTTGCAGAGCCGTCGAAAAAGCGGCACCGACCGAAGTCGACGCCGCTCACGTTTCCCGTATGCGCTAGGCTGCCGAGGCCGTTCCATCGTACGTGCCCGGATCGGTGTAACCTGGATCGGAGGTTCCGCCGCCGCCCGTGGTGGTGCCTGCCGTACCTTCGTCGTATCCGCCGGCTCCAGCGTCGCCGGTTCCCCCGGTGTTGTCGGTGTACCCATTGTCGACGTAGCCTCCGTTGTACGATCCGTCGCCCGTCGTCGGATCGACGTAACCGGGATCGTAGTAGCCGGAAGTGTCCGCGCCCGTGCCGACGCCCGTGCCGTATCCTGAATTGTCGTACGTGCCCGTCGTTCCACCGCCGGTGCTGCCCGTGGATTCGGGGATGTCCACGTTGCCAGTCGAAACGACCGTGCTCGGATCCTCGCCCGCCTCGACCAGCTTCATCATTTCCTTGGTGGCCACGGGATCGTTGATGACATAGGACACGTCGCCGATCATCGCGGTGGTCGAGGGCACCATCGCCGAGTAGATGGTGAGGTCGCCTTCGTCCTGGAATTGCTGGGCGAGCGCGACGATGTCGCCCACCGCCAAGTCGGTGGTAACGCACTGAGATGCCGCTTGGACGGCGCCCAGCAAGTCGGTGGCGTTCAGATCCAGCACCTTGTTGACGATGGCCATGATCAGCTTGCGCTGATTCGCCGTGCGCGTGAAGTCGCCATCGGCGTAGGCGCGGCTGCGCGCGAACACGAGGGCCTCGTTGCCGTTGAGGTGCTGCTCGCCCTCCTCGATGATGACGCGCGGCCACTCGGGATGCGCCGACGTGCCGTCCGCATCGGGGTCGTCCACGCGCTCGCTGACTTCGACGTCCACGCCGCCCACGGCATCGACCAAATCCTTCAACTTGCCGAAGTTCACTTCGGCGTAATGCGAGATCTCGACGTTCAGCAGCTGGTTCGCCTCGCGAATGGCGCCCGCTGCCCCATCGTACGCGTAGGCGGCGTTGAACTTGTTCGTGCCGTACCCGTCGATCTCGATCTTCGTATCGCGAGGGATGGACACCATCGTCGCTTGGTTTTTCTCGGGGTCGATGCGCACCACGATGTTCGTGTCGGAGCGGTGCATGTCCTCGGTGCTGTCCTCGGCTTCGTCGGTGCCGATCAGCATCATGTAGAACGGCTCGGTGAACGTCATGTCCTTGTCGGCCTTGAGGGTGTCGTTGATGGCCATAATCTCTTCGTCGGACTTGTTTCCCTTGGTCAGCTGATCGTTGATGGAGTTCTTCCACAGAGCGAACGCAGATCCTCCGCCGACGGCCACCACGAGGACGGCGATGATCACGCCGAGTGCGATCTTCTTGCCGCGACCCGATTTCTTGCGAGCGGCGGAATAGTTCGGGTTGTTGCGCGAGTACTGGCTTGCCGCGGTCTGACGCTCGTATGCGCCGTTCGCGCCCGCACCCTGGCTGCCAGGGGTATACGCCGGCCGATACGAAGAACTATCGCCATAGGCGTCGCGAGAGAAAGCGGCCGCCTGATCGCGCGGGGCGATGCGGCCCGATTGCGCGGCTCGTGCCGAACGCACGGCGCGCGCCGACTGGGGAGCTCGCGAAGAGCGCGCCTCTTTGCGGTTCGTTCGTGAGTTTCTTGACGCCATATGGTCTCCTCCGCTTACCATCCGGGAGCGATAGGAACCTGTCATTTTCCGAGATGGTACGCATAAATTCATCACGTATGGAACATATTGTAACATCGTTGACCGCTCACCATAAAAATGGCACGGGCTAGGTACAAAGCGCACATTTTCTAAAAATGAACCGAAACGTATTCAGGCGGTTACAGCCTTATCCGCGCGCGCCGGTACTCTAGAGAGCATGCAAGCCGAGCGCGAACATAGTCCGGTCAATGATGACGAGCCTGATCAGAGCAGGTTCTCGCCCGTGCTGGGAGAGAACGTCAGGCGCATGCGCTCGTACAGCAACATCACCAAAACGCGCCTCGCGCTCATGGTGGAGATCGGGCGCCCGCTTCTCAACAAAATCGAGAACGGGACGGCCGACATACGGCTGTCGGTCATCACGAAGCTGGCCGACTCCCTCGCCACGACGCCGGACTTCCTGCTGACGAAGCACAGCGACGAAGGCATTCGGGCCGAGATCGAGCACCGGAAAGCCAACGCGCCTGCCGCCGTCCCACGTCATGCGCGGCTTTACTGAGGACGAACGCCCCCGTCCGAACGCTTGCGCAGCACCGCATACGCGATACCCGAACCCAGCGTGGCTCCTGCGGTGTCCACCATCCAGTCGACCGGATCGCACATGCGCTCGGGCACGAACAGCTGGTGGATTTCGTCGCTCACCCCGTACAAGCTCGCGCACGCGATGGCGATGAGGCACGCCCGACGCAACGGCATGTGGCAGCGCAACGCATTGGCCAGCAGTGCGCCGAACACCGTGTACTCGCAGAAGTGCGCGATGGACGAGAGCACGTCCACGCCCGGCCCCAACAGCTGCGCCTGCACGGCCTGCATCGCCTGGTAGATGCTCGAGAAGATGCCGAGCCCCGTGTTGAGCCCCGTGCTCGTGTTCGATGACATGAAGAAGATGAAACACGCCCACGCCACCACGAGCGCCCAGCTGGCGGCAGCGAACTTCTTCGACGGCTTCACGCGCTGCGTCCGATCCTCCACGCGACCCGCCACCTAGCGCGCATCCACGAGCTGCAGCAGCTCGCGCGCGTCTTCGATGACAAGGTCGGCTCCCGCTTCGCGCAGAGCGTCCGCATGGTGGTAACCCCACGCCACGCCGACGGCGAACGTGCCGGCGTTGCGCGACACCGCCACATCTCCCGGCGAGTCTCCCACGTACGCCGTGCGATCCGGCACGGAGCCCAGCTCGGCGATGGAGCGCAGCAGCCCCGTGGGGTCCGGCTTGCGCGGAATGTCCGCGCGTTCGCCGTACTGCACGGCGAACAGGTTGGGGAGGTAAGCGTCGATCACGTCGTGTACGCCCTGGTCGAACTTGTTGGACAGCACGCCCAAGCCGATGCCGCGCCGTGAGAGCTCGGCGAGCGTTTCCTCCATGTGCGGGTAGGGCTTCGTCAGCTTGTTCCCGATGACGGGGTACAGCTCCATCCAACGGCGCATGGCAGCCTCGGCCTGCTCGGGAGTCGCGTCGGCCGGAACGGCCTGATACATGAGCGCGCGGGCGCCGTTGCCCACGAAGCTGTGAACCTCATCGGTTGTGCGACTGGGGAACCCCTGCTCGTTGAGGGCGGCGTTCGTCAACACCACCAAATCAGGCAGCGTATCGAGCAACGTGCCGTCGAGGTCGAACACCAGCGTATCGAACCGATCCATCTCATCACCTCGCGATATGAAAAATCCAAGCCGAAGCTTGGATTGTAGGTTCATGGAGCGGGTGACGGGACTCGAACCCGCGAATACAAGCTTGGGAAGCCACAACGCTGCTTGGTTCAGTGCTACCCAAATTTCCCGTCTGACCTCGCTTCTTACATTTACCGGTTTTCATTCTACCAAAAATACTGGACGAAATACTGGAAAACTCGGGGCGTTTTCAAATGGATCAATTCTTCGCCAATCAAACACGAAAGTCGCCTTGACGGGCGACTTTCGATCAAAAGCTATGGAGCGGGCGACGAGAATCGAACTCGCGTGTGCAGCTTGGGAAGCTGCCGTAATAACCATTATACGACGCCCGCATGGGAACGAATTATAACCTTACCTTGTCCTTTCTTGGAAGAACTTTGGCGAATATTCCATCTATATATGTTAGGCGGCCCGTCTCAGGTAGTTCATGTACCTCGTCCCGATGCCGAGCCCCGTGTTCGGCACGTAGCCCGCATAGAGGTCCAGCGTGTAGGCCGAGCTCGCATGGCCCATGAGCACCGACACCGTCTTGATGTTCTCGCCGTTGGCGAGGTTCAAGGTGGCGAAGGTGTGGCGCAGGGCATAGGGCCGCACGCCCTCGAAGCCGACTTTCCTGGCGAACTCGTCCCAATTCCTCTTCCAGTTCTGATATGACCAGACCGTGATGCCGGGAGAGCAAAGGGGCATGTTCATGGTCGGCCTGAGGCCCATTTCCCGCATCAGCTTGGACTTCAGCTCTATCCACAGCTTCGCGACGTCCGCAGTGTAGGCGTCGACGGGGACCGAGCGCCGGGAGGCATCGGACTTGGGGTAGTCGATGATCTCCTTCCCGTCGCGGCTGACCACGCTCGTGATCTTGATGACGGTCTCGTCCTCACCGAAGATGATGTTGCCCGTGCGCACCGCGAGCATCTCCTCCGGCCGCATCCCGGTGTTGAGGAGCAGCAGGAGGCTCAACTTCAAGAAGCCGACCGCCAGCAGCTCTACCTCGTGCAGGAAGCGCGCGGCGTCGTCGGCCATGAGTGGGTCGATGAGCGGCTTGCTCTTCTTGAACACGCGGGTGAGGAACTTCGCCTTGGCCACGTTCTTCGCGATGTCCTCTTTCTCCAGGGCGTAGTTCATGACCTCGCGCAGGAACTTGAGGATCTTCGCCTGCTTGTCCGGGCCCGCCACCCTAAGGGGCTTGAAGGGCTTAGCGAGTGACCCGTGCCTCTTGGCCCACTCGGCGGTCTTGCGGTTCTCCTCCCACGCCTTCTGGCGCTCGAGGGCCCACTTCTCCGACAGCTCGGGGACCTTGAGAAGGCAGTCCTCGATGTCGTCGGAGGTGACCTCGTTGATCGGGATGCTCCCGATGGTCGCGTTCACGTACCTCGCGTTGGACGTCTCGTTCCTGATGGTTTCGGGAGATACCGAGCCGTTGCTGCGGATGGCGATGTAGCGCTCGATGTAGTCGCCGAGCGGCGTGGTGCAGAACTCCCCCTCACGCTGCCCGGCGTCCCGCCTCACCCATCCGCGCTCTTCCAGCCTTCTTTCGAGCTCTTCGTTCTTCTCGTCCTCGAACGCCCTCGCCTGCGCCTTGAGGTCGTCCTTCTTGTTGAGGGCGAACACGGTGCGCGTGAGCTTCCTCTTCCCGTCGAAGTAGGCCCGGTACTCTGCCGGCACCCTGATGGTGAGCTCGTAGGCGGTGGCCCTGGGGTCTTTGCGCCTGCGGCGCGGCAGCCCCTTCTTCTTGCGCGCCTCGTCCACGTTGTAGGGCTTGTCGCATGCCAGCCTGCCCAAGGCAATCGCCTCCTCATTCCGCGCGGCGATCTTTGTAGAGGTAGTTGAGAAGCGCCAGCTTCGGCACAAGCCAGCGAACCCCGATGCGGCACCCCCGCATCTCGTCGCGGGCGAGCAGCTTGCGTATCTCCTGGCTCGTCGTGCCCGTGAACGCGGCCACCTGGTCTGGCGTCATCATGTAGGGGTAACCGTTGAGCATGAACAGGTAGAGCCCGTCGGGGTCGGCCGCTACGAGCCGGTCTTCGTCAACTTCCACCTCGCCGCAGTTTCCGTCCATCCCCGCCTCCTTTCCTTCAATGGCCGGCGGCGATGGCTTCATCGCCGCCAATGATGGGGTGCAGAGTCCGTTCGCTCAACGATGCGACGCCGTTCGCGCGCACGGTTGAAGCAGCGGCGGGCTTCTGCTTTCAAGCGATCCTTTCCTTTTTCAAGGTGCGCGCGGCACGCGTTTCGCCGGTTTCGGCAACGTGCGCGCGTCGCGGATGCGGCAACCCTAGCGCCTTCGGGAGCCTCGCAGGCGGAACGGCATCGTTTCGGGGCAAGACGTCCCCGAAACGGGAACGCGGCGCGGTCGGGCGAAGGCGCTCACGTCCGGCGCGGATCCCCTGCCGTCCCTGCTTGTTCCCATATCGGGGACAAATGTCCCTGATCTAACACGAAACGACACCAGGCCCCCGTCAATAAGTTAGCTTTGGGGTAATCGAAACCCTTTATGCGGACAGGAGGGCCGGCTGCCCTTGCCGGCGGCGGCGACAGAGGCATGGAACACGCGAAGCTCGTGGTCGTGAGGATGGAGGAGGCGCGGGAGCTGCGCGGCATCAGCGTGGCCGAGCTCGCGCGCCGGGCCTCCATCGACCGCAAGCGGCTGTGGTACATCCTCGACGGCCAGCGCCAGATGAGGGCCGACGAGTTCGTGCGGCTCTGCGTCGTGCTCAATCTCGGCTTGGGGAACTTCCTCACATCCGAGATGGCGCGGGAGCTCACGAGGCGTCGATAGGCCTTCGGCGGCGGATCCGGCGCGAAGGAGTTTGGCCCAGACGAAAGGAGAGCAGCTGCCATGGCGAGCGACTACGGCGACGAGGCCGGAGAGAAGATGCTGGACAACTTCACCCGCTTCGGCGAGCGCATGGGGGAGCGGGCGATGTACGACCGGGCGAGCCGGATGCAGCGCGCGTTCCAGAACGCGACGCGCTCGGCCCGGGAGGCGGGCGGAGGAAACTCCGCCTTGCCCGCCCGGGAGGTGTCGCCCGAATGGGCGAAGCTCGACATGGCGGAGTTCCAGGGGATCGAGGACTACGACGGGATCAAGGACATCATCGAGGGCAGGCTCGGCGCCCACGGCGTCGAGTCGACGTGGTTCCCCGACCCCCAGACGGGCAAGGAGTACCTGCTCTTCCGCATCGCCGACGCCCGCGAGGTGTGGCAGTCCTTCGGCGAGCTGGCGAAGGAGACCGATGCGGCCAAGGAGAAGGCCGCCGAGGCGATCAGGCAGCGGGTGGAGGGGCGAGGCGAGAACCTTGAGGCCTCCGGCATCGAGGCGCGCCGGCCGGCCGAGGCGGAGCGCGGATCCTCTGCGAAGCCGGGCCCCGCCCACGCGAAGACCGTCTGGCAGAAGTACGGCGTGCCGGTGCTGCGCGACTACCGGCCCCTCGAGAAGAGGGCCGCGCACGCCCGCGCGGCGTCGGCCGCGCTCGAAGCCGAGAGGTCCGCCACCGCGCGCAGCGCGGAGCGCGGGCCGCGCTTCCAGGAGGTGCGGTCGAAATGAGGCCGGCGCGAGTCGTCGCGACGGCGGTCCTCTCGGCGCTGGCCTTCGCCCTGGCGGACGCCTACGTCGGCTGCCTACTGTCGCTTCCCGGCAACCCCGCTTGGAACCTCTCCGCCGCCCTCCGCGGCCTTCCCGCCTATCTCGCTGGCCACGGCCCCCTCTCGCTCGATGCTGCCGCGCTCGCGACGGGGCTCGTGGCCGCCTGCGCCCCCTGGCTCGCATGGGCCTGGTCGCTCACCCATGGGCGGGCCCAGCGCCAGGGGGAGGAGCACGGCAGCGCGCGCTGGGGCACCGTGCGCGAGGGCCGCAGGTTCATGGACCTCAAGGACCCCGACAACAACGTCGTCCTCACCGAGCGATTCGGCATGGCCATGAGCCGCCCCGACCACGACCGGCGCTACGAGCGCAACCGCAACGTGCTGGTGGTGGGCGGCTCCGGCGCTGGCAAGACGCGCGGGTTCTTCGAGCCCAACGTCATGCAGATGTCGGCCAACTACCTGGTGACCGACCCCAAGGGCGAGTCGCTCCCCCGTCTCGGGAGCATGCTGGAGGCGGCCGGGTACGAGATCCTCTCGTTCAACACGGTGGACTTCTCGAAGTCGCTGCACTACAACCCGCTCGCCTACGTCGAGGACGAGGCGGACATCCTGGAGTTCGTCGCCTGCCTCATCGACAACACATCCGGCGACAAGGAGCACGCGGGCGACCCCTTCTGGGAGAACGCCGAGAGGCTGCTCTACGTGGCCCTCATCGGCTACCTGGTGCGTCACTGCCCGCCCGCCGACCGGTCGCTCTCGGGGCTGGTCACGCTGCTCTCGCTCGCCAAGGCCAAGGAGGCCGACGAGGACTACAGAAGCCCGCTCGACCTCCTGTTCGAGGAGGTCGAGACGGGCCTGCGATACGTCGCGGCCGAAGGCGAGGCCCCGTTCGACCCCGGGCGCCGCGCTTCGTACGCCCCCGGCGCGGGCCGCTGGGTCAAGGTGGCCGAGCCCATCGCGATCGACGCGGACTTCTGCCTGCTGCATTACAAGATGTTCAAGGACGCGGCCGGCAAGACCTTGAAGTCCATCCTCGTCTCGTGCAACACGCGCATGGAGCCCTTCGCGATACCCCAGGTGCGCGAGCTCGTGCGCTTCGACGAGATGGAGCTCGACCGCCTGGGAGACGAGGGCGAGCGGCGCGCCGTGTTCGCGATCATGTCGGACACCTCGTCGCTGTACTCGTTCCTCTTCGCCATCATGATGTGGCAGGCCATGAACATCCTGTGCAAGCGGGCGCTCTTGCGCTACGGCGGCGCGCTTCCCACCCCCGTGATGCTGCTCATGGACGAGTTCGCCAACATCGGCAAGCTCCCCGACGTGGAGAAGATGGTCGCCGTGGTGCGCAGCCGCAACATCTCGATGGCCTTCGGCCTGCAATCCCTCTCCCAGCTCAAAAGCGCCTACAAGGACGACGCGGCGACCATCGTCGACTGCTGCGACACGACGCTGTTCTTGGGCGGCAAGTCCACCGACACGGTGAAGGAGATCGCGGAGTCGGTGGGCAAGGAGACGGTGACCACCGTCACGTGGAACGAGAGCCGGGGAGCCCAGGCATCCTCGACCCGCAACTGGAACACCGTCGAGCGCGACCTCATCCAGCCCGCCGAGGTGGCGAAGCTGCCCCGCGACGAGGCGATCGTCCTCATCGCGGGAGCGAGCCCTTTGCGCGACAGGAAGTACGACGTGTCGCGGCACCCGAGGTGGCGCTCCGTCTACCCCGGCCATCCGGGGGCGGATTACGAGAGCCCCTTCGACTTCGGGGAGTACGCGGAGAAGGCGCGGGCGGAGAAGGAACGAGGAGAAGGAGAACGCGCGGAATGCTAGCCAACATCATCAACCTGGTCTCGGGATGCGTGACCTTCCTGGGCGGCTTCCTGATCGTATGGGGAGCGGTGTCGCTCGGCCTCGCGATACGCGAGCAGCAGGGAGGCGCGTCCATAGCGAGCGCCATCTCGACCATCGCGGGCGGGGCGATCATCGTCGCCGCGGCCGTGTACTTCGGCATGCTCGACACGTCCTGGCTCCCGGCCTAGGGGGCGCCCATGCTGAGCGTATCGGTCCACAAGGACATCGGGGAGTACATCGAGAAGGTGGTGGGGAAGCTCTCGGCCCGCACGCTCGCCTGCACCGCCGGAGGCCTCGCCTCGTCGGTCGCGGCGGCGGCCGTGTCCAACCTCGTTTTCGGCGTGCCCGTGGACGCGGCGACGCTGCCCGTCATGGCGGCCTCCATGCCGTTCTGGCTCATGGGGTTCTGGAGGCCCAAGGGCCTTCCCGCCGAGAAGTTCCTGCCGCTTCTGGCCGACCACCTGCTCGAGGACGGGGTGCTCGTCTACGCGACGGGATCGCGCCCCGGCTCGTCGGCGGGGCCCGTGGCGTGCCCGAAGGTCGACGGGCGCGCGCGGCGCGCCGCCAGGAGGAAGGGGGCCGAGCGCCGTGGGCCGGAAAGCATCTGACAAGGGCGGCAAGGGCGAGGCCCGCGCGCGGGCGGCCAGGCCGAAGTCTCTCGAGCGGCGCGTGGCCGAGCAGGAGCGCGAGCTCACCGGCCAGATGGCGCGCAAGCGCAAGCGCCGCCGGGCGGCGCGGGACGTCTACGCCGCCATCGGCTACGACCTCATGTACGAGGACGGCATAGCCCAGGTGGAGGAAGGGCTCTTCAGCCAGACGATCTCGTTCGAGGACATCAGCTACCAGTCCGCGCGCGAGGAGAGCCAGCAGGCGATCTTCTCCGGCTGGTGCCAGCTCTTCGACTACTTCGGGGCCGAGAGCTGCGTGCAGCTCTCGGCCGTGAACCGGCCCGTCCCCGCCTCCGAGATCGGGCGCAAGTCGTTCTTCGCCACGGACGACCCGGACACGGCCGCCTACGCGGCGGAGTACAACCGGATACTCAACGACAAGATGCGCGAGGGCGTGTCCAACCTCGTGCGCGAGCGCTACCTCACGTTCTCCGTCGGCGCGCCGAGCGTGGACGCGGCCGTCCCCAAGCTCGCCCGCATGAGGGGCGACGCCGAGCGCACGCTCGCCAAGATGAGGAGCGCGTCGCGCGTGCTCTCGGGAGAGGAGCGCCTCGAGGCGATCCACGGCCTCCTGCGCCCGGGCAAGCCCTTCATGTTCGACTGGGGGGCGGTGGGCGCCAAGACCGGCCTCACGTCGAAGGACCTCGTATGCCCCTCGTCGCTCGACTTCAAGCCCGAGGGCAGCGCGACGTGCTTCAAGTCCGAAGGCGCGTGGTGCCAGGTGCTCTCGCTCAACCGCTTCGGCAGCGAGCTCACCGACCGATGCCTCGCCGACGTCATCGACCTGCCCATCCCGCTGGCCGTCTCCATCCACGTGCAGGCCATGGACAAGTCGAAGGCGGTGGCGTACGTGAAGAAGCGCATCGCCTGGATGGACAAGGAGATCATCGACGAGCAGATGAGCGCCGTTAAGAAGGGCTACGACTTCCAGATCCTCCCGAGCGAGCTCAAGTACTCGAAGGAGGAGGCGGAGGACCTGCTCGACCACCTGCAGAACAAGAACCAGCGGCTCTACGTCTACACGGGGCTCGCCTACACCTACGCGCCGACGCGCGAGGAGCTCGACGACCGGGTGATGCAGATCGTGGCGACCGCGCGGCGGAACTCCATCGAGGCGGACGCGCTCGACTACCGCCAGCGCGAGGGCCTGAACTCGATCCTGCCGCTCGGGCACAACCACGTGGAGGTGTCCCGCATGATGACGACCGCGCAGGTCGCCATCCAGATGCCCTTCGCCACCCAGGAGCTCGCGCACGAGGGAGGGGGCTACTACGGGCAGAACAAGCAGTCGTCCAACCTCGTGCTCTGCAACCGCAAGCGCCTCGCGAGCCCCATGGGGTTCGTCGCCGGCAAGCCCGGATCCGGCAAGTCGTTCTCCGTGAAGCGCGAGATCGAGAACACGATACTCGCCTACCCGCAGGACGAGATCGTCATCCTCGACCCGGCCGGCGAGTACTCGCCGGTGGTGGAGGCCAACGGCGGCGAGTCCATCCGCTTCGCGCCCGACTCGGGGACGCACCTGAACCCCTTCGACCTCTCCGACGTGGCGCACCAGTCCTCGGCGAGCCAGACTGCGTTCAAGATCGACGCCTTCCTCGCGCTGTCTTCGGCCGCCATGGCGGAGGGGTCCCAGGGGCTCCCCGAGGCGGACAAGTCCATCATCAGCCGCTGCGTGGAGCTCGCCTACGCCGAGTGCGCCGGCGAGGGCCGCCTGCCCCTGCTCGGGGACTTCCACCGCATCCTGGCGGGCCAGCCCGAGCCCGAGGCGCGCGACATCGCGCTGCGCTACGAGCGCTACGTCAAGGGCGCGCTGTCGTTCTTCAACCACCCCTCGAACGTCTCCTTCGAGAGGCGCGTCACCAACATCGACTTCAAGGACCTCTCGGAGAACATGCGCGCGTTCGGCATCATCGCGGTGCTCGAGTGCGTGCGCAACCGCATGTACTACAACTTCGAGCGGGGCGTGACCACCTGGCTCTACATCGACGAGGTGCAGTCGCTGTTCGGGCACCCCTCCATCATCGCGTACTTCTCCAAGTTCTGGGCGGAGGGCCGCAAGTTCAACCTCGTGTGCACCGGCATCACGCAGAACAGCGTCTACATGCTGGAGCACGACGAGGCGCGCAACATGGTGCTCAACTCCGACTTCATCCTGCTGCACAAGCAGTCGCCGCTCGACCGCAAGGCATGGGCCGACCTCCTGGACATGAGCGCGCAGGAGGCCTCCTACATCGACGAGTCCGTGCGCGCCGGCGAGGGCCTGCTCATCGCCGGAGGCGCGCGCGTGCCCCTGAAGGACGACTTCCCCAAGGGCGCGCTCTACGACCTGTTCAACACCAAGCCCGAGGAGATAGCCGCGAAGAAGCGCGAGAGCGAGTTCGCGGAGCGGGCGAAGCGGCGCGAAGGCGGGAGGCCGTGACGGAGCCCGACGGGAAGAGAGCCGCGGTCGCCAGGAGCGCGGACGACCCCGCCGCGAGGGCGGGCGCGGCGGACGCCGCCGACGTCGCGCGCGTCGGGCGGACGGACGCGGCGAGCGCCGGGCTCGTGCGCAGCGGCGAGCGCCGGGCCTGCGCGGGCCGGGACCCCGAAAAAGCCGGCGCGAGGGCGCGGCGCCCGTCGCAGCGGGCCGGCAACCCGGCGGGGGGCGGCGTCGGAGAAGGCGCGGAGCCGCCCGGCGCCGAGGGGCCGGCCGCCCAAGGCCGCCTGAACCTGCGGGCCGCCGTCGCGGACGCGGCGGTGCGGGAGGCCGACGAGAGCGACGAGCTCGAGGGGACGGAGGGCCTGCACCGCACGGGACGGGCCGCGGCCCGTCCCGTGCGGTGCGAGCCGCATGGCGGGCCGAGGGCGGGGCGTCCCCGGAGGCGCTCGCCGGACCGCCGCGGGCCGCGAGGGTTCCTCGGGAGGCCGAGGGCGGGGCCGCCCGCGCGGCGCGAGCCGCATGGCGGGCCGAGGGCGGGGCGTCCCCGGAGGCGATCGCCGGACCGCCGCGCCGACATGCGGCGCGCGCCTCCGCGAGCGGAAGGCGCCCGAAGGCCGGAAAGGACGGGGGCGACGCGAGGCGCATCCAATCGAGGCGAACGTGGCTCAAGGCCAGGGCGGCGCAGGAGCGCGCGGCGGAGCCCGCCGCGAAGGGCGCGGCCGCGGCCGCCCGGAAGGGCGCGGCGCGGGCGGCCGCCTCGGCGGCGGCGTCGGCGGCGGGCCCCCTCGGCGGCGTGCTCGCGGGAGCCCTCTGCTTCGTGCTGGCGGCGCTCGCGGCCTCCCAGATCGCCAGCGCCCTGTTCTGCTTCTGGTCGGACGAGGCGTCGAAGGCGTCGCTCGAGGGCCTGCCTCCCTACATCACCTACGAGATGGTGGAGGCGGCGCTCGAGTGCCAGGAGGAGTACGGCCACCCGGCGGGATGCACGCTCGCCCAGATCGTCTGCGAGAGCGGCCAAGGCGACCGCCTCTCCGCCCTCGCCGAGCGCGACAAGAACCTCTTCGGCATCAAGTGGGCGCCGTCGTTCCTCGGCTGCCCCGAGGTGGCGGGCAAGAGCTCGTGGGCGACGAGCGAGGAGTACGGCGGCGAGACGGTGGGCGTCATGGCCGACTTCACCGTGTTCAAGGGGCACCGGGAGTGCGTCGTGTTCCGCAGCCGCGTCCTGCTCGCGAACGCGCGCTATTCGGAGAACGCCCTCATCCGGGAGGCGATCGCCGCCCGCGACTCGGACAAGATGGCCGAAGGGCTCAAGGACGCGGGCTACGCCACCTCCTCGGGATACGTCGACTCCCTGAAGGCCGCCATGGACGCCTACGGCCTGCGGCGCTTCGACGGCATGAGCCTGGCCGACCTCGAGAGCGGCGCCGCCCATGGGGACGCCATCGTGGCGGCCGCGGAGAGCCAGCTCGGCGTGCCCTACGTCTGGGGAGGCTCGACGCCGGGGGTCGGCCTGGACTGTTCCGGCCTCACCCAGTACTGCTACGCGCAGGTGGGCATATCCATCCCCCGCTACTCCGAGGACCAGGCGAGCGCGGGGCGGCGCGTGCCGCTGTCGGAGGCCGAGCCGGGCGACATCCTCTGGAGGCCCGGGCACGTCGCCATCTACGCGGGCGGCGACGAGTACATCCACGAGCCCCAGACCGGGGACGTGTGCAGGCGCGCGAGCGGGATCGCGTACTTCACGTGCGCCGTCCGCTACCGATGAGACGAGGAGAGGACATGCAGAAGAAGAACAAGGTCATGCTCGCCGCGGCGATAGGCATGGTGGCCATCGTGGTGGCGAGCACGGCGGTGCGCTGCTCGGTCGCCCGCACGGCGGCCGAGGATGCCGCGCGGGAGCAGGCGAGCGAGGCCCCCGTCGAGCAGCCCGCCGAGCCGGGCGGCGCCGAAAACCCTTCAGACCCGGAAGAACGGGAAGGCGAGGCCGGCCTCGAGGAGGGAATCCTCGCAGACCTGCAGGGCAACGTCTGGCAGGCGCCGGGCGACCCGCGGAAGACCGTGGCGTTCCGCGCCGGATCGTTCGTCGAATCGGACGGCTCGTCGGCGAAGCTCGCCGCGTTCGACGTCGTCGGCGCCGGCGAGGCGGACGGGCAGCGCTACCTCGACGTGCGGATCGTGCGCGACGGCAGCCCCGCCGCCCAGGCGACGACCATCGTCCTGGAAGGGGCCGACGGCTCCCTCGAGGTCGCCTCCGACGGGTTCGCCGCCGAGGGGCGCTACGTCCAAGGCAAGGCCGCCGGAGAGCCCGTGGACGTCGCGGGCGTCCGCGAGCCCTACGCAACGCTCGTCGACGGGAAGTCCGAGGACCTCGGCAAGGCGATCACCGCATGGTGCGCCGCGCACGCCCCCTCGGCGACCCGGGCCGACTTCGACGGCGAGGTGTACCTCGACGTCGAAGTCGGCCGCGTGAGCGCCACCTTCCACCTCGACGACGCCGCGCGCACGATCGTAACGGCGGTCTACGAGGGCGGCGCGTTCAGCGTCCAGGGCTAGGGGCCGGCATGACGACCAGCTTCCGCAAGGCCCTTGCCGAGGACGGGTTCGCGATCGCCTTCTCGGCGACGACGCTCCTGTGCGCGCTCCTGTTCGCCGCGCCCGCGCCCGCGTCCGCGGACATCGCCGGCGACATCAACGCCTGGCTCTGCGGGATCCTTCGCGACACGTGCAACTGGATCTTCGCGGGCCAGACGGACATGCTGAGGTCCATCGGCGCCGACGGCGTGCTCTCCGCAGGCTTCGAGCAGATGCTCGGCAGCGCGGGCGACGTCACCATGTACGACGTCGTGCACGGCGTCTGGCAGGCGGCCATCCTTCCCATCGGATGCGGGATGCTCTCGTTCGTGTTCACCGTGCAGCTCATCAAGGTGTCGCAGAGGATGGACGGCAACGCGAGCATGCCCGGCGTGAAGGAGGTCGTGTTCATGCTCGTGTTCTTCGCCGTGTTCCTGTTCCTCGTCCAGAACAGCTTCGACCTCATGCAGGCCGTCTACGAGGTGGTCAAGCTCGCCATCGACCGCGTTGCCGGCCTGTTCGGCGGCGGCGCGCCCCTGGACCTCTCCGAGGTGTCCATCGCCACGACCGACGACGACGTGGCGGCGCTGCTCGCCATGCTGGTGGTCGCGCTCGCGAGCTGGCTCGTGGTGATCGTCGCCTACGTGGTGGCGCTCGTGGTCAGCTGGGCGCGCGCCATCCAGATCTACGTCATGGCCGCGTTCAGCCCCATCCCCTTCGCGCTCATGTCGCTCGACGAGACGCGCCAGATGGGGGTCGGCTACCTGAAGAGCTTCGCCGCCGTGTGCCTCGCGGGCGTCATCATCCTGGTGCTCCTGGTGTCGTTCCCCATCGTGCTCGGGGGCCTCGACGCGGCGAGCGCCGGCGTGCCGGTGGTGGACTCCATCGTGGGAGGGCTGTCCTATGCGCTCCAGTACCTCGCCATGTGCGTGCTCCTCATCCTCTCGCTCGTGAAGAGCGGGTCGTGGGCGCGCGAGGTCATGGGCGGGTGACGGGCGTGGGCGGCAGGGCGCGCGGCCCGTGACGGCGAACGCGCGAAACGGTTGCGCCCCCCGGAGGGCGGGCGCGGTGGAAAGCGAAGAGAAGGAGAGGCCCATGGCCGAAGAGCAGAGGAAGAACGTCTACATCTCGCTGCACGAGGCGTTCGTGAAGGAAGGCATCAAGTACACCGACAAGAGGACCGGCGAGGAGAAGTCGTTCAACGTCGCGCGCATCCCCTCGGGCACGCTCGTCGACGGGAAGGACGTGGGAGGCTACGAGTTCAGCCCCCTGTTCGTGAACCCCTCGAGGTTCAGGGGCGAGCATTGGCGCGACATACCGCTTCTGGCCGACCGCGAGGTTCGCCTGCAGAAGTCGGTGCTCGACGCGGAGGGCAAGCCCGTCCTCGGCGAGGACGGCAAGCGCCAGAAGGACACGCTCGCCGTCGCCCCCGCGCAGCTCAAGGAGGCGCTCTCCGAGGCGCGCAAGCGCTACGCGGAGGAGCACGCCAAGGACGACCGCGGCCTGACCGAGCGCGCGGAGGCGGCGAGGGACGCCGCGGGCGACATGGAGAGGGACGGCGGCGGGCGCCCTTTAGGGCGTGAGGCGCGATGAGCGGGGCGGTTGCGGGGACGGCGTCCAAGGGAACGGGCGCCGGCAAGGCCGTGCGCGTCCTCCTCGCCGCAGCGCTCGCCCTGGGGGCGATGCTGCCCGCGCTCGGGCTTCCCGGCAAGGCGGACGCCGCGCAGGGCGCGGCGCTCTCGGTCGGGGCGGACATCCTCTACGATTCCTACCACACCACCTGGTTCGAGGTGGACGGCCAGACCGCCTGGTGCGCCAACCCCTCGAAGTATACGCCCGAGGCCGGATCCTACGCTAAGCAGACGCTCTCCGCGCCGAGCGGGCGCACGGCGGAGCTCGCCGCCGACATCTGGTTCTCCTACGGCTCGCCCGGCTTCGACGCGTCGCTGTGGCCAAGCGCATGGTACGACGGCGGAGCCATGAGCGCCGACCGCTACATGGCGCTCGCGCACATCCTCATGGCGGACACCTACGCGAGCGACGGGGACTACGCGCTGTTCGGCTGCTCGGAGGGCTTCAGGGAGTGGGTGCGTTGGAACGTGATCGGCTTCGGCCGCGACGGGAGCCTCGTGAACGACGGGGCGACGGGCAGGATCGCCGCCCGGGCGGGCGAGGTCCCCTCGTCGTTCGAGCCGTTCATGCTCCGCACGGGCTCCTCCACCCAGGTGATCCTCTCGTTCACCTACAGCACCACGGTCAAGGTGGCGAAGACGGCTTCCGAGAGCTGGGCGGCCGGCGATCCCGACTATTCGTACGCGGGGGCGGTGTACGGGGTATACTCCTCCCGGGCCGACGCGGAAGCCGACCGAGGCCGGGTGGCCGAGATCGTCACCGACGCGGCCGGCGCGGGAGAGTCCGGCAGCCTCGGGGCCACGCGCGAGACGTTCTATGCGAAGGAGGTGAGGCCTTCCCCGGGCTACGCGCTCGACCCGAACGTCTACGAGGCGTCGCCGGCCAACGGCTACGCCTTCTCCTCGACGGAGCCGCCCGTCACGGCGAAGCTCGTCCTTGTGAAGTTCGACGAGGAGACGGGCAAGGGGCAGGCCCAAGGCGACGCCACGCTCGACGGCGCGCTGTACCAGGCGAGCTACGAGCGCGGAGGCGCCACGGAAACCGTGCAAGGGCGCACGCAGGGCGCGACCGTCGTGTTCGAGGGCATCCCCCTGGGCGACGTCGAGGTTCGCGAGCTCGATGCCTCCGGCGGCTACCTGCTCGACCGCGAACCCCACCGCCTGCGCGTGACGGCGGACATGGCCGAGGGCGGCGAGGCCGTCGTCGAGATCGCTCCTGCGGGCGAGTTCGGCGAGGCCGTGCAGCGCGGCGGCCTCATGGTGGGCAAGGGCGACGCGGAGCGCTACGACCACGAGGACGGGACCTATTGGAACTACGCCCAGGGCGACGCCACCTTCGAGGGGGCGGAGTTCACGGTGTACAACCGATCCGCCGCGGCCGTCTGGCACGACGCGAACGGCGACGGCGCGTTCCAGGAATCCGAGGCGTTCGAGCCCGGCGAGGCCGTCATGACCGTGGCGACCGAGTACGACGCCTCCCTCGACGCCTGGACGGCGACGACGGGCGTGCGGGCGCTTCCCTTCGGCACCTACGAGGTCGTGGAGACGAAGGCGCCCGAGGGCTACACGGGCGAGGGCATCGTGAGCCATGTGGTCGAGATCCGCGAGGACGGCCAGTTCGACCAGCTCGTGTACGGCGACGGCATGCTCAACGAGGTGGCGCGCGGCGGCGTTCAGGTGCAGAAGGACGACCTCGAGCTTTCCGCGAGCGAGGCGCTGGGGGGCGCCGGGCATTCGAGCATCGGCGACGAGGGCTGCCTCGGCAGCTCGCTCGCGGGCATCGGGTTCACCGTCGTCAACGCCTCCGAGCACGGCGTCATGGTGGGCGGCACGTACTTCCCCACGGGAAGCGTCGTCGCCGAGATCGAGACAGCTTGGAACCCGGAAGCGCGGGCCTACACCGCCCAGACGGCCTCCGACACGCTGCCTTTCGGCACCTACACCATCGCGGAGACGTCCACCAACGACAGCTACCTGCTCACCGACGGCGAGCCCCGCACCTTCGTGGTGCGGGAGGGCGGCAGGGTGGTCAAGGCCGACCGCGAGGGCGGCGCGCTCCTGTGGCGAGACCAGGTTGTGCGCCACGACATGCACCTGCAGAAGAAGGGGTCTATCGGTGGCGGGAAGCTCGCGTTCGTGCCCTTCCTCATCACCAACTCCACCACGGGAGAAGCTCATGTTGCCGTGACCGACCGCAACGGCATGCTCAGCACCTCAAGCGACTGGCGCAGCCGCGAGGGCGTGGTCAACGCCAACGATGAGCTTCTGGGCGAAGACTACATCGACACTGCGGACATCGTGGAGGAGTCGGGGATCTGGTTCGGGCTGGGCGAGGACGGCACCATGGCCGAGCCCGACGACCGGCTGGGCGCGCTCCCCTACGGGGAGTACGCGATCGAGGAGATGCGCTGCGAGGCCAACGAGGGCTACGAGCTGTGGTCGGACACCTTCAACGTGAGCCGCGACACGACCGCCACGGGCCTCGACATCGACCTGGGCACCGTGGACGACCAGCCCCTGCCGAAGCTGGCGACCGAGGCCGCCGACAAGGCGGACGGCGACCATGTGCTCGCGCCCGAGGGCGCCGTCAATGTGGTGGACAAGGTTGCCTACGCGAATCTCGTGCCCGGCAAGGCCTACACCGTGCGCGGCACGCTCATGGACAAGGCGACGGGCGAGCCCCTGGAGTCGGGCGGCGAGCCCGTGACGTCCGAGAGGGAGTTCTCGCCCATCGCGCCTTCCGGCACGGTGGAGGTGGAGTTCGCCTTCGACGCGTCGGCTCTGGCAGGGCGCGAGATCGTGGCGTTCGAGAGCCTCGTGCTCGAGGGCGTCGAGGTCGCGGCGCACGCCGACATCTACGACGAGGGGCAGACCGTGAGGGTGGAGGAGGCGCCCGAGATCGGCACCGTCGCCACCGATGCCGCCGACGGCGACCACGAGGCCTCGGCCGACTCGACCGTGCGCATCGAGGACCAGGTGATATACCGCGGCATCGTCCCCGGCGAAAGCTACACCGCCAAGGGCGTCCTCATGGACGCCGCGACGGGCGAGCCCGTCCTCGTGAACGGAGAGCGCGTCGAAGGCGAGGCGGAGTTCGTGCCGCAAGAGCCTTCCGGGCACGTCACGGTCGCCTTCGAGTTCGACGGCAGCGCCCTTCGGGGGCACGACGTCGTGGCGTTCGAGGCCCTGTACCGGGACGGCGAGAAGGTGTGCGAGCACGCCGACATATCCGACAAGGGGCAGACGGTTCGCCTGGGCGAGCCGGAGCCCGAGATAGGGACCACGGCCGCCGACGCCGACGACGGCGACCACGAGGCCGCGGCGGACGAGGAGGTGGCCATCGTCGACGAGGTGCGCTACGAGAACCTGGAGCCGGGCCGCGAGTACGTTCTCACTGGCATCCTCGTCGACAAGGCCGAGGCGAAGCCCCTGGAGAAGGACGGCAAGATCCTCGAGTCCGTCGTGAGGTTCGTCCCCGAGGAGCCGGACGGCTCTGTCGAGGTGAAGTTCTCCTTCGACGGCTCCCTGCTGGCGGGGCGCACGGTCGTGGCCTTCGAGAGCCTGTCGCTGGACGGCGAGGAGGTGGCGGTCCATGCGGACATCGACGACATGGGCCAGAGCGTGCTCCTCGTCGAACCGCCCCGCGAGGAGCCTCCCGCCGAGAACCCGCCGAGCCCCGGCATGCCCCAGACCGGGGACACGGCGACGTGGATCCCGCTCGCGTGCCTCGCCGGGGCGGCCGCCTGCGCCGTCGCGGTCGGCGCGCTGGGGTGTCGCAGGCAGCGGAAGGACGAGAAGGACGGTGCTCCCGTCGAAGAGGGAGAGGAGGTATAGCATGGGCCTCGTCCTGTTCGCCGCAGGGTTCGCCATGGGAGCCTGCGCCCTCACCGGCTACGCCTGCGTGAAGGTCGGAGCGGATGCCGAGCGGGCTTTGGGCTAGCGGCGCGCTATCAAACGCCCGCTCTCCACCGGTAGCTCCCTCGCGCGATGCAAGGGAGCTACCCCCTTCTCTTGCCCTTCGTGGCGGCCGCTATCCCCTCTACCATGTCCTTCGTCACGAAGCTGCACGGATCCAGCCTGAGGGCGACGCAGAGCTTCAGGAATTCGTCCACCCGCATCTCGCGCTGGCCGTTCAGCACGTACCACAGGCGCTTGCGGTCCGAGCCGATGCGCCTCGCGAGCTCGGCGACGCTCATGCCTCGCTCAAGACGCACTTCGCTCATCGATTTGGCAGCGTTCATCATAAGAGACCCAGCCTCTGACATCCGCAGAGCCTTCATGGGTGTCGGTTAAGGAGGTGTTATGGGGCGCACTTTCCAATCCGGCGGCGCCGAAGTATACGAAGCCGCCGTCCGGCGCTCACTCCTCGATTCCCCTTTTGCGACGGAAAACGACAAGCGCGGCGAGAAAGAGCGCGGCGCACCAGACTATGGTTGCAGTCGCCCCTCCCGCAGTAGCGATCAAGGAAGCATCGTAGTAGGTCGCAGGATCGAGGAACGCCATGGCAACACGATATGCGAAGCTGCCAGGAAGAAGGAACCCCCATTCAGACCCGATGAAGAAGCACGATACGAAGCCGTACATGACACCCGCCGCGCTTACCCCCACCGAGCTGCGCGATACGATTGCGACCAGGAATCCAGCGCACGTGCACACCATGATAATGGAGAGCGCTTCCGCCATGAAGCCAGGGGCGAAAGAGCACCAAACAGCAAGCCCCTCTTGAAGACCGTGCGGCGATGCAAAAGCACAGAGCGCGCCGAGGAGCACCAGCTCGATCACCGCCATCGCAAAAGAAATCGTTGCGCAGATTGCCATTTTCGACAAGAGAAGCCGGCTCTTCGGTATTCCGTAGCTGATCCAGCTCAGATAGGTTTTATCCCGCCACTCGCGGCAAAGCAGCGATCCTGCAAGTATGAATACGGCCATGGGGTAAAACATGGCAAACTGGTTGTTGACGAAGAAGAGCACGTCGGCCGCATCGCTTTTCCCGCCGATGACGGCACCCGCCGTGCCCGTCAACACGGGCAGGAGCGCCAGAACGAGCAGGAATGCCATGGACCGGTCTTTCTTGAGCTTTGCGAACTCGTTGCGTATGAGGCGCATCATCGTACTCCCTTCTCCGCAGTATCGCTGAACACATGCTCGTAAAGAGACTCCAGCGCAGATGCGTCCTTGAGGTCCGGGGATACGGCGGCAATCTTGCCTTCTCGCACGAACACAAGCTCGTCAGCTACAGCTGCCACTTCGTGCAAGTTATGACTGGACACAAGGATGCATCTGCCTGGTTGGCGCAACCGCCCTTGAAGAAGACCCCTCACCTCTTTAATTCCCATGGGGTCAAGCCCGTTGGTTGGCTCGTCGAGCAGAAGGTAACGCGGAGAGCCGAGACACGCCCGCGCAATCCCCAGTCGCTGGCGCATCCCCAGGGACATCTTCTTGACTTGGAGGTCGCGAGCTTGGGATAAGCCAACTTCGGCAAGGGCATCTTCGATGCCGGAGTTGCCGATGCCTCTGTATCGAGCATGGACAACCATGTTCTCATGCGCGGTCAATCGGGGGTAGAACGCTGGGTACTCGATAAGACTGCCGAACTCGTTTGGATGAGCCGGCCGGCCGTTGGAGAGCACCTCTCCGCTGTTGTCGGCCAACCCGATCATCGTCTTGAGCATGGTTGTCTTGCCGGCACCGTTAGGGCCGAGAATCCCGTATACATTGCCATCTTCAAAATCGAACGTCATGTTAGAAAGAAGCCTCTTGCCTTTTACGGCAAGGCTCACGTTTCGCAATGAGAGCATAATGAGCTCCTGTCTTCGCATTGCCGCATCAAGCTCCCTTAAAACGCACGGGGCTAGAGGCGCAGCAATGCGCATCGTTGTATTCGTTGTTTGAGGGAATGAGCTTCCGCCCGACTCGGGTGGATTGCGGCCTAGCTTGCGAAGAAGATGCCGTAGACCGTTATACCAGCCAAAAACACCAGTACAGCTGCGCCGAGGCCGAGAAGCAGTCGGATGTACTTCCGCATGGTTGCTTTGCCTCCTTCCACGTCGGAGTAGATAGACGAAATTTGCTTCTCCGACTCGTTGAGGGAGCGCACGTCGCGCACGTCAAGGCCGCGCACCAGCTCGTCGAGGGTCACCTCGAAGTAGTCCGCAAGCAGCACGAGGCGCTGGAAATCAGGATAGGATTGGCCGGACTCCCACTTCGAGACAGTCTGGCGCGACACGCCCAACTCGTATCCGAGCTCTTCCTGGGAAAGCCCCTTTTGCTTCCTCAGAGATATAAGCCTCTCATCGAACTTCATACGTAGGTCCTTTCTTTCGATGTCAGTATGAACGCTCTTCGATTTAAGGGGAAGGGGGCCGTTTCATCTACCAATCATGGTTGGAAATCCGTCAACTTGGGCTGACATCGAGGGGTTTTCGCCAATCGATGACTCCCGTTTTCGAGATCACCGGCCTTTCCGAACATGCGACGAGTCGCTGTCTGCCTCCGTCCGAGCAATAGCCAAGCGAGCCACGAAGGACGCTCTGCGCCACTTCCATAATTCGCTGCTGGTCATTTCTTCAGCGTAAGATTCTCGGATTCATCCCTAAAGCTCTGCAGGTCGCCAGAACTCATCCGTTTGCGTCGGGCATACTGTGAGCCAATGCGCCTGCGTTTTTCGGCAAACTGCGTTGAGACCAGCAGCGCCCTCGCGCGATGCGAGGGCGCTACCCCTTTCTCTTGCCCTTCGTGGCGGCCGCTATCCCCTCGACCATGTCCTTCGTCACGAAGCTGCACGGATCCAGCCTGAGGGCGACGCAGAGCTTCAGGAACTCGTCCACCCGCATCTCGCGCTGGCCGTTCAGAACGTACCACAGGCGCTTGCGATCCGAGCCGATGCGCCTCGCGAGCTCGGCCGTGCTGATGCCGCGCTCCTGCACCGCGTTTCTCAGAATCGATGCTATGTCACCGGAATTGCGCAAGAATACGTCTTCGGACACCCTTCTTTCGCCGCCAGGCAAATCGTGCCGAACCGCGGGAATCGGACCGCGGCCGCCGTGATTCCCGCATTTCCATCTGAAGCGCTTCGCGCATGACGAGCAGTCGGACAGCCCGTCTTTGCCGCCTCGTCGCGCGGGAGCCCGGTCGCGAGGGCTCCCGAAAACGTCGGGTGCGCTCGCAAGCTTCTTGACGGACCGCCTCGTCCGGGCGACGCTCACTGCCGGCTTCCTTCCCCGAACCCAGCCGCAGGAACCGTCCAGTGCGGCGCGAAGCGCGCCACCCAGTGGCCGAACGCGCGGAACACGACCATCTGCATGCAGGCGGAGAGGAGCATGACCGCGTAGGCGATCAGGGCGCCGATCAGGAAGAACGCCCCCACCCCGAGGAGGACGGCGGGGGCGGCCATCTCCGACCCCGCGCCCGCGAAGCCCGCCGCCGCGAACATCGGCATGAGCGCCAGGAGCGCGATCGGCACGGCCAGCACCGAGACCGCGGCCGACGAGATCAGCGACGGCGCCCACCAGGCGAGCATGGCTTGCCCCATGCCCGCCCGGAAGCGCGCCCATATCTCCGAGAAGTCGAACGCGGCCCCGAAGCGGCCGGTCAGGCCGATGCGCAGGAAGGCGGCGTACAGGAGCGGGTACAGCACCACCATGGCCGCGAGGGCCAGCAGGCCGAGGATCGGCACGAGGGCGACCAGCCCCACGACCGCGCCCGCGATGAAGCACATCGCGAGGACGTAGAAGCCGAGCGCGAACGAGCCGTCCCTGAACGTCCCCTGAGGGAGCGCCTCGCGCCGTCCGCGCGCCGCGTCGCATCCCCACAGGAGCAGGTACCCGACGGCGAAGAAGTTCAGCACCGGCACCATCATGACGAGCGCGAGCAGCGCCGCCTTGCCGAACCAGCCTTTCGAAGCGCGCACGTCGGCCCATGCCATCGACAGGACGCTCGGGACCGGCGGCTGGGCCGGCCGAGGGGCCGGCGGAGGGCAGGGAGCCTGTCCGGCGTATCCCGGAGGGGGAGGCGGCGGGCAGCCCCGAGGCCCTCCGCCGACGTTCGGGTCGTTCTCGTTCTCAGTCATCTCTCGTCCTTTCCTCGGCGCCCGTCGGCGCCCTCGATTCTGTTCCGGTCCAGCGCCTCGGCCAAGGCTCGCCTCGCGGACTCGCAGTCGCCGCGCGCGACGTAGCCCGGGCACAGGTAGGCGCCCGCCTCGTTCCATTCGTCGATCCCGAAGGCCTCGGCGTCGTCGATCCTCCTGATCGCGCTGGCGCAGAGGCCGGGAGCGGCCCGCAGGCTCGAGACGAACGTCGGCGAGGTCCTCAGCACCAGGTAGTCGAGCAGCCCTATCTCCACGGCGCTATCCCTCCCCTCCAGCTTCCCGGTCGAGCCCGGCGCGGACCTCCTGGCCGAGCGGGGTGGGGACGACGCCCCACGGCGCCCTGACGAACAGGTCCCCGCCGAGCTCTCCCTCGAGGTCGCGAACGCGCCGGAGGGCCCCCTGGTACGGGATGCCGAGGCATCTCGCCGCGGCGGCGATGGATCCCTTCTCGTATGCGGCCGCGAACACGGCCATGCGCTTGTCGCGCATCTCCCCCTCCTCCCCGAGGGCCCGCCGGCTTACGCGGCCAGCTCCTGCTCCTCGTCGATGATGCCCTCCAGCTCGCTGGAGAGCGCCTCGGTGTTGGCCAAGAGCTCGTCTATCGTGTAGGCCCCTTCGAAGACGGCCTGCTTGGCGTAGTGGTACTGGTCGTAGACGACGATCTCGACGTCCGACTCCGCGTCCCCGAGCTCCCAGCCGACGAACACCGGCACGGTCTCGCCGGGCGCGATGGACTCGTAGTTGAACACGTCCGCGCCCCTCAGGTAGGCGGAGTAGAGCTCCCGGCCGCCCTGGGACGCGGTCGCGCCGAGGGCGTCGGAGAACGAGACCGTCTCGTCCGACTCGTTCGTGAAATCCCCCACGAGGACGACCACCGGGGCCTCCGAGTACTCGTCGAGGCCCACGACCGCCGTGTCCACCTCGAACACGTACTTGGACGAGACGTCCGCCCCGCCGGCGATGATCACGTCGTCGGGGTCCGCGGCCGAGCCGCCTGCAGATCCGCCAGACGGACCCGCTTCGGGGCCTCCCCCGGTCGAAGGCCCCTGCGTCGCGGCCGGGGGCTCCGCCAGCGGGTCGGGACCCTCGTGGATCCCCGCGACCGAGACCGCCCACGCGCCCATGGCGATCGCCGCCGCCCAGACCAAGGTCCACAAGGCGCCCAAGCCGATGCCGACGAAGCCGCACACCCGGCCCGCCTTGGCGCGCCCGGCCCTCGGATCGACCCCGCCGTCCTCGCCGAGCAGCTTCCGGTACGACCCCGCGACCAGGACGGCGGCTGCGCCCAGGGCGATGCCGAGCAGGGGGGCGGCGCACAGCACGATGGCCGCAATGCCCAGGGCGAGCGCGGCGGTCGCCTTCCCCGCGCCCGGCAGGGGCGCGGGCGGGGCGGCGGGAAAGGGCGGAGGAGCCGTCGCAGGCTGCCCGACAGGTGGCGGCGGGGCCGTCCCCCGTCGGGCTTCGGATTCTGCGAGGGGCCCGGGAACCCAGCCTTCCTCCTGGGCGCCACCGACCGAGGCCGGGACGTCGCCGCCGCCCGCCGTCGTCTCTCTGTCTTCCATGATTCGCTCCGATCCGCCGCTTCGCAGCGGCATTGCCATGAGGCCCTCCCCGCGTCTCGCCTCGGGAGGGATTCGTCACTCGTCGTCCGCTGCGCCTCCCGGCCCCCGCCGGCCGAGCGCCGAGGACGCCGCGAGCGCGGCCGCGGCCGCTGCGACCGCGGACAGGGCCGTCGGAAGGGCCGGGGAGTCGCCCGTGGCGGCGAGCCGCTTGCCCGTCCCTCCCGCAACCGCCTTTACGCTATCCGGCCCGCCGTCCGGTCCCGAGGGCGCGCCGGCGGCCGGGACGTCGTCGCCCGCAGGCGCCTCCGTCCATTGCGCGACGAGCTCGAGCGACGCGACGGAGTCGTTCCCCGCGAGCGATTCGACCGAGTCGTCGGGCGCCACCGGCCTGCCCTGCCAGGCCCAGCCCGCGAAGGCGAAGCCCTCCCTCGTCGGATCGGCGCCCGAAACGGGCAGGATCCCCTTGTCGGAGAACCCGACGACCCGGCCGGCCGCGGTCGCGGCGCCGTCCAGGGCACCGCCGGCCAGGTCGTAGGACACCGCGTACTCCCTCGCCTCCCATACGGCTTCGAAGTCCAGGTCGGCCCGCTCCATCCACAGCGTCGGCTCGTACCACGCGGGCGGGCCGGAGGCGGGGCCGTCCATGTCGCGCCAGCCGACCAGCAGGTGACCCGGCCGGGAGACGGCGGGCGGCTCGCCGCGCTCGTCCAGGTAGTGCCGCTCGTACACGGCGACGACCTCGCTGCCCGAGCCCCTGTCGGCGTGGAACGAGATCGTGTAGACGGGCGCCGGGGCGTACTCGTAGCGGAAGGCGAGCGGGAACGCCACCGGCTCGCCCAGCCTCATCTTGAGGTTGAAGGCGTCTCCTCCGATCTCGGTCTGCCGGAAATGCAGGGCGGTCGCCCCGAGATCGAAGTCCCATGCCAGCAGGGAGGGCTTGCCCTCATCCTCGTCGTAGCGCGCGACCTCGGCGAAGCCCCCGGCGCCGTCGGAGACGGTCACGCGCAGAAACGCGCAGTCCCGATGCGCGGGCACGCCCGACACGCTCAGCCAGGAGGGCTCCGCCGTCGAGCCGACCGTCACCGAGGCGCGCGGCGGGTCGTCCCTCGTCGCCTGCGGTATGTTCGACGACGTCGGTTGGTCCGGGTGCGTGATCCTCACGCACCCGTTCTCGGCCTCCACGCTCGCCGTCCCGGACGGATCGGCCCACGCCGCGCCCCGGGGCGCCAGCGCTCCCGCGCAGGCCGAGGCCAGCGCGGCCGCCCCCAGGGCCGCGAACGACCTCCTGCTCATGCTCGCATCCTTCTGCATCGATCTTCCTCTCTCCCGCGGAACGCCTCGTCGCCCGGACCGCTACATCCCGAACATCTGCATGAGCGCGGCCTCGAATCCCGCGCCCGGCTCCCACGTGCTCCCGTTCAGCGCGTAGGGCAGGGTTATGGTCGTCGTCTCCAAGGGCGCCTCGGCCATCGCCTCCATGAGCAGCTTGCCCACCGTCGACTCGTCGGCCCCTTCGGCAGGCGCGCTCTCCGCATAGTCCTCGACCTTGGCGTTGAACGCCTCGCCGACGGCCGCGAGCGACTTGCACGTGGTCTCGACCTCGACGGTCGCGGCGGAGCCGGACACCTGCACCTCTCCCACTTGGTAGTCGAAGCCCTCGAGCAGCGCCCGGGCGAGCCCCTCGCCGTCGACGCCGTACTGCTCGAGGCCGGCCGAGCCCGCGGCCATGCCCTCCATGACGTCGTCCCACGCCCCGCCCTCCATGGCCTTGATCTCGGAGAGCTCGGACTCCACGCCGCTGCGGATCAGCTCCTCCGGCGGCTGGCCGCAGCCGGAAAGCCCGGCCCCCAAGGCGACCGCCGTCGCGAGAGCCAGGGCGGCGAGAGCCGCCCTGCCCAGGATCGTTCCGTTGGTTGGGTTCTCATTCTTCACGTCTTCCATTTCCTCGCCTTTCTCGATCGTCTCAACTTGTTCGTTCGTTCCGCCCGCCGGGCGCCGCCAGGACGCGCGACAGCTCCTCCCCGTACCCTTGCGCCGGCTCCCACGAGCCGCCCTCCAGCTCGAAGGGGAGCTCCGCGGCCACCGTCTCCAGGGGGGCCTCCCTCACCGCCTCCAGGATCAGCTCGCCCGTGCGCTCGGCGGCCTCCTCGGGCGTGTCCGAGAGGAAGGCGCCGCTCCCCCGGTACTCGGCGAACGCGGCGGCGAAGGAGAGGAGGGCGCCGTCCGTCGACTTGCGGGTCACGTCGACGCGGACCGTCGCCCTCGCGCCGTCCACGTCCGCCCCGCGGACCTCGAAGGACAGGCCCGCGAGCAGCTCCCGGCAGAACTCGGCCGCGTCCACCCCGTAGCGCTCCGTGCCCGCCCGTGCGGAGAGCGCCGCCGCGGCGGCGTCGAAGGCCGGGCCGTCGAGCCTCGCGGCCTCCTCGAGCTCGGCCGCCGCGCGCTGCTCGACCGTGCGCTCGGAGGCGCCGGCCGGCGCGCAGCCGGCGAGGCAGGCGAGCGCGATCGCGCATGCGAGGAGGGCGCCGGCCGCGCGGCGGCATGCGGGGCGGGCCATCCCTACGCCTTCGCGCCGGCGTCTGCGGCCGGGGCCTTCGCAGAGCCTGCCAGCTCGATGGTCTTCTCGAGCACCGTGCGCTGGTCGTAGCTCTCCCAGTCGACGACCTTGAGCTCCACCGGCGAGGCGGCGTCGAGCAGCTCCCAGACGGCCTGCACCTCGACGCTGGCGCCCTTCTTCACCTTGGCCGTCCTGTTCCCGTCCCTCTTCTCGTCGTAGGAGGGATGCCGGTAGGGCAGGTGGCCCTGCTTGAGCCCCACGTCGTTCTGGTACAGCTGCACGTCGGCCGCGCTGCCGAACGACCGCGCCTCGTCGGCGTTGTTCGTGAACGTGAAGTCCACCACCACGAGGTCCTTGCCCTCGCCGTCGTCGGCGACCGTCGCGCCGCCCACCTCGAGGTCGAAGCCCGCCTCGGACTCCACCTTCTCGATCCGGGAGAGATTGAGCGTCTCCCGGTAGAGCTCGACGGTCGACTTGCCGTCGACCGTCGCGGGCGCGACGACGACCTCGGCGGGGCCGTCGCCCCTGAGCTCGAAGGCGACCTGGCCTCGCCCCTCTTCTCCAGGAGCCAGGTTGCCGCCCATCGTCGGCAGCGCTCCGGGCACCTCGGAGGACAGGTAGCCTTGGGCCAGTGCGGCGCCGCCCTGCGATGCGGTCGCGCAGGAATAGCCCGCGTAGTCGGCGGGCACGCTCTCGGCGCCGTTGTTCTTGACGACAAGGTCGAGCACGAGCATCCTCTTGCCGTCGCGGCCCCCCGTCGTCCACGCGCGCTCGACGCGCACGTCGAACTCCGGGCCCGCGCCTCCCGCCGCGCAGCCCGAGAGGGCCGCCGGCGCGGCGATCGCGGACGCGAGTGCCAGGGCGGCGAACGACCGCCGCGTCATCGCTCTTTCTCTTGCCATGCGGTGCTTCCTTTCACTAGTCGGCGCGGGGCCTCGGTTCCGGCCCGCGCAGCGAGGAGCCGAACGACTCGCACAGCTCGAACGCCTTGAGCGCCATCCTCGCATACGGCAGGAGGGCCCACGCCGCATCGGTGGGGGCGACGCCCCTGCCGCTCCGGTCGAAGAGCGGCCGGCCCAGTTCCCTCTCGAGGTCGCCCACGGCCTTCGAGACGTTCTGCACCGACATTCTGTTGCGCTTCGCGGCGCCCGAGAGGCTCCCCTCGTCGCACGCGTCGGCGAACAGCCTCAGCTGCCTTATCTTCACCGGCCTTCCTCCTTGTCTGCCAAGCGCCGGGGCGCCGTTTCCGCGGCGCCTCCGGCGGATCCGCTACAAGTACGCCCCGTAGGTCGCCATGACGCCCGCGAACACGACGGCGTAGAACGCGATCCACGCCACCAAGCCGATGGCCATGCCCACCACCGAGCTCACGATGGCCGACTTCTTGACCGCCGGCGCCTTGTCCTTGTTGACGAGCCAGGCGACGAGCACGCCGATGAGCATGAGGAAGAAGCCGAGCGCTCCGTAGCCGAACTTCGCCCCTCCCGAAAGGGAGGGCATCTCCACTTGGTACTGCATAGGTTCGTTCTCCATTTGGTTCTTCTCCTTAGTTTCGTTTTTCCGATCAGTTCTCTGCGCGCCGGCGCCTAGGCGAGGATCGAGGCCGTCCAGGACAGCAGCCTCGATGCCGCGATCGCTGCGAGCACGAAGGCGTTCATGATGCAGCCGATCGCCGCTGCGCCGGCGGCTTCGTGCGCGGCCCCGACCGACCTGGATCGGCCGACGAGCCACGAAGCGAGCACGCCTGCCGCGGACAGGGCCAGCCCGAGCGCGAAGAACGCGGCCCTGGCGGCCGCCGGCATGCGCGCGGGCGCCGCCGCGGGGGCGGGCGTTTCGCGCTCGGGCGCCTCGGCCTCCTCGGGTTCCAGCTCGACGAGCAGCCTCGACTCGTTCTCCACGTCTCCTCCTCCTTCGAGGGCTCCGGGGCGGGCCCGGTCCCCGGCTATTTGCCGTCCGGAACGGCCCCGATGCGGCAGATGGTCGAGCCGCACACGGGGCAGGAGCCCTTCGCTATGGCCTTCCCGTTGCTCGTCTTCCCCATCTTCGGTTCGAGCATCTGCCTCTTCTGCTTGCACTTCATGCAGTACGCTTCAATCGACATGATCCGCGCTCCTTTTCTCCATGGTCGTCTTCCCGCCCGCCTTCGCCCGAGGGAGGCTCGTCCCCGACGAGGACGAGCCAGTTCCTGCCCTTCGCGGTGATGCGGTACGCGTTCTCCTGCTGGCCGCCGTTCGGAAGGAACCGCGGCCGCACGGCTATCATCCCCTCGTCCTTCAGGGCCCTGAGGCTGCACCTCGCGCGGCACTCGGTGATGCCGAGCGCCGCGCTCAAGGCCGACAGGGACAGGGGAATCGGCCGGTCGGCCGCGCCCGCGTCCCTCAACCGCCCGAGCACCCGGGCCTTCCTCTCCTCGAGCTCTCGCGCCGCCGTTCTCGCCATCGCTTCTCCTTTGCGTCTTCTCGTCGTCCGGCCGCTTCCTCAGCGCCGCCTCTCGCAGTACACGAGGTAGCGCTGCGCGTTGGTCGGGAAGGGGTGGCAGGTGAGCAGGGTCACGAGATCGCGCCCGGGCTGGATGAGGACGGCTTCGCGGTCCCCCGGGTCGATCACCCTTATCTCGGACACCCGGTATTCGAGCTTGCCGAACGGGTTGGCCACCTCCACCTCGTCCCCCACCTCCAACGACTCTATATCGCGGAACATGGCCGCGGTGGCCATGCCCCGGTGCCCGGCTATGACGGCGTTCGTGCTCTCGCCGCCGATTGGCGCGGACGTCTCGCCGAGCAGCGCCGCCCCCCGCGCCATGTTCTCCTCGCTCGCCCCCAGGTACACGGGCACGCGCAGGCCCATCTTCGGCACCTCCAGGTACCCGATCATGTCCTCGTCGAAGCCGTAGGCCGCGAGGTCGACGGCCGGCTGCTCGTAGGAGAACGGGTCCTTGAGGCCCGCCTGCCCTTCCTCGAATATGCGCCCGTTGTAGGCCTCGAGGTCGGCCAGCAGCCGGTCCAGGTCCTTGCCCGACGCCGACTTCCCCGCAGCAGCCGCGCCGCCGTACTCGACGTCGTAGCGGCCCACGGCCTGCTCGGCATCGGCCCGGTAGAGCGCCTGCATGGCGAACGGGTAACCGATCGCGCCCGCGCCCGCCGCGATCAGGAGCGCCGCGAGCGCGATCGACGCCTTCCGCGGGGGGCGGGGGCTCGGCCGGCGTCCGGCCGCCTTCCGCGTCCTGCTATCCAACCCGGCCCCTCCCGCTCCTCCACAGCGCCGCCGTGGCGGCGGCCCAGCCCGCGAGCAGCAGGAGCGTCCACCACGGGAAGGGGTTGCCGTACGCCTGGTCGGCGACGGTCCCCTCGGCCTCGTAGGGAACACGGGTCCCGCGCACCAGCAAGCGGTGCGAGTTGATGCCGTAGGGGGTGCAGGTGACGAGCGTCACGTGATCCTCGCCCTCGGCGCGCGCGAGCCCCGCCGTGTCGGAGGGCTCCACCACCGAGATGCGGTCCACCTCGTAGGCCAGCGTCCGCCCGTACACGCGCACGAAGAAGCGGTCGCCCTCGACCAGCTCGTCGAGGTCGGTGAACAGCCTCGCCTCCGGCAGCCCCGTGTGGGCCGACAGCACGCTGTGGGCGCCCTCGCCGCCGATGGGCAGCGACGTCTGGGGCAGGTGCCCGACGCCGAGCCGGAGGGCCCGCTCGCTCGTCCCATGGTAGACGGGCAGCTCCACGCCGATGGACGGGATGGACAGGTAGCCCATGATCCCGTCGTACACGTCGAGGATGCGAGGGTACTCCTCCGCGAGCGACCCCGACCCGTTCTCGGGCGGCGCGGCGCCCCCGTCCGAGAACGGGTCGGCGGGCGTCGCAGCGGCGAGCCCCTCGTTGTAGGCCTGCGCGAGCGCGAGCTGGTCCTCCTGCTCCTGCGAGGGGGCCTCCTCGACCGCCTGCAGGTACGTGCGGACGCTCGCCTGCTGGCCCTCCCGCGCCTGCCACTCCGCGAGCGAGGGGTAGGCGAGGAGCGCCGCCCCCGCGAGCAGCAAAAGCGAGACGGCGAGGTCGGCCAGGCGGCGCCCCGAGGGGCGCCGCCCGGCCCGGGCGCCCGCGCCCTGCGGGCCCGGCCGGACTGCGTTCGTTGCCTGTTTGGCCGGTCGCCTCACGGACGCGCCCCCTCCGGCCTACGCGGCGTCGCGCTTGCGGGAGCGCGCAACCAGGTAGAGGCCGCCGCCGATGAGCAGGATGCCCGCCGCGGCGAACGGGATCACGCCCATGCCGCCGGTGATGGGCAGCAGGAAGGCGTCCTCGCCCTTCATGGTGTTGGAGATGGTCTTAAGCACGTCATAGGATCCAGTGCCCGCATCCTTCTCCACCGTGAACTCGGTGTAGGTGCCGTCTGCCGGGGCCTCGTAGCCGGCGGGCGCCTTGACCTCCTTCAGGTAGTACGTGCCCTCGGCGAGGTCCGCGTAGGCGATCTTGCCGTTGGCGTCGGACGTCTGGGTGCCGAACGCGGCGACCTTCACGTAGCTGCCGTCGGCGGCCTTGGTGTAGAGCTCGAACTGCGCGCCGGCGAGGGCGGCGTTGTCCTTCTTGTCGACCTTGGTGAGGTCGAGGTCGCCGAAGCCGATCTCGGGATCGATCGGCGGGTTCGGGCCGGGGCCGTCGGGGTCGACGGGGTTGGTGCCCGAGTCGCCGCTCACCGTGGCGCCGAGGGAGTTCGTGTAGTCGACGTGCGCCTGGTTCGGGATCGGGTTGCCGTCGATGGTGACGATCTTCGTCTGGAACTTCACCCAGATGGAGTCGCCCGCGGCGACGGCCATGCCGTTGAGCGCGGCCGCGTCGATGGTCCAGGTGACCTTCGCGCCCGCTATCGCCTCGGTGAAGGCGACCGGGGTTGCTGCGGCCTGCGTGGCGCCCACGCCGACGGTCGCGGAGTTCGCCACGTAGGCGAGGCGGGCGTCGATCGTGTCGCTGACGACGAGCTTCTTGCCCGTTGCGTAGTCCTCGGGCACGCCCACCTTCACGTACCAGTCGACCGTGTCGCCCACCTGGGCGCCGGGCTCGACATGCCCGCCCTTGTCGACGGGCGGGGCGCCCTCGACGGTGTTCTTGGGGTACACGTGCACCGTGCTCGCCAGCGTGCCGTTGATGTTCATGGGCAGGCGCACCAGGAACGGCGCGGCCTTCGTCGCGACCGCGGCGTTGTCGGTCTCCTCCACGTAGTACAGGCCCTCGTCGAGGCCGGTGAAGCTCGCCGTGCCGTTGGCGGCCGTCGTCTCGGTGCCGGCCGGGGCCGCGCCGGCGCCGAGGTAGGTGCCCTTGTCGGCGGCGACCTTCTCGGCCGTGATGTCGACGTCGGCCTCGTGGCCGGCGACGACCTTGTACGCCTTGAACTCGACGTTCTCGAGCGGCTGGGCCCCCGTCGGGGGCGTGATCTCCGTGCCGTCGCCGGCGGTGCCGCCGGTCCAGCTCGTGTCCTGGTACTTGTGCACCTCGATGCCGAACGTGCCGGCGCCGAACGCGGCCGCCGGCAGCATCAGGCAGGTCATGGCCGCAGCGAGCGCGAATGCCGCCGCCCGCTTCGGGAGCGATGATGATCTCATCATGCGATCCTCTCCTTCGTATAGTCGTTCCGTCTCTCGTTCTTGCCTGCGGCGCCTTCGGGGGCCGCAGGCCTTCAATGTGATCGCCGGGTCGTCAACCTCCTCGACGGGCACCACCTCCTTCAAGGCGCTTAGGCGCGGCCTAGCGGCGACGGGGGAGGTGGTTGCGGCGCAGGTGCAACGCGAGCGCCGCTCCCGCCATCATCGCGAGCCCAGCGAGCGCGAAGGGCACCGTGCCCGGCCCGCCCGTCACCGGCAACACCGTCGGGTCGGAGATGGGGCCGGTCGCGGAGTAGCCCGCGTTCACGTGCGAGACGTCGACCTTGCTGAGCGTCACCGACGCCTCGCCGGTCGCAGGATCGAATTTGGATGCGCTAGGATCGCCGGGCGCGCCCATTTCTACGAGCTCGTAGCGCGAGGAGGGGGCCTGAGCCGTCAGCGCGTAGTCGCCATGGCTCGGGACCGCCAGGCTGTACTTGCCGTCCGCGCCCGTCGTGGCGGACAGGACGGCGCCCGTCACCGCGTTGGCGGTGGAGACCGAGACCCCAGCCAAGGGGGAGCGGTCGGCCTCGGGGGCCGCCGGCTCCGCCGCGGCGGCTGCAGGCTCCTGCGACCAGGCGTAGCCCGTGACGAGGAAGTCGACGAGCGCGAAGGAGTTTTTCGCACCGTACGCGCCCTCTCCGCGGTACCAGTCGGTCGCGTCGCCGAGCTTGAAGTTGTAGTAGATACCGGAGTACGCCATTTTATCGCCCGTCTCCGCCTTACGGTCGCTCGTGTAATGGACGACAGGGAAGCGCTTCTCGCGCGCCGCCATCTCGGGGATCGCGATGCGAATCATGGTGACCTGCGACCAATCGGATATGGCGGACTCATCGACGTAGGTGCCCTCCGCGCCCCCGGTCAGGTCGAAGGACGGCGTGTCGTCGATGCAATACGTGACCACGGCGTCGTCGCCCGCGTCCGTGACCGGGCCGGTCAGGTTCTGCGAGTAGTCCGACGGCGCGGTCTCCTTGACGCCGAGGTTTCCGTCCTCCTGCTCCTGGTACCGGGCGGACAGCCCGGCCTTCGGCACGGGCACGTACGCGATCCAGTCCTTGGTGGCGCTGTCGACGTGCGACACCAGCGACAGCTGCTGCCCGAAGTCGCTATCGTCGTGCCCTTCGACGTCGGAGCCGAGGGCCGCGTCTGCCGTCGCGAGCGCGCTCGCGCCCACCTCCACCAGCTCGAGCACGTTCTGCTTCGCGGACATGGATGCCATGTAGAGCGGCGTTCCGACGGGAAGGCCCAAGTCGCCCGCCGCGTCCGTCGTGGTGTTTTCCAGCACGACGGGCACGAAGCCCTCGTCTGGCGCCCCGGTGCTCGCGTTGAAGTCAGCCCAGATCTGAACGACCGGCACCTTCCCCGAGCCGGGGTTCGCCATCGGCTTGACGCGCAAGTCGAAGGAGTACTCGAACGCTAACGGCGCAGAGTAATTGGCTTGCGAGTAGAACGTGTAGTCTGGTATTTCCACCTTCAGCACAATATCGCCGTCCGCAGTGAAGTAAGTTGTCGCCACTGCGTCTTGGCCCACCACCCGCATCGAGGCTGCCTCATATGCGAAATCCTTGTCGATTTTGAAGTAATACGTGGGCGACTGCACTTTGTAAGCACCGGCATACTCCACAGAAGCGCTCAAGTAGCCCGAGTACGTGAAGGTGTCTCCTTGGTAGACGCTTGAGGATTTGGTCGAGCCAGAAGCTGCGAATCCCATGATCTTCGCCGTTGCCTTGTTGTAGAACGAGGCGCTTTCGCCGGCCCTGTCGTACGAAGTCGAGTTGGCTGCCGAAAACATCGCCTTCACCGGGTAGCTGGTCGGCTCGTCGGGGAAAGGCTCGTCGGGGTTCACGAAGCTCCACGAACGGTCCGACATGAGGAGCTCGACGGTCACCGCGGATTGAGGATCGAACTGCTTGCTGTCGTTCATGGGCACGAACTTAAGAGAAGTCAGGTACTCCCCTTCTTGCAGACCAAGATCGATATTGTCGCGATAAGGCTCGGACAAGCGGGGAGCAGGATCCAAGTTGGTCGTGTACTGAACGACATGGGACTGGGTAAGAAAGCCCCCGCTCACCCGCACTTTGCTTACAAGCGCCAGGACGCGCGGATCGGTGCCGGAGAGATCGACCTCCATTCCCTGGTAGAGAAGTCGCTTGCTATCGGCGTTTTTGGCGAATTTGATTCGTGCGATCGGGATATTGTTTACATGGCCGCTACCAGAAACCGGGTAGTCATCTGGGCAGTACGTGAACCACGACATGTCCTCGACCGATAGTATTTGCTGGTCGACCGCCTTGTAGAAGCGCGTGCTAAAGGCATAGGTTCTATTGTTTGAACCCGGGGCAGTCCAAGTAAAACTCGTATAGACGGTTTTCCCATCCAGATCCGTTTCCGGAGCAGAGGGGAGGCTTCCGGGCACAACAGCTTGAGAGTTCAGGGAAATGCTGTCGGCAAGGTTTCTGCCGTCGAGCGTTTCGAAGCTAAAAGACAACGCTGTCAGGTATTCCCCTTCTGGAACGTAATCCTTCATAGAGACGGTAAGACCCCAAGGGTTGCTAAGACCTGCATCGGATGCCTTTACCGTGCCCGTCGTGCCTGCGTTGGTGGAGTACTCGACAACGGCCTCTTTCAACCTGGAGGTAAAGGTCAACCGATCCACCACACCCAAGATAGCCGGATCGTCGATCGTCACCTTGAGATCTTCGTATGTCTTTGTATAACCGGAGCCGAGAAACCTAAGGTCTCCGATGCTTTGCGACGACAACCCGATCCCAACGTCAAACACCGAGCTCCGGATGGCCAGATCGTCTTTTGGAGCTGCGATCTTCAAGGAGAAGTTGCCCGTTGACGATGGGACGGATTCCGTTAGGGAGGTGAGCGAGTAGTTGCAGTACACCGTTTTGTCGGGTACGGCGGTCCCGTCCGGATACACTGAGCGAACGTCCATGGCGAAGCCCCAGGCCGTAGGCAGGGAGTTGCCATTCCCGAAGACGGGGCCGCGGTATTTTGCCTGGACAACCCATTCGTCATTGGGGTCCAGACTCGGAACTGCATCCGCCTTGATGCTGTTCCCTTTGTTCGTCACGTACGTCCAAGCGCCGCCGTACGCATCCGACGCCGCCTCTTTCAGTACCACTTCGACGGGGAAGTCGATGACCGCCTCGGCCTGCTTGATCGCGATGTTGGGATATGCCTGGGTAAACGTGAGTCCCATGGTGCCGGAGATGCCCGTCTCCCCCGCCATCACTTCCTGTTTCCATGGACGAGAAAAAGAGAACGCACGTTGCGCAGCAGCCGGAACCGAAGTATCCAACGTTAGCTTTTTGTCAAAGCTCCACGTTGCGCCAGCGTCGGGCACCGACGATTGGAAGCCCATGTCGGACGATGACGAATACAGCTCCTCCGAGAACATGGCGCCTGTGGACAACGGCTTCAGGGAGAACTCCATTTTCAGAACCGCCGAGCTGTCTTTGCCATACGCGTGGTCGAACATGAAGTAACCGCTGCCGGAGCTCGTATTCGGTCGATAATAGTAGTACTCGCTATCCGAGGTGACGGGCTCAGCCCCGGTTACACTCGCCATCCCGAGAACATCTCCTTCCGCAGAGACGAGAGAGCGGGGCACGGCGATTCTGAAATCTGCATCATGGGCGGTATAGGCCCTCTTCGTGACGGTCAAGGAGTAGGAGACCATAGGACGACTCGATGTCGACACGTCGCCCCAAGACTTGGCGGCATTGTCTATGGCGAAGGAGTATTCGGCCGGGGCGAACTTGGCGGTCTTGAAGTCGAGGTAAGAAGAGCCGACCGGCTCCGCGCCGCCGGCGTTCGTATACGAGTCCAGGGCGAATCGCTGCACCACGTCGGCGGCGCTCGCCATATCGTAGATCGCCTCTGCGTTCTGCAAGACCACGATGTCGAATGCCACGTCCACCGAAACGTCGTCGCGCAGCTTGACCGTGAGGGTTTTCGAATCCTTGCTTTTCTCTATCGTGCCGGACTCGAGGGACGTCGGCGCCGTGGTTATGCTGAAGCCGTCGGGGGTCTTCACCGTGAACCACCTGCCGGACTGGCTGGGGTCGGGGCGGTAGAGGACCGAGAGCCTGATGTCCGTTTGCCCGGCAAGACCCGGGAGGAAGTTCTCCGGGTCTACTCCGGCGTCGATGCTCGATTGGGCGAGCCTGACCTCTGTGTCGCCGAGCGCCAGGGTCGAGGCGCTCTCCATGGCGTCCGCGCTCCCCGATTCGGTGCCTGGCTGGGCACTCGACTCGGCAACCGGCGCGTCTGATTCGCCCGGACCCTCGATATTCAACGAAGGCTGATCCGGCGTCGGAGAATCAGCCTCCGACTCAACAGGCTGGGAGGTCTCGGCTCCTTCCGAAGAACCGTCTTGCGCGGCGCGCGCGCCCTCTGCGTTTTCCGCAGTTGTTGCAGCGGGGGAGTCCGCTGCGTACGATAACTGCACGGGAGCGGCGAGCGCAAGGGCGAGCAGGACGGCGAGCGCAGATCTGGCCGCCATGCTCGGCGAAGGCCGCTTCCTCCTTTCGCTAATCGTTACTGGCCCCATAGCCACTCTCCTTTCCTTTCGACGGTCCTAGTGTGTTCGTAACGCAGGCATCGCGCGAGCCGAGCATTGCGGCGGGCACGGAAAAGTCGTCAGAGGCAGTCGGGCCGTCCCGGCCGAGCATCAGCCGCTCAAGCGTCGCCTCTCGAAGGATTTCGTCCATGCGAAGGTCGACGAGGGCCAGGGCCCGCACGGCGGAATCGAGCCTTTCGGCTCCTCGCCTGGAGACGGGGTCCGAAACGAGCTTCCGGCGAGAAGGAGGGTCTTCGGGGCGGACGCAGGCGACGGCGTCTCTGCGCCCTTCCATGGCTGTCACGATGTCGAAAAGGGAGGCGTTTTCGGCCGATCCCGGCAAGCAGTAGCCTCCCGCATGCCCTCGAATCGAGTCGATCAGGCCGGCTTGGCGGAGCTTGGAAGCTGCTTGCGCGACGGAAGCCGCAGGTATTCCCGTGAAGGCGGCTATGTCCTTGGCGCTGCGCATGCCGCCGTAGGAAGCGAGGCATAGGGCGATGAGCACTGCGTGCTCGGTTGTCGTCTTCATAGCGCTGCCCCGGTCTTCCCCGGGCTGCTACATAATGTCGATTATGTAGCAGCCGGAATGGGTGCGAAACGCCTCGGCGTTAAGAGCGTGCCGTTTCGAGGTTTGGGCAAAGGCATTTTTGCGCAGAGTTGCCCACCTCGATCGCCGAAGGCGAAGCAGCGATGGCCCCGTTTAGAGCCGGGGTCTAGTTGGCGTGCCCGAAGGCGGGAATTCACGCGTTGCCGGGCGCGCCTGTAAGGCTCCCGTTGAAAAAACGTTTTCTATTTGTCTAATCTTTTGTTATGATGCCGGTAGCTTATATTTCGCCAAGGGCGCTCCATGGCGAAAAGACATGCGAAATTCGAGCGGGCTGCTACATAATCGACATTATGTAGCAGCCCGCTCGTTCGTCAGGCCACAAGGCCCAGATGGGCCAGCTGCTGCCGGCACTCCCTCCCGGACGTCATGGTGTATATCTTGGTGGTGGCGAGGCTCGAGTGCCCGAGCACGTCGCTCAGGGCGCTGATGTCCTTGTGGGCCGAGTAGAACGTGCGGGCGAACAGGTGGCGCAGGTTGTGCGGGTAGACCTTCGCGGCGTCGACGCCGGCCGCCTCTCCGAGCGACTTCATCCTCTTCCACACGTAGGTGCGGTGCAGCGCGACGCCGTTTTTCGAGCGGAACAGCGCGCCGGAGCGGATGCCCTCCCGCTCGGCCAGGGCCTCGAGTCCCGATTTCAGCTCCTCGGGTATCCACGCGATGCGGACCTTGCCCTTCATGTTGATGCTCACGAAGCCGTCGGCCAGCGCCTCCGCCGTCACGAACTTCAGCTCGCCGACCCGCATGCCGGTGGAGCACAGCGTCTCGAGCATGAGCTTCGCCTTGCCGTCGCCCTGCTCTTCTGCGGCCGCGAGGAGCTCGAGGTAGTCGTCCCTCGTGAGCTCCTCGCCGGTGCCGAGGTACGTGCGCCTCTGGATCCTCAGCTGCTTGATGGAGAGCTCGGGCTTGCCGAGGAACTTGAAGAAGCTGTTGGCGGCGGCGATCATGGAGTTGACGCTCGCCGGGGCGTAGCGCTCCACGAGGTCGGACTTGTACATGAGCGCCGACTTCTTGCTGAGGCTCGGCACGGGGGACGAGGACACGAACTCGAGCAAGCGCCGCACGTCGCGGGTGTACTTGCTGACGGTGTTGGGCGCCAGCTCGCGCTCGACGAGCCAGTCGCGGTACCTGCCCAGCAGGACGTTTTGGAACAACCGCGGGATTAGCATGGGCGACCTCCTTCTGTCGGTTTTTCGCGGCACCTGGGAGGCTACATCTTCGAGGACTTCGGGCCCCGTCGCGCGACGCGGGGTCTTATCTTTCGCTACCGGAACTCCACCGTTCGGTTACCGTGTCGGCCAGCGGCCTTGCGCCGACCCTCACGTGCACTTTAGCTCACGATCGGATTTGGCCGAACCTTTATATTCTTGTTAAATGTCGGGGACGGCTCGGCGGTGTTTACCGTGCGGCCCGCTGACTGGCGATCCCTTTTGGCTGCGCCGGTGCTGGGCGAGGCGACTTTCTCTCGCATTTGGGCGCTGTTCGCAGGATGGCGGAGCTAAACTTCAGGATCGCGCCTCTGCCCTTGGAGGAAGGGGACGAGCGAGGAGGGGAGCCCGCAGGCGTTTGCCGACGCCTCTACCGAGTCGCCGTCCTCTCCGAAAGAGCCCCGCATGAGGAAATCGAAGGCCGCCGCAGCCCGCGGCACGTACTCCTCGGCAACGTCGTACGCCCACGAGAGGGCTGCCGCATCGACAAGCTCGCCGGCTATCTTGACGAGCACCATCTCCCCGTCCACGGTCAGGCGGTTGAGCTTCGGGATGTCGTTTTCGTCGGCGATCAGGAAGCTCCAGCCGTCGCGCCTGCGGGCGACGGGGAGCCCCGTCGGGCCGGGCTCCTCTTTGTATGCCGGGGCCGCCTCGTAGTAGTAGGACCGCAGCCACAGGCTCTCGCCGTTCACGTCGGCAAGGTCGAGCGTGTAGTTGGTCAGCAGGTTCCCGGGCTGGGGGACGCCGTCCACCAGGTGGTCGGTGTCGAACACGTCGATGCGGCCGCCCGCGTAGTACGCCTTGAGGATCATCTTCCCTTCTCCTCCGTCCTGCCTTGCCGTTGCCTGGAGGCCTGCGGCAGGTCGGAGCGGGAGCCCCGCCCGGCCTCTGCGCTTCCTCCGCCGCCCCGGGCGCCCCTCGCGCTCGCCGGCTTGCGGGGGCGGGCCTCGGGCCTCCGCTCCGGGAGGATGCCCGCCGCCCTCGCGTAGCCGGCGATCGCGGCGGCGTCCCGCAAGCCCGCGGACGGGTTCCGTGCGGCGAACGCGTCGAGGTCGGCGAGGCTCGTCGCCCTCGATGCCTCGATGAGTGCGACCGTATCCGACAGCAGGCCCAGCTCCTCGAGGTTGCCCACCTCGACCGCGCGCCGGGCGATGTCGGCCGCCTTGCGCCCGCCCTCGCCGGAAAGCCCGCCCATCCCTCCCGCGCGCAGCATCGGCTCGAGCCGCTCGCGACCGTAGGACAGCCCGAGCCGCTCCCCGCTCACGCGGCGCGTCGGGTGCTCCGCGAGCGCGTAGACCCAGTCGCGGCGCGGGGCCTTCGGCGAGTTGTCGGAGACGGTCACGCCCAGGGAGGCCAGGATGCCCCTGAACTCTTCCTCGCTGCGCGCCGCGGCCCGCGCGACGCGCACGCGGGCGCGGATGTCGGCCGTCCAGGAGTAGTCGCCCCGCCCGAGGATCTCCTTCTCGGCCCGGCGGGCGTATTCGCCGCGGTACGTCGCGGGCCGGGCGCGCGGGCTGCGCCTCTCCGCGCGGGCGGCGACGCCCTCTGGCTCGGGCGGCTTGAGGGCGCGAAGCCCCCTCTCCTCGGCCATCCTCTGGAGCGACGCGGCGAGCGCCTTCGGGTCGGGGTCCTGCAGGCGCCGGCCCGTCTCCAGGTTCGTGTTGTTCACCACCACGTGCGCGTGCGGGATGCCGTTCTGGTTGTCGTCGTGGTAGACGACGGCCACCTCGTGGTCGGCGAAGTGCTCGGACGCCCACGCGGCGGCGAGCTCGCGGAGGGCCTCGAGCGAGATGCCGTCCCTCGGGTCGGGCGACACCACGTAGTGCTTGTAGGTGCGCACGCGCTTCCCACGCCAGGGAAGGTCGTTGCCGAAGGCGCGGCGCGTGGAGTCCATGGCCCGCGCCCAGTCGAGGGGCCGGCCGGGCTGCTCCGGGCCGGGAGCGTCGATGTTTATGAGGTCGGTCGCGAGCGCGCGGTTCTTCTTGGTGAGGTAGCGGAAGATGCCGCGGGCGGAGGTGTGGCCGGAGATGGTCTTGAGCATCGGCACGGCGGATCACCGCCCGAGGAACGCGAGCGCCGATTCCAGGAGCGCCGACGTCTCCTCGCGCAGCGCCGAGACGCCCGGCTGCATGGCCTCCAGCTTGAGGCGCGCCCGCTCCAGCTCCTCGAGGACGTCGGCGGCGTCCATGTCGTTCGCGCGCAGGTAGTAGGCGATGGCGTTGAGCGCGTGCACGGCCTGGTTGTAGTGGTGTCCCCATCGGCGCATCTCGCGCGCGAGCTTCGCGGCGGTCGCGCGGTCAACCACGACGAGGCGCGGGCCGTCCTCGATCGCGTCGGCGGGCAGCTGCAGCAGGCAGCGGACGAGGTCCGAGAGCGTCATGCCGAGCGAGGACGCGAGCGCCTTGGCGCGGGCCGTCTCGCCTTCCGACGCCCTCACGTGGATCTGCTTGGGGTGCCTCTCCAAGGTCGGCGCTGCCTTTCGCTCTCGCGGGTTCCCGCTTCTCCAGGGGCGCGGGGCATCCCCCGCCGAAGCATAGCCGAGCGCGAAGCGAGGCGTGCGATCCCAGGGCCGGAACGGGGACGCCCGTCCCCGTTCCGATGACGACGGCCCGGCCCGCCCGGGCGGGCCGCCCGCCGGGGCCTGCCCCGAGCGGCTGCGAAGATCTATTCCGTGGACTGTGTACACGGAATAGGCCTCTTGCTTGGCTTGGGATCAAGTCGGACTATAATTAGCCACACCATAAGGTTTTGAGAGAAGGCGCCATGATAAAGAGGGTATTGGTACGCGGGTTCCGCATTCTCCGCTACTTCGAGTGGAAACCAAAGGCTGGTGTCAACATCATCGTTGGCGACAACGCTTCTGGAAAGTCAACGATTCTAGATGCCATCGAGTTGGCGATGCGCTGTCGATTAGGCGGATCAAAGGCCGTTGAGTCGCTTGACCCTCATTGGTTCAACAAAGACGATGTAGACGACTTTTACGACTCCATGAGAAAAGGAGATGGAACCGTCAAACCTCCTGCGATACTCATAGAGCTCTATTTTGAGAAAGACCGTGGCGATATCGCCCATCTTCAGGGTGCAAACAACTCCCTAGAAGAAGATGCGCCGGGAATCGCTCTATCGATCACCGTCGACGACGACCTGCGTGAAGAGTTCTACTCGGTTGCACGTCAAGACGAACGCAAGGAACATCTTCTGCCAGTCGAGTACTACTCCGTCTCGTGGCGATCGTTCAGAGGAGCACCTTTGGCAAAAACGCCCGATTCGGTGGCATGCTTTCGCGTCGATGCAAATCCGGCTCGTTCAGCGTATGTCGTAGATTATTACGCAAGGAACACCGTAGATGCCCACATTCTTGACGAGGAGCAGCGCAAAATTGCACGTATGTACCGCGATCTTAAGCAAAGCATCGATGAGGAGGTTTTGAGCGGCATCGTCGAAGATGACGACGAGGGGATAATCGAAGGGATAAGCTTTCAAATGGACCAGTCTTCACGTTCGGACTGGCGTAATTCCGTGACGATACAAAAGGAAGGGCTACCTCTATCGCTAGCTGGTCGAGGCGTGCAGGTCGAGGCGAGAACGAGGCTTGCCCTCAAAAAGGCAGCATCGAAGAAAGTGCTGCTCATGGAGGAGCCTGAGAATCATTTGTCGCATACCAGTTTGACAAGGCTCATGGGGCTGATAGAGTCCCACCTGTCTGGCCGACAGCTCTTCGTCACAACCCATAATGCATTTGTCCTCAATAGACTAGGCCTCGATAAGTTAGCGCTTCTTTCCCAAGGTTGCTCGCCGCGTTGCATCGAAGACCTGAGCGACGATACCGTCGCCTACTTTCGCAAACAAAGCGGCGTCGATACTCTCAGAATAGTACTTGGAAAAAAGATCGTTCTAGTCGAGGGCCCCTCCGACGAAATGATATTCAACTGGGCTTACGAGATGAAGCATTCGAGCGATCCCCAGAGCAGCGGCATCGACGTTATCTCCTATGGTGTTCGAGGCAAGAGGGCATTGGAGTTAGCCAGCGCTTTGAACAAGGGACCCGTTGCTGTTTTGAGGGACAACGACGGCAAGCCGCCGGAAAAGTGGAAGAACGATGCCAAACCGTACTTGAACGATCGCAGGCGCATGTTCGTTGGCGAAAACATCGACCTTAAGTCCCTTGAGCCGCAGATGGTCGCAGCGAACGAACGCAACCTGGCAGCATTTGCAAAACTAGTGGGGTTCGATGGCGTTCCGAATTCTTCTGAAATTGTCGATTACATGAAAGACCATAAGACAGACTGGGCTTGGGCCTTTGTTTCGTGCAGCTCGCCCGAAAAAGACAATATGGTTGCTCCAGAATATATCGCAGCCGCCGTGGAATTCATCAGCCAAGATGAATAAGGTTCTGGTCGCTGTCGCTGGCGCAGGTAAGACGCGAAGAATTGCAGAGGAAATCTCCTCGAGCTGCAACCGGAAGCGAATCCTCGTCCTTACATACACGGAAAGAAACCAGCTTGAAGACGCAAACCGAATCGCAATGGCCAGTGGCCGCACGAACGAACATCCCTGCGTTATGGGGTGGATGGCCTTTCTCCTCAACCAGATAGTCCGACCATATCTGCCACTTCTATTCCCCGATGCACAGTTGCGTGGGCTGGGCGTTAGCCCTCAGACCTTTCAATACCTCGGGGGCGCTGATCGCTATTTCAACAAAGAAGGGGATGCGTATCCGGGAACTTTAGCGAAGCTCGCAGTTGAAGTCATAAAAGCAGCAAGGCAAGCACCACTCCGGAGGCTTGAGTTGCTTTATGATTTGATATACATCGACGAAGCGCAAGACCTGAGAGGAAACGATCTCGAGATTGTGAAAATGCTATTCAAGTCACGAATCGAGACGACGGTCGTGCTTGATCCAAGGCAGTCGGTCATCGCAACGTCGAAGCACGACACCAAGCACAAGCCTTATAGGGGCATCAAGGCTCTTGGATTCTACAAACGGAAAGAGATGGAAAAGCTTTGCACTATAGAGAACCTGAATGAGACTCATCGATTCGTTCCCGAGATAGCGCGGTTGTCCGATGCCATAATCAGGGAGATTGCCGCCTTCCCGGAAACAATATCCCATGTGGAATGCAAAGAAGAACATAGCGGTGTATTCGTGATCCCAAAGGACGTTGTCGAAGAGTACGCTTCACAATACGGTGCGACCGTTTTGCGCTGGAATAAGATGAGCGGCGTTTTTCAGGGGTCAACTGTCGCCAATTTCGGAGAATGCAAGGGAATGCAGTGCGATCACGTTGTTGTGGTTGCCACCAATACTATCAACGATTTTTTGCTCAAGGGCAAGGTTCTCGCTGAGGAAAGCGCCTGCAAGTTTTACGTTGCTGTCACGAGGGCGCGATTCAGCGTGGCCCTAGCTGTCGACGACCCTGCAAAGGTAATCGCTACCGTAAATGAGAGGCATGCGTTCCCGGACGTGCTTTTTCAAATTTGGAGTCCGTAGATGCATAAGCCCTCCGGCCGGGGCCGGAGGGCGCGCCCCTCGCGGGGCCGGGAGGTCTAGGCGGCCTCCGTGAGGGTGCGTTGGGGGATGTCGGCGTACATCGAGTTGATGTGATGGCGGATCATGGCGCGGCCGGTTCCGACGATCGCCATGTCGATGTCGTCGAACCGGATGGGTGCGTCGGCCACGTCGTGCTCGGCCAGGTAGGCCAGGGCGACCCGTTCCCGGCCCCAGCGGTCCAGGGCGCCGCGCCCCTCGGCGGGGAACCCGCCGGGCCGGACGCTCACCCTCGCGAACACGAGCGCGGCGCCGTCCCGGGCCACGATGTCCGCCGTGCCGGCCTCGCTTTTCCAGCCCGTCTCGAGGACGTCGTAGCCTCGATGCGAGAGAAAGCGGCTTGCGGCTTGCGTGGCGCTCGTCTTGACCTCTTCCATGGTTGACCTCCTAAGTCGTTCGGCCGGCCCCTTCGGCCCGCCTCGTGGCCCGGATGCCGCCGGGGTCCGCGCGGGCGCGCAAGGGGGGAAGCGAAACCCGGAGGGCACCGAGTTTCCGCGAGGCGTCGGCGAGGTTTTCTTCTCGCGGAAAGTTTTCGCGGCCCTTGCGCGCCCGCGCGGTTCTCGGCGAGGATGCGGGCTTCGAGGCGGGAAGGGACGGCCGGTTCGGGAGAGGACGCGCGGAGAAGAGCGGCGAAGAGAAAGCCCGCCGGCCGAACAGGGGCCGACGGGCTCGCTTGCGGGAGTCGGCAGGGCCTCACGCCCTCGGCTTGATGCGGGCCGTGGCGCCGCGCACGTAGTTGTTGGGGTTCCAGCTGAAGTCTCCGTCGTGGTCGTACCAGGCCACGTAGGGCAAGTCCGGGTAGGTGACGCCCTTCCTGCCGTCCGGCAAGTCGACCCACACGACGATGCGGTTCCCGTCAGGCTGCCCGAAGCCCACGACGGGGAACGCCTCCCACTTATCGCGCACACTGTCGCGCAGCCACACCTCGTCGCCCAGCCGCAGCTCGCCCACGGGAACCTCCACCGAGTCCAGGAACCCGCCGAGCCGCAACCGCTCCGGCATGGCCTCGTCGAAGGCGCGCAGCATCTCGTCGAAGTCGTACACCAGCTGCTCCTCGCAGCCGGCGCTCTCGTGGATGCGGTCGACGATCTTCCAGCCCTCGATGACGTAGATGCCGTTGTCGCCGGGGTCCATGCGCCTGTCGGTGGTGTACCTGCCCAGGCCGAGCGAGAGCGATCCCCCGAAGAAGTTTCCCATCACCTGGCACAGGCGCGCCCAGCCGTAGTCGTCCTCGCTCGGCGGGCAATAGCCTTGCAGCTCGCAGTACCTGAGCAGCGGGCCCACGGTGTCGCGCCCCCCGTTCCAGTGCAGGTAGAGCCCGAACTTGCGCTCGCGCGTGGTGATGACGGCCTGATTTCCCATGACGATCTCCTGTCGTTTCGCGGCGCCCCTCCTTTTCCGGGGCGCCTCCTTGGGGATGCGTCCGCCCGGGGTCGTGTCGGGGAGCAAGGGGAGAAGCGAAAACCGCAGGCCTGAGCTTCCGGTCGCCTTAGTGGTTTTCCAGCGGAAGGTTTTTCGCGTCCCTTGCGCCCCGGCGCGGTTCCGGGCAGCATGCGCCCGAGGTGGTGGCCGGGGAAAGGAGGGGCCGAGCTGGGAGGAGCGCCGGGGAGGGCGGGCTTCGCCTTGCGCCCGAGAAGCCGCGTCGCCGTCGGGGAAGGAGGCCGCCCGCAGGCCGGGGCGGCCTCCCGGCAGGGAGCGGTCAGGCCGCCATCGCCACGGGCTCGATCACCTCGTCGGCGTCGAACGGCGGCTCGTCGTCATCGGGGCCTTCGGGCCAGGCCTCCTCGGCAACGTCCTCTCCCTCGCCCTCCTCGGCGAGGAACCCGCGCAGGCGCTCCATGAGCTCGCGCTCGTCGGGCGTGTCCTCGAAGCCCGCCGCGGCCAGCACGTCGTCGTGGAAGGACGTGAACGAGAGCAGGTCGTCCAAGTCGTAGGCCCACGGCTCGTAGCCCTCCCTCAGGACGTGGCCCGAAAGGCACGGCACGCATTCCGGCACGGTGCGCATCAGGACGAACTGGTCGAGCGCCTTGCCCCTCGGCTCCCTGAAGCCGGCCCAGGCGTCGTCCGGCTCGCACTCGTAGCGCGCCTCGAACGCCTCGTGCGCCCACTGGCGCAGCTTCGCATGGCCCTTGCCGGGGAACTTCGGCCAGGCCGTCTTCACGAACTCCAGGACGTGGTCCTGGTAGGCGTCCATGACCGCCGCGCGCTTCATGAACGCCTCCTCGGCGGCGACGTCCTCGGCGCTCGGCTCGTGCACGTGCTCCGCGTCGTCGCAGTAGTAGCTTGCGCGAGCCTCCCCGAAGTAGGTCGCGCTCACCACCGCGACCATCCCGTCATGCCCGCACTCGCCGTCGCACCAGTGCATGCCCTCGGCGTCGGAACGCTCCACTACGCGCACGCCCTCGGCTGCGAGCCTCTCCGCGAGCTCCTTCTTGCTCGCGCGGCCGCGCGCCTTGCGGCAGACCTCCATGCGCTCCCAGTAGCTCTTCTTCGAGAACACCGCCACCACGTCGTCCTCGGTCAGTACGTCGTCGTACTCGCCGATGAGCGCCACCGCGTCGAAGTCCAGATTCACGGCGTCCACCGGCACCAGCTTCGAGCCGCGCACGTAGGCCTCGGCCTTTTCCTCGTCGATGTCGGCGCTCACGGCGGCGTCGGCCACCGGCACGCCCAGCGCGAGCATCGTCTGGACGCCCTGGCCGCGCTCGGCCTCGGTGAGCTCCTTGCGGTGGTTGTTCTCGGCGTTGAGCACTTGCGCGATGCGCGCGTCGTCCCAGCCGTCCATCACGTAGGCGTCGGCCTCTTCGAGTTCGAGCTTCCTCATGGCCGCCGTCCGGCGGTGCCCCGCGACCAGCTGGTAGGCGTCGCCGTCGGCAACCACGATGAGCGGCGTGATCTGCCCGTTCACCTCGATGCTGCGGGCGAGCCCCGAGACGTCGCCCAGGTCCTTGCGGTTCTGGTGCTTGCTCTCGATGCACTGGGCGAGCGGGATCTTCGTCGTCTCCATCTTTCTGACCTCCTGTTCGTTTCGCCCCGCCCCCTCTGGGCGGGCCTTGCGGCCCGTGCTCCGGCCGGGGTTCGGGAGGCGCGCAAGGGAGGAAGCGAAACCCGCCAGGGCGCAGAGTTTCCGGGAGGGCATGGATGCGGCTGCATCCTGCCGGAAAGTTTTCGCGGCCCTTGCGCGCGGCCCGGTTCCCGGCCGAGCATGCGGGCTCCAAGGACGCCGGGGGCGGGGCGAGGAGGAGGTCGGGGAGGCGGCGAGAAGGGCGCCCGTTCGCAGGCGCGTCGCACGCTTGCCTTGGAACCGCTGCGTGGGCTAGAGTCGGATCGGTGGCATCGAGGGAGGCGAGGACTGTCATGAGGAAGTCCAGAAACAGGAGCCGGCGTTGTCGACCACGCCGCTCGCGAAAACGCCGCTTAGATGGGAATACGGAGCTGATGTCTTTGCGCGTCCTCTACGCTATGAGCAGGGTCACAATCGGTCTATGACGGTTGAGCCCCAATGCAAATGAGAATGTCAAAAGTAGTACAAATACGCTATACTTTTGACATGGCGAAGATTGACGAAATATACGATGCGGTGGACGACTTCGGGCTCATCACCTCTGCCGAAGCGAGGGATCTTGGCGTGTCGAATGCGGAATTGACCCAGCTGGCTCGGAGGGGAAAGCTCCAGCGCGTTGCCCGAGGCGTCTACAGGATGCCAGTTTGGCCCTACCAGGAAGCATCCCCTTACGCCATCGCCGTGAAGTCCGCCGGTCCAGACGCGTACCTCTACGGGGAGTCGGTCGTGGCGCTTCTGGGTCTCGCCCCCATCGATCCAGGGCGCATGTGGGTCGCATCTCCCAGCAGAGTGAGAAGGCGCCTCGGCGAGGGCGTGCAGGTAATCGGGCGTCGACCGAGGGAGCAGGTCGTGCGCTACGAAGGCGTGCCATCCCAGCCCGCGGCCGATGCCGTCAAAGAGGCTGCCGGGACGATGGGACCTTTCCGCGCCCGACAGGCGGCCGAAGAGGCCGCGCGCCTGGGGTACCTGACGCAAGGCGAGAAGGAGAGGCTCGTGGAGGAGCTTGAGGCATGAAGAAGAAGCCGAGCAGCATGCGACATTTGGACGACGCCATCCGGAGGGCGTGCGGCGGATCGCCCGAGGAGTACGTGAGGATGCGCACCCTCGTGGCGAACGTCGTCGTCTCGCAGATGCTCCCGGACGGCGTGGTGAAAGGGGGAAGCGCCCTCAAGATGCGCTTCGGCAACGCGGCGACCAGGTTCACCACCGATCTTGACACCGCCACGGCGACCGATCCGGGGGTTTATGCCGAGAAGCTCGCAGCGACGCTCGCGAAAGGCTGGGAGGGATTCACCGGCCGCGTCATGCCGCGCGATCCGGCGCATCCCCAAGGAGTCCCGCAGGAATACGTGATGAGGCCCTTTGACGTGAAGCTGTCGTACAACGGCAAGCCCTGGTGCACGGTGCCCTTGGAAGTCGGGTACAACGAGATCGGGGACGCCGAGGCTGCCGACTGGGTAGAGACGGAGGACGCTGCCGGCGCGCTTGTCGAGATGGGCTTTCCCGCACCCGGCAAGGTGCCGCTCATGCCGCTCGTCCACCAGGTCGCGCAGAAGATCCACGCTGTCACGGGCGGAGGCGACCGCGTCCGCGACCTGGTGGACCTCCAGCTTATCTCGGCCAACGCCGAGCTCGACCTGGCCGAAATCCGGCGGACGTGCGCGAGGCTGTTCGCCTACCGCAAGGCGCAAACGTGGCCCCCCGTCGTGGCAAAGGGCGAAGGCTGGGACGCGTTGTACGCGGCGCAAGCGGCGGACCTTCCCGTCAAGCCGGGCATCGACGAGGCGGTGGCTTGGGCGAACGATCTAATCGAGAGAATAGAAAGCGCGGGGCGCTAGCCTTTTCATTTTCAAGCGGATCTTCGGAACTCTTCGGAACTCTTCGGAACAACGAATCGCCAGCAAGTTATCAGCGCAAAAGATGCGTTGATTCAATTCGACTTGCAGTTCAGCCGCTCTAACATCCCTTCCATCGAGGTGATCATCCAATCGATATGGACTTTTTTCATCTTGGAGGCTGGGGTTATATTGCGTATGAGTTCAACGGATTTCTGAAGCCATTCCTCAGTTCCCTCGAATCGTCTTATGGAAAGCATTCTCTCTTCGAGCCCTTGAAGGAAGACCCTGAGGGCAACCAAGGAACCGACGCTGCTGGACTTCACGCAGGCGACAAACAGATCTTCAGGGAAGAGCCTGAAATCAAAGTGGTCGCTGCGCAAGCGCTCTTCCATGAACTCGGCGAGATCCGATCCGGAATCGGGCGAAGACACATCTATCGACTTTTTCATCTCGTCAGAGGCGCAAGCGTCGTATCGATCGAAGGTGTCTTTTTTCAAGGCACGCACAGCTTCGACTCCTTTGCCCCCTCCCTCGAAGAACGCGCAGCTCCATGAAAAGTCATCTGAGCTGATCAGGCGATATGATTCCATGATATTTGACGAAAGAATCTCATCCGCAAAACGTATGGCATCGTTCCAAGTGTCCTCGTCGACAAACCCCCAAGACTCGAGCAGAGACAGCGCACATAGGCTTTTGGGGATGTTCGATACCCCCAGTTGTCTGAATTCGAGAGCTTCGAGAATGGAGCCTTTGGCTTTTTCCGCATCGTCATCGTCTATGCGAGACCCGAACACCACGTCTTGTGCTTCCAATGCTCTTTGCTCTCGTAGGGTTTGAGGATGGTACTTGTTCGCGTAATCCACCAGCTGCTCGCTCATTACATCCAGATCAGGGCTCTCGGCCTTATCAAAATACTGCCGGACGAAAGGCAGCAGGGAGAACTTCTCGAAATTCTCTTTCTCGACTTGCCTATTCAAGATATCAGCGAAAGACTCACGCTCATCATGACCTTCAGAGGGCATGCTCGGATACACCCCTTGAGCTACCGAGCAAACGAAGCCCCAAACATCACGCAGTGTGGATTGCTTCCTTGCCATATCGTGACTCTCATCCTTTACGAAGCTAGTGTCGGCAATAAGCGCAACCAGATCCGTGGCTTTCAGAAGGGCTCGGGCATTGCGGAAACCGCGTTCTTGTAGCGTTCGGACAAGCTCTTGGTTGGCATTAAGATCAGAGGGATAGCGGCTCAGGGCGTTGCCGAGAAGACTGTGCGCCAAACGCTCGACATCGGGCGTGAATTGGCAGACAGGCCAGATCAGCTTTTCCATAATCTCTTTGGGGATAGCCTTGGCGGGTTCTTTATTGTTCGCAACGAGCAGAACCTTCCTCTGCTGTCCTTCAACCAGATCGTTGATTGCCCCGAAGAGCTCGTCATCGCATATCTTGCCGCGACGCTCCACGTCGTCGAATACGATCAGGCATCTCTTTCCGCACATCAAAGACGCCATGAGCTTGGGAGATGCGCTATAGCTCACGCCTGTTTTCCCAACAACCTTTTTCAGTTGCTTTTTTACAGAGGAGATGCCGGCTTCTTTGGCGAACTTCGCCAGATCTTCCGACCTTTTTCCAGTTGGATCGCTTTCGATGGACGCGTACTCATTTACGGCTGATTCCACGACACGGTTGAACAGCTCGTCGGAGCTGGCAACCCCGAACAAAGACACCCTGATGACTATATAAGGGTTTTCTATGCCTTCGAGGTTCGGCTTCAAAACTTCTTTGACGAACCTTGTTTTCCCAGTGCCCCATTCCCCATCGATTAGAACCGCATGGCGGCTGTGGCCATTCAGTATGTATTCGCGAACGACTTCGAGTATTTCCCATTCCGTAGACATGCGACTCTCCCATACGCTCTCATAGCCTTAGAAATGATTCTCTGGACTAATTATATGTGAGAAGAGATTCGATATGCGGCGCAAGTGCGCAAAGGCAATGGTCAGCTCTCATTGTGCGATGCGATGGCCTCGTCAAACTTGTCAAAGGCCAAACGGTTAGAGAAGACGATTGGCGTAATGGGGCAAGTTGGGAATATGCTGCCAAATTTAAAAACTTCAGGTTTTGCATGCGTCGGCCTCAAGGGATCGACCCCGGTTTTCCTAGGCCCTTTCCCACGCCCTGTCCAAATCGGCGGCGCAGGCTTCCACGATGCAGCGGACGGCGGAGAGCTCGGAGGCGGTAACCGGCCGGCTGTCGGCCTTGTCCTCGAGCATGGCGAGGATGGATGCGGCACCCTCCAGCTTCTCGGAGGACCGCACGATTGCGGCCACGGCCTCTTCAGGTAGAGTGGTCTGCGGGATGCCGGCCATGGGGCTTCCTTTCGTCGGGCTTTCCACTGAGGAAGCGCGGCCCCTTGCAAAGGAGAAGAGAGGCATCCACCTCAGTTGTCACGCTGTGGGAAATGTACGCCAAATACCCAAACGGCAGATGCCCCTCTGCTCGGTATTTGGCGTAGGTATTCGGTTAGCGTGACTCGTCCATTATAAGCATCATCCAGCCCGGCGGCGGGAATGCACACCTTCCCCAGACGATCGAGGCGGCGAAGGGGGCCTTCCCTTTGCGGCCGCCTTCCTCACATGAATCGGAACACGGCCCGGAAGAGCCACTTCGCGAACTTCCATGCTGCCCTCATGCCAGCACCCTCCTTCCATAGGGGTTCGGGCTCTCCGCGACGACGGTCTCGCGCGCCTCCCCGAGGCCGGCGCCCGGGCCCCGGAACAGGTCGAGCACCTTGAGGTAGCGATCGTAGCGCTCCTGGCAGGCCCGAAGGTAGCGCGCGTAGTGCGCGTCCTCCTCGCACGCCCTCATGACCTCCGTCTCCGGCGTTCCTCGGTCGACGGCGTAGAGCTGGGAGCGCAGGACCGCGCGCCTCGTCTCCACCCGCCGCCAGAGCTTCGCGAACTCGGGATCGGCCTGGGCCAGCCCCACCATGTCGAGCGGCCCGCCGTCGACGTCGAGCAGGTCCGGCGGTATGGGCTCGTCAGAGTAGGCGCGAAGCCCGCCCTCCCCCTCGATCCAGCGGGCGAGGTTCTTCGCGAGCGCCGGGTCGTCGCCGTTGCGCAGCCAGTAGCTCTTGGCGTAGGCGGCGTAGGCGTCGAGAATCTGCTCGGGCGAGAAGCCCTCGGCCACCCGGCGCTCCCAGGCCGCGAGGCAGTCGCGCTTGAACCGAAGCGACGCCACCGGCTTGATGGACATCGCGCACAGCCGCTCGAACGCCTCGGGGAACTCTCCTTTGCGGTAGGGGACGAACCCGTCGCCCCCGTCCGGCGAGCCGCCCTCGGGGGGACAAGAGGGGGGCTGTTTATTCGAGTCAGGCCCTTTATCCGATGAGTAATTTATAGGGGCCGGTTTCCCAGATGTGGCTTTTCCAGATACGGGTTTTCCCGTTCTGGCGACGATCTGGGCTTTCTCGGGGACGTCGGCCCCTTTGCCCTCGCCTTCCTCAAAGGCCTCCGGCTCGTTCTCCACGTTGGCCGGAGGCTCGCGGGAGAACTCGGAGAGCACGGCGAAACCCTCCGCCTTCAGCTCCGCCGCCACCTCCTCATGCATCGCGGGGTCGTCGAGGGTCACCCACGTGGCCTCCTCGGCCGTCACGAACCGCCCGTTGCCGCTGCGCTTGCGGGCGCGGATGACGTAGCCGGCCGCCTCGAGCTCCCTTATGCCGGCGGTCACCGCGTCCACGCCGTCGCGCACGAGAGTGGAGAAGCCCCGGATGGTGAACACCCACTCCGGGTTGTTCTCCAGCGAGCGGATCTGGCAGTAGATGCCCTTGGCCTTGAGGCTCAGGGCGTGGTCGAAGAACACGGTGTTCTCCACGTGGGTGAACGAGCCCTTGCCCCGGTGCATCACGTTTCCCATCATGCGCCGCCCATCCCGTCGCGGCGGCGCTCGGCCTGCTCCAAGAGCTCCAGAGCGCGGACGATGCGGGACTCGATCTCGTCCTTGGTGGCCGAGGCCTTGAAGAAGCGCTGGATGCTCCTCTTGGGGATCTTGAACAGCTCGACCTGGTTGGGCTTCTCCTCCTCCATGATGGAGCGCACGAGCGCGGGCGTGAGCGCGCCCTCCTTGGAGTAGCGCTTCATCTTGAGCGCCTGGGCGTGCGAGGGGGTGCACGCCTGCGCCTCCATGGCGTCGAGGAGCTGCTCCTGCTCGCCGCGCGAGAGGTAGCTGATTTCGACGGCGGGGAGCATCTTCACGCGCCCCTCGTCGACCAGCTGGAGCAATCCGGGGACGAGGAAGGTGAGCCGCACGAAGCGTTGCACCTTGTCCTTGCTCACGCCGAGCTCTTCGGCCAGAATATCCCTCGACCTCCTGCCGTCTAACTTGTGCGCAAGTTGCGCACAAGTTAGGTCGGTGCGCTGCCCCTGGCGCTTCATCGCCTCAAGTCGCATCGAATAAGCGAACGCCCGCTCGCTCGGCAGGATGGCCTCCCTCTGCATGTTCGAGTCGACCATGGCGATGGTCGCCTCGTCGTCTCCCATGTCGCGCACCACGCAGGGCACCTCGGCGAGCCCGGCGAGCTCCGCCGCCCGCTTGCGACGGTGTCCGCTCACCAGCCCGTAGCGGCCCACTCCAAGAGGCCTCACCGTGAGGGGCACGAGCACCCCGTTGGCCGCCACGCTCTCCGCGAGCCGGGCCATCTCCTCGTCGTCGGAGACCCGGAACGGATGGTTCGGGAAGGGCTCCACTGCGTCGACGGGCACGAGGGCCACGCGCTCCGAGCCTTCCGACTCGCGCTCCTCCTGCGACGTGAAGAGGCTGTCCACGGTCGGCAGCTCGATCGTCGCCTTCTTCCTAGCCATGGCGCAGCACCTCCTCCGCGAGGCGCGCGAAGGCCTCGGCTGCCTTGCCGCCGCCGTCGTAGGAGAAAATGCTCGTGCCGGATGCGGGCGACTCCGCAGCGGAGACCGCGCGGGGGACAACCGTGTCGAACACCCGGTAGGCTCCCCCGAACTGCCCGCGCACGGTGCGTTCGACCTCGCGCGCGAGGTTGTTGCGGACGTCGAAGAGCGTGACGAGGATGCCCTCGACCTCGAGCGAGGGGTTGATCTGCCGCCTGACCCGTTCGACCGACTTCAGCAGGCCCGTCATGGCGGCGGCGGGAAGGAACTCGGCGGACACCGGTATGAGCACGCCGTCTGCGGCCGCGAAGGCGTTGACGGGGATGATCCCGAGCGAGGCCGGGCAGTCGACAAAGAGATAGTCGTAGCCCTCCTTCAACGACGACATCCACGTCCCCAGCAGCCGCTCGCGCGACATCGCCATGAACATCGCCATCTCGAGCCCCGCGAGGTCGATGTTGGCGGGCATGAGGTCGACGCCCTCCGCGTGCCGGAGGATCCCCGCCCGGGGGTCGGGGTCGTCCCCGTCGATGGCGGCTTGGATGTGGTTCGCGAGCGTGACGTCGAGCGAGTCGGGGTCCGCCCACCCGAGCGACTTGGTGAGGTCGCCCTGCGGGTCGGAGTCGACCAGCATCACGCGCTTGCCCCGCCTCGCGAGCGCGACGCCCAGGCTCAGGGTCGTGGACGTCTTGCCCGTGCCGCCCTTCTGGTTGGCCACCGCGATGATCCTGCATGGCATGGCCTGCCTCCGTTTCCGCGGAAAATCCGCATTCGGAGGCCAGACGGGCCCGCGCTGCCGCGCGCAGGCCGCACGTTTCGGAAAAGTACTGGAAACGTACTGGAAAATTCGGGGTTTCACGGAGAACCAGGAGAGGAGAAGAGTTTCCCGAGTTTCAAAAAACAGCGTCCTGAACTGGGAGTTTCTCGACCATGCGTTTCGCATGTTTCGCGGGGCTTCCCTAGTGCAACAGCTTGGGAAGCTTGGGCCTTACCACTTGGCGACACCCGCATGATCACGAATTATAGCGCAACTATCCCGGGTGCGCGAACGTCACGAAAAATCCGCGCAATGTTTCACGTGAAACATTTGAATTTGATGCTCTTACATATTGTGTACCTATACAGTAAGGTATGTAATAACTACTGAATTGATCCTCTCTGATCAAGGCGATTTGAGAATCATTTTATTGTGTACTCTTGCAATAAGGTAGTAAGGAAGGCTTCGAATTTGGATGACATACGCTTGCACGGAGTTCATATTGACGAGGAGAACGACCGGGTTCTCGCAATCGCCCAATCGTGCGTGGCGCTCATGCCGTACCATACCCCCGGCGGCGCCGTCGATTGGGAGCACTGCACGCTCAGGAGGTGGCTCAACGGCAGCTTCTACCGTGCGCTTCCGCTCACCGTACAATCCCGCGTCCTGGAAGTGGAGAACCGCAACGCGGCCAACGCGAAGCATGGAACGCACGGCGGCAACCCGACCGTCGATCGCGTGTTCCTGCTATCCATCGATGAGGTTGAACGTTATTTTCCCACGCCAACGCGAACCGATGGCGAAGCGGGGATCTCGGAGCTGAAACGGCTTCACGCGTTTTGGCGCGCAGGGTTCCAGGACCGATTGCTCGGATGGTGGTGGCTGCGCTCGCCGGGCAAGGATTCCCGGTTCGCGGCCACCGTCAGCAGCACGGGCGAGCCGGGCGTATGCCACGAGGGCCATGACGTGTACGGTCAGATGGAAAGCCCGAAAGAAGAACCCGGTTTGCTGGGCTCACCCTTCGGCAAACCGTTCGCCTGCGGGGTGCGCCCCGCGATGTGGCTGGAATTGTAGCGGCCGTGCGTGCTCATCCGCACACCCGGCCGAGCACGCACGCCAGCCCGTCGACATCGACGGGTTTCGCTACATGAGCGTCCATCCCCGCGTCGAGCGCGGTCTTCACGTCCTCGGCGAACGCGTTCGCCGTGAGCGCGATGATCTTCACGTCGTCTGCGCAGGAGCCGGCGCGCACGCGAATCGCCCGCGCGGCCTCGTAGCCGTTCATCACCGGCATCATCACGTCCATGAACACGGCATCGTAGTACCCGATGGGGCGCCGAGAGAACGCTTCGAGCACCGCCTCGCCGTTCTCGGCCCATTCCACCTCGGCACCGCGATGCCCCAGCAGCTCGATCATGATCTCGGCGTTCAGCTCGTTGTCTTCGGCCAGCAGGAACCGCTTGCCGACGAAGCTGTACGAGGGTTCCGCCACCTCGTCGAGCGGCGGGCATCCTTCCTTCAGCGAAACCAACCGCAGCTCGAGCGTCACGCGAAACGCGCTGCCGCGCCCGACCTCGCTGTCGATCTCGACGATTCCTCCCATGGCGTCGATCAGCGCTTTCGTGATGGACATCCCCAGCCCGGTTCCCTGTATGCGCGACGAGGACGCCTCCTCGCTTCGCTCGAACGGATCGAAAATCCGCTCGACGAACTCAGGCGACATCCCCATGCCGTTATCGGAGATCGCGAAAACGACGCGGGTGTAGCTGGGCCTCGTTTTCTTCAACTCGCGCACCACGAACGATATGGAGCCGCCCTCCTGCGTGTACTTCACCGCGTTCGATGCGAGGTTCAGCAGAATCTGGCTGATGCGAAGCTCGTCGCCCGAGAACACCTTGTGCTTCACCTTCGAGCAATCGACGCGCAGGTTCTGGCGCTTCGCCTGCGCTTGCGGGCGGATGATCGCCTCTACCTCCGATACGATGTCGTCGAGATCGAACCGACGCTCCTGCAGCTCAAGCTGGCCGCTTTCGATGCGCGACATGTCGAGCACGTCGTTGATCAGCTCTAGCAGGTGCCGAGACGACACGGTTATGGCATCAAGGCACCCCGCTATCTTCTCGCTCGCCTCACCGCTCTCCCGCGCGATGTTCGTCATGCCCACGATCGCGTTGATAGGCGTGCGGATATCGTGCGACATATTGGCAAGGAACTGGCTCTTCGCCTCGTTCGACGACCGCGCGATCTCGAGCGCCTGTTCGAGCAGCAGGCTGTTCGTGCGTTCTTCGGTGCGGTCGGACAGCACGAGCACGTACTTGCCTACGCCTTTGATGGATTCGCGATACAGCGTCTCCTGGTACCAGCGAACCTCGCCCGTGCTCGTCCGAACGCGCTCGCGATACGTCTGAAGGCACTCTCCCTCCTCCAGCGACGTGATGGCATCGAGCCCTGGACCGCACGACGGATCGACTGCCGACTCCGAGAGCACCCGAATATCTCGCTTCACGTCGTCAGGCGACACGCCCAGCAGCTTCTCCACGTTGGGGCTGACGTACTCCACGGCGAACCCTTCGGGCGAGAACATGACGTAAATGTCGTCGGCATTGCGCACCAGCATGCTGAACAGCTGCTCGCGATACTCGATGGCCAGCTCCTTGGCATCGAGCTTGCGCCGATTGCGGCGCAGCAGGAACAGAACGGTACCCAGCGCAAGCGGCGCGAACACCGCCACGAGCACCGCGACGGTCGCTCCCTGTATCTGGTTCATGCTGGCGTTCACCACGCCGACCGGCACGTTGCCCAGCAGCATCCAATCCTGAAACCCTACCGGACGATACACCAGGTAATGCTCGATTCCGTCCAATCGATAGGCTATCATGCCGCTCGTACCGCGAGCCAGGTCTTCCCTGAGGCGCTCGAGGTCGCCGTCGCCGAGGCTCGACTGCTCGGCGAGCATGTCCACGAAGTTGTACGACGAGTTCTCCTCTTTCGCGGACAGGAGAATGCGGCCGTCGGGATACGCCACGTAGCAATCCGACTGGCCGCCGAACGCGTTCACATCGATGGAGCGCGCCATGTCCGCAGTGTTGTAGCTGACACCGATGGCATCGTAGGAGAACCCCCGGTACGTGCCGCCGTGCAGAGGGATGGCGAACACGGTCAAGGACGACCCGTCGGGCAGCAGGGCGTCCACCACCGCGCTGTCCCCGTCGATCATGACCCGATCGAGCTGCGCGTTGAGGTTCAGAAACCCTGCATCCCCCATGAACGTCAGGTAGTTCCCCGTGGTGTCGAGAAAGTAGAAGTCCGTGAACCCCCACTTCTCCTGCTCCTCCCGCAAGAACGCGGCGAGATCGTCCTCGGACGAGGCGGCATGTTCGATGTGGTAGCCCCAACCGTCCAGAAGATTCCAATTCTTCGAGACGAGATTCCCGAAGGAGACGTTCACCTGCGAGTATATTTCCTCAAGGTGTCCGCTGCACTCCTCGTACACAACATGCTGGACGAGCTTCATATAGCCGACGATCAGCGCCGTCAGCAAGACGACGCCCAGCATCGTCAATGCGAAGATGTGCATCCGGCGCGCGCTTGAGACGCGTTTCATGCGCCAGCCAACCTTTGAGCCATCGACTTCCCCTTGAGCCCAACCATCTACCTCTGATTGGTATAATAGTTATACCTGATCATACAAGACCTTGCTGTATACAGTATCAGAATATAGCATCAGGCTGCAATGGCTGCAAACCGTTGGAAAACCGACACGGCTCTAGGGAATGAGCACGTGGTCGGCCTCCATCATGCCCGCCCTTTCAAGGAACGCGAGCACGGACTGGAGCATCAGGCGATAGTACGCGGCCATCGAACGGGCGAACCCTTCGGCATCGCCGGCACGCGCCTGGCCGAGCGCGGCATGGGCGAGCGACAGCAGCGCATCGGCGCTCGCTTTCGAGGTGGCGAACAGCATGAAGAAGCGACCCCAGAGCAGCAGGTCGTTAAGCTCTTGCAGGATCGTCCTCAACGCAACCGGCTCGACGCACGCGATGAAACCTTCCGTAAGCGATTTCGACACCGCCCAATCGCCCTCTTCGCACGCAAGGATGCGCTCCGCCTCTGCGGCAACATCGTCGATGCGCGACGCGGATACGTCCAGCGCGGGCGGCAGCACGGCGCACAGCATCTGCACCGCATGCACGTACGTCCCCACGTCGCGTTTGAACGAAAGATCCTCGAGCCAATACGCGGGAAAGCTCGCGTTGCCCAGGTGCACGCGCGTGCCCAACCCGTTGACGGTTTGCGCGATGCCGATGGCGTTCAGCATGCCGTAGGCCTTTTGCACCGTCGAGTGGGACACGCCGTACGCCGCTGACAGCTCGGCGATCGAGGGAAGCAGTTGGCCGTCGGCGAATTCTCCCCGCGCGATGCGTTCGACGATCGTGCGCGCTATGCGCCCGTGCACGAACTCGAGGCCCGCCTTCGCGTTCCAGGCGTAACTCGAAGGCCGCCCTTCTCCGGTCGAGCAAGCGCAGGAGGCGGACAGCTCGTCGAGGTACGCTGCAACGCGCGCGCCCGCGTTGCGGAACACGAGGCCGAAGCGCCGCTGCGCCTCGCACGCGTCGCGCAATTCCAGCGAAGCGAGCATCCATGCGAGCACGCTTCCCTCGACTTCCACGATGCTGCGCGCAAACGGGCTGTCGAACCCGGCGATCACCGGCACGCGCGCCATGCGCTCGAGGCTGGCATAGCAGGAGGCGAACAGCGGGTTCCCTGTTTTCTCCAACAGGCTGTGCAGCACGGTCGACGAGCGGGCGAGGCGCCACTCCTCTGACCGCTGCCCCTGCTCCACCCGCGCGGCTTCGCGGACGAAGCTGCTGAGCTCGTCGTCGGAGCACGACCGCGCAGAGAGGAAGAAGAGGGAGGGCATGACCAGCTCGAGCGTTCGATAGCAATCGGCAATCGCATCGCGTCGCGCGAGCAGCGCGCGAAGGCTTCGATCGTCCTCGTCATCGGGCGCGCGATACGTAACCACGGCGCGCTTGCGCTCCTCCACGGCGATGTAGCCTTCGGCTTTCAGGGCGCCCAGCACGTCGCGGATGGTTCTGATGCCCACCCGGTAGCGTTCGCACAGATCGCGCATGGAAGGGAGCTTGTCGCCATAGCGCAACGTACCTCGCTCGATATCGTCCGCGAGGTGCCGATGCACGTACTCGAATAGCGTGGCTTTCTCTTTCATGATGCGGTATTGTACCGCGCCGATGACCGCACGTGCCTCAAGCTTCTTAAAAGCGCAGATAATCGGGCGTATGCCACGACTACTTGATTCATGTTTCTAAATCTAGTTGACAGTAAGTGTTTTAGCGTCTAAACTAATGCTCGTCGTCATACCTTGACGAATACCTGGGGATGTTAGGACCGTGTTGATGTTTCAAATGAACGTCAAATCCTACATTAAGCGGAACCCGCGCTTGCGCCGAGCGAAGATGGGCATGCTCATGAGCAAGTGGGCGTGGAACCGCAAAGTCTGTCCCCGTCAATTCAAACGCTTCTTCTCCAGCTTCACGCTGCCGAAGACGGGCGCGCTGTTCGCTTCGTTCCTCAACACGCGCCGCGTTGCGTATTCTTCCGCCAATTACGGAGACGCCTCGGCAACCAAGCTCTTCATCTTCCTTTCCTAGCACGGTGCCCTTAGGGGAAGTGCGCCCTTCGAAGGGCGGCGCTTGCCCTTTTCTTGTCGTGCCCGCAGCAAGGAGAGAAAGGGGGTGAAGGTAGGGCCTTGACGCCCTACCTTCCCGGAGGAACTCCGGATATGCCCCTAGCATCCGATCCTCTCACCAGATCGTTGGTACAAAAGTATACGAACAACGGCCGCGCGCTTCAAGGTGTTCGGCGAACGGGCGTATTGCATCTTCGATCGCTTATCGGCTGCTAGGAATCATATCCCGCCTCCCGGAAGGCGACGCGACGGCCGTGGGCACGGCCGACGTCATCCCAGCACGAATCGTTTTCGACAGGGGTTTGCCGCATGGCAGCCAGGGCGAAGCACGGTTTGCGGGGAAATACTGTTATTGCGAGCGGCGCTCACAGCGGCCGCACACAGGAGGTAAACATGGCTACCACTACAGCCAAAAAGAAGGGGATAAGCTTCGCCTGGTTCGTCCTTATCGGCGTACTGCTGATGATGGGTCTGTGCCGCGGCGGCATCAACAGCGGCATGGGCTTGTTCTTCCAGCCCATCAGCGCCGATATGCACATCGGCGTCGGCGAGGTGGCGATGATGTCGTCCATCTCGGCTCTCGTCACCATGTTCTGGAGCCCGTTCGCGGGACGTCTGCTCGACAAGTTCGACATCCGCATCATCACGGTGGTGGCCGTGGCCGTCCAGGCGGGTTGCTTTGCGGCCTTGTCCTTGGTGGACGCAGTCTGGGGCTTCTACGCGCTGGCCGCGCTCATGGCGTTCGGCTCGGTGTTCGCCACGCAGCTCGTGGGTCCTATGATGATCAACCGTTGGTTCAAGGATAAGAACGGTTTGACCATGGGCATCATGATGAGCTTCGTCGCCATCTGCTCCGCCGTCCTGTCGCCGGTCGTGTCGTCGATCATCGCGTCTTCGGGCTGGCGCATGGGCTACGTCGTGCTCGGCGTGCTCGCGCTCGTCATCGTGATCCCCGCCGCGCTCATCCTGTTCCGCACCCCCGAGCAGAAGGGCCAGCTGCCCCTCGGCGCCACCGAGGAGGACATCAAGGCCGCAGCCAATGCAGATCCGGCTGCCGCTGCCGAGGCCGCCAAGAACCTGCCCGGGCTCACGTCGAAGCAGGCGCTGAAGACCCCGACGTTTTGGTTCTTTTTCATCTTCATGGTGCTGCTCACCGGCACGCTGGCTTTCGCCTCCATCGTTCCCACCCTGGCTATCGAAGCTGGCTACGACACGGTGACCAGCGGATTCGCCATGACGGCGTACATGGTTGGCACCGCCATCGCGGCTATCGTCTTCGGCACCATCTCCGACAAGCTCGGCCCTCTCAAGGCTACGATGGTTGCCTGCGCGTGCGGCCTCATCGCGCTGCTCGGCCTGATCTTCTTCCGCACGAACCTCTATATGTTCTTCGGTTCGCTGTTCTTCTACGGCTGCCTGTCCGCCACGCTCGGCGTGATCGGCCCGCTCGTACTGGGCACCCTGTTCGGCCAGAAGGAGTTCGGCTCGATTTACGGCATCGTCATGATGGCTACCGGCATCGGCTCCATGATCCTCATCCCCGCCTACGGCTTCATCTACGACGCTACGGGCAGCTTCACAGGGGCGCTCGTCATGATCCTGTGCTTCATCATCGTCTGCGCGCTGTCCATGATCATGGCGTTCAAGACCGGCAAGAAGGTCCAGGCCATGTGGATGCCGAAGGCCTAGCGCACTCACCCGGCGCATCGCGCCACCCGATTTGGTTTCATTGCGGGGCACCCCGCCCCGCATAACGATCCTTTAGAAAGAGGAGGAAACATCATGGCTCTGAAACTTCTGGAAGGCATGAAAGTCATCGAGATCGCCGCGTTCATGGCAGCCCCCATGGGCGGTCGCATCCTCGGCGAATGGGGTGCCGACGTCATCAAGGTCGAGCCGCCCACCGGCGACAGCAACCGCGGCATCGGCCTCGCCCGTCACATCTACAACGGCGATCAGGCAGGCTGGGACTCCATCAACTCCTGCAAGCGCTGCATGACGCTCGACACCCGCAAGCCCGAAGGACTCGCCATCCTCAAGGAGATGTTGAAGGACTGCGACGTGTTCCTGTCGCACCTGCGCCCGAAGGACTCCAAGAAGCTCGGCCTCGACTACGAGAGCCTGTCGAAAATCAACCCGAAGATCATCTGCGGCAACACGTCCGGCTACGGCACCAAGGGCGAGTGGGCTCCCCGCGGCGGCTTTGACGCTGCTTCCTATGCGGCGCGCGCCGGCTACGACCTGGACTGCCCCATCAAGGGCGACAACCCGATGATCCCGTACTTCGGCTTCGGCGACATCCCCACCGGCACCTACCTGGCCATGGCCGTGCTGGCCGCATACGTCGAGCAGCAGCGCACCGGCAAGGGCCAGGAAGTGAACGTCGCCCTCATGCATGCCGGCATGTGGAGCGTGGGCGTGCCCATCGTGACCGCCGCGTACGGCGACGAGTATCCCACCGACCCGAATTCCGTGCTGCCGCTCGCGCGTCCGTACATGTGCTCCGATGGCAAGGCCATCGCGCTCATGGGCTTGCAGTGGCATAACTCCTGGCCCGAGTTCGTGCATGCGTTCGGCATGGACGAGGATCTCATCGCGCAGTGGCCGGACTACCAGACCGCGCTCGCCGCGTCCGCCGACATCACGCCCATCATCAGCAAGGTGCTCGCGAACGTCACCCGCGACGAGGCCATCGAGAAGCTCATGACCACGGATATCCCGTTCGACCTGTGCCAGCACTTCGCCGACCTGCAGGACGATCAGCAGGCATGGGACGCCGGCTTCTTCCAGGGCATCGACTACCCGTCCGGCCGCCACATTGGCATCGTCAAGGCTCCGGCCATCTTCTCGTCGGGCGAGGCCGAGTTCGGCCCCTCCGGCTACCCGGGCGAGTACACCCGCGAAGTGCTCAAGGAGTACGGCTTCGACGACGCCAAGATCGACGAGCTGCGCGAGCAGGGTCTGGTGACCGAAGAAGATCAGTGGAACAAAGATCAGTACAACATGGAGAAGATGATGGCGCAGGCCGCCGCCGCGAAGAAGAAGGCCGAATAGCCTCGCTGCGCAGGGCCGCATCGAAAGACCGCACGACGAACCTTCAACCCGCGCGGGTTCCGGCTCCCCGCAACCCGCGCGGCTCGACCGCCCAAGGAGGCACGAAGCAATGATCGATTTCTCTAAGACCGAGGAGCAGGAACTGCTCATCGAGAGCATCAAGGAACTGCTCGAGCGCGAGATGCCCGCCGAGAAGGAGCGCGAGTGCTACCGCAACGCCGAGTTCCCGTGGGACGCCTGGAAAGCCATGGCCGAAGCCGGCTTCACGGGCCTCGGGCTGCCCGAGGATGTAGGCGGCACCGACGTCGACCTCATGACGGTGGCGCTGGCCAACTTCACCATCTCCCGCTACGGCGGCCCGCTTGCCGCGTTCTATTCCATGGGCATGCCCACGATGTACGACGTATGCGAGTTCGGCACGCCCGAGCAGATCGACAAGTACGTGAAGCCCTATATCGCGGGCGGCGCGCCGCTGGCCCTCGGCATCTCCGAACCCTCCACCGGCTCCGACGTTGCCGGCATGCAGACGTCCTACGCATGGGACGGCGACACCGCGGTCATCAACGGCGGCAAGCACTACACGACGTGCGGCATGGAGGCCCCGGCCATCATCGTGCTGGCCAAAGATCCCTCCGTTGAGAACGTTCACCGCGGCGCTACGATGTTCATCGTCGACCGCGACACGCCGGGCGTCACCATCAACAAGCTGCCGAAGATGGGCCACGAGGACGCGCCCACCAGCATCTGCGAAGTGTTCCTGAACGACGTGCGCGTGCCGCGCTCCGCCGTGCTGGGCGTGGAGCACAACGGATTCATGCAGACGATGGCGAACTTCACGCGCGAGCGCATCGCCAACGTGTCGGGCGTCATCGCCACGGCCGTCAACGCGTTCGAGGACGCGTGCATGTACGCGAACCAGCGCGAGCAGTTCGGCCAGACCATCGGCCGATTCGAGCTGGTTCAGGAAATGATCATGGACATGGCCGTGAAGATCGAGAACATGATGAACATGCTGTACAAGCTGTGCTGGCAGGCCGACCAGGGCCAGGACGTGCGCATCCTCGCTGGCATGGCGAAGTACTACTGCTCGAAGGCCACGTGCGAAGTGGTGGACGACGCCATCCAGGTGCTCGCAGGCATCGGCGTGGTGGGCGACCATCGCGTGGGCCGCTACTACATCGATATCCGCAGCGCGCGCATCGCCGGCGGATCCGACCAGGTCATGGTGTTCAACACTGCACCGCAGATCCTCAAGCGCTACCGCTAAGCATCTATCGAAGGGAAGCAGGTTTTCCGTGGACGAGAACAAGACAGCAGTGCTGACGCGCGTCGAAGACGGCGTGCTGATCATATCGTTGAACCGTCCTGAGATCATGAACGCCCTCGATAGCGACCTGGTGGAGGGTTTGGTTGCGGCCCTCCACCGCGCCGGATCCGACAGCTCCATCGGCGCGGTGGTCTTAACGGCGGAGGGCCGGGGGTTCTGCGCCGGCGGTTACATGAAGCCGGTCGAGGTCGAGATAACCCCTGCCCTCGTGCGCGACGGGATCGTCGGCTATGCACGGGATATCCTGTTGCCGATGTTCCAGCTGGAAAAGCCCATCATCGGGGCTATCAACGGCGCGGCGGCAGGCGGCGGGTGCAATCTGGCGCTGGCGTGCGACATCGTGTTCGCTTCGGAAAAGGCGAGCTTCGTGCAAGCGTTCGTGCAGGTGGGCCTCATACCCGACTTCGCCGGGCTGTACTTCCTGCCCCATTTGATCGGCGCCCAGAAGGCCAAGGACATGATGTTCACTGGCCGCAAAGTGCGCGCCGACGAGGCGGAGGCCATGGGACTTGTACTCAAAACGCTGCCCGCGGACGAGTACCTCGACGCCGCCATCGCCTACGCGAAGCAGGTTGCTGCAGGGCCACGTTATGCGATCGGCATGACGAAGCGGCTGGTCAATGCTTGCGTTGATTACAACATCCACGAGGTGTTCGAAATCGAGAGCCTCGCGCAGCCGGTGCTCAGCTTCCTTCCCGATCACGAGGAGGGGAAGCGGGCATTCCAAGAGAAGAGGGCACCCCGTTTCAATCAGTAAGCTGCCAATGTCGAACAACACGATCGATGCGAGGGGAGGAACAGGATTCATGATAACGCGAGACGAGTACATACCCACGACCGTGACGGCCCTGGCGAGCCAGTTGCTGCGCCTTGCCGATCATTGGGGAGACGAGACGGCCCTGGCCGAGCTTCGCCAGGACGGGTCGGAGCAGGAGCTCACTCGCAAGGAACTGTTCGAGGCGACCGAGAAGGTGGCCAGCCACTTGCATGAAATGGGGCTTTGCGAGGGCGACTACGTGGTAATCGCCCTGCCGAACTGCATCGAGCATGTCGTTGCAACCATCGCCGCGTGGCAGTTGGGTGCCTGCTGCGCGTTCGTATCGCCGAAAGACACGGCGACCGAGCAGAGCGATCTGCTCGAATTGGTCGACTGCAAGGTGCTCGTATCGGACGGCGCCGCCCACCACGCGGAGCATGTCGTGTCGAGGAGCACCGTGCAGAAGTGGATCGCCGGCGAGTTCCCGAATGGCGCCGAAACGCTGCCGTTCTTCGCCGTGGCTCCCGCGCGGGCCATCGCCACCGGCGGTTCGTCGGGAAAGCCGAAACTCGTGGTGCAGGGCATCCGGCCGGCCTATTGCGGAGCCGACCTGGAGGCATGGACGTCCATGACCGGGCAGCTGGCGTGGGAGCGCCAGCTCGTTCCGGGTGCCCTGTTCCACAACCTGTACAGCAACGCCACCTACATGGGATTGTTCTTCGGGCAGACGGTGTACATCATGGAACGCTTCGACGCGGCGCAGGCGCTTGAGATCATCGAGCGCCACGCCATCCAATGCGTCGGGCTCGTACCCACCATGATGGAACGCATGATGAACCACCCGTCGTTCGACGAGTGCGATCTGAGCAGCCTCGAAGCCGTATTCCACAGCGGAGGCCCCTGCCCCGACCGGGTGAAGCTTCGTTGGATAGAGCGCGTGGGCGCGAAGAGGCTGTACGAGCTGTACGCCGCCACCGAGATGGTAGGGTCGGCGGTCATCCGCGGGGACGAATGGCTGGAGCATCGCGGCAGCGTGGGACGCCCTATCGGCTGCTCGATCGAGATCAGGGACGAGGACGGAAAGCCTCTCCCCGCCGGCACCGTAGGCGAGATTTACGGCCGACCCGACCCGGGCCTCATCACCCACTACCTGGGTGCGCCGCCCATCCGCGGTGCGGAGGACGGCTACTTCAGCGTGGGTGATCTGGGTTGGCTCGACAACGACGGCTACCTCTACATCTCGGATCGTCGGCCGGACATGATCGTGACCGGCGGGAAAAACGTGTACTCGAAGGAGGTCGAGAACGCCATCTTCGACTTCCCCGGCGTCACCGACGCGGTGGTCATCGGCATCCCTGACGAAGAGTGGGGCCGCAGGGTCCATGCCATCCTCGAGGTCGCCGCACCCGAGACGTTCTCGTTCGAGGATCTCAAAGCGTTCCTGCACGAGCGCATCAGCGGGTACAAGTGCCCGAAAACCTTCGAGCTGCTCGATCGGATGCCCCGCACCGATTTCGGGAAGATTCGAAGGAAGGAATTGATCGAAGAGCGGCTGGCAGGGCTTTCGGAACACACGCCCCACGCCTAGCGCGCGATCTAAAACGGTATCGACCTGTCGCCGCAGGCGGCGGGCAATGCAATAGAGAAGCACGTACATCTACGTAAGGAGGAGTCAGAATGCTGCAAGCACCTTTGTATTTTGAAGACGTCGAGGTTGGTTACAAGTTCCAGTCGCCCGGCGGCCGCACCATTACGAACGCCGAAGTGGTGAACTTCGCGCAGATCACGGGCGATTACAACCTGGTGCACCTCGACCACGAGTTCGCCAAGACCGGCATGTACGGCGAGAACATCGCCCACGGCGCCCTCACGCTGACGCTGGCCGGCGGCATGCTCAAGCGCACCGAGTTCTGGTCGGCCACGGCCGAGACGCTCGGCGACCTGACGGGCTTCAAGCACGTGAAGTTCATGGCACCCGTGAAATTCAACAGCACCATCCATTTGGAGTGCGAGATCACCGACAAGACCGACAACGGCGACGGCACGGGCACCATCGAGATGGCTGTGCATGGCATCGATCAGGACGGCACGCTCGTTCTGGATAACGTGCGCTACTACTCCATCGCTAAGAAGAACTAGCCCGGACGACCAACCCGAAACCTGAAGGAGGAACTCAGCATGAACGAGCAACTGCAAGCTGCTTTCGACAAGAAGTTCAAGGACACCTGGTTCTTCGAGGACGTGCCCCTGAACCACGCGACCCCGGCCACAACGGGCCGCACCATCACCGAAGCCGACATCCTCAACTTCGCCGGCATCTCCGGCGAGTGGGCGCCCATCCACATGGACATCGAGTACTGCAAGGCCCACGGGCATGACACCGTGCTGGCCCAGCACATGCTGATCTACACGTTCACGCCGTCCATCAATCCGTCCGACCCGATGATGGCCAAGATGAACAACTCCATCCTTGCCACGAAGGGTACGAAGAACTGGAAGTTCCTGAAGATGCCGGCCGTCGGCGATACCGTGTACACCACGTCCGAGATCGTCGCCAAAGACGACAACAAGCCGGAGCGCGGCGTCATCATCATCCAGATGTCGATGATCGACCAGAACGGCGATGTGCTGCAGACCGGCGAGTACCACCTTGTCGTGGCGAAGAAGATCTTCTTCGAGAAGCAGTTCGAAGCTGCTGCCGCCAAGGCGCAGCAGTAACCGCCCAAGCGCCGCGACCAGGGAGGGATGGTCGCGGCGCTGCCGGCCGGCATGGAAGCATCGGGCAAACGAGGGTGCATGGCGTCGTTTGTTCGATGTGTCTATGCCGCATATGCGGCGGAGACGACGAAGAGAGAAAGGAAATGCATCCCATGAACATCGTTGTTCCTATCAAGGTGCTGGCCGACGATCAGGACATCGTCGTAGCGGCCGACCGGAGCCTCGACGACTCGAAGGCCCACCGCATCGTATCCACGTACGACCTGAACGCCGTCGAAGCGGCCGTGCAGCTTGCAGCCGCCCACGAAGGGTCGAAGGTCGTCGCCGTGTCGGTGGCCGATGCGAAAGCCGATGACTCCAAGCTGAAGAAGGGCATCCTCGCCCGCGGTGTGGACGAGCTGGTCATGATCGCCGACGACGCATGCGCCGACCTCGACGCCCATGCGACCGCCGCCTTGCTCGCTCGGATGATCGACGAGCTGGACGCGGCCGATCTCATCGTGTGCGGCGACGGCTCGGCCGACAACTACGCGCAGCAGGTTGACGTGCAGCTGGCCGACGCGCTCGATCTGCCCGTGGCCACCGCCGTGTGCGCCATCTCGATCGAAGGAGCCATCGCTACCTGCGACCGCATGCTGGAAACGCAAATGCAAACCATTCAGATCGACCTCCCTGCCGTGATCAGCGTGGTTCCCGACGCGGCGCTGCCGCGCATCCCCGGCATGAAGGACATCCTGGCCGCCGGTAAAAAGCCTTCCTCCGTCAACGCTGCCTCCGAGGCGGTTCCCAGCGTCATCGAAGTGGCGTCCACGCTCGCTCCCCAACAGGCCGAGCGCAAGCTCGAGATGCTCGACGCCTCGGTCGATGGCGATATCGATAAGTTTGCCGCCGCGCTCAAAGCGGCTCTGTAGGAAAGGTGGATCAAACTATGAAAGCATGCGTTATCGCTGAAACCCCGGGCGCCGCGCGCGCCCTGTGCGCGGGCGCGCGCACGATGGCCGACGACGTGGTGCTCGTCGCACCCGGCGTCGAGGCCGTGACCGGCGTCGCCGACAAGGCCGTTCACATCGACGTGCCGGCTGATCGCTCCCTCGACGACGCGTATGCCAGCGTGAACGCCGTCGTCGACGCTGAGGATCCGACCGTCGTGCTTGTCGAGCCCACCCGTCGTATGAAGGTCATCGCCGGAAGGCTGGCCGCGCATCGGGGCACGGCCGTCATCACCGACGTCATCGAATTCGACGGCGACCTCGCCACCACTATGTACTTCGGCGGCGTGGGCCAGCGCAAGAGCAAGGCGACCGGCCCCGTCGCCATCTACACCGTGGGCGCAGGCGTGTTCGACAGCGCCGCCGCGACGGGCACCGACATCGTGGAAGAGGCGCCCTTCGACGTGCCGGCCCATAGCCTGCGCGTCGTGGAAACGAAGGATCTGCCGAAGAGCGACGTCGATCTCGTGGCCGCCGACGTGGTGGTGGCCGGAGGGCGCGGGTTCGCCGAGGAGGCCGACCTGCAGCTCATGCGCGATACGGCCGCGAAGCTCGGCGGCGAGTGCGGCTGCTCGCGTCCGTTGGCCGAAGGCGTGGACTGGATGCCCCGCGAGGCGTATATCGGCGTGTCGGGCGTCATGCTGTCGCCGAAGGTGTACCTCGGCATCGGGATCTCGGGCCAGATGCAGCACATGGTAGGCGTGAACCGTGCCGGCACGTTGTTCGCCGTGAACAAGGACAAGAACGCCCCCATCTTCAAGCAGTGCGACTACGGCCTGGTGGGCGACCTGAAGGACGTCCTGCCCAAGCTGGCGGCGGCGCTGTAGCGCACCTGGCCGGGAAGGTTCCGGCAACGCCCAGTCGCTCGGCAGTCCTGCTCGCGCGAAACGTCCACTGGACGTTTCGGCTCGTGCGGAACTCGCTTGGTGGGCGCCGCCGGAACCTTCCCTGCGTTGACTTCGCCGCCATGGGCTTCGACTGGCGGCCTTACTAAAAGGAAAGGATGGAAGATGTCTGAAACCGATTTCGACGCGATCGTCGTCGGCTCCGGGTGCGCGGGCGCCGTGGCGGCCTACGAGCTCGCCCGGGCCGGCAAGAGCGTCCTCGTGGTCGAGCGCGGCAACTTCGCCGGCGCGAAGAACATGACCGGCGGGCGCATCTACTCGCACTCGCTCAAGAAGGTCTTCCCCGACTTCGAGCGGGAGGCCCCCCTCGAGCGAAAGATCACCCACGAGCGCATGGCGTTCATGGACCCCGCCTCGCAGATGGCCATCGACTTCACGAGCCCCGAGCTCGCCGAGGAGGCCAAGGACTCCTACAGCGTGCTGCGCGCGCCCTTCGACCAGTGGCTCGCGAGCAAGGCCGAGGACGCCGGCGCCGAGTACATCTGCGGCATCGCGGTCGAGGAGCTCTTGAAGGACGAGAGCGGCAAGGTCGTCGGCGTGCGCGCCGGCGAGGACGAGATCACCGCCGAGGTGACGATCGTCGCCGAGGGCGTGAACAGCCTCTTGTGCGAGCGCAGCCTCGGCAACCCCCGCCCGAAGGCGAGCCAGATGGCCGTCGGCGTCAAGCAGGTGTTCGAGCTGCCGGCTTCGCAGATCGAGGACCGCTTCCTCGTGCCCGAGGGCGAGGGCGCGGCGATGCTCTTCGTGGGCGACTGCACGCACGGCAACGTGGGCGGCGGCTTTTTGTACACGAACAGGGACTCCGTCTCGCTCGGCCTCGTGGCCACCATCTCGCTGGCCGCCGACGGCTCCAACGAGGTCCCGGTCTACCAGATGCTCGAGGACTTCAAGAACCACCCGGCCGTGGCCCCCGTCATCCGCGGCGCGAAGCTCGTGGAGCACTCCGGCCACATGGTGCCCGAGGGCGGCTACGACATGGTGCCGCGCTACGTCTTCGACGGCGCGCTCGTGGCGGGCGAGTCGGCGGGCCTGTGCATGAACATGGGCTACCAGGTGCGCGGCATGGACTTCGCCGTGGCGTCCGGCCAGATGGCGGGGCTCGCGGCCGCGAAGGCGCTCGACGCGGGCGACACGTCGGCTGCGGGCCTGGCCTCCTACAAGACCGCGATGGAGAGCTCCTTCGTCATCCGGGACCTGGCGACGTTCCGCAAGTGGCCGCACACCATGGAGGGCTGGTCGAGCATGTTCGACGACTACCCGGTCATGATGAAGGAGATCTTCAACGCGCTGTTCAGCGTGGACGGCGAGCCGCAGAAGCCGCTCATGAAGCGCATGATGCCCATCGTGAGGAAGCGCGGCCTGTTCAAGCTGGCCGGCGAGGTGAGGAAGGCGGTGAAGTCGCTGTGAGCAAGGTCGAGGAGATCACGGTCAACGTCGACGAGTTCCTGGCTATCGACAAGTACGAGGTTGACGAGGAGAACGCCCACATCGAGCTGGTCGACGACCCCGACGCGGAGGAGTTCCTGAAGCTCGTTCGCGTGTGCCCGGCGGCCCTGTACAAGATCGACGAGAACGGCGCCAAGTCCTTCGACTACGTCGGCTGCCTCGAGTGCGGCACCTGCCGCATCGCCTGCGAGGGCACCATCGTCAAGAAGTGGGAGAACCCCCAGCCCACCATGGGCGTGGAGTATAGGTACGGGTAGGATCGGCCTGGTATGCGCGACGCGAACGACACCATCCGCAGCCTTTTGAACCTCGTCACCGAGCTCGACCGAGCATGCACGTCGCTGCTCGATTCGCAGGTGGGACTCACCCACGACGAGGCGCGCGCCCTCCTGGAATTGGACGCTTCGCAAGAGCCGTTGAGGCCCGGCGAGCTTGCGAAGCGTCTGCAATTGCAGCCCAGCGCCGTGTCGCGCATGTTGAGAAACCTCGAAGAACGAGGATTCATCGAACGACAACGAGTGGTTGCCGACGCTCGAAGCCTGACGGTGCATCTTACCGAGAAAGGATCCCAGGCTGCTATGAAGGTATCCACCCGCCTTGAAGAGTACTTCGCGGGCCTTTCGAGACAATTAGAGCTTACCTCGCTAGACGCGCTGAAGACCATCTTCTCCGATGCCGTCGGCTACACCTTGGATTTTCAGGACGCGCGGAAGGGCGCTTAAGGTCGCGTCCGCTCGTCGTAAAACGATCGCTTGTCGTCATACATCGCGGCATCGGCCTTGGCAACCGCATCTTCCAACATGCACGGATCTATTGCATAAAACAATCCCATCGCCATCGAGCAGGCGCGATCCTCGAGCATCTTCTGCGCGAGCTCCGCCTGCGCACGAAACTCGCTTTCGAGGGAATCCAACGACACGATCAGAAACTCGTCCCCTCCCAGCCGATACACGCGCGCACGGGGGAATGCCTCGCGCAGCACCTCGGCTGCTCTCACGAGCGCGCGGTCGCCTTCGGCATGGCCCTTCTCGTCATTGATCGCCTTCAACCCGTTCAGATCGAGATAGGCAACGCCGAAATGGCTGCAAGGGTCCTCCTCGTCGAGTCGGCTCACATCGGCGATGTAGCGGTTGCGGTTCGCCAAGCCGGTGAGCGCATCGGTGTAGCTGAGCTTCCTGAATCGCTCACGCGCCTGATAGCGCTCCAGCTCCATGGAAAGGAAGTACGACAGGCTCTCGAAAAACGATCCACAGTGATCGAGGTGGATAGCGGCCGGATTATCAACGCCGATGGACCCGATCAGCTCGCCCTCGACAAGCAGCGGCGCGTCCACCATGGTGACGATGCCCTGGGGCGAAAGCATCGCATATTCGTTCGGGAAGGTGTCCTTGATTTCTTCCAGATCCTTCACGATGATGGTTTCTCGCTCCAAGAACATGGGCATCCACTGACGCACGTTTTCGATATCCATGTTTTGCAGCTGGTCGATCTGCGGCTCTACGCCGGGCGCGCACCACTCATGAGTGTTATTGAAGGCTTTGCCGTCGGGCGTCACCTGGAACAGGTAGACCCGATCGGCACCCAAAAATTCGCCTATCATGCGCAGCACCGAAACGATGTCGCCCGAGAATCCGTCGATATCCTGCAGCTCCATGATGCAGCGCACGAGCAACGTCTCGAGCCCCAGTTGAGCCTTGAGACCCCGTACCTGCTCGGTTTGATCGAACGCGATCTCGAAACGTGCAGGGCGACCGTTCCACTGGATGATCTCGTCTCTGAGCGAGTAGAATCGGTCGAACTTCTCGTTGTAGTGCTCCCACGTGTAGAATGCATCGCTTTTCAGCAAGTGGTTCGTGCAGAATGGGCACGGCTCATCCAAACCTTGAATCACCTCGTAGCATGGGCGATCACGCCATGTGCTGCCCAACAGGCGCGCCGCCGGCTTGTTGACGTAGAGAATCTCGTGCGTCTCCATATCGGAGATGTACACGTATTCCGTCAGCGCATCGAGTATCTTGACGAAGTTATCCATTTAACCATCATACACCAGGTGCAAGCCGCGAAGAAGCAACCCTTGGAAACAAAAAAGGACGGCCGCAGCCGTCCTTTCTTCATCGGGTAAGAGCGAGGTTATTTCGCAGCACCGATGCGGCAAATGGTGGTGCCGCAGTCGGGGCACTTGCCCTTCGTGATAGGCTTGCCGTTCTTGGTCAGGCTCTCGACGGGATCCTTCATCTCTTTCTTGGCCTTGCACTTCACGCAATAAGCTTCAATAGCCATGGCTGCAAAAACACCTCTCTGTTCTGTACTTGAGCAGGACGCTTCATCCCGCACCTTCGTGGCATGCTCCCAGCCGTAGCCAGCGCACACGAACCCGTATTATACGGCAGGCTGAAAATCACCTACCGGGGACGCGAGGGGGCACCTATATATTCTTCAACAACTCCATAACAAAGTCGGCATTCGCCTCGAGCGTCTGCTCGTCGATGTTCTCCAGCACGTCGTCGCCTTGCGCGAAGAAGGCCGGTTTCGCGCCGTCCATGCCCACCAAGTGCATGGCTTGGTAACCCTGCTTGATAGCATAAGACGATGCGCTGTCCTTCCATTTGATCTGGGCATTGCCTACGCTCAAGCCGGTTGCCTGCGATGCCTTCTTCACGTAGCGCTTCATGCGCGACGACGTCTTCACCGTACGGTACATGCCCTCTTGCTCGATCATGCACAGATCGCCCGCACCGAGCGCATCGAGGTCGATGATGATGGAGCCGCGAAGATCCTGCTGGTGTTCGGTGAGGAATGCGCGCATGCCGCCGTTCTGAGCAAGTTCAGATCCCAGCGCGACGAACCATACTTCCGTGTTGATGTCGGGGTTGCGGAACTGGTAGATCTGCTTGAGCTCGGCAGGCACGTCGGGATCGTCGAAGTCGACCGCATCGAGCACCTCGCTCGGAGCATCTTCCATGTCGAGCTCGGCCTTCTCCATGCGGCGCGGCGAGAACGCGCCACCATGCCAGGGACGACGCTCGTCGGGGCCGTAGCCTTCATCGTACTCGTCGACGTTGTCGTAGTCGTAAGGGCCATCGAACCCGTCGTCTTCGAACGTGCCGTACTCGTCGTTCTCATAGCCCGCGTTGTACGGATCCAACTGAGTCGTAGCAGCGGGGTCGGCCAGGCCGTCCTCACGGAAGCTCTCCCAGCCGCCGCGCTCGGCACCCACCGTACGCGCGTCGAAGGACTCGTCCACCTCGAGCCACTCTTGCGGCGAGGGTTCCTGGTCCTTGTTCTTGCGACGAAGCCGGTCGAACAGGCGGTGCACGCGCGACTTAGGCATCTCCACGTAGCCCGGACCGGCGAACGCGCCCGTTTCGGTGAAGTTCTGATCGTACGCCGAATCATCGGCATCGTCGATGTAGATGTCCTCGGGGTCGACGTTGTCCAGCAGCTCGTCGCCGATGGGTGCGAACGTTCCCGTCGCCCCTGCCGGCACGAACGCGCCGGCTGCGCTGACGTTCGATGTTTTGCCCTCGGCGATGTCGGTACGGCTGATGGAGCCGGAAAGCGACGGAAGCATCGAGCGAAGCGAATGCTTCTTGGCAACGTCGGCTTGCTCGGGCTCGGGCGCGCGTTCGGCCGATGCCGCATCATCGGAGGATTCGTCGCCTACGCTGATCGAGGGGAGCATGGTCAGAAGGCTCTTGGCCGCGCTCTTGCCCGACGATTCCACGTCGGCCAGCGGAGCGCGCTGCTTCGGAAGCTCCGATATGGGGGTGAGGTTCGCAGCCGACACGCCGATGTCGGGAAGCACGATGGGACGGGGAGCCGCCGCCTCCGCTTGCGGACCAGCTGAGAACTCGTCGTAATGCTCGGTGACCACGTCGATGCGGCCGCTTGCGCCGATAGGGGCGCCCGTCACGTCGACCCGGTTGCCGGTGCGCTGCTCGTCGGCCTGGGCGGCGCGAGCCTCTTCCTGCACCTTGCGCGGATCGAGGAACGACGGCATGGGAACGTCGTCGATGGGAGGTATATCGCCCAGACGCAGTTCGCTCACGTCGATGGGAGGCATCGCCGTCGTGGAGTACGGATCGGCTGGCGCAGGAGCGGACTGCTGCTGTGATTCCGCGGAGATGGCCGGCACCTGCGCGGCACCCTCTTGCGCGGGCATCTCGTACACGCCCTCGGCGGCAGGAGCGGGAGCTTCCGCCGCTTCGGCTGCTGCAGGGGCTGCAGCGGCTTCGACCTCGGAAGTATGCCACTGGGGAGCTTTGACCTCGCGAGCCTCTGCACGCTCGTAAGATACTGCAGCCTCGGACGCGCGGTCGGCGGAGGAGCCCGCTTCGGCGAAGTGGCCGGCGCTCTCCTCGTCTGCGGCGTCGAGCGCGCTTGCGAACTTCGAGCGCTGAACGGGCTTGTCAGCGCGCGGCTTCTTGGCCTTCTCCTGCGCTTTCTTGAACCAATCGGGCACCCCGTCGCTCGGCTCGCTCGCCTGGGTCACGGCAGCGTACGAGGACGCAGCCATGCCAGCCGTCGCCGCAGCGAGGGCGGCTGCTTCGGCCGCAGCGCGCGCGGCCTCTTCAGCCGCAGCGGCTTCCGCGTTTGCCAGCGCTTCCTGCATCGTGTCCTCGGGAATGCTGGACAGCGCCTCGCGCGTTTCGTCGCGCAGCTCGCGGTACCCCTCGTCGGTCGGCATCGGCAGAGGCGGTTCTTTGATCTGCACGAGGTTCTGAGCGATGTCGGAAGCCGATACGCCCGTCACTGGCTTGCCGGACAGGGCGGCAACCGCCGCCTTTGCGGCGGCAAGGCGCGCTTCGGGCGTCTGCGGAGCAGGCTCGGGCGGCTTCACGCTGGCGGCCTCGTACACGAGCTGCGCCCCTTCGGGTACAAGGCCCGCCTCGCGCGCAGCGGCTTCGCCGTGAATCGCGGCATCGGAACGGGCGGACAGCTCGGCCTCGCTCACGCGACCGCGGCCGACGCGACGCGCAACTTCCATCATGACGGCCGTACCGGCGGCGTTGCAGTTCGCGGCCTCGTTGTACGAAGCCAGCTTGTGCAGCAGCGCGAACACGAGCGGCAGCGCCACCAGCACGAGCGCGATGCATGCCAGCACGTTCAACACGATGGCGGTGACGCCTTCCGCGTTGAGAAACACCACGTTGCGCACGATCAGCAGCAACGGGAGGAATACCATCGCGCCGAACGTCGCCCATTGCAGGATGGGGAGGATCGAGAGCAGGGGGCCGTTGAGCTCGGCACGCACTTTTCCGCTGTCGTAGCGGGACACCACGATGACTTTGCGTCGGCGGGATCCGCCCGATTCCGCCGAGTAGCTGGGCTCGTACTTCGCCACCACGTTCTGGCTAACGCCGCGTGCGAAGGCGCGCGACAGCACGGGGCGATTGAACACCTCGGCAGCGAACAGCAGCGCGGCGATCAGCGTGACGACGATGGATGCCACGCCCACCACCGGCAGGAACAGGGCGAGGACGGTGATGACCAGCGTTGCTGCGCAGCAGATCACACGCGGAGCCTCGGCTCCGGGAGCGCCGCTGAAATCTTCGATGATGGCGGAAAGACCCGCGTCCTTCTGCATCTGCTCGGTAATGTACAACGCCGCTTGCTGCTCTTCTTCGGTTCCCGCGGGGCGAGGGCCGATTTCCTGTGATAGATATGCGACGTGATCTAGTATGTCCGGCATACTCTTTTGCCTTTCGTTGGCGATTCTACAAGGCACACATGATGCAAGTATACGCTATTTGCTCTCCGCACCCAAATAATCACTAATAAAAGCGTCTGCGCTGCGGGCTTGTAAACGTGCTGTTGAATAGGCCTTTGCAACGTCAGCCGTGGCGTTTTCGAAGGCTTCGTCCACGAGGCTCGAGGGATCTTCGGGAAGCGCTTTCGCGAGCGCGGCGGCCTCGGCGTCGGCTATGTTGTACGCGTTGTTCTGAGCCGTGGCTTCTTCCTTGTTCTTAGCGAGGATCGCATCGTCCGAAGCGATGGCGTACCCGAGCGATTCCTGGCGTTTCGCCACGTAATCGACGAATTGAGTGAAATCCGCCAGCGGATACGCCACCTGGATGTCCAAGAACGCCGCATGCGCCGCATCGAAGGAAGCCAGCGCCTCGTTCGTCTTCTCTTTGGAAGCTTCCACGTTTTCCGCCGTCGTGTCGGTTACCAGCTGAGCGGCCTGACGCGCCAGGTCGTCGCCCTCGAGCACAGTCTTCCATGCGGTATCCACCTGTTCGGCAGCGCTTTGAGCTTCCGTTGCCGCATTCATGAGCAACTGCCCCTGTTCGATCAGCGAATAACGCGCGGAAATCGCGGCCACCGTCTGATTGGCGGCTTCCTTCTCGCGCGCGCCGTTCAGCTCGAGCGATACCGTGCGTGCCTTGTCGTCGGCATCCCGAAGCTTCTGCTCGACCCCTTCAAGCTGCGCTTGGATCGCAGAGCGTTGTTCTTCGCTCCCCTCCGCAAAGGGGTTGCTCACCACTTCATCGAGCTGCTGTATGGTTTCATCTGCTTCTTTGACCAGCGACAATGCATCGTCGAGCACCGCGATATGACCTTGCTGGTTCTGATAATCGCGATACAGGTACATGCCGCCGGCCCCCAGCAGACCGACGCTCACCACCACGATCACCGCAATAGCGAGCCATTTGCTCAAGCGGCGGCGAGCTTTTCTGCGGGCGATCTCCTCTTCGGGGGAGCGCTTGGGCTTCGCCGGAACCGTCGCAAGGGACGTTGAAGGGGGTTTTTCCGATTGAGTCGCTGGACGCGACGCCGAAGGGAGGGCTCCTATCTTCGATGTGGTTGCGCTGTCGTCAACCGAGACGAAGTCGCCGGTCGAAAGCGGCAACCCGCGCTCCTTCGTCGGCGTGGGGGCCGGCTTCTTGTGCCTTCCCGGCAACGTGAACAGCGAGATGCGCCCCGGTCCGTGCTTCTGCACGTCGTTCACGTCACCGTCGAGCGCGTTCTTCGCAGCGTCCAGCACGCTGAACGATATCTCGTTCGACGTGCCGCGCGTATGCTTCTTGATGTGCGCTGCGCGCGTTATTTTATCTTCCCGCTTGCCCATGCGTACCTGTCGGATCGCCTCGCGCTACCCGTTGTTCGCACGTTCGAGATCGGCGGCGATCTCGGCCGAGGTCATCACTTTAATGGTTCTGCTGGGCAGCGAGTTGAGGAACGCCTTGCCGTAGCTTTTCGTCAGCAGACGACGGTCGGTAAGGATGAGCACGCCCGTATCGTCGGCCTTCCTGATGAGACGGCCGGCAGCCTGCTTCGTCTCAAGGACGGCGGCGGGCAGCACGTAACGTCGCCACGCCTGGTCATCGCGCGATGCGCGTTCGCACGACAACGGATCGGTCGGCTTAGCGAAGGGCAATTTCGGGATGATGACGCCCTTGAGCGTGGCCCCCGGCGCATCGAAGCCTTCCCAGAAGCTCTTGAGCGCGAACAGCGACAGGTGCTCATCGGCCAGGAAGTCGTCGCGCAGGCCCTTCACCGACACGCCCCATTTCTGGCACACCACGCGCAGATCATCCTCTTTGAGCTGGGGTTGCACTTCTTCGAAGCATCGCTCCATCTCGCGACGGTTCGTGAACAGCGTCAGCATCGAGCCGCTTTGCGCGCGATGCACGTCAACCAGCAGCCGTTGCAGAGCCGCGAGGTAAGAGGCCTCATTCGGTTCGGGCATGTCGCTGGCCACGTACACCGTCATGTGCGCGTCGAAATCATAGCTGGAATCCAACTTGCATGTCTGGCAGGTCGAATGCTCCGACGCGTTCAGACCCAAAGCGCCCTCGAACGCGTCGAACTTGTCGTCAACGGCCAGCGTGGCGGATGCGAACACCGTCGAATGCGTGCGTTCGAACAGCGTCTCGTTCATCGCCTCGCCCACGTTGATCAGCAGCGCTTCCAATTTCTCGGCGACGCGATCCTTCTTGCGGCTCAACGTCGCGGCGTAGGCGTACGTTTCCGGAGCCTTGTCCAAGATGATGTCGGCCGCGTTCATCTGTTCTTTGAGTTCCATCGCCGTCGATGCGATCTCGCGCTGGATCTCGGCGGCGCCTTCGAGGTCTTCCAGGTAGCCCACGAGCTCCTGACACACTCGCACCAGCTTCTCGGCTGCTTCGGTCATTGCACGTCCATAGCTTGCGACCTGGGCAAACGTTGCACTCGAGCGCACGTCGGCATTGATCCACAGCTCTACGATCTCGTAGCCTTTGCCCTTCCTGTTCTGATCGAAGAACAGGAGGTCTTTAAGGTGCGCGGCGAAATCGCGCGCCGCGTCGGCATACGCCTTGCCAGCCGCTCGAGCCTTTCCGGTGAGCGCGTAGAACAGCGACGATCCCTCTTCCATGCCGGGAACCACCACGCGGCGTTCGGCGCGCACGAACACGTTGCGGGACGCCTCATCGGCCCCCACGCGGTTGGCCAGACGCGTGATATCCTCAGCCGATAGCGACAGCGAGAACGCACGGCGAGCCTCGGCTTCGGCGCCGTGGGCCTCGTCCACCACCCAGTAGCGGATCGGCGGAAGCAATCCGCCGTCGGCCACGAGGTCGCAGAACAGCAGGCTATGGTTGGTCACCACGATATCGAGCGCCTCCGCACGGCGACGCGAGCCGTGAACGAAGCACGAAGTACCAAAATAGGGACACTTCCTGCGCAAGCAGTCGTTCGCCGTGGTCGTGATGATGCGCCGCGGCAGCACGCGGTAGTCGATCTTCAAGCTGTCCATGTCATCGTATTCGGTTTGCTCGATGAACGACAGCAACGCCGCGAGCGAAGGAGCCTGGGTTTGCTCCTTGTTGCCGAACAGCTTCGTCTGCGCGCCTTCGGCCACCAGATGCCCGATCTTGCGCAGGCACGGATAATGCGAGAACCCTTTAAGCGGTGCATACGTCAGTGGCGGGCGCTCGGGATCGGAAGCCTCAAGCGCTTTCGCCAAAGCGGGTAGTTCATGATAAACCAGCTGGTCAAGCAAGGTATTGGTTTTAGTTGCCACACCCACGGCGATGTTGTTGGCACGCGCTGTCAAAGCGGCGGGCACCAAGTATGCCATGGATTTTCCTACGCCGGTTCCAGCCTCCACCAACAGGTTTTCCGAGCTTGAAAACGCGTTGCGCACGGCTTCGGCCATGGCAACCTGCTCCATGCGCGGCTCGAAGTCGTCGTACAGCGCGCCCACGAGCCCCGCTTCGGAAAAAGCTTCAACGATGTCATCATTGGACGGAAATGCGAGCGAGCGCTGCGGGTCTGCTGCAATGTCGTCGGCATCCAATTTCGCAACCCGCTCCAGTTTGCCCAAACGATCGCGGCGCAACGTGCGTAGCGAAAATTTCAACTCAGATGTTTCACGTGAAACATCGTACTTCTGCGCGAACTGATCGAACACCATCTGCGTCGACCATTCGTCAGGGGTCGCCATATGCGCGATCTCGCACACGAGCGCCGGGGGCATCGTCGCGACGCCGGCCAGCAGGATGCGGAATATAGCGCAGGTTGCCTCAACGTCGGCGTCAGCGCGGTGTGTCGACAAGGGAGCGCCGAACGCGCGCACGAGATCGAGTAGACGATGCGACTTCAAGCGCGGAAGCGCGATGCGCGCGAGATCGAGCGAGTCGATCCACGTGTTGTTCAACAGGGGATAGCCGCTCGGATGGCGCGTGGTGAACGTGCGGTCGAATTCGGCGTTATGCGCAACCACCTTCGCATCGCCGACGAATTCTACGAGTTTCGCCAGAGCATCCGAAGGAGACGGAGCATCGGCAACGTCGCTGTCGTGAATGTCGGTGAGGTGCGCGACATCCTCCGGAATGGGCTTGCCGGGGTTCACGAACGTGATGAACCATTCAACGATCTCGCCGCTTTCCATACGTGCCGCGGCGATCTGCGTCAATTCGTCGTGATGGAACGAGAAACCCGTCGTTTCCGTGTCCAGTACCACGATATTGTGGTCAAGATCGCCGAAATCCGCCGTTGCGGCGATTTCCGGGAGCGAAGCGTACCGATCGCAGATGGCCTCCGAGGTACCATCGCTTATGAAACTTTGCAGGGCATCCTGCCAGGGAGTGTTTTGTTTATCCATACGGGTAGCCTATCATCTATCATGTGAACACACAAACCGTTACGCCGACGTTGACAAAAAGAACGGCTCAAAGGAGAGAACATGCAGGCAGAGCGCTATTTCGGAACGTATGCACGATTCGACACCCTTTCGAAGAAAGACGCTGCAGCGCTGCTGGGAGCCGACAACCTCATCGGCGACGTGTTCGAGATCGTGTTCCAAACCGAGCATGGCGTGTCCACTGCTTGGATGAAGAACCGCTTCGGAGGTCTCATCGGTTTCTTCGACGCCGCGTTCTCACGCGAGTTGAGCGTTCTCGCTGCGCGCGGATGGAACCTGCAGGCGTTACTGTCGTTCGTCGCGTTCACCGACCATCCCGAACCCGGCCATTACTGGGGTCAAGCGGCGGTCATATGCTACGATCCTACCCTCGATCAGGCATTCGAGCCCTTCATCGCCTCGACCGCCCAGCGTTTGTCCGACGGCGTGCGCCCCGAAGTCGACCTTGGAGAACAAGGCGTCGAACAGGTTGTATCCAGCAACGGCTCGTGGACTCCCAAGAAAACCGTGGCGTTTCCCGAGAAGGAGACGGGCACGGTGATTATGAAGAGCCGTCGCAAGATGTCCGAGAAGCTTATCGAGCAGGGACGCAAGGGCAACAAGGGCTGCTATGCCGTCAGTTGGCTGTTTCTGCTGCTGCTTGTCGCCCTTGCCCTGTTCGGCCTCAAATCGTGCGGCGTGTTCTAACCTCAGAATGTTTCACGTGAAACATTCTACGCAAGGGCGTAGCCGATAAGGCGCGTGCACAACTCGGGGAACGAGATTCCAGCAGCGCGTGCCGCATCGGGAAGCAGCGACGTTCCCGTCATGCCCGGAATGGTGTTCGTCTCCAGCGTCCAGCACGATCCATCTTCTTCCAAGATGAAGTCTGAGCGCGAAACCCCCTCGCACGACAACGCGCGATGCGCGCGCACCGCAAGATCCTGCACCATACGCGTCGTTTCCTCAGGAAGCGGCGCGGGGCACAGGTGCTGCGAGCCGCCGGGTGCGTATTTCGATTCGAAATCGTAGAAATCGCTTTTCGGCACGATCTCGATGATGGGAAGCGCTTGCACCTCGTCGTGGCCGATGACCGCGACCGTCAATTCCTTACCTTTTATATAGCGTTCGATCAGAACCTCGGAGTCGATGGCGAATGCCTTCTCGATCGCCTCAGCGATCGCCTGCGCCCCTTCGACGATGAATACGCCAAGCGCGCTTCCTTCCGTACCCGGTTTTACCACGCAATGCGTTCCCAGCTTCGCGACGATCTCGTCTACATCGTAGGAATCGCCCGCTTGCAGCGGCACGGACGGCGGAGTAGGAATGCCGGCCCGCTCGTAATACACTTTCGACTTCACTTTATCCATCGCCAATGCGCTTGACCAGACGCCTGATCCGATATACGGGAGCCCGATCGTCTCCAAAAGTCCCTGCACCGTGCCATCTTCGCCGTACTTACCGTGCAAGCAGAGAAACGCAACATCGAAAGGACCGTCGATAAGACGCTTCAGGTCCTCCTTTTCAGCAGGATCGAGCTGCGTGACGATGTATCCTGCTTCCTCAAGGGCCTCACGCGCACCCTCGGCCGATGCAAGCGATACCTCCCGTTCCCCACTCTTTCCTCCGGCAAGCAATGCCACCCGGCAATCAGACATGCATCCTTCTTTCATCATCCTTGATACGTTCGTTGCAGTATAGCAAAGGGATGTTTCACGTGAAACATGTATAATGACCGCTATGGATAAACCAATCAAAACATACGCGCTCCCCGAACTCGCTTCTCTCATGAAGGAATTGGGGCAGCCCGCCTTCCGCGCTCAACAGCTGCAGGAATGGCTCTACCAACGACATGCAACCAGCTACGACGAGATGACGAACCTCCCTGGCGCGCTGCGGACGGTTCTTGCCGAGCGTTTTCCGCTCACGACGCCTCTCATCGTCGATCGTCAGGTGTCGAAGGATAAAACGCGCAAGTATCTCATCGAATTCGATGATGGAATCCGGGTGGAAACCGTTGCCATCCCTTCGCGCAATGGCGAGCGCTTGACCGTGTGCTTCTCCACGCAAGCGGGATGCGCTATCGGCTGCGCGTTCTGCGCAACCGGCCAAGAGGGATTTGCGCGCAACCTCACGCCAGGAGAAATCGTCGACCAAGTACTCATCGCGCAAGACGACATGGGCACGCGCGTGACCAACGTCGTGGGAATGGGCCAGGGAGAGCCGTTCCTCAACTACGACAACACCTTGGCTGCGCTGCGCATCCTCAACCATAAAAAGGGTTTGGAGATCGGTGCTCGGCATATCAGCGTGTCAACCTGCGGGATTCTGCCTGGTTTGAAGCGCTTTGCCGAAGAACCTGAGCAATTCACCCTCGCCGTGTCTCTTCATGCGGCGCGGCAACCGATCCGCGACCTTATTATGCCGAATGTGGCGCGCTACAAGCTACCGGCATTGAAGGAGTCACTCCAAGAGTATGTCGCGAAGACAAGCCGCCGCGTTACTCTGGAGTACATCATGATCGAAGGCGTGAACGACGCTCCTGCCGACCTCAAGGCGCTGCAAAAATTCTGCTCCAATCTCATGTGCCATGTGAATCTGATTCCTATCAACGCTATAGAGGGATCGGAATTCCAACCGAGTCCGCTGGAAACGATCGATCTGTGGCTTTCCGAGATCTCGAGGCGAGGGACGGAAGCAACGCTCCGCGATTCACGAGGCTCCGATATAGCAGGAGCATGCGGGCAGCTTAAAAACACCTTCAAATAAGAAAGCCCCGAATGTTTCACGTGAAACATTCGGGGCTTTCCTTTGCCTTCGCTTAGGATGCGGCGGCGATGAGCTCCTCAAACAACCGCTCGAGATCTTCTTCATCTTGGAATTCAATCTCGATTTTGTTCTTGCCGTTCGACGACTTCACTTTCACCGGCGTATGCAGAACATCCTTCAGCGCCTTTGCCACCGTTTTGTACGTCTTCGGCAACGGCTCCTTCTTCGTGGGGGTGTCACTGCGCTTTCCCGAGAACAAACGCGCAATCGCTTCCGCTTCGCGCACGGTAAGCTTCTCTGCAACGAGCTTGTCCGTGAGCTTCTGGCGCCCTTCCTTCGTGGGAATGGACAGAATCGCGCGTGCATGTCCCGCAGAAATCTTTTCTTCGAACAGCAATTGCTGCGCTTCTTCGGGAAGTTCGAGCAAACGGAGCGCGTTCGCCACCGTAGAGCGGCCTTTCGACATCGCTTGGGCCACTTCGGACTGCGTAAGATTGCGTCGCTCCATCATACGACGATACCCATACGCTTCTTCGATAGGATTAAGGTCAGAACGCTGGATGTTCTCAACGAGGGCGAGTTCGAGCGCTTGATCATCGTCCGCATCTTTGATGCGCACCGGGACGGTCTTCAAACCCACGAGCTTGCATGCTTGCCAACGACGCTCACCGGCAATGATCTGGTACTCATTACTCCCGACCGGGCGCACCAGAATCGGCTGCAGCAGGCCATCTTTCTCGATAGACGCTGCAAGTTCCTCCAAAGCCTCTTTTTTGAAGTTCGTACGCGGCTGATCAGGGTTCGGACTCACTGACTCGATAGGAACCTCGTCGGTTCGGCGTTGCACGACGCTCTTGATGGTTACCTGGCTCTCACCGTCGACGATCGATTCCTCCTGCATTGGGGGAATTGTTTCACGTGAAACATTCTGGAGTTCAGATTCGGGCTCAGGTCGCGCTGGTGCCGACATCGGCACTTCTTCGCGCTCTTGCTCCACCAACACGCGCTTCGGAGTAGCCTCAAGGGGGGCCGCTTCCTCGTATGCGCCGCCAAGAAGCGAGTTCAGACCACGGCCCAACCCGCTTTTGTTCGCTTTAGCCACGTTGTACCACTTCCTTTGCGAGGTTCATATACGATTGGGCTCCCTTGCCCGACGGGTCGTACTGCGTGATAGGCTGACCGAAGCTCGGTGCCTCGGAGAGCTTGACCGTGCGGGGAATGAGCGTCGCAAACACCGTTTTGCCGAAATAGCTGCGCACTTCTTCCACGACCTGTCGTGAAAGCGTCGTGCGACCGTCGTACATCGTCAGAAGCACACCGAAGATATCCAGCGTGGGATTCAGGCGTGTTTTGACACGTTTCATTGAATCAAGAAGTTTTGTCACGCCTTCCAGCGCGTAAAACTCACACTGAATGGGGATCAGAAGCTTGTCAGCAGCAACAAGCGCATTAACCGTCAACAAGCCGAGAGAAGGGGGACAATCGATAAATACATAGTCGTACTTGCCGCGAAGGCTTCCTACGGCGTCTTTTAAGCGATTCTCACGGGCCATCTCAGACACAAGCTCTACTTCTGCCCCTGCGAGGTTGATCGTGGCTGGTACGAGGTCTAATCCTTCGCCCACATCTGGGATGATCACATCCTCGATCGCCACGTCGTTCAACAATACGTCGTACACGCAGTTATGGACCTGGCTCTTCTCGATTCCCAGTCCACTTGAAGAATTGCCCTGAGGATCGAGATCGACGAGCAACACCTGCTTGCCCAGCTCGCCCAATGCGGCAGAAAGGTTGATCGCAGTCGTAGACTTCCCGACGCCGCCTTTTTGATTGATGATGGCCATAACCTTCGTCTGACCAACCACGTGCTTGACGGGCGCCTTCTCCTTGATCGTCTTGATTGGAGTGGGAGGTACTTCTTGTTCGACCACCGGTCTCGTCGTCTCACGCTCAACCACTTCGATGTGATCGATGATCAACTCGTCCTCTACGATCTCTTCCTTTTCATGCTTGACAGTCTCTGCTGCTTTTTTGTCTCGTTTGAGACCATCGAATAGTCCCACAGGGACCCCCTTTCTTAACCGCGAACACAGTATACCCTGTTTAGTGTTTCACGTGAAACACTCGTCCAAAATGTTTCACGTAAAACATTCGAAGCACGTTAGAACCAATAGTGTTTCATGTGAAACATTTATAGAAACCGCATTGGAAACGGAGGCAAACGGTATGAGATTCGCATAGGCTGCGCGCTAGAAACCTACCATCTGCGCGTAAGACCACGTGTGTACAATACTAGATAGGGAAAAGGAGGTAGCTGATGAACACTACTCGGCGGCAATTACTCGCTCAACGGGCAAGCTCGATGCGAAAACAAATGACCTATGCTGAGCGGAGACTTTGGTTTTCGTTCTTAAGGGAATATCCTACACCATTCGTGGCCCAGAAAGTCATAGGATCGTACATCCTTGACTTCTACTGTCGTAAAGCGCGGTTGAGCATAGAGCTCGACGGTGACAGCCATTATACGAAGAGCCAAAAAGACTATGACCGCATACGAACTACGTATCTAGAGATGTTGGAGATCAAGGAGCTCAGGTTCACGAACACTGATGTGATCGAGAACCTTGAAGGCGTATGCGAGATGATCCATGCGGAAGTGCTCAACCGTCGCAACGATGTGCAGGAATATGCGGATCTGTTTCGACAGATGAAAGATAAACGTTAGAGCAACGTGAGAACGGCGCTAGGTTTCAGAATGTTTCACGTGAAACATTCTGAAACCTACAACGGCCGTTTTTGGGCCATCCCGGTTTTCCTCGGCAGCTTGATCGAGGGCTGGCCGGTTTTCTCAAAGCAGATGATGCGGCGGCACGTATCGCCGAGCGACACGGTGCGGTCAGACGAAAGCTTCATGCCGAGACGCTCTTGCAGCGTGAGTGCATGCTCGAATTCTTCGTCCGATACGTTCGCTTTATAGCAAACCAATCTGCCTCCGTCCTGAAGCAGGGGGCTCGCAAGTTCCATGAGAACCGACAGCTGCGCGAGCGCTCGAGCGGTGACCACCGTACATGCAGTAGGCATCTCGCGCGCAAGATCCTCAATACGACCGGTGTACACCTCTACATTGGTCAATCCCAGCTCCTTCACCATCGATGCAAGGATCGCTGTCTTCTTGCCGACCGAATCTGCGAGCAGCGTTTCACGGCCGGTCTCGATTGCAAGGGGTATGCCGGGATATCCTGCTCCCGATCCAATGTCGATCAAACGGCCCATAGGCGCGTCCTGAACTTCTGGAAGCCCAACAAGGGAGTCTTCCACATGCAGAAGCATACCCTCGTCCCAAGTCGATATGCGCGTGATGTTGGTGGTTTTGTTCGCTTCGATAACCAATTCTAAATGGCGCTTCAAAAGTTCGTCGTGCATTTCCAACTCCTCTACGTTGATATGCCCTCAGTATAAAGGAATGTTTCACGTGAAACATTCCCAGCATGGTGTTTCCAATGTTTCACGTGAAACATTCAGGCACGAAAAAGCCCGCACCTTTCGATGCGGGCTTCCAAATTCGGGTCGTTCTGTGCGTTCGCGTTAACGGGGGAGGATCACCACGTGCCGAGCGCTGCCTTCACCTTCGGACGCAGTCTCCACGCGATCGTCATCGCGCAGGCAGATATGCACGATACGGCGCTCGTACGGCGTCATCGGACGCAGCTTGATGCTGCGGTTTTGACCGGCCGCTCGGTTCGCCGAAGAACGCGCGATCGACTCGAGCTTCTCACGCTGGCGGCTCTTGTAACCCTCGACGTCCACGATGACCGGGTAGCGGAACCCGATGGTGCGCACGGTGATCGCCGAGACAAGGAACTGCAGCGCATCAAGCGTTTTGCCGTGACGGCCGATGAGCACCGCCAGATCATCGCCCGTGATATCGAGGATCAGCTCACCCTCGTCGCCCTCGTACTCGTCGATGGTCACTTCGCCCACATCGAAGTACTTGAGGATATCCTGAAGCGCGCCGATCGCCGTATCGGCAATGCGATCGAGATCCTCATCGGTCAGTTCGGAGGGTTCCTCATCAAGAGGCTTCTCATCAACCAATTCTTCAGCCATGGCAGACTCCTCAATGTTTCACGTGAAACAATCGCTGTTACTTGCGCTTCGTCGTATCCTTCTTGGTAGGACGCGGCTTCTTCTGCTTACGGGTCACGTCAACCTCGATAGGCTTCACCTCGATGGTCTCGGCAGCCTCGGCATCGCGCTTCTTCATGATGCGCATCGAAATCTGCTGCTGGGCGATACCCATGAGCGAGGAGGCACCCCAGAACAAAAGCACGCCGGCGGGCGAGCCCCAGCTGATCCACAGCATGAACACGCTCATGACGGCAGCCATAATCATGGTCTGCTTGCGCTGCGGGTTATCCTTGTTGCCCATCTGCATGAGAACCATAGGCAAAAACGTAGCGCCTGCGAAGATGATCATGAGGATCAAATAGGGAACAAATGTTCCAAAACCAGCGGCCATCGCCTCAGAGGGCTTCATAACCAAGCTGGGAACCAGGTTGTAGAACTCGTACGTCGTACCCGACGTACGCGAGCCCATCTCGCTGAGCACCTGGAACAGCGCCATGAAGATAGGCATCTGCAGCAGCATGGGCAGGCAGCCGGCAAGCGGGTTGAACTTCACTTCCGCGTACAGCTTCTGCATTTCCTCCTGCAAGCGCGGCTGGTCGTCGGCATACTTGCGCTGCAGCTCCTGCATGAGCGGCTGCACCTTCTGCATCTGGAATGACGACTTGGTCTGCTTGTGCATCAAAGGCGAGATCAAGATACGGAAGATGACCGTGACGATGATGATGGCCAGGCCCCAGTCGCCGCAGAAGTTGTAGAAGAATTGGATGATGTCGAATATCCAATCCTTAAATACGTCCCACATGTTCAGTTGTTCCTTCCTCTATACCAAAGAAGCTCGTGCGACGACACCTCAAGGAACAGGATCGTAGCCGTGCGAACCCCCCGGACGACAACGCAGCACACGCTTGACCGTGAGCTTGAGGCCCCGGCAGAACCCGTAGCGTTGGAACGCAACGAGCCCGTACTCGGAGCACGTCGGCGTGAAACGACAGCAGGAAGGGAACAGAGGAGAAATGGCAGCTCGGTAGAAGGTGATGAGAAACACCGCCAGTTTGCACGGCACTTGCTTCAGAAAAGCTTTCATCCCTCTCGTCCCTAACGTAATTCAGCTCGTTTCAACGCCTCGGCACATGCTGTATGCACTTTACTATAAGAACTCCTCATGATGCCCGACTTCGCGAGAAATATCACATCATAGCCCGCCCAAGGACCGCCCAGCTCATGGCAGATGGCTCGCATGCGCCGTTTGGCGCTGTTGCGCCATACCGCGTTCCCCGACTTTTTACCCGCAATAAAAGCAACACGACCTTGCTGGCCGTGCTGCTTCGTGGGTAACACTATGAACGTAAGGTACGGCGTATGTAGACGCTTGCCGCATGAGAACAGATCGGAGATATCCCCGCGGGATTTGATGGTCTCCAACCTAAAGCTCTCTTTACACGCAGAGACGCTTGCGCCCCTTGGCGCGGCGAGCGGCCAGCACCTTGCGGCCACCCTTCGTCGACATACGAGCACGGAAACCGTGGCACTTAGCCCGCTTACGAGTGTTAGGTTGATACGTGCGCTTCATATTGATTCCCTTTCATGGTTTTAGAGCAACCTCGAAAGTATAGCTCACGTTACCGGGGAGTCAAGGAAAACTCACAAGATGGGTTCATCATTTTTTCCAGGTCGGCTCGAATAGACCTGACGCGCGCGATGAGCGTTTCAACGTGGAAAATCTCGAAAGGATGTTCTGAATGCCCTCAACCGACCCAGGGGTGTTCATTTTTCGCCCCGTTTTCCCCTTTGCTGCTCAGTGAAATTGTGGAAAATGTTGAAAACTCGCGTTTCATTCGAGAGGCATTGTGGAAATCTCCAACGTCATCGGTTTGTCAAGAGATGATTTCTCAAAATTTTACAGGCCTCTCATCAGGCATTAAAGGTGATCATAGATATTAACAAAGGTTTGACCTGGTGTTTTACTCTATCAACACAAAGAGTTATTCATGCGACCGGGCAAGACGTTACGCGTTCTTCACGCGAATGAAGCCAAACGGTCATGTTCCATTTGAAGCAGGATTTTTCCGTCAGAACGCGTTCCGAGCCGAAATCTATCAACATTTTTGCACGGTTTTCACCAACGTTCGTACGTTTTCCAGAAAGCATTCTTCAACGTTTTCCACATTTTCTGAATAGAAAGTGGAAAACGTTGAAAAGCCCATGTGGAAAGCTATGTGAGATTTAGGAAAGAATGAATGTCTTAGTTTGAATACTATGAATTCCCCAGGTGGATAGATTCGGAAACGAAAAAAGGCTACAATGCCATTGAATGTCACTGAAAAATGCTGAATATCGAATCTGAAAACGGAACACCATTGGACAACCAGATTGAAAAAGCAGATCATCAGGATGAATCCGCTGATGAAGGCTTGGAGTCGTTCGACTACACGCACGTGCATGCCGTGGCGCGCATCGCGTTGTACGACGATCTCCGAAGCGCTCCGCGTGTAACGGAGATACATCCGGCACCGACGGCTGAATTCATTGAAAGCCTCGCATCGAAAATTTATGAACAGGCGAAAAACGCGGGAGGGACCATTCCGTACACCGTCATCCGCGAGGTGTCGGAAAACTTCATCCATGCGCGATTCGCCGAAGCGACCGTCTCGATCCTCGACGACGGCAACACCATACGGTTCGCCGACCAGGGCCCGGGCATACCTTATAAGGATCAAGCGCAGATCCCTGGGTTCACGTCGGCCATCGAGCCGATGAAGCACTATATACGCGGCGTAGGGTCGGGGCTTCCCATCGTGAAGGAGTACCTCGACTTCTCGCACGGCACCATCACCATCGAAGACAACCTGGGGACAGGCGCCGTGGTCACCATCAGCCTGCGCGCCGGAGAGACGGCGTCGCCGAGCGCCGACCTGCCTCCACTGGAGCCCGCCTACCCGGTGCGCGACCTGGCGCCGCAGCCGCAGCAGCAGGTGCAGCCGCAGCAGCAAGCCCCCTTGCAACAGCCCGCCTACCCGGTGCAATACGGCTACGGGAACCCTCCGTACCCCCAGGAAGCCGCCCCCGCCCCGGTTCCCGCTCGACCGCCGTACGGATACGAGCCCGAGCCCCAGTACGTGCCTCCTCGTTACGCGCAAGATCCGTACGCGGCGGGAAACCCCTACTATCCCCAGGCCGGGATGCCGGCGTACCGTGGACAGAACATGGCCGCCCAGCACTCCATGGCGCCGCTCATCCCGCCGCTGTCGCAGCGTGAGCGCGACTTCCTGCCTATATTCCTCAACGAGGGAGCGCTGGGCGTCACGGACCTGTCGCGCCTGACGGGCGTGCCGCAATCGAGCACGTACGTGACGCTGTCCAAGCTCGAAGAGTCGGGACTCATCGAGAAAACGGTCGGGCAGAAGCGCATTCTGACCGATCTTGGTTACCACGTGGCAAATTCCCTATAGTACAATCAAGGCGGCGGCGGGTGGCTCCCGCTCGACGCCGGCGAATGTTTCACGTGAAACATTCGCGGTGCCCCCAGCAAGGAAGCAAGCTATGAACAGCGAAAAACTCGAGCAGGTCTGGTCGGAAGTTTGCGACCAGGTTAAAAGCTACAACAACATCGACCCCTCGCAGATCAACGCGTTCTTCTCGCGTCTGCATCCTCAGGCCATGAGCGACGGGTTCCTCATGGTCACCGCCGACAACGACTTCATCAGGACGTGGATCGAGCGACACTACGTCGAATTCATCAAGCGAGCGCTGAACGACCTGTACCATATGCCGTTCACGGTGATCATCGAAGTGGACATCACGGCAACCGAACAGGCCGCCGCTCCGACGCCAGCGCCCGCACCGGCCCCGGCGGCCTGTTCGGTTGCCGTGATGTCCACTTCGATGATCACCGTGAACGGCATATGGTACAGGTGCGGCTCCGGCCCCCGCACCTACAGCCGCGCCAGCCTCCGCGCCGAGCGCCGAAGCCGTGCGCGACGAGGGAGGCGGGGAAGCGGGGGGCGAAGAACCGCGTCCTCGCGAGATCGCACTCGACGGGCCCGACAGCCCGGCCTCCACGCTCACGTTCGAGAACTTCGTCATCGGAGACTCGAACCGCATGGCGTACTCCATGGCCGTGGCCGTGGCCGAGATGCCGGGTAAGGCCCACCTCAACCCGCTGTTCATCTACGGCAAGTCGGGCTTGGGGAAAACGCACCTCATGCGCGCCATCCAGAACTATATCAACGAGACGATGCCGCAGCTGTCCACCATCTACGTCGACTCGGCCGAGCTGCTGAGCGACTACATGGAAGCCAGCGCCGCGCACGACAAGCAGAAGTCCAGCTACAAGAACTTCAAGACGCGCTACGAAGAGGCTGACGTCCTGCTCATCGACGACGTCCAGTACCTGCAGGGCAAGAAGCAGACGCTCGACATCGTGTTCCAGATATTCAACAAGCTAACCAGCCAGGGCCGCCAGGTAGTGCTGTCGGCAGACCGCGCGCCGAAGAACATCGATATCGACGAGCGCTATCGCAGCCGCTTCAACTCGGGCGGGACGTTCGACATCCAGCCTCCCGAGATCGAGACGAAGCTGGGCATCGTGAAGAGCTTCGTGGACGAGTACCGCGAGTCGGAAGGATCGTCCGATTTCAACATCCCCGACGACATCCAGATGTACATCGCCGAAAGTTCGAGCTCCAACATCCGCGAGCTGAAGAGCGCCGTCACGAAGGTGATCTATCAGATGACGTTCTTCAACCAGCCCAACCTCAAGCTGGACGACGTGCGCACGTTGCTGGAGAACCATTTTACCGGCGGCCCGTCGAGACGCCTCACCATCGCCGACATCCAAAAGGAAGTGGAGAACTTCTACAAGGTGAGCCACGCCGACCTCGTAGGCAAGAAGCGCACGCGCAACATCATCTACGCGCGGCAGATCGCTATCTATTTATGTCGTCAGATGCTCGACCTGCCGTTCAACGACATCGGCAAGAAGTTCAACCGCGATCACTCCACCGTGATGTACTCGGTGACGAACGTCGAGGAGAAGATGAAGGAGAACCGCGAGCTGCGCGAGGAGCTGGAAGCCCTGCGCGGGCTCATCAACGAGATGTAGCGTACGCACGTACGGCGGAAAGATGACTGAAACATGACTGACAAGTTGCCGAAAAGTGGTACACCCCTATGGAAAGATAATAAAGGCGATAATTGATGTTGAGGGAGGGTACCCGATCTACACGTTCGATTTAGGAAGAATTCTTAACGTTGACGTGCAGGAACGTGAGTTATCCACATTTCCACCGTCCTTATTATTACAACTATTAAAACCTTAGATATATTTAAAGAAGAGCAAGAACAAAGGGCAAAACCGAAAACCGCGCAAACCGAAGTCATACCGATCATGCGCAATGTTTCACGTGAAACATTCGAACCTCTATAATGGCGGAAGCGCTCGCTGCTTCTAGAGAAAGGGAACGTCTTGAAATTCAGCATCAACCAATCGGAATTGCAGAACGCTTTATCGGTGGTGCTCAAAGGCATCGCAACCCGATCGACGCTTCCCATCCTGTCGGGCATCTATCTCGACGCGCACGACGACACGCTCACGCTTCAGGCGACCGACCTCGAGCTGTCCATTCAATACTCGGTGTCGGCGCTCATCGAGGAGACGGGCAAGGCCGTGGTGCCCGGCAAGCTGTTCTCAGAGATCGTGAAGAACCTGCCTGACGCGGCCGTGCACGTCGAAGCCGCGGACGATTCGGCGGTCATCACCTGCGACACCGCGTCGTTCTCCATCAAGACGCTCGACGCCGAAGATTTCCCCGGGTTCCCGCATGTGGACGTTCAGCAGGAAGTGTCCATCCCGTTCTCGCAGTTCTCGTCGATGGTTAAGCGCGTCGCGCGCGTCGTGTCGAAGGACGAGAGCCGCGCCATCCTCACGGGCGTGCTCATCACGCTGGAGGGCACCACGCTCAAGATGGTGGCCACCGACTCGTACCGCCTCGCCATCACCGAGGCCGAGCTTCCCGACGCGGCCGTCGAGGAATTCCAGGCGGTCATCTCGGGATCGTTCTTGCAGGAGATCTCGTCGCTGCCGCGATCGGAGGACGACCTCAAGCTGGCGCTGGCCGAGAACCAGATCGTGGTGACGTACCACGACACCGTGTTCATCAACCGACGTCTCGAGGGAAACTTCCCGAACTACCGTCAGCTGCTGCCCGATTCCTATGCCACGCGCGTGAGCATGGACGTAGGGCACCTCGTGGCTGGCGTGAAGCGCACGTCGCTCTTGGGTCAGACCAGCTCGCCGGTGCGCTTCGACATCAACATGGCGTCGCAGACCGTGCAGCTGTCCGCCGTCGCGCAGGACGTGGGCTCGGCTCAGGAGACGCTGTCGTGCGCCGGCGAGGGCGAGGACGTGGAGATCGCGTTCAACTACGCGTACGTGCTGGACGGCCTGTCCTCGGTGAACACCGATAACGTGTTCCTCGAGGTGCAATCGTCGATGAAGCCCGGCATCTTCAAGGCCGACGAGGGAGAGAACTTCCTCTACCTCGTCATGCCCGTGCGCATCGCGTAAGGACGCGCGCGCCCTGCCGTGGATCTGTCCATCACCCATATCTCGTTCCTGAACTTCCGCAGCTACGAGCGGTTCGACTTGGACGGCGTCGGTCCGCTCACGGTGCTCGTGGGCCCGAACGCGGTGGGCAAGACGAACGTTATCGAGGGCGTCGGTCTGCTCACGGCCCAGTCGTCGTTCCGTCACGCGCCTGTCGACCAGCTCGTGCGCGCGGGGTCGTCCTTCGGGCGCCTCTCCGCCGACGTCACCGACGGCAGCCGTCAGCTCGAGCTGACGGTTCAGCTGTCCGAGGGCAAGAAGAAGCACCTGCTGAACGGCAAGGCGAAACGCACGGCCGACCTGAAGGGCCTCGTGCCGTCCGTCACGTTCACGCCGGACGACCTCGAGCTGGCGAAGGGGTCCATGACGGTGCGCCGAGGCGCGCTCGACGCGCTGGGCTCGCAGCTCTCGGCGAACCACTACCTGATCCGCCGCGACTACGAGAAGGTGCTGCGCCATAAGAACCGCCTGCTCAAGGACGAGGCTCCGGCCGCACTCGTGGAGGCAATGAACGAGACCCTCATCACGTGCGGCGCGCAGCTTTCGTGTTACCGCGCGGCGCTGTTCGAGAAGCTGGCGGCATCGATGGCGTCGTACTACGCCGAGATCACCGACGGCACCGAACACCTCGAGGCGGGCTTCACGCCTTCGTGGGAGGAGCACGATCCCCTCGCGTTCGCAACGCACACGTTCGGCCGCGACGAGGCACGCGCTTCGCTGACCGACGCCCTCGCACGGCGCGGCGGCGAGGAGCGCGTGCGGCATCGCTCGCTCGTGGGGCCGCATGCCGACCGCATCGAGTTCTTCATCGACGGTAAGAACGCTGCGCTGTTCGGCAGCCAGGGCCAGCAGCGTTCGGTGGTGCTGGCGTTCAAGCTGGCAGAGGCCACGCTCATCCAGGACATCCTGCGCCAGAAGCCCGTCTTGCTGCTCGACGACGTGATGAGCGAGTTGGACGCCGCGCGCCGCCGCGCGCTCGTCGCATTCATCTCGGGCGACATCCAGACGTTCATCACCACCACGAACCTCGCCTATTTCGATGACGATCTTCTGGATGCCGCGCGCATCGTGGAACTGGGGAGGAATCGCGTATGAGGAGGCTGGGCGAGAGCATCAACGAGCTCGTGACCGTGCTGGCGGCGGGCGACGATGCATCGCGCAAGGCGCAGCGCGCCGCCGCGGTGAACGTGGCGTGGCGCAATGCGGTCGAAGCCGTATACAAGGACGCCGCCGAGATGGTGCTCGACCACGTGAACGCCGTGTACATCATGGCTGCCGACGAGGTGGTGAAGGGCGCGCCGACGAAGGCCTCGCACACGGGAACCGGTGCCCAGCTCGTGGTATATTCCGATGACAGCCTCATCCGATCGGACCTCGACGCGCGTCAGGAATTCCTCAAGATGAAGCTCAAAGAGCAGGGCGAGCATGTGGAGACGTTCAAGATCCTGCCATCGCGCTTCGACATGAAAGCCCGCCACCCTTTCCGCCGTGCGGAATCGAGCGGCGGCGGAGGGCGGCCCCCGCGCCCGACGAGCGACGAGGCCCCGCGAGCGCCTTTGACCCCCGAGGAGCAAGCGGCGCTTGAGGCCAGCGTGGACGCGGTAGAGAGCCCGACGGTGCGGCGAGCCCTCGAGAGGGCGATACGTGCCGATAAACATCGCATCTAGCATCGTTATGCGAAAAATAACGTTCGAATTGAAGATCGCCCCTTCTAGGCCTGTTAGAACCCTTCACAAGTGATGGATTTTATTGGTATCAAGAAGCAGGTATGGTAAAATTTGCAGGTTGGCGCGAATCGGCGCTGCACTCACACATCGCACTACAAAAGGAGCATGTCAGTGGCAAACAAACCTGACCATTACGACGGTTCTGACATTCAGGTCCTCGAGGGCCTGGAAGCGGTCCGCAAGCGTCCGGGCATGTATATCGGCTCGACGGGCCCGCGCGGTTTGCATCACCTGGTGTACGAGGTCGTCGACAACGGCGTCGACGAGGCCCTCGCCGGTTTCTGCGACGAGATCAAGGTGTGGATTCACGCGGACAACTCGATCACGGTCGACGACAACGGGCGCGGCATCCCCATCGACAAGCACCCGAAAGAGAAGATCCCCACCGTCGAGGTGGTGCTCACCATCCTCCACGCCGGCGGCAAGTTCGGCGGCGAGGGCTACAAGGTGTCCGGCGGCCTGCACGGCGTGGGCGTTTCCGTCGTGAACGCGTTGTCCTCGCACGTCGAGGTCAAGGTGCGCAAGGAAGGCAAGGAGTACTTCATCGCCTTCGATCGCGGAAAGACTTCCGAGAAGCTGCGCGAGCTGGGGCCCACGAAGCGGGGCAACGGCACGACGGTGTCCTTCTGGCCCGACCCTGAGATCTTCACCGAGACGACCGTCTTCGACTACGACACCCTGGCGAACCGTTTCCGCGAGATGGCGTTCCTCAACAAGGGGCTCAAGATCGTGCTGTACGACGAGCGCGTCACCGACGCCGACGGCAACCCGCGCACCGAGGTGTTCCAGTACGCCGGCGGCATCGTCGACTTCGTGAAGTTCCTCAACGAGGGCAAGGAAACGCTCAACAAGCCCATCTACTTCGAAGCCGAGAACGACGATGGCACGGTCGAGGTGGCCATGCAGTGGTCCACCTCGTACTCCACGAACTCCGTCATGGCGTTCGCGAACAACATCAACACGCACGAGGGCGGCACGCACCTCGACGGCTTCAAGCAGGCCGTCACGCGCACCATCAACGAGTACGCCCGCGCCAAGGGCATCCTCAAGGAGAAGGATTCCAACCTCTCCGGCGACGATACGCGCGAGGGCTGCGCGGCCATCGTGTCCGTGAAGCTGCACGACCCGCAGTTCGAGGGCCAGACGAAGACGAAGCTCGGCAACACCGAGATCCGCCCGCTCGTGCAGAACGCCGTGACCCAGGGCCTCGCCGAGTACCTCGAGGAGAACCCGACCCCGGCCAAGCGCATCATCGGCAAGGCGACCCAGGCCCTCAAGGCCCGCGAAGCCGCCCGCAAGGCGCGCGAGATGACGCGCCGCAAGGGCGTGCTCGACTCGTTCGCGCTGCCCGGCAAGCTGGCGGACTGCTCGTCCAAGACCCCGGAGAACTCCGAAATCTTCATCGTAGAGGGCGATTCCGCAGGCGGCTCGGCCAAGCAGGCCCGCGACCGCAAGACGCAGGCCATCCTGCCCTTGCGCGGCAAGATCCTCAACGTGGAGCGCGCCGGTTTGCATCGCTCGCTGTCGTCGGACACCATCAGCTCGCTGATCACGGCTATCGGCACGAACATCGGCGACGACTTCGACGCCGACCAGTCGCGCTACCACCGCATCATCATCATGACCGACGCCGACGTCGACGGCGCGCACATCCGCATCCTGCTGCTGACGTTCTTCTACCGTTACATGCCGGAGCTCATCAACCGCGGCTACATCTACATCGCGCAGCCGCCCATCTTCGGCCTCAAGAAGAAGAACTCGCGCTCGCCGAAGATCGAACGCTACATCTACGACGAGAGCGCGCTGAGCTCGGTGCTGGCCGAGTACGACGACCCGAACAAGTTCGACGTGCAGCGCTACAAGGGCCTCGGCGAGATGGACCCGGACCAGCTGTGGGAGACCACGATGGAGCCGGCTACCCGCACGCTGTTGCAGGTGAGCATCGACGACGCCGCCGAAGCCGAGCGCGTGGTGAGCGACCTCATGGGCGACCAGGTGGAGCCGCGCAAGGAGTTCATCCAGAAGCACGCGCGCGACGTCCGATTCCTGGACATTTAAGGAGAAGCTAAGTGGCAGACAACAACGATTCTTTCGACGAGTTTTTGAATCGCGCCGAAGAGGACTACGACGCGGGCGATATCGAAGCGGCCGAGCAGTCCGATGAAGACGACGTCCTCGACGACGTTGAGGACGACGGGGACGAGTCGCGTCCCGGCGCGTTCGTGTCCGAGGAGAACAAGGCGCGTTCGCTGATCGACATGTCGAAGATTGCGAACCCCCACGGCTCCATCGTCGAGGGCGCCAACGGCGGCGAGGGCACGATCGTGCGCTCGGCCTACCTCGGCAAGGAGATGCAGACGTCGTTCCTGGAATACGCCATGAGCGTTATCGTCTCGCGCGCCCTGCCGGACGTGCGCGACGGCCTCAAGCCGGTCCATCGCCGCATCCTGTACGCCATGAACGAGTCGGGTTACACGCCGAACCGTCCGCACATGAAATCGGCCCGTACGGTCGGCGACGTCATCGGCAAGTACCACCCGCACGGCGACTCCGCCGTGTACGACACGATGGTGCGCTTGGCCCAGCCGTTCTCGATGCGCGTGCCGCTGGTGGACGGCCACGGCAACTTCGGCTCCATCGACGGCGACGGCGCGGCCGCCATGCGTTACACCGAGTCGCGTCTCGACAAGGTGGCCATGGAGCTGTTGCGCGACCTTGAAAAAGAGACGGTCGACTTCCAGCCGAACTACGACGAGAGCCTCGAGGAGCCCACGGTTCTTCCCGCGCGCTTCCCGAACCTGCTGGTGAACGGCTCGCAGGGCATCGCCGTCGGCATGGCGACGAACATCCCGCCGCACAACCTGGGCGAGACGATCGACGCCACGTGCCTCATGCTGGACGACCCCGACATCACCACCGAAGAGCTTATGAAGGCGCTGCCCGGACCGGACTTCCCCACCGGCGGCATCATCATGGGCAAGAAGGGCATCCGCGACGCGTACGAGACGGGCCGCGGCTCGCTGACCGTGCGCGCGAAGTGCAAGGTGGAGGAAGGCAAGAACGGCCGCAGCTCCATCGTGGTCACCGAGATTCCCTACCAGGTGAACCGCCAGCGCCTGCTGGAGAAGCTGGGCGAGCTCGTCCGCGAGAAGAAGCTGCCCGAGATCAGCAACATCCACGACGGCGCCGACCGCCACGGCATCGACATCATCATCGACCTCAAGAAGGACGCCATCCCCCAGGTGGTGCTCAACAAGCTGTACAAGCACACGCAGCTGCAGGTGGGCTTCGGCGTGATCATGCTGTCGCTCGTCGACGGCGCGCCGCGCGTGCTGTCGCTCAAGGAGATGCTGCACTACTACATCGCGCACCAGGAGGAGGTCATCGTCCGTCGTACGCGTTACGAGCTGGCGAAGGCCGAAGAGCGCGCGCATATCCTCGAAGGCTTGATCATCGCGCTCGACAACATCGATGAGATCATCCACATCATCCGCTCGTCGCAGACCGACAAGGAAGCCGCCGAGCGCATGACCGAGCGCTTCGCCTTGACGGACAAGCAGACCGCCGCCATCCTCGAGATGCGCCTGCGCCGCCTCACCGGCTTGGAGCATCAGAAGATCGAAGACGAGTTGAAAGAGCTGCTGGAGAAGATCGCCTACTACAAGCGCGTGCTCTCCGATGACAAGCTCGTGCACGAGATCATCAAGGAAGAGCTGCTCGAGGTGAAGAAGAAGTTCGGCAGCCCGCGCCGCACGCTGCTGTCCGAGGCGGCGAAGGACCTCGACGTCGAGGACCTCATCGCCGAGGAGAGCATGGTCGTCACGATGACGAAGGCCGGCTACGTGAAGCGCCTGCCCGTGGCCACCTACCGCCAGCAGAAGCGCGGCGGCAAGGGCATGCAGGGCGTGAACCTCAAGGACAACGACTACGTGGAGCACCTGTTCGTGGCATCCACGCACTCCTACATGCTGTTCTTCTCCACGAAGGGCAAGGTGTATCGCCTGAAGGTGTACGAGCTTCCCGAGGCGTCGCGCCATGCGCGCGGCACGGCCATCGTGAACCTGCTGCCGCTTGAGAAGGGCGAGACGATCTCGGCCGTCATCGCGACGAAGGACTTCCCGTCCGACGAGTACCTCATGTTCGCCACCGAGCACGGCATGGTGAAGAAGACGTCGATGGACCTGTACGACCGCACCCGCCGCGACGGCCTCATCGCCATCAGCCTCAAGGACAACGACCGCCTCATCTCGGTGAAGCGCGTCGCCCAGGGCGAGAAGGTGCTCATGGTGTCGTCGGCCGGCAAGGCCATCATGTGGGACGAAGGCGAAGTGCGCGCGATGGGTCGCGACACGATGGGCGTGCGCGGCATGAACGTGCCGCCGATCGCCAAGGTGCTGGGCATGGAGATCGCGCAGCCCGACACCGACCTGTTCGTCATCACCGAGAAGGGTTACGGCAAGCGCACCCCCATCGCCGAGTACCCCGAGCACCATCGCGGCGGCCAGGGCGTGTTCACCATCACGATGACTGAGAAGAAGGGCCTGCTGGCCGTCATGAAGATCGTCGGCGAAGACGACGAGATCATGATCATGTCCGAAGAGGGTGTGTGCGTACGCACCCCGGTGTCGGGCATCTCCGAGCTCGGGCGCTCCACGCAGGGCGTGTGCGTGATGAAGACGGCCGACAAGGACCGTGTGACCGCGGTGGCCATTTCGAGCCGCGGCAAGAAGAAGAAAGCCTCCGGCGCGCAAGTCGAAGGTGAGGAGCTCGACGAGAGCGCGATCGACGAGCTTGAAGACGGCGGCGAAGTCGGGGCTGCCGAGATCGAAGCGGTCGAGGCGAGCGAGCCGACCGAAGAGTAACGAGCACCACGAAAAGGGCCCCGCATTGCGGGGCCCTTGCTTCGCCCTCCCCGAGTGTTTCACGTGAAACGTTTCGTGCTGCCACCCCTCCCGCCGATTCGAGCGGCGATGGAGGAGCCGCTTACGCAAACCGCCGCCGAAGCGCGCGGCAAGGGCGAAGTCGGGGCCTCTATGCGGCACCAGCCTGAGGCGTCGCTGCTCGATAGCCGAACGGGACCCTTCGCTCTGCATCGCTCTGCGCGCTCACCGCGTTCCCACTGGCACATGTTTCACGTGAAACATTTCTCTCCCTAAACGCTCATGAATGCAAATCCCATGAAGGGATCGCAAGCCCCCTGGCAGGTTGTTGACGTGCCGTATACTGCACGCCTTGTGACTGTTGCCGAAGCGAAAGGGGGACGGAAACCCATGCATCGATTCACCGCAGCGCGCGCTGCGCTCCGGAAACGCGCTCAGCGCTCGCCTGCGGACAAAACCCTGGCGAGCGATGTGTTCGTGCTGTCCGTTCCGCTGTTCGTGGAACTGTTCATGCAAATTATGATCGGGAACATCAACCAATTCATGCTCGCACCGCTCGGCACCGAACCTGCCGCCGCCGTGGGCAACGCGTTGCAGATCCTCAACATCGTGACCATCGCGCTGTCAGCTATGGGAACGGCTTCCACCGTGCTCGTGACGCGCGTGCTGGGGAAATCGTCGGCGACGAGCAAGGTGTCGGAAATTGCGACGGTGGCGCTCGTGGTGAATATCGGCCTCGCAGCCGTCATGACGGCGGTGCTGTTCCTTTTCTGGCCGCAATTCTTCTCATGGCTGCACATCGACGGCTCCATTACGGGGATGGCCTCGTCGTTTTTGCTGATCGTCGGTTCGACCACGGTCGTCCAGGGAGCGTTCTTCGCCTTCACGGCTCTGCTGCGCAGTTATGCGCGCGGCGGCGACGTCATGCGTGCGAGCCTTGTCATGAACGCGGTTAACATCGCGGCCAGCGCCGCGCTCATCGGCGGCGTGGGCTTCGTGCCGGCGCTGGGGGTGGAAGGCGCGGCGGTCGCGAACGTGGTGGCGCGCGTCGTCGGCCTCGCGGTGGCTTGCCGTCTCGTGCTGCGGCATACCGAGGTGCGCATGCGCCTGCGATACCTGCGTCCGTTCCCGTGGAGCACGTTGCGGCGCATGCTGGGCGTAGGGATCCCCTCCTCGGGCGAGCAGATGAACTACGATCTTGCGCAGATCGTCATCCTGTCGTTTATCAACGTCCTGGGCACGACGGTGGTCACGGTGAAGGTGTACTGCTCGATGATCGCGGGTATCGCCTACCTTTACTCCATCGCGCTGTCGCAGGCGACGCAGATCGTGTTGGGGTACCTGTTCGGCGCGGGGAAATTCGACGCCGTGGCGCGGCGCGTGTGGGTCGCCGATCTCATCGCCGTCGCGCTCACCACCTGCGTATCTACGTTGATCTGGGTGAACGCCGATGCGGTATTCGGCTTGTTCACCGCCGATCCCACCGTGCACGAGTTGGGGCGGCAGGTGCTGCTCGTCGAGATATTCCTCGGCATCGGCCGCGCGCTCAACATCGTCATGGTGAAGGCGCTCATCGCAGTGGGCGATGTGAAGACCCCGGTCACGGTGAACGTCATCTCGTCGTGGATATTCGCCGTGGGCGGCGGCTACGTGCTGGGAATCGGGCTGGGCTGGGGCATCGTTGGCATGTGGATAGCCATGTGCGTGGACGAATGGCTGCGCGGCGGGTTCCTTGTGGCGACGTTCGCCCGCGGAGGATGGCGCCGTCGAGCGCTGGAGCGGCAGCAGTCGCCGGGTAAGGCGGCGGAGTCGTCGGATGCTCCCCAAGAGGCGCCCAACCCCGCGCCCGCGGTGTCCTACGTGAAGCCGTCGATGTTCGTGCTGAAGAAACCGGGCGCGCCGGGCCGTCCCAAGGAGCCGGGAGCCATCAGCTTGACGGCGATCATGGGATTGCTGCTGGCCGACAACGGCGGGCTGTCGCACGGCATCGTGCAAGCGGTCACCGACGCTCTGATGGCGTTATGGCAGGTGAAATAAAAGGATCGGCCGATCGATCAGCCTTCGAAATCCTCCGGGGCCAGCTCTTCCAGGAACTTCTTGAACTCCGACAGCTCGGCTTCGGTCGCGGCGGCAGGCTCCTCCCGCCTCAGCACGTAGGGGAACGATGCGCGTTCGAGCACGTCTTCCTCGATGTAGATGGGGGCTTTCTGCCGCACGGCCAGCGCCATTGCATCGCTCGGCCGCGCATCGAGGTCGATGAGCCGATCATGTTGGCGCAGGGTGAGGCGCGCGAAGAAGGTCGAGCCCTGCACGTCGTTGATCACCACGTGGTCGACCTGTGCGTCGAGGTTCGTGAGCGCATCGAGGAACAGATCGTGCGTCATCGGCCGCGAGAAGCGGGCTTTTTCCAGGGCTATGCCCATCTGCGTGGCCTCGTTCACGCCCACCCAGATGGGCACGATGCGCGACTTCCCTTCTTGGACGATCTCCTCGACGGGCTGCAGCACGACGATGGAGGGCGACGGAGCCGTTGACACGATCAGCGTTTGGATGGTAACGGGAATCATCGATGCTCCTCCTCGGGCTTTTGCACGCTGCGCCGATGCGGCGCGTGTTCCGATTATAGCGCTTTGGCCCGATCGGCGATCGCATTGCCGTGGCGATTCGGTGTCAAGATGCGGACGGCAGCCCGAATCAGGCGCGGCCCTTCAACAACTGCTCCATGCGCTGGTACGAAGGAGGCTTCGAGCCTTTCAGCGTGATGAGGCAGATGGGGATCGCCTTCGCGTCCTTGGGCGCGATGGGGACCATCGTGCTTCGGGGGAGCATCTCTCCGAGCGGGGCGATGTTCACCATGAAGCACACTGCGTGCTTGACGTAGAACTGGCGCGGCATGTCGAACGTAGGAGGCTCCACTACCGGGGATTTCAGACCGTCTTTCTGGTAGGTGACGAGGATCGATTCGTTGAAGTGGTCGAACGATTTCGACGAGATGACGCGGTACGGCTCGAGCTGTGCCAGCGAGACGGTTTCAAGGCGCGCCAGCGGATGGTTCGCCGCCATGCAGATGCCGGCCGGCACGGTGCCCACGGTGTAACAATCGAAATCGGGATGATCGAACGTGCCGATGGTGATGAGCGCGTCGCACTCGCCTCTGCGGATCGAGTCGAGTCCCGCCTCGCCCGTGCCGATGGCCACGTCCGTCTCCGTGCCTAGGTAGTTGTCGAAAAACGCGGCCATGTCGGTGCGCGCTTTCGCGTTGCGACAGAATGCGGGCGCGCAGAGGAACAACCGCAGTTTGGAGAGCTCTTTGGCATGGAGCTCCCCCATCTCCTCGAGCGCGTGGAACGAATCGCTGACCGGCTCCGCCTTCGCTCGGAACGTCTCGCCGAGCTGCGTGAGGGAGATGCCCTGATGATTTCGCTCGAACAAGCTTTCGCCGAACTCGCTTTCCAGATCGGTCATCGCCTTGGACATCGCCTGCACCGAGATGCCGTGTTCGCGCGCCGCCGACGACAAACTGCCGTGGTCGGCGACGGTGATGAAGTAGTTGATCTGCTTGATGTTCAAAAACCCGCCTCCTTTCGGCACGACATGCGTTGGTCGGGGTAAGCGTACCATGTAATGAACGAAGCGGAACGGACGCTTGGAAAAACGCCCTTGTTCCCGAATATTCAAAATGCGGTAAGAAATATTCAAAAAAGTGCTTGACCGAACCAAGCGATTCGACGTATAGTGATCAGGCACTTTTTTTGGGCCCGTAGCTCAGTTGGTTAGAGCGCACGCCTGATAAGCGTGAGGTCGCTGGTTCAAATCCATTCGGGCCCACCACTTTTAGCGATAAACGCTCCACCGTGAGCCGAGTTAGCCGGTGGAGCGTTTATTAATATCTAGACCAGAAAAAGCGCACCATGGGGCATTAGCTCAGCTGGGAGAGCGCGGGCTTTGCAAGCCTGAGGTCAGGGGTTCGATCCCCCTATGCTCCACCATACGTCTTCTATACGAACCCTCGCCGAACAGCGGGGGTTCGTTGTTTATGCGCCCGGCGCGCCGCTCGGCTGCGCGGAACCGCCCCCGGGCTGCCCCGCACCCGGATGTTTCACATGAAACAATTGTCGCAATCGCCCATGATAAGCGAACAAATGTTTCACATGAAACACTGCGCCGGACGTCGTGCGGCCCTGTCGTCCCCCGTTGCCCGCTGTCGCTGCTACCACGTGCATTCTGTGAGCGCAGGACGCGCGCTTCGCGCATGCGCGGGCAGCGTGGTAGAATCCCAGATCGGATACCAACCGCGAAATCGCCATCTGGGGAGTTATGAATCGAACGGAAGCACTGCGCATCTTAGGCCTCGACGACGATGCCACGCCCGAGGATGTGAAAACCGCGTACAAGGAAACGGTGCAGATCCTGCATCCGGATCGGTTCGCCAACAATAAGAAGCTCCAGGATCGTGCGACCGAGCAATTCAAAAATCTCCAAGAAGCATACGATTATCTGACCAGCGGAAAAGGTTCGCGTACCTCGGCGCGCGACCCGCGCGCCGCTGCCGAGCGCGCGCGCAGCTACACCTCGTCGAATCAGGTTGAAGCCCGCATGGCCGGCATCGCCGCCGCGCGCACGCAGCTCGTCAAGCAGCGCGACGTAGTGCTCGACGAGCGTCGCAACGGCATCGCCATGACCGTCATCGGCGGTCTTGTGGCGCTGCTCACGGGACGCCGCCCGTTCGGCCTGTTCGGCATCGTCGCGGCCATCGCGAGCGCCGCCGCCGTATGGGGCATCGTCCAAATCGTATCGTCGCAGCGCACCATCACCACGCTCAACGAGCATATCGCCGAGCTCAACAAGGAAGAACGCCGACTTGCCGAGGAGCTGGACGACGTGTAGCGCGCCGTTTCTCACGCGCCCGACCGTCGCACGGGCGCATTGTCGGCCGAAACGTTCGGAATTCAAGCGAAAAACGCACGTTTCGGCCGACAATGCATCCAGCTGTCCCGTGCTGAGCGCACGGGTCTCCGTCATCAGGATCATCGTCGCACCGCACAGGCGCGGCTTGACTAGAAAGAAGAAGGAAGGCATGAAGCAAGAGAACATCCGCAACGTCGCCATCATCGCGCACGTTGACCACGGTAAGACCACGATCGTCGACCGTCTGCTGTACGCCAGCGGCGTGTTCCGCGAGAACCAGCAGGTGGACGAGCGCGTGCTCGACAGCAACGATCAGGAGCGCGAGCGCGGTATCACCATCCTGTCCAAGAACATCTCCGTCACGTACAACGACGTGAAGATCAACGTCATCGACACGCCCGGCCACGCCGACTTCGGCGGCGAGGTGGAACGCGTGCTGAACATGGCCGACGGCGCCCTGCTCATCGTCGACGCGTTCGAGGGTCCCATGCCCCAGACGCGCTTCGTGCTGAAGCACGCGCTCGGACAGGGTCTGCGCATCATCCTCGTGGTGAACAAGATCGACCGCCCGGGCGCGCGCCCCAACGAAGTGGTCGACGAGGTGTTCGACCTCATGGTGGAGCTCGAGGCCTCCGACGCGCAGCTCGACTTCCCCGTCATCTACGCCAGCGCCATGAACGGCTATGCCCGTTACGCGCCCGATGACGACAACATGGACATGATCCCCCTGATCGAAACCATCCTCAAGGAGGTTCCGGCTCCCGATTGCGAGCCGAACGGCCCGGTGGCGCTCCAGATCTGCACGGTCGACCACTCCAGCTTCGTCGGTCGCATCGGCGTGGGGCGCCTGTTCTCCGGCACCATCCACAAGGGCGAGCCCGCGCTCGTCATCAAGAACGACGGCACGCGCTATAACACGAACATCAAGCAGGTGTTCACGTTCGAGGCGCTGGGCAAGAAAGAGCAGCAGGAAGTGCACGCCGGCGACATCGTGGCCGTGGTGGGCGTCGAGGACGCCGACATCGGCGATATGGTGACGAGCCGCGAGAACCCCGTTCGCTTCGACCCCATCCAGGTGGAAGAGCCCACGATGGCTATCGTGTTCGAGGCCTCGTCGAGCCCGCTCGTCGGTCGCGAAGGCGAGATCGTCGGAGCGCGCCAGCTCAAGGAGCGCCTCATGCGCGAGAAGGAGAGCAACATTTCCATGCGCATCGAGGAGCTTGAGGACAAGACCGGCGTGGAGGTTGCCGGCCGCGGCGTGCTGCACCTGTCGGTGCTCATGGAGACGATGCGCCGCGAGGGCTTCGAGTTCCAGGTGGGCCGTCCCCGCGTGCTCATCAAGAAGGACGAGGCCGGCCGCAAGCTCGAGCCGATCGAGGAAGCCACCGTGGACGTGCCCAGCGAGTACGCGGGCAAGGCCATCGAGGTGTTCGGCAGCGCCGGCGGCGAGATGTCCGACATGTACCAGCGCGGCGATCAGACGCACCTTGTGTTCAAGATCCCGTCCCGTGGCACGATGGGCCTGCGCACGCGCCTGCTGAACGTCACGCGCGGCGAGGCCACGATGTTCCACCACTTCTCCGAATACGGTCCTTTCCGCGGCGATATGTCGGGGCGCAAGAACGGCTCGATGATCTCCATGTCCACCGAGAAGAGCGTGGCGTACGCGCTCGACGCGCTGCAGGAGCGCGGCCGTCTGTTCGTCGGCCCCGGCGAGGACTGCTACGAGGGCATGATCGTGGGCGAGTCGTCGAAGGAAGGCGACATGGTGGTGAACATCGCCAAGTCGAAGCAGTTGGGCAACCAGCGTTCGTCGGGCGCCGACAAGGCCATCTCGCTGACGCCGCCCATCACGTTCACGCTTGAAGAGGCGCTCGAGTACATCGAGGACGACGAGCTGGTGGAGGTCACGCCGAAGAGCATCCGCCTGCGCAAGCGCATGCTGTCGGCCACCGACCGCAAGAAGGCTGCCAAGAAGTAGCCATCGCCGCCGGTTGGGATGCGGCGCGCTCTGCGTCCCAACCGGCGGGTTTATCCCTGAACCTGGCGTGGGGACTGTGAATCGATAATGGGTATATTGTGCAACGCAAGAACCCGTTTTCTCACGTGTGCGAGAATACAGCGCAGTACTTATCTCATGGGCGCTTCGGTCGGCGGTGTGACGAAGAAGCCCATGTTCGAGGGAAGGGTCATATGAAGAAAACGTACATCATGAAGACCGTATGCGCGGTGAGCCTGACGGCGGCGTGCGCATGGGGCCTGGCCGGCTGCTCGAGCGAGGGCAACGCCTCGGCCGGCACCGGCGGTGTGGCGGGCACGGTCAACGGCGTGGAAATCGCCGAAGACACCGTCACGAACTACATTCAGGGCGTGCGCGAACAGCTGGGCGCCGACGACGAAGAGTCGTGGGGCACGTGGCTTTCGCAGAACGAGTACACGCCTGCTTCCGTGCGCGAAGAAGTGTTCAACTCCTATGCCCAGCGCGAGCTTCTGAAAGAGGGCGTGGAGGAGAAGGGCATCACCGTCGAGAGTTCCGAAATCGACGAGCAGATCGACAAGGTGAAGCAGAACTACGATACCGATGAGAAGTGGCAGGCGGCGCTCGATCAGGCCGGCATGACCGAGGAGAGCTATCGCGCCGAGATCGAGCAGAAGCTCAAGGAGAACAAGCTGTACGCTTCGTTCGCTTCCGACGAGGATCCGAGCGATGCCGACATGCTGCAATACGCGCAGATGTACGCGACCGCGTACGACGGCTCCAAGCGCTCTTCCCATATCCTGTTCAACTCCGATGACGAGGCGACGGCTCAGGAAGTGCTCGACAAGCTCAACTCCGGCGAGCTCGATTTCGTCGATGCGGTGAAGGAATACTCCCAGGATCCCGGTTCGGTCGAGCTTGATGGCGACGTGGGCTGGAACAACCCGAGCAACCTCGCGCAGGAGTACAAAGACGGGCTGGAGCCCCTTGAGAAGGATCAGCTGAGCGGCTTGGTCACCACGCAGTTCGGCATCCATATCATCAAGTGCACCGACGTGTACACCGCTCCCGAAGAAGTGACGAGCCTCGATCAGATTCCGGAAGAGTGGATCTCCGTCATCGCTTCGTCGCTGAAGTCGACGAGGCAGCAGGAAGCCTACCAGCAGTGGCTCGACGAAGCCACCGAGGCTGCCGACATCAAGATCAACGACATGCCGCAGGGCCTGCCCTACGACGTGGACATGTCGAAGTATCCCGCTCCGAGCACCGATGAGGGCACCGACGGCGCGACCGATGGTGCGACTGACGGTTCCTCTGAGGGCGAAGCGACCGACGGCCAGCCGGCCGATGGTTCCGATGCTCCCGCTTCCGAGGACGCTGCCGCGACCGACGGTGCAGCCGAAGGCGCCGCCGACGGCGCTGCCGAGGGCGACGCGGATGCCGGTTCCACCGAGGGCGGCGATGCTGCCGCTGCCGATGGACAGCCTGCGGAAGCCGCCTAAGCCTTTAGGCTCATGAGCTGAGCACGTTTGACACGGCGGGCGTCCTTCGGGACCCCGCCGTTTTTCATGCACGCACGTCCGCATGTTTCACGTGAAACATGCGGCTACGACCAGGAGCGCTATGGATACTCGCACACCTCCCTTCTTCGAACTGCACAACGCGGTGGTGCAGCGTGCCGGCGCGCCGATCCTGTCGATCGAATCGTTCGAGCTTGCCGAAGGGGAGCATCTGGCGTTGCTGGGACCGAACGGCTCGGGCAAGTCGACCTTCGTGAAGCTCATCACGCGGGAGGTGCTTCCCCTGCATCGGGACGAGCCGCCCGTGCGCTTCCGCGGCCGCGACCGCGCGACGCTGGCCGAAGTGAAGCAGAGCTTGGGCGTCGTGTCGTCGTCGATGCAGGATCAGATAGCCGTGCATCTGCCGTCCGTGGACGTGGTGGCCGGCGGCCTGTTCGGGACGCTCGGCGTTCCGGTGCGGGCCGACGATGCCGCAGTGGACGACGCCCGTGTGCGGGCGCTCGGGGCGATGGAACTGCTCGGCGTGGACGACCTGGCATCGCGCGATATCATGACGTTGTCCACCGGCCAGGCGCGCCGCGTGCTCATCGCCCGCGCGCTCGTGCACGATCCAGATGCGCTCGTCTTCGACGAACCCTGCACGGGACTCGACCCCGAGGGCATGTACTACGTGCGTTCCAGCATGCGCACGCTCGCGCAGGCGGGCAAGAGCATCGTGCTGGTCACCCATTACCCCGAGGACATCATCCCAGAAATCAAGCGCGTGGTCCTGCTCAAAGACGGTTTGGTCCACGCCGACGCAACGAAGGAATCCCTGATGAACGACCAGGTGATGAGCGATCTTTTCGACGTGCCCCTCCGTGTTCAGCGCATGTCCGCGCCTGCTCCCGTACGCTGCGGCGAGGGAAAATTCGATGATGCTCGTGAAGAGGAATATTTCTCGCTTGTGAGTGCCTATTAGCTGTTGTATACTACGTAGCTGCTGCATGACCGCGCAACGCGCGAGCATGCGCACCACCGAAGCGGAGAGATGACCGAGCTGGCCGAAGGTGCACGATTGGAAATCGTGTGTGCTCCAAAAGAGTACCTAGGGTTCGAATCCCTATCTCTCCGCCAGATTATTCCCGCGCCCTCGAGGCGCGTTTCATACGGGGCCCGGCCCCGCACCCCGCGGAGGGGTGGCAGAGTGGTTGAATGCGGCGGTCTCGAAAACCGTTTCACCGGCAACCCCGGTGACGAGGGTTCGAATCCCTCCTCCTCCGCCAGATAAAAAGAAACCCTCCTGACTTTGTCAGGAGGGTTTTTCTTTGGAAGACCGTTCGTTTTCAAAGCGCTTCACGTGAAGGTATATGCTCGTCATCCTTCCTACGATCATGTTTTTCCAGGTGAGGTTCAAATTAAGCGGTAGGCCGCACTCCCTGTGCTACCATCGGCTATCTCAAAACGCACACGAGGTTCTCTATGCAGAAGGTGCGCGGGCGAAAACTCAACGTACGGAAAGCTCTGTTCTGTTTGTTGATACGTTTGCAGGTATGCAACGGGAAGGGACGTATATGGCGGTTGATCGCGCTTATGTTGGAAGGGGCTCGAGAGACGGCTGGCCTTCGGATCGCTCTATGGTGGCTCGTTCCCGTAAGGTGCTGGTCGACCATTACGTGCGCCGCGACATAGATTCCATGATGCTGCCGATGGCTGAAGATATGACGTGGATCGGCCCACTGTCGTGTCAGCACGCTCGCAGCGCCACGGAGATGCGCTCGCTCGTTGAGCCCGAATATGGTAACAGGGTAGAGCTGGTCGACGAGCATTGGGGTATCCGCACGGTTGGTTCCACCTGCGTGGTGGTGGCAACGTATGGCGCCCTCGTTCCCGACTCGACGGCTTCCGAGGTAGAGTTCCGTCAGTCGGCCACATTTGTATGGGGGCTTTCGCCTGAAGGACCGCGCATCGTGCACTTGCATATATCGAACGCTTACGATGTGCCGCCACGTGTCGAGCGTACGTCGGTGCCCGGCGAGGATCCTATTGATTACGCGGTGATCAGCGTAACGGCTTCGAAAAGTGAAGGGCGCGCTACTATCCGCTTCGATGAACCCGGTGGCCGCGCGCGTTTCATTGCGGAAGATCGCATCATTTGCTTGGATGCTGCGGAAGAAGGGTGCATCGTCGTTCACGATGGAGGATCGTTCGCCGATCGCGAACGGTTGTCGTCCATCGAAGGGAAGATGCCGCCGTGTTTTGTGCGGACCCATCGTTCCTGTGTCGTGAATGCGCATAGGGTCGAGTCGATGTGGCGGTACCGCGTGGAGCTCGACGACGGCTCTACGCGCCCTATTGCCGAGCGCCGCTATCTGGGTGTGGTCGAAGCTATCGAGAAGCACGCCGGTCGCGGGATAGAGCGGTCCTGAACGAGAACTTCGTCGACTCCTCTTTGTCTGGTTGCGAAGAGCTGGGGGCTGCATAAAGCCTACGATGCGAGAGTGAAGCCGAGTGAAAGGAGTATTCGCAACGTATAACCCCAGTAAAACGCTGTGTTATAACGGATGGTCTTTACTGCTTTTCCCGGTTGTCCGGAGATAGCACACCCCTCTGGTTTATTTGCATTCGACGGACGATCACTTGCATTCGTCGGTCAAGTTTCTCAATGGGGTTGAATCGCCTCCCCCCTGGCAACATTATTGGTGACAACGAAAGTTGAAGCGCCGGGTTTGAAAGCGGCATGTGAAGGGGAACGGTTTGAACCGCCCCTTTCCGCGTCTATAGACACGAGTGCTTCGAGTGGTCGAACGATAAGAACGCAAGGGGCAAACGTTATGCGGAACACGCTCATGGGGAAAGAGAAATACGGTCATACCGCTATGGCCTCCGTTATCTCGGTGCGGCATCATGCAGCTCGTGCGAACGTATTCCAAAAGGCAGTGTCCGTCCTGCTTTCGGCCCTGCTGGTGGTTACTATGAATCCGATCGCGAACGACATGTCGGCGCTTGCCCAACCCTCTGAAAACATGGCGACGGGGGGGGGGTGCTTATTCAGAGCCTGCCCCTGAGGGAGACGAAGGAGTAGCGGAAGGCGAAAGCCCGCAAGCCCCTGCTGACCCCGATATCGCAGAAACGGCGCCCGAGCCGGACGCTCCCGCATCCGAAGAATCCCAGGATCCCGAGTCGAACCCCACAACCCAGACCGTCCCCACCGCGCCTGCCGAAGATCAGGCCGCCGGGGAAGAAGCTCCCGCCGATTCCTCGCACAACGAAGCAACTGAAGAAAAGCAGCCCGAACCCGTCTACGCCACGTGGTCGGATGTGGCCGCGGCGGTCGAGTCCGGCGAGCTCGAGGGCGAGGGCTTCAAGCCTGCGGGCATCGGCACCGAAGACGACCCCTACGCGATATCCACCCCCGAGGCCTTCGCCTGGTGGGCCGCGCACAAGGCCGGCGACGCGAACACGTTCGCGCGCCTCGACGCCGACATCGACCTGACGGGCACGGCTCACGCGGAAGCCGGCACCCTCTGGACGCCCATCGAAACCCTCGCCGCTGAACTCGACGGCCAGGGCCACGCGATCCTGTTCCGCACGCAGGGTGCAGGCCTTGCCGGCACCGTCGCCGAGACCGGCGCCGTGCGCTGGTTCTCGCTCGGCCGCACGCAAAGGCAGCTCGAGGAGGCCGCCGCGCAGGGCGGGGAGGCTGCAGCCCTCGCCGAGACCTCCGTCACGACGGAAGGCTCGCGCGCCGGAGCGGTCGCCGGCATCAACAAGGGCGCGATCGAGGGCGTGGTGAACCGCATGCCCGTATCGTGGCAGCCTGCTGAGGGCGACGCCTCCGATCCTGCCCCCTCCTCCCTCGTCGGCGGCATCGCCGGCGAGAACGACGGCCGCATCGCCGACTGTGCGAACCTAGGCGCGGTGTCGAGTGCTAGCGCCTCATCCGACTCCGCCGCAGCCGGCATCGCCGGCGCGGGCGCGGGCACCGTCGAGACCTCCTACAACGCAGGCAGCGTGAAGGCCGCCGCCAACGGCGCCTACCTCGCCACCACGCTCACCGCCGACGGCGCCTACGAGGACCTCGTGCGCACGAGCCTCTACCTCGCCCCGGGCAACGAGGCCGCCTACGAGGGCATCGCCGTCGCCGACCGCGACGGAGCCTTGCCTCCCGACCAGCTGCGAGACGCCGCGGAACTCCTGAACGACGGTCGCGAAGGCGACGCCGTCGTGTGGTCTTCTGGTGACCCCGACCGCACCAGTGGATACCCCGCCCCGGCTCGCCCCGCAAACCCGAACGCGGCGCAGGCCGAGCCCGAGGCCCTTGCCGCCGAGCCCGCCCCTGCAGCGGCCGACGACCCGGCCCCTGCAGCGACGCCAATATTCAAAAACTGGCTCGAAGTGGCGGAGGCCGTCGACCAGGGTAAATACGGAATGGGAAGCTACAAAGAAGACCCTTTGGCCGTATCCACGCCGGAAGGCTTCGCCTACAGCCTTTACTGTGCCTATCGGAACACTGACAACAAAATCGTCCTTGCAAACGACATCGACCTATCCGGCACCTCCTACACCGCCGACGGCAGCCCCCTTCCATGGACCTGCTGGAACATAGAGAGCAACATCCAGCTGGACGGTGCGGGCTGCACCATCTCGGGCATGCACGTGTGGGCAGACGGCAGGTCAACGGACCACCACACCAGCGCCGTCTCAAATATGGCCGGTCTAGGACTCTTTGCCGGCACGGTTCATAGTGGGAGTAGTGAATTGAAAGCCGTCGTGACCAACCTCACTCTCGAAGGGGTCATTGACATGACAACGGCCGGTTCGAACATCTTGCCCAATGCGGCGGGATCAGTTGTTGGTTACCTGGGTTATGAGGAATGCCCGGCTTCACTTTCGCTTCGGAACGTGACCTCAAATGTGGAGGTGAAGAGCCGTGGATACGCCGGAGGCTTGGTGGGCGCCGTCGGTGGTGCGGCCGTGTGCGAGATGCAAAGCTGCACGAACAAAGGCACTATCTACGCCGACGGTGAGATGTTCCCAGAGAATTTGATGAATTGGTCGCACTCGAGCCTCAACAATATAAAAAAGTTCAACGCCGATCCTCGGAATTATCATTTTGCTATCGCAGGAGGCCTCGTCGGGGTTATTCTGCCCACTGTCGGATCGGCCAGGTTCACGGCAAGCGATTGCAAAAACATCGGTACCGTCACCTCGCCGGTGCTCTACGCCGGCGGTCTGGTTGGCTGGTACGCGGGTCAGGATCTGGGTATGGAGACCAAGGAGAGTGCGTTGTGCACCATCACCCGATCCTACAACGAAGGCGCCGTCGAGAGCACCGGCGGTTATGCGGGTCCGACCAAAAACGGCGGACCGCTTGGCTATCCGAATTATGGCGGCTGTGCGGGAGGGCTTGTGGGATCTGCCGAAGGCAACATCTTCACGCGTGACTGCTACAACCGCGGCCCCGTTCACAGCGGTTTCCTGGCGGGCGGCATCTTCGGCACTCTTGACCCAAGTCCGCTGTCATATCAGTACTTCTCCACCTACAACGCCGCCGCCGTCACAACTTCCTACACGGATAGCTTGACCGACAAATCCGGGTTGCCAGCTGACGTCCCTGCGCCGAGGGGGCAGGGCGGCGGAGTGTTTGGCTATATTCAAGCAAGCCATTTCGATTCGATCGCTAACTACTTTAGTTACAATCGCGACATGTGCTCGTCTTCCGTGCAGCATGGCATGTCCGCCACTGATTCTTCGTCTTCGAGCCAACCCCTTCCGTCCGGTTTCACCACCGACCAGATGAAAACGAAAGACACGTCGGAGGACTTCGTCGGCTTCCTCAACGCATATTCGGAGACCGGTAGCTCGAATCCTATTTGGTCGTATACGTCAGGTCGCAACGACGGCTACCCGTTCGTTGCCGGCGCGGTGACAGGGGCAAGGTACGCCTCATGGGCGGACGTGGGCAGGGAGGTGGCAAACGGGTCGTTGCGCGACTACCAGCCCGTTGGCGACGGCACGAAGGATAATCCCTACCGTGTGACCACTCCCGAGGCGCTGGCCTATCTGTTCTACCAAGCAAACACGGGGTATAAATTCACTAATAACTACGTCTGCATCAGGCTCGGAGCCGACATCGACCTGTCGGGAATGCAGTACGGAGGCCTGGCTTGGCAGAACGGGACTGTCAGCCCTGCGTTGACATGGGAGCCTTGGGGCGATCTATTCTACGGGTCGTTCGAGGGGGCAGGCCATACGATAAGCGGCCTTTCTGTCGATATGGAGGGCGGCGGCCGCGAAAAAATGGTCGGAGGATTGTTCTTGCAGGCCTGCACCAGCGAAGAAAGCTGGAGCGAGGGTTTGGAAACGACCATCGGCGGATTCATTCTCGAGGGAACCATTGTTGCGGGAACGGCCGATGCGGTTGGCGGCGTTGTGGGAGGACTGGGTTATTACTACGATTCGACCAAAAGCAAGCTGCGTCTGCACGACATCGAGTCGCGTGTAACCATCAGACCTTACGGTACACAGACCTACAATTCGGTTGGGGGCATTGTAGGCCTTGGGGGGGCACACTGCGAGGCCACCATAGAGCGCTGCGGGTTCTCGGGCGATATCGATTTCAAGGATGCTGGATCAGTTGACAAAATAGGCGGTATCGCGGGCACGGTCGGCGAGGAGGGCTGTCTTGCAACCCTTGAAGACTGCTACTCAACCGGCGCCATCACCGCGTGCCAGCGTGCCGGGCACATTGGCGGCGTGGCCGGCGTCTTGTTCGGTTCGATAAGGAACTCGTATGCGAAGCCGAGCGTATTCAGCGTTCCCGCAGGCCCATCAACAGGCCTGGTAGTAGCTACTTGGCTGGATGGTTCCCAGACCAGGCGCGTGTTCATCGACCCGACGGATCTCGATAAATTCAACGTGCAGCCCGTTAGCGACGCTATCGGGTTCACTGTCGATCCTACGATGATTACCGAGGTGGACTCGGACTATATGAAGACGGGCGTGTTCGCGGCCTCGCTGAACTGCTCTCGCGAGAGCCCGGTATGGGGCAGCTCTGTCGCAGGGGAAAACGGGGGTTTCCCCGTGCTCCACGGCGCGCCGGACATAGCCAGTTGGATGGAGATCGGCAAGGCCGTCGAAGAAGGCTCTCTGGTTGATTCGGAATACAATTCCGCCTTTCCAGAAGTGGTAAACGGCACGTATATCCTGCGAACCCCCGAGCAGCTGGCATATTATTCCTATCATGTAAGGGAAACGTACCGGATGTCTGGATCCGCGGATCCCTCCTACCAGGACGAGGGCAGCAAGCCCGTGCAGAAGCCTGCGCGCATCGAAGCGCCGGCGTTGGACATGATGGGCGCGGCCTATGGCGGAACGTGGGCGGAGCCTCTGGCATGGGAGCCTATCGGCAACTCCTACTGGAAAGAGTCCGAGGGGAGGAGCGTGAGCCGGCCGTTGTATGGTACCACCTTCGACGGCGGGGACAGTGTCATATCGCATCTGCGCGTGCAAGGCGCCACCGACGAGAAGGACGCGAAGGTCGAGGGCCGCGGTTCATCGGCGGCGCTCATCGGCGAAGCTTTGCAGTGCACCGTGAAGAACGTCCGTTTGGATAAGACGTGCTCATCCACGGGTTACCTCACCTTGCTAGACTCCAAGCTGTACACGGCAGCTGGCATCGTGGGCACGGCCCGATCGACCCTCGTGGAGAATTGCTCGTCGTCGGCGACGGTCACGGCGGCGTGCAACGATGCATCATTTGACAATCTGTCTATGGCGAGCAACTCCGTTGCCGCCGGCGGCGTCGTAGGTGTTGCATATGATGACAAGGGTACCTACGAGGGCGAGACCATGATATCCCGGTGTTCGAACGCCGGCGCGGTAATCAGTAAGAAAGAGGGTACGGAGACGAGCTTCTGCGTGCTCGTCGCCGGCATTGCCGGAGCCGCATGGAGCACGTATGGCAGCTACTATCTCGAAGACTGCTACAACGTTGGTGTTATAGGTGGAAATAAGGAGGAGAATGTTGCTGCAGGTATAACCGGAGGCGCGCCCAGCCTTGACAATTCTAAAACGAGCGCTATTGTGCGAGCTTGTTACAATGCGGGTGTCATCGCCACGCCTACGACTACGACTTCTGCCGCTTATGCGATCTGTGGGGAACAGCAAAATTACGATTATACCGACCCCGATCGCCCGAACTTTTTGGTGAGCGACAACCCTTCGGGGCTTGGAGAGTACGGATACTGCGACAAAGGCTACTATGCCGAGTGGTCGATCTCCGATGGTAAGCTACCAAAGTTCGTCACGGCGCTCAACGCCGGGCGTGTGGGCAAGGATGCCCCCTGGGTGTTCGACTCCGAAAACGTGAACGGCGGGCTTCCCGTGTTCGGCATCAACTTCGGCGCCTGGGCCGAGGTGGGCGAGGCCGTGGCCAACGGCAAGCTTACGGGAGACGGTTTCGTGCCGACGCAGGCCGGCACCGTTGACGATCCTTACCAGATATCCACCCCCGAGGCGTTGGCTTGGTTCGCGTACAAGGTGAACACGGATCGCGCCTACGGTGTTAAGAGCGCCAAGCTTATGGCGAACATCGACCTGGACGGGTCGAAGTACACGGCGGTCGCGAAGAGCCTTGCCAACGCCATGCCATGGACCCCCATCGGCAACGATGGGACGTACTGGTTCGGCGCCGACGCTGCCGCCAGCGGCCAAGGCGAGTACAAGACCGTCGTCTTCGACGGCAACGGAAAGACCGTGGACTACATGCTAGTGAACCGCGCCGTCGACTATTCGGGTCTGATCGGCTGCGCTCACAACTGCACGATCAAGGGTGTCACCATCGGCAAGAACAGCAGCGTGACCGGGAAAGCTAGAACAGGTGGTGTGGCCGGAGGCTTCGAGGGCTGGTCGACGACTCATGCCATACGCGTGGAAAGCTGTGTGAACTACGCCACTATCAAGGGTAGCCAGAAAACTGCCGGCATTATTGGAAATCTGCCGACAAACCAGGCTGTCGCATCGATGGCGTACTGTGGGAATTACGGATCCGTCACGACGTCTCAAGGCGATTCGGGCGGCGTGGCTGGACAGGCTTGCGACGGTAGAATCGAGTATTGCTTCAACAGAGGATACCTTAAAACCGGATCCGGCGGTTATGGTTCGGGGGGAATCTGTTCTTCTGGCTATGTGTACAACAGCTACAACGCTGGAACGGGCAGCACCAACTCCAAGATCACTGCCCGGCGCTCGGCAACGAATTGCTATTACACCACCGACGGCATGTCCGGATCGAACCAAGGCGTTGGCGTTACGGCCGAACAGATGAAGTCCTGGGCTGCGGCGTACGCCTTGAACGGCAAGAATTACGGCTCGGGCACCGCGTGGGCATACGACTCATCAACCAACGAAGGCTACCCCTCGTTCGGCGAACTGCGCGCCGCCGCCGACTGGGGCGAGGTGGGCCTCGGTGTAGACGCCGGCCTCATCGCCAGCAAGCCGGCGGAGACCGGCGCTGACGCGGAGAACGCCTTCGAGCTGGGCACCGAAGAGGCCCTCGCCTGGTTCGCGTACAAGTCGAACACCGAAGATACCACCAAAGCGTACACCAAGTGCGCCAAGATAACGGCGTCCACCCTCGACCTTACCGGTACGAAGTACGGCGGCACTTCCTCCGCCAAGCTGCAATGGTCGTCCATCGCGAAGGTCAGTGGCGGGCATGGCACCGTACCGGGCACCTTCGGCGGGACGTTCGACGGCCAAAGATGCGTCATCAAGAACCTGTATCAGAGCAACCCTTCCGCGGCAGCCGCCAGCGGCTGGGGTTTGTTCGCCTTCCTGTACGGTGGCACGGTGAAAGACGTGGTGCTCGAAAACGTCGACATAAACATCTCCAACACGAAGGCTTATGTCTCCGTCGGCGGCATAGTCAGCCAAGCTGCGGGCGGCGCTGTCGTCTTGGGCTGTGCGGTGAACGACGGCACCATCAAGGGCACGGTCGTCACGGCTCAAATGGTCGGCGGCATCATGGGCGATTCCCATGCGAATGGCAGCACCATCGAGAACTGCTATGTGCGCGCTTCCGTGACGGTGACGGGGGGCTCTGGCGGCGGCGGAATCTTGGGCCGGGCCCTTAGTGGAGCAAAGATGAAGAACTGCTACTTCGCAGGCACGGCGCAGGGCAGCCCCCTGTGCTCTCAGAACCAATCAAATGCGACTTTCACCAACTGCTACTACGATTCCACGCTGTTCACCGGAAGCGCCGAGCGCGCCGGTGTCAAAGGCCTTTCCACGGCTCAGATGCAGTCCTGGGCTGCGGCGTACGCCTTGAACGGCAAGAATTACGGCTCGGGCACTGCGTGGGCCTACGATGCCGCAGCCAATGACGGCTACCCCTCGTTCGGCGAACTGCGCGCAGCCGCCGACTGGGGCGAGGTAGGCTTCGGCGTGGACGCAGACCTCATAGCCGGCAAGCCGGCGGAGACCGGCGACAACGAGGCGAACGCCTTCCAGCTGGGCAGCGAAGAGGCCCTCGCCTGGTTCGCGTACAAGTCGAACACCGGGGATCCTAAAATCGCATACACCAAGTGCGCCAAGATAACGGCGTCCGCCCTCGACCTCACCGGCACGAAGTACGGCGGAACGCCCGACGCCAAACTGCAATGGTCGTCCATCGCGAAGGTCGGTCCCGGGCACAGCAAGGCACCGGGCACCTACGGCGGCACGTTCGACGGCCAGGGACGCGTCATCAAGAACCTGTATCAGAACAACCTTTCCGCGCCGGGAAAAGGCGGCTGGGGTCTATTCGCCTTCCTGCACGGAGGCACGGTGAAGAACGTGGTGCTCGAGGATGTCGACATAAGCGTCTCCTGCGCGTCGGACTACATCACCGTCGGCGGCATCGTCAGCCAGGCCGAGGCCAATGCTGTCATCTCGGGCTGCGCGGTGAACGGAGGCACCATAAAGGGAGCAAGCCCCACGGAAATGACCGGCGGCATCGTGGGCGACGTGCATGAGGGCGGCGCCGCCATAGAGAACTGCTACGTGCGCGCGAATGTGGGTGAGGATGCCCTCAGGAAGCACGGCGGTGGCATAGTGGGTCGCTCTTACAACCCGGTCACCGTCAAAAACAGCTACTACGTGGGGAAGGCTTCGAAGCCCGTCTGCTACAGCGAAAGCTCGGGCACGGGCAAGTGCAAGCCCGACAACGTGTTCTACGATTCGACGGCGTACGGATCGACCGCCCCCGCCGAAGCCGGCGTGACCGCGCTTTCCACGGACCAGATGCAGTCGTGGGCAGCGGCCTGGGCGCTCAACGGCAAGAAGGCGGGAACGCCGTGGACCTACGACGCATCCAAGAACGACGGGTACCCCTCGTTCGGCACGCTGGCCGCGCCGGCCGACTGGAGCGTCGTCGGCGCGGGCGTGGACGCCGGCCTCATCGCCGGCAAGCCGGCGCAGACCGCCGACAGCGCCGCGGATGCCTACGATCTGGGCTCCCCCGAGGCGTTGGCCTGGTTCGCGTACAAGGTGAACGCCGACAACGCGAACTACAAGAGCAAGCACGCAAAGCTGGCCGCGCCCATCGACCTGTCGGGTAAACCCTACACGGGAGAGGCCTCGGTCGCCTCCGACTTTTCCAACTGCCTCAAATGGAAGCCCATCGCGAGCTTCTCCGGCGAATTCGACGGCGGCGGGCACGCGGTTGAGAACCTTTTCGTCAACGAGGGCACGGGCCGCGTAGGCTTCTTCGGCACACTGCAAGGCACCGACTCCGCCGCAGTGTCGGTGCACGACTTCGGCGTGGCGAGCGGCTCGGTCAAGGGGCTCCACACCGTCGGCGGCATCGTGGGCAAGATGGAGAGGGTGAAGGGGAAAGCCGCCGTGTCGGTCGAGCGGTGCTGGAACGCCGCGTCGGTCACCGGCACGGGATCGGACAGCAAGGACACCATGGCCGGCGGCATCGCGGGCTATGTGTTCGGCACCGTCTCGAACTGCTACAACACCGGCTCGATCTCCGCTGCGAAGACGTGCGCCGGCGGCATCGTCGGTTCCACGACCGGGGACTCTGCCTACGGAACCCGCGTGGAGAGCTGCTACAACACTGGTAGCGTAACTGCTCCGGTCACGTACGGCGCCATCAACGGGTGGCACAGTAACGCGCAGAGCCCCACGACCAACTGCTACTATCTGGACAACGGGCTGCCCGCCTTCGGCAACAACGCTACTGCCGGCCAAGCCACCAAACTCGCGGACGACCAGCTGAAGTCCTGGGGCGCGGCCTACGCACTCAACGGCGGCGACGGCACGCAGAAGCTCGCCGACCTCGCCACCTGGCGCAAGGCGAAGGACGCAAGCGAGAACGCGGGCTACCCGGTGCTCTGCACCGCGGGCGAGTCCATGGACGCTGCGGCCGACTGGGGCGAGGTGGGCGCGTGGGTGGACGCCATCGCCGTCTCCCTGCAGCCCTCGACCGCGTCCGACGGCGCCTACGAGATATCCAGCCCCGAGCAGCTGGCCTGGTTCGCCTACAAGGTGAACACGAGCGCCACCGCGCGCGAGTACGGATCGAAGAGCGTCCGCATCACGGGCGACGTCGACCTGGACGGCTCGGCCTACACCGGCAAGGAGAAGACCGCCGAGAACGCCCTTCTGTGGGTGCCGATCGGCAAGGGGTACAGCACCGAGACGTGGGACCTCGAGCACTGGTACGGCGGCGAGGCCGGTTCCGGCTACAAGGGCGTCGTGTTCGACGGCGGCGGCCACGCGGTGGACTACATGCGGGCCGAGGGCGAGGAATACGTCGGTTTCATCGGCGTCGTCCGCAACGCCACGCTGAAAGGCATCGTTACCGGCGAGCACGGCAGCGTGACCTCCACGTCCCAGGATGGCAGCAGCAGCTTCGGAGGGGTGGCGGGCGGATACGACGGCGTCGGCGAGGAATACGATGCGGGCGACTACGCGGTCAAAGTCGAGAACTGCGTCAACCGCGCCACGGTTTCGACCACCTATTGCTATGAGACCGGCGGCATCATCGGGACGCTGCCGCCTCTCGGCGAGGCGGGCGTCTACGCCGTCGAGCGCTGCGCGAACCACGGCACGGTCGGCGGATGGAACGATTCGAACGGCGGGATCGTCGGCGACGCGAACTCCAACGAGGTGGCCTACTGCTACAACGTCGGCCGGTTCGACGACGACAACAACGGTGGGAGCATGAGCGGCATCGCCTATAACGCGAGCAGGGTCGTCGGCTGCTACAATGCAAGCGAGACGGTGGCCGAGTTCCCCATCTGCAACGGGGATTCCTCGATCGGCGAGTCCGTGGACTGCTGCTTCGTAGACATCCCCGATTCGGGTATGTACTACGAGAACCAGGGCACCCCCCTCACCGACGCCCAGATGAAATCCTGGAACGCGGCCTACCTGCTCAACGGCTCGGCCTATGTGGGGAGCGCCGACGGGACGGCCCCCGCCTCCACCGTGTGGACCACCGACGAGCAGAAGAACGGCTCGGCCTTGAAGAACGGCGGCTACCCCGTGTTCGGCGACCTGAAGCTCAAGGAGCTTACGGTCACGCTCGATCCGAAGGATATCTCCACGAAGGTGGATAGCTCCAAGAAGGCGACAGGCGAATTCATGGAGGGTCCGGTGAAGAAGCCGCTCTCCGGCCCGGTCACTCTGGAGCAGGCCCCGGCGAACCCGTCGGGTGCGACGCTGGCGAGCGCCGCCGACGTAGACGCGGCCTTCTCCACGTGGGGCACGACCTCCGCCAACGGAAAGTTCGCGCTGGCTGCCGGCAACGTGTCGCTCACGCCCTCGAGCGCAACCGGCGATACGGCGCTGCTTGGTACTAACCTGGCCGGCATCGATCTGCATACGGCCGCCGCGTACACGAGCGGCGATGCCCGCAGCACCTCCTTCATCGTGGCCGACGACTATGCGCACTACAAGGTGAGTGTCACGGTGAAGGCGTTCGAGGGCAACAAGACGCTCGACGTGGCGGTGCCGGTGGAGACATCCTCGTCCTTCGAGCTGTCCCCCGACGGCGAAGTGCACCAGGGCGACAATGCCGCGAAGGCGGCGGCGCCCTCCACCCTGAAGAGCAACAACGCGATGCCCGTGGCGGGTTCTGTCAAGAGCGTGGTGCCGATGGCCCAGAACACCGAGCTCTCTGCCGGCGACAAGGTGAATGCGGTCCTGGATCCCGTCGCCGAATCCGACGTGCTGAAGGCCACCTCCGATCCCGTCACTCAACCCGGCAACGCGAAGCTGTTCGTGCTCGGCTCGGACGGCACGGGCGAGCTCGCCAAGCTGGACGCGCCCCTGTACTACGACCCGGCAAACGCCAAGGTGCCGCTCGCGTTCTCCGTTCCCGGCGGCGAAGTCGTCAGATGGAAGTGGGGCATGGACTACACCGGCACCTACATAGGCACCACGGGTGTGTTCGGCTATACGGTTGGTTATGACCTCCGCTTGTCCGAGAACGACGTGGCCGCACCCGTCCTGAGCGCCGGCGCCAAGTAGGGAATCGAGGACGAGGACCGCGTGAGCGAGCAGACGAACATACCGAGCACGGCGGGCGCTCCTGGCGGGGAAGCAGCCGCGCGCGTACGCGAGAAGGCGCTCGCCGCCAAGCGCCTGGCGGTCGCAGCCCAGCGTCTCGTGCCCGCGCACGGGACCGATGCCCAGCGTTCCGCCGCACAGGACGCACAGGTGGCGTCCATCATGGCCGACGAGGCCATGGCGGCCGTATCCGACGACGCGGCCCTGGCCGTGGCCATGGCCGAGGAGGCATCGACATTGGCGATAGAATCGTTGAAGGCCGCGCAGGCGGCAGCGCCCGGACCTGCGCATGCGGCGCCTGCTGTATCCGAGGAGCAGGGCGTCTCGCGCGAGGCGCTTGCCCGCTCGGTCCCGGCGATCTCATCCCCCGACCCCGCTTCCGGCACGCCGGCCCCTGCCGCCGCGGCCGTTCCCGCGGGTACGGCCGCCCCCGCGCCCGCTGCGACACCGGATGTTTCACGTGAAACGTCTGCGTGCCCGGCCGCGCCCCTGCCTGCAGCCTCCGTCGCTGCTCCCGCCCAGGCTGCGGCCGGCATGCCGGCCATCCCCGCCAAGCGTTCGCACAAGTTCCGCACCGCCTGCATCGCGCTCTCGGGCGTGCTGCTGGTCATGACGGGGCTTGTGGCCGGGGCGTGGTTCGGGCTGTTCCGCCTGCCCGATCCCGTCCAAGAGCGCATCTACCTGCTGCCCGACGCGCACGCGCAGGCCGGCACCCTGAACGCAGCGGACATCGATGTGGCTCCCGGCAGCTTCCAGATGGTGCTCAATCAGCTGTGCACCATGGCCGAGGGATCGCTGAACTGCCCCATCCAGTTCGAAAACCCCGCCGCCAACCAGTATTCGGCGCGCGTCGTACTGGAAGTTGACGGTGAGGAGCTGGCCCGCTCGGGCATGGTCGCCCCCGGCAGCTACGTGCCCGCCGTGCGGCTCGACCGCGCGCTCGAGCCCGGCGACCACGAAATGCGCGCTGTCGTTCTGGTGTATTCGGGCGCGACCCAAGTGAACACGCTTGCCAGCGACGTGACCGTTCGCGTGAAATGACGGAAGGAACATGATGGAAGAGATCACCCAGCAAACCCTCCCGAACGCAAAGGCCCCCGAGCCCCATAAAAAGCTGTGGGCCGCCATCGCCGTGCTTTTGGTGCTGCTTATCGCGGCGGCGGTCGCGCTGTTCGTATGGATGACCATGCCCGACCCGAACCGCGACGGCATGCAACCCGACCCCAACGTGAAGGTGGGCTCGCTCTCCGGCGACTTCGCCGACTTGGACAAGATCGTGGACGAGGGCATGCTCACGTTTTCCATCAACGCCACGCCGGCGTTTCCCGACGGCGCGAGCCCCGGCAACCTCATGATCGAGAACGCCGAGATCAACAACAACCGGTTTACCGTGGCAATCTACCGCACCGACACGGGCGACAAGGTGTACGAGTCGGGCTACCTCGACCCTGGCCAGTACATAGAAAGCGCTCCGCTTGACGTGGACTTGGAAGCGGGCGAGTACCCGTGCACGGCGCAGTTCTCCACCTACAAGCTGTCCGACAACACCCCCATCGGCCAGGCGGCCGCCGAGATCACCGTCTACGTGCAGGGATAGGGGGCCGGACGTGGAAGAGAGACTCGTTTCGGCTCCTGCGTCCCGCGACGCGTCGGCGCGCGGCACCGGTCCGCCCGGCAGGGGGCGATGCCCCGACTACGCGGGCGCCCTCCCGGCGCGAGGGGAGGGCCGTGTATGAGCTTATGAGAAAACGTCGCGCGAAGAAAAGCACTGCCGAGAAAGGGGCGCCCCGCACAAGCGAGGGCGCGAAACCAAAAGGAGGAGCACCATGTTGAAGAAGAAGTTCGGAGCCTGCGCGCTGGCGCTGGCCACGGCGGCCGCCGTATGCGTTCCGGGGACGGCCCTTGCGGATCCCGTTGCTGCCGGGACGACCGAGGTGACCGCAGCCGGCGACACGGCGTCTACCATCACCGGCACCATCACGGCCACGAAGCTCTCGGTGTCCGTGCCCACCACGGCCGCGTTCACCATCGACCCCACCATCACGGCGACGGACGATGCCGCCGGCGTCGCGGCCCAGCTCACGAACGTGCCCACCGACTACACCGTGACCAACTCCTCGGCGGTGCCGGTGTACGCCTACATCTCCAGCTGTGCGATCAGCGCGACCGACGGCACTCCCGCGCTGGTCACGAAAGCGGACGGGCTTACCGCTGACAAGGCCGTCATGTTCGCCGTGAAGGATGCGGCCAGCAAGCCCGCCAGCTTCGCCACCGAAGCCGACTGGCTGACCACGGCGGCGGGCAAGTACTACGCGTTCAACGCCGCCGAGTACGGCAAGCTGGCCACCCCGAAGGCCGCGACGGCTGCAGGCGATAGCAGCAACGCCGCCACGATGAGCTTCTACGGCCAGACCACGACGGGATGGAGCAACGGCGACACGTTCACCATCGTGCCCACCTTCACCATCACCGCCACCGCACCCGAGACGACGCCGGCTCCGTAACCGGCGGCCGACGCCATGACGACGAGAGGGAGGCGACCACGATGATCCGGCAACGAAACGCGGCAGCGGGAACTCAGGCGGCGCCGCGCCGCACGACGGCGTGCGCATGCGCGCTCGCGGCCCTGCTCGCGCTCTGCCTTCTGGCCTGGCCGCGCGCGGCGCTCGCCGACGAGGTGGGCGGCGACGGATCGTTCGACCTCAACCTGTCCATGTCGGTGGCGGCGGCGGACGATCCCGACGCTCCCGTCCATCCGGTGTCCGTCCACGTGTCCAACCTTTTGGGCGAGCACGTGGGCGGCGCGCGCGTAGCCTACGCGCTGCAATCGGACTACGCGGATCCAGACGCGCCCGTGCCCGCCGTCGTCGAGCCCGCGCTTGCGGCTCGGACGGCGTCGGGCATGGTGCGCGCGGGATCGGCGGTCACGGCTCCGGACGGCACGGCCGACCTCGAGGGCATCGTGGCGGGCTGCGACTACTTGGTGTCCGTCGAGGCTGACGGGCACACCCGCTACGAGCGCGTCCACACCTGCAAAGGCGATGAAGGCGAGCGCTGGGAGGTCGTCATGGAGAAGGCCGGCGGCTCGGGTGGCTCGGGCGGTAGTTCGGGTAGCACCGAGCCCGCCGGCTCGCCTGGCGCTCCCGGCGATGACGGCGGCGCAGGCCCTCTGTTGCGGCTTCCCTCTTTGCTGGTCACCGGTGACGCGCTGGGCCCTGTTGCCCTGTGCGCCGCAGGCACGCTGCTGGCGGCCGCGGCGCTCATAGCGCTGGCCCTTCGAAGGAGGGGTGCGCGCGATGGCCGATGAGCATCAGGACGGCTGTATGACCGCGCGCCGCCGCTGGCCCTTCGTGCTGCTGGTGCTAGGTTTGCTGCTCGTGGCTGCCGCAGGCGCTTGGTGCTTCCTCGCGCCGCCGGCTGACGACGGCATGGAGCCCAATGTCGTCGTGGGTCCCATGGGCGACTACAGCAAAGACGAGCTCGAGGCCCTGCTCGCCCAGAAGGTGGACGAGGGCATGATCGCGTTCGGGCTGAACACCCAGATGCACCTTGAAAGTCCCGATGCCGAGGCTCCGATCCTCTTCGAGAACCCGGGGAACAACGCCAAGCTCCTCACTCTGGAGATAACACGCGACGACACGGGGGAAGCGGTGTACGAGACTGGGTACCTCGCTCCGGGCAGCTACGTAGACAGCGACCGGCTGGACGTCAGGCTGGAGCCGGGAAGCTATACGTGCACGGCTCTCATCCGGTCGTATCAGCAGGACACGAAGAAGCCGCTCGGCCAAGCGGCGGCCGAGGTGGTCATCTCGGTGCAGGATCCCGGCCAAGGTTCGAATCGATAATGCGCCCCGCACAGACGGGCGCAACCCAACGAAAGGAAACGATTGAAATGACGAAAGCAAAGAACATCGCCGCCGTGCTGACGGCTACGGCGCTCGCCGCCGCCTTCGCCGTGCCGGCGTTCGCCGCCACTCCCGGCGTCGAAGACGGCTCGTACGAGAAAGCGGAGATCGCAGGCGGATCGTTCGAGGCTCCCACCGACATCAAGGCCACGGTGCACGCGCCGGGCGCCAAGGTCATCAAGGTCACGGTTCCCTCCCAGCTGCCTATCGGCGTCGCCACGAAGGTGGGAAGCGGAAGCGCTCATGTCATCGACGCTGACAAGACGCTCCCGGTGCAGGCCGAGGTGCGCAACTACTCGCAGGACTCCGCCGTGGACGTGTCCGTGGCGAAGGTGGCGGACGACAGCAACCTGCTGGAAAAGATCTCGCTCTCGCTTGCGCCTGCTACTACGATGGGCACCCCGGGCAGCGACTACTCCTTGTCCAAGGGAGATTCGATCGATGCGCCGCTGTTCACGAACCTCGCCGGCACCGCCGACGGCGCCACCAATCCCGGCGTCGGCTCGCTCACGCTGACCGCCTCGGCTTCGCCGAGCGAGGACCTGACGAGTCTCGAAGGATCGCACACCGTAACGGCCGTGCTCAAGGTATCCGTGCCCACTGCCTAGCCCCCCCCGCAGGTCGCCCTCGCAAGGGGCGGCCTGCTCGCCCGACCACTTGCGTTTCGTCGGGCGCTGCGTCCCCGAGAAAGGAAACGACGATATGCTGCTCGAACCATCGACTCCCCGGACGGCGGGCCCGGCCGCCTTGGCGGCGGTCCTCGCGATCTCGCTCGCCCTGGCCCTCCTGCCCGCATCCGCGTTCGCGGCCGACGTCGTCTACGGCGTGGGAGGCGAGGGCGAACGCGAGCTTTCTATTGGGGCGACGGTCGCCTCCCCGGCCCCTGCGGTCATCAAGGTGGAGGTGCCTTCGTCATCGTCTGCGGTGGACATCCATATCGAGACGAGCGTGATCGATGGGCGCTTCATGGGCTTCACGTCCGCGAAGGGCACCGTGAGGAACCTGCCCGAGTCGACCGCGGCCATCTCCGCTGCCGTGGACTCGGTGGTCGACGGGGTATCGGGCAAGGGCAAGGCTCTCGGCTATTTGGGTGTGAGCATCGCCGGCGACCGCACCGTGGAGCTGTCCGAAGGGTCGGGCCTGGGTGCTGTGATCATCGACCAGCTCGAGCCGGGTGCGGATCAGGATCTGGTCGTTACCGTGGACGACAAGACCGGCGGCAAACCCATACCCACGGGCGAGTACGGCACGCAGGCCACCATCAAGGTGCGTGCCGTTTGAGGGCGTCGTCGGAGCTGAGGGAAGGGAAGGTGGTGCCGATATGGCTCGCGTGAAGAATTCGATCATAGCCGAGCGCAAGCTGCACGCGCTCTGCTTCATCTTGCTGCATCAGGAGGAGTCGGCCGGCTACATCGCCTCAACGCGTGATATGGCAAAGAGTCTCGGCTTGAGCGAGGCGCAGCTGCGCGGCGTGAAGAAGTCGCTCGTCGAGGCGGGCCTTGTTCGCGTGGTTTCTCGCACTTATCCCAACGGGGGCACCGCCGAAAACGCCTATTTCCTCACCCCTGCCGGCATCGAGGCTCTTTCGTACGCGAGAAGCCGTCGATAAGGCGGTTCCACGATGCCGAAGACGAGTTACCGTGCGGTCGAGGAAACCAAGAACAAGATGCTGGCTTACCTTGCCGAATGCTCCGACTCCAGGCAGCCCGCGCACGTGTCGATCGATGCTATGGCGGCCGACTTGGGGCTCACGCGCCATCGCGTGATCCATGCGCGCGACGAGCTGCTGCTTGAGGGCTGCGTGCAGGCAATTCCCCAATACTCCGAGATGGGCGCCCGTATACCTAACGGGTACCGGATCACGCCTTTCGGCCGCGCGCGATTGCGCAAGGCTCGTCAGGAAGCGAGGGACCTTGCAGGCGTCGAAGGATCGTCGCGATGCCGAAAGTGAAGATGGTCGAGGCTCGCGATCGGCGGCTGCGAGTGCTTGGATGCATCCGCGACGAACGTGGCGCCGATGGGCGCACAGTCGCATCGTACAAGATGATAGGATACGCAACGGGGCTTTCAAGCTCGCAAGCTCGCAGCGTCGTGAGATATCTGAGAGACTCCGGTTTGGTAAGCGTCGAACATCGTCATCGTTCCGACGGTGGAACCGACGACAATGCTTATTCCCTCACCCTTGCTGGTCTCGCCGTTCTCGATCGGGCGACGTTCGCAAGAGATGAAGCGCTTGCGAACTCCGAAGCCCTCGAGAGCGATCCGACTTTCGCAAGCAGCGACGTTCTCCTTGGCTGCGGGGCTCCCGTGTTCCGCTGAAAGCCCTGCCGGCGATGCCCTAGGTGAAACGCTCAGTTCGTTGGTTTAAGGATCGCTACGTGCTATGGGCAAGTCCCTGGAGCGGACGCTATCGCGGCGATGCTCGTTCAAGCATTATTCTCGAATAATGCAAATAAGGTCATTCAACTGGAAAGATAATTGTTCAGTGAATATTCGTGGATAATCGACCGCTTGCGTGCGGCGAGTTCTATAGTTGCCTGAGAGAGACAGAAATAAGAAAGAAGGACCCTCCATGAACCAGGCATCCCAAACCCTCGCGCAGCTCAAAAAGGCAAGCAAGCTCACCCGCCTCGCTTTCCACAAGAACGGGCCGAAGAGCTACAAGCGCGGACAGGGCGCGCTGTTGAACGCGCTCATCGACAACGACGGTACCACGCAGCGCGAGCTCGTGAAGATCCTCGGCCTCAGCCGCAGCGAACTCAAGGACATCGTGAAGAAGGCCGAGCGCAACGGCTACGTTACCATCGAGGATGCCGAAGGCGAGCGCACCTACGCCGTGAAGCTCACCGACGAGGGCTGCAAGGTCGCCGAGAAGCGCATCGTCGCGAACGACAAGACGGCCGACGACATCATCGACTGCCTGTCCGAAGAGGAGATCGCCCAGCTGAACGCCATTACCGAGAAGCTCATCCTGTCAATGAAGGACAAGGGCATCAATGGCAAGAAGAAGGGTCGCAAAGCTCACGAGTGCTGCTGCCACTAGGCTCGCTTCCGAGTCTCATGCTCGATCGCCCAACGCCCCGGCTCGCACTGAGCCGGGGCGTTTTTCGTGTGGGGCGCGAAATCGTCGCTTCGAGCATCCGACGGGTCTTCAATGGGGTGAAATCACCGATTTCGGAAGAGGCGTGGCATCTTGCGAGCAGGGGAGTTCCGTTCCGCATCGCGGCTGCTCGCCGTGTCCTCTGCTTTGCGGCATCGTCCTGTGCCTGCTTGGGGCGCACGATTTCCGAAATCGGTGATTTCGCCCCATTTCGACGGCTTGGAGATGCAAAGATGGCCACCCGCGCATCCGTCGAGGCCGAACGCTGCGGTCGGCATGCGTCGAGTAGGCGGCCGGACCGGATGTTTCACGTGAAACATCCGTTCTTGGATCCCGGTTTTCCCTACGCTTTGTTGTGTGGCTTCGCATGTTCTGAGTCTCGTCCCTTGCCAGTGCCCTTTCCCTTACACGTTGCCCTCGCCCGCCCGTGCCCCTCGCCCTCGCCCGCGTCCAGCGCGAATCGCCCTCTACTCCATCTGACCGTACGAATGTTTCACGTGAAACATTCGGTCGAATTCCTCGCATTCCTCGCCCGGCGTCCCCTTGCGGTTCGTCAGTTCTGCAGATACGCCGAATAAGCGCGCGACGGCGTACGCAGCCGCGCTGGCAAGCTCTACACTGGTTTGCAACGAAGTATCCATTTGAAAGGACAAGGCTATGGCCGATCGCGAAGTTGAGAGCTCTGACGTCGAAGTACCCGAGATCCCCGAGATTCTGGAGAAGGTGCTCCTGTTCTCGCTGGACGAAGCCAAGGAGAAGATGACGCAGGGAGCCGACGTGGTGCCGTTCACGGCGCTCGTGGTGAAGGAGAACCTGTTCATCGAGAACCATCCCGCAGACACCGCCGAGGAGTGCTTCAACCTTGCTCGCCATACGGTGGAGCATGCGCGCGGCGCTGCGGCGTACGCGCTGTGCTACGACGGCTACATCGAAGTGGATGACGGCGTGAAGGACGCGATCATCGCCGAGGGCGGCGTCCCGGGCGAGGACGCCGGCTACGCGGTGAGCTACCTCTACGAGATGGACGACGAGGGCAAGGTGACGTTCGAGGAAGAACCCGCGTACGTGGGCGAGGCGCCGAACTTCATGATCGCGTTGAGCGACGCCGACTCATACGCAGAGGAAGACATCGACGAGAAGTATCTTGAGGAAGACGCCGTCGAGGACGAGGAATAAGGCTTGTTCCGTTCGTTTTCCACCACGTTCAGCGAATCACACGCCGCGGCTCCTACCTGGGCCGCGGCTTTTTTGTTCCAGGACGCGGCCCGCGAATGAGGTACGCGGTGCGCTCGGCGTTGGATGCGCGTGAGGATCATGGGCGCGCCGCGTGGAATCCGCGTTGGGAACGGTGGCAAGGAATATGGAATCCGCGTTGGAAAAGCGCTGGATTCGCGCAAGCTTGAGAAAGCTGGGCGCTGGAAACGTGCCATCGCCGCGTGAGACGAGGTTGTTATGATGGATACCAGATGTTCGGCACGCTGCTAAGAAATGGCAAGTATGGCGAAACAGTGCTGAAACGATAGGTGAAAAGATTGTATTGGTCGTTTCGGCTCCCGTTTGCTAGAATAGTCAGGCTAATCCTGCCCCGGCTATCTTGCCTTCTCAGCACCGGGGCCGTAAAGACCAAAGGAGGTGAGCTGATGAAGGCTTATGAATTGCTGTTTTTTGTCGCTCCGTCTATCGACGAGGAAACCCGCGCCGCTGTTATGAAGCGTATCGACACCACGATCGCTGATGCCAAGGGCACGGTTGACAACGTCGACAACTGGGGCAAGCGTAAACTCGCTTACGAGATCAACGGATTGACCGATGGTGACTACACTCTCATCGATTTCCACGCCGATCCCGCTGACGTTGCCGAACTCGATCGCGTTCTGCGTATTACCGACGCTGTGGAACGCCACATGATCGTCAAGCGCACGGACCGCGACTAGGAGACGACGTAGAGGGCCTGGGCGGACAGCCCGGTGTCCGGCATGAGAAGAGGTAGACACACATGAGCATCAACCGAGTTATCATCAGCGGAAACCTTACCCGCGACCCCGAGCTTCGCTCCACCGCGAGCGGGCTTCCCGTGCTCGGCTTCGGCGTGGCGGTCAACGACCGCCGCAAGAACCAGCAGACGGGTGAGTGGGAGGATTATCCGAACTTCATCGACTGCACGATGTTCGGCGCGCGCGCCGAAAGCCTTTCGCGCTACCTCAACAAGGGCACCAAGGTGTCCATCGAGGGCAAGCTCCGCTGGAGCCAGTGGGAGCGCGAGGGCCAGAAGCGCAGCAAGATCGAAGTGATCGTCGACGAGCTCGAGTTCATGTCGAGCCGCAACGATTCGTCGTCGTACGGTGGCGGCATGGGCGGCGGTTACTCCGCTCCCGCTGCAGCTCCCGTGGTTGCCGCACCGGTGGTTGATGCCTCTTCTTCGGTCTATGACGAAGATATCCCGTTTTAAGCGACACGAAAGAGGTTAGACAATGTCCGATTACGCGAAGCAGCCGCGTCGCAAGTTCTGCCAGTTCTGCAAAGAGGACACGCAGTACATCGACTACAAAGATACCCAGATGCTGCGCAAGTATGTTACCGACCGCGGGAAGATCAAGCCGCGCCGCGTGACGGGTGCCTGCACCCAGCACCAGCGTGACATCGCGAACGCCGTGAAGCGCGCTCGCGAGATGGCTTTGATGCCCTACGCGGTTCCCGCCATCAGCGGCCGCGGCGACCGCCGCAGTCGCTAGGCGCAAGGAGGAACCATGAAAGTCATCCTGCTCCAAGAATTGAAGGGCAAGGGCGGTGAGGGCGACGTCGTCGACGTGGCCCCCGGTTTTGCCAACAACTACCTGCTCCCGCAGAAGGCTGCCATCCTCGCTACGAAGGGCAACCTGAAGCAGCTCGAGCAGCGCAAGCACAACATCGCCAAGCGCGAGGAGAACCGCCTGGGCGATGCCGCCAAGATCAAGGAGACGCTGGACGGCGCGCTCGTCAAGGTCGAGGCCAAGGTGGGCGAAGAGGGTCAGCTGTTCGGTTCCGTGACCGCTCAGATGATCGCCGACGCCATCAAGGCCGCGACGGACGTCGACGTCGATCGCCGCCGCATCGAGCTGGGCCACGCCATCAAGACGTCCGGGCAGCACGAGGTCACGATCTCGCTGTACCGCGACATCAAGACGACGGTGAAGCTGTTCGTCGGCGGTGCCGACGAGGCTGCCCCGGTTGAGGAAGAGGCCGAGGTAGTCGAGACGGTTGAAGAAGCCGTCGAGGCTCCTGCAGAGGAGACCGCCGAGGCCGCTGAATAGCAGCCGGAGCGCTTGCTCGGAAAAATATTTATCCACAGCCCTCGGTTGTGGAAACAGTGGAAAACCCCCTTCGCCCTGATGGTGCACGGAGGGGGTTTTCCTGTGTCGGTGGATAACCGAAAACCGAGGCAATGCTGCACAAAAATAACTAATGACCTGCGATAACCGTTGCAGTATCATAGGGGCTCACGCAATTCGAGAGGGAGTTCGAGCATGTCTTCATCCGCGCCGTACAGCGCCGACTTCGCACCTGACGATGGTGCCGCATCCGACCGTCGCAAGATCGATCCGCAGAACATCGAAGCGGAGAGGTCCGTCCTTGCCGCCTGCATGCTGAACCAGGAGGCCATCGAGGAAGTGGCGCCGAAGCTGGTGAAGGAGAACTTCTACCGCTTCGCTCACCAGCACATCTACGAATCCATGATGGACCTGTATGTGCGCCATATCCCGATCGACCACATCTCGCTCGCCGACAACCTGAAAGCCATGGGCCAGCTGGAAGCCGTGGGCGGCAAAGCGTACCTCATCGAGCTCGCCGACAACACGTTCGCCCTCACCAACTGGCAGAACCACCTGGAAATCGTGAAGCGCACGTCTATCTTGCGCGATCTCATCCGCGCTTCGGGCGAGATCGAAGCTTTGGCCTACGATGCGCCCGACGACCTGGGCGTCGTGGTCGAGGAAGCGGAGAAGACGCTGTTCCACGTCACCGAGAAGCGCGTGTCGTCCGCGTTCAAGCGCATGGACGTGCTGCTCACCGAGGCGTTCGAGGAATTGACGAAGCTGGCCGAGCAGAAGGACGCCATGGCCGGCATCCCCAGCGGGTTCAAGGACGTCGACGACCTGTTCCACGGCTTCCGCGGCGGCGACCTCGTTATTCTCGCCGCGCGACCCGGCGTCGGCAAAACGTCGTTCGCGCTGAACCTTGCCACGAACGCCGCCAAAGCGGGAGCCACCGTCACCTTCCTGTCGCTCGAGATGAGCGCGGCGCAGCTGGTGCAGCGTATCCTGTGCGCCGAAGCCCGCGTGAACCTCTCGCGCCTGCGCGCCGGCCAGGTGCAGGAATCCGACTGGGGCGCCATCGCCGACGCGTCGAACACGCTGTCGAAGCTGGACATGTTCATCGACGACACGCCGTCGCTGTCCATCCTCGAGCTGCGCGCCAAGGCCCGCCGCGAGCTGCGCTCTGCGGAAAAAGGCATCATCATCGTCGACTACCTGCAGCTCATGTCGCCGCCGCAGTCGCGCAAGGACGGCAACCGCGCCGTCGAGGTCGGCGAGATCTCGCGAGGCCTGAAGGTGCTCGCGAAGGAGATGGACATGCCCGTCATCGCCCTGTCGCAGCTGTCCCGTGCGGTGGAGATGCGCGGCAAGAAGCGCCCGATGCTGTCCGACCTTCGAGAGTCGGGTTCCATCGAGCAGGACGCCGACATCGTCATGTTCATCGACCGAAGCATGGACGAGATCGAGGCCGAGAGCGAAGATCGCCCCGACCTGGGCTCGGCCGAGTTGATCGTGGCCAAGCACCGCAACGGCCCCACGCGCGACATCCCGCTGGCTTTCAACGCGGAGTACACGCGCTTCATGGATTTCATCGACGATTCGCGCGCGGGCGGCTATATGTAAAGCCCCTGTTGAGCCGTTTCGCGGTACACTGGGCACATGCCGAAACGCCTCACATTCATCCATGCTGCGGACCTCCATTTGGGAGCGCCGTTCCGCGGGCTGCGCGCGCTTTCCTCCAAGTGGGCGAACCGCTTGCTCACCGCCATCCCGGAAGCGTACGACCGTGTGATCGATGCGGCCATCGCCCGCGACGTGGATTTCGTCGTGGTGTCGGGCGACATCTTCGACTCCGCGCGCCCGTCGTACAGCGATTACCTGCACTTCTTCGGCGGGCTGGAGCGCCTCGACGACGCTGGCATCCCGGTGTACCTCGTCACCGGCAACCATGATCCGTACACCTCGTGGCAGCACGATTTCTTCTCGCTGCCCGCAAACGCCACCATGCTGCCGGGCGATCGCCCCGGCTTCGCGCTCGTGGAGCGCGACGGCGAGCCGTTGTGCCTGATCGGTGGGCGCGGCTACTACAATCAGACGTGGCCGATGGACGAGTGCATCGCCGAGGGCGTCACGCGCGAAGCCGCCGAGCGCGCGCTGGCCGCAGAACATCCGCGCGCCGCCGAAGCTCCGTTCGCCGTGGGCCTGCTGCACACCGGCCTCAACCTCGACCCGGTGAAAGCCCCGGTCGATCCGGCTGTCCTCATGCGCGCGGGCATGGATTACTGGGCGCTCGGGCACATCCATATGAAGTACGCCCATCCGTCCTTCGAAGACCCACGGCTCGTGTTCTCGGGTTGCATCCAGGGGCGCGACATCAAGGAGACCGGAGAGCGGGGCGTCTACTGCGTCACGCTGCGGGATGGCGCGAAGAACGAGATCGAGTTCATCCCCACGGCCAGCGTCGTGTGGCAGCGCATGAGCATCGACGTGGCCGACTGCGCGAACCTCCCCGACATCACCGACAAGATCATGCGCGAGCTGTTCCGCGAGAACGGCAAGGCGCATTGCGAGGAGATGGTGGTGCGCATCGCGCTGGAGGGAGCCACGCCGCTCCATGCCATGCTCGGGCGCGAAGATGTGGTTGCGGGCCTGCGCAAGCACGTGAACGACGCGTACCCCGCGTTCTTCTGCGACGCGCTGGTAAACCTCACCGTGCCGCCGCGCGACAAGGAGGCGCTGCGCCGCGAAGGGCTGTTCCCCGCCGTGTTCCTGCAGGTGGCCGACGCGCAGCGCCGCAACCCGGACGAGGCCATCGCCTTCTTGCAGGACGAGTTCATCAAGAAGAACATCCAGCTGCCCAGCGCCTACACGCGCAACATCGACAAGTTCGCGGAGGCCGCCGAGAACCTCGTGCTCGATCTGCTTGCTCAGGATGATGACCAATGAAGCAATCCTATCTCGAGCGCATCAAGATCGTCAGCTTCGGCGCGTTCTCAAATAAAGTGGTGGGTCCTTTCGGGCCGCACCTCAACGTGGTGTTCGGACCGAACGAAGCGGGCAAGACCACACTCGCGTCGTTCGTGGGCGGCGTGCTGTTCGGCTGGGAAGAGGCGCGCGGCAGCCGCAACACCTACAAGCCGTCGAACGCCGAGCGCTCCGGCTCGCTGTTCTTCTCGGATGTCCCAAATGGGGACAGTCCCCATTTGGGACATTCTGAGCTCGAGCTTTCCCGCGTCCGCAACAGCGAAGGGCTCCAGGGCGATGCGTCGCTGGTGGCCGACATCGACAAGGAGACGTTCCAGACGATGTTCTCCTTGACCAGCGACGAGCTTCGGACGCTGCGCAATACCACCGACGTCACGGCGAAGCTGCTCACGGCCGGCTCGGGCACGGGCGCCTCGCCCGCCCATGCGCTGGCAACCGTGCAGGACAAGCTCGTGGAATACACCTCGCGCGCCGCCGGTATCGAGCATTCCATCGCCAACCTCACGACGCAGCAGAACGAGCTGCGCGCGAAGATGACGGTTGCAGCCGAAGAGGCCGAACGGTTCAAGCGCCAGGACAAGGAGTTCCGCGAGCTAGAGCCCCAACGCAACGAGCTGCTCGCGCGCCTCGATGCGCTGAACGCCTCCATCGAGTCGCTGACCGCTCAGCGCGCGAACATCGAAAAGCTCGACCATGAGATAGACGCGCTGGCCGATCAGATAGCCTCCCTTCACGACGAGGAAGATGTGCTGGTCACGACACATTGCGCCAATACGAGCAGCGTGTCCGAGCTGGCGAACCTGGGCACGTCGGACGAGCGCGCTTTGCGCGACCAGATCGACTCGCTGGCGGTCGACGAGGCGAAGTGCGAGCACGCCGTCGACCTGGCGCAGGACAACTTCGCCACGTCGAAAGCCGCCTACGAAGCGCTGCTCGAAACCGCCGACGAGCGCGCCCAGCGCGACCGCTTGCGCCGCCAGCGCAGCGTGCAGGTGGGCCTGTCCATCGCGTTGCCGCTTTTGTTCGTGAGCGCCGGGCTGCCGCTGTTCATCCACGGGCGCGAGATCACCAGCCTGTCGTTCACGGCGCTCGGCATCGGCCTCGTGGTGTTCGCCCTCATGCTGGCCCTCGCCGCGATGGTGATGCTGTTTCGCCCGAACAAGGAGGAGGAGGCGAAGGAGGCCCGCAAGCAGGACGCCCAATGGGTGATGCTGCAGGACAAGAAGAAACTCGAAGCGTGCCTCGAGAGCCAAGCAGCCTTCCGCGATCGCGCCCGCGCGCAACTCGATGCCGCGGGATTGGTCGAGGCGCAGGGGTCGCTGCGGCGCTCGCGCACCCTGCTCGACGAGGCCAAGGACGTCCGCGCCGAGAACAACCTGTTCCAGCAGCGATTGCAGGCGCTCGTGTCGCGCCGCAGCGCGCTCGAGGAGAGGCTCGCGTCCGCGAAGCGCCAGCGCCGCCGCCTGTACGAGCGCATCGACCTGCGCGCCGAGCGCACGATCGACGCCATCGACGACGCCATCGCGCAAAAGTCCCAGCAGCGCATGGGCCTGCTCGAGACGAGCGAGGGCCTCAACCGCCGCTACGGCGAGCTCAAGCAGGAGCTTTCCCATGCCGAGCACCTGCGCGATTTCGACGAGTACAAGCTGCTCTACCAGCAGATTCGCACGCGCCAAGACGAGAGCGCGCAGGATTACGCGCGGCTGCTGCTGGCGCGGCGCATGCTCGAGTCGGCCATCGCCACCTGGGAAAGCAAAAGCCAGCCGGAAGTGTATCGCCAGGCTAGCCGCCTGCTTTCGCTCATGACCGACGGCCGCTGGACCAAGGTGAGCCTCACTGCCGAAGGCCGCTTGCAGGTGACGGACGCGGTGAAGACGACACGCGATCCCAGCCACCTGTCGCTCGGCACGTGCCAGCAGCTGTACCTCGCGCTGCGCATCGCGCTGCTCATGACCGCCGACAACGTGGGCCGCGCCGTTCCCATCCTGGCCGACGACATACTCGTGAACTTCGACTCCGCCCGTCGTGCCGGCGCTGCCCGCGCGCTGGCCGAGCTTGCCCGGATGCGCCAGGTGATCCTCTTCACCTGCCATGAAGAAATCGTCGAGACGATGAGGGAAGCCGATTCGACGCTGAATGAAGTCGAACTGTAATATACTGTGATTCTGCGATACAAACACCGAAAGGACGAAGAGACATGCCGAGCACGGTTCTGATTGGCGCCCAGTGGGGCGACGAAGGCAAGGGCAAAGTCACCGACCTGATCGCGCGCGAGTACGATTACGTGGTTCGCTACCAGGGCGGCAACAACGCGGGTCACACGGTCATCCACGGCGACAAGAAGCTCGCGCTGCATCTCATGCCCTCCGGCGTCATGTACGAGCACGCGGTTCCGGTCATCGGCAACGGCGTGGTGGTGGATCCGGGCGTGCTCATCAAGGAGATGGCCATGCTGGAAGCCGAGGGCATCTCCTGCAAGAACCTCAAGATCTCGTGCGACGCGCATGTGATCATGCCCTACCACAAGGATTTCGACGGCGCCGACGAGAAGCGCCTCGGCGACAACAAGATCGGCACCACGAAGCGCGGCATCGGGCCCTGCTACCAGGACAAGGTGGCGCGCAAGGGCATCCGCATCCAGGATCTGCTCGACGAGAAGATCTTCCGTCTCAAGCTGGAGGCGGTGCTGTCCCAGAAGAATCCCATCCTCGAGAAGATCTACGGTCTGCACACCTACACGGTGGAGGAGATCTGCGAGGAGTACCTCCCCTACGCGCGCATCCTCAAGCCGTACATGGCCGAAACGGCCCAGCTGCTGAACGAGGCCGTGCGTGCCGGCAAGTCCATCCTGTTCGAGGGCGCGCAGGGCACGCTGCTCGACATCGACCACGGCACGTATCCCTACGTCACGTCCTCGTCGTGCTGCGCCGGCGGCGCCGCCACCGGCACGGGTGTGGGCCCCACGGTCATCGATCGCGTGCTCGGCATCCAGAAAGCCTACGTCACGCGCGTGGGCGAGGGCCCCTTCCCCACGGAGCAGCGTTTCCCCGAGGACGGCGGCGAAGGCGAGGAAGCCGAAGTGGGCGAGCTCCTGTGCAAGGTGGGCCACGAGTTCGGCGTGACCACGGGGCGCAAGCGCCGCTGCGGGTGGTTCGACGCGGTCATCGCGCGCTATGCGGCCGAGGTCAACGGCCTCACCGACGTGGCGCTGACGAAGCTCGACGTGCTGAGCGCGTTCGACACCATCAAGGTGTGCACGGCCTACGAGTGCGAAGGCAAGCTGTACGATTACTTCCCGATGCAGCAGAGCGTGCTGTTCCATGCGAAGTCCGTGTACGAGGAGCTTCCGGGTTGGAAGGACGTCGACATCACCGGATGCCGCACGTTCGAGGAACTTCCCGAGAACGCGCAGCGCTACGTCGAGTACCTGGAGAAGATCACCGGCGTGCCGGTCAGCATCATCGCCGTCGGCCCCGATCGCGACCAGACCATCATGCGCGGCTGGGATCGGTGATGTTCCGCCGTTCTGCCGAACGGCGGAACGGCTCGACGCGGTAAAGCGTCGATGCGTCCGACCTCGCGGCGATGCCGACGGCTCGCGTACCGAAGTACGCTTCGCCACCGCCATCCTCACGATCTCGGTTACCTCGACGCTTCTCGCTGACTGTACGAACGACCTGTGCGGCACCGTTTGTTTCACGTGAAACAAATCGTCGCAAAAGCGTGCGATAAGGGAACAAATGTTTCACGTGAAACATGGCATTGAACCATTGAGAGGGCTTTGGGTTTGAAAGGACCTGACATGAACATCTTGGTATTGGGTGGCGGCGGCCGCGAGCATGCTATCGCGTGGGCGCTGGCGAAGTCCCCGCGTACCGACAACCTGTACGTGGCGCCGGGCAACGGCGGCACGGACGGCATCGCCCAGAACGTCGCGGGCCTGAACGCCGAAAACGGCCAGGACGTGCTTGCGTTCGTGCGCGAGCACGGCATCGACCTCGTGGTCATCGGCCCGGAGGCTCCGCTCGTGGCCGGGGTGGCCGACGTGCTGCGCGCCGAAGGCGTGGCCGTGTTCGGCCCTGATGCGCAAGGCGCGCAGCTCGAGGGCAGCAAGACGTACAGCAAGGAATTCATGGACGCCAACGGCATCCCCACGGCGCGCTACGCGAGCTTCACCGAACTCGAGCCGGCGCTGGCCTACGTGCGCGAGCTGGGCGCGCCCATCGTGGTGAAGGCCGACGGCCTCGCGGCGGGCAAGGGCGTCATCGTGGCCGAGGAGCTGGAGGACGCGGAAGACGCCGTGCGCTCCTGCTTCGACGGCGCGTTCGGCGACGCCGGCAACGTGGTGCTGGTCGAAGAGTTCCTCACCGGCCCCGAGTGCTCGCTGCTCGCGTTCGTCACGGGCGGCAAGGCTCATTGCATGGTGACGGCGCAGGACCACAAGCGCGCGTTCGACGGCGACCGCGGGCCCAACACCGGCGGCATGGGCGTGTACTCGCCGGTGCCCATCGTGGAAGCAGACGAGCTCACCGCCATGCGCGAGATCATGGAGCGCTCGGCGGCCGCTACGGCGCGCGACCCGTTCGTGAACGACTACCGCGGCGTGCTGTACGGCGGCTTCATGCTGACCCCCCAGGGCCCGAAGGTGCTCGAGTTCAACGCGCGCTTCGGCGACCCCGAGACGCAGGTGGTGCTGCCCCGCCTCGAGTCCGACCTCGTGGATATCATGCTGGCCGTTGCCGAGGGCCGTCCCGACGACATCGACCTGCGCTGGTCCGAGCAGTGGGCCGTATGCGTGGTGCTGGCCAGCGAAGGCTACCCGGGCGCGTACGAGAAGGGCAAGGTCATCCTCGGCATCGACGAGGCCGAGGAGATCGAGGGCGTGACGGTGTTCCATGCCGGAACCGCCAAGAACTTCGACGACGAGCTGGTCACCGCCGGCGGCCGCGTGCTGAACGTGGTGGCCTTGGGCGATTCGTTCGACGACGCCCGCGAGAAGGCGTACGAGGCGTGCGACCTCATCAACTTCGAGGGTAAACAATACCGCAGCGATATCGGAAAACGCGCCGCCGCCGGGCGTGCCGCGTGGGAGAACTGACGGTGCGCCGTTCTGCCGAACGGCGCACCTAGTCGACGCTGCGAAGCGCCGAGGCACCCCGCCTTGCGGCTTTTGCGCTTTCCCTCACGTGCGAACGCACGCTCGGCCGCGCAACACCGCAATGCGAGGCACCTCGGCGCTTCTCGCTGACTTTTTTGGACTGGAGAGTTTTAGATGCTTTCAGAACGTTTGCTTACCACGGTCGTGCGTCAATGCACGAAGAACTACCTGCGTCTGGAACCGACGCAGGAACGACGCGTGCCCGGCCCGGTTCCCGGCCAGAAGTACATGCTGTACATGCACGTGCCGTTCTGCGAGCGGCTGTGCCCGTACTGCTCGTTCAACCGCTTCCCGTTCGCGGAGGATCGTGCAACGCCCTACTTCGCCAACATGCGCAAGGAAATGCTCATGTTGAAGGACCTGGGCTACGATTTCGAAAGCCTGTACGTGGGCGGCGGCACGCCGACGATCATGATCGATGAGCTGTGCGACACCATCGACATGGCGCGCGAGACGTTCTCCATCGGCGAGGTGTCGAGCGAGACGAACCCGAACCACCTGATCCCGGCCTACTTGGACAAGCTGCAAGGCCGCGTCCAGCGTCTGTCGGTGGGCGTGCAGAGCTTCGATAACGACCTGCTCAAGCAGATGGACCGCTACGACAAGTACGGCAGCGGCGAGGAAATCCTCGAGCGCATCGGCGAGGCGAGCCCCTACTTCACGTCGCTCAACGTGGACATGATCTTCAACTTCCCGGCGCAGACCGAAGACGTGCTGTTCTCCGATATCGAGCGCGTGGTTGAAAGCGGCACGAGCCAAACCACGTTCTACCCGCTTATGGCAAGCCCCAGCGTCGCCCGCTCACTCGCTCGTACCGTGGGCAAGGTCGATTACGCCCGCGAGCAGCGCTTCTACGAGATCATCTCCGAAGTGCTGGCCGGTGGCGAGAACCCGTTGTTCGAGCACGGCAGCGCCTGGACGTTCAACAAGCGCGGCACGGGCGCGGCAGGCGAGGACGCGATGATCGACGAGTACGTGGTCGATTACGAGGAGTATCCGGCCATCGGCAGCGGCGGCATCACGTACCTGGGCAACAACCTGTACGTGAACACGTTCTCGGTGAACGACTACAACGACGCTATCGAGCACGACCGCATGTCGCTCATGGGCAAGGCCACGTTCTCGAAGCACGATCAGATGCGGTATCGTTTCATGATGCAGCTGTTCGGCCTGCGCCTCGACAAACGCCAGTTCGAGAAGGATTTCGGCGTGACCGTGGAGCGCGGTTTGCCCGTGGAGATGGCGTTCATGAAGGCGTCGGGCGCGTTCGATCGCGACAATGCGGACGAGCTGACGCTCACGCCGAAGGGGCGCTACCTCATGGTGGTGATGATGCGCCAGTTCTTCATCGGCGTGAACAACCTACGCGACCAGGCCCGCGCCGCCCTCGTCGGCGAAGAGCGAGAGCTGATCTTCGGCGACGGAAAATAACCCGCCGCACCCGTCAATCAAAAGTTGAAACGCCCGCGCATTGCCGCGGGCGTTTCTGTTGTATACGTTCCAGTTTCGATATCCCCCCGTGTCGTAAGTGTTATGATGCATAGCTAAAGCTTTTTGCGCTCAATCGCCTGGTAGGAGAAGGAAAAAGCATAGCAATGACCGATCGGGTTAAGCATACGGCGGGTTTCACGCTCGCTGAGCTGATGATGAGCATCGCCATCATTCTCGTCCTTGCGGCCATCGCTATTCCTTCTTTCATGACCGCTCAGAACAACATGCGCATGGTCGAGCTCAACAGCGCAGCCCAATCCATCGCCAACGCTGCCCAAACCCAGATGACCGCGAAGAAGGTGTCGGGCACGTGGATGGACTTGGTGAGAGACGGCGACAACTACAAGAGCGATTTCCCGGTAGCCCGGCTGGCGCAGACTGATACGAACGTGCGCCTCATGACCGCGGCCACCGCGCGCTCGCAAGGCATCGCTCCGTCTCTCTCCATTGACGACACGGTTCGCAATGCTGATTACATCATCGAATTCGACGCTTCCACCGCGTCGGTGACCAGGGTGTTCTATTCCGATGGCAAGTCGGGGTTCTTCGGAACCTCAACTCCTGCCGACGGCGCTGTTCTGACCTACTACACCGCGAACGGCGCTGCTCCCGACGATCAGGACCGTCGCTTGCGAAACAACCCTATGGTCGGCTACTACGAAGGCACCCCTGCGGGTGCGACCTCCGAGGTTGCTCTCAGGAATCCGGTGATTTGGGTGGATGAAAAGACCGGCTGCCTGATGATCCAGGACCCGAACATCTCCGAAGACGGAAGCGCAGGCTCGACGAACGCGACGGTGCGCATCGAGAACACGACTCAGGGAGTATCGTTCGTGTTGTCGGGCTTGAGCAAAGAGGCGTCGACCCTCTCTGTGAGCGACGACGAGGGGACGGACGCGTTCGGGCTTTCAGGTTCCGAGGCGAGCGATGTGGTTGTCCTGGTCGGTCGTGATGGCGTTGCGCCCGGAAACGTGTACTCCATCGATCTCAACAAACTGTCGGACAAAGCGACCGCCAAAGGTTCAGATACGCTGAAGGGCATTTTCGCGAAATGCCAGAGGAACGACGATCTGAAGGTGCAGGTCGAGCTTCAAGACTCGCAGAGACCGTGCGTTCCTGCGAAGGCCGCTGCCAACATCAAGTGGCCCGAATCGGTCGGCAAGCTCACCTTCATGGTGACGAACCCGTATTCGGAAGCGGTGAAAGCCGACGAGGCGGCTGACGACAATGCTTCTGACGGGGATGGAGAATCCCAGGCATCGCCGTATAAAGAGCCTGTCGTGCTTGTGACCGACGATACAGGCGATCCGGCCGTTGGCAAGGATGTCATGCAACTCTCGGAAGACATGGACCATTACCTGCGCCGCACCGATGCGAACGCGAAGCTCAAATCGGAGAACGCGCAAGCCGCATACCAGTCGTACAAAGGCGCCAGCGTGCCTTCCTCTTCGGTTCGCAACGACAGCACGTTCCGCTTTCAGGCGACCGTGGGCTCGTACAACCAGCATGAGTATCAGATCTGGGAGCTTTGGCTGAAGCGCGCCGACAACGGCGAGATGATGCGCGTGGGCTACCTGAACGGCGACGCGTGGGAGTGGGCGAAGTTCACGCAGGCAGGGGTGCAGTACGATTATGCGCCTTTGAACGAGTGCTTCACGTGGTACGACAAAAACGGGACCTCGTACAACAGCATTGCGGGCATGGATACCGACGAGCTTGGAATAGTGACCGTAGCTTTCAATGCGAGCGCGTTTTACAATACCGCGTCCACGTATCCCGGTTTGCAGATCGCCGACGAAGACGATAATGCCATGTTGTACGTGCGTACGGCTCCGAGGTCGTCCGAAGTACAGGCCTATTTCACGAGCTTGAGCAAGAGCGATACTCAGGGTCAGGGAAGCGATCTCGTGGCTTCTTTCTTGAAATCGGGCACCGATCAGACCAGTTCGCGAGGAACGAATCCCTCATCCACCTCGGCGCGCGCCGCGTTCGAGGGTGAATTCGGAGCTTCGTCTTCCGACGTTTCATGGGTCGTGACCAGCCAGATTGAAGCTGGGTTCGAACAAGGGACGTCCTATCTCAATAAAGGCGCGAACGTTCGCGTGTATTATTCGATAGCTCCGGCGATCGGGTTCAAGAACATCAGGGAATACGGGGGCGGCCAGAACGATCAGTACCTTTCGGGCGTTCGCAGCACCAGGATGACCCAGGTGGCGCTCTGGCTTTTCCGGGGAGAATCGTTCGACGCCCTCGAGGCAATGCCGGAAGCGCTTCTGAAAAACGAGAACGACTTCGAATATACCTGTCGCTCGGGATCGAATTACGACTTCAAGCTGACCACGCTCGAAGACTTCCGGTTCTACCGAGTTCTGTCATACTACGACGATGATGCGAAGACCAAGCTCGACTATCCCGATCAGTACGTCCCTCACGTTTTGGTCGACGACGGGGATGTGGCGACCATCCAAAGCTTGCCCAATAAGGAAGACGAGGACTACATATACGAATTTTCGGGGTGGACGACGTCTGACACCAAAGACGGCGTAGGGTCTGTCGCGTGTGCGGCGGGCGATCTGGTGGGAGCTTACGTTGAGCAACTCAATCAAAAAGGAACCAAGCTCAGCGCGACGTATGCCAAGAAAGAAAAGCCCAAGACAACGCTCGGTCTGGTGTACTTGGAATTCGACCAGGATGGCAACGTGTCGGGATCGTACGGCTACACCGATTATCGTGACGGGTCGGAACCACTGCGCGGCCTCGGTTTTGATAATCAAATCGCCGACTGGGGATATTTCCTCCTCGTTCCGGCCGACACCCCTTTTGGCCAAATCGAGATCAAAGGCTCCATTGGTCCGAACAGCTTCGCGAAGGGTGAAGTGATCGCGATCGGCGATGCTCTCTATTACGCATATCGAATCAAAACCGAGAACGTGAGCGACTCCCTGCGCTCCCAGCGGTATTTATCACTAGGCGTTTCATTGAAGAAGACCGATCTCAGCGCGACGTTTTACTTGAACGTCAACTTCGCACACGCTGTAACCATGGATGATGAAGCGGCAAAGCAATGGGGCACGGCGGTCGACCCCTGGAGCGTCCGGCATGCAGCTCAGTTCCCGGGATCGCTCAAATGGAACAACGGGATCAATCTAGAAAACGGTGTCAACGTATCGCTACAATCTTTCTATATGTCTCACCATTTCGTCCAGGAACATGATTTGGACATGGCAGATGCCAACCGGTACTTGCCGTCCGCCGTTAAATTCAACGAGGTGTTCAGAGGCACGTATACGGGCAAGAGTGGAGAGGTTCAGTATGAAATAGACAATGCCTACGTGTATTGTATGACGAAAGACGGCAACGGATACTATTCGGGGAACAACCATGGACAAGGTCTCTTTGGAGAGATAGACGGTGCTACGCTCAACAACATCGTGCTGACGATCTCTGGAAGCCAGGTTGTACTCAGCGGAGCTGGCCAGCAGTCGTTCGGATTGTTGGTCGGTTATGCTCAATCGAGCTTCATCAACGATTGTGCTGTTGTGGGGCGACCTGATGCCGATGGCAACGAAGCAAGCCTGTTATTCAAATCTGCCAACCAGAGTCCCAATGGAATGGGCTGCCTCGTCGGGTATTTCAGCGGTTCTCAGATGTATCGCTCGCGCGTCGAACAGGTCGAGTGGGCGTATAGTCGAATGAAGGATGAAGACTGGGGAGACACCGTGAAGATCGGAGGACTCGTCGGTAGCTCCACGGGTTCGAGCCTTTACGCGTGCTCTATTGAAGATTCGGTTTTCAAAGTGGTTCGAAAGACGTCGTATTCTGCATCCAAAGACGGGCTTTTGTTTGGCGGCTTCATCGGGTACGCGGTTGGTTCGCAGGTATATAACGAGAACCTGAACCATCCGAAGCTGTCCGGCATCACCCTGAGACTGGCTGCGGATCTAAACGAGAAGGGCTTTTCGGCAGGAAGTCTGGCCGGTAAATCGGATGTGCCGTTCGCTCCCATCGACTGGAAACCGGAAAAAGCGTGGTACCAAATCGGCGAAGGCGAGCTTGTACCTTTCGATGCCACGTATGTGGGAAAGTCTTAGGGAACCATTGACCTGGAAAAAACGAACATACCGCTTGAAAGAAGACACCTCTGGCGCCTCCATCGTCATTGCACTGGTATTCTTCCTGATCTGCGGGATCGTCGGCTCCGTCGTAGTGACGGCCGCCTCGGTGCAGGCGAAATCGGTGCAGACGCATAAGGAGCTGCAGCAGGACGAATACGCCATGCAATCGGCTGCGGAGCTGGTGGCCGATCAGTTGGGCGGCTCGGAGGAGATCGAGGAAACCGTCAACGGCACCGTGAACACGGTCAGGAAGAACGCGGTGACGATCGGCGTCAGCTACAACGGCGAAGCGCCCGTTGCGGATGTGTCCCAGGTGCGCACGCAGTTGGGGAAGAGCTTCTGGAGCAAGGAGCGAACCGAGAGCATTCTGGTCCAGTCTGCCGATTACATCATCGGAAAACCTGGGGCGAGCAGCATAGAGATCAAACCGCCTCAAGGCACGAAGCCGGTGTATGCCACGCTCGTGGTGGACACCGATCTGAATATCACGGTGAACATGTCTCTTGATAAGAGTTTTTCTGCAGCTTCTCCTTACAACATGAGGGTGTTCATCCAGTGCACGCCGTCCTACGACATCGACGGAAAGCTGGTACGGTTCTCCTACGGCGACAACACGGTCATAGAGAAAGCGACGGGAGGGGGCTCATGATTCGTCGAGCGCGCGAGGTCGCGCACGCCAAGCTTTCCGACGAGCGTGGAGACTCCATGGTCGAGGCCCTCGTCGCCATCCTCATAGCCGTGCTCGGCGCCACGATGCTTGCGACGATGGTCATGGCGTCGGTGAGCGTAACTGCGAAGAGCGAGCAAGAGCTGAGCGGTGCGCTCACCGCCGAATCGAACTTGTACGATGGAGGAACGCCGGGCAAGGTCGCGGTGCTCGTTCCCGATACCTTCAACTTCGACTTGAGCGATTGCGAAGTCGACGTCCTCCTGTTCAGCTCGGGAGAGTATTCCGCGTATTCGACCGACGATCAGCCGGCCGTTTCCGGGGAGGCGGGTTCGTGAGGAGTTGCAACGCAAAAGGGATACGCCTTCTTCTTGCCTCCCGTCTGCGCGACACGCGGGGGTTCATGATCGCTGAGCAGCTGATCAGCATCATCTTCATCGGGCTGCTGTGCGTCGCGGTGACCGCGGGGCTCGGGGCCGCGATGAGCTCGTACAGCCGCATCACCTTGCAGACGCAGGCCGACGCGCTGCTGTCGCAGGCGGTGGAGCAGGTAAGCGACGAGCTGGTGTACGCGTTGGAGGTGGAGGGCGACGGGGTTCAGTCGGACGGCAATCCGCTGTACTTCACGAGTGCTACGCGACACGAGACGGCCGTGCTTCAAACGCGAGAAGATGGGATTTGGCTGAATTGCAGTGCAGCGGCTCGTCTTGCCTCGACCAAGGACGGTCTCACGCCTCAGCTTGCTAGCCTTTCGTACGACGCAGCTGCTGGCACCTGGTCGTTCCGCATAACCGTACAATCGGGCAGCTCCACGCTTGCCGACACCACCATGACCGTGAAGAGGATAGGATCGTAGATGGCCCATAAACGTTTGGGAGACGTGTTGATCGACGCGGGCCTCATCACCGAGGACCAGCTGGGTCACGCCCTGAAGCAGCAGAAGGAGACGAAGCGCCGCCTGGGCGACGAGCTTATCGCCGAAGGTGTCATCACGGAAGCGGGCCTCATCGAGGCGCTGCAGATGCAGCTGGGCGTGGAGTTCATCGATCTGTCGGCGATCGACCTCGACCCCGACATGAGCCGCGTGATCTCGAAGAACGTCGCGCGTCAGTACAACGTCGTTCCCGTGCGCACCACGCCGGACGAGGTGTGCCTCGCCATGAGCGACCCGCTGAACTTCATGGCCATCGAAGCGGTGAAGAACGCCACGCGCAAACGCGTCGTCCCCATGGTGGCCACGCAAGACTCGCTGATGCGCGCCATCATGACGCTGTACGGCAACGAGGGCGCCGCGCGCGCCATCGAGGAGATGAAGCGCGACGCGCGCGCTACGGGTTCCGACGACGCGGCGGCCGGCTCGTTCCAAACCTCCACGCTGGGAGACGACGCCGACGCGCAGTCCGCCCCTACGGTTCGCCTCGTGAACAGCATCATCGAACGCGCCGCCACCGAGCGCGCGAGCGATATCCACCTCGAGCCGCGCGAAGCAGACCTGCATGTGCGTATGCGCATCGACGGCGTGCTGCGCACGATCCTCACCGTGCCGAAGGAACTGCAAGCCTCGGTCATCTCGCGCCTCAAGATCATGGGCGGCATGAACACCTCGGAGCGTCGCGTGCCCCAGGACGGCCGCGCCAACATCCGCCTCAAGAAGCAGGACATCGACCTGCGTATCAACACGTTGCCCACCATCCATGGCGAGACGGTGGTCATTCGTCTGCTCGACAAGAGCGAAGCGTTGTTCGACCCCAAAGGCATCGGTCTGGAAGGCGACAACCTCGACAAGTACCAGCGCCTCATCGGCGCGAACAACGGCATGGTGCTGATCGTCGGCCCCACGGGCTCGGGCAAGAGCTCCACGATGTACACGATGATCCGCCAGCTGAACACCGACTCGGTGAACCTCGTCACGCTGGAAGACCCCGTCGAGTACAACATCGACGCGGTGAACCAGGTGCAGATCAACGAGAAGACGGGCATGACCTTCGCCAGCGGCCTGCGCGCGATTCTGCGCCAGGACCCCGATATCGTGGCGGTCGGCGAAATCCGCGACGGCGAGACGGCTGAGATCGCCATGCGCGCCGCCATCACCGGACACCTCGTGCTGTCGACCGTGCACACCTACGATGCTGCGTCCACCATCGACCGCCTCATCGACATCGGCGTCGAACCGTACCTCATCGCCAGCGGCGTGCGCGGCGTCATCTCCCAGCGTCTCGTTCGCAAGGTGTGCCCGCATTGTCGTGAGGAGTATCGTCCCGATGCTGAAGAGTTCGACGCGATCGGGCTGCCGTACGATCCTTCCGTCAAGTTCTTCCGCGGAGCCGGGTGCCCCATGTGCTTCGGCACGGGGTACCGCGGGCGCACGGGCGTGTTCGAGATACTCGTCATCGACCGTGCGCTGCGCGGCCACATCACGGGCGGCGCCACGCGCGAAGAGCTGAAGGACGCCATCGATCGCACGGGCTCGTTCAAGACGATGGAGGATAGCTGCCGCGAATTGGTGCTGTCCGGCGTCACCACCGTCGAAGAGGCCCGCAAGACCATCACGGCGCTGGAATAGCGATCACGACCACCTCCCTTTGAGTGAAGGATTTTTTCATGAACGTAGAACAGATCATCGACCTGGCGCATCAAGTGAACGCGTCCGACGTGCACCTCGTGTGCGGGCTGCCCGTGAAGTTCCGCGTGGGCGGTCGCCTCATGGATGCGGGCGTCGACGGGGACGTACCGCTTGCGCACGAGGACTGCGAGCAGCTGGCACGCGAGCTGGCCGGCGACGATTTCGATCGCATCAAACGCATCGGCGAGCTCGACCGCGCCGAGACGATCGCGGGCGTGCGCGTGCGCATCAACCTGTTCCGCCAGCAGGGGCACGTGAGCGCGGCCCTGCGCTTGCTGTCCGATCGCATTCCGGCGCTCGAAACGCTCGGATTGCCGCCGGCGGTCATGGAGTTCCCCAACATCCAACGCGGTATCGTGGTGGTGACGGGCGAAACCGGCAGCGGCAAATCGACGACGCTCGCGGCGCTCATCGACAGCATCAACCACACGCGCGCCGAGAACATCATCACGATGGAAGACCCTATCGAGTACATCTACACGCCTGATCGATCCATCATCTCGCAGCGCGAGGTGGGTCAGGACACGGAAAGCTACCACCATGCTCTGCGCGCGGTGCTGCGCGAGGATCCCGACATCATCCTCATCGGCGAGATGCGCGACCTCGACACCATCCAGACGGCGCTGACCGCGGCCGAGACGGGCCACTTCGTGCTGGCGACGCTGCACACGAAGTCGGCCGCCGACTCCATCGACCGCATGGTGGACGTGTTTCCCGAAGGCTTGCAGCGCCAGGTGCGCATGCAATTGTCCACGACGCTCGTGGCCGTGCTGTCGCAACAGCTGTTGCCGCGTCGCGACGGCATGGGACGCTCGCTGGCTTGCGAGCTCATGATGGTGACGCCCGCCATCCGCAACCTCATTCGCGAGGGCAAGACTCCGCAGATCGCCAGCGCTTTGGCAACGTCGGCCGCCGCTGGCAGCGTGACCATGGACAATGCGTTGATCGCGCTTGCGCGCAACCGCGAGATCGCGTCCGATACCGCCATCGCCGCCGCTCATGACGTCGACTACGTGAGAAAGAACCTCCGCTGATGCCCACCTTCACCTACACTGGAATGACGGCCGCCGGCGACCGCGTGGACGGCGTCGTCGAGGCCTTCGATGAGATCGAGGCCATGGAGCGCGCTCGCGAGCAGTGCCGTATCGTGCAAAGCGTCAAGCCCGTGCGCGAGGGCAAGAACTTGCTGGCCATGGACATTACGAAGCCGAAGGCCAAGCAGAAGAACCTCGCCATCATGTGCGCCCAGTTCGCCACCATCCTGAACGCCGGACTCGCCATTTCGCGCGCGACGTCGTTGGTGGCCGACCAAACCAACGACAAGTACCTGAAACGCGTGCTGTCGGAAGTGGCCGAAGACGTGTCGGCGGGCCACGGCCTGGCCGAAAGCTTCCAGAACAAGGGCGAGAACCTCCCGCGCGTGTTCATCGAGACGGTGCGCGCCGGCGAGGAAAGCGGTCATTTGCCCGAGAGCTTCGAGCGCCTGCACGGCTATTACGACAAGCGGGCGAAAGTGCAGGCGAAGGTGCAGGGCGCGATGACGTACCCCATCTTCGTGGCGATCATCGCCGTGGTGGTGATCGCGGTCATGATGGTGATGGTGATCCCTTCGATGACGGGGATGATCTCGTCGCTGGGCGCGGACACGCCGGCCATGACTCAATTTTTGATTGATGCTTCGAATTTCGTCACGAACAATATTCTGATCATTGTCGTGGTCATCGCGCTTATCATCGTGGGCGTCAAGTTGTTCAGCAACACGGAGCAAGGAAAAACGACGTTCGCCGTCATGAAGCTGAAGCTGCCGGTTCTGGGCGTCGTAGGCGTGTATTCGGGCGCCGCTCAGTTTGCGAACACGATGTCGATGCTGGTTGCGGCGGGTCTGCCGATCACGCGCGCCGTTGCCATCACGTCGCGCGTGATGAGCAATCATGTGCTATCGCGCGAGGTGGGACGCATGGAAGCCGGTCTGGAGGAGGGTCGCTCGCTTGGCGAGGGGCTTGAGGCGAGCACGTATCTGCCGCGCACGCTCATCGAGATGACCGTCGTCGGCGAGCAAACCGGCGAACTTGAAAGCACGCTGGAAACCATGGGCGTGTTCTACGACGACGAGACGCAGCGCGTGACCGACAAAGCGCTCGCGCTCATGGAGCCGGCCCTGCTCGTGCTGATGGCGCTGTTTGCGGGATTCATCGTTATTGCGCTGTATTTGCCGATGTTTTCGTTGTATGCTGCCATGTAAGTTTATCGGCACCCCGGGGTGTGCATAAACAAAAAGTTTACGTTGGGGAAAGGAACGAGAGTGAAAGAGATGATTAAGAGGGTGCGCGAAGATCGCGGCGGCTTCACGCTGGCCGAGCTGCTGATCGTTGTTGCGATCGTGGCCGTGCTCGTGGCAATTGCGGTACCGGTGTTCTCGGGTGCAATGGGTAGCGCCAATGAGGCTGTTGGGCAGTCGGCGGTCCGCTCTGTGAAAGCGGAAGCCATATCGGCGTATCTACTTGACAAGAGTATTACGGACAAAACCCAATCGCAAGCCTTCTATGCAACGGTCAACAAAGACGGATCGGTAACGAACCTCACCAAGGGGACCTCGTCTGCCGATAACTCTTTCGGTGAAACTGATGATGCGGCATCAATTGGTGCGGAGATTGCGAAAGGCTCGGCAATTATCAACGTGACAGTTACTGGACAGAACGTCGCTCCTGATCCCACCCCTGCGGGCTAAGTGACCATCCCTTTTGCAGCATTCTCACCTGTTCAGGCGGCGGTCCTTCTTGGGATCGCCGCCCTGCTCGGTGCTTGCTTGGGGAGCTTTGTGAATTGCTTGGCGTGGCGGCAGGCAAACGGCGAAAGCGTGTTGGCCGGCCGCAGCCATTGCGTCTCGTGCGGGCACGTGCTGGGCGCGCTCGACCTTGTCCCCGTCGTCTCGTGGCTCGCGCTGCGCGGTCGATGCCGTCATTGCGGGCAGCGGGTGAGCCCGCGCTACGTTGTCGTCGAAGTGCTCATGGCCGTGCTGTTCGCGGCGCTGATCGTGCGCTACGGGGTGTCCGTACAGACGGCGGCGTACCTGGTGCTCGTCTGCATTCTCATGGCGGTAGCCCTCATGGACCTGGACACGTACACCATCCCCAATGGGTTCGTAGTAGCGGGGTGCGCGCTGTGGCTGATCACCATCTGGTTCATCCCGGTGCCGCGCGCCGATGCGTTCTCGGTGGGCAGCCTGTTCGCCGCTTGGGTTCATCCGGGCGGAGCAGTGGCGCTCGATGGCATCGTGGGTGCTGTCGGCGTGGCGGGCGGGGTGCTGTTGCTGTCGCTCGTGTTCGACATGGTGACGAAGCGCTCATCGCTGGGCGGCGGCGATGTGAAGCTGCTGTTCATGGTGGGATTGTTCTTGGGATTGGCAGGGTCGATGCTCAACCTGCTGGTTGCATGCGTGATGGGGTTGGCGTTCGCAGTTGCTCGGGGGTTTTCCGACGAAAACATCCGAACAAAGGCGATCCCGTTCGGGCCGGCCATCGCGGCGGCGACGGTGTTCACGTTGCTGGCGGGGCCGACCATCCTCACGTGGTACGCGGGGTTGTTCTGACAAGATATGCAGCGGGCTGAAAGGAAACGCGCCGCATGGGTAAAACGTACACGGGTGTCGACATCGGGGACAGCAGCGTCAAGCTGGCGGTCTGCGATGGCGAGACGGTTACCAAGGTAGCGATCGAGACGCTTCCTGACGGCCTCGTTGCCGACGGGCGCGTGGTCAGCCACGACGCGATGGCCGACTTCATCAAGGGCGTTGTGAAGAGCACGGGCGGCATGCCGAAGGACGTCGCGTTCGTCGTGCCGGCAGCCGACAGCCTGTTCCGCCGTCTGTCGCTGCCCGCCATGACCGAGAAGGAGCTCGCGCTGAACCTGCCTTACGAGTTCCGCGACTACATCTCGCAGGGCAAAGATCGCTACATCTACGACTATGCGATGCTCGGCATGCAGAACGGTTCCGATGGCAAGCCCGAGGGCATGGAGCTGCTCGCGGTGGCGGCTTCGAAGCAGGCTATCGCCGACTACACCGAGATGTTCCGCCGCGCGGGGCTGAAGCTGAAGGTGGCTCTTCCCGAGCAGGCGGCCTATCAGAACCTCATCGGCGGCAACTCCCGCGCGCTGGCCAACTGCTGCGTCATCGACTTCTCTCATCACGTGACCAAGCTGCACTTCTTCCTCGACGGCGCCTACGACGTGGCGCGCGTCATCGAGATCGGCGGCATCGATATCGATCGAGCGATCGCGCATGAGTTCGGCGTGGACGAGCATGTGGCCGACCAGTACAAACGCGCCGATTACGAACACTCTCAAACTTCCGAGGGCGCGCGTGGCGTGTACCAATCCATCGCGGTCGAAATCGGCCGCGCGCTGAACTTCTACGGCTTCAACAACCCGAACACCACCATCGAAGTGGCGTATTGCTGCGGCGGCGGATCGTTGCTTGATCCGCTGGTCGAAGCGGTGGCCGCACATGCCGACCTGCGCGTTGCCTCCATCGTCGACGTGCTTCCTTCTTCGCGCGTGCCCGTCGAAGAGGCGCTTCGCTGCCCGGCCGCCATCGGCGCGACCATGAATGCGGGGCGGTAGCCATGGACTTGAAGCAGGAAGTCTCGCTCGGCTCGCTGAAGCGCGGCAAAGCCCCGGCGTATCCCACCAAAACGTCCATCAACCTGGTCGATACCGAGCAGGCGCGCGGCAACCTGGTCGTGCAGCTGGCGCTGTTCGCGATCGCTCTCGTGCTCATCGGCATATTCGCGAAGTTCGCCGTCGTCGATCCGCTGGCGAGCAGCATGGAAAGCGGCAACGAGGTGTCCGCCGCCCAAGCGCGCCTCGATGCGCTCATCGCCGAGAATGCCGACTACGAAGAGCTGAACGCGCAGTACGACCGCTATGTGGTGCCGGGCCTCAGCGAGCAGGAGCAGAACCTGGTCGATCGCGACACGGTGCTCGATCTGCTGCAGCAGAAGGTCATGAACGTGGGCTACCTCGACTCGCTGCGCGTGGTGTCGAACACGGTGACGGCCACATGCCTCGGCGTCGATCTGAGTCGGGTGTCGTCGCTGGTGGAAAGCCTGGAAAGCGACGAGCGCGTGGCGCATGTCACGGTGTCGACGGCGCAAGGCGAGAACGACAGCGGCACGTCGGCCACGATCCAGATCGTGTTCAAGGGCCCGCTGGAAACCGAAGCGGAAGCCTCGGCTGAGGGAGAGGGGGCCTGAAATGGCGCGGCGTAGTATTTTGAACCGCTCTTTCTCCACGCGCGAGACAGTGCTCATTCTGATTCTGGCAGTGCTGCTGATCGTGGCGTGCTACTACTTCCTCGTGGTGAAGAACGTCGCCGACACGATGGCGGCGAACAACCAGCAGCTTGCGGGCATCGAGACGAACATCGACGTCCAGGAGTCGTTGGCTGCCGACCGCGCGCGCATGAAGGCCGAGCTCGACGAGTTGGGCGACGACGAGACGCTGCCCGAGGTTGCCGTTTACGACAACATCCGCAACGAGCTGAACGAGCTGAACACCCTGCTCGCCGGCGCCGCCACGTACAACCTATCGTTCGGCCAGCCCACGGTGGAGGGCGAGCTGGTACGTCGAACCGTTGCGGTTTCGTTCACCGTGCCCAGTTATGCAGCCGCGCTCGATGTGGTGCGCCAGCTGGAGAACGGTACGTATCGCTGTCAGATCACCGACTTCACGATGACGGGCGAGTTGCTGGCCGATGGGAGCGTCAGCAGCGTGAACGCAACGCTCAATGTGACGTACCTGGAAACGACGAACGGTGCCACGAACACGAGCGGTCTCGTCGAGAAGACCAAGAACTAGCCTGGTCGGGGCGCTGGGGTCGCTGCTCGGAGCCGTCGCGCGGAGGGCTATTCGGGGCGTTGCTCCGAGCGGTAGTATTCGATGACGTAGCGATCTTTGCCGTCCGCTTTGGCGCGATAGAGGGCCTTGTCCGCTTGGCGGTAGGCACTCTGATACGAGTAGGCTTTACCGTGCAGCTCCACGCCTCCGATGCTGAGCGTCACGGCGTGCTGCGTGCCGTGCTGGTCCGGGTAGGTCACGCCGTCCTCGACGATTGCGGCGCAGGCTTGGACGAGACGGTCGTACTCGATGTGCCCGTCGATGCAAATGGCGAACTCGTCGCCGCCCAAGCGTCCGATCAGGTCCTGCGGCCGGAACGCCTTCGACAGCGCCGCGGCCGTCTGCTGCAGGGCGCGGTCGCCTGCGAGGTGGCCGTAGGTGTCGTTCACGCTCTTGAAGTCGTCGGTGTCCACCACCAGCAGCGCTCCGGCGTTTCCGGTGACCAGTAGCGCCCCCGCTTTCTCTTGAAACGTCTTCCAGTTCAGCAGGCCGGTCAGCCCGTCGTGATGCGCGCGCTCGGACAGATCCATCTTCTCGCGCATCTCCTCGTCGATGTTCGTGATCTTGCCGATGACCGAGATGGGCTTGCCGTCCTCGTCCTCGACGAAGTGAGACGTGATGCGCAGCCACTCGCGCGCGCTGTCGGGATGCGCGCCGGTGTTGCACAGCACTTCCGTCACGGAATGCGCCGGCGCGGTGAAGGCGTCGAGCAGCTCGGGGCTACCGCTCTCCTTGATGCGCGCGCGGGCGTTGACGAACGCGAGGTAGGAAGACTGGTCGTCCTTGCCCACATCGCCCTCGTCGGCGAAATCGGCAAGTATCGACTTCGACTTCGATATCCGCAGCGTGTCCGTTTTGATGGAGTACTCGAAGAACTGTTCGTTGGCCAGGCGATACAGCTCCTGGAAGCGCAGGTTCTCCTCGCGCACGGCGCGTGCGGCCGTCATGCGAGAGCGAAGGTACAGCATGAGCAGCACGATGATGATGAGCAGCAGCGATATGCACCCGATGGCGAACTCGAGCAGATGGTCGCTGATGAACAGGTTGATCTGCTCGCTCTGGTCGATCAGCGAGTTGTCGTAGATGATGGAGTCGAGCTCGGTGGTGCTCAGATCGCGCAGCGACTTGTTGAAGATGACCAGCAGGTCGGGGTCGATCGGCTGCACGATGCCGAAGCAGATGTCCATCGTCTTCGTCGACGTGGGCAGATACAGCAGGTTGCTCAGATTGTCGATGTTGAGATAGTACGGCGTGGTGTACGACGTGCCGTACATGTAGTCGGCCTTGCCGGAATTGACGGCCTCGAAGCATTCCTCCAGGGTGTCGTACAGGCGCACGTCTGATCCTTCGGGAGCCACTTCTCCCAGCTCCCACGGCAGCGCAATCGTCTTGCCTTGAAGCTCGTCGGGGTCGACGAACTTGTTGTACACCAGCAGCGTCGAGGTTGACATGTAGGGCGCCGTCAAGGCGAGGCTGTGGTCGGTGGAGGTGCTGTCGTTGTCGTTCACGCCGGCGACGATGTCGACGCCGGCATCGCGAATGGCTGCGTCTAGATCGTCCGATCGGGGGATCTTCACCACTTCGAACGTGAGCCCCGTATGCTCGGAAAGGTATTCCAACACGCCCTGCGTGACGCCTTTGAACTCGCCGGTCTGCTTGTCGAACGACTGAAGCGGGGCCTTTTCGGCAACGATGCCCACGCGAAGCGTTTCGTAGTTCTGCGCGTACTGCAATTTCTGGTCGGTCAGCGCGAAGTTGGTCTCCGACTTCATGAAGTACTTGTCGTACAGCGTTTCCTGCAGCTGGGGGTTTCCCTGGTTGATGCGCACGATGGTGGCGTCGATCTCGTCGATAACGGTGCGATCGCCTTTCGGGCTGGCGAAGTAGTAGGGGCGTTCTTCGAATGTTGCGACGATATGGAAGCCTTCTTGCGCGTTGATGTCGATGTCCAGAAGCACGTCGGCTTCGCCCGAAAGCGTCTTGCCGCGCAGCTCTTCCATGGTGTCGCATTCGATCGTGGTCAGGTTGATGCCGTTCTGCTTGCAGTAGTATTCGAGCTCGGCGCGGCGCTGCTTGGCGGTGGAGAGGATGGCCACGCGCAACTCGTCCTGCGTGAACAGGTTGGTTTGGGAAACGGTGGCGCCGTTGTTGGGCGCGAACAGCGAGGTGTGCGCGGAGCCGTAGCTGTTCTTCGGATACTCGTACATCTCGGCGAGCGCGGGGCTGTACGTCATGCCGCCGATAACGTCAACTTCGCCGTTGTCGAGCATCTCCATGAGGTCGATAGCCTGGTCGTTGCTCGTTTCGCCTTCGGCTTCCACGAATTCGAACGTCCAGCCGGTGAACTGGGCCACGCGCATGAGATAGTCGTACGTGTACCCTTCGTACGTCCCGTCGCTCTTTTTCGTCAGCACGCCAGTGCTGTCCATGTAGCCCACGGTGACCGTGCGCTTCGGCGCTTCGGCGCCGGAGTCTTGGGCGAGCGCGATGCCGGGGAAGAGCGCGCACGCTAGCAGAGCCGAGAGCAACGCTCTCGCGCATGCGTGCAAAAATGCTGGATGCAATGCTCTCGTGATCACGCGACCCCGTCTTGTTCCTCTCGTGTGGTACGAGCCTCTAGTATAGCCTGTTCCGTGAGGAAATAAACGGGGGGAGGGTGTCAAAATTGCCGCTTTCAAACGAGCCGCGAGCTTCAACGAACCTTTACTGATGAACACGAGGGGTTCCAGATCGCGTGTTCAAGGTGGGGTATCCTCGAAGGGAGGGGAAACGCGACTGGTAGGGTATGGGGAGCGAGTGAGCAACGCGATCGGTATGGATGGAGCTTTGTGGTTCGGATCGTCGACGGCCATCATCGTGATGCTCGTCGTCCTCGCGACCTCTCTAGCCTTCTTCGCGTTCTGGATCAAGCAAGTGCAGTTCGGCGCGGTCCATGCGTTCGTGGTCGCCGTGATGCCGGCGTCGATGATCAACGTGGTGGTGGTGCTGGCTTTTCTGCTTGCGACGCCTGGCGGCATGTGCGCGAAGGACGAGACGACGTGGTTCCTGGTCACCCCGTTCGCCGTGTACAGCATCGTCTCCCTTGCGCTTTGCGCCTTCTTCCTCGTAGCCGGCGATGTGCGCAGCCGCATGGGAGAGCGCGTCGACGCCCTCACGATCTCCGGCACGCTCACCGCATACTATGCGTTCCTGCTCATTCTCTATCCCTTGGCATGCTGCGTCTACGCTCTCGTGCATGCGTTGGCGGCGTAAGCAGCCTGCGGCGTCGTCAACCCGTCGGGCGTCGTGCGTGCCCTGCTTCCTGCGATCTTGTTTTTCGGGATGCGTGAGCGAGCGACCAGGCCGGATGTTTCGCGTGAGACACCCGGCAACGAAAAAGCGCTCCCTTCAGGGAGCGCTTCTGCATGCAAATGGTGGTCGGAGGGGGACTTGAACCCTCGACACGCGGATTTTCAGTCCGCTGCTCTACCAACTGAGCTACCCGACCACATCAAACGTCCGTGAGGACGTGGAACGATATTGTACCGGTCGCACGTCCTGGGGTCAAGCGAAAAGCGCAGGTTTTCTCAGCGCGCCGCGCCGCCTCTATTCGCGGTACACGCACGCGCGGTTCTTGCCGCGCTCCTTCGCCAGATAGAGCGCGGCATCGGCGTGCTTGAACAGCTCGTAGAAGCTGGTGCCGTCTTCGGGGTAGCACGCAAGCCCCACGCTCGTGCGCAGGCGCACGGCCTCGTCGTCGAAGGTGCCTGCATGGGCGAGCGTGTCGATGATGCGTTGTCCGAACTCAAGCTGTTTCCGGGGATCCGGATCGCACGGTTGGAGCACCATGAACTCGTCGCCGCCGATACGTCCCACCACGCCCTGCTCCGATACGAGCGTTTTGAGTGCGGTCGCCATGGTGACGAGCATCTGATCGCCCATGAGGTGACCGGCGGTGTCGTTGACGGACTTGAAGTTGTCGATGTCGATGATGCCGAACGAGAAGTGTGCTTCGGACGGTGCGCCGCGCAGCGTTTCCTCGACCACGCGCTCGACGGTGATCTTGTTGAGCACGTCGCAGAGCGGATCGGTCTGCGAATCGTGCAGCAGCTCGTCGCGCTCGCGTTTCTCGGCGTCGATGTTCTTGATACGCCCGAAGATGGTGACGGGGTTGCCCTCCGAGGTTTCCGCGCAATTGAACGATAGCGAACACCATATATAGTCCTGATCGCCACGCGGTGCGATGCGCATCTCGATAGGCGGCGGCACGAGCCCGTGGGTCGCCTGCTCGATGCATGCGACGATGACGTCTCGATCGCTTTCGGGGGAGAGCGCCAGCTGCTCGGAGATGGTCGCGCAGGGCGGCGCTCCCAGCTCGTCTTGGTAATTGTCGGTGAATTCGACCTTGCCCGTATCGAGGTACAGGTTGAACAGCACGTCTCCCCATCGTTGGGACGCGGTCTGATAGCGATTGTCCAGCAGCAGCCCTTCGCTCAGCGCCCCCGGTCCCTCCACCTCCATGACCGCCGACACGAAATCGCTCACGCCGTTCTCGTCGGGCTCGCACAGTTTGGTCTTCGTGTTGAGCCACAGCATGCGCCCATCGCTGGCGCGCAGGCGGTAGCACAGATCGAACACGCGGCCCGGCTGCGCTTTCTCTTGCACGGTTGCAACGGCCGGAGCGATATCGTCGGGATGGACGAGGTTGATGTAGCGGTTGTCGAACCGGTCGCGGATCTCGTCGGGCGTGTAGCCGATGGTGGACAGGAACGTGCCCGAAAGATGCTTGACGGTGAAATACTCGTCGTAGCTCAGGCACTTGATGGCAACGGGCGCGTTGTCCAGGATGTGGCGCAGCAGCGCTAGCTCCTTGGCGTTCTCGAGCGTCTCGCGTTTGAAGCGGTCGGTATCCATGATGACCACGACGAGATAGGGCGTGCCGGTCTTCGGCCTTACCACGTTCCCGGTTCCGGTGATCCACAGCGGTTGGCCGTCGGCGCGCAGGATCCTGAACTCGATGAGCACGGTGTCGCCCTGGCCCAGCTGGCGACGGATCTCTTCGTTGACGTAATCCATGTCGTCAGGATGAACGATGGCGAGCGCTCGGTTTCCCAGCTTCGTCTCGATCTCGGGAGCCGTGTATCCCAACATGCGCCGGTATCCCTCGTTGCAGGTGATGAACGTGAAGTCCTCGTCCATGGCCACCTGGAACACGCCCGCGTGCGCACGATCGATGAGGGCGCTCGGGGACAGCGGCTGCACTGGTTTCGCATGGGCGTAGACGATGGAGCGCGCTGTCGATCCCCCGTCCTCGCTGGTCTGCGCCTCGCCTCGCAGGTAGCGTTGCTCGAACGTCTGCGCATCGAGCGGGCGGTCGTAGAAGAATCCTTGTATGTAGTCGGCACCCATGGATTGCACGATGGCGAGCACCTCTTCGGTCTCGACGCCCTCGACGCATACGCTGAGGTTCATGCTGTGGCTGAGGTCGATAATGTGCGACACGATGCGCTGATCGTTCACGTCGTACGTGATGCGGTCGAGGAAGGTGCGGTCGATCTTCAGCTCGTCGGCTGCAATGACGCGAAACAGGTTGAGCGAGGCGTAGCCCGTGCCGAAGTCGTCGAATGCCACGCCGAATCCTTGGCTGCGCAGGAAATCGAACGTGTCGCCGAGCCCGGCCGCGTCGGTGATCATGCCGCTCTCTGTGAGCTCGAGCATGATGTTATGCGGATCGACCTGGTGGGTCTTAGCCGCCTTCAGGATGCAGAACTTGAATTCGGGGTCGTCGAGAACGTACTTCGACAAATTGATGTTCATGATGAAGGCGGGGTCGTGCTCGATCCAACGCGCCGCCTGCGCAAACGTCACGTCCATGAGCCACGTGGTGACGGCGGTTATCAGCCCGCTCTCTTCGAGGTAGGGAATGAACTCGAAGGGCCTCACGCCTTCGGGGAACTGCTCGTCGTTCCACCGCATGAGCGCCTCGCAGCCGTGCACCTCGTCGCTGCGCGTGTCGACGAAAGGCTGATAGAGCACGGAGAATCCCTTGTAATCGTCGGCGATGCACCCTTGCAGCGTCTCCATCAGCAGCAGCGTTTTGCGCGATGCGGCACAGAGGGCGTCCGTGCAGGTGGTGCACGTGGACCGACCGCTTCGCTTCGCGTCGATGAGCGCGATGTGCAAGTTGCGGAACAGCTCTTCGGCACTGCGACCGTTGGCGGGGTAAAGGCATGCGCATCCGGTGATTCCGAACGCGATGGAGGCGTTGTCGATGGTGAAGCCTGCGGATGTGGCGGCCAACGTGCGGTCGAACAGTGTTTGGAGGTCGTCCGCGTCAACGACGGAAGGCACCACCGTTCCGAAGCAGTCGCCGTCAAAGCGGAACGTCTCGGCTCCGTCGGAGGCGAGTTCCGCCATCAGGTCGGCGATGCTCTCGAGCACGCGGTCGCCGAATTCGTACGAGAAGAGATTGTTGATGCGGTCGAAGTTGTCGACCCCGAAGGCCAACACGCCGAACGGCTCGCCGGTGGAGATGAGCTCGTGGAAGCGGGTGCGCATGGCACGATCGTCGTGCGCAACCTCTCGCGTTACTGCTGCTGTCGCGCCCAAGAAAGGAGCTCCTTTCGGCGAGGAAGCACGCATTCGCTTGTTGTCCTGTCGCCCGCGTTAAAACCGAAGTGATACCGTGGGATTATAGCCGCGGGGTTGGGCGGGGTAAAGTGGGGGTGCTAACTTTGGGTGCACGCAAACGGGCCTGATGGCAGGCTGGGAACTATGGTAACGGCCAGGGGCATGCGGGGCTGGCCAGCATGTGGGATTGACGCGAGTTAGGCGGTTTGGGCGGCGTCAACATCGTCGTCTTCGACGCGGCCGCGGATCTTCTTGACGCCGCGCCCCAGCATGCCGCCGAGCTTCGGAAGGTTCTTCGGCCCGAAGATGATGAGCACCACCACCATGATAAGTATGAGCTCAGGCATGCCCATTCCGAATATCCTCATAGCGCGCTCCTTCCGATCCGTCTCGTTAGCGACGACGAGCATTATAGCAACCTTAAAAATGAAGTGACTATAATTTTGTAGTAAAACTGACAATTTCGACGCAAAGCTCCGGAAAGAGGACTGCGCCCGTATAATGCAGAGTGCACGGCACAGCGATGCGCGGAGGGCTGACGATGACGCAACGACAGACGGATGGCGAGCGATCCATGGGACTGCGCGAGCGCAAGCGCCGCGCAACGCGCGCGGCTATCGAGCGCTCGGCCATCGCGCTGGTGGGTGAGTTGGGCTACGACAGCGTCACCGTGGCGCTCATCTGCGAGCGCGCGGACGTGTCGCAGGGAACCTTCTTCAACTATTTCCCCACGAAGGACGCCGCCATCGCAGGGCTCGGCGTGCACGATCTCGACGCCGCCCAGGTGCATGCGGCGTTCGACCGGCTCATGCCGTGTTCGATGTTCCATGCTACGCTGTCGCTGTTTCTCGAAGTGGTAGGCTCGTTCGATTGGGAAAGCGACATCGCCGCGCAGCGGGTTGCGCTCGTGAAAGACACGCCCGCCCTCATGCGCCTGTTCCTGGACAACACCTTCGGCTTCGTCAGCGACTTTCGCGAGATCGTCGGCACGTACCTCGAGGCGCACCCCTCTGCGCGCGCATGCCCGGCTATCTTGAGCGTGACCGAGGAGGCGAACATCGTCGTGGCCGAGGCGCTTGAGGCGGCGAAGTTCGCCCTGTACCGCGTGTCCGACGATCCGGCGTCGGGGCTGCCCGAGGCCGACGACGTAGAAGCGGTGATCAGGCGCATTGTGGGATAGCGCGGGCGGCTTCGGTTCGCTACACTGAGGGGCAACCAATCAGCGCAACAGAAGGAGAGCGAATGTCCTGCGAACAGAAGAACCCCGTCATAGGCATCATCATGGGCTCCGAGAGCGACATGCCCGCCATGGAACCCTGCATGAAGCAGCTCGATGAGTTCGGCGTGCCGTACGAGGTGAAAGTGGCCAGCGCGCATCGCAAGCCGGCCGAAGTGCACGAGTGGGCCTCGACGGCGCACGAGCGCGGGATCCGCGTGATCGTGGCGGCGGCGGGCAAGGCCGCGCACCTGGGCGGCGTCGTGGCGGCGTACACCCCCAACCCCGTGATCACCGTGCCGATGAAGACGAGTGACCTGGGCGGCCTCGACTCGCTGCTGTCCATGGTGCAGATGCCCTCCGGCGTTCCGGTGGCCTGCGTCGCCATCAACGGCGCGAAGAACGCGGCCATCCTGGCCGTGCAGATCCTCGGTACCGGCTGCGACGGCGCTCGCCAGAAGATCATCGACTTCAAGCAGGGTATGGCCGAGGCCTAAAGCCCCGCGAGCTGCGCGGCGGGCGCTGCCGCTGCGAGCGCGCTGCCGCCGCGAGCGCCCGGCTGCCGCGCACGCGCGGCTCGAGTGTTTCACGTGAAACATCCGTTCTGACTCCCCTTTGACGCACAACGCCCGCCCGAGCGCTTTTCCCGGGCGGACCCAGGTTCCCGCCTCGTCCTATCCGGCATGCGTCCGCCGTTTCGCCGTCGGCGCGAGGAGCCCGGTCTCGTGGCGGTTTTCGACGGAAAAACGCCTCCGGGCGCCTTCCCCGCCCGCCCGGGTGTCCGCCCGTCCCCCATTCTCCCGGGTCGCAGAGGCACCGCGGGGAGGGCTCGCGGGAAACGCCGTCGGACGGGACCGTCCGACGGCGTTTTTCCGTCGGAAACCGCCACGGGCCGCGCCCCTCTATGTTAAACCACCGTTGACGTGTGCCTGGTCATACCGGGACCGACGGGATCGAGCTGTCCCCTCATGCATGCTGCAGCCTGGCAAGGAGGGCATGCGATCGGGCCCGATCGCATGCAACTGAGCCGATTTGCGGGCGAACGTCGGTACGTATCAACGGCGGTTTAGCATAGAGATCGCCGGTTCGTGGCAGATTTTGCGAGAAATTCGTCGTCTCTCGGCTCCGCTCGGCGGAGCGCGCTTCCCCGCTCGCTTACGACCTGGGACGACGAGAACGACTCGGCAGCCGAGCGCGCAGCCGCGGCCGCATCCGGGCGAAAAGCGACGAAAAACTCGCCGAATCTGCCACGAGCGGCGAAATCCGCTGTTAAACCGAGATTGGCATAGGCCCGGCCGGATCGTCATCCTGAGCGAGCGCAAGCGGGTCGAAGGATCCCGTGCGGCGCCGGCCTGCGAAATGTCAATCTCGGTTTAACGGCGGATTTCGCCCTCGACCCCTGCTTCTCGGAACCGGTGCCGCAGTCCCCGCCGCTCGTCGGCGAGCGTGTGTTTGGGGCGGAATGTGCAGCCAGCCGCGTACGCCGCCGGCTTTCGGCGCTTCCTACGCCCCTGTATGTGTCGTATGCGGGGGCGTATTTCCGTGCGGTCGGCCTTGGTCCCTCGCGCCCCTCGCGGATACGATCGCGCGAGGGGCGCGTGCGTGCGCTATCATGGAACCTCAAGCGTAAGCGCAAAAGCAAGAGCCGAATGTTTCACATGAAACATTCGTACGTGATGGGGTAGGCGAGATCATGACGAAGAAACTGCTGATGGGGAACGAGGCGTTCGCGCATGCGGCGCTGGAGGCCGGGGTGCGCGTGGTGGCGGGCTACCCGGGCACGCCGTCGTCCGAGCTCATCGAGACGGTGGCGAAGCTGCACGCCGACGGGGCTGCGCGCGGCATCCACGTGGAGTGGTCTACCAACGAGAAGAGCGCGCTCGAGCTGCTGGCCGGCGCGTCGTACACCGGCGCGCGTTGCCTGTTCACCTGCAAGCAGGTGGGCCTCAACGTGGCGAGCGACGCGCTCATGAGCCTGAACTACGTGGGAGTGAAGGGCGGCATGGTGCTGTTCGTGGCCGACGATCCGGGCCCCATCTCGTCGCAGACCGAGCAGGACACGCGCCGCTTCGCGTCGTTCGCCAAGCTGCCCGTGCTCGACCCCGCTACACCCGATCAGGGCTTTGCCATGATGCAGGCCGCTTTCGACCTGTCCGAGCGCTACCGCACGCCCGTCATCGTGCGGCCCACCACGCGCATCAACCACGCCTCGACGTTCTTCGACGTGGAGGACATTACCGAGGCGCGCCCGGTGCCCGAGGAGGGTTTCGAGCGCGATCCCAAGTGGATCATCTTCCCGCGCCGCGCCTACCAGGCGCATGGCGAGATCAACGAGCGGCTCGCGGCCATCGCGCACGATTTCGCCGTTGAGCCCGCGCTTGCGGCGTTCAATCCGATTCTGGAGGGGGGCGCTGCCGCGGCCAGCGACTCCGCGAGCGCGTCGGCGCCGCGCCTCGGCATCGCGGCCGGCGGCGTGTCGGCCGCCTACGCCCGCGAGGCGCTGCGCATGGTGGAAGCGCGCGCAGCGGCGTCCGACGCGGGAATGCCGGCCTATCGATTCTGGCAGGTGGGCACGCCCTACCCCTTCCCGGAGGAAACGGCCGCGCGGTTCGTCGAAGGCCTCGATGAGGTGCTCGTGCTGGAGGAGCTCGACCACGTGCTGGAGGACGCGCTGCTCGTGCACGCCGGCCGCACGCACGCCTCCTACGAGGTGCGCGGCCGCCTGACCGGCGATGCGCGCGACCGCGGCGAGAACGACGTGGACGACATCGCCCAGCGCATCGCGCGCTTCCTCGGCATCCCCGATGCCGTCGCGCCCGCGAACGCGCTTGCGGCCTACGCTGCCGAAGACGATCCGCTGCCCGTGCGCCCGCCCGTGTTGTGCGCCGGCTGCCCCCATCGCGGCAGCTTCTACGCGGTGAAGCGCGCGCTGGGCAAAACACCCGCCGTGCTGTGTGGCGACATCGGGTGCTACACGCTGGGCAACGCCATGCCGCTCGATGCGGTGGACACGTGCCTGTGCATGGGCGCGGGCATCACGATGGCGCAGGGTTTCGCCGTGGCCGAGCCGCATAAGAAGACGCTTGCGTTCGTAGGCGATTCGACGTTCTTCGCCAGCGGCCTGCCGGGCATCGTGAACGCCGTGTACAACGGCCACGACATCACCGTGTGCGTGCTCGACAACGCCACCACGGCCATGACGGGGTCGCAACCGCACCCCGGAACAGGCCAAACGCTCATGGGACCGAAGCGCGAGCCCATCTCTATCCAGCGCGTGCTGGAAGCGGTCGGTTTCGGCTGCATCGTGCATGCCGACCCGCTCGATCTGGACGCGTCGGTGGCCGCTGCGCGAGAGGCGCTCGACTACGAAGGTCCCAGCGCCATCCTGTTCGAGTCTCCCTGCGTGCAGCTAGTGAAGCCGGCCGCACCAGCCGCCGTGAACGTCGAAATCTGCACGGGCTGCAAGAAGTGCATCACCGAGATCGGGTGCCCGGCCATCGGCTTCGACGCCGATGCGCGCGGCCCGCGCAGCAAAGAGCTAGGTCAGGCGTTCGTCGACGCCAGCCTGTGCAACGGCTGCGGACTGTGCACCCAGGTGTGCCCCTTCGACGCGCTTTCGATGACGGCCGGTGACCAAACAAATGTTTCACGAGAAACATCTTCGGGTGCGGGCGGCGAGGCTGGCGGTGTTAGCGGCGGCGCCGGTGCCGATGCCGGCGGCGGCAAAGGCGCGGGCAACGCGACCGCCGCGGACGGTTCCGCAGCCGTGGAAGGGGGTTCCCATGCGTAACGTGATGCTGACGGGCGTGGGCGGTCAGGGCACCGTTTTGGCAGCGAAGGTGCTGGCCCAGGCCGCTCAAGACAAGGGTTGGCAGGTGCGCACGGCCGAGACCATCGGCATGGCGCAGCGCGGCGGAAACGTGGTGTCGCATGTGCGCATGGGCGACGCGGGCGAGGAGGTGTTCGCGCCGTTGCTTGCCGAGGGAACCGCCGACCTTATCATCGCGTTCGAGCCGGCCGAGGCCGCGCGCGTTCTGCCGTTCCTCGCTCCTGAAGGCCTGCTGGTCACCGCGACCACGGCTATCCAGCCGGTCACGGCGGCGCTGTCCGACCGGCCGTACCGCGCCGACAACGTGATCGCGCGCATCGAGCGATCGCTGGCCGGCACCGGCGCGCGCTTCGTCGCCGTCGACGACGTCGCGCTCACCGACGAAGTGGGCAGCCGCAAGGTGCTGAACTCGGTGCTGCTCGCCAGCGCGCTGAGCGTCGGGGCGATACCACTCGACCTCGACGACCTGCGCCGCGCGCTCGAGGAGTGCGTCAAGCCCCGCTTCGTCGCCCTCAACCTGGCAGCCGTCGACGCGGTGGCGCGGGCGTAGAGCCGAAACAGCCGAACGGGCACCCCTTCCACCGTTTCGGTTACAGGGGGATGCTGTTATACTGATGCCCCCGACGGTATGGGCAATAGAAGGCGAGGACGCCATGCGAGAAGCGATGGATCGGGCGTGGCTGGCGGAAGCTGAGGAGCTGGCGCGCAAGCTGTGGCGCGCTTACGTCATCGAGCCTTCGGAGGAGAGCGTCCAGTTCATCGTGGATACCATGGATCCGCAGCTCTTGTCGCTCATCGGCACGGGCAAGCACGAATTCTACGCGGATATCGCGTCGTTCTTCGCAGGGCTCGAGCGCGATCAGCAGGAAGCCCAGGACGTCGTCTTCGAGATCCTCGACGAGTATTGCGAAGCGCGCCCCATCGGCTGCGACTCGTGTCTCGTGTTCGGCACGCTGTGGGTGCGCGAGCGCCCCGACCGGCCCAAGCCGCTGCTCGTCGAGATGGACACCCGCTTCACGCTCGTATTCCGGCGCGACGGCGAACGCTGGCTTTTGACCCACCTGCACCATTCCACGCCCAACGTCGACCAGCGCCGCGAGGAGTACTACCCCAAGACGGCTACCGAGCAGGCGAACGCCGCGCTCGAACACTCCAAAGCCATGGAGCGCCGCGCCGAGCTGGACTCCATGACCGAGCTGCTGAACCACGCGGCATTCGAGAAGCATGTCGCGGCCTCGCTCATAGAGGGGGCCGAAGACAGCGCCTTCTTCATGATAGACCTCGACAACTTCAAGACGGTGAACGACACGCTCGGCCATCCCGAGGGCGACCGGGTTATCGAGGAGTTCGCCGAGGTGCTGGAGCAGGTGTTTCCCCGCGATGCGCTCATCGGTCGCATGGGCGGCGACGAGTTCGCCGTGTTCTCCACGAGCCCGCTGTCCGTCAGCGACGCCGAGGTCAAAGCCCGCCAGCTCATCGAATCGTGGGGAGCCCGCTCCGCCCAGCGCGACGTGGAGCTGGGATGCTCGGTGGGCATCGTGCGCGTGGTGCGCGGATGCACGTTCTTCGATCTCTATCGAGCGGCCGACCAGGCGCTGTACGTTAGCAAGGGAAACGGGAAGGCGTGCTTCAGCTGGTGAGCGGCAACCGGTCGCGCGCGAGGGCGAAGTTGCGGGTTTGCAATCGCGCGCGCTTCGCCTAGAATGGACGCATGGAACACGTGAACGACATCCTTTCCTCCCGAGCCGTGGTTTCGGCAGGGCGATGGCTTTAGCTTCAAGACTCGCGCTTGCGGGCTTGAAGCATCTTCATATCCGGTAGAAGATATCGTTCCCGAGAGGACCATCATGCAGCTTACCAACGATCAGTTCACGCTCATCAAAGACCAGTTCAAAACCCTTATGGAGCGCTCGCCGTTCTACGCGAGCAAGTTCGAGGGCATCGACCTTTCCGACGTGCAGACGCAGGAGGACTTCGAGAAGCTCCCGTTCTCCGAGAAGGACGACCTGCGCAACGCCTATCCGCTGGGCTTGCAGGCCGTGCCCGACGAGGAAATCGTGCGCATCCACAGCTCCAGCGGCACCACGGGCACGCCGGTCATCGTCCCTTACACGCAGCAGGACGTCACCGACTGGGCCATCCAGTTCGCGCGCTGTTACGAGACGGCGGGCATCACGAACCGCGATCGCATCCACATCACCCCTGGTTACGGGCTATGGACGGCGGGCATCGGCTTCCAGCTGGGCGCCGAGCGCCTGGGCGCGATGGCCATCCCCATGGGGCCGGGCAACACCGAGAAGCAGCTGCGCATGATGCAGGACCTCAAGTCCACCGTGCTGTGCGCCACCAGCTCCTACGCGCTGTTGCTTGCCGAGGAGATCGCCGAGCGCGGCATTCGCGATCAGATTCACCTGCGCAAGGGCGTCATCGGCAGCGAGCGGTGGGGCGACAAGATGCGCCAGCGCATCGCCGGCGAGCTGGGTGTGGAGATCTACGACATCTACGGCCTTACCGAAGTGTACGGCCCCGGCATCGGCATCTCGTGCAACGAGCATCACGGCATGCACATCTGGGACGATTACGTGTACGTGGAAATCGTCGACCCCGCGACGGGCGCGCCCGTGCCCGACGGCGAAGTGGGCGAGCTCGTGCTGACCACGCTGCGCAAGCAAGGCGCGCCGCTCATCCGCTACCGCACGCACGACCTCACGCGCATCATCCCGGGCGATTGCTCCTGCAAGTTCGGTCATCGCCACCCGCGCATCGACACGTTGACCGGTCGCACCGACGACATGTTCAAGGTGAAGGGCTGCAACATCTTCCCCGCGCAGGTGGAGGAAGTGATCGCCGCCACCGACGGCACCTCGAGCGAGTACCAGGTGATGATCGAGAACATCAGCGGCAAGGACGTGCTCACGGTGCTGTTCGAAACCCCGCTGCACGACGAGGCGAAGCAGCGCGCAGAAGAAGAGCTGGCCCTCATCTTCAAGGCGAAGTGCGGTTGCACCCCCGACGCCAAGGGCGTTCCCATGGGCGAGCTGCCCCGCAGCGAGAAGAAGACCAAGCGCATCTTCGACAGCCGGTACTAAACGACCGAACCCCGGCGCGGCCCGCTGCTTCCACAGGCTGGGCCGTGCCGTCGGGGTCGGATGTTTTCAAGGGTGGGGCCGTGCCGCCGAGGCCGGATGTTTCACGTGAGGCATCTGTTCTGGCAGGTTGGGGCGACTCGGCGCGATTCGGCACGATTCAGGCCGCCGCTCGCTCCTCAAGTGTGGGCGCAAATCGATAGCCATGACAAATCAGAGGCCTCTGGACCCTCCCCCACGGCGATTTCGAAAAGCGCGACCGGGGGTTTCTTCGGTTCGAGCGGGGACCCGAGGCGAAATTCCCTCCGAACATTGTCATAGGTGCCGATTTGCGCCCACTAAGCGGGAGCGGCAAGCGCGACGCGCGCGATCGCCTCGATTCGCTAACTTTTTCACGGTGCGGGCTGCTCCACTATGGTAAAGTATGCCCATGCATTCTGCGAAGGGACATACTGCCGTCGAACAGCGCTGGCGCCTCCAGCTCGCCGTTGCGGCCGTGTGCCGATCCGTCGCCCCGCGCCCTGCGGACTCGCTCGCGTCCGCATTTGCCGCGAAACCGACCCCCGAGGCCGACGCGACCGCCTACCGCGCACTTTCCTATTATTCCTATCGATACCTCTAGCACATGGGTTTGCCCGTGGTGCTTCGTCGGTGTTGTGCTGACGGGTGCCGCGCCCCGGCAAAGTCATGTGCGCCTCCTGCGAATCAGCAGGTAGCGTTGGAGTGTTTCACGTGAAACATTCGTTCGCGCCGCTGCGAGTAGCACGACCTGTAGGTATATGATCGAGAAGGAATCTCCCATGATCGAGAAGATATGCATGGTACTCATTTTCGTCGGCGTGGCGGTGGGCGTCGGCATTTACTGCCGACGACATACCGGAAGCGTTGACGGGTTCATTCTGGGCGGCCGCAACGTAGGTCCGTGGCTGAGCGCGTTCGCGTTCGGCACGAGCTACTTCTCCGCCGTCATCTTCGTGGGCTACGCCGGCCAGTTCGGCTGGAAATACGGCGTCGCCGCCACGTGGATCGGCATCGGCAACGCCATCCTCGGCAGCTTGCTGGCCTGGTGGGTGCTCGGCCCGCGCACGCGCGAGATGACGCATCGCCTGGGCGCGTCCACGATGCCCGAGTTCTTCGGCGAGCGCTACCAGTCGAAGGGTTTGCGCATCGCGGCCGCGGCCATCATCTTCGTGTTCCTCATCCCGTACACGGCCAGCGTCTACAACGGCCTGTCGCGTTTGTTCGGCATGGCGTTCGGGCTGCCGTACGAGTGGTGCGTCATCGGCATGGCGGTTATCACCTGCGTGTACGTGGTGCTGGGAGGCTACATGGCCACCGTCATGAACGACTTCATCCAAGGTATCGTCATGCTGTTGGGTATCGTGGCGGTCATCGTGGCCGTGCTCGTGAACAACGGCGGCTTCACCGAAGCGCTCACCACGCTGTCGCTCATTCCGGCCGAGGGGTCCGAGATGGCCGGCCCCTTCGTCAGCTTCTTCGGGCCGAATCTGCCCGACCTGCTGGGCGTCATCGTGCTGACCAGCCTGGGCACGTGGGGCCTGCCGCAGATGGTGCAGAAGTTCTACGCCATCAAGAGCGGTCCCGCCATCAAGCAGGGCGCCATCATCTCCACCGTGTTCGCGATGGTGGTGGCGGGCGGCAGCTACTTTCTGGGCGGGTTCGGTCGCCTGTACGGCGGACAGGTTGAGATGACGGCCGCCGGCACGCCGGTGTACGACTCCATCATCCCCACCATGCTATCCACGCTGCCCGACCTGCTCATCGGCATCGTGATCGTGCTGGTGCTGAGCGCGTCCATGTCCACGCTGTCGTCGCTCGTGCTGACGTCGTCGTCCACGTTGACGCTCGACCTCATCAAAGACAACCTTGTGAAGAACATGAGCGAGAAGAAGCAGCTGGGCTACATGCGCGTGCTCATCGTGGTGTTCATCGTGATTTCGGCGGTGATCGCGCTCGTGCAGTACAACTCGTCCATCACGTTCATCGCGCAGCTCATGAGCATCTCGTGGGGCGCGCTGGCCGGCTCGTTTTTGGGCCCCTTCTTCTGGGGGCTGTACTCGCGCCGGGTGTCGCGCCCGGCCGTGTGGGCCAGCTTCATCGTGGGCGTGGGCCTGACCACGGGCAACATGATCGCCGGATTCGTGGGCACGGCATTCATCGCGTCGCCCATCAACTGCGGCGCCATCGCGATGGTGCTGTCGCTGATCATCGTGCCGGTGGTGAGCATGTTCACGAAGCGCGTGGACTTCGAGGTCGACCCGCCGCACGCCGAGGGCGCTATCGACCGCGAGTACGAGCAGGAGCTGGAAGCGGAATAGGTCCGCGCGCGGGCGCGCCGCGAGTGGGCCCGGCGCGGCTGCGCGGCGGGTGCGCTCGCGGGCGTCACGGGCGCCTGGCGGCGTGCACGCGGTTTTCATTTGCTCGTCATTTGCTTTTCTGGGAGCGCTCGATGCCTCGCGCCGAGCGCTCCAGGGTCGATTCGTCTCCCGCAGCGCTTCTGACCAGGAGCGCTGCGGGACCATCCGCGCCAAAGCCGAGTCGGATCTCATTTGCTCGCCATTTGCTTGGCCGAACTCTCGCGTGATTCACGTGAAACATCCGTTCGTCGGGCGCGCTCCGCAGGTGCAGGTGCCCGCGGGCGATGCCCGGCCCTAAAGGAACAATTCGATGACGGCGGAGCGTCGAACGCTATACTATCGATGACCGTGCCTATCCTTCTGTACCCCGTCGGAAGCCTACCCATGCTTTTCACACTGTTTCTCATATACTTTCCCGCACTCGTGTTCGGGTTCCTGTTCATCAAGAACTTCCGCAAGGAGCCGCGGCAGTTCCGCAACGCGCTGTACTTCCTGCTGTTGTGTCTGTTCGCGTTCTACGGGATGTCCATTCAGTTCGAGCTTCCGTGGCTCGTGCTCATCGGGCTGGCGGCTATCCCGTTCGGCACGGTGGCGCTCGTCGTGTTCCTGCTGGCGAACACCTTCGTGGTGGTCAAACGCGAGGGGCTCAGCCTATCGCATCTGCTGCCGGGGCTGTTCGCGCTGTTCATCGTGTTCGTGTGCGTGGCAGCGCCGCTGTTCTTGCTTATGCGGGTTACGCCGATCGTGCTGGCGCTGGCGTTGCTCGTGATCATGGAGGGCTCGTACGTGGCGTTCACGTTCTCGGCGCTGCTGCTGTACTCGTGGCTGTACCGACGGTTGCCGAAGCGCCGCGACTACGACTACATCGTCGTGCACGGCGCGGGCCTGTCGGGAACGAAGCCCACGCCGCTGCTGGCCGCGCGCCTCGACAAGGCCGTCGAGCTCTGGGAGGCCGACGGGCGCCGCGCGGTCATCATCGCGTCGGGCGGCCAAGGCGCCGACGAGGCCGTGTCGGAAGCGGAGGCCATGCGCACGTACCTCATCGAGGAGCGCGGCGTGCCTGCCGACGCCATCATCGAGGAGGACCGTTCGACCACCACGATGGAGAACCTGCGCAACTCCAAGGCCATCATGGACGCGCGATCGGGCGCGGGCGCGTACCGCGCCGCCGTGGTGACCAGCGATTACCACGTGTTCCGCACCGCCGAGTACGCGCACAAGATCGGGCTCGCCGCCGACGGCGTGGGCAGCAGGACTGCGCGCTACTTCTGGCCCACCGCATTCATCCGCGAGTTCGTGGCCGTCAGCAACGCCCATCGTTGGCCGTTCGTGGCGATCTTCGTGCTCTGGCTGCCCTTCGCCGCCGTCGCCCTTTTTCAGTTGTAACGCGTCGCAGACTAAAAACATCGGCGTTTTCCTAGCCCCTTTATCGCGCGTGCTTGTATACTAAAGCGACTGGTGCCGAGCGACGGCGATTCGGCCTGCGTCCTCAAGCATCGCGTTGGGAGAAGCGCGGCGAGGATGAAGGCGGAACCACGTGCATGCCGTTCGGCGAATTGCACGACGAAGGGGACGCATATGGAAGGGTTTGACCTCATTAGCACGGGGGTATGGTCGATCATACCGCCGATTCTGGCGCTGGGCCTGGCGCTGATCACGAAGGAGGTGTATTCCTCGCTCGCCATCGGCGTGTTCGTGGGCATGGTGATCTACCAGTTCTCGCTCAACGGCGTGGGCGTCGAGCCGCTCGTCGACTCGTTCACCATGGTGCCGCAGATGATGGCCGAGCAGATAGCCGGCAACGGGGCGCTGCTGCTGTTCCTTGCGCTCTTGGGCGCGCTCGTGGTGGTCATCGCGGCTGCCGGCGGCTCGCGTGCGTACGCCGAATGGGTGTCCACGCACATCAAGAACGCGAAGATGGCGCAGGTGCTGACCGCGGTGCTGGGCATCATCATCTTCGTGGACGACTACTTCAACTGCCTCACGGTGGGCGCGGTCATGCGCCCCGTCACCGACCGCTTCAACATCAGCCACGAGAAGCTGGCGTGGATCATCGACTCCACCGCGGCGCCCATCTGCATCATCGCGCCCGTGTCGTCGTGGGCTGTGGCCGTGGGCGGCTACCTGGGTGAGGGCGGCTTCACCACGTTCGTCCAGTCCATCCCGTACAACTTCTACGCGCTGCTCACTATCGTGTTCGTCTTCTTCATGTGCGCGTCGAAGAAGGACTTCGGCCCCATGCGCGTGGCCGAGGCCGAGGTCGCGCAGCCGTCTGACCAGCAGCATCGCATTCCGCCGAAGGACAGCGCGCTCGAGTCGATGTCCACGGTGGGCATCTCCGATCGCGACGCGGCCGACGCGCTGCCGCTGAAGCTGGACACGGTCATCGCCGAGGAGGACGAGCTCGACGAGGCCGCGCAGATCGCGGTCGAGGAATTCAAGGGCATGTCCATCTCGGATAAGGGCCGCGTGTTCGACCTGATCGTGCCCATTGTGGTGCTCATCATCTTCTCGATTCTGGGCATGCTGTACGCGGGCGGCTTCTTCCAGGGCGTCGACTTCGCCACGGCGGTGGGCGAGAACCCGGTGTTCGGCCTGTGCATCGGCGTGTGCGTGGCGCTCGTGGTGACGGCGGCCATGTTCCTGCCGCGCAAGCTGATGACGCTGTCGGGCTACATGGACGGCGTGGCCGAGGGCGTGCGCTCCATGGTGGGCGCCATCATGATCCTCGTGCTGGCGTGGAGCCTGGGCGGCACGTGCCGCTACCTGCTGGGAACCGGCGAGTTCGTCAGCGGCTTCCTGAACAGCATCGGCGTGGGGCTGGCGCTGCTGCCTGCCGTCATCTTCATCGTGGCCGCGTTCATCGGCTTCGCCATGGGCACGTCGTGGGGCACCATCGCGCTCATTCTGCCCATCGTCATCGGCGTGTTCCCGGCTCAGGATCCGCTGTTCCTCGTGGCCATCGGCGCCACGCTGGGCGGCGCGGTGTACGGCGACCACGTGTCGCCTATTTCGGACACGACCATCCTGTCGTCGGCCGGTGCGCAGTGCAACCACCTGCGTCACGTGGCCACGCAGCTGCCGTACGCGTCGGTGGTTGCCGCCGTGTGTCTCGTGGGCTACATCATCGCCGGTTTCACCGGCAATCCGTGGATCGCGCTCGTGGTGGGCGCGGTGCTGATGATCGCCGCCGTGCTGGTGCTCCATCGCTCGAAGTACGGAGCGGTGAAGGCGTAACGCGCGAGCGCGCGGGGGCTGCGGCGGAAAGGCCGGGGCCCCCGCGCTGGCGCCGCCCGCTGGTGTCCACCGCCGCCGCCCACCCCTGGTGTCCACCAGCGCCGCCGCCAACTGCTCCCCTGGCCTCCCCTGGCCCGCCCGCCGACCCCCCCTGGCGCCGCGCAGGATCCTTCGACTCCGGCCTGCGGCCTCCGCTCTGGATGGCACTCACGCGCCTAGCACAAAATCGCAGTTATGAACGATTCTATGCCTCAGCGAAAATCGCGACCTGGGCTTTCTCTTGCGCGCGATGCTTTCTTACCGCCAAAATCGTTCATAACTGCGATTTTGTGCTAGTCGAGCGAGCGTCTGCTGTTAAACCAACAGTGGCATGAGCTTCGTCCGATCGGAGACGCGGGCTGCGGGTCGGCTGGCGGGGTGCCGAGGGCGGCTTGGCGGTGGATTCCGTCATCCCGCCACGATTTTTCGATACGGTACGAATCGGAGCACCGTATCGACCGTGCGCGGTTGTCCCAGAAAGCGAACGACCAAGTCGGACGGCTTTCTTTGCCATCATCTTCGGACAAGGGTCGTACAGTATCGAAAAATCGTGGCGGAAAACGGCCGTTTCGCCGTGGAGCCGCGGTTCTGGGAAGAGGTCGTGTCGATATTGGTTTAACGGCGGACGCGAGCGTTTCACGTGAAACGCCGTTTCCTCGCATCGCGTCACGCCGCACCGCACCACGCCACACCACGCCGCATCGCATGAAAATTCCCCAGGTTGGAGGCCTCTCCCTCGTTTCGTGCGATCGGAAGTTACATCCTTTCGTGCGATGGTGCGCCCTCCGCTCCGTCGTATAGTGCGGGTCGTTCGGGGCGGCTCGGCCGCCTATCTACGAGAGGAGAGAGCAATGGGGAGCATGTTCACCAGAAGGCAGTTCGTTGTAGGCGCTATGGTGCTGGGCGGGTCGCTCGCGCTGACCGGATGCAGCCCGCAACCTGAATCCAAGAAGCAGGACGGCGCATCAGGCGCAGCCGCGAGCGAGGCGACGGAGGCCGACATCGTCGTCATCGGCTCGGGCCTGGCGGGCGCGGCATGCTCCATTTCCGCAGCGCAGAACGGCGCCCGCGTGATCCTCGTCGATAAGGCGCCTTTCCTCACGTCGACGTTCCTCACATCCAAGGGCAACGTGTCCATCGCCCAGGTTCCCGAGAACCAGGCCGACTGGCGCTACGACTCCGAAGCGCCCGATACCATGGACCAGTTCGTCGCCCGGTACCGCGATCTCACCGAAATCGGCAAGGTGGACGCGCCGTACCCCGACTACGACCGCATGCAGCACCTCATGGAGGAAAGCTGCGCCACCATCGCATGGGTCGAGCAGATGGGCATCACGTTCGAGAAGTCGTTCACGAAGGAGATGGTGGGCACCGATACGGTGAAGCCCGATGTGAGCGCCGACCCTGCCACCGAGGCTGGCGTGCAGTTGGCGAACGTGTTCGCGGCCGAGTTCGAGCGCCTGGGCGTGCAGACGATGCTCTCGACCGAGGCGACGGAGCTGGTCAAGGACGGCGATGCCGTGGTTGGCGTGAAGGTGAAGGGCCCCGACGGCACCCAGGAGCTGCGCGCGAAGTCCGTGGTGCTGGCCACCGGCGGCTTCGGCGGCAGCGCGGAGTACTGCGACAAGCTGGTTCCCGCCATCAACGAGATGGGCTTCCAATACCTGGGCAACGCGATGAACACGGGCGACGGCATGACCATGGCCTCTGCCATCGGCGCTGCGCTGTACGAGGATCCGTGGGTCATCCCGAACGTCATCATGCCCACGCGTGCGTTGACGAAGGCCGACGCGGGCTTCAAGAAGCTGTGCGACACGGGCATGGAAGGCGCGGCCACGTCGTCGAAGATGCTCGTCGACGCCACGGGTGCGCGCTTCGTGAACGAAGCGGCCCCGGTGACGGCGCTGGCCACGTCCATGACCGACAGCCAGGCGGGTCCGTACTACGTGCTGTTCGACAGCTCGAACGCCGAGGTGGCCGCGCTCATCGAGAAGGGCCTGTCCACGGGCGACGCGCTGAAGGCCGATTCGGTTGAGGAATTGGCCGCCGCTGCGGCCGCCCCGCAGCTGGTCGCCACGTTCGAGGCGTATCAGCAGGCCGCCGCTGCAGGCGTGGACGAGGCGTTCGGCAAGAAGGCCGACATGCTGGCGGCGTACGGCGACGGGCCGTTCTACCTGGTGAAGTTCGTGCCGTCCTACGTGGCTACGATGGGCGGCGTGAAGACCGACGCATCTTGCCAGGCGCTCGGCGAGGACGGAAGCCCCATCCCCGGCCTGTTCGCGGTGGGCGAGGCCACGCACCGCTTCATGTACAACCGCAGCTTCGTGCGCCATTGCTCCAACTCGAGCGCGCTCACCATGGGCCGCCTGACGGGCGCCGCGCTCGCCACGGCGTAAACCCCTCCCGAACGGGCGCTGCCGCAGGATGCTTCTCAGCTCCTCGCGGCAGCGTCCGTCTCCTCGATGAGGTCGAGCAGGTCTTGGCGCGAATGTACGTCCATCTTCGCGTAGGCGTGGCGCAAGTGGGTCTTCACGGTGTGCTCCGACAGCGTGAAGCGCTCGGCGATGGCGCGGGCGCTGCGGCCCGCTGCGAACTCCGCAATCACCTCGTGCTCGCGGGCGGTCAGCCCGTAGGTTTCCCGTATCTGCGCCAGCGCGTCGCCTGCGCCCAGGTGCGCGGGCGCGCTGGCGGGCGGCTCGTCGGCGAAGGCTCCGGACTTCCCGGCATCCGCCGCGCCCCGCTTCGCCGCATACCGAAGGTAGCTGCAGAACATGAGCGCCAACGTGGCCACCAGCAGCCATACCGATCCGACGAGCGCCAGCTGCGGATCGACGCCCGTGCGCTCCAGCAGCGTCTGCGCCGTGAAGCGTCCCAGCGCCACCGAGAGCCGTGCAACGCCCAGCGCCAGTCCCAGCAGGAAGAACGCGGGCAGCTTCCGCTCGTTGGCCTCGCTGATGAACATGAGCCACAGCAGCACGTAGAACGAGATGAGGAACGCAGTCATCAGCGACCCCGCCACGTGCCCGTCGGCGACGTTGAGGCTGCGGTACAGCAGGATGGTGACGAGGCACAGCGCGGTGACGGGCGTGATGTAGTCGATGTTCGCCTTGCGTGGCTTCGCCACCAGCAGCACCACAAGCATGGCGACGGCCGCGATGATGCCGAACAGGCCGGTGAGATCGGTCTGCGCGTACTGCAGGTTGTTGTGGATGTCGAGCTCGATCACGAATCCGCAGATCAGCGAGAACGCGAACGTGCCGACCACCGCGCGCTTCGTGCGCGACAGCGCCTCCGCCATCGATGTGGCGGGCACGACCGATTCCTTCATCTGCTGGGCGACGAACGCGTTGTTGCGTAAACACCACAACAGGGCGACAGTCGAAAGGACGAACGACGCCAGCAGCATGACGGTGCGCCCGCCGGGGAACAGGGAGCTGGTCAGCGGGGGGAGCAGCGTGTCGACAAGGTACGCGGCGGCTATCATGAGAAGCGACATCCTCGGCCGATAGCTCGTGAACACCTCCATCCAGCAGAGGATGGACAGCGACCAGCCCATGCCCGCCGTCACCTGCATGGCGATGAGCGCGGCGTCGCCCGTGCTGCCCGACGCGACCAGTAGCGCGTATATCGAGCTGACGACGACGGCCGCCACGAACAGCGGACGTGCCCGATCGATGCGCCCGAGGTACGAAAGCACGGCGACGACGATGAACGTGAGGCCGTCGGCGACGAGACCCACGATGGCGTACGGGCTGGGGCTGTACGGCCCGGTGTTAAGATCGAGCAGTCGCGCGCCCTGCAGCAGGCCGAACCCGAGGGTGGCCACGATGGCGAGGGCGAGGACTCTCGTTTTGTCGGAAGCGTGCGCGGTCATTGATGCCTCTCTGATTGCGCGAAACGGTCGCGCCCCACTATAACGCACCCGCGGTCCGGGCGTTGGGGAGGGGCAAGGTGTCTCCGCAGGCTCCCGCGAAACGATCGGTGTTAGCACAAAATCGCGTTTATGAACGATGTTTCGTTATAGAGAAAAATCTGACCAGGTGTTTCTTTCTCGCATGACGCATTTTGGTCGGCAGAATCGTTCATACATACGATTTTGTGCTAACACCGAGTGCAGAAGGGGGAAGGAAGGGCTCGTTGCTGCGTTTTTCATCGAACGGATGTTTCACGTGAAACATCCTCGCGGCGGGGCGGCGGCGGGGAAGCGTACGGCGGCGCTTGCGAGCGCGTTTGGTCCCGCTCCCTCTATGCACTCACCACGCGAGGGAGCGTCACGTCGTGGGGTTCGCAGGGAACGACGTCCACGCGCTGCTCGTCGAAGGCCACGCCCATCACCACGGCATCGGAGCGCAGACGGGGGAGCAGCTGGTCGTAGTTGCCGCCGCCATAGCCGAGGCGGCGCCCGGCGTCGTCGAAGGCCACGAGCGGCACCACCACCGCATCGAGCTCGCCGGGCGCCACGGCGTGATACCCGTCGCGCTCAAGCGCTGCGCACGCTAGGCAGCGAAGGGGGGCTCCGAGGAATCCCGTCCGCGCTGCTTCAAGCTGCTCGCGCTCCACGCGGTAGAACGCCATGCGCGACGGCGCGGCGGCCTCGGCCCCGGCGGAGCCGGCGTCCTCGCGCACCATGCAGGGGAAGCACACGCGCCAGCCGCGCTCATACGCCGCGTCCACGAAAGCGCGCGTGTCCACCTCGCTGCGCATCGACGCGAACACGGCCACAGTCGGCGTCCACCCGCCCGCACCAGCGCCGCCCGGCGCCCCGGCGGCCCCCGTCCCCGCGCCCGCAACGCTCGTGCCGCCCGGCGCTCCCTCGAGCGCGTCGGCCAACTCCTGCTCCAGCCGCGCGCAAATAGCTGCGCTCTTGCCCGCCCGCACCTCTTCCGGCAGCGCGTCGCGCCGTGCGAGCACGCGCGAGCGCAGTTGTTTTTTCGTCTCCATATGCCGCAGTATAGCATCGACGTAACGGCGCCGTTGCACGATAATGGCGGAGGTGTGGGGAGTTAGCGCAAACGTAACCGTTTCAATTCGATTTGACCTGCAAACCCATCATTGACCTTGCTATAATCATTTTGCATTGGGTACACTCGAACCACCTTAGATGGTTCCCCTCGCAGCCGCAAGGGTGCACGAACGCGAACGACGCTGCGAATGCGTCGTTTGTTGTTTTCTAAGGGAAAATTGACTGCCAGGCATATATAAGTAGGTCGCTCACCAGGCATCATGCGTGCCGAGCGACGTAGAGTTAGGAGACAGCAGTGCAACTCAAGGCATCCACCGATTACGGTATGCGCGCCATCTTGTACTTGGCTGCGCAAGGTACCACATGCTCCTCTAAAGACATCGCCGAGGATATGTCCATCCCGCGCGACTACCTTATCCAGTTGGCCCAGCTGCTGCGCAACGCGGGCATCATCGAGGCCCGTCCGGGCAAGCACGGCGGCTACCGCCTCGCGAAAGACCCGGCCGACACGAACGTGCTGGAAATCATGGAGGCGCTCGACGACGACGCCAAGCAGTCCACGCGCGCGAAGCGCGATGCCCGCAAGGGCGGGGCGATGGTGCAGGAAATCAAGCAGGCGTACGATCTCATCGAAGAAAGCATGGACGCCTACCTGTCCAGCTTGACGGTGCAGATGCTGCTCGATTGCGCACGCAACGGCGACAACAGCCGCATGTTTCTGGCCGAACGACTCAAGGACGAAAGCCGCCGCCTGGTTGACGCCAAGTAACGCGTCAACGCAGCCCGGCGGCTGCACTCCTTTTGACCCCGACGCGGGGTCTAGATGCCCAGCACCTGCATCACCAGCAGCACGGCGGTGAGCACGGTGACGATGCCCACGGTGACCCAGATGAGCACGCGCGACACGATGCGCGAACGATACGCGCCCATAACCCGCTTGTCCGCGGCGATGATGGCCATGAACACCAGCAGCACGGGCAGCACGAGGCCGTTGACGAACTGGGCGGTCAGCATCACGCCCATGAGGTCGATGTTCGGCACCAGCACGATGACGGCCGAGAACGCGATCACGAACGTGAAAATGCTCTTGAACAGCGGCGCTTCTTTCCACTTGAACGAAACACCCGCTTCCCAGCCGAACGCTTCGCAGATGACGAACGCCGTGGTCAGCGGAAGCACGCAGGCGGCCAAGAACGATGCGGCGATCAAGCCGATGGCGAACAGCGCCTCGGCATAGTGCCCCGCGAAGGGCGCGAGCGCCCGCGCCGCGTCGGCTGCCGACTCGATCTCGATGCCTTGAGGGAACAGCACCGACCCGGTGGTCACGATGATGAACCACGCCACGAGGCAGGCGGCGATGGTGCCGGCGATCACATCCACCTTCTGCGAGAACAGGTCCTTCACCGACACGCCCTTCTCCACGACGTTGCTCTGGTTGAAGAACATCATCCACGGCGCGATGGTGGTGCCTATCATCGCGATGACCAGCGACACGAAGCTCTGATCGTTCACGATGTGCGGCACGACGGTGCTGGTCAGCGCGTTGTTCCAGTCGGGTTGCGCCATGAACGCCGCCACGATGTACGTGACGAACACCAGCGACAGGATGAGGAACACCTTCTCCACGCGCTTGTAGCTGCCGCCCACCACGAGCAGCCATACCGCCACGGCCGCCACGGGCACGGCCAGGTACTTTGACACGCCGAACATCTCCATGCCGCTTGCGATGCCGGCGAACTCGGAGAACGTGGTGGCCACGTTGCCGATGAGCAGCGCCAGCATGGCCAGCGCGGTCAGGCGGATGCCGAAGCGCTCGCGGATGAGCGCCGCGAAGCCCTTGCCGGTGACGGCGCCCATGCGCGCGGCCGTCATTTCCACCACGATGAGCAGGATGCACATGATGGGGATGACCCACAGCGTGGCGAAGCCGAATTTCGCGCCCACGGTGGAATAGGTGGAGATGCCGCCGGCGTCGTTGCCGGCCATCGCGGTGACGATGCCGGGGCCCAGCGCGGCCAGCAGCAGCCAGATCTTCTTGGGTTGCTTCTTCTCGATTGCGGCGGGCGCTTCGGCAAGCTCGGCCGCGCTCCCGTCCAGCTCGACCATTGCGGTCTCGGAAGCCTTCGTCCCCGCGCGCAGCTCGAGCTTCTCGTCCTTCTTCATCATCATGGCGCTACCTCCCGGCGTAGCCGATGATCTGCAGCAGGACGAGCGTGTACAGCGCGAGGAACAGGATGGCCGCCACGAGGCCGCCCAGCACCTTGAGCAGGGTGGCCTTCGTCTTGTCGCCGCTCACGTCCTCCTCGATGGCGTCCCACGCGTCGTCGACGGTGACGATGCCCAGCAGCACGCCGTGCTCGTCCACCACGGGCATGGCGGGCAGCTCGTACTTGAAGATGTCGGCGGCCACGTCTTCTTCCGTCTCATCCGGCGTCGCCGAGATCACGTCGTCGAACATGACGTCGCGCACGGGCCTGGCGTCGTCGGTCAGCACGAGGGTGCGCAAGCTCAGCACGCCCACGAACTCGTCGTAGTCGTTCAGCACGTACACGTAATGCACGGTGGGGTGGTCTTCGTCCAGCTCGCGCAGCACCTCGATGGTCTCGCCCACGGTATTGTCGGCCTTCACGGACACGAACTGCGTGGTCATCATGCCGCCGGCCGTGCCGTCCTTGTAGCCCAGCAGGCGGCGGATCTCGGTGGCGTCCTCTACGCCCATGAGGCGCAGCAGCGTCTCGGCCTTCTCGTACGACAGGTCGCGCACGATGTCGGCCGCGTCGTCCGGGTCCATGTCGCCCAAAAGGCCGGCGGCGCGTGCGTCGTCGAGGTCTTCGATGAAGTCGGCCTGGTACTCGTCGTCCATCTCCGAGATGGCCTCGGTGGCTTGCGCGTCGTCGAGATGCTGGAACACGTTGGCGCGCTGCTGCGGATCCAGCTGCTCGAGGATGTCGGCCACGTCGGCGGGGTGCAGTTCGTCGAGGCGCTTGTGCGTGACGGACAGCTGCACCTCGGACAGGTCGCGGTCGAGCAGGTCCATGTAGTTCCAGGCGATGATCTGCTCGTCGATCTTCTTGCCGAACACCTTCGCCACGGCCACCACGGCGCGCTCGAGCCACGGGGCCAAGCCGCGCAGAATGCCGCGCGCGCCCACTTCGGCGCCCAGCAGGCGCAGCTGCGAGCCGGACACGGACAGCTTGAGATCGTTGACGCGCACGACCTTCATGCCCTGCGTATCCACGATCTGACGGTTCAGCAGGTCGCGTGCCAGCAGAACCTCGTCAGGTTGCAGATAGCTGAAGCGGATGTCGTGAGCTTCGGCGTTGAGCGTGATCCCGTCCTCGTCGAACGTGTCGACGTACTTGCGCCACGAGATCATGAACGGAACCTTGCCGGGCCCCTGGAAGGCCAGGCTCGTGATGCGCGGAAACACTTCGCCGGTGGAAATCGCCAGGTCGGAGATCGTGCCGATCTTCTCGCCCTCGGTATCCACGACGGGCTTCCCCATCATTTGAGAGAGATAGAGCATAGTATGTTCCCTTACTAACACGTAGCGATCCTTCGACCGCCGGCGTAAGGGAAGGCGAAGGATGAACTACTTACTGTGAGGTTTCGATTTTCGAACCTTCAAGTACGTTCCTTTCCCTGACCAATAAAAAATCCGCACGTGCTGCTGCCAGTCGTTGCGGAATAAGAAGCTGAAATGGTGCGCCGTGAGGGATTCGAACCCCCGACGTACTGATTCGTAGTCAGTCCCTCTATCCAGCTGAGGTAACGGCGCACGTCGAAACAGCAAAAGTTATTATGCCGGTATTGTCCTATGCTGTCAACGACTTTTTGCGAGATTTTGAAAAAGTGCACCAAGTTGGTTATTGAGCAGGGGAAACGAAGAGATAGTCGAACGAGCGCGGGTTTTTTCTCGTGCGGAAGCCGCTGCTGTGCGAAGCGCGCGGCGCGCTTGCACGAAAACCGACCTCCGAATGCACAAAAATGCACGCTGTGAAGCTTCCGGAGCTGCAAACGGCGGGCCGAGCGAGTTTGCGGTGGATGAAACCCCAGGTGGTGCAAACGGCTCGTCGTTCCTTGCGGCGAAACGGCGCCCTAACACGCTCGAGGAGCTTCGCAGCGTGCATTTTCGTGCATTCGCGACCCGTTTCGCATGCCTTCCGGCGTTATGCGAATGTTTCACGTGAAACATTCGTTCCCGTTGCGGGGTGTTGACAGGCTCCGTTACTCAGCCTCGGCGCGGGCGGGCGCGCATACGATGGGTCGGAACGCGTCCTAATCCAACGTAGAAAGCGAGGCTTCTTATGACGAAGACTGCAAAATGGTCGATGATCGGCGTGCTTGCCGCCCTGGTGCTGGCGTTGTTCGCCGTCGCCGGTTGCTCGAGCGACAACAACGCGGCCACGGACAACAGCGCCAGCAACGACGCCGCCGGCCAGAACGAAAGCCAGGACAACAACGGCGGCGGCGACAACGCCAACAGCGACAACAACGCCAACGACGACGCGAACGAGACGGGCGACGGCACCGTGCTCAAGGTCTCGAACGGCTGGGTAGCCTATTCCCAGGGCGACATGCTTGCGCTGCTCGATTCCGACGCGAACGTCGAATACCAGTGGACGGCCGAGGTTGACGGCAACACCGTGCTGAAGGACACCGACGCCGACATCCCGTCCTCCGACTACAACGACCAGAACGCCAACGACGTGGTAGGCTCGGCCGGCATGCACGTGTTCGGCTTCCTGGCCGACGACCAGAACAACGGCGAATCCACCATCACGATGAAGCTGGCGAACACGTCTGACGCGAACGACGTGAAGACGACCATCGTGGTGAAGGCGACAGTGGAGAACGGCGCGTTCACGAACGTGAGCGTCCAGGAATAGCGCATTCCCCGTATAATGCGGGGGACGGCGCGGCAACGCGCGCGTCAAAAGGCACGACGAAGGGAGCGACGCTATGAAGAAGCATCTGAAACTCGCGCTGGTCGGGGTGTGCATGGCGGCTTTCGTCGCGCTTGCCGCGGGATGCGCGTCCGCGGGCTCGGAGGTGGAGATCACCCAGGGCTCGGCGAAATTCAGCCAGGGCGCTCTGGAGGTCAAGCTGGACGCGAATCCCACAACGGGATACGAGTGGACCTACCAGATCGACGGCGAGGGCGTGCAGCCCGACGGCGACGAGTTCATCCCCGCGAGCGACGGCGCTCAGCCCAAAACGGGCGAGGGCGGCGTGCACACCTTCAACTTCAAGGCCGACGGATCGGGCGAGGCCGCCATCACGTTCACGTATGCGCGCTCGTGGGAGGCTTCCGACGACGACCAGACGGTCGTGCTCAAGACGACGGTCGAAAACGGCGCGTTCACGAAGGTCGAAGAGCAGGCCTAACGCGCAGGGAGGGGCGGCAGCGCGCCGTCCCTCCCAAGTCGCTAGATGCTGAGGTTGCGGCGGTCGAACACCGCCACTGCCGCGGCGAACAGCGCCACCGCGCTCGCGGCCAGTGCAATCGCGCCGCCGACTGCCGACGCGTCGCCTGCGGCCAAGCCGTAGTAGTCGAACAGCGTCAAGGGGTTGACGTTCTCCAGGAACTCGAACTTGTCGCCCACCTTCGACACCATCTGCATGAGGAAGAACAGGATGCAAAGGCCGCCGCCCGCCCACAGAGCCGCCGTGGCGTTCGAAAACAGGCAGGCCGACAGGAAGCACAGGCCCGCGATAGCCAGCCACAGCGCGAACAGCCCCGCGTTCACCTGCAACAACGCCTGCATGTCCAGCTCGCCGGGGAACAGAGTCTCGGCGAATCCCACCTCGAGCGCCGTAACCGCCACCATGAGGGCGGCAAGGATAGCCACCATCACGCCGATCATCGTGCATGCGATGCGCGTGCGGCTGTTCGGCGTTGCCAGCAGGTACGCCATCGCGCCGCGATCGAGGTAGCGCACCATCAGCTTGTTCACCATAATCAGGATCAGCACGAGGATGAAGATGGTCAGCAGGAACCCGTACAGGTAGTTCAGCATGAAGTCGATAAGGGTGGTGGCCTGCGTCGACATGCCGAATGCGGCGAACACCTCGGGCATGCTCTGCATCATGAGATCGAGGCTCTCGCCCAGCTCGGGATCGAACATGCTCACGATCATGCCGATGTACATAGCCAGCACCGCGGCGATGATGCCGCTGACGAACAGGTTGGCGCGCAGCTCCTTCGCGAACAGCGTCTTATTCATGGGAGCCTCCTTTCAACCCCGACCTGCGGTTCGACGCGTCGCCGAAGGTGCCGTACAGGTGCATGAACAGCTCTTCGAGCGTCTGCTCGCGCGCGGTGAGATCGACGATCTCGTACGCGGCCAGGTCCTTCACGAACGCGTCGAGGTTGCCGGACACGGCCGTTTCCACGCTGGTCGTCCCCTGTTTCTGCACGCTGACACCGGTGTCGCGGTGGGCCGCCGCGTAGCGGTCGCGCGCGGCCTCGTCGGCAAACGTGACGACGAACATGCGCTTGCGCGACTTCCGCACGTCGTCCATGCGCTCTACGGCGGCCAGCTTGCCCCCGCGGATGAACGCCACCCGATCGCACGTGCGCTCGACCTCCTCGAACAGGTGCGACGACAGCAAGATGGTGGTGCCGCGGCGCTTCTCTTCCAGCACGAGGTCGATGAAGCGGCTCTGCATGAGGGGGTCGAGGCCGCTCGTGGGCTCGTCGAGCAGGACGATGTCGGGCGAGGCCATGAACGCGCAGACCAGCCCCACTTTCTGCTTCGTGCCCTTCGACATCTTGCGAATGCGCCGCGCGGGATCCAGCTCGAAGTACTCGATCAGCTGCTCCATGCGCGTGCGGTCGCGCAGCTTCTTCATGCGCGCCATGAATTCCAGGAACGCCGCGCCGGTCATCTCGTCCATGCAGGCGATTTCGCCGGGCAGGTAGCCCAGGTGCTCCTGGATGCGGGCGCGCTGGCTGAAGCAGTTCAGGCCGTTGATGTTCACGGTGCCCTCATCAGGGCGGATGAAGCCCATGAGGTTGCGCATGGTCACCGTCTTGCCGGCGCCGTTCGGTCCCAAAAAGCCGAACACCTCGCCCCGCTCCACGGCAAACGACACGCCGAACACGCCGCGCCCGCTTCCGTAATCTTTCTTGAGCCCCTCGATCGCAATCGCGGGGCCGATTGTTGCGCTCATCGGTATTCCTCCTTGTACGAATAGGCTTTCAGCATGTCGCACCAGCGGTACATCTCGTCCAGCATCGCATCCATGTCGAGGCGCTGATGCAGGGCGCGCTGCTGGTGCAGGTAGCCGTCAGCCAGCCAAATCAGCAGGTCGAGCACGTACTTCGGGTCGATGTCGTCGCGGAACCGGTCAAACCGCACGTTCTTGAAGTACGTGGAGAACATCAGGTCGATTTGCCGCTGCGTCCAGCTGTCCATCGTGTCCTTGATGTCTTTGTGCTCCGGGTAGAAGGCCCGGACGGAGAACTCCAGCAGGTAGGGGAAACGCGAAAGCACCTTGCGCTTGGTTTCAGCTGCGTACACGAGCAGATCGAAGAAATCGTCGATCTCGTAGAATCCGTCGTCCACCACCAGATCGGACACCTTCTCCATGAGGTGCTCCATGAGGTAGAGGTACAGCTCCTTCTTGTTCTTGAAGTAGAAGAACAGAAGGCCCTTCGAGATGCCAGCGCGTCGTGCGATGTCCTCGGTCGAAGCGCTTTTGTAGTCGCATCGACCGAACGTTTCCACGGCGGCGTTGACGATAGCCTCGCGTCGCTGTTCGGGGAGGTTCTCGAACTTGCTGAAGTCCGCATGCCCCCTATCGTCCGTTGCGCTCATTGCCGCCGCCTCCCTTCCTGCCGCTCTGCGGCCGTTGACCGCTCGGTCAACGGATTGGAGATCATGCTACCCCGTTGACTATTTTTTAGAAGGGGGTGAAAGGAGGAAATTTTTCGTCGTCGCCTGCAAGGGGGAAGGCGGCCCCATTGTCATCCTGCGCGCAAGGCGCCCGCACGCAGCACGTGAACGCATTCGCCCCAAACACACGCCTCGTGCGCGTTATGCGTGTGTTTGAGGCGAATGAGCGTACGCGACGCGACGCATTCGTTGACCTCGCTCGCCGCTAGCGTGCGTACACGGTGCGCTTGCGGGTTACCAGGCGGTCGACGAATTCGGTGGCGGGGCTGCGCAGGATCTCGCAGGGCGGCGCGAACTGCACGGCGCGGCCTGCTTCCATGACCAGCACCTTGTCGCCGAGGTCGAGCGCCTCGTCGATGTCGTGCGTCACGAACAGCACGGTGATGCCCGTCTGCCGGTGGATGCGTTTGATCTCGTCCTGCAGGCTGCTGCGGGTGATGGCGTCCACGGCGCTGAACGGCTCGTCGGCCAGCAGGATGTCGGGGCTGGCCGCCAGCGCGCGGGCGATGCCGACGCGCTGCGCCTGGCCGCCCGACAGCTCGGCGGGGTAGCGGTCCATGATGTCGCGCGGCAGCCCGATGATGTCCATCCACTTCGTTACGGCCGCCTCGGTGCGGCCCCTGTCGCCGCTGTTCAGCAGCGTGGGCACGTACGCGATGTTCTGCTCCACGCTGAGGTGGGGGAACAGCACGCTGCCTTGGATGGCGTAGCCGATGTTGCGGCGCAGCTCGATGGGATCGACGCTCGACGTGGCCTGCCCGTGTACGAGCACGTCGCCCTCGTCGGGCATCACCAGCGCGTTCACCATTTTCAGCAGCGTGGTTTTGCCGCAGCCCGAGCTGCCGATGATGGTGACGAACGCGCCCTCTTCGATGGCGAGGTCCACGTCGTTCACGGCCACGGCGTCGCCGAAGCGCTTGGTCACCTGCTCGAATGCCACTGCGGGCGCGCACGCGTCGTCCTGGGCAGCGGCGAAGCCGTCGGCATCGAGGGATTCCGTGCAACGCGTATGCGCGGATGCTGTTTCCATGCTACATCAGCCCCTTCTCGGTCAAAAACGCATCGGCCACTGCTTTCGGCTCCTGCCCCTGCGTTTCCACGGCGTTGTTCATGCGCGCCATGTCGGTGTCGGTGATGGCGCCTTGCAGCTTCAGCAGCTCGTCGCGCAGCTCGGGGTGCTTCTCCAGGGTGTCCTGGCGCACCACGTTGCCGCAGAGGTACGAGGGATAGAAGTGCTGGTCGTCCTCGAGCACCACGAGGCGATCGTCGGCCACCTTGCCGTCGGTGGTTGACACGACGATGGCGTCCACCTTGTTCTCGAACAACGCTTGGTACTTCAAGCTGATGTCCATGTCGCGCGTGGTGCCGAAGTCCATGCCGTAGGCAGCCTGCAAGCCGGGGTAGCCGTCCTGCCGGTCGTAGAAGTCGGGTTCCGCGCCGAAAGCGAGCTCGCCGGCCACGTTCGCGAGGTCGGAGTACGTGCGCAGTCCGTAGCGTTCGGCCACGTCCTTGCTCACGGCCAGGCCGAACGTGTTGTTGAAGCCGTACATGCCCACCCACGTGAGATTCAGCTGCGACTCATATTCCTGCTGCATGGTGTCGAACATCGACTCGTCGTAGGTGCTGTCATGCTTCAGCACGGCGTTCCAGCCTGTTCCGGTGTACTCGGGGTAGAGGTCGAAGTCGCCCTTCTCCATGCCGGGCTCGATGTTCGACGTACCGCCGCCCACGCCCTGCGTCAGCTCCACGGTGAGATCGGTGTCGTGCTCGATCAGCGTGTTCAGCATCTCGCCGAGGATGTACTGCTCGGTCATGGGCTTCGTCGCGATGTTCACCACGTTGTCGCCTCCGCCGCGATTCGCGAACGCGAAGGCCCCGCCTGCGATCAGCACCACGGCCGCGCCCACGGCTACGACGGCGCCCGTGCGCCGCCGAAAGCCTTGGCCCGCTCCCTTCTGCGTCCCGGTGCGCTTGCGATGGCGCGCGCTCGACGGCTCGAGGTGGCGGCGCGTCGACTTCTCGGCCAGCCCCAGCAGCAGGTCAACCACGATGGCCAGCAGCGCGATCAGCACGCTGCCCGCCAGCGTCATGGCAGGGGCGTTCGTCGTGATGCCGCGGTAGATGGCCACGCCCAGGCCGCCCGCGCCGATGAAGCTGGCGATGCCGGCCAGCGCGATGGTCATGGTGGCCATGTTGCGGATGCCGCTCATGATGATGGGCGCGGCCAGCGGCAACTCGATGCGGTAGAGCAGCTGGCGGTCGGTGGAACCCATGCCGCGCGCCGCCTCGATGATGGCGGGGTCGATGGTGGTGAGGCCGGTGTACGTGTTGCGCACCATCGGCAGCAGCGCGTACACGGTGAGCGCCACGATGGCCGTGAGGTCGCCGATGCCCGTGACGGGAATGAGGAAGCCGAACAGCGCGATGGACGGGATGGTGTACACGAAGTTCACCAGCGCGAGCACCGGTTTCGCTCCGCGCCGCCACGCGGCGATGGCGATGCCGAGCGACAACCCGATGAGGGCCGCCAGCGCAATGGATATGAAGGAAATGCCGATATGCTGCAGAAGAAGGTCGAAAAACCAAGCGCGCTTTTCGACGAGCAAGGCGAACATGGACTCGATCAAGGGTATTCCTCGCTTTCGCACGCGTTCGCTTCCATTGTACGGAAGTATTGGTTGGCGACGATGGGGGCGCTGGCGTGTTGCCCAACCGTCATCGGTTGTCGGCATCGCGTTCACCGAACGTGTGGTTTTCCCCGAGTAACCGACCCGTGTTCATTGCGTAGGGGGCCGCTGCGCTTTATCATAGTAAAGAGAGACGTATTTCCCCATCTGCCATATCCACCAGAGGCCGCACGTTCGAGGGCGGTCGTCGCGTACATTTCGGCAGTTTGGAAGAGGGGCCGCGCTCGCGCGGCAGGAAGGATGCGCCATGGCTAGTGAAAAGCAGATCGCTCTGTACGAGAATTTCAAGGCGATCAACTCTATCGATCCGGCAAGCTACGAGCAGTTCGACGTGAAGCGCGGCTTGCGCAACGCCGACGGTACCGGCGTTATCGCGGGGCTCACGAACATCGCGAACGTCCACGGCTACGTGGTGTCCGACGGCGAGAAGGTGGCCGACGAGGGCATGCTGCGCTATCGCGGCTACGACGTGTACGACCTGCTGGGCACCGATGCCGCCGATCGTCGCTTCAACTTCGAGGAAGTCGCGTACCTCCTGCTCATGGGCGAGCTGCCCACGCAGGAACAGCTGGATCGCTTCATCGCCGCTCTCGACGCCGAGCGCGAGCTGCCCGACGGATTCACCGCGTCCATGATCATGCGCGACACGCCGCCCGACATCATGAACATGCTGCAGCGCTGCATCCTGTTGCTGTACGCCTACGACTCCGAAGCCGAGGATCGCTCGCCCGAGCACGAGATCCACACCGCCATCTCGCTCATCTCGCGTCTCCCGCGCATCATGGTGCTGACCTACTATGCGAAGCAGGCGCGCTTCAACAACGGCTCCATGATCATGCATCGCTTCGTCCCCGGCCAGTCCACGGCTGAGACCATCCTGTCCATGCTGCGCCCCGACCGCCAGTTCACCGCCGACGAGGCGCGCATGCTCGACATCATGCTGTGCCTGCACGCCGAGCACGGCGGCGGCAACAACTCCACGTTCACCACGCGGGTGCTGACCTCGTCCGACACCGATCCGTACTCCACGTACGCCGGCGCCATCGGCTCGCTGAAGGGCTGGAAGCACGGCGGCGCGAACCACCAGGTGCTCGCCATGCAGAAGGAGCTCAAGGAGAACGTGGCCGATTGGTCCGACGAGGGCCAGGTGGCCGACTACCTGGCGAAGATCGTCAACAAGGAGGCCTTCGACAACACGGGCCTCGTTTACGGCATGGGCCACGCGGTGTACACGAAGTCCGACCCGCGCGCCATCATCTGCAAGCAGTTCGCCGAGAAGCTGGCCATGGGCACGGAGTACGAGGCCGAGTACCGCTTGCTCGAGAGCATCGAGCGCCTCGCGCCCGAGGTGATTCTGCGCGAGAAGGGCACGAGCAAGGACATGTGCGCGAACATCGACATGTACTCCGGCTTCGTGTACTCGATGATGGGCATCCCGGAGGACCTGTTCACGCCGCTGTTCGCGTGCGCGCGCATGTCCGGCTGGGCCGCGCACCGCTTCGAGGAGATCGTCTCGGGCAAGCGCATCATCCGCCCCGCGTACAAGAGCATCCGCAGCGGCAAGCGCGACTACGTCGCCATGGGCGACCGCTAGGCCGCGCACCCGCAGCGAACGAGTGTTTCACGTGAAACACTCGGGGTGCATCCGATAGAGCGCGCTCCTCCCCCTGCTGGGCGAGGAGCGCGTTTCGGTTTCGGCTGCATAGCGTGGGCGTCTGCGAGCCGGGGCCTCGAGTTGCGGTCGCGCGTCAAGCAGGGGAGGGTTCGAACGCCGGTTTTACGTGAAACTCGTTCGCGAACGCGGGGCCCGTAGCGTCGTCGGGCTTGTCGGCGCGTAAGAAAAGCGCCCGGAGCCGTTGGCTGCCGGGCGCGTCGCATTTCTGGCGGAGGCGGTAGGATTTGAACCCACGAAGCCTTGCGGCTTAACAGTTTTCAAGACTGCCGCCTTCAACCACTCGGCCACGCCTCCGCATGGGGTTGCCTCGGGTTCGGCGGGCGAGCGCGCAAGAGCGCCTCGATCCGCATCGTCGCGCGTCGTGCTTTTTCGCGCCGCGTTCCCGAATGCATCGGTAGGATACCATATAATAAGCCGCATGACCGACGAAGACTACATGCGCATGGCAATCGAGGAGGCGCATCGCGCCGAAGAGCTGGACGAAGTCCCCATCGGGGCCGTCGTGGTGTACGAGCCCATCGACCCCGCGACCCGCCGTCCCCTGGCCGAGCCGCAGGTGATCGCGCGGGCGTGCAACCTGCGCGAGACGACGCAAGATCCCGCCGGGCATGCCGAGTTCATCGCGCTCAAGCAGGCGGCCGATCGCCTGGGCGTATGGCGGCTGACCGGCTGCACGGTGTACGTGACGCTGGAGCCGTGCGTGATGTGCGCGGGCCTCATGCATCAGGCGCGCGTCGACCGCTGCGTGTACGGCGCCGCCGACCCGAAGGCGGGCGCCCTCGGCACTCTGTACGCCGTCAACGCCGACAAGCGCCTCAACCACACCTTCGAAGCCACGCCCCAGGTGCTGGGCGACGAGTGCGCCGAATTGCTGCGAAGCTTCTTTGCGAAAAAGAGAAAGAAACGGGGGAACCCCTCATGACGCAAACCAAGGCGGAGGCGCGTGCCGAGCGCCTGGCGAACGACGAGCACGCGGTGGACATGCTGGAGGTGGCGCGCCGAGCGCAGGGCGTTCACGTTGCCGGCTTCACCGGCCCCGATGCGGTCGAGCTGCTGGCGCCGGCGAAGGTGAACCTGTTCCTCGACATCGGCGGGAAGCGCGCTGACGGCTACCACGAGGCCGTCAGCATCATGCACTCGCTCATGCTGCACGACGTGCTGCACATGAAGCTGGCGCCGGGTTGCGGCGAGGGGCTTTCGATCGACATCACGTGCATCGCGCGCGAGGGGCTTCCGGAACTCGACGTGCCCACGGAGCGCAACATCGTGGCGAAGGCCGTGCGTCTGCTGGCCGACAAGCTCGGCCGCGCGAGCGACGAGAGGATGGTCGTCTGCGTCGAAAAGCACATTCCCGCCGAAGCGGGGTTGGGCGGCGGCTCTTCCGATGCCGCTGCGGCGCTGCTGGGCGCGGCCCGCTTGTGGGGCGTGCCGGCCGACGATCCGCGCATCGAGGAGGCGGCGCGCGCCCTCGGCGCTGACGTGGCGTTTTTCCTGCATGGCGGCTGCGCGTGCTTCACCGGCGTGGGCGATGAATTCGCTCACGACCTTGAGCCCATGCGCACGAGCGTCGTGCTCGTGAAGCCCGAAGGCGGCGTGTCAACGGCCGAGGCGTACCGAGCGTTCGACCGGCATCCCACGGTGATTCCGCAGGCCAGCCGCGAAGCCGCGCTCGCCGCGACGCAAGCCGTCGACGTGCCGCTGTGCAACAACCTGGTGCCCGTCTCCGAGCAGCTGCTTCCGGAGCTCGTGGACATCCGCGCATGGGCGAGCGAGCGCGCTGACGTCGAGCACGTGCTCATGTCGGGCAGCGGTTCGGCCGTGTTCGTGCAGTGCCCCTCGTTCGCCGCAGCGGGGCGCGTTGCTGCCGATGCCCGCATGCACGGCTGGTGGGCACGCGCCACCACGTTCGGCTCGACGCGCGCGGCCGTGGTGCCGACCCGCGTGCGCTAGGCGGCAGGCGGCTAGGCGGCATCCGCTTCCACGCGCGTTCCCTGCTTCGTCAGCACGAGTCGGAAGGGGTACGCCAACAGCTCCACGCCCAGTACGATGATATGGTGGTCGATGTTCGCGAACGGGTTGAGCACGAGCAGCACCGACACCACGAGGTTGAACACGGCGAACGCCAAGATAAACGCGAACCGCTCGTGCGCAGCGGCATGGCGCAGCGCGTCGTCGAACCCGTGCGCGGCTTTCAGCAGGCCCAATACGCCCCAGATGACGCCGATGTAGTTGATGGAATCGCTTCCTTGCAGGAACGCGACCACGCCAACCACGCTCATGACCAGCCCCGTTCCGATACTGTGCCTGCCGCCTTCAATGCGACGCGACCGCACGCCCGCTGCGATGCTTGCGACGCCCGAAACCGTCATGACGACGCCCAGCACATACGGCAGCGCGTGCACGATGTCGCCGGGGAGCAGCACGCATCCCAAGCCGATGAGCGGCAGCAGCAACAGTGCGATCACCGATACCTTGGCCGGCTTGCTGCGCTGCCGGAACGTCGTGACGATATGCGGAGCGGGCATCGCGATCCTTTCGGTCGGAGGCGAATGGCACGGGCGACGTGGTACGCTGAACCTAGCACGAACAGGGAGAAGACCCGCGAAACGGGCCGTTTCCGTCAGTTTCGCGATATATAAGCGTTACAGTTCGGTTTACCGAATAGTTGCGTCTTTCCCCAAAGGCTCGTGCGATGGTAGAATGCTTGCTACGTAATAGCAAAGGAGAGCTATGAGCATCCCATTGATCATCATCCTCGTCATCGTCGTCGTGTTGGTTGTGGCCGTGATCGGGCTGTACAACAACCTCGTCAAACTGCGCAACATGGTGGACAACGCCTGGGCGCAGATCGACGTGCAGTTGCAGCGCCGTCTCGACCTCATTCCGAATCTCGTCGAAACCGTCAAGGGCTATGCCGCCCACGAAAGCGGCACGCTCGAAGAGGTCACCAAAGCGCGCACCGCCGTCATGAACGCGCCCACGCCCGAGGGCAAGATGCAGGCCGACGGCATTCTCACCGGCGCGCTGAAGAACCTGTTCGCCGTGGCCGAGGCCTACCCGGACCTCAAGGCGAACACGAACTTCCAGCAGCTCCAGGCTGAGCTTTCCAACACCGAAGACAAGATCAGCTACATGCGCCAAAGCTTCAACGACACCGTCATGAAGTATAACACGGCCATCCAGACGTTCCCCGCCGTGTTGATCGCCGGCATGATGGGCTTCAAGGAGCGCGATAGCTTCGATGCGACGGCCGGTGCGGAAGTCGCTCCCAAGGTGCAGTTCTAAGCGTGTTCGACGAGCGCCGCAGCCTAGGTTGCGGCGCTCGTTTGAAAAAATCTTTCGCGTAGGATTCGCTGCGCTATCTCGTTGCGGGATCGTGCGGGCAGAATGCGCAGAATCCGGCCCTGATGCGTCTCGTCGCCGTGGACTCTGCGCCCGTATATCGGAGCGGTTTCATGAAGAAGGTTTCATCGCGGAAGCATGATCGTCTCGGGCGTGTGCTCGACTCGGATCCGGTCTACCTTATTGCGGCTCTCGTGCTCATGGCGCTGCTCGTGTCGTTCTACGCCGTGCTGTTGGTGAACATGAACGCCATCGACACGAAAACCGAGGACTTGAAGGAGCACCCCTACGCGGTGACGGTGGCCGCCGGCCGATCCGAGACGTTGCTCATGCAGGTGCGCACGCTGGACGACCGCTTGGCGTTCGCGCGCACGCCCGAGACCATCGCCAGCGTCAAATCGGAGTTCGCCTCCATCGATCAAGATCTGCGGCAAGCTATCGAAGTGATCGAACGGCGTCATCGTGGCAATCCCGATAAGGCTGACGCGCTGGCGAGCAGCTACGATGAATTCCGCACCCAGCAGGAGCAGCTTATCGCGATAAGCCTGAGCGAAGCGAGCGACGAGACGATCGCGCGATTCCTCGCCACCGCCATCGATCCGCGCATCGACGAGATGCTCGAACTCAATACCGACATCATCGACGCTGCCTCCCAATCGTTCGATCAGCTGTACACGACAGTCAACGAGACGCGCCAGGACGCCATATTCACGGCGACGGTGCTCATGGCGGCCGTGATGATTTCCCTGGTGCTGTTCTTCATGGTGATCAGCCGCAAGAATCGCCAGCAAGAGGGGTTGCAGGAGAGCTTGCGTCGTGCGGTTGATTCGGCTCAGGAAGCGAACGAGGCGAAATCGCGTTTCATATCGAACGTCTCGCACGATATCCGCACCCCGCTCACGGCCATAATGGGCCTGACCGACATCGCCCTCGAGCATGTCGACGAACGAGAGCGCGTAATGGAGAGTTTGGAGAAGGTGCAGCTTTCATCGCACCACCTGCTCAACCTTGTGAACGACGTGCTGGATATGAGCAAGATCGAAAGCGGGCAGATCGACCTGGCGACGAAGCCGTTCGACGTGCACGCTGTGGTGGAAACGCTCGGTTCCATGGTGCGGCCGCAAGCCGATTCGAAGCACCTCGCGTTCACCGTCACGCACGTCGATGTGGACGACGGCCTCGTGCTGGGCGATGAGATGCATGTGAACCAGGTGCTTATCAACCTGCTTGGCAATGCGGTGAAGTACACCGAGCCGAACGGAATGGTGAATTTCGGCGTGGAAGAGCTGAGGGGCGACGAGCGTGAAGCATACGCCGCGCAGCATGGCATTTCGCTGAAGCCGACTAGCCGCGACGAGTTCGAGATGCGCGTGCGATTGATCCGCTTCATCGTGGAGGATGACGGCATCGGCATGTCGAAGGAGTTCATGTCGCGCATGTTCGACCCGTTCGAGCGCGAGGATGTTCCCACGCGGCTGTCCGTGGAGGGCACGGGACTCGGCATGTCCATCGTGAAGAACCTGGCCGACCTGATGGGCGGCTCCGTGCGGGTGGAAAGCGAGCGCGGCCGCGGATCGCGCTTCACGCTGGTGCTGCCGTTCGAATCCTGCGCGGGCGAGGCGTGCGAACTGCGGCTGGAGGAATCCATCGAGACCGAGCGCCCCAACGCGGTCGACGTGGACGCGCCCTGCATTTGGCCGAACGTGCGCGTGCTGCTAGCGGAGGACAACGAGATCGTCGGCGAGATAGCCGAGGAGATCATCGCTTCCACGGGCGCTACGGTGGAACGCGCGTGGAACGGGTTAGACGTCCTCGATCAGTTGGAGGGCGCTCCCGAGGATCGCTTCGACCTCATCTTCATGGACATCCAAATGCCGGGCATGGACGGGCTCGAGGCCGCGCGCATCGTCGTGGACCGCTACCGAGAGGCGGGTCGCGAGCGGCCTCCCATCATCGCGACCACGGCGAACGCCTACGAGGAGGATCGGCAGCGCGCGTTCGATGCCGGGATGGACGGGTTCGCGGTGAAGCCCATCGGGAAAAGCGAGATCTGCCATCTCTTCGCGACGTTCGTGACGGGAAAGAGCGACGAATAGGTGGCTGTTCGCGATGGCGCTCCGTTCGGCACGTGCGGGTCTGGTATGATGCGATCAGTGCAAGCTTCAGGGTGCGCATGCATCCCAACCTGGGAAAGGAGTGCTTTACGTGGTCGCTCGACTGTCGCGTATCGTTCCGATGCTCATCGTGTTGGCCGTGGTGGCTGTCATCGTGTACATCGTCGCGGCGTGGCGCTATTCTCCCAACCGGGCGAAGGAGCTGCTCATCAAGATGTTCACCGCCATCACCGGCGGCGTGTCGGTGTTCTTCCTGCTCGTATGCGCTTACGCGTGGCTCGAGCGCAACGATGCGGTGTTCGATCTGGCGTTCAGCTTCCTGCTTACGGCGCTGATCGGGCTTGCCGTCACGCGGATCTGCCGCTCCGTGTTCTTGCGGCACAACCCCGCGTATCGCATCAAGGCCGCGAAAACGACCACGCCCGGTTCTCGCGTGAAGCGTTGGCGAAGGAAGTAAAAAACCCTCATGCGAGGGTTTTGAAAAATGCGGTGGCGGAGAGCTGGGGATTCGAACCCCAGACACCCTTTTGGGGTGTACTCGCTTAGCAGGCGAGCACCTTCGGCCTCTCGGTCAGCTCTCCGCAGTATAATAGGTGCGGTTTGCTATGATACCGTGACCACCTCCAAGTTGCAAGGAGCATGATCATGCAAAACATGAGCGGTTCGCAACTCCGCGAATCCTTCGCTTTTTCCCGGCGAAACGCCGCGCTTGCCTGCGCGGTCCTCGTTGCGTTCGCGTGCGCGCTCGTGGCGCTTGCCCCCGGACAGGCGCACGCGAAGTCGTACACCATGCCCAAAGTGGATATCCAAGCTCAGGTGGAAACCGACGGAGCGTTGCAGGTGACCGAGCAGCGGACGTTCGATTTCGACGGCGATTTCACCGCCGTATGGTGGACGTTCAACGGTCTTCCGGCGAATGCGTCGATCAAGGTCAACGGCGTGCGCATGGCGAACGTCGACGCCGACGGCACGGTGGTGGGAGACTGGACGACGCTTCCCAGCGAGTCGTTCGTGCTGAGCTGGCGCGATTCGGGAGGGCCGGGGAACGATTCGTACTCGTTCGACGCGCCGATGAACAGCGTGTACGTATTCTTCAACGCGTCTGACGACCGTCGCATCATCGAGCTGGACTACACGGTGGTGAACGGCGCGCAGGCGTACAACGACGTGGGCGAGGTGTACTGGCAGTATGTTGGTTCGCAATGGGCCGAGGATTCCGATAACGTCACCATGACGCTGGCGTTGCCCGTGCCGCAGGGCACCGAGGTGGTGCCGGGCGAGAACGTGCGCGCGTGGGGCCACGGGCCGCTCGACGGCAAGGTTGCCGTGAACGCCGATGGCACCGTGACGTATACCGTGCCGCACGTTGCGGCGGGGCAGTACGCCGAGGCGCGCGTGGTGTTCCCCGTGGAGTGGCTGACGAACCTGTCGCCGGAAAGCGCCGCGTTGCACCAGGGCCAGAACCGTCTGGACGAAGTGCTGAAAGAGGAACAGGCGTGGTCGGACGAGGCGAATCGCAACCGCATGCTGTCGCTTGCGTTCGTCATCGGCTGCGGCGTGGTCTGCGTGCTGCTCATCGCATGGGCGCTGCGCGCGTACTTCAAGTTCGGGCGCGAGTACAAGCCCACGTTCACCGACGAATACTGGCGCGACGTGCCCGATCCGACCGTTCATCCGGCGGCTATCGGCCGTTTGTGGCGCTGGGATCGCGAAAGCCAGGACGACTTCACGGCAACGCTCATGCATCTCGCGCATATCGGCGCGATCCGCATCGACGCGGGCAGCTACGAGGAGCCTGGCGTATTCGGTCGCACGAAGACCGTGGACGACTACTACCTCACCAAGCTGCCGGCTGCCGACAGCGTGACCGATCCGGTGGATCGGCATACGCTGGATCTGCTGTTCGGGCGATTCGCCCAGGGCGCCGACTCGCTGTGGTTCGGCACCATTAAGAAGTACGGCGAGGACAACCCGCAGGAATTCGTCGATGCGATGAAGGGTTGGCAGGGCATGCTGTCGGCCGAGACGAACCGCGAGGATTTCTTCGAAGCGAAGGGCAAGCGCTACCAGGGCTATCTCATCGCGCTCGCCGTGGTGGTAGCCGTGGCCGGCATCGCGATTTGGTTGCTCATGTCGAATTTCATCCCGCTGATCTTCATGATTCCGACGGCCATCGCGCTGGGCGTGATCGGAAACTACATGCCGCGCCGCAGCGTGAGGGGCAACGAGCTGACCGCCAAGAGCAAGGCACTGCGCAACTGGCTGACCGACTTCTCGTCGCTTGACGAGCGTCCGCCCACCGATGTGAAGGTGTGGGGCGAGTTCATGGTGTATGCGTACCTGTTCGGCGTTGCTGATCAGGCCATCAAGCAGCTGCAGACCACCATGCCGCAGCTGTTCGAATACGACGGCTCGATGGGCATGACCTATATGCCGTGGTGGTTCTGGTACACGGGCGGCCACACGGCCGCGGGCGCCGCGATGCCCTCGGTGGGTGACATGCTGCAGACGTCGCTGTCGAACACGATGTCGACGGCTCAGGCGGCGCTGTCGGGCGCCAGCGGGAATTTCTCGAGCGGCGGCGGCTTCGGCGGCGGTTTCTCCGGCGGCGGAGGCGGCGGCTTCGGCGGAGGCGGCGGCGCCCGCTAGGCGAGCAGGCTGCGAGCCCCGGACCCCCGAACCCTGTTCTCTTATACACATCTGACGCTGCCGACGATCTTACGCGTGGAGCCCCCCGGTCTCAGGGCGTCCCGCGAGCCGGCCCCAAATGTTTCACGTGAAACATTTGTTGCGATGTACTGCGATATTGAAACAAGTGTACTAGCGTTCCGCTGCTGCGGCCGCGGCAGCGGGGGCCGGGCGCTTTTCGGGGCTTTCCGCTGCCACGAGGGCGCATAACTCGGGGACTTCGCACGGGAGCGGCCCCCGCCCCGACGTGCCGCCCGTTCCTGCTTGCGAATGTTTCACGTGAAACATTCGTTCGTCACGCGAAATCGCGCTGCGAAGCTCGATCTCTGCTCGCAGGATTCCCGGAGGAGGCGTCCAGAAAGCCGACGCGCCCCGTTCAGGAGCCGAACTCGCTTTTCGGCGGTGATTTTGCAGCATCGCGCGCCTCGATCGGGCGCTCTTCCCCGCAAATACTCACTGATTAACGATACGCCCCCTCGCGCCGGGCGCTATACTGATGCGCCATGAACGGATTTTCCAACATAGCGGGACGCATCCCGGCGAGCGTGTACAAGCTGCTGCTGGTCGTGGCCACCGTCATCTGGGGTCTCAGCTTCGTCGTGATGAAGGACGCAGTGGACGTGCTGGAGCCGGCGTACCTCATCGGGTTTCGCTTCCTGGCCACGGGCGCGGTGCTGGCGGCGGTGTTCTGGCGGCGCATGCGGTTGGCGTTCACGAAAGATTACCTGGTCAAGGGCCTCGTCCTGGGCGTGCTGTGCTTCCTAGCGTTCTGGGTGCAGACCATCGGGCTGGACAACACGACGCCCGGCAAGAACGCGTTCCTCACGGCCACGTACTGTGTGATCGTTCCCTTCGCGTGGTGGGTCATCGCGCGCAAGCGCCCGACCGTGTTCAACATCGGCGCGGCCGTCATGGCGGTGGCCGGCATCGGGATGGTGTCGCTGCAAGGCTCGCTCGCCGAGCTCAGCATGGGCTACGGCGACTTCATGACGCTGGTGTCGGCGCTGCTGTTCGCAGTGCATATCGTGTACGTGTCGAAGTTCTCGGAGACGAACGACGTGCTCGTGCTCACGGTGATGCAGTTCTTCATCGGCGGCGCGTGCGGCGTGGCGTACGGGGCCTGCTTCGAAACGCTTCCGTCCGCGTCGGAGCTTACGCCTGCGTTCTTCTGGAACATGGCCTACCTCGTCATCTTCGCGTCGTGCGTGGCGCTCGTCATCCAGAACGTGGCGCTCGCGCACGTGCCGCCCGCTCAGGCGTCGCTGTTCCTCAGCTTGGAGTCGGTGTTCGGCGTGCTGTTCAGCGTGCTGCTGTACGGCGAGCAGATCGGGCTCAAGCTGGTCGTGGGATTCGTGCTCATCTTCGGCGCCATCCTGGTCAGCGAGACGTTCCCGCTGAAACGCACCCGCGTCGCCCGCAGCGAGGCCGCGGCCCGGCAACAGGAGGCTGTTCCCGCCGAGCTGCCGTGATACAATGCTCCCATTGTGTGCATCAAGGGAGGAAGTTCCATGGCTGAAAAAGACAACATCGTGCTCATCGGCATGCCCGGTGCCGGCAAATCGACCCTCGGCATCGTGCTGGCGAAGATCTTGAACTACGACTTCATCGACGCTGACCTGGTGATCCAGAACAGCTGCGACAAGACGTTGCAGAAGCTCATCGACGCGTGCGGCCCGGAGGGCTTCATCCAGGTGGAGAACGAGATCCTGCGCGACCTGACGGCGTCGAAGTCCATCATCGCCACGGGTGGCTCGGCCGTGTACTCCGACGAGGCCATGGAGCACCTGGCGGAGATCGGCACCATCGTGTACCTCAAGATCACGTTCGACCAGCTGGTCAACCGCCTGAGCGACTTGCAGGAGCGCGGCGTGGTGTTGAAGGGCGGCATCGGCATGAGCTTGCGCGAACTGTACGACGAGCGCCTGCCGCTGTACGAGCAGTACGCCGAGGTCACCGTCGACGTGAACGACCTGTCCATCACCGCCGCAGCCCGCAAAGTGGCCGACGCGCTGAAGTAGGAGAACTCCATGGCTGCATCCGTTGCACCTGCTCCGGTGAAACCTACCATCACGATCGACGACTTGGACAAGATCGACGTCCGGGTGGGGCGCATCGTGGCGGTGGACGACGTGGAGGGCTCCAAGAAGCTCATCAAGATGACGGTTGATTTCGGCGGCTTCACGCGCACCATCCTGTCGGGCATGAAGGAGGAGCGCGAAGATTGCCAAGCCGAGCTCACCGGCAAGCAGGCGTTGTTCGTGGTGAACCTCGCGCCGCGCAAAATGGCGGGCGAGGTGTCGGAGGGCATGGTGTACGACATCGGCTACGAGGACGGTATCCTGCCGGCGCTCGCCGTGCCCGAACGCGAGGTTCCCGACGGCGTGCGCCTGGGATAACCCCTCCCGGCCGGAAACGTCCCGTCGCGCAAAAAGCCCCCGCAGCTCACGGTGAGCTGCGGGGGCTTGCTCGTTGCCGGGTGCGAGCGCGAAACGCGAAGCGCGCAGCGCCCTTACAGCCCCTCCACCTCGAACCGCTTCTTGAGCGCTTCCTGATGGATGCTGTACTGCAGCGCCATCTCCTTGGCCACGCGGCCCTGCTTCACGAGGTCGAACAGGCTTTGGTCCATCGTGCGCATGCCCGAGGCGCCGCCGGCGGCGATGACGCTGTCGATCTGGTGCGTCTTCTCCTCGCGGATGAGGTTGCGGATGGCCGTGTTCGTGTACATGATCTCGAACGCGGGGGCCACGCTGCCGTCCACCGTGGGCACGAGTTGCTGCGACACGATGGCTTCGAGCACCATGGAAAGCTGCATGCGGATCTGGCGCTGCTGCGAGGCGGGGAAGGCGTCGATGATGCGGTCCACCGTTCCGGCCGCGCCCGTGGTGTGCAGCGTGGAGAACAGCAGTTGCGCCATCTCGGCTGCCGTGACGGCCGTGCCGATGGTCTCGTAGTCGCGCATCTCGCCCAGCAGGATGACGTCGGGGCTCTCGCGCATGGCCGAGCGCAGCGCCTCGCTGTACGTGGCGATGTCGGTGGGCACTTCGCGCTGCGTGACGATGCAGCTCCCGTGACGGTGCACGTACTCGATGGGATCCTCCATCGTGATGATGTGGCCGGCGCGCTCGTGGTTCAGCTTGTCGATGATGCAGGCCAGCGTCGTGGACTTGCCCGCGCCTGCCGGTCCTGTGATCAGCACGAGGCCTTTCTGGAGCGAGGCGAGGCGCAGCACTTCCTCGGGAATGTGGTACTCGGCCGGGTCGGGCAGACCGAACGGGATGACGCGGATGACCGCGCCGTACGACCCGCGCTGCCGCAGGATGTTGGCGCGGAAGCGGCCGATGCCCGCGATGGCGAACGAGAAGTCGTCGTCGTGGTTGCCGTTGTCGATGAACTGCGCCATGCTGCGGCCGGACACCTCGTAGATGGCGCGCACGAACGTTTCGGTGTCTGCCGGCATGAGCGGCGCCGAGTCGAGGCGGATCTGCCGCCCGCTCACTTCGTAGGCCAGAGGCAGGCCCGCAATGATGAAGATATCGGACGCCTTCGCGTCGACCATCTCTCGCAGCAGCTCTTCAAGTCTCATCTCGTTGCTCCTATCGTGTTTGCGCAGCGCCCGACCACAGCGCCTCTCCCTGGCTGTCGTTCGTCCACAGCGTCGTTGCTTTCCATGCCGTAATCGTGTACGTTGCGTTCGCGTGTATCTCCAGATCGATGGTGAGCGTGCGCCCGCTATCGGTCGTGAATTCGGCTTCTATCTGCGTGCCTTCGAGCTTGGCGTTCTCGGGCAGCACGCGTTCGATCGCGGCCAGGGCCTCGCTCGTGCCGCCGCCCGCCTCGCGCACCTGCGCGAGCACGGCATCCATCTCGGACACGAACTGCTGGGCTGCGCTCTCGTTGGCGTACGTATCGCTGGTGAAAGTCGCCTGTCGCTCGGCCGCCGCGTACGTGGCTTGCGCCGTGGTTACCGACAGCACGGCCATGACCGCTAGACACAAAATGATGACCAGGGCGAACAGGCTGATGGGCCCGATGCGCACCGATCCGCGCCCGCGCGTCGTCATGCTGCACCGCCTTCCTTCGTCGCGTCGTCGCTTACGTAGCGGGCCGTGTCGATGGTGTACACCACGTCCCCGTCATGCTCCACGTTGATGGTGGCGCGGTACAGCGTGCCGGCCGCCGAGCGCTCGGACGCGACGTCGCGGCTCACGAGGTACGCATCCTCGCCGCCTTCCGAGCCGTTCGCACGCGCGCCCTCGGCATCGAACGTCTCGGTCATCGAACCCGACTCGGGCGCGGCGGCGAACCGCTCGGCGTTGTTGGAGGCGAGGGAGACGGCCTGGGTGAGCACGCGCTCTTCGACTCCGCGCGCGTGCGCCGCTCCGAACAGCTGCATGAACGTGGCCAGCGCGAACGCCAGGAACACGAGCAGCACCAGCGCCTCGACGACGAACGCCGTGCCGTGCCACGTGGTGTCGGAGCCGCGGCGCCCGGTGAGCAGGGTTCCCGGGGAAAGCTTCGCCATGTTAGGCACCTCCCATCGAGCTGCGCAGCGCGATCTGCACGTTGCCGTCGTCCGTTTCGACCGAGAGCAGCCCGTTCTCGTAGGAGAACGAGAACCGCTCGGAAGCGACGATGGGGGTGGCCTTGTCGGGCGTGTACTCCGCATCTGCCAGCGCGTACTCCTCCACGATCATGCCCTGATACGCGTAGATGCGCGTTTCGAACGTGCCGTTTTCCAAGTGCTCGGAAAGCACGAGCGAGCGCCCTTCGGGGCCCTGGCCCGCACCGACCGCATCCGTGGCGTCCGATGCCCGAACGCTGTTGGCGATGAGCCCCGTGGCCAGGCGCGACGTGTCGGCCTGGTCGCGCACGTCCACGAGTGCGCGATACAGGCCCGTGCCCGCCATGATTGCGATAAGCAGCACGGCTACGAACAGCGCGAACAGGATCACGGTGAAGAACCGGCCGAATTCGTGGCCGTTCTCGGCGCTTTGCGCTATGCCTCGACTGGTCAGAGCTTCCATGACCGCATCCTCATCCTGCCCGCTGGGGCGATCGCTTATCATCGCGGTACCACCACGACGCTCGGCATGATGTTCTCAGCGAACACCTCGTAGGTGATCACGTAATCGTCGCGGTTCACGCGCAGGCCGTACTCGTTCTCAAGATGCTCGAGCGAGGCAGGGAAGGAGCCCTCGATGGCGCAGCACTGCTTCGCGCTGTCGAGGATGGCGTTGCGCACCGACAGGGCTCCTTGCTCGCGCAGGTTCTGCCCCACAATGCCCGCCGCGAACCAACCGCCGACGATCAGCACGATCGCGAGCGCAAGCACGACCAGCCGGATTCCCCGACTGCGGCGGCGCTGCTTTGTCGATCGCTCATGATACATGGGCGCACCTAGCCGATCGATCCCATGATGCCGATGAGCGGCAGCATGACCGAGACGAGCGTGGCTCCCACGGCGATGGTCAGGAAGGCGGCCAGCATCGGCTCGACGCCGTCCACCAGGCGATCCATCTTCACGATGGCGTCGTCGAAGAACGTCAGCGACAGGCGGCCCAACACGTTCTCCACGCTGCCGGATCGCGCGCCGATGGTGAGCATGCGGGCGTACACGGGCTCGAACACGCCGCTGTCGGTGATGGCCTGCGCGAGGCTCTTCGGTGCGGTCAGGTCCAGCATTTCACCGCGCGCGCCTTCAAGCTGAGCTTTGAGCGAGCGGTGGTCGACCATGGCCACGGCCTCCTTCATGGCCGTGTCGGTGTCGATGCCCGAGGCCACGTAGGTGGCAAGCGCCGACGTGAAACGGCTCAAGGCCAGCTGGTGCATGGTGCCGCGCGTGCCGGGCAGCTTCTCGGCAAGCGACATGAGGCGGTGCCGTCCGCCTTCGCTGCGCATGGCAACAGCCATGATCAGCACGAACGCGGTGCATACGAGCGTGATGGCAAGGGCCGCCCAGCCGATGCCGATGGAGATGTTCACGGTGTTGAACGAGCCGGCGGCCAAATCGCCGGACAGGCTTTCGTACACGTTCACGAACACGGGCAGGATGACCGCTACCGTAAAGGCGAGGATGACGGACATGACGCAGAGCAGCGCGGCGGGATAGATGATGCTCGAGCGCATTTTGGCGAACAGGCGGCCCTCTTCGTCGTAGTACACGGCAAGCGTGCGCAGCGTCGGCTCGAGGCGCCCCGACACCTCGCCCACGCGCATCATGTCGACGACGTGGTTGGGGAAGGAGCCCGAATGCTTGAGCGCGTCGGCCAGCGTTTCGCCGGCGATAAGGCGCGCGTACACGGCATTGCAGGCGTTCTTGAACGAGCCCCGCTCCATGTTCTCGCCGAGCAGGCTCACCGCCTCGTCGGTTTGGATGCCGGCGGCCAGCATGATGGCGACGCTCTCGCAGAATGCGCTGACGGCGCTGCTCTCAAGCACGGTAGTGGCCATAATCGTTTCGCTCCTTGTCACGCGCTTCTCGTCTCGAAGCTCTCGTATTTCCGCACGTCGATTCACGTTAGTACGTGTACCGATCGGTGTAGTCCTTGGCGTTGCCAACGTACTGTCCGGCCCCATCGGCAGCTGCGAAGGTCAGGTCGATGCGCGTCCAGGCGTCCGCGACGGCGCTGACCTCCACGCTTATCCAGCTACCGTCAAGATATACCATATTCCACGCATGGTAAATATTATCAGGAGAAACGTATCCGGTGATAATCTTCGTCGGGATTCCCTGACTGCGCAACATGGCGGCTCCCAAGCTGACGTAATCGAAGCAGATGCCCTTCTTCTCGGCCATCGTGGCATCGGGGTCGGGCACGTAGCCCGTCGCATCGGCAAGCTGCTCGGCTTTGGCCGTGTCGTAGGAAATGTTTTCGGCTATCCATGTGTAGACGTTGCGCAGCACCTCGCCCTCGTTCTGCGCCCCCTCGGACAGCTTGTTGGCCTGGGCCACGCTCGCGCTGTCGGCATCGTAGTCGCAGAACACGTTCGGGCGCAGATAGGGCTCGAACTCGTCGTCCATCGCCACATCGGCTTGCGCGGTGGTGATTTGGACGTAGCTGTTGCCGCTCGTGTTTTGCATGATGTTGAACTCGTAAGCGCCGTCTCCCATGTTGAGCGGGCAGATGATGGGCGTGCCGTCGTTGGGGAGGTCGTAGTTGTAGGCCAGCTCGTCTTTGACGACTTGGAATTTCAGACGGCTGCCGTTCTCGGCCGATGCCGCCACGTAGCCCTGCGCGAGCGACGACGTGTCGATCGAGCCGCCGTGGTCGGTGACGGCGCCTTCGGCATTGAAGGCGGAGGTGGCCAGCTCGGGGCGTTGGAATGCGGGGCCGCTCGTGGAATCGCCCTCGCCGGCGTTCGTCGTCGTGGTTGCGCGGGCGGATCCGCCGCCGTTCGAGCCGCATCCTGCGATGAGGCCCAACGCAAGCGCGAGGCACAATGCGCACGCGATGGTGCGCGCGAATGCACGGCCGGTTCGTCGCGCCGCCCGTGCGGGAGGGTAACCTGATGTGCTGCGTGTTTCCACGATCTCTTTTCGCGTTCGTCGTGTGTTGCGAACCGTTGCGGTCGCCGGTGCTCATGCGCACCCATTATAGCCGTTTGGGAAGGGGTGGAAGCGAGCATGGGACGTTCTCCATGCGCACCGCCCGTAAACGGTGTTATGCGAGGTCAACGATCACTGTTCAAATGATTGTTGAATAGTCCTATTTATCGATACCCCCTCTTTGATACAGAGGACCCGTGTGCTAAAATGAAGGTTGGGTTTTCACCGCATGTCTCGGCATGCCCGGAACCTACCACATCAGAATTTGCAACACAGCATGTCAGATCACGTATGAGCGAGTCACTTTTGCACGCGGCGCTCGAAAAGGCAAGGGCGCCGATTATGCGCAATCAAGAAGGATTCGGTGATCGTATGGGCATGTTGGAAAAATTCTGTGACGTGAAGAACACGTTCGAGGGCAAGGCGCTCGCCGTCTTCATGTCCTTCGTACTTGCTTTCTCGCTGGTCAGCCTCACGTCGTTGGCAAGCGCTGCCGAAGGTGAGGCATCTTCCGATGCCCCAGCGGCCGCTACCGCCGACGACGCGTCCGACGCGCCCGCCGATCCCGTCGAAACCCCGGCGGCCGATCCCGTCGAGCAGGCTGCCCCCGAAACCGCGCCTGCCGCGCCCGAAGCGACCGAGCCGGCTCAGAGCGAGCCCGAAGCTCCGGCGACGACCGAACCTCAAGCTCCGGTTGAAGAGGTGAAAACCGTCGAGCCCGGCGTGGCTTCCGTCAGCCTCGACTTCACGCATGCCTACGTGAAGTACCTGGGCCAGACCATCGCGCTTCCCACCGAATCCATGAACGCCCCGCTGAACAAGGAGCTGGTGTTCTCCTCGTATGCCGACACCGGCTACGAGATCGATCATGTGAAGACCGTCGTCAACGGCACCGAGACCGAGCTCGAAGCCGACGAGGAGACCGGCGAATACACGGTTCCCGCCGACCAAGTGACCAGCAATCTCGTCATCGAGGTTGAGGCGAAGGCCGTTGAGCAGGGCGACGCATCTGCGGATGCCGTCGCCAAGCCGCTGGATAACGCCCCCAAGAACGAGGCCGAAAAGCCGGCAGACGAGCAGGCTGCTCCTGCCATCACGCTGACTGAGACCGTCGACGGCGCGATCGTCACGCTGGAAGCGACCGAAGGCGTGCTGCCCGAGGGCGCGACGATGAAAGTCGTCCCGCTTACCGGCGAGGACGTGAAGGGCATCGCCGAACAGAAGGCGACGGAAGAGGGCCGCGAGCTGGTGAATTACGTGGCGTTCGACGTGACGCTCTACGATGCCGAAGGCAACGAGATCCAGCCGAACGGTCCGGTGTCGATCGCAGTAGGAAGCTCCAGCCTCAACGCGAACGATACTGCGCTGTACCATGCCGATGAGAACATTGCCGATGTCGAAAAGGTTGCCGAAGGCACCGAAGCATCGCTCGAGCATTTTTCTCCCGTGTTGGCCATCGAGTCCCGCGCAGCGACGAGCGCCCTGTCCGATTCCTCCATCGAAGGGTCGGGCACGCAAAGCGATCCGTACCTGATTCCCGTTGGAGAGACTCTGACGATGACGGGTGCGGTCAGTCCTTCCGGATCGTGCAACTGGTCATGGAGCAGCGGGAAGGATAACGATTGGACGTGGCCCGGGGACTATGCAACGCCTCATGGTTTTGATTATCCGGTCACGAATGTGGCCTCGATAACGGGCGATAAGCCTTCAGATGCCCTCTTTTGCGCTACCTATATGTATATAGATGCAGCATTTGCCGATCAAATAACCTATTACTATTTCAAAGTCGTTGAAGCTGGGTCGACTGAACCTGCGACTGCGTTCACCGCCCTTGAAGGTTCGAAAACGATTGCTGTTGGTTCTACCACGAAACTCACGATTGCGACGGAGCCGGCCAAGGCCAGCACGAAGGGCGTCGTGTGGTCGTCTAGCAATGCCAACATCGCTTCGGTTGACAGCAAGGGCGTCGTGACGGGCGTGAAGCAGGGCAAGGCCGTTATCACGGCCGCTCTTCCGAATACGGATGTAACCGCTTCGACCACCATCGAGGTCACAGCCGCTCAACCGACTGTCGAGGTCGCATATTTCTACGCATTGACGCCCGGTGGCGATCCCATGGATCTGCATAGCAAAAGCTGGCTGTATGTTGGCAAGGGGTCCATCAATACCACGGGGCTCGTTGATTCGCAGGGGAAAAAGTTTGTGAGCGGGCAGGGTCAGTTCGCCCTCGATACTACCGATCGCGTTATCACGTACCCTGAAGAGGCCAGCATCAAGGAAGCGGTCGCTCAAAAGTACGGCGTGAGCGTGGAAGAGGTGAATATCGAATACCAGCCTTACAAGATTACGTATCCAAAGGGTTGGAAGGATTCTGATAAAGTCTCCCATGATAGCAACAAACCTTGCTGGCATGTCGATATGACTATTTCTTTCACCGCGAAAGAAAAAGCGAGCGCCGTATACCATTTATGGGATGCGGGCGAGACCGGCTACGCTCCGGTGGAAAATTACACGCTCAACATCAATGAGACCACGGCGCCCAAATCCAATGCCTATCCCGAGGTGAAGACTGATAGTTCTGGCGTGAACTATCGTTTCGATGGCTGGTACACGAACGAGGGATGCACGGGTGAGAAGGTGACGTTCCCCTATACGCTCACTGGCGCCGCTGATTTTTATGCCCGCTACGTTGCGGTTTCGCGATACACCGTCAATTACGACGGCAACGGGGCCGAGTCGGGTACGGTGCCCTTCGACCGCAGCACATACGAGCACGGCAACGCCGTTGAGGTGAAGAGCGATAAAGTGCCGCAACGCGCCGGCTACACCTTTACCGGCTGGAACACTTCCTCCGATGGCACCGGTACGACCTATCAGCCAGGCGAGACGTTCTCCATGCCCGAGAGCGATACGACGTTGTATGCTCAGTGGGCGGCGAGCGCATCGTCCTACGCAGTCGAATACTATTACCAAGAGCAGGGTTCGTATCCAGAGCAGGCTTCCTTGTTGGAGAGCCGCCAGGAGCTGACCGATAGCGAAGTTGCGGTTACGGCGCAGGACAGGACACCGGCTCGGGATGGGTACGTGTTGGACGAGACCGCGCAGTCCGTCTATGAAGGTACCGTCGCAGGCGATGGCTCGCTTGTGCTCAAAGTGTACTTCAAGCAGCAGTTCGTCGTGTCGTTCCTGCCTGGCGATCAGGGAACGTTTGCGGCTGTCGAGCATGATGCGCTCGAGTGGGGCGCATCAACCCCTGCTGCTCCGGAGCCGACGGGTGAGCCCGGTTACATATTTTCCGGATGGTCGCCCGAATACAAGCAGGGCTCCGAAGTCGCGGCGAGCGTAGACTACGTTGCGCAGTGGAGTGAGCGAGATGTTCCGCTCGTCTACGCGATTGCCGAAACCGGCGGTGGCAACGTTACGGATAAGGCTGGCGACCAGAAGGGGCGTGTGACGGATGTCGTTCGTTCTGCAACCGGAACGCCCGTTGGATCGACGGCTGTGCCCCTGAGCGGATATGAATTCGAAAAGTGGACCGTGCGAGACGAGACGGTAAGCGACCGGCCGACGCTGACATCCGAGGACGTCGATCGCTATGCCAAAGCTTCGGGTGCTTATACGGCCACGGAATTCGTAGCGTGGTTCAAAGAGTCCTCCGATGTCACGCTGACCTACGTTGCAGGCGAAGGCGGCTCGGTGAGCCGTCCGAACGAGACGCTTGCACCGGCCACGGGAGCCGCGACCGGTTCCACGGCGGAGCCTCAGCCTGGCTATCGCTTCGTGAAGTGGACCGCGACTGCCGCCGACGGCACGACGGTTGACGCGTCCGAGGATGCGACGCTCACGGCGAGTGCGGTGGACGCGATCGCCAAAAAGAGCGGTGCTTACGAAAACACGACGTTCACGGCGCATTTCGAGCAGGAATCCGTGATCATCTCCTATGAGGCGACCGAGGGCGGAAGCGTCAGCCCCGAGCGCAATGGGATCAGCGCAGTGGACGGCGGCGTGATAGGTTCGGCGGCCAAGGCTGATGAACACTATTACTTCGCCGGTTGGAGCGTGCAGGGTTCGGACAAGATCATCTCGACGGACAACACCATCAGCAAGGCGGTTGTCGAGAAGTATGCGAAGAACACCGAAGGCGCGTTCACGGAAACGACGTTCGTCGCTCATTTCGCCGCAAAGCGGAAGCTGACGGTCGTAGCGAAGTCGGATAGCTTGGTCTACAACGGCAAGACCCAGGTGCAGAGCGATACGGTATACATTTTCGATGGCGGCGAGCGTCCGAGGGTGTCCTTCTCGGGAGACGAAGCTTCCGCTGAAGGTATCGACGTGGGCGAGTATCCGGTGAAGTTCCATGATACGAGCAACTTCCAGATCATCGATGACAAACGAGTCGATGTGACGTATCAGTACGACGTCACTTTCGTCGAGGGCATGTTGGAGATCACGCCGCGTCCGATCAATGCAACAGGTGACGGTTGGGACGAGCCGCAGGAGTACACGGGATTCGCCTACAGCAAGGATACCTACAAAGTAGAGGGCTTCAATTATTGGGGCGTTGAAAGAGGGCTCGTGCACGGCCATCTGGCTAGCGCGGACTACTCGATCAGCGGCACCGAGCCGGGCGAATACAAGGGCTCGTTCGACACGATTCGCATCGTTGACGCCAGCGGCAAGGACGTGACGTCCAACTATGATATCAACAAGACGGTCGGCAACCTTGAGATCGTTGCCTCTACGCAGCCTTTGGTGATTACGGCGAACTCGCAGTCGTGGAAGTACGATGGCTCCGAGCATTCCGATAACGGCTATACCGTCTCGTACGGCGGCACTGCCGTCACTCCGGATTCCGATGGCACGTACACGCTGCCCACGGGCGACAAGGTGAGCGCCACGGTGTCGGGCACCGTGACGAACGTCGCTGACAGCGGCGTGGGCAACAATGCAATCACCGGCTACGAGGTGCAGAACGTTGATCGCTATACGAACGTGGCCACCGTAAACGGCACTCTGTCCATCACGCCGCGCACGGTGGAGCTGACGAGCGCCACGGCTTCCAAGCCGTACGACGGCACGGCGTTGACTGCATCGGGCATTACCGAATCGGGAGACGGCTGGATCGCGGGAGAGGGTGCCGAGTACAACGTGACCGGCTCCCAGACCGCCGTCGCTTCGTCCGACAACACGTTCGAGTACACGCTGAAGGACGGCACGACGGTCGGCAACTACACTATTACTCAGCATCTTGGCACGCTCACTGTTGAGGGCCTTGCGGACGATGCCAAGTTCGAGATCACGGTTGAGGCAAACTCCTTGACGGACACGTACGACGGAACCGCGAAATCTGCTTCGGGCTTGAAGCAGACGCAGTTCACGTTTGGAGACGCAACGTTCACGGTGACGGGACTCGATGCGAGCTTCACGGAAACGAATGCCGGCACGTACGGCGTGAACGTTACGGGAACGCCGGTGGTGACTGACGAAAAGGGCAACGTCGTTACCGATCAGTTCATTGTCAAGACGACGGCAGGTTCGCTCGTCATCAAGACGCGCGACCTGACGCTCGCGTCTGCCACGCTCTCCAAGGTGTACGACGGCACGCCGCTCGTGAACGGCAACACGCCGCTTGCAGAGCAGGGCTGGGTCGACGGCGAGGGTGCCACGTACGAGTTCAAGAACTCGGTGACGCTGCCGAATGAGACAAAGCCGAACGACTTCACCATCAGCCCGAACGAGGGCACGAGCCTCGACAACTACAACGTGACGACGAAGCCGGGCCAGCTGACCATCGAGAACCGCCCCGAGGATATCAAGTACGCGGTCGACGTGACGGCCAGCTCCGGCACGTTCACCTACGACGGCACCGCGAAGCAGGTCTCGGGCTTCGAAGGCGAGACCGACCGGGGCATTCCCGTGCAGGCCGACGGGCGCACCTACTACGTGAAGGGCCTCGAGTCCAAGGCCGAGGGCACCAACGTTGCCGATTCGACGGGCACCGTCCCCGTGCAGGGCATCGCGCAGGTGCTTGACGAGAGCAACAACGACGTGAGCAGCCAATTCAAGGTGACGGTCCACAACGGGTCGCTCGCCATCGGCAAGCGTACGGTGACGCTTGCGTCCGACACGCTCTCAAAAGAATATGACGGTATGCCGCTGACGAACGGCGAAACGCCGCTCGCTACGGAAGACGGCTGGGTTGACGGCCAAGGCGCTACTTACCAGTTCACCGGTTCGGTGACGCTGCCGAACACCATGGCGCCCAACGCGTTCACCGTGATGCCGAAACCTGGCACGATCCTCGACAACTACCAGGTGGACAAGACCGAGGGGACGCTGCGCGTTACGAATCGTGACGCGCAGTACGAGGTGACGCTCACGGCGAACTCCCTGAGCGAAACCTACGACGGCACGACGAAGTCGGTCTCCGGCTTCGTAGGCGAAGAGAACGGCGCGGTTGCCGTGCAGGCGGGCGACCAGACGTACTACGTTTCCGGTCTGACCGCTTCCGCTTCCGGCACGAACGCAGACACCTACCAGACGGTTATCGAGGGTACCGCCGTGGTGGCGGACGCTGCAGGCAACGTCGTAACTGATCAGTTCAACGTGAACACCATCGGCGGCTCGCTCGTCATCGACAAGCGTCCCGTAACGCTGCAAAGCGCGTCCGACGAGAAGCCCTACGACGGCACGCCGCTCGAGAATCACGCCGTAGATGTGACTGCCGGCAGCTGGGCCAATGACGAAGGAGCTACCTATCGCTTCACCGGCTCGGTCACGCTGCCCGGCGAGACGGCTCCCAACGCGTTCGAGATCGTCCCGAACGCTGGCACGAACCTCGATAACTACAACCTGCGCAAGATCGAGGGTCAGCTGACCATCCTGAATCGCGATGCGAAGTACGATGTGACGATGACGGCCAACTCCGGCACGTTCACCTACGACGGCACCGAGAAGAAGGTTTCCGGCTTCGAGAACGAGACCGACCAAGGCATTCCCGTGGTGGCTGACGGCCGCACGTACTACGTGAAGGGCCTGACCTCCTCGGCGTCCGGCACGAACGCGGACACTTACCAGACGACCATCGCAGGCACCGCCGTGGTGGTGGACGCTGCGGGCAACGTCGTCACCGGCCAATTCAACGTGAAGACGGTCGACGGCTCGCTCGTCATCGACAAGCGTGTGGTTGATCTGATCAGCGCGTCCGACGAGAAGCCCTACGACGGCACGCCGCTGACGAACGACACGGTGGACGTGATGGGCGACGGCTGGGCACCGGGTCAGGGAGCGTCGTACAACGTGACCGGCTCGCAGACGGTGGTCGGTTTCTCCGACAACACGTTCACCTACGTTCTCACGGGCGGAGCGAGCGAGGAGAACTACACTATTACGCCGATGTTCGGATCGCTGCGCGTGTACAATGCTGACGCCAAGTTCGAAGTGACCGTTGCGGCCAACTCCGACACGGTTACCTACGATGGCGAGCAGCATGCTGTCTCCGGTCTCGTGGGCGAAACCGATAAGGGCGTTCTCGTTCAGGCGAACGGGCTGGACTTCTACGTCTCGGGGCTGTCGGCCAACGCCGAGGGCATCGACGCCAACACGTACGCGGCTAACGTGATCGGCACGCCGGTGGTGAAGGATGCCGCGGACAACGACGTGACCGATCAGTTCGACGTGAAGACGGTCGGTGGCTCGCTCACCATCGAAAAGCGCACCGTGACGATGACCAGCGCGACGGCCGAGAAGTACTACGACGGCACGCCGCTTAAGGACAGCACGGTCACGGTTCCGGAAGGAAGCTGGGCCGACGGCGAAGGGGCCACCTACCAGGTGACGGGCTCTCAGACCAAGATCGGCTCCAGCCCCAACACGTTCACCTATACGTTGACCGGTGCGACCAAGGCTGAGAACTACAATATCAACCCGGTCGAGGGCGCGCTGACGGTGAAGAGCCGCGATGCGAGGTTCGATCTCACGCTCGAAGCGAATTCCCTTGCCGCCACGTACGACGGCACCGAGAAGAGTGTCAGCGGCTTGAAGCAGACCGAGTTCACGATCGACGGTGCCACGTTCACCGTGTCGGGAGTCACCGCTGAAGCGAAGGGCACCGATGCACGCGTGTATCAGGTTGTTCCGCACGGCGACGTGAAGATCGTCGACTCCGAGGGCAACGACGTGACCGACCAGTTCAACGTGACCTTCAAGGAGGGCTCGCTGACCATCGAGAAGCGCCCGTTGACGCTGACGTCCGCCACCCTGTCCAAGCGGTACGACGGCACGCCGCTGACGAACGGCGATACCCCGCTCTATCTTGAACAGGGCTGGGCCGAAGGCGAAGGCGCAACATACGAATTCACCGAATCGGTGACGCTGCCCGGTGCCACGGCTTCCAACGAGTTCAACATTCATGCCAATGCGGGTACGAAACTTGAGAACTACGCGACAACGAAGAGCGTGGGCCAGCTGACCATCGAGGATCGCAATGAAGATGCGAAGTACGCCATCGATCTCGAGGCCAATTCGGGCGCGTTCCTGTACGACGGCCAGCAGAAGTCTGTTGACGGCTTCGTGCAGACCGAGTTCGCGTTCGGCGGCGTCACCTATACGGTGACGGGGCTCGCTGCGAGTGCGACCCGCACCGACGCTGGCACGACAACGGTCGGCATCTCCGGTACGCCGGTGGTGAAGGATGCTGCGGGCAACGACGTGACCAGCCAGTTTAAGATCACCCTCGTACCCGGCACGCTGAAGGTGGACAAGCGCTCCGTTGTCCTCGAGAGCGCGACCGACTCGAAGCCCTACGATGGCACGGAGCTCGTGAACGACAACGTCGCCGTTGCGGGCGACGGCTGGGCTGACGGCGAAGGTGCTGCGTACAACGTAACGGGATCTCAAACCCTCGTTGGCTTCTCCAGCAATACCTTTACGTATGCCTTGACGGGAGGTACCAAGGCCGAGAACTACAGCATCGATACGCGCGAGGGCACGCTCACGGTGACGAACCGCGATGCCAAGTACGAAGCGACGGTGGAGGCAGACTCCGCGACGTTCCAGTACGACGGCGAGAAGAAGACTGTGTCCGGATTTAAGAACGAAACCGTCGATGGCATTCACGTGCAGGTGGGTGCGCTCACCTACTACGTTGCGGGTTTGACCGCCTCGGCCGAGCTGACCGATGCCGGCACGGTCCAGGTTAAGGCGACGGGCAATCCGACGGTGCGCGATGCCGCCGGCAATGATGTGACGAGCGAGTTCAACATCAAGTCCGTTGCGGGCTCGCTGTCCGTCGAGAAGCGCCAGGTGAATCTGACGAGCGCTACTGACACGAAGGAATACGACGGCGAGGCGCTGGTGGCGCACGATGTCATCGTTTCGGGCGACGGCTGGGCTGACGGCGAGGGCGCGAGCTACTCGTACACCGGCTCGCAGACGCTCGTCGGCTCGTCGCCGAACCACTTCGAGGCCACGCTCAATGCGAACACCAAAGCCGAGAACTACACGATGAAGCTCATCGAAGGCACGCTGACGGTGACCAACCGCAACGCTACATTCAACGTGACGGTGAAGGCTGCCTCCGATACGGCTCTCTACGACGGTAGCGAGCACGATGTTTCCGGCTTCGAAAACGAGACGGCGCAAGGCATTCCCGTCCTGGCTGGTGGCAACACGTACTACGTCACCGGATTGAGCGCCAATGCCGCCGGCACCGATGCCGGCACCTACGTGGCTCGCGTCGCCGGCACGCCGGTGGTGCTCGATGCCGCAGGCAACGACGTGTCCGATCAATTCTCCGTCACTCCTGAGACCGGCAAGCTTGTCGTGAGCAAGCGCTCCGTGGTTCTGCAGAGCGGTTCGGGCACCAAGGCATATGACGGCACGGAGCTCGTGAACCACAACATCGCCGTATCGGGCGATGGCTGGGCGACGGGCGAGGGCGCCGATTACTCGTTCACAGGCACGCAGACGCTCGTGGGCACCTCGGACAACATGTTCGACTATGCGCTCAACGGGGGCGCGAAGGCCGAGAACTACCAGATCGACAAGCGGTACGGCTCGCTTACGGTGACGAACCGCGGTGCTCAGTACGCGGTTACCGTGACGGCGAACTCCGCGACGGTCACCTACGACGGTAGCGAGCAGAGCGTGGCCGGCTTGCAGAATCAGACGGACCAGGGCGTGGCCGTGCAGGCTGATGGTCGCACGTACTACGTCAGCGGCCTTGCAGCCGACGTTGCAGGCACCAATGCCGGTACGTATACGGCAACGGTGAGCGGCACGCCGGTGGTGCGCGACGCCGACGGCAACGATGTGAGCGATCAGTTTGCGGTCACCACGCAGCCCGGCTCGCTCGTCATCGAGCAGCGCCCGTTGACGCTGGAGTCCGCCAACCTGTCCAAGAAGTACGACGGCAGGCCTCTGACGAACGGCTCCGAGCCGCTCGCCGTGGAGGATGGATGGGCGACGGGCGAAGGCGCGGCCTACGTATTCACCGGCTCGGCGACGCTGCCTGGCGAGACCGCTCCGAACGCTTTCGTCATCAAGGTGAACGACGGCACGAACCTCGACAACTATGTGGTAAGCAAGGTCGAAGGTCAGCTGTCCGTCGAGAACCGCGATGCGCGCTACGATGCGACGGTGACGGCCCAGTCCGGCACGTTCACCTACGACGGCACCGCGCATGCGGTTGACGGCTTCGTCGATCAGACAGCTCAAGGTATTCCGGTGCAGGCCGACGGCCAGACCTATTACGTTTCCGGTCTGACCTCGAAGGCTTCGGGCGCCAACGTGGCCGATTCCATGGCGACCATCCCGGTTGAGGGCGTCGCCGTGGTGAAGGACGCCGACGGCAACGATGTGAGCGACCAGTTCAACATCAAGGTTCAGGCGGGCAGCTTCACCATTGATCCTGCCGAGCTTGTCATCGCGGCGAACGATACTGGCAAGCGGTACGGTGATGGCGATCCGGCGCTGACGGCGTCCGTGTCCGGCCTCGTCGCCGGCGATACCTTCAACGGTTCGTACGTCCTCACCCGTACGGCAGGCGAGAACGCGGGCACGTACGACATCACGGTGAGCGATGTGCAGCTGGGTGCGTTGAGCAACTACACTGCCACCACACTGGCGGGCCGCTTCATCATCGCTCCGGCGGGCGAAGTGACGCTCGTCGTGAACGATAGCAGCAAAACGTACGACGGCACGCCGCTCGAGCCTTCCGGGTTCAATCCCATCGGCTTGGCTCCGGGCGACACTGTTGAGGTGACCTATGGCGGCTCGCAAACCGATGCGGGCACGAGCGAGGGAACCATCACGGACTACGTCATCCGCAATGCGGCCGACGAAGACGTGACGGCCAACTATCCGACCATCAACATCGAGCCCGGAACGCTGCGCGTCGATCCTATGCAGGTGGTCATTACGGTCGACGATGCGTCGAAGACCGCTGGTTCGGCCGACCCGGTGTTCAGCGGCTCGGTCCAGGGCCTCGTGAACCCGGACGACCTGGGAGCTATCACGTATGTCCGTACGGGTGCAGGCACGGACGAGGCCGTTGGCGTGTACGCCGATGCGATCACGGTCGACTACGCCGCTAACCCGAACTACGCGGTGAAGGTTGTACCGGGCACGTTCACCATCACGGCGGGTGGAACTGTGGGACCCGTCACGCCGACCCCCGCGACGCCGGGTACGACGCCGCCTGCAACGCCGACGCCGCTGCCTACGCCGGGCACCCCGCCGGCTGACAACCCGCTGACGCCTATCGTCACGCCTATCGTGGACGCGCTGGCGAATGCGGCGGAGACGGTCATCGGCGACAACGCGACGCCGCTCGCTCAGAACCAGCCGCGCGAAACCGAGATCGAGGACGACGGCACGCCGCTGGCTGCTGGCTCGCATGCATGGTGCTGGGTGCATTGGTACATCATCCTCGGCATCATCGTGTCGGTCATCTACGCTGCATGCGTGGCGTTGCGTCGCGGGTTGTTCTCTCACAAGTTGAAGAAGTACGAAGACGATCTGACCGGGGGCGGCGACCCCGCTCCCGGCGATCCGTCGGCCAACGACAACGTGACGGTGCCGCTGATGCCGAAGGGCGCTCCGGCGGGCGCGACGCTGGCCGCCGGTTTGGGCGAATAGGGGTTCCATCATGAAGAAAAGCAACGTGATCGTATTCGTCCTGCTGGCCTTGGCTTCGGCGTTCTTCCTGTGGCTCTGGTATTTTCTGGGGCTCAATCAGGTGGACGAGCCGCTCGACCTGGTGCTGTCCATCGCGTGGTGGGTGGTCATCGTGGTCGCAATCGCCATCATCGTGAAGATGGAGCGCACGCGCCGACAGCGCGTTCGCACCGTGTACGTGGGCGATCAAGCTACGTTCAACAGCGAGCGGGGCTTGGCTGCCATCGAAGGCTCCCAACCGATGCCCGAGGTGATCGCCAGGATTTTGCAGGACTTGAAGTACGATTTCTCGCGCGAGGATTTTCCCGACAAGGACCGTTTTGCGGTGAAGTACTTCGTGCGGACGAAGAAGTTCGATACTGAGAAGCGCGATGGTGAGGCGGTCGAAGGATCGGATCAAGCGAAGCAGATCGAGCAGAAGACGTGGAAGGGCGAGGTGTTCATCGTCGAAACGAAGGAGGAGCGCCCCTTCGACACGCCCGAAGAGCTGGCTGTCATCTTGGCGTCGCTCGAGCAAGCTGCCTAAAACGAACGGCCCCGGCATCCCGGGGCCGTTTTGCATCATGCGTTCGCGAACGCACGGCGGCTTGCCATCCTGAGCGAAGGCCATAGGCCGAAGCCGAAGGATCCCGCGCGGTCTTGAGGCCGGAAGGTTTCCGGCTGGCGCCGTACGCGATCTCTCGGCTCCACTGCTGCGTCGCTTCACGGCTCCGCCGCTGCGCCGCTTCACGGCTACGCCGCTACGCCGCTACGCCGTTCCGCCGAGGACGGCGAATCCTGAGTGTTTCACGTGAAACAATCGACTCAATGTACTGCGATAATAGAACAATTGTTTCACAGGAAACACTTATTCTTGTCTGCTGAGCTAGTTTCCCCGAGCTTCTACGAACGTTCGGATCACCGAGACGGCGCCCATCGCGTCAAGGTCGCCGGAGTTGATGCAGAGGTCGTAGTTGCGCGCTTGTCCCCAGTTCTCGTCGGTGAAGTAGCGGTAGTAGCTGGCGCGGTTCTTGTCGACTCGCGCGATGCGGCTGCGCGCCTCGGCCTCAGAGAGGTCGTTGCGACGCATGACGCGCGCCACACGCGCTTCCATGGGCGCGCTGACGAACAGGCTGACGAGACCCGGATGGCCGTCCAGCACGTAGTCGGCGCAGCGCCCGACGATGACGCACGGCCCCTCGTCGGCGATGGACTTCAGGATGTCCACCTCGGTTTTGTAGATGCGCGACGCTACCGGATGCTCGATGTCGGTACCGCAGAAGAAGCTGTTGGGATTGAGCAGCAGCGGCCGCATGGGTTTCTCGTCGAAGTCCTCCACCACGTCGCCGCTGAGGCCGCTCTCCTCGGCGATGCGCTTGAGCAGCAGCTTGTCGTAGTACGCGATGCCCAACTCGCTTGCGAGGCGCTCGCCGATCTCGCGGCCGCCGCTTCCGTACTCCCTGCTGATCGCGAAGACGAGATGCTGATCCATGCTGGTCCCTTCCGTGTTCCTGCGGGTTCCACGCGAATGCGTTTTTGCCATTGTACCCTCTTTCTCCGGATTCGCGATCGATCGATTGTGCAGAAATGATAAGGAAACTTATTTTCCAAACAAAGGAGCGTCTCGTTCTGTATACAATAAGGAAACTTACTAATTACTAGGAGATGTGAAAGAGATGGTGCGTGTGGCGAAGACGGATCGGTTGGGGACGGAGCGCATCGGCAGGCTGCTGCTGGAGTTTTCCGTGCCGGCTATCATCAGCATGGTGTTCAATTCGATGTACAACGTGGTGGATACCGCGTTTCTAGGGCAGGCCGTGGGAGAGATGGGCGTGGCGGTTACCACGTTGGCGTTGCCGGTGCAGACCATCCTCATGGGATTCTCGATGCTGGCCGGGCAAGGCGGCAACGCGCTGGCGGCCATCCAGCTGGGCGAGGGTAAGAAGAACCAGGTGGAGCGCACGCTGGGCAACTCGGCCACGCTGTTGGTAATCGTGGCGGCGCTCGTAGCGATAGCGGCGTGCGTGCTGATCGATCCTCTCCTGGCTCTCATCGCGACGCCCGAGAACCTCTGGGCGCCCACCAAGGCGTTCGTGCAGATCGTGTGCTTCGGCTTCGTGTTCCAGTCCGTCGGCATGGGCCTCAACAACTTCCTGCGCACGGCGGGCAAGCCGAACCTGGCGCTGGGCACGATGGTGCTGGGCACGCTCATGTGCATCGCGTTCAACTACCTGTTCGTGCTGGTGCTGGGCTGGGGCGTGCAGGGCAGCGCGCTGGCCACCATCCTCGGCCAGGCCTGCGGCATGGCGCCGGTGGTGTGGTACTTCGTCGCGTCGAAGAACGCGCCGTTCAGGTTGCACGCGCAGTGCTGCGTGCCCGATCTGCGGCTGATGGGCCGCATCATCACGCTGGGCGTCGCGTCGTTTGTGATGCAGGTGGCAACGACCGTGGTCAGCGTGGTGCTCAACCATGTGGTGGGCGTCTACGGGGCGCAGGACCCCATCGGCGTGCAGGGCGCGCTCGCGGCCATCGGCGTGGCGCAGAAAGCCACCATGTTCGCCATCATGCCGCTCGTGGGCCTCATCATGGGCGCGCAGCCCATCATCGGTTTCAACTACGGCGCGAAGCTGTGGTCGCGCGTGCTGTCGACGCTCGCGTGGGCCTGCGCGTGGGGCGTGGGAATCGGCGTGCTGTTCTTCGCGGTGGCGCATCTCGTCCCCGAGCCCATCGTGGCGTTGTTCGGCGTGTCGGGTGAGCTCGAGAGCTTCTCCGTGTGGGCGCTCAAGGTGTACACCATCCTGTTCCCGCTCGTGGGCTTCCAGATCGTCGGGTCGAGTTACTTCCAGTCGAGCGGCCAGCCGTTCAAGGCCGCGGTGCTGGAGCTGACGCGGCAGGTGTTGTTCCTCATCCCACTGTACCTCGTGCTGCCTGGCGTGCTGAGCGCCGTGTTCGGCCTGAGCGGGCTGCAGGGCGTGGTGGTGTGCGTGCCGGTTTCCGACGGTTTGTCCGTGCTGGTGACAAGCGTGTTCGTGGCGCGCGAGGTGCGTGCGTTGACAAGCGCTGCGCGTGATGCGAATATGTTTCACGTGAAACATTCGTTCGCCGAACGAGGCAATCGACGGGAGGCTTTATGCGAGCACGACTGAGCGACGACGCCATCATGCGCGAGCTCGCGCACATGAACCAGGTGCTCACGCGCCGCGCCCGCACGGTGACGGGCGGTCGGGGAGCCACCTTCGTGCTGGCGATATTGGCCGGGCATGAGGAAGCTATGGCCGAGGGCTTCGCCTCGCGCAATTTGTCGCAGGTGGAAATCGCCGAAGCGGTGGGCATGCGACCTCAATCGCTGGGGCCGCTGATCGCGCAGCTGGAGCGCGAGGGCTGCATCGAGCGCTTCACGTATGAGGACGATCGGCGCGCGCAGCTGGTGGCGCTGACCGACCGCGGTCGCGATCGGGCACAGGACGCTCGCACCGGGCAGCGCGCGTTCGCGACCGACATGCTGTCGGCGCTCGACGAGGAAGAACGCGTCCAGCTGTCCGCTATCGTGCAGAAGCTGAACGCGTCCTTGGGGTAGGCCGCGCCCGGAGGGAGGGCGCGGCCGGGGAGGGGGCTCAGCGCAGAGTGCGGGAGCATGGAAAAGGGGGGTGCGCTAGGCCGTGAACGCGGCGGCGTTCTTGCCGGCGATGCGCCCGAACGTGTAGATATCGGACATGGAGCAGGAGCCCAGGCGGTTCGTGCCCATCTTGTGACCGGCCACTTCGCCGGCTGCGTACAGGCCCGCGATGGGCGTCTCGGCGTCGTCGAGCACCTGCGCGTCGGTGTTGATGTGCAGGCCGCCCATCGTGTAGTGCACGGCCGGCTTGTAGGCCATCAAGTAGTAGGGGCCGTCCTCGATGGGGTTGAAGTCGCCGCGGAAGTTGAAGTCGGGGTCGTTGCCGTCCTTGCAGTACTGGTTCCACTTCTCGACGGTCTTCGCCAGCTCGGCGGCATCCACGCCGAAGGGCTCGCACACGGCTTCCAGCGTGTCGCCCTTCACGATGACCTTGCGCGCCTCGAGGTTCTCGTACTCGTCCTCATGGGTGACCAGCAGGCCGGTCTCGTCGGCGTTCGACTGGTTGAACAGCATGTACGCCTTGCCGTCGGTCTGCTCGACAATGGCGTTCGACAGCACGTCGCGGCGGTCGAGCTCCTCGACGAAGCGATCGCCCTCCTTGTTCACCATGATGGCGCGGCTCTCGAGGCGCACGTCGCCCACGTACAGCAGCGAGCCGGTTTCGGGGTCGCACACCGGATAGGTTTGGATGTACTGCATGTCGATGAGGTTCGCACCCGCGGCCTCGCCCATGGTGATGCCGTCGCCCGTGGCGCCCACCGAGTCGGTGGATAGGATGGAGTCGTCCATCGCCGGGTTGTACTTCACGCGCATGTCGATGTTGGAGCCGAACCCGCCGCTGGCCAGCACCACGGCCTTGCACGCGATGGTGGACTCGGCACCGGTGACGTTGTTCTTCACCTTCACGCCGGTGATGGCGTCGCCGCTCTTCACCAGCTCCACCGCGGGCGTGTTCTTCGCCAGCGTCAGCGTGTCGATCTCGCCGGCGCGCTTCGTCAGCTTCGTGGTCATCTCGCTGCCGCTGTGGGTGATGGGGATGATCGAGCGCTTCGTGTTGTGGCCGCCGAACTGCATGAGGTCGTGCTTCCACGAGATGCCGCCCTCGAAGGTGAGCCACTGCGAGCTGTCCAGCGCGCCTTCGGCGATGATCTGCACGAGAGCCGGGTCGCCCGCGTTGTCGCCGCCGTCCAGCATGTCCTTCGCCAGCGCGTCGGGGCTGTCGGCGATGCCCTCCTGCACCTGAATCCAGTTGCCGGGCGCGGCCATCTCACCGCCGGACAGCGCGGTGTCGCCGCCGAACACGCCCATCTTCTCCAGCAACACGACGTTCTTGCCCTCGTTGGCCGCCGTGATGGCCGCCGCGAAGCCGGCACCGCCGCCGCCGATGACCACGACGTCGGTGGACGCGGGCAGCTCGGCCTGCGCAGGCGTGGCCTTGTCGCGCTTCTTCCAGTCGCTCGATTTCTGACCGGCCTGGTCGAGCGCGTCGCTTACGGCGCCGATGAACGCCATGCTGGACAGCGTGGCGCCCGACACGGTATCCACGTTGAGCGTCTGGTTGTCCACGATCAGCTGCGTGAGCTCTTCCATGGCCACGTCGCCCATGCCCGGCGTCTCGCGCGAGTTGAGGACGGTGATGCGGTCGAGGTTGCCGTCGGTGACCATGACCTCCACGTCGAACTGCCCGTGCTTGCCCATGCCCGATCCCACGCCGGCGGAGCTGCCTGCGCCCGAGCCGTTCGACGAGCCCTTCGCGTCGGACGATCCGCTGGGCGCGCACCCGGCCAAAGCGAGCGTGCCGCCCAATGCGGCCACGGCGCCGCCGGTGATGAACTGCCTACGAGAAAAACGTTCCATGATACTTTCCTCCCTTACGAAGCCGGCACCGGCTCCTGCCGCCACCGGATATCCCATGCGCTTACTCCCTGATCAAGCGCTGGTCACAGCCTACCGCTCCGTGTTCTTGCGGCAATTGTCCATCCGGGTTAAATGCTTAACCCGCGCTATAACCCTCTTGCAAGCTGGCCTTTCTTGGGTATCATGGGAGGGCGATTGAGGGGAGGAGCGTGGCTCAGAAAGCGCAACAAGGGTTCGTCGATCGGTGGAAAGCGGTGCTGCTGCGCGTGGCGGCCATCCCTTTCGTGTTCTTCGGCGTCGGGCTTTACCGTGCGTGGCTCGCGACGTTCTTCCGCTACGACGCGTTTCCCACCATCTCGGTGTTCGATTACTTCCTGTTCGAAGGGGCCATCGGCATCGTGTCGTTGGCGCTGGCCTTCGCGGCGCGTCGCGTGACGCCGCTATGGGCGAACCGCACGGCGGTGCTGCTGACGGGCGCGAGCATGGTGGGCGGGTCGGCGCTCATCGTGGTGGCGTGTTTCGCGGTGCCGGTGCCGGCGCTCAAGGTGGCGGGGCTGTTGGCCGCGGGTGGCGGCCTCGGGTCGCTCATCCTCATGTGGGCCGAGTTCTACGGTTCGCTCAATCCTATGCGCGTCGCGCTGTACCACGCCATGGCCATCTTCGTAGGCGAGGTGGTGAAATGGCTGTTCATGGGCATGAGCGTGCCATACCTCGCGTTCTTCTCCATCGTGCTGCCGCTCGTGTGCCTCGCGTGCGTGCGCTCGAGCATGCGACGCCTGCCCGAGCGCGACTTGCCACCAGCCATGAACGAGGGCGACCCGAAGACCATTCCCTGGAAGCCCATCCTGCTCATGGCGGTGTGCACGTTCGCGGGCGGCTTCGGCGCGCTGCCCACGCAGCTGTTGGTGCCGGGCAACGTGGTGGGCGCGATGTTCGTGACGGCGCTCGTGTTCTTCGGCGTGCTGTCCACGGCTCGCTGGTTCAACTTCGACACCATCTACCAGCTCGCGTTTCCGCTGTTCATCGTGGGATTCCTGTTCGTGATGCCCACATTCGGAACGAACGCGCAGATCATGGCGCTGTGCTACGACGCGGGCTACACCATGCTGTCCATGTACATCATGATCGTGATGAGCAACATCACGTATCGGTTCGGCGTGAACGCGGTGTGGATCAACGGCATCGAGCGCGGCATCCGCTACGTGGTGGAGCTGGTGGGATGGCTCGCGTTCGCCGGCGCGTCGGCGAACCTGGGAGCCGAGGCCACATCCGTGCTGTACGGCGGCGTGGCGATTGCGGTGGTGCTGACGTTCGTCGTGATCTTCTTCACCGAGCGCGGTCTGTCGGCGAAGTGGGGCATCGTGCTGAAGGACGACCCGGTGGGAAGCGCGTCCGCGGAGGGGCGGATGTCTATCCGCGTGTCCGACCTGTCGCGCGCGTACAACCTCAGCCCGCGCGAGGAAGAGGTGCTGCAGCTCGTCGCTCAGGGAGACACGGTGGCCGAGATCGAGGACGTGCTGTACGTGTCGCAGGGCACGGTGAAGGCGCACATCAACCATATTTACCGCAAGTTCAACATCCACAGCAAGAACGAGCTGTTCGAGCTGCTCAACGATGTGGAGAAGCCGGTCCGCAAGGGCCGCCCCGCGGGCGGCGAGGGAGCCTGGGAGGACGAGGGCCCGCAAGCGGGGTAGAGGCGGGTTGTCGTCTCCGGGCGAGCGCAGCCCCTGGTTTGTCGTCCTGAGCGGACGCCGTAGGCCGGAGTTGAAGGAGCGTGCGCGGAATCGGTGGATGCCTTCCCCAATTTCGGTTCAGGCGTTCGGACGAGACAAATGTGGCAAGAATTTCGATGTAGGTAAATTTTACGCTGAATATATCGGACGCTCATTTCCTAGAAAACTTGTGACCTGGGTTTATGGCAAATCAGCCAGAAAATGGAAGCTCTCGTTGTCCCAAATGACTTACCTACCTCGAAATTTCTGCCAGAATCTCCCCGCTCCGCTGTTAAACCACCATTGACATATACCCGTACCTCTCGCCGACGGCCCACCTGTTGATGCAGCTGAAGAACGGACGCGGCTCGAGGTGCACCAGCTCCCTCGTGCAGACGTAGCGCCCCGAGACCTCGTGGGAGTACAGGAGCTCCCTGCGGTCCCCGGCGCAGCTCCGGAACTGCTCCCGGTAGCAGAACCAGTCCAAGTAGCGCTGCAGGCGGCGGTTCGACACTCCGTTGAACCTCCCGACGAACGCCTTGAGGCGCGAGTGGAGCGAGTTGACCGCCGCGAGGCCCCTGCCGCCGCGCACCTCGTGGGGCCTTCCCCCGAGCGCCGCGCGGTTGTAGGACCTCCACCCGTCGGTCGCCACCGAGCACCCCGCCGGCAGCTTCGCCCCCAAGACGATCCCGATGTCGGCGGAATCCTCGGCCTCCGCCAGCTCGCAGAAGCAGTCCCCGAGCTCGCTTACCCCGCACAGCACGCAGACTCCTTTCGCCAGCCCCGCCGACCCCGCGTCGTGCCCGGTGCGGTGGGGCCGGCGGCCCAGATCGAACCACCGGCTCCGCGAGTGGTTGCCCGGCATGGACTCGTGGAGGTAGGTGCCGTCCACCTCGAAGGAATCGCCACGCAGGGGCAGGAGCCTGCGCCCCATGACCTCGCAGGCCCGCATCCTCATGAACCAGGCGGTGTACAGGCTCGTCCCGCAGCGGCGGGCCGTCTCCCGCAGGGGCAGCGCGTCGGCCGCGCAGGCCGCGAACTCCATCCAAGCGGCGGGCGGCAGCTTGGACCGGCCCAGCAGGCCGAGCGTCTTCGCCCCGAACGTGCGCCCGCAGCCCCGGCACAGCCAGCGCTGGGAGCCGCCCGCGTCGCGGCCCTTCCGCACGAAGGAGGGGCAGCCGCACCTCGGGCAGCGGTCGGGCTCGCCCCGCCCCGCCAGCGCGAGGTCCTCGGCAATGGCCTCCCTGAGCGCGTCGGCGAGATCCCGCTTCTCGGCGAGGGTCATGTCCTTCACTTGGCCTATAATGCTCATGGCGGGTCCTTTCCCCGATGCTCTTTCGACAACCGCATCGTAGGGCTGGGGACCCGCTTTCCGTGTCCCGGAAAGGGTACTATGTCAATCTTGGTTTAACAGCGGACTCCCCGCTTCCTCGCCAAAACGCCGCCATCGGCGGCTGGCGCCGTGCGGGATCGCCAAAACGCCGCCATAAGTGGCTGGCGCCGTGCAGGATCGCCAAAACGCCGCCATCGGTGGCTGGCGCCATGCGGGATCTTTCGATTCCGCAGTTTCCCTGTCCCGCTCAGGAGGGCACTCCTTCCGGCAGGGCCTCCGCTCAGGATGCCAAGCTCCCCCCCCCAATGCAAGAGCACCCTCTCGGGGTTGCGATCCGAGAGGGTGCTCTCTGCTGTTGCGCGCTTGAGCGCGGAGTGGGTTAGTTGGCCGCGCCCAGACGGTCGTCCAGCGGATCGATGGGCGGGATGTCCCAGTTGTCGCCGGGCAGGTGCGGCGCCATCTCGTCCTCGTTTCCGGCGGCGGCGAGGCGGGCGAAGTAGTCCTTCGTCTCCTTCACCACCACGCCGGACAGCGCGATGAGGGCGATCATGTTCGGCAGCGCCATCAGGCCGTTGAAGATGTCGGCGATGGTCCACACGGCAGCCACGGTCATGTACGGGCCGATGAACACGGCGGCGATGTAGAGCCAGCGGTAGGTCTTCACGGCTTTCATCGAACCGTTGCTGAAGTACTCAAGGCAGCGCTCGCCGTAGTAGTCCCAGCCCAGGATCGTGGTGAAACCGAACAGCACCAAGCAGGCCATCAACACGAATGATACCACTTCGCCCGGGATGAACGGCAGACCCGCCTGGAATGCCGCGGTGGTCACGGCAGCGCCTTCGAGGCCGGGGATCTGGTACGCACCGGTCATGACGAGCGCGAGGCCGGTCATCGAGCACACCACGATGGTGTCCAGGAACGTGCCGGTCATGGACACGAGGCCCTGGCGCACCGGCTCCTTCGTCTGCGCGGCGGCAGCGGCGATGGGGGCGGAGCCCAGGCCGGCCTCGTTCGAGAAGATGCCGCGCGCGATGCCCTTCTGCATGGCGATGATGATGGCGCCCAGCATGCCGCCCGCGGCCGCCTGCAGGCCGAATGCGCTTTCAAAAATGGTGACGAACGCGCCGGGGATCTTGTCGATGTTCGTGATGATGAGCAGCAGCGAGAAGCCCACGTACAGCACCACCATCGCGGGGATGACGCGCTCGGACACCTTCGCGATGCGCTTCAAGCCGCCGATGACCACGAGGCCCACCAGCACGGCCAACACGATGGAGCCGATGACGGTGAAGATGGAGTAGTCCATGCCCAGGATGTTCACGGTTGCGTTCTTCTCGGGGTCGAAGAACCCGGTGATGGCGCTGGAGATGGAGTTGACCTGCGTGAACGTACCGATGCCGAACAGGCCCACGCACATGCCGAAGAACGCGAACACCTTCGCCAGCCAGCGCCAGTTCTTGCCCATGCCGCGCTCGATGTAGTAGAAGGGGCCGCCCAGCACATGGCCGGTCTTCTTGTCGACGCTGCGGTACTTCACGGCAAGCAGGCCCTCGGAGAACTTCGTCGCCATGCCGAACAGCGCTGCCAGCCACATCCAGAACATCGCGCCGGGGCCGCCGGCGACGATGGCCGTGGCCACGCCGACGATGTTGCCGGTGCCGATGGTGGCTGACAGGGCCGTGCACAGCGCGCCGAAGCTGGTCACTTCGCCTTCGCCGCCGGTTTCGTTCTTGATCATGTAGCGCAGCGCGCGCGGCAGCTGCCTGAATTGCACGCCTCGCAGACGCACGGTGAGCAAAATGCCGCCGAACAGGATCAACACCATGAGCGGCACGCCCCAGATGAAGTCGTCTATAGCGACGAGCCCATCGTTGATCATACTAAAAAAGCCTTCCACCAAATCCTCCTTCAGCCTGCGTTACGGGCAACTTCTGCGAAACCCGTATACGACGTGGCTGCTCTGGAGGATGAGAAGGAAAGCATACGTTCATGCTCACGCGACAAGCTGGTTAGCTTTGCTCTGTCCTTTTGCCTGAGAGTTTCGGCGGCATCTCCTTCGCGGCGATGCGCCTTGCCCCTTCGGCACCCGATCCGATGGCCGGGATTCTCCAGAGGCCCCTTCCGCGCCCTGTTTCTTTCGATCCAGGACGTATCAACGGGGTGACGCTATGAAATTGTGCAGCTGATTGTAGCAAGGAACGCTTCCGTTGTTAAGCCGTTGTTTGACATTTCTGAAAATGGGGATTGTGGCGGGACGGTTTCGGCATCGCTACGAACGGTGCACCGTTCGAACGTCTCAGCTGCAGATGGAAGCGTCCTCCGTATTGTTGCGGCCAATACATCATTTCATACACGAGGAGGTCCTCTATGGCTCCCCAGCCGACTGTTCCCACCTGTCCGCCTTCGCGCGCGGGTCGATTGCGCGCGTTCTTCGTGCTGATGGGGTTGGTCGTTCTCTGCCTTCTGGCGTTTCGCTCGCCGGCGTTCGCCGAGGAGGCGACGCCCGACGTCGCCGACGACGCTCCCACGCCGCGCGCGGCTATGGACGTCACCAGCAAGGTGTCGATCGACGGCATCAAGTTGCAGAAGAAATCGGGCAACACCTGGCAGGACATTCCCGATGGAACCACGCTGACCAGCGGCGCGTACGTGCGCATCTACATCGACTGGAGCATTCCCGACATGACCGATGTGAACGCGAACGATACGTTCACGTTCACCATCGACGGCGAGAATCACTTCATTGCCAGCGACTTCGGGCCGGTCAACCTCGTCGATCCGGGGACGTCGAAGGTTATCGGGTCGTACGTAGTCAACGGAAACCGCGACGCGAACGGCAGCATGATCCCCAATAAGCAGATCACCATCGTCACAACGCTTTCAGCCGAGGGCGCTGAATTCCCGTCGCTGCACAACGGGTTCTATTCGCTTGAGGGCTACGTGACCGGCACGGGCAGCGACATCGTGTTCGAAGTGAACGGCAAGCTGCTGCCGTCCATCAACGTCGAGCCGTCTACGCCAACGCCGCTGCCTGGAACGCCGTTGCTGAAATACGGCTCGCAGGTTGCCGGCCAGAACCAGATCGTGTGGAACATGGGCGTGAACCTGGACAACATCGTGAACGCGTATGCGGACTACGCAGCCGGCGGTTCGACGCCCTCGCCGCAACAGCGCGACCTCCTGTTGACCGACGAGTTGAAGGGCGGCCAGGCCATCACGTCGAGCGGGGTGGTGGTGTACATGCCCGTCGTGGCCACGACCGATGCGGGCGAGGCTCAGACCGAGCAGTACGCGGCGTATCCCATCACCGACTTGTTCACGTTGGTTGACAAGTCGGCGGCCGACGGGTTGACGCAGGAGGAATTTGCCGCGAGCGTGAGGACTGCGGACGATCCCACCATCGGCGTATGGGAGAATCGCGTGGTGTACATCGGCTTCGGCGACGTGCCCTCGGGCGACGGCACGAGCGCGCTCAACATCCGCAATATTCTGAACGGCCAAGGCGAACTGGGCCTGTCGCAGCTGCTCGACCAGAAGGGCGTCACCCAAACGCAGAAGGATATCATCATGAAGTACTTCAGCGCGTCGGGTCCGAACGGAGGCGACTTCACATCGTTCATCGTGGAGCTGCGCACCGATGCGTCCGAAACCGGGCAATACGACAACACCGCCACGCTCACGTACGGCGACAGCTCGTCGGAGGAGTCGTCAACGGGCGCCTACTTCACGGTGATCTCGGGCGGCGTGGAAGTGAAGGACGGCAAGGCCGTGCTGACGAAGGTGGATGCGGGCGACGCCGGCATCGTGCTTCCGGGCGCGGTGTTCAAGTTAGAGAAGATGCAGCCCGACAACTCGTGGGCAGCGGTAGCCGGATCCGAGCGCTTGACGACGGACCCCAACGGCCTGGTCACGGTCACGGGGCTGCTGCTGGGCCAGTACCGCTTCGTCGAGCTGGAACCGCCGACGGGCTACATCATGGAATCGGAACCGGTGGAGTTCGCCATCACGTCGGCCACGCCGAACCACACGGTGGCCGTGACGGCTAAAAACTCGAAGAGCCCCGTGCTGGGCAAGGCCGTGCTGACGAAGGTGGACGCCGACGCGCCGGGAACGGTGCTGCCGGGCGCGACGTTCAAGCTGGAGGAGCGCGCCGGAGATGGCTCGTGGGTCGACGTTCCCGGGTACGACGCGTTGGTGACCGACGGGAACGGCCTGATCACGGTCGACAATCTGACGATGGGCACGTACCGCTTCGTGGAGGTGTCGGCCCCCGAGGGCTACGAGCTGGAAACCGAGCCGGTGGAGTTCACCCTGGCCGAGGACACGCCGGGGCTGGAGGCGGCCGTGACGGCTACGAACGTCAAGAGCCCCGTGTTCGGCAGCGCCGTGCTGACGAAGGTGGACGCCGATTCGCCGTCGACGGTGCTTCCCGGCGCGACGTTCAAATTGGAGCAGCGGCTCGCCGACGACTCCTGGGAGACGGTTCCGGGCCATGACGCGCTCGTGACCGACGGCGACGGCCTGATCGAGGTCGCGAACCTGCCGGTCGGCTCCTACCGCTTCGTGGAGACGGCCGCCCCCGAGGGCTACGTGCTGGACGGGACGCCCCGCGAGTTCGCCATCGACGCGGCCGCCCCAGCGCCCATCGTCGTGAACATCACGGCGGAGAACGCCAAGGAGCCGCCGGTGGGCAAGGTGGTGCTCACGAAGGTCGACGCCGATTCGCCGACGACCGTGCTGCCGGGCGCCGTGTTCAAGCTCGAGGCCCAGACGGCCGACGGCTGGGAGCCGGTGGCGGGCTCCGAGAGCCTGACCACCGACGGGAACGGCCTGATCACGGTGGAGGATCTCCCGATGGGGACGTACCGCTTCGTCGAGGTGTCGGCCCCCGAGGGCTACGAGCTGGAAACCGAGCCGGTGGAGTTCACCCTCGCCGAGGACACGCCGGGGCTGGAGGCCGCCGTGACGGCCACGAACAAGAAGACCCCGGTGCTGGGCGGTGCGCAGCTCACCAAGGTGGACGCCGACGATCCTGCGACCGTGCTGCCCGGTGCGACGTTCAAGCTCGAGCAGCGCCTCGCCGACGACACGTGGGCCGTGGTGGTTGACCACGAAGCCCTGGTGACCGACGAGCAGGGCATCATCGAGGTCGCGAACCTGCCGGTCGGCTCCTACCGCTTCGTGGAGACTTCCGCCCCCGAGGGCTACGTGCTGGACGGTACGCCGGTGGAATTCACCGTGGCGGTGGGGCAACCGTCGAAAGCCGAGCTCACGATGGAGAATGCTCTCGTGCCGCCTGACCCGGTCGACCCGGTCGATCCGACGGATCCCACCAACCCGACGAACCCCACGAATCCCACGAATCCCACGACGCCGGGCAACCCGTCGACTTCTAATCCGCCGAGCAAGATTTCGTCCGTAGCCTCGATTGCGCGCACGGGCGACGGGCTCCCGCTTGCGGTGGCGGGGGTGGTGGGCGCGCTCGCGCTCGGCGCGCTTGCAACGGCGCTGCTGGCGGCGCGCCGCCGCGCTCGGCGCCGTTAGTTGCTGGCCGAGAAGTTGTCGGCGTTCTCCTTGAGCTTCGCCAACACCGTGACGAACGTGTCGAGATCCGCCTGGTCGATGCCCTCGATCAGGCGGTCCGCCGCGTCGACGGTGATCGGCTGAACGGTCATGACCAGCTCATGCGCTTTGTCCGTCACCGAGATCGCATGGGCGCGGCGATCTGACTTGTGCTGCTTGCGCACTACCAGACCCTTGCGCTCGAGCGTGTCAAGGTAGCGCGTGATGGTGGCTTGCTCCTTGCGCGTGCGTTCTGCCAGCTGCTTCTGCGATAGCTCGCCCGCGCTGTCCAGCTGGTTGATCAGGTTCCACTGGCCCGGCGTGATCTCGTAGGGCTTCAGGGCGGCTTCCAACGATTTTGCGATGGCGCGTTGGGCGTCGTATACGAGGAATCCGATGAGGCTGTTATGCTTGTTGATCATACTTGACCTGCTTCTGGCATGTCGCGCGGAGGTGGGGAGGGGCGAGCGGAACATCCGCACGCTGCGCTGGCCACGCTGAACGGCGATAAGGGCATTAAAGTACCTGCTCAATTAATCACAACTGACAATAATCCGTCAACTTCTTTGCGCCCCGTGCGCCCAAAAACCACGCCGCCGGTACACGCTCCCTTCATCCGTCGAAGCAAGACGGAAGGCGCGGTCTGCGCATCGAGCCTTGCTCTTTGGTGGGCGCAAATAGGCACCCATGACAATTCGGGCGCATGTTTCATATGCTGCGATCTTCCAGTAGCGAAAGAAACACCAGGTGATGCAATTCTCGCGCGCTGACCGCGATGCTGTATGGGCTTCAAAATTGTCATAGGTGCCACTTTGCGCCCATGTTGCCAACGCTCCGCTCCTTCAGGCTAACAGCCGGGATGTTTCACGTGAAACATCCGTACGCTTCCCGTTTTTGAGCGCAGGGTGGTGCTTGCGAGCCGGCGGTTCGCGATCGACGGGGGGCGTGCACAGGCACGGCTCGCGACCGGCACGGCAGGCGCGGGGTTCGGCAAGCGTTGCGCGTTGGCTCGCGATCAGCGGGACGTGTGTTGCGCTCCCGCGGCACGCGATCGGCGCGGCAAGCGTTGCGCGTCGGCTCGCGACCGGCGCGGCATGCGTTGCGCGCCCGCAGCTCGCGACCGGCGGGACGTGTGTTGCGCGTCTGCGGCAAGCGATCGGCGCGGCGTGCACAGGCGCGGCACGCGACAGGCGCGGTGCTTGCAAGACGCGGAGCGAGGTGCCCCCCGCGTCTCTGCGCCACAGGGAAGAGAGCGCGGGTCGCCCATTCGGCGTCACCTGTATGGCAGAGTCGGATGTTTCACGTGAAACATCTGTGCGGTTTTACCTGTTCGCTACAGTTAACTCAATTTCTTCCTCGTGCTCACGACTATTCTTTATAAAGATAGCTAAAAGTCATTGCACTAATAATATCAGATGATATAGTTAGCCATGCAAGTAATAGGGGAACGAGCGAGGGAACTTGCAGTGCGGGGGCGCTTCGAAGGGGGATTTCTTCAACGGCGCATCTTCATCGAACCTTTCCAACTCTCCGACCCCTACATGCAGAGTGAGGCAAAAGGAGGAGAGATGTCACTAAAGATGAGCCGCCGAGGCTTCGTGAAGGCTTCGGCCGTCGCGACCGCTTCGACGCTGCTGCTCGGCGCGTCGGCCACCACCGCCGCAGCCGACGAGGCAGCGGGCGCAACCACCTCGTCCGACGACGTGAAGATCATCCCGAGCGCGTGCCGCCAGTGCTACGGCCGCTGCGCGTTGTTCGGGCACGTCAAGGACGGACGCCTCGTGAAGATCGAGGGCAACCCCGACCTCTTCAGCGAGGGCACGCTGTGCGGACGCTGCTTCGCCATCCCGCAGGAGCTGTACAACCCGCTGCGCGTGCGCTACCCGCAGAAGCGCGTGGGCGAGAAGGGCTCCGGCCAGTGGAAGCGCATCACGTGGGAAGAGGCCTATCAGGAAGCGGCCGACCGCTTCACGAAGATCGGCGAGGAGCACGGCTGGCACACCATCGCGCACCAGTACGGAACGGGCCGCGACATGCTGCAGTTCCAAGCCATCAACAAGCTGTGGCTCGAGCTGGGCTCCACGGCCACGTTCGGCGTGGGCAACCTGTGCTGGGTGGGTTCGTACTTCTCCAGCCAGCGCCTGTACGGCGACGAGACGCAGTACACCGGCTGGGACGGCAACAACACGGATTGCATCCTCATCTGGTGCCGCCAGGAGCGCAGCCGCGGCTACTACGACTGGCTCACCGTCAAGCGCGCGCAGGAGCGCGGCGCGAAGGTCATCTGCGTCGACCCGCGTTTCACCTGCACCGCTTCCAAGGCCGACATCTGGCTGCCCATCCGCCCCGGCTCCGACATGGCGCTGGTTCTGGCGTTCATCAACGAGATCATCAAGTCGGACAAGTGCGCCACCGAGTTCGCGCGCATGTACACCAACGCCCCGTTCTTCATCGACGAGAAGGATGCCGACGGCAACGGCACGGGCTACCAGCTGCGCGAGTCGTACCTCAAGGAGGACGGCAACGAGGAGCTGTACGCCGCGTGGGACGAGAACAGCGACCAGCTGATCTTCTGGTCCGGCGACTGGCAGAACGCGAAGGGCGTGGGCGGTCCGAAGGCGTTCCAGTGGCTCGACGCCGAAGGGAACATCGTGGCCGATGCGAAGCCCGCGCTGTCCGGCAGCCATGAGATCAACGGCAAGACCTACCGCACGAGCTGGGACATCCTCGTCGAGCACGTCACGCCGTGGACCGTCGAGCGCGCCGCCGAGTTCTGCGAGCTTCCCGAGGACAAGATCAAGGAAGCCATCCAGGCCTACATCGACGCTAGCCCGCACGCGTGCTTCACGCGCGGCCAGAAGGTGGAGTTCTCCATCAACACGTCCGGCATCTCCCAGGCGTTCACCATCATGATGGCCCTTGCTGGCAACTTCGACTCGAAGGGCGGCCAGAACATCGGCCGCGAGCCCGCCACCGGCTACGACTCCTTCATGTTCGACGTCGTGCCGAACAAGGAAGGTCGCATGGGCCAGCGCCGCAAGGAAACGGCCATGAACATCAAGCAGCTGTCCGTGTGCCAGAACACCGGCTACCAGGACATCCTCGTTGCCGACGATGCCACCGGCGAGCTCAAGCAGACGAAGCAGAACTCCGGCGGCCAGGTCATCTACGGCCAGCAGGGCGGCTTCGGCGCGGCCACGACGAAGGCCATGGCGAAGGGCGACCCGTTCCAGATCTACGGTTACTGGCAGCAGACGTCCGAGCCCATCCTCTCCATCGAGGGCGGCCACGAAATCGTGGAAGGCTTCAAGAACCTCGACTTCTTCGTGAACGTCGACCTGTACATGACGCCGTCGGGCGAGCTGGCCGACATCATCCTGCCGGCAGCGCATCCCAACGAGGTCGACCGCGTGGAGTGGGCTCACTCCGGCCACGGCTATCCGACCAGCCACACGTACCTCATCCGCCAGCCGTTCCACGAGCCGCTTGGCGAGTGCCGCGACGACATGGACATCTGCTTCGAATTCGCGAAGTACATGGACGTGGACATGTACTGGAAGGACAAGTACGAGTTCTTCGATTACATGGTGAAGGGCCCCGAGACGCTTCCTCCGCAGCTGAGCTGCGCGAACTTCGAAGAGTTCCGCGAGCGCGTCAGCGTGACCGGCGTGGAGATGGCAACCGTGAAGAACGCGCCGAAGTACGAGACGGGCTTCATGCGCAAGACGAGCGACTTCCGCCCCGGCTTCAACACCATGTACCGCGGCAACAAGATGGGGTCGGTCTACCGCTTCCCCGGCGCGAAGAAGCCCGACGGCACGGTGATCCCGCCGCATCCGCAGTCCGACAACGGCAAGATGGAGATGTGGTCCGAGGACCTGCTGCTGTACGGAAACGGCGCCCTGCCCATGTACATCGAGCCTCCCATCACGAAGCTGTCGCGCCCCGACCTGTTGGACGAGTACCCGTACACGCTCATCACGGGCGGCCGCAGCCACGCGTTCTTCCACACCGAGTACCGCAACAGCCCGTGGATGCGCGAGGTGCACATGTTCCCGACCGTCGACATCAACCCTGCCACCGCTGCCGAGCACGGCATCGAGCAGGACGACTGGGTGTACATCGAGACGTACGTGGACAAGATCAAGCAGCGTGCGAATCTCACCGAGGCCATCAAGCCGGGCATGATCCACGTCGAGCACGACTGGTGGTTCCCCGAGCGCGAGGCCACCGACGACCTGCACGGCGCGTTCGACTCGAACTGCAACGTGCTGTTCGAGAACAACGGCCCCTACGACCCCGCCGTGGGCACCGACAACTTCGGCGGCCTGTGCAAGATCTACAAGGCCGACGACGGCGCGCCGAAGAACATCTGCATGAATTCGGAAGACCTCAAGATATTCCTGCCGCTGACCGCCGACCAGCTGGCCGCCGATGACCAGCAGAACGGCGTCACGCAGGTGACGAAGGGGGGTGCGAAGTAACATGACTCGCAACATTATTGATATCGACCTCGATAGCTGCATCGGCTGCCACTCCTGCGCCGTCGTGTGCAAGCAGGAGAACAACGTGGGGCTGGGCACGTTCTACAACAAGGTGCTGACGGTGGGCCCGTCGGGAACCTATCCCGACCTCGAGATGTACTACCTGCCCGTCGCGTGCCAGCATTGCGACGACCCGCAATGCGTCAGCGTGTGCCCCACCGGAGCCAGCTACAAGCGCGAGGACGGCGTGGTGCTGGTGGACCACAGCAAGTGCATCGGCTGCCAGTACTGCGTCATGGCCTGCCCGTACGGCGTACGCACCTACGATACGAGCAAGGACAAGGGCGTCATCGAGAAGTGCACGATGTGCGCGCACCTCATCGACAAGGGCGAGAAGCCGGCGTGCGTGAAGCACTGCCCTGGCCAGGCTCGCAAGTTCGGCGATTTGGACGATCCCGAGTCCGACGTGTCGAAGCTGCGCGCGTCCAAGAAGACGTACAAGCTGAAGGACGTGGGGAACCATCCGGGCGTGGACTACGCCATGGACAAGTGCGCCTGGAAGGGAGATGAGTAACCATGGAAATCCAGTGGCCACTTCTGATTTTCAGCGTGCTGTTGGGCGTCACGTCGGGTTCGTTCGTGTTCCTGGCCGTGGGCGAGCTGAAGGGCAAGTTCAAGGACGTGCGGTTCTTGGGCGCTCTGATCGCTCTCATCTGCCTGGCCGTGGGCGGCTGCGTGTCGGTGCTGCACATGGGACATCCTGAGCGCGCGACGCATCTGCTGGGCAACCTGGGATCCGGGCTGTCGAAGGAGCTGTTCATCGTCGCCATCATGGGCATCGTCTCCTTGGCGTACCTGATCCTCGCCAAGAAGGACTACCCGGTGGCGTCGAAGGTGTTCGGCATCCTGGGCGGCGTCATCGGCCTCGTGCTGCCGTTCGTGGCGGGCGCGTCGTACCTGATCGCCGCTCGCCCGGCGTGGGACAGCGTTGCGCTGCCGCTCATGTTCCTGGGCGCCGGCCTGGCGTTGGGCATGACGCTGATGGCGGGCCTCGTGCTGCTGCGCGGCAAGGCCTCCGAAGAAGGCGGCTTCGCGCTGAAGCTGGCCTTGGCGGGCGTCATCATCATGGCCGTGACGACGATCGCCTACGTGGTGTGGATCGCCATCGCGCCGTACCAGGCGCCCACCCGCTCCGTCGATCGTCTGATTTCGGGCGACCTCGCGTCGATGTTCTGGCCCGGCGTCGTGATCATCGGCATCGTGGTGCCGGTTGCGCTGACCGTGCTGGCTTGCGTGCGCTCGACGAAGGGCGACGGCGGTTCCGGCGTGGCCGATCCGAAGATGCTCGCCTACATGATGTTCGGCGCCTGTGCCTGCACCGCCATCGGCGCCGTGGTGATCCGCATCATCATGTACGCCGTGGGCACGAGCGTGGAGCAGTTCATCTACCACTGATCGCGACTGCGGGAGTGAGACAAAGGGACGGGGTAATTGTCTCACTCCGCCGCGCGAGCGGAGGAATGCACGTACTTTGAGTGGGAGTGAGACAATTACCCCGTCCCTTTGTCTCACTCCCTCGACCTTCCCCCGTGCCTGAACGCAGCAACCCCCTCCCGGCTGCGTTCAGGTACGGGGGACGGCCGAACCTTCAGGACCAAGGAGAGCAATCATGACCGATACCATGCCTGCCGAGCTTGCCGAGAACCTCATCGAATTCTGCGAGAACCGCGGCCGCGTGTACGCGCTGCTGTCGCGCTGCTACGAGACCGAGGTCGACGCGGCCTTCGCCGAGGAGCTGGCGGGGGAGGCCTCGCTCGACTCCGACGACGCCTCGCTGGCGGACGGGTTCGCGGCGCTGCGCGCCGACCTTGCCGATTGCGATGAGGACGGGCTCGAGCGGCTCGCGGTCGTGTTCGACCGCGCGTTCTTCGGGATGGGCCCGCGCACGGCGCAGAAGGCCTTCCCGTACGAGTCGGTGTACACGAGCGAGGGCGGCCTCATGATGCAGGACGCCTACGCCGAGGTGCTGCACGTCTACCGCGCGGCCGGGTTCGCCAAGGACCCCGGCTTCAAGGAGCCGGAGGACCACCTGGCCGTGGAGCTGGCCTTCATGGCGCTGCTGTGCGGGCGCGCGGTCGAGGCCCTGCGCGCCGGCGACGAGGACGGGGCCGAGCGCCAGCTGCGCGCCCAGCTCTCGTTCGCGCGGGAGCACCTGCTGAACTGGATCGACCGCTTCTGCGCCGATGTGCGCAAGGCGGCCGAGGACGGCTTCTACTTCGACTTGGCGACGTTTACCGAGGCATACCTGCGCGCCGACGAGGCCGCTCTCGCCGAGGTAGTGGAGTAGCCTCCTGCATTCGCGGCAGAAAATGACGGTTTGGGCGCTATTGAAGACGAGATGGAAATCGTGACCAGGCATTATGCAGATGCTCGGACTCGTTTTCGCCGATAGCAGGCAGGATTCTGCGCCCAAACCGTACATTTGTGCCGAATTAGGCCGATCAGACCGATGGTCGAGCGTGTTTCACGTGAAACATCGAAGATAGAAGGCAAGTACGTGAGGGGATGATGAGAGTGGAGGAGATTTCCCGGCGCGGATTCCTCGCAGCGGGGGTCGTGGGTGCGGCGATGGTGGGGGCCGGCGGGTTCGGCGCGGTGTCGCGCCAGGCCGACGCCGCGTTCGTGCGGCCGCCCGGCGCAGATTCGGGCGCCGAGGTGGTGGCCGCGTGCAACCGCTGCCAGAAGTGCCTGCAGGCGTGCCCCTACGGCATCGTGACGCCAGTGCCCCTGGCCGAGAGCCTTGTGGCCTACGGCACGCCGACGCTGTCGTTCCGCAACGGATGCTGCGACTTCTGCATGCAGTGCGTCGATGCATGTCCTACGGGAGCGCTGTCCTACGGCGGGCCGCGCGAGCGCGACCTCGGCGTGGCCGTGGTAGTGAAGGACGCGTGCGTGGCCTGGGACTGGGCGGGCTGCACCGTGTGCAAGGACGAGTGCCCGGTCGAGGGGGCCATCACGCTCGACGAGCAGGATCGCCCGGTCGTGCACCCGGACTACTGCGACGGGTGCGGCAAGTGCGAGCAGGTGTGCCCCTCGGCATCGCTGCGCGCGTACAACGCGGCGGCCTCCGACCGCGGCATCGTGGTGGTTTCGCGCGCGAGCGAGGCCGCGCAGACGGCCGGAGCGGTTCTCAGCGCCGAGCTGGCGTCGAAGCGCACGGTTGCGGTGCCGCGGGGGAGCGAAGTCGCCCCGCATACGAAGGGCGTGCACCCCGACGGGCCGGGCAAGACGCGAGAGGCGGGAGGAGCCGCATGAAGACGCATATGAAGATGGCCCGCATCGCCGTGGCGGCGGGCGTGCTCGTCCTGGCCGTTGCGGCGGCGCACCTCGGCGGCAACGCCGCAATCGGCACGCTCTGCGCGCTGTGCCCCGTCGGGTTCGCCCAGATAGCGGCCGCCTCCGGTTCGATCCCCTGGGCGCTGCTGCCAGGCGTGCTCGCCGTGCTCGCGATCGTGTTCCTCGTCGGCCGGGCGTTCTGCTCGTGGCTGTGCCCCTCGCAGCTGCTCAAGAACGTCTTCGGCGGCCGCGAGCCCCGCGGCGTCCTCGGCCGCAGCGGGAAGGCGCCCCTAGGCGACCGGGCCGCGGGCTGCGCGTCGTGCGCCTCGGCCTCGGGCGCGGGCCTCAAGGCCCAGGGCGCCGTCCTGGCGGTCCTGCTCGTCGTGTCCTTCGCCGTCGGCTTCCCCGTGTTCTGCCTGCTGTGCCCCATCGGGCTTGTGTTCGGCACGCTGTGGGCCCTCAACCGCGTGTTCGTGCTCCTGCAGCCGGGCTGGGAGCTCGTGATCTTCCCGCTCATGCTGCTGGCCGAGCTCTTCCTGTTCAAGCGCTGGTGCTCGTCGGTCTGCCCGCTCGGCTTCTTCTTCGGGCTCGTGGGCAAGGCGCGCCCGAACCTCGGCTTCGGCGCCCGCCCGCAGGCCGACTGCGCGACCTGCATCTCGAAGGAGGGCTGCCACACCTGCTCCACCGTCTGCCCCGAGGACGTGGACGTGGCGAACCCCGGCGCCGCGACGCTGGAGTCCTGCACCTTCTGCCTCGACTGCGTGGGCAACTGCCCCACGAAGTCCATCAAGATCAGGATAGGCGACCCGAAGGAGGCGCCTAGCGAGCCGGTTGCCGATCTTCTCGATACGGAGGAGACCGAGCCGACGCATCGGTAGACCCAACGCGCTTTCGCATACTTACCGGCTGATGATTGCCCGAATACCACCTTAGGGGGTATGGGCAATCATCGCTCCTCGGATAGAATGGTATCCATGGGGGTAGTCATGACGAGCGCGGGGGGCGATCGTGTGGGGAGCACCACATCGGGCAAGAAGAAGACGACGGCCATGCAAAAGGGCGAGATGCTGCTCATCGCGGCGTACTGCCTTTCCTGCTGCGAGATATTCTTCCTCTATCGGAACTTCCGCATACCGTCCGAGTATCTGGAATCGATCACGATCCCTCTGTTTGGCAGCTTCGTAGCGGTGATTTCCGCCTTAGCGCTGTGCTTGGCGCTGCTCGTGGTGTATAGAGCGTTCGGGAAAAAGATCGATAACGATCATTATCTGGTGGCAGCGTGCGTGTGCTCCTCGCTTGCCCCGCTGTTGCAGCTGATCGTGGGGCACGCGCTGCGTCAGTCGTGGGCCATCATCCCCTGCATCGCCTTGACGGCAGCGGGTTTCGTCTGCTTTCTCCCTGAAATGGTTCGTCGCTTGGCATCGGTGGGCGTGTCGTGCTCGGTGCGCTGCAATATCGCCGCGTGCGTGGCGTTGCTGGTCGTTGCGCCCCTTTCGAGCCTTGTGCCGATGGAAGTGTTCATCCTTGTCATGTGCTTGAACCCCGCGCTGACGCTGTACTGCTTGCGCGCCTCGTCGTCGGCCAGCACGAGCGTGACTTCGGTGGAGGTGAAGGAGGGCCAGAAGGTTCCCAAGATCCTGCTGCTCACGATCATCGCCGCATGCGTGATGGAAGGCGTGGTGGCCGCTGTGGACCACGCCAAGATGGGGGACGACGCGAAGATCGTCGTGTTCTCGCTGGCCTACGTGGTGTCGGCGGCGCTCATGTTCGCCGTGCTCCTGAGGTCTCGAAGCAACTACAACAACGCGATATTCAGGGTGTGCTTTCCCATCATGGCGGCAGGAGTCTCGCTGTTCGTGTTCGAGGGCGCGCTCGCGCTGAACGTGGGAACGTTCATCTTCTTGGTCGGGAGGCAGCTGTTCGCTGCGACCATCCTGGCGCTGGTGGTGTACCTCGTGCGTTACCTCGGATCCGACTACTACCTTCTGAGCGTCAGCTCGGTTGTAGGAGCCATGCTGGGCAGCTGCGTCGGATTGGCTCTGTTCAGCTATTGCGGACAGACGGGTTCCGCGGCCATTCTGCCGCCGACGTTCTTGGTCTACCTCCTGCTCGGGGTGCTGCTGGTGGCCATCTACCTGATGAGCGCGAGCAACCTCAAAACGCGCTGGGGCATGGTGGCCATCGACGACTCCGAGGAAAGGGTGGGGCTCACCTTCGAGCAAAGCTGCTTGATCCTGGCGGAGAAGTGGGGGCTCACCAAGCGCGAGAGCGAGATCGTGGCGCTCATGGTGAAAGGCCGCGACAAGCAATCCATCGCCGAAAAGCTGTACATCTCGGACGGCACCGTGAAGGTGCATACGCGCAACATCTACCAGAAGATGGGCATCCACTCCAAGCAGGAACTGATCGATCTGGTCGAGAGTACCGAGGACAGCATTAAAGAGTAGCCGCCCGCACCGTGTGCTTCACCAGGCGATACTCTTCTACCACCTTTGGTGGTATTTCCGGTTTCCCTTCGTGAATATGGTTGCTGGGGGTATGCGGTTTTCTCTCTTCGGTCGCATACTCGCAGCACCGGTGGGTCGATGCGCTTCTCGAGGTGAAGGAGGGGCGGATCGGACGCATGGGTTCGATTTTGCTTTGGCCAAGCAGAAAGACGATAGGCGAGGAAAACGGAGGAGAGATGTCGCTACATATGAGTCGTCGAGGCTTTGTGAAAGCTTCGGCTCTGGCAGCTTCTTCGGCCATGCTCCTGAGCCCTGCGAGCGCATTCGCGCAGGACGCTGAGGGCAAGGCCGAGAGTTCGACAGGCGATGTTAAGGTAATCCCGAGCGCGTGCCGCCAATGTTACGGCCGCTGCGCGTTGTTCGGGCATGTGAAGGACGGCCGCCTGGTCAAGGTTGAGGGCAACCCCGACCTGTTCAGCGAGGGCACGCTGTGCGGGCGCGCGTTCGCCATCCCGCAGGAGCTGTACAACCCCACGCGCATTCGCTACCCGCAAAAGCGCGTTGGAGAGCGCGGCGAAGGCAAGTGGAAGCGCATCTCGTGGGAAGAGGCCTACGAAACCGCACGCGACGAGTACACCAAGATCGGCGAGAACTACGGTTGGCACACGATCGCGCACCAGTACGGCACCGGTCGCGACAACCATCAGTTCCAAGCCATCAACCGTCTGTGGCTGGAGCTCGGCTCCACGGCCACGTTCGGCGTGGGCAACCTGTGCTGGCTCGGATCGTACTTTACCAGCCAGCGCCTGTACGGCGACGAGACGCAGTACACCGGTTGGGACGGCAACAACGCCGACTGCATCCTCATCTGGTGCCGCCAGGAGCGTAGCCGCGGCTACTACGACTGGCTCACCGTGAAGCGGGCGCAGGAGCGCGGCGCGAAGGTCATCGCGGTCGATCCGCGTTACACCTGCACGGCGTCGAAGGCCGACCTGTGGTTGCCTATCCGCCCCGGCTCCGATATGGCGCTGGCGCTGGCGTTCATCAACGAGATCGTCCATTCGGACAAGTGCGACACCGACTTCGCGCGCTACTGGACGAACGCGCCGTTCTTCATCGACGAAGAGGGCACGGGCTACCAGCTGCGCGAGTCGATGATCAAAGAAGGCGGCAACGTCGAGCTGTATCCCGCGTGGGACGAGAACAGCGACCAGCTGATCTATTGGTCCGGCGATTGGCAGAACAAGAACGGCGTTGGCGGCGACAAGGCCCTGCAGTGGCTCGACGCCGACGGCAACATCGTCGAGGACGCGAAGCCCGCGCTGTCCGGCAGCCGCGAGATCAACGGCAAGACCTACCGCACGAGCTGGGACATCCTCGTCGAGCACGTCACGCCGTGGACCGTCGAGCGCGCCGCCGAGTTCTGCGAGCTCCCCGAGGACAAGATCCGCGAGGCGATCAAGCTCTACATCGACGCCAGCCCGCATGCGTGCTTCACGCGCGGCCAGAAGGTGGAGTTCTCCATCAACACGTCCGGCATCTCCCAGGCGTTCACCATCATGATGGCCCTTGCTGGCAACTTCGACACCAAGGGCGGGCAGAACATCGGCCGCGAGCCCGCCACCGGCTACGAGAACTCGATGTTCGACATCGTTCCTCAGATGCAGGGCCTCATGAGCGATCTTCGCATGGACACGGCACGCAACATCAACCGCCTGTCCGTGTGCCAGAACACCGGGCACCAGAAGATATTCGTCGCCGACGACAAGACGGGCGAATTGGTCGAGACCGTGCAGCAGAACGGCGGCCAGGTGGTGTTAGGGCAGCAAGGCGGCTTCGGCGCGGCCACGACGAAGGCTATGCTGGAAGGCGACCCGTTCCAGATCCACGGTTTGTGGCAGCAGACGTCGGAGCCCATCATGTCCATCGAAAGCGGCCGTCAGATCGCCGAGGGCATGAAGAAGCTCGACTTCTTCGTGAACGTCGACATGTACATCACGCCGTCGGGCGAGCTGGCCGACATCCTGTTGCCGGCCGCGCATCCCAACGAGGTCGACCGCGTGGAGTGGCCGCACTCCGGTCATGGGTTCCCCACGAGCCATACGCTGCTTATCCGCCAGCCGTTCCACGAGCCCGTCGGCGAGTGCAAGGACGACATGGACATCTGCTTCGAGTTCGCCAAGTACATGAACGTGAACATGTACTGGAAGGACAAGTACGAGTGGTTCGACTACATGCTGGCCGGTCCTAAGACCCTCCCCGAGAACCTCAAGTCGAACTTCGAGGATTTCCGCGAGCGCATCTCTATCACCGGCGTGCAGATGAGCGAAGTGCGCGGCATGCCGAAGTACAAGAGCGGCATGATGCGAAAGAGCGGCGACATGAAGCCCGGCTTCAGCACGATGTACCGCGGCAACAAGCAGGGCGCCGTCTATCGCACGCCCGGCTACACGCTGCCCGACGGCACCGAGGTGCCCGCGCATCCGCAGTCGGACAACGGCAAGATGGAGCTGTGGAGCGAGGACCTGTTCCTGTACGGCAACGGCCCGCTGCCGATGTACATCGAGCCGCCCATCACGAAGCGCTCGCGTCCCGACCTGGTGGAGGAGTACCCCTACACCCTGATCACCGGCGGTCGCAGCCACGCGTTCTTCCACACCGAGTACCGCAACAGCCCGTGGATGCGCGAGGTGCACATGTTCCCGACCGTCGACATCAACCCGGCGACTGCCGCCGAGCACGGCATCGAGCAGGACGACTGGGTATGGATCGAGACGTACGTCGACCGCATCCGCCAGCGTGCGAACCTCACCGACGCCATGAAGCCCGACATGATCCACGTCGAGCACGACTGGTGGTTCCCCGAGCGCGAGGCGACCGACGACCTGCACGGCGCGTTCGACTGCAACTGCAACATCCTGTTCGAGAACAACGGCCCCTACGACCCTGCCGTGGGAACCGACAACTACGGCGGTTTGTGCAAGATCTACAAGGCGGAGGAAGGCGCGCCCGACAACATCTGCATGAACTCCGAGGACTTGAAAATATTCCTGCCGCTGTCTGTCGAGACGATCGCCTCCGACGATCAGGCGAACGGCGTGTCGCAGGTGACCGTGAAGGGAGGTGTGGCGTAGCATGACGCGGAACATCATCGCTATCGACCTCGATAGCTGCATCGGCTGCCACTCCTGCGCCGTGGTGTGCAAACAGGAGAACAACGTGGGGCTGGGCACGTTCTACAACAAGGTGCTGACGGTTGGCCCGTCTGGCACGTACCCGGATCTCGAGATGTACTACCTGCCCGTGGCATGCCAGCACTGCGATAACCCCGAGTGCGTCAGCGTGTGCCCTACGGGAGCTTCGTACCGTCGAGAAGACGGCGTGGTGCTGGTGGACCACAGCAAGTGCATCGGCTGCCAGTACTGCGTCATGGCCTGCCCGTACGGCGTACGCACCTACGATACGAGCAAGGACAAGGGCGTCATCGAGAAGTGCACGATGTGCGCGCACCTCATCGACAAGGGCGAGAAGCCGGCGTGCGTGAAGCACTGCCCCGGCCAGGCGCGCCTGTTCGGCGACGCGGACGACCCGTCGTCCGATGTGGCGAAGATGATCGCCAGCAAGAAGGTCCACAAGCTGAAGGACGTGGGCAACCATCCGGGCGTGTCGTACGGCTTGGACAAGTTCACCTGGAAAGGGGATGAGTGAGCATGGAAATCCAATGGCCCCTTCTGATCTTCAGCGTGCTGCTGGGCGTGACCTCGGGTTCGTTCGTTTTCCTGGGCGTGGGCGAGCTGAAGGGCAAGTTCCGCGACGTGCGGTTCCTGGGCGCCCTGATCGCTTTGGTTTGCCTCGGCGTGGGCGGCTGCGTGTCGGTGCTGCACATGGGGCACCCGGAGCGCGCGACGCATCTCTTGGGCAACCTTGGCTCGGGCTTGTCCAAGGAGCTGTTCATCGTCGCCATCATGGGCATCGTCTCGCTGGCGTACCTGATCCTCGCCAAGAAGGACTACCCGGTGGCGTCGAAGGTGTTCGGCGTGCTGGGCGCGGTGCTGGGGATCGTGCTGCCGTTCGTGGCGGGAGCGTCCTACCTGATCGCCGCTCGCCCGGCGTGGGACAGCGTTGCGCTGCCGCTCATGTTCCTGGGCGCCGGCCTGGCGTTGGGCATGACGCTGATGGCGGGCCTCGTGCTGCTGCGCGGCAAGGCCTCCGAAGAAGGCGGCTTCGCGCTGAAGCTGGCGCTTGCGGGCGTCGCTGTGATGGTAGTGACGACGGTGGCGTACGTGGTGTGGATCGCCATCGCGCCGTACCAGGCCCCCTCGCGTTCCATCGAGCGCCTAATCTCGGGCGACCTTGCGGCGATGTTCTGGGCGGGCGTCGTGCTGGTGGGCATGGTTGCCCCTGCGGCTTTGACGGTGCTCGCCTTCGTGAAGGCCGGCAAGGGCGACGCCGCCCAGGTGCCGAGTCCTTCGACGCTGGCCGGGCTCATGTTCGCGGCTTGCGCATGCTCGGCCGTGGGCGCGGTGGCCCTGCGCGTCATCATGTACGCCGTGGGCACGAGCGTGGAGCAGTTCATCTACCACTGATGAGCCGCTGACAGCGGAAGGGCGCGCCCAGCTGCGGGCGCGCCCTGAGCGAGACGAAGGGACGGGGTAATCGTCTCACTCCGCTTAAAGCATGTGCATTCCCCCGCTCGCGCGGCGGAGCGAGACGATTACCCCGTCCCTTCGTCCCCCCCCCCNATTCTGCGAGAACCGCGGCCGCGTGTACGCGCTGCTGTCGCGCTGCTACGAGACCGAGGTCGACGCGGCCTTCGCCGAGGAGCTGGCGGGGGAGGCCTCGCTCGACTCCGACGACGCCTCGCTGGCGGACGGGTTCGCGGCGCTGCGCGCCGACCTTGCCGATTGCGATGAGGACGGGCTCGAGCGGCTCGCGGACGTGTTCGACCGCGCGTTCTTCGGGATGGGCCCGCGCACGGCGCAGAAGGCCTTCCCGTACGAGTCGGTGTACACGAGCGAGGGCGGCCTCATGATGCAGGACGCCTACGCAGAGGTGCTGCACGTCTACCGCGCGGCCGGGTTCGCGAAGGACCCCGGCTTCAAGGAGCCGGAGGACCACCTGGCCGTGGAGCTGGCCTTCATGGCGCTGCTGTGCGGGCGCGCGGTCGAGGCCCTGCGCGCCGGCGACGAGGACGGGGCCGAGCGGCATCTGCGCGCCCAGCTCTCGTTCGCGCGGGAGCACCTGCTGAACTGGGTGCCTTCGTTCCTCGGCGACTTGAAGGCCGCCGCGGAAGGCGGCTTCTACGAGCATCTGGCGGCGTTCACGGAAACGTACCTGCGCGCCGACGAGGCCGCGCTGGCAGACGTGGTGGCGTAAATGTCCCAAATGGGGACCGTCCCCATTTGGGACATTTCGAGACGAGAGGGATGATGAGAGTGGAGGAGATTTCCCGGCGCGGATTCCTCGCAGCGGGGGCTGCAAGCGTCGCGCTCGTGGGCGTCGGCGGGTTCGGTGCGGTGACGAAACAGGCCGACGCTGCGTTCGTGCGGCCTCCGGGCGCGGCCTCGGGCGCTGAGCTCGTGGCGTCGTGCGACCGCTGCCAGAAGTGCCTGCAGGCGTGCCCCTACGGCATCGTGACCCCGGTGCCCCTGGCGGAGAGCCTCGTGGCCTACGGCACGCCGACGATCGCTTACGAGCGCGGGTTCTGCAACTTCTGCATGAAGTGCGTGGACGCGTGCCCAACCGGCGCGCTGGCTTATGGAGGGCTCGCCGAGCGTGATATGGGCGTGGCCGTGGTCGTGCGCGACGCGTGCGTGGCCTGGGACTGGGCGGGCTGCACCGTGTGCAAGGACGAGTGCCCGGTCGAGGGGGCCATCACGCTCGACGAGCAGGATCGCCCGGTCGTGCATCCGGACTACTGCGACGGGTGCGGCAAGTGCGAGCAGGTGTGCCCCTCGGCATCGCTCCGCGCCTATGACGCGAGCGTCGAGAACAAGGGCATCGTCGTGGTGTCGCGTGCCAGCGTTGCGGCGCACGTATCGGGATCGATCGGCAGCGAGGAGCTGCAGACGGGCCGTTTCGCCCGTGCGGGCGAAGCGCTCGCCCCGCATACGAAGGGCGTCCACCCCGACGGGCCGGACGCGACGCGAGAGGCGGGAGGAGCCGCATGAAGACGCATATGAAGATGGCCCGCATCGCCGTGGCGGCGGGCGTGCTCGTCCTGGCCGTTGCGGCGGCGCACCTCGGCGGCAACGCCGCAATCGGCACGCTCTGCGCGCTGTGCCCCGTCGGGTTCGCCCAGATAGCGGCCGCCTCCGGTTCGATCCCCTGGGCGCTGCTGCCAGGCGTGCTCGCCGTGCTCGCGATCGTGTTCCTCGTCGGCCGGGCGTTCTGCTCGTGGCTGTGCCCCTCGCAGCTGCTCAAGAACGTCTTCGGCGGCCATACGCCGCGCGGCATCCTCGGCAGAAGCGGCGAGGCGCCCCTAGGCGACCGGACGGCTGGCTGCGCATCGTGCGCCTCCGCCTCGGGTGCGGGCCTCAAGGCCCAGGGCGCCGTGCTCCTCGTGCTCCTCGTCGTGTCCTTCGCCGTCGGCTTCCCCGTGTTCTGCCTGCTGTGCCCGATCGGGCTTGTGTTCGGCACGCTGTGGGCCCTGAACCGCGTGTTCGTGCTCCTGCAGCCGGGCTGGGAGCTCGTGATCTTCCCGCTCATGCTGCTGGCCGAGCTCTTCCTGTTCAAGCGCTGGTGCTCGTCGGTCTGCCCGCTCGGCTTCTTCTTCGGGCTCGTGGGCAAGCTGCGCGCCCGCCTCGGCTTCGGCGCCCGCCCGCAGGCCGACTGCTCCACCTGCATCTCCAAGGAGGGCTGCCGCACCTGCTCGACCGTCTGCCCCGAGGACGTGGACGTGGCGCGCCCCGGCGCCGCGACGCTGGAGTCCTGCACCTTCTGCCTCGACTGCGTGGGCAACTGCCCCACGAAGTCCATCTCCATCAAAGTGGGATCTCCGAAGCTTGAGTCGGGGGAAACGTCGGCTCCGGCGCCCGACTCGGAAGAGCCTGCGATCGAGCGCTAAACGCATCGCCCTCCAACGCAAGAAAGCCGCCCATGGGCGGCTTTCTTGCTGGTTGGCGCGATAATGCTTCGAGCCTTACCAGGGCTGCGCCGAGCCCTCGATGGTCTCGTAGGCAGGCACGCCATAGCCCAACACGTCGAACGACGTGGTGCCGCCGGCGGGCACGTTGGAGGCGAAGCTGGTGTAGCCGCTGACGATCGCGCCCGCTCCGTCACGCAGCAGCACGACGATGGCCGCTTGGTCCATGTCGGCGTCGGTCAGGTTGGTCACCTCGCCGACGAAGTTCACGGTGCCGTAGCCGCTATCCTGCGCGCTGAGCCCGCTCACCTCGAACATCGGCTCGGCCGCATCGGCATCCTGCCAGTTGCTCGAACCCACGCTCAGCTCGAATTCGACGGTGGCCGGCGCGGTGCCGTTGCCCGCCTGGCCGCCCCAGGAAAGCTCCTGGACCGGGTTGATTTCCATGAGCGTCTGCTCGTCGGACGAGATGACGGCGCCGTCGGCGTCCTTGCCCGTGACCTTGATGACAGGGAACAGCGCCCCCTGGGCGCCCTCGTTCTTGATGATAATGCCGTAGTGGACGTAACCTTGCTCGTCCGCCGACCATCCCGAGTCCACCACCGTCAGCTTGTTCTCCTGCGCGGGGGCTTGGTTCGCCTGCTGCTCGGATGCGCTCGGGGCGCTGTCGGCGGGTTCCTGACCGGACGGGCTCGCGCAGCCGGCCAGCGTTGCGGCCAGGGCCGCCGCCGCTCCCAATGCGACGATTCTCTTCATAGTCCCTCCTCGAAGGGTTGCAGCGCCGCTCGTGCGAGGGCGCGTATCGACATGACCCGCTCATCGTAGGAGAGCCGTCAAGTCCCGCAGCTGGCGATTCGGCGAATGCAGAACCATCCCAAACGCGTTTGCGCCGCCGTTGGTGCCGCCCCCGTTCGGGTATCATGGCTAGCATCGAAGCGCGGGGCGAGCGGGAGAAAGGGTGCGGCGTGAAGTTCACCATTGTGGCGGTGGGGAAGCTGAAGGAGAAGTTCTGGATGGACGCGTGCGCCGAGTACCTCAAGCGCATGCAGCCGTACGCGAAGACCGAGGTGCGCGAGATCGCCGACATCGACCCTGCTCGCGCGGGCGGGGTGGACGCGGCGCGCGATCGGGAGGGCGCTGCTATCCTCGCCGCACTCGCGCCTGCGACGCATGTCGTGCTGCTGGCCATCGACGGCAAACAGCGCTCGAGCGAAGGCTTTTCGCAGCGCATCGACGCGCTCAAGCTGAACGGCGCGAGCGACATCTCGTTCGTCATCGGCGGCTCCGACGGCGTGAGCGCCGCGGTGCGGCAGCGCGCCGACGAGACGCTGTCGTTCGGCCCGGTCACGCTGCCGCACAACCTCGCGCGCGTCGTGCTGCTGGAGCAGCTCTACCGCGCGCAGAAGATCTCGCGCGGCGAGCCGTACCACAAGTAACCTACCGGGAGCGTTTGCGCGCGAGCGCACCGCTGGCAACCAGCGTCGCGACCAGCGCTGCAAACGCGATCGGGCCGGTGGGGTCGCCGGTGGGCGCGAGCTTGCGCGCCGCATCGTCGCCCGTGCCGTCCGGCTTCGGAAGCGGTTGCGGGTCCTCGCTCGGCCCCGCGGGCTCCTCCGGCTTCGCCGGGTCATCTGGTTCCTCCGGCTTCGTCGGTTCCTTGTCCAGCTGCTCGGTGATCGCGTAGTTCACGCGCAGGCGGTCGTCGGTTCCCCCGCCTTCGGTCGCTCCGACGGCCTCCGCTTCCTCGGGCGACCCCTTGGGCCCCGAAGACGCTTCCAGGCTCAGGCCTACGCTCAGCCAGCTTCCGTCGTCGAGCCAAGAGCCCATGCCGTTCGACGCCGTGGTCAGCGTGGAGAGCGGTTGCAGGTTCGCGTTGCAGAACAGCACGTCGGAGCGTGTGACCTTCGGCTTCGCCAGCTCGGTGCGCGCCGTCAGCGCCACGGTGCCGTAGCGAGCGACGCTCAGCTGCCGGTACTCCGTGCCCCCGCGTGCTTTGACGGCGGCGCGTGCCTGCTCGACACCCCCATCGTCGAAGCGGATGAGCAGGTTCGACGCCTCCGCTGTGGAGGAGAATTCCGATCCCATCAGCGCGTAGTAGCCAGCGTCGGCGCGCTGTACGTCTTGCAGCGCGCGGTGCTCGTGCAGCGGCAGCGTGACCTCTGCACGCTCGGGCGTGCAGAGCTCGCCCGCCAACGGGGCGTCTTCGGGGTTTGCGGCACCGTCGCGCAGCGCTTCGACGATGGTTCCCGTTTGCACGATCCGCGCTTCATCCATCGTGTCGCCCTGATCGTTCGCGAAGCCGAAAGCGAGCGTGTCGGTGTCGACGGAGGCGGCCGATTGCGCGTTCGTCCAGCCGTAGCGCGCTTGCACCGAGCCGTCTTCGCGCGGCGTCAGCGCAGTGACCAGCTGACCGCGCTCCGGTCCGTAATGGTACGTGACCACGAGGACGGTCGTGCCGCTGGCGGTGCACGGCTGCGTGGAGGTCTGGTCGAAGGGATGCGAGGCCGTCACCGTGCCGCTTTCGAGGTCGATCCAGTATCCCGTGCCGGGCCCGTACTGCGCGGACACGATGGCGAACGCGCTGGTATCGGACAGCGGGGTGACGTTGATCGACGCGCGCTCGATCGTTGAGGGGATGCTCACCCCCTCGATCGTGCGCGGAGTCACGCGCGCGAGATCGTCGGCGTCGAGCGTGTGCAGCCGCAGCGCGCCGTCGGCGATCTGGAAGAAGCGCTTCGTTCCGTTCGGGCTGGTGAACACGTCGCTCGTGGCAACGAGATCGTCGGTGTACTCGGTGCCCTGGTAGACGCCCGAGCGGCTGACGGCGGTCAGCGACGCGTTGGCTTTGAGCGGCAGGCGAATCTCCGGCGAGAACGTGGTGCCCTCGCTCGTGCGGGACAGCGTGAACAGGCCGGCGGGGAAGACGATCTCGCACGTGGACGACGGCCCGATGCTGCCGGCGTCGAGCAGGCAGGAAAGGGTCACGGTGGTGCCGTCCACCGCGATGTCGAGGAGGGCGTGGTGTTGCCCGTCCACGATCAGCTGCGTCGCGGCCGGAAGCGGCGAGGTCAGCATCGGCGCGAGCGAGGCTTCGAAGGTGAGCATGCATACGTTCGACACCGCGTCGAACGTGGGCGTGAGGGTGAAGTCGGCGGGGTCGGCGGGCTTGTCGGCGTTCGAGTACAAGATGGCAACCGTGCCCTGGTCGGTCTCGCTTTCCGTGACCGAGATGGTCAGTCCGGTGAAGCCGACGTTGGCGTTCTCGTAGAAGTTCGTGGAGGGATACCCCTGCGGCGACACCCCGTCGCCCTCGTAGAGCATGCAGCCGTACTCGTCCGATCCGATGGCCGAGGGGATGAGCGAGCTGGTTTCCGTATGGGGCTCGCTCATGTCGGGGTCGACCAGCTCGATGAGCTGGTTGTGCGTGGTGCCGTAAGCGTTCGAGTGCACAAGGTAGTCTCCGCCGGAGCCCACCTCGGCCTGCACGCGGTACAGGCGGAATCCCGAGGGGAGCGGGATGTTCTCGGCGCCCTGCGCGCCTCCGTAGTACACGCTTTGGTTGCTGGCGAACTGGTCGTATTGCAGCAGATAGTAGGATGAGAACATGCTCTCGTCCTCGTTCGCCACCACGATGATGCCGCCCGTTTCGTGCAGGTCGTCCGACGTGAACGCCGCGAGCGCTTGCTCCACGGACGAGCTGCCGTCCTCCGCGGGGTCCACGTGCTGCACCACGGCGCCGTCGCGTTTGACGTCGATGCCGTTCTCGTTCGCGAACACACGGGTAATCTTGTTTTCGGGCAGCCATCCCAGCATCCATTTCGAGAAGCCGTTGTGGTCGCCCTGGTTCAGCATCATGATGTCGAAGGTGAGGATGCCCGTCCGTCCCGTCGAGCCTCCCTGCTGGCTGGCGTACTGGTAGTAGTCGGGCAGGCCCAGCACGTGCCCCGTCTCGTGGATCATGGTTTGCGCGGCCCATGCCGTGTCGCACGGGTTCGCCAGCGCGACAGCGTTCCACAGCTGCACGGCGCCGTTCGCGTACGTGGCGTCTGGCACGTTCAGCACCTGCTCGTTGCTCCACCACACGCTGCCCCAGCCGGTATCGGCGCCCGCGAAGTGCAGGTAGACGGCATCGATGCGGCCGTCGCCGTTCGCGTCGAACTGCGCGAGGTCGACTCCCGAGGCCTCGAGGTGGTCGAGCGCTTCCTTGTACAGCTGCCCGATGTTGGCGGTGTAGTGGTCGCGCTCGTGCTGCGCTTGGTAATCGAAGGCTTCGCCGGTGATGCTCAGCGTTCCGTATGATGCGCGCTGGTAGTAGTCGTGCAGGCTCTCGTAGGGGTAGGGTCCGGCGCTCGGCAGCGCGGCTTCTCCCTCGTTGCGCGGGCCGATGAGCGCCTGGAGCGCTTCGAGCGTGTCGCCCGCCTCGAACTTCTTGTCGGGGAACGACACGCGCAGCGCCAGCACGTGCGCCTTGCCCACGGTGGCCATGCCGCCGTCGTTGCCGGGAACCGCGTTCGCGGCGATGCCGTTGCTCGCCTGCTCGCGCGCGATGGCCTGCTGGATGAGGCCCGCGGTGGGCTCGTCGTTGTCGAGGCTTTCTTGGAACGCGGCGCGCTCCTCCAGCGTGCCGTCCTCGGCGTAAATCGCGCGTTGCTCGTCGGTTGCGACGCACGGCGAGAGCGGCTCTTCCGAGGCGTATGCGCTCGGCGGCATGGTGAGGCTCGCGAGGACGATGGCGATCGAGGCGACGGCCGACAGCGTCGCGAGGCGTACGGTTCGAAGCATGCGATCTCCTTCGTTCGTATGACGATCCCGTATATACTACGCGAACGCTCATGCTTTCACCATTGCGCCATCGAGGATCGGCCTCGCATCCTCGTGCGGGTGGATGCCTGCCAACGTTCCGCTATACTGATCGCAACACACCGGGAATCGTCGCGGGGCGACGGAGGAGGAACCTATGCGCTTCATCTCGTGGAACGTCAACGGCTTGCGCGCCGTGCTCAACAAGGGCTTCGAGGACATCGTGTGCGAAATCGACGCCGATATCGTGGCCTTGCAGGAAACGAAGCTGCAGGAGGGCCAAGCGACGCTCGACCTGCCGCAATATCGCGAGTACTGGAGCTATGCCGAGAAGAAGGGCTACTCCGGCACCGCGATCTTCTGCAAGGAGGAGCCGCTGCAGGCGCTGCACGGCTTAGGCTTCCCGCATCTCGACACCGAGGGGCGCATCGTGGCGCTCGAGTTCCCGAAGTTCTGGTTCGTGGACGTGTACACGCCGAACGCGCAGAACGAGCTGGCGCGCATCGCCCATCGCATGGAGTGGGACGACGCGTTCCGCGATTTCTGCAAGGGTCTCGAAGAGGGCGTGCTGCCCGCCGGCGCGCCCGTCGAGCGCCCCGCTCCAGGCGAGGGGCACGTGTGCATCAGCGAGCTGCCGCTGACGCAGCCGGGCGAGACAGCCGACCCGAAACCCGTCGTCATGTGCGGCGACTTCAACGTGGCGCATCAGGAGATCGACCTCAAGAACCCGGGCCCGAACCGCGGCAAGGCCGGTTTCTCGGACGAGGAGCGCGGCAAGTTCACCGACCTGCTGGAAGTCGGGTTCGTCGACTCATTCCGCCACCTGCATCCCGACGTGACGGGCGCGTACTCGTGGTGGAGCTACCGCTTCAAGGCGCGCCAGACGAATGCGGGGTGGCGCATCGACTACTTCCTGGTCAGCGACGAGCTTGCCCCGAAGATTACCAGCGCTTGCATCTACGACGAAGTCTACGGCAGCGACCACTGCCCGGTGGGCATCGAGCTGGAGCTGTAGGGCGCTTGCGCGAACGACGAAGCCGACGGCCCGCTCGTGGTATGATGCACGGCGACACACGACGATAGAAAGATGGTCATGGATAGAGCGAAAATCGAAGAGGGCGTGCGGCTCATTCTCGAGGGCGTGGGAGAGGATCCCCGGCGCGAGGGGCTGCTGAAAACTCCCGAGCGCGTGGCGAAGATGTACGAAGAGGTGTTCGCCGGGCTCACCGAAGACCCTGCCGAGCATTTCGAAACCACGTTCGACGAGCATCACGAGGAAATGGTCCTTGTGCGCGACATCCCGTTCTACTCGATGTGCGAGCATCACCTCGTGCCGTTCTTCGGCGTGGCGCACGTCGCCTACATCCCGGCGGCCGACGGGCGTATCTGCGGCCTGTCGAAGCTCGCGCGCCTAGTGGATGCGTTCGCGAAGCGCCCGCAGGTACAGGAGCGCCTGACCTCGCAAATCGCCGACACCCTGATCGAACAACTGCATCCGCAGGGCGTGATCGTGGTGCTGGAAGCCGAGCACATGTGCATGAGCATGCGCGGCGTGAAGAAGCCGGGCACGAAAACCATGACGAGCGCCGTCCGCGGTGCCTTCGAGAAAAGCCAAGCGACGCGCGCCGAAGCGCTGTCGCTCATCTTCGCACGCCGCTAAGGCTCGCACGTCGTTTCGGCACGGTGTCGCGAATGTTTCACGTGAAACATTCGTTCGCTATCGAAGACCATGAGGAAAGGAACCAATCAATGAAGTGTGTAGTCTCCGTTCTGGGCAAGGACCGCAGCGGCATCGTCGCCGAGGTTGCCACGGCGCTTGCCGCATGCGGCGCGAACATCGACGACATCAGCCAGACCATCCTGGACGACATCTTCTCGATGACCATGCTGACCACGCTCAATCCCGAGGTGGCCGACTTCAACGCGGTGCAGGAGAAGCTTGAGGCTGTGGGCGAGTCCCTCGGCGTCCAGATCATCATCCAGCGCGAGGACGTCTTCCAGTTCATGTATAAGATCTAACGAAAAGCTGCCGCACGTCGCCGAGGGACGCGGATGCGCCCCTCGGCATGCGTTTAATCCAGCTTGCCTGCGGCCAGATCCTTGCCGAGGACGTACGGCAAGGTGATGCAGGTGGCTCCGTAGTTCATGCCCTCCATCGCGAACGTGTAGGTGCCCGAGTAGAAGTTGCCGATCATGCAACCGGCGTTGAACAGGCCTTCGATCGGCTGATCGTCCTTGTCGAGCACGCGAAGGTCGGGGTCGGTGCGCAGGCCGCCCAAAGAGGTGAGGAAGCCGGGGGAGAAGGACGCGCCGTAGAAGGGGCCGTCGTTCTCGCCGATGGGGATGAGCTTGTCGGCGGTCTTGTAGAAGTCGGTGTCTACGCCCGCTTCGCACATCTTGTTGTAACGCTCGACGGTCTCGATGGTCGCTGCGGGCAGGCCGAGCTTCGAGATCACTTCTTCGCGCGTATCCGCTTTGACGATGCCGAAGCCGTCGGCATCCGTGTCCCAGCGTTCGATAACCTCTTCAGTGGTGAAGTACTCGCCATGAGGGTAGTTGATGGCGCCCCACGGGCCGCCCGCTTCGGCGCGATTGGCTCCCCAGATGCAATAGGCGGTCTTCTCGGGCAGATGCATGATGGTTGCGCAGGCAAGGCCTCCCAACGCGTCCTCGTTCATGAAACGGTGGCCGGCGTTGTCCACCATGAGGCCGGTATGGCTCGTATACGGTTGGTCGCCGGGAAGATTGGGACGGCCGAGCATGATGTTGTTGGGCTCCTTTTGCCATGCGCCGCCCACCCACAGCTCCATTTTATGACCGTCTCCGGGCATGAGCCCGCCCATCCATATGCCCTGGTCGTAATTGATGTCGGTCGTGAAGTCGCACAGCTCGACGGCCTGGGGGCAGTAGCGTTCCATCATGTCCCTGTCGTGGGAGAAATCGCCGGTTGCCATGATGACCGCCTTGGAACCGACGTATTTGGTGAACGTACCGTCGGCGTTGGAGGCGATGACCGCGTCCACGCGTCCTTCGGTGCCGTTGGCGACCCCGCCGCGCACCAGTTGCTCGCCCTTGACGTTCCAACGCACGTCTACTCCCAGGTCTTCGGCGACGTATCGTCCCATCTCCGTTGCGATGTGTCCCTCGCCGTTTCCGATGGAGCCCTTCAACTCGCTGTCGTCAACGTAGAACGCGTGGGCCGCGGGCGGCGTGAACATGGGGTCGCCCTCTTTGTATTCCGGGCCCGACTCGATCGTGGTCTTGATGCCGGCTTTGGCCGCTATGTCGATGATCCAGTTGATGGCTTCCTCGGAGTTGTTGTAGAACTTGTACCACAGGGCCGGTTTGAAGTTGCCGCCGTTGGCCAGGTACTCCTTGCGGTAGAACCACGTGGGATCCATGCGCGGAATGCCCATCTCCTCCATAACCTTCGAGTACACGCCGTTATTGGATCCGCCGCGACTCACGGGTCCCTTCGATGCGCTGATGAGCGTCACCTTCAAGCCGTTTTCAGCGCAGGAAGCGGCGGCCACCAGTCCGCTCATGCCGCCGCCCACCACCACGACGTCGGTTTCGACCGTCTCCGCGATCGCGTCGTCGCCGATGGGGTCGGGTGCGATCTCGAAGCTCCATTGCTGCCCGGCGCTGTTCGCAACCGCCGTCTGAGCGGCATCCGGTTTGCTTTCCGACGTTCCCGTTGCGGGCGAGCATGCGGCCAACGCGCTACCCGCAATGAGGCCCGCGGCGCTCAGCGCCGCCCCTTTGACGAAGCTGCGACGATTCAGATTGCCCTCCATGATGAAACTCCCTTCCTTGGATTGCTTCTTCGGGGCACCGCGCCGTTCGGCGACGTTTGCGCCCCGAGCTGATCGCAGCCTAAACGATCAGGAGAAACAAGACCTCACCCACCCTAGGTGGTTTTTCGTCCAGAAGATCGGACGTCGCGAGTGCCCGGTAAGGAGGTCGAACGGTGCGGTACAATGAGCGCGCGGGGGGCTCGGGCGAGGGGCTCGGCCGCTTGCTATCCGTGCACGGAGGGAGGTGCGGATCGGTGGGATTCGTTCTGAAAAACATGAAGCGAGAGCAGGTGCTGGTTGCGCTTGCCTACGGGTTCTTTTTGGCATGCACCTCGGTAACGTTGTGGGGAGGGTACCTTCGATTCCTGACTGCGCAGGAAAGCCCGGATGCGCTCATGCTCGAGTACTTCGTGCGAACCGCGACGCTTCCGCTGTCGCTTGCGGTTTCCGGGTTGGTTGCCTTTCGTCATCCTAAGGCGAGGCTGTGGCGTTCGCCGGTGTTGGCGTTGGTTCTCTTTCTTGCGGGCGCGCTGCTCGTGGTCTTGCAAAACGGCGGCGTGATCCCGTCCGGTTGGTCGCTTGTCGTAGTGGGCGCATGCTTCGGCTGGGGGAGCGGTCTCATGTTCGGCGCTCTGCAAGAGGTCGTAGCCGCGCAAAAGGTCTTCACGGCGGGCATTGTCGTGTTTGTCGCCGCCGGGATATCGGCGCTGCTGTTTTTCGCCGTCGAAGTGCTGCCGGCGAACGCGGCACCGTGGGCATCGCTGTTCGCGTTCGCGCCCATTGCGGTGCTTCTCACCCGTATTGCTTGGAAGTGCGCGCCGAAAGTGCACCCCATGTTCGATACCGTGCCCGAGCAACGGCGCGATCGGTGCCGCGAAGCTGCTTCCGAATTATGGCGTCCGCTGCTTTGCGTTGCGTTCTCGGCGTTCATCGTAGGCATCGTGCGCGTCGGCTCGCTTGCGGTCGGCGGTTCGATAGGGCAAACAAACGAGAGCAATATGATCGGCTTGCTCGCGGCTTCGGTTGCCCTGCTGGCTACCTGGAAACTCCTGTACGAACGCGTGACGCTTATGCGTCTGTATCAGATACTCTTCCCGCTCACGGCTACGGCGTTTCTGCTGCTGCCGCTTCTTGAGGGAACATTTCACCAGGTGGTTCGCTCTCTCGTGTTTCTGGTGTTTTCGGTTACGTCTTCGCTTATGGTGGTGTCGTGCGCTCGGACGGCGCGCAACCAATCGCTTGCCCCCGTGCTGGTGTACGGCCTTTTCGCCGGCATCGTCTATGCGTGCTCTCTCGCGGGTTCCGTCGTGGGCTTGTACGTGGGCGCGGGTCGAGGCGTCGGGCTGGCGGAGCTGTCGGTTGTCGCGTTGGTTGCGGTCTATGCTCTGTCGGTTGCGATGGTGGCGCCGCATGGAAGGAAGGCGAGGCGCGGCAAGGCGGCCTCGGGGGAAGAGCTGTCCCCTTCGTCCGTCGATGTGGCGGGCGATACGGTGTCAGCCGGCTGCGCGGTTGCGGTCGAGCGATATAGGCTGTCGCGTCGAGAGGCCGAGGTCCTCGATCTCCTGGCGCGCGGACGCGACGTGCCGTATGTAGCCGAGGAGCTGGTCATATCGAAGAACACGGTGCGCACCCATACGAAGAGCATCTTCGCGAAAACGGGAGTTCACTCGCGCCAAGAGCTTATCGACCTGGTGGAGTCCATCGAGGCGTAACCCAACGATACTCAACCATCTTCGGCGCAACGAAACCTGCTCGTGAGGACGGTTCGTGTCAGGATTACGAGCTCTATGTGATGCAGAATCGGGTTTTTGGCAATTCTGCCCGACTACGGTTGATCGGATCGATCGTTTTTTTGAGTTCGGCGAAATGCGAGCTGGGGTTTCTTCGGAACGAATCGGTCTCGGCGTCGGCTGATGTGAGAAAGCATTGCCAAAAACCCGATTCTGCATCACATAGGGCCAAAGATTGGTCGCAGGGTGGCAGCAGGCGCGGGCTGGCGGGCGCGGGCCTGTCCGAGGCATAGCCCGTCGAATCAAAAAGCGCATCGGCCCGGTCCTGGGGGACCCGGTCGATGCGCTTCGGGAGGGGATGCGCCGTGGTGCGCGGCGCGCGGGTAAGCGGGGTTGCGGCTACGCGGCGTCGGTGCCGAACAGGGCGTTCGCCACGGCGAAGCCCTCGCCCTGCACGCCGATGCCGCAGCTGCCGATGATGGTCTCGCCGATGGCGCGCAGGCCGGGGATGGCAGCGCCGCTTTCGTCGAGCACCTGGTAGCTATCGTAGATGTCCACGTTCAGGCCGCCCACGGTGATGTGCATGGCCCAGGTGCGGGGGCTCGCGTAGAACGGCGGGTTCTCGATGGGGCTCTCCTCGGAGAACGTGGTGCGCCCGAAGTCGGGGTCCTCGCCCGCGCGGCATAGCTCGTTGTAGCGCTCAATGGTTGCCGCCAGCGCCGCGCCGCCGCAGCCGATCTGCTCGCCCAGCTCCTCGATGGTGTCGGCGCGGTAGAGTTGCCCCTGGTCGATAAGGCTTTGCAGGTTGTGGCCGTAGCGGTTGACGTCGCCGTTCACGCGGCAGGTGTCGGCATCCGAGATCATGAACATCATCTGGTCGGTCTGCTCCATGATGTGCTGCGTCATCGTGTAGCGGTCCTTCACCTCGTCCATGAAGCGCTTGCCCTCCTTGTTGACGATGGCGCAGTCGATGTCGTCGCCCACGGTGGTCTCGTCGGTGGAGTTCTTGCAGTCGGCGAAGGGGAAGGGCATCTGGGTGTCCATGAGCGCCACGGTGCCTCCTGCGGCCAGGCCCATCGTGATGCCGTCGCCCGTGTGGCCGTATGCGTTCGTCGTGGGAATGTCGGTGCCTTCCTTGAACGGCCACATGGTGTTGTACTCGCGCAGCATGTCGGGGTTGCCCGAGAAGCCGCCCGTCGCCAGAATGACGCCCTTCTCGCCGCGCACGCGGTACGTGGTACCGTCGGGGCCCGTGGCCACGGCGCCCACCACCTCGCCGTTCTCGATGATCAGCTCGTTCGCGGGCGTGTTCAGGTAGATCTCCACCGGGTAGTCGTTCTTTTCAATAGTGTCTTGGTAGAACATGAAGTAGCCCTGGCCGCACACGCCTTCCTTCGGCGACGTCCAGCGCGGCCACGAGTAGCCCACGATGCCGCACAGGTCTTTGAACTGGAAGCCTTCGGACACCAGCCAGTCGTCGAGGTCGGCGATGTTCTCGGCTGTGCGCAGCATCTCGTCGTACTCGCCCTCGCCTTGCAGCTTGTACTGCAGCGCGTGCAGGTAGATGGAGTCGAACACCTTGTCGCTGCCCGAGGCTTTCCAAGCATCGTAATCGGCCTGGAGCAGCGCCACCTGCTCGGGGGTCATCACGGAAGGCGCCTGCGCCAGCTCGTCGGCCAACTCGTTCTCGTAGCTATCGGTCATCTTCTCGCGCAGCTCGTCGGGGGCGTTGATGTACTCCAGGTAGCCGCCGGACACCAGCGCGTTGCCGCCGATAGTGCAGCTCTTCTCCAGCACGACGACCTTCTTCGCGCCCAGGCGGGCAGCGGTCAGTGCGGCGACGGTTCCCGATGCGCCCGAGCCCACGATGACCACGTCGGCGTCGAGCTCCTCGACGGCGGTGGACGGCGCGGGCGGCACGTACGATCCCGCCAGCGCGTTCTTCTTGCCGCCGGCCTGCTTCACGCAGTCGGTGACGGCGTTCTTGATGGCCATGCTGGTCAGCGACGCGCCCGTGATGACGTCGACGTCGAGGGACTGGTGCTCCACGATGGCCGCGGGGATGCGCTCGATGGCGGCGTCGGAGATGAACTTCGTCTCCTCATGCTTCGTGACGGCGACGGCGGTCAGCGCGTCCTCGCTGAACGTGGCCTCCACGTGCACGGGGCCGAACTTGCCCTGGCCCGAAGCGGTGTACGTGCCGGCTTTGAAGCCTTTGGTCGACGCGTTGGCGGTGGGCGCGCAGCCCGAAAGGCCGAAGACGGCGACCGAGACGCCGGCCACGGTCAGGGTCTTCATAAAGCTGCGGCGTGTGAGCCCGTTGAGTCCGAGTTCGTTCATGATGCTCCTCTTCTTAGTTCTCCTGAATCGGTTCGGCCGGCCCGCGTTCCGTATGGCCGCCGTCGCCCTCCCTGGCGAATGACCAGAAGGTACGCCCGCCCGGCGGCCGCGGCAATGCTTTGCGAGGATGAAACCGCGTATGAACTTTGTAACCCGAACTGTAAACCGACCAGGTGGGAAGCTGTTTTTGGAGAAAGCTCCACCCGGCTGCGCGACCGCGTGGCGCGTTTGGTACAATGCCAGCATGCAGACAGCCGAAGGCCATACAGGGGAGCGCGGAGGGGAGCGAGCGGGGGAGCAGGACGCCCCGGTCGACCTGCTGCACGACGCGCAGCGGCGCATCGCCGACCTGCGCTATCTGTCGCTGTGCTTCTTCGGCTTCGCGTTCGTGCGCGCGTGGGACGACATCTCGTTCGCGCGGTTCGCTGCGCTCTATCCCGACAGCCCGTGGTTCGGCCAGGACCTCATGAGCCTGGGGATGCTGCCCGTGTTCATCGTCTGCGTGGTGGCGGCGCGGAAGCTGGCGCCGCTGTATCGGCGCCGCGCGGTCGTGATCGTGGCGCCCGTGTGCATGGTGGCGTCGGTGCTGCTGTACGAGCTGGCGGTCGCGTCGCCGGGAGCTGCGGGCTCGTCGGCGTCGGCGGCCTTCCCGCTCGTCGTGGCCAGCGCGCTGTTGGCCGGCGTGGGCGCGGCGCTGTCCATCCTGCAATGGGCCGAGCTGCAGGCGTGCCTCAACTCGCTGCAGATCGTGCTGTACGTGTCGGGCGCGTTCTTCCTGGGGTCGGTCATCGGGTGGATGACCTTCGGCATGGGCGAGTCGCGCCTGGTGGTGGCCCTGCTCGTGCTGCCGTTGCTGTCGTTCGCGTGCCTGAAGGTGGGCTTTGCGAAGATCCCTGCCGTGGATCTGCCGAAGCGCACGTGGGGCAAGCTGCGATTCCCGTGGAAGCTCGTCATCGTGCTGGGCGTGTACGAGTTCGTCCTGGGCGTGAAGCAGGGCGCGCCGACGTTCCAGAACGACCTGTTCATCTTCGGCGTGATGCTGGCTTCGGCTATCTTATTCATCGTGTCGTACTTCTTCTCGCACAAGTTCGACTTCACGCGGGTGTACCGCACGCCGTTCGTGCTGATGGTGTGCGGCCTCTTGGCCACGCTGCTGTCGTTCTCGTCGAACAGCGCGGTGTCCGACGTGCTCGTGTCCGCCGGTTACGCGCTCATGTTCCTCATGCTGACGGTGCTGCTGTGCGACCTGTCGCATCGCTACGGCGTGTCGGCCGTGCTGCTGTGCGGTATCGAGGAGCTGGTGATGTTCGCCAGCGTGGGCGGCCACCTCGTGTCGGCCGGCATGGCGGAGGGGGTCATCCCGGTGCTGCCCGACGACGCGGCCGTGTCGGTGCCGCTCGTGATCCTCGTGGTGGTGGCCAGCATGGTGCTGCTGTCCGAGCGCGAGTACTCGCGGTGGGGTGCGTCGTTCTTCGGCGTGGGGAAGCTGGCGCAGGACGGCGATGAGCAGGGACGATTCGCCGCGCGCTGCACCGAGCTGGGCGAGCGCTACCGCCTGAGCCCTCGCGAGAAGGAAGTGTTCCAGCTGCTGGCGCTCGGCAAAAGCGCTGCCGACATCGAGCGCGAGCTCTACATCGCGAACGGCACCTTCAAGTCGCACACCCGCCGCATCTACCAGAAGCTCGGCATCCACAGCCGAGCCGAGCTGGACGAGATGCTGCGCGGGGAGTAAGAGCGGGCGCGGGCCGCGCGGCACGCGCTCATCTGCCGAACCCCGTCGCTCGCGTCACGCACTTGGCTCGCGGCAGGATGTTTCCCGTGAAACATTTGTCCGCATCGTGCCTCGCTCGTAGGTCGATTCCCGCATCGCGCCCCGCTCCTGAGTTGCTCTCCCGCACGGGTATTCGCACCCGTCTTCGCCCGAAGCGCACGCATCCGGGCCTCGTAGCGTGTGTTTCGGGCGAAGATGTGCCTCCCGCCACCCCTCCCGCGCAAGTCACCCCAATTGTGACTTTAATGAGAATTAGTATCAATTAGTATTCCATTCCAACAATCGGCCAGGTATGGTGAATCTATCACACAGAGATGCTGCAACGCGCAAGCGGATGCAGCAAAAGGGAAAGGGTCACGCCATGGCCAACGAATTCGATACCACGCGCCTCACGAACGAGGCGGGCAACCCCGTCGCCGACAACAACCACACCCTGACCGCGGGCGAGCGCGGCCCCATGATGCTCCAGGACAACTGGATGATCGAGAAGCTGGCGCACTTCGCCCGCGAGGTCATTCCCGAGCGACGCATGCACGCGAAGGGCTCCGGCGCGTACGGCACGTTCAAGGTAACCGGCGACATCAGCCAGTACACGAAGGCGAAGGTGTTCCAGCCGGGCGCCGAGACCGAGGTGTTCGTCCGCTTCTCCACCGTGGCCGGGGAGCGCGGCGCGGCCGACGCCGAGCGCGACATCCGCGGCTTCGCCATGAAGTTCTACACGCCCGACGGCAACTGGGACCTTGTAGGCAACAACACGCCCGTGTTCTTCCTGCGCGACCCCAAGAAGTTCATCGACCTCAACCACGTGGTGAAGCGCGACCCGCACACCAACATGCACTCCGCGCAGAGCAACTGGGACTTCTGGTCCAGCTTGCCGGAGGCGCTGCACCAGGTGACCATCGTCATGTCCGACCGCGGCATCCCCGCCAGCTACCGCCACATGCACGGCTTCGGCAGCCACACGTTCAGCCTGATCAACGAGGACAACGAGCGCGTGTGGGTGAAGTTCCACCTCAAAACCCAGCAGGGCATCAAGAACCTCACCGACGAGGAGGCCGGCCAGATCATCGCGGGCGACCGCGAGAGCCATCAGCGCGACTTGTTCAACGCCATCGAGCGCGGCGAGTACCCGAAGTGGACGTTCTCCATCCAGGTGATGGACGAGGCCACCGCGAAGAACTACAAAGAGAACCCGTTCGACATCACGAAGACGTGGAGCCACAAGGAGTTCCCGCTCATCGAGGTGGGCGAGCTGGAGCTGAACCGCAACCCCGAGAACTACTTTGCCGAGGTGGAGCAGGCTGCGTTCGCGCCGACGCACCTCGTGCCGGGCATCGGCCTGTCTCCTGACAAGCTGCTGCAGGGCCGCCTGTTCGCGTACGGCGACGCGCAGCGCTACCGCCTGGGCGTGAACCACAACCACATCCCGGTGAACCGACCGCGCTGCCCCTACGCCGAGTTTCATCGCGACGGCATGATGCGCACCGACGGCAACTTCGGCGGAACCATCGGCTACGAGCCCAACAGCTACGGGCAGTGGCAGCAGCAGGCCGACGCGGCCGAGCCGCCGCTGGACCTGTTCGGCCCGATGGACGCATGGGATCCCGCCGACGACCCCACCGACGACACGTTCTACCAGCCGGGCGACCTGTATCGCCTGATGGAAGAGCCGCAGCGCGCAGTGCTCATCTCGAACACGGCCGCGAACATGGACGGCGTCACGGAGAACATCCGCCTGCGCCACGCGGCTCACTGCTACAAGGCCGATCCCGAATACGGCGATCGACTGGCCGCAGCGCTGGGCGTGGACGTTGAGCGCGTGCACGAGCTGGCGCAGATGACTCACGAGGAGCGCATGGCCGCCACCGGCCAGCAGGTCCCCGCCCGCAAGAAGGGCGGTGAGGTGCGCGCCTAGCGCTCGAATGTCCCCAAAGGTGCCGAATGTCCCCAAAGGTGCCTGTCCCCTTTGGGGACATTGGTCCCATGGGGGACACCCAACCAAGCTATTCCGCATACGGCCGCTTCTGCTCATCCCTCTTGCAGAAGCGGCCCGTCTTCGTTTTCGAACAGGAACCGCGCGGCGATCAGCTGCATCACGGATCGCGCACCGCACCCCGCTTGCTGTCGATCGGAGCTACGATCTTCTTTTCAAACGTTGAAAGGAGTCTCCGATGCGGGAAATTTCCGGTTTGGCCAAGTTCGGCTACTTTTGCGTGGGCCTGTTCGGCGGCCTGCTGGGCGTGCTGGCCGCGTGGTTCATGGGCAGGGACGGATGGGGCTGGAGCGAGGGCGGCAAGCTGTTCGCCTGGTTCGGCTGCCTGTTCTGGCTCATCGTGTGGGTGATCATGGTGGTCACCGGCGGCATCGCTGCGTTTTTGGGCATGTTGTTCTAGCCTCATTCCCGACAATTCGGGCGGCTCGATCGTGTTACCCTTTGACGGATCAAGCAGGTTCGACGGAGGGAGCACGATGGAGCGAGGGAAGCGGCAGGCGAATCGGGGCGATGGCCTCACATGGAAGGCGTTGACGCTGTTCGCAGCGCTCGCGACGCTGTTGGCGGCAAGCGCGCTGCTCGGCGCGTGCACCACGCAGCAGTCGACCATCGAGCCAGCTGGCGAGCCGACCAGCGAGCCGACGGGCGAGCGCACCGGCGAGTTCGCAGTAGCGCAGCCGGCCATGCCGCAGAAGGCCTCCGAGGACGATCCCGAGGCGTGGCTCGACACGCTGGAGAAGAACCCCGTCGACCAGCCGTTCGTGGAGTCGCTGTCGGCGTTCGCGTACCGCAGCTCGGCTTCGGTGCTGGGCGGCGCGGCGGACGACGGCGGCGAGCCCGTCGCCGATGATCCCAACCGCATGTATTCCCCGCTCAGCCTGTACTACGCTCTGGCGCTCGCCAACGAGGGCGCCGCAGGCCAGACGCGCGACGAGATCGATGCGGTGCTGGGAGCGCCCGCCGGCGTCAGCGTGCCCGAGCAGTGCGGCAACCTGTTCCGCGTGCTGGCGACCGATCCCTTCTCCACGGTCGATCTGGCGAACTCCATCTGGATGGCGAAGGACAATCCCTTCGAGCAGTCGTTCGTCGACACCGCCACCGGGCAGTTCTACGCCACGCCGTTCTCGGTGGAATTCGGCACCGAAGCCACCGATCGAGCCATGGCCGCGTGGATTTCCGAAAAAACGGGCGGCACCATCGACCCCCAGGTGAAAACCGAGCGTGACCTGCTGCTGTCCATCATCAACACCGTGTACTTCAAGGGAAGCTGGACGGACCCGTTCGATGCGGCGAGCACCGCGTCCGCCACGTTCCACGCCGCCGCGGGCGATGTCGAAACCGACTTCATGACGCAGCGCATCGACTCGCTGCAAGGCTACCGTAGAACCGACGACTTCCTGCGCGCCAGCCTCGCGTTCACGGGCGGCACCATGATGACGTTCGTCCTGCCGAACGAGGGCGTCTCGGTGGACGACCTGCTGTCCGACGAGCAGCGCCTGGCCGAGGCCTTCGCCGTGGACGCCAACGAAGACGAGTACGGCTTCATCACCTACGTGGTGCCGAAAGCCGCCTTCGACACCGAGTTCGATCTGATCCCGGCGCTCGAGCGCCTGGGCATGGAAGCGGCGTTCGACGACCGGGCCGATTTCTCGAACCTCACGTCCACGCCGGCGTACATCTCCATGGTCAAGCAGGAAAGCCACATCGCCTGGGATGAAGAGGGCGCCGAAGCCAGCGCCTACACGAACATCGGCATCAGCGAGATGTCCGCGATGATTCCCGAAGGCGACGAGGTGGAGCTGCGCCTCGATCGCCCGTTCCTGTTCCAAATCACGTCGTCGCAGGGGATCCCCCTGTTCGTTGGCGTATGCGGCAACCCAGCCGCGGAGGCGTAAGTGCCAACGTGCGGGTGCGCGATGCGAGTTGGAGGAGTCTCGCATCGCGCGCCGTGGACGGCCGTGCATCGCTCGAGCGCTACGCCCCCGCTTTCTCAAGCGCTGCTTTAACGGCTTCAACAAAAGCCTTGCTAGTAACGGAGGCACCCGAGACGACATCAATGTCAGGGGACTGCTTATCGAGGACCATCTGCGGAAGCTTCTTGAGTGCTTCGCCGCCGATTTCGGGAGTCTCGCTTTCCTTAAGCACTTCTACGGACTCAATGGTGCTATCGTCCATCTTGATCTTGACGACGATCTCTCCGCCGAGTCCTGACGCCGCTCCTACATACTCGTTTTCGGCAACCTGGTACTCGGCGCTGTCGACGGCATCCGTTTCAGCTCCGAGGGTGTAGCTCAAATCGGACTCCACCTGGCTTTTAGCGGCGTACAAAGCTAGATCGTCCTTCTTTTCCGCCGCGTTCGTGCCGGCTATCTTTCCGAACACGAGACACTCTGTCATATTCGACGCGCCTTGGTAGTTCTTTGACGTGAAACCACCGAATTCGCCGGCAGCGTAAAGATGCGGGATGGGATTGCCTTGTACATCCAGGACCTGCGAATTGGCATCGTGGCGTGGGCCGCCTTGGGTGTTCAGAATGCGCGCTACCATAGGGAACGAGTAATAGGGGCCGGAACCGATTTCCTTCATAGTCGCTGCATCTCGATCGTACTCCCAGTCCTCGCCTTGCTGCGCGTAGAGGTTGTACTTCTCGATCGTGCGCTTCAAGACGGCGGGATCGGCGCCGATTGATCCTGCGAGGGCTTCGATGCTGTCTGCTTGCACAATCAGGGATGCCATTCTGTCGTCTAACTGGTTCGCCTGGGCGATAAGGTCGTAATGGGCCTGATCCATGATCAGGTGATTGTGCTTCGTATGCTGGGGGTGGGGCCACTCGCCGTGCCCTGATACGTGCCCGTGCCTGGTCATGTAGGTCTCGTTCACGTACCGGCTGCCGTCGGATCCCACGAGAACGTAGCTGCCGCCCGTATCGAATCCGGGAATGCCTACGGTTCCATACGGAGATCGCTCGCCCATAGGAGCCTCGAGGCCAGCGCCTCCGAGAAATCGAATTCCCTCGTAGACGCCCATATGCCAAAGATCCGCCCCTGCTTCGAGAACCATCGAGATGCCGTCGCCCCGGTTGTACAACGTGCCGATGGGGTTGTAGACGGCAAGTCCCAGATAGTCGTTCACCATGCGCGGGTTGTTCTCAAAGCCGCCGCATGCTAAGACGACGCCATTCCGTGCCCGGATGTTGAGCGGGGTGCCTTTCCGTTCGATGGCTACGCCGAGTATCGTCAAGGTGTCCGGATCTTGGATGAGCGCGGTGCCGGGAGACTCGTACCACACGTCGATCTGGTTTTTCTCCTCATACACTTTGTCTCGGTACAGGTTCCATAGAGCGGCATCGGAGAATTTGCCGTTGATGGTTCCCACGTCGACGGCATCGCTGCCTTCGAGTTCGGGAAATTCGGGAATCCCCCAGTTCCAAGCTGCCTGCCCTTTGAAACTCGTCACCTTCTCGATGCCGTATTCATTCACGAGGATGCTCGGTATCTGAACCATGCCGTCAACGAGCGCGCGCAGGACGTCTTCGTCATACTCGATGCCTCCCGATAGCGCTTCGTAGTAAGTCAAGAGTTTATCCTCGTCCCCTTCCTTGCCGAACGCGATGCATTGGGCGCAGTAGCGGGTGTTGCCTCCTTCGTGCCCTTCGGGTGCGACGTCGAAGAGCAGCACCTCTGCGCCGTTCTTCGCTGCGTAGTGAGCGGCAACCGCTCCCGCCCCGCCGAACCCCATGATGAGTACGTCGTATTCGCCGTCCCACTTGACCGTATCCGCGTAGGTGTACGAACCCGACTGGGCGGTTGCCGTCTGTGCTGGCGAACAGCCCCCAAGTGCTCCGATAGCGGCAGTGCCGAAGATTCCTGCAGCGGCTCCCTTGAGAAAATTGCGTCGCGTGAAACTGCTTTCCGGCGTTTGATTCTCGACCACGATAGATCCCCTTCCTGCTGATTCGAGCAGTCCTTCAGTTTGTTTCTTTATACGAACGCAGGCGCTTGCTGGTTAGCAAGATACGCGCAAAGGAGAAAGGGCGATATAGTATAATGTGAAAAACGAAAGGGTGTAATTTGGTCTTCTGACCAGTTGAGGGCTCTGTTATTGGATTTTTACCAACGCGGGAGGGGGCGACTTGTGTGTTTGCACAAGTCGAGCGCACATGTCGATGCTTTCAATAAGGGCAGAATCGACACTGCTGCCCATGGTGTACGAGTGCGTCGACATGCAGCAGTTCATAGATGCCGCTGCGGCGCTTATAGGAACCCCCATCCGCTTTTCGCCTGACAACGATTTGGAGCTTGCATTCACTTCTCCAGGTTATCCAGCATCCGACATTGACGATATTCGTCAATTGCTCGCGAACGACGAGTTGGCGTTCCATACATTCCTCGACGTCGTTCGCAAAGCCGACAGCCAGAGCAAACCGATCTACCTCTTTGATGGAAATGAGGTAGGAGGCGATGTCGGAAACGGCAGGGTCGAGAAGATATTCTGCAATATCGCGATCGGGACACGTTACTACGGAAACCTGTCCATCCCCCGAGCGGATATACCCCTCGAGACCGTTGACGGAGATCTAGTCGCGACGATAGCCCATCTGGTTGCCCTCATGTGCGCGGCTCATGGTGTAGGAGGATTCGAGCGCACGAACGAAGATGCTTTCAGGGCGCTTCTCTTCGGGGCGGTAACGAATTCCGCGCAGCTTGCGTTGCGCGTGAGGGATTGGAAGGCGTACGAAAACAGGGAGTGGAGGCTGATTTGCGTTGCCTTGTCCGAAGACAGGCCCGAATCGTTTCTTCGCTCGGCCATCCAGAGGATTTTTCTCGATAGCCCCGTTGTTTCGAAGGGAAAGACGATCAACGTACTGTTCGATATCGCGGACGGCGACATCGATTCGTCAACGGAGGACAAGCTCCGTGAGCTTGCCTATAGTTTCAAAACCGTTGTGCTTGTCAGCGGCTCGTTCGATGACGTCCTTTCGTGCTTGGACGTGCATTCGTGTATGCAGAGCTTTCCTCAAATGAGAGACCCGGAGCCTGGAATGTTGGTCAACTGCGATCGCTACAAGGAGTTCTCCTTGTTCTGGTATTCCAAGCTGCCCCCGCATGAGCTCGAAAGGCTTATGCACCCGGCGATTTTGGCCATGAGCCGCTACGATGAGGAAAACGGTACCGAATATCTGAAAACGCTTCGCACGTATGCGGAGTCGAACAAGAACGTCGTTGAAACGGCGCTGAATCTTTCGGTTCATGCCAACACGGTCAATTACCGTGTCAAACGGATACGAGAGCTATTCGACATCGATCTTTCGGATGCAGACACGCTCTTTGAGGTAATGCTTGCGTTTCGCCTGCGTGACTTCATCGGGTGAAACGAAACGAACCCCGGATCGGGGTTCGTTTTCATATGCGGATGGTGCCCGAGGCGGGATTTGAACCCGCACGTCTAGGACAACGGTTTTTGAGACCGCCGCGTCTGCCATTCCGCCACTCGGGCGCATCACGAAAGTATACCGGATGCCCCGGTGCCCGTCGAGGAGAAAATGCTGCGCACCGGCGACAAACCTTCGGCGACAATCGCTCAACATATGCATGATGCCCTGGCGTGTCGATTCGGCAACGGTCATAATGGGGTGATCTTCGCCGCGCGGCCATGCTGTCGCGCCGGCACCAACAAGCGCACGCGCACCGAGAGTCGGGAGGCACCTATGGAGCACGAAGAACTGACCAAGAAGATCGACGCGTACCTCGAGGACAACTGGGAGACGATGGTCGACGACATCGCGACGCTCGTCCGCATCCCCAGCTTCCAGGAAGAAGACAAGGCGGCCGAGGGCGCGCCGTTCGGCCCCGGCCCGAAAGAGGCGCTCACCGCGGCGCTCAAGCTGGCGGGCGACATGGGCTTCAAAACGCACGACGTCGAGGGCTACATCGGGTTCGCCGACTTTCCCGGCAAAAGCGAGACGCAGCTGGGCATCATCGGCCACATGGACGTGGTTCCCGCCGGCCCCGGCTGGACCTTCGAGCCGTATGCGGTCACGCGCAAGGAGGGCTACCTCGTCGGACGCGGCACGCTCGACGACAAGGGCCCCAGCGTGGTGGCGCTGCACGCCATGAAGTTCTGGAAGGATATGCAGGATGCCGGCGAGGTGCCGGAGTTCCCCTACACGATTCGCTTCCTGTTCGGCGCGAACGAGGAATCGGGCATGGCCGACGTGGCGTACTACCACAAGCACTATGAAGACCCTGCGTTCCTGTTCACGCCCGACGCCGAATTCCCCGTGTGCTACGGCGAGAAGGGCGGCTACGACGGCGTCATCGCCAGCAAGCCCATCGCCGACCGCGTGGTGCTCGAGTTCACGGGCGGCGCGGCCACGAACGCGGTGCCCGGCATCGCCGAAGCCGTGGTGAAGGCCGACGCCGCCAACCTGCCGAACACCGACCGCATCACCGTGACGGCCGACGGCGAAGGCCGCGCGAAGCTCACCGCCGCCGGCAAGGGCGCCCACGCTTCCATGCCCGACGAGGGCGTGAACGCCATCGGGCTCATCGTGGACTACCTGCTGGAGCACGACCTGTGCACCGCCGACGAGCGCGCGTTCTTCGAGCTCGACCAAAAGCTGCTCAACCACACCGACGGCGGCGGCATCGGCATCAAGAGCTCCGACGAGTACTTCGGCCCGCTCACCGTCATCGGCGGCACCATCAAGATCGAGGACGACCGTTTCGTGCAGACGCTCGACAGCCGTTTCCCCACGTCCATCACGGCCGACGAGATCAGCGAGCGTCTGCGCCAGCTCACCGACGAAATCGGCGGCACGTTCGAGAACACGCTGCTCATGGTGCCGTTCCTCGTGAAGCCGGACAGCCCGGTGATCCAGGCGCTGCTGAACGCGTACAACGAGGCCACGGGCGAGGACGCCAAGCCGTTCACGATGGGCGGCGGCACGTACGCGCGCGAGTTCAAGAGCGGCGCCAGCTTCGGCCCCGAGAAGCCGTGGATCAAGGATCCGGAATGGGTCGGCATGATGCACGGTCCCGACGAGGGCGTCAGCGAGGACCTGCTCAAACAGTCCTTCAAGATCTACGCGCTCACGCTCGATAAGCTCATGCAGCTCGACCTCCAGTAACGATTTTCGTACGAACGCCCCGGCGGCCGCGCGCTGCCGGGGCGCCGCGTCCTTCCCGGCGGCCCGTCGGCCGACAAGCGCCCGGTTCGGGCGTTTCTGTTTTTGAAAGGTGGTTCGCATGCCCGAATTCGATACCGTCCCCACCGATTTCGCCCCCGCCATCGGCATCGCTCCGGCCGAAGGCCTCGAGAACGAGGAAGGCGGCCGCATCGTGCTGGAAGGCCTTCCCAACACGCGCGACGTGGGTGGACTGCCCACGGACGACGGCCGCTACGTGAAGCACGCACGCCTGCTGCGCTCGGGCGCGCTCGACCACGCAACCGCCCGTGATCTCGAGGTCCTGCTGGACGACTACCATGTGCGCACGGTCATCGACCTGCGCACCGAAGAGGAGCGCAAGGAGCATCCCGACCCGGAGGACGGCCTGATGGGCGTGCGTTTCGTGGATGCGCCGGTGCTGAGCACATCCACGTTCGGCGTCACGCGCGAAGGCGGTATGATGCAGGCGCTCAAAATGCTGCGCACGGTGCAGAAGAACCCGGCCAGCATCATGGAGGAAGTGTACGAGCGCATGATGCTGGACGAGCAGAGCCAGCGCGGCTTCGCCCAGTTCTTCGACGACGTGCTGGCTACCGACGAGGGCTCGGTGCTGTGGCACTGCACCATCGGCAAGGACCGCGCCGGCCTGGCCGCCGCGCTGCTGCTGTACGTGCTGGGCGTCACGCGCGAGGCCATCGAGCAGGACTACCTGGCCACGAACAAGTACGTGGAGTCCGAGACGCAGAACATCATGGACGCGCTGGCCTCGTTCGGTTTGGGCGACAAGCTGGACAAGAGCATCCACGTGATCAACTCCGCCGATCCGCGCTTTTTGCGCGCCGCGCTCGACGCGGTCGAGAAGCATTACGGCAGTCTCGACGCCTACGTGCGCGACCAGCTGAACGTCACCGACGAGAAGCGCGAGGCCCTGCGCGCCCGCTACCTCACGGACGATCCGCGCGGGTAACGGCTGGTTTACCGATGGCCAACGGCGGTTGATGGTCTTTCGTCGGTTTGGTTGTTCCTATCTTCCGGCTTTTGGGCGGTTTCGGCGTTCCATGACTTATAATGAGCGAAAGAAAACGTACGGAAGGTAGGAGGCTTAGGTGTTGAAAGCGATGATCGTCGATGACGAGGCTCCTGCGCGTTCAGAGCTGAAGTTCCTGCTTGACGAACTGGGGCAGACCGAGGTTGTCGCCGAAGCTGCCAGCGTGCGCGAGGCCATCGAGAAGCTGAAGGAATACCCGTGCGACGTGATGTTCCTCGACGTCAACATGCCCGAAGCGACGGGCTTGCAGCTGGCCGAGGCGTTGCAGCACCTCAAGTTCCCGCCCGCGGTGGTGTTCGTGACGGCCTACAGCGAGTTCGCGCTGGACGCGTTCAAGGTGAACGCCATCGACTACCTGGTGAAGCCGGTCGAGACCGAGCGTCTGTCGCAGGCCATCTCGCGCGTGCGCGAGCATGTATCGCTGCACGTACAGGCGCAGAAGTCCGAGCGCATCCCCGTCGAAAAAGGCGGCAAGAAGATCCTCATCGGCATTGACAAGATCCGCTTCGTCATGGCGCGCGACGATTACGCGTACCTGCAGACGGACACGGACCGCTACTTCTCCACGGTCAGCCTGGCCCAGCTGGAGAAGCGCCTGGACGGCCACGGGTTCTTCCGCGTGCATCGCGGCTACCTGGTGAACCTGTCGATGGTGGAGGAGATCGAATCGGTGTCGGGCGGCACGCTGCTGCTCACGCTGAACGCCGTGGACGAGAAGATCCCTGTCTCGCGCCGCCGCGTCTCCGCCCTGAAGAAGGCGCTGGGACTGTAAGGCCTTTCGCACCTTTTACGTGATTCTGTTCTCCTGCGGGGCCGCATATGCGGCCCCGTCTTCGTAGGAGCTCTAGCTGCCCCTGCCCAGCGCCCCTGTCCAGCGCCCCTCGCTGCGCCCCGTTCTCCGGCGCGCCTCGCTCCCGGCCCGCTCCCGGCCCCGCAGCGTCCGCCCTCCGATCGTGCCCCCGGTGCGCCTCGCTCTCGGCCCCGCAGCCGCGCCCGTTCCCCGATCGTGCCCCGGTGGCCTCGCCTCGCGGCCTCTTCCCTCCCGCTGCTCCCGCGCGGCAACCGTCGGGCAGAGATCGCACGATATGAACGATTCTGCGCTTCGACAAAAAATCCGACCTGGTGTTTCTCCGAAGTTCCGTCAAAAAAGCCATCCAAAATCGTTCATATCGCGTGATCTCTGCCAGGCGCTCTTCTGTTCGGCAAGTCGAGCCATTATCATGAGTCTATGGAACCCGTGCTCAGTCACATATCGGCACTCGAATACTGGAGATCGGTTCGGATCGGTCAGCGCAGCTTCCGTCCCGTAGAGGACGCCCGCCCGCTGCTCTTGGAGCCGCCCAAAAAGGGGACGCTTGCCGAGCCGGGTCCATGGTGGCTTGCGCGCCCCCTGCATGTGCTGGTGTCGAGCGATTCCGCTCGTAGGAAATCGAGGGAAGCGGTTTGCCACGTCGAAAGCGCGCCGTTGCCCGCGCGTTCGATCCTCGACTCCATGAACGGGTTCAGCGTTTGTTCGCCAGAGCTCTGCTTCGTTCAAATGGCCACTTTGTGGGAGTTGCCCAAGCTAATCGAGCTCGGGTTCGAGCTATGCGGAACCTACGACCTCTCGTACGGCGAGTATCGCAAATGTACACCGCTGACCAGCATCGATAAGCTTTCCTCCTACGTTGCCGGCTTGGGGGTCGTGCGTGGCAAGAGGAAGGCGGCCGAGGCGCTGCGCTATGTCGCGGACGGGTCTGCGTCGGCTCGCGAGACTATTTTGACGATGCAGCTTACTCTTCCGTATCGGATGGGCGGATACGGCTTGCAGATGCCGCTGCTGAATCATCGCATCGATCTGGGGAGGCGGGAGCGTCGCATAGCTGGCAGAGAGTATCTCGTGTGCGATTTGTTCTGGCCCGATGCGCAGCTCGATGTCGAGTACGACGGCGGCGACCATGCTGATCCGGAACGCATGCAGAAGGATTCGATGCGACGAGACGCGTTGGTGTCGATGGGGATCACCGTTATGACCGTGACGAAGTGGCAGCTCAATGACGGCGGTGAGACAAACGCGATCGCGCATGCTATTGCCGAGCGCACAGGGAAACGCCTTCGCTACGTCGATCCCGAGTTCACGCGCGCGAACCGCGCGCTGAGGCGCGAGCTGCTTGGGTGCTGATCGTTCGCGTGAAGCAGCGCGTAGGCGCGTCCGGCCGGGAAGCCCGCTCGGAGTGTCGGCGCGGAAGCCGGTCGTCGCTCGGCGCTGGCAGAGATCGCACGATATGAACGAGAATAGACAAGGCTAACTTTTTGCGACCTGGTGTTTTGCGATTCTGCTTCGCGAATGGCTGGACAGAATCGTTCATATCGTGCGATCTCTGCCAAGAGGGGAGAGCGCGACCCAACACGTGGCGCGTTTGGCTCCCAGCTAGCGCGGTTTTCAAAAAGCCGTATAATGTGCCCCCGTATTCGGGAGGTCGCGTTTCAACGGAGGAATTCAGGGCATGTCAGACGAACAACAAGGGACGCTCACGCTGGATGCCTTGCTCGGTTTGTCCGGCGGGGCTCCGGCTGGCGCGGCGAGCGTCGACGAGCACGCGTTCGAGCCTGCGTCCGACTTGCTGCTGGATCTCATGGGCGCGGCGCCCGATCCGTCGGACGTGCCGCTGACGCTGGAAACGCTCCCGACGCTTCCCAAGATACCCCTGGCGAGCCCCATCGATCTTCCGCGGCGTGGGTCCGAACCCGAAATCGAGTCCGAACCCGAGCTGACGTCTGCGCCCGATCCCGCGCGCGCATCCGAGCCCGTGGCCAAGCCTGTTCCCGACCCAGCGTCCAAGCATGTGCCCGACTCCCGGCCGGTATCTGCGGGTGGTCGTCGATCCGACGGGGTCAAGTGCGTTACGGCAGATCAAGCGGCTCGTGCGAAGGCAACGGCAGGCTCGGAGATGGCGCCCGTGCGCAAGGGGAAGCATGCGAACGGCCGGGTGAAAGAGCGCGCCTTCGGGGGGAAGCACGCAGCGCGCGCGACTCAGGAGACGCTTGCTAAGCCGGCCGACGAAACGCCGTCGAGGAAGCGCGTTATCGCATCGGCTTCTGCGGCCCCCGCACTGAAAGCCGCGCCGACTCCTGCGGTCGCGACCGCATCCGCTCCCGCAACCCTCGTTGCCGAAACCGCCCCCGAGGTCGTCCCCGCGCCGACTCCCGAGGCCGACTCCGCGTCCAACCCGACTCCGCGTCCAACCCCGCGCCCAACCCCAATCCCACTCCCGCCACAACCCCATTTCCCCGGTCCAAAGACTCGCGTCTCGCACGCCTCAACGCGTTGAGCAGGAAGCTCGAATCCGAGATCATCGCGGCCAGCGATCTTGACGAGCAGCCTGCCGACGCAAGCGCCGAGCGCGAGTTTTCTTTGCCCGAATGGAGCAAGGGCGGCGAACAGGCAAGCCCGATGTTCGAGGAGCGCCCGCACAGCATCTCCGAGGGCATGAAGGAAGGAATGCTCGAGCATTGCCGGATCGTGCGCATCAAGATCGCTGCCGGCATTGTCGCTTCGTTGCTGCTGGTCGCGCTCGTTTTAGGAGCGGCTACGCAATGTTCCGACCCCGGCGATGCCGGCGACGCGCCGCAGGCTGCGCAGGTCGAAACCCCCTCTTCTTCCGAGGCGTCGGATCCCGGAGCAGGTCAGCCCGGTCGCAGCGAGGGGCAGGCCGAAAGCGCAGGGCAAAAAGACGCGCCGTCGACGCCGTCGGAGGATCGATCGGGCACGGTCGTGTATCGCTATGTCACGACGGATGCTGCGGGGAACGGTCAAACAGTGACCGAGTCGGTGCATTTCGGCGCGAACGGGCTATGCGAGACGTCGGCGATGGAAGTCGAATTCGGCGGCGCGGAAGAGGCGGAGGCCTTTGCGGAAAGCGTTCGCCGCGACTACGGATCGGCGGTCCGCGTCGTTGAGGTGGACGGGACGAACGTGCACGCGGAAATCGACGCCAGCATGAACCGACTCGATCGGGAGGCGTACGAAGACGCGTTGCGAAGCAGCGTTCGGGATCTCGCGATCGTCAAGAAATCCTAGCGTTCGGTACCGTGGGTGGCCCCGTTGTGCTGCTCATTTTTGCTCACGGGGGTGTCGAAATACGCCCAGCATGGCTGTGAAGGTATTGTGCCCGCTTTCGACGTCGGGGCATCGTGGGGACGGTGCACGCCGGTAGCCCTCGCGATGGCCGATCCTGCGACAACCATGAGTAACTCGAAGTGAGAATGTAATGAAAAGGGAACCTGACCTGGTCTATTTATATCAGGGGGCTGCGATTTAAACAGAGTGGCGGGGTCTGGGTTTTCGAAAACGACAGGTGTCGTTTCGCGTGAGCGGCTTGAACGAAAAATGGAACCTCACCTGCAAATTCTAAACCTGAAACGTAAACGACCCGTAATTTCCACTAAATCGCTTTGTTTTCGGACATTATTTACCGCATGGGGGAAACGTATATACTGCGGGTGTTTGGCCCTTGTGTCCCATAGGTTACAAAGGGTGCCATAGCGGGTTTGCCACGAGCAGGGGAATAACGATGCATTACATCCGGATATCCAGAGTCGGAAAGACGGCGTGCGCCGTCGTTTTGTCGTGCCTATTGGCCGCCGGTCCTTTGATGGACAGCGCGCCGTTCTATGCGTTCGCCGATGAAGGGACTGCCGACGTGCTGGCAACGGAGAGCGATCCGGCCCGCGAGACCGCCCCGGAAGAGAAGCCCCAAAAGCACGAGCAGGTGAACGAGGACAAGCCGCTTGCTCCCGATGCGACGCAAAACCAAGCGCCTGCCGATAAAAAGCCTGTTGAAGAAGGGGCTGCCAACGCGCTTCCCGAAGGCGGGGCTGAAACTTCCGCCGATGGCACCGCTGCCGACGTTCCTTCTTCTCCGACCGTCGTGAACCCGGATCGGGTTGGCGTCGACGTGCCGCTCGCGCAGGGGGAGGAAGTTGTCGCTACGGCCGGCACGGTCATCGTCGATGGTTTGAGCTATGTGGTGAACTCCGATGGCGGTACGGCTACGGTGGCTGGCTGCGTTGACGCCTCCGCTCCGAAGGGCGATGTGATCGTGGCCGCAACCGTGTTCAGCGGTTCGGACGAGTATCTGGTGACAGCCGTCGCCGACGAGGCGTTCAAGGATTGCGAGGGGATCGAGTCCATCGTCCTCCCCGATACGCTGGAAGCGTTCGGCAAAGACGTGTTCAAGGGCTGCTCCTCGCTTCAGCGCATCGAGGTGGGCGAGCGCAGCAAGCTGCACGCGGTTCACGATGGCATGCTGTTCGACAAAGAGCTTTCTACGCTGCTGGTGTGCCCGGAAGGCAAGCAGCCCGTCGCGTCGCTTCCCGATAGCATGACGTCGTTCGCGGACGACGCGTTCGCGGGGTGTCGCAACCTCGAAGCGTTCCAGGTGGAAGAGGGAAATCAAACGTTCGCGTCGGTGGACGGCGTGCTGTACAGCGCCGATCGTACGCGCTTGGTTATGGCCCCGGCGCGCACCGTCTCGGTGATCGTGGCTCCTGAAACAAGCGTGATCGCCTCCGGGGCGTTCTCGGCGTGCTCGAGTTTGGCGTCAATCATCGCGAACGGGCATGTGGAAACCATCGAGGGGAAAGCCTTCTCCTTGGAAACGCTGTCGAAGGCGATGGTGGCCTTGGCTTCCGGTGATGATTACGACGCTCGCAAAGCCGTGTGGGACGAGGCGGGGTTCACCAACTACATAGAGCCGGCCGTTCCAGGCGAGATCCAGCAGCCCGCGCCCACCCAGAGCGGATTCGTGTACGAGCTGCTCGACGACTACACGCTTGCCGTTTCGTGGACGGGCGAAAACGACCCCGAAGCCGATCTGGTCATTCCTACAACCGCAAAGCTGGATGGCGTTGAGTATCGCGTGTCCGCCATCGCTCCGGCGGGCTTCCAGGGCCGTCAGTCGCTCACCTCCGTGCAGATACGCGCGCCGATATCCGCGATCGGCGACGACGCCTTCGCCGGCTGCACCGGCCTGGCGTCCGTCGAACTTTCCGAAGGCGTGTCGGCCATCGGCGCCGGCGCGTTCTCGGGCACGGCCGTGCAGCGCGCCGTGATCCCGGCCAGCGTCACCTCCGTGGGCTCGCGCGCTTTCGCCGATTGCCCCGATCTCTCCCGAATCGTTACCTTTTCGAACGCCCCGTCCGTCGCCGCCGACGCGATTGCGGGCTGCACGGGCGTTGCGATCTACGCCCCCTACAACGAAGCAGGCGAATACTCCTGGAACCCCGGCCTCGTGGCCAGCGGAAACCATATCCTGCCGTACGGCATTTCACTTACGAGCGATCCGCTTACGCTTGAGGTCGACGAAACCGCCGATCTGTTCGAGGGCGGAGTGTGCGAGGTTCCCGAGGGCTGCGAGCTGACGTACTCGTATGCCGCCACGCCTATCTCCGTCGAAGCCGGCCAGGTGACCGGCAAGAAGCTCGGCACATCGGAAGTGACCGTCGCCCTGTCGTTGGACGGCGTGGAGCTGGGCAGAAGCGTGCGAGTGGTGGAAGTGGTGGCCGGAAGGCCGACGACTTACGCGTATTCTATGAGAAACTTCATTTTTTCTTTTGACGTAAAAGGGGGAAGTCCTGTTCCGCCTGATCAGAGTTTCTCTGCTATGGGAAATACGATGTTCGGTGGCATCCCGTACGACCCAGTCTTGCTCGTTAAAGATGCAAATGTCAAAAAACCTGATGACCCGCAAAGGCCGGGCTATACGTTTCTAGGGTGGTTTCATAATAGACCTGTAGAAGCTTGGGATTTTGATTCGACGGGTTTCAGAATTAATGATGAAGAAATCAATCTCGATTCAAGCACAAATGCTTACAGGATGACTCTTTATGCTAAATGGGGAGCTGTCATCCCTGAAGGCGCGACTGGTGGCATAATCGGTGGCACTAACGGAGTCGATACTGTCACGTGGTACATCACCTCCGACAACGAACTCGTCTTGGCCCCAACCGACGGCGTAAGCGGCACGCTGCCGGACTATGTCGACGACGGCACCTTTCCCTGGGTCAAAAATGCTGAAATTGAGACTGCGACAATAGCGGCGGGCCTTAAAGCGGACTCTAATGTGAGCCATTTGTTCGAAGGCTGTTCCAAGCTAATGGCAATCAATGGTTTGAGCAACCTGAACACCCAAAACGTCACGACTATGTCAAACATGTTCAACGGATGCTCCAAGCTCGGCAATATAGACGTCTCCATGCTCAAAACTGAGAATGTTACGAGTATGGTCGGCATGTTCGGAAGCTGCGCCAATCTCCAATCTCTCGATTTCTCAAATTGGGATACTGGCAAAGTGGCAAGCGCGAGCGGCATATTCGACGGTTGCACCAATCTTGCAGAGGTGACTGTCGGCTCGCGGTATAGTCTTGGACTCCTTGCGCAACCGAATCCTGGCTACACTGGTAACTGGGTCGATTCGGGCGGGAACTTGTATCCTTACAACGCAATCCCTTCGGGTATTGGTAGTACCTACAAGGCTGAACTCGCCACTTACGCCATCAATTACAATCTGGACGGCGGGACGCTGCCGAACGATGCTCCGGCCAGCTTCACTATCAAATCACCCATGATCACGCTGCCGATGCCTACGAAGGGTGGTTACACCTTCAACGGCTGGTATGACAACTCGGGTCTGGCCGGCACCGCGGTTGCGACCATTCCGGCGAATTCGACCGGCGACAAGACGTTCTACGCGAAGTGGACTCCCAACAGCTACGCGCTGACGTTCGACACTGCCGGGGGCGATCCCGCTACCATCGAACCCCAACAGGTTGCTTTTGGGGCGCATGCCAAGGCCGTGGCCGATCCCACGAAGACCGGGCATGAGTTCACCGGATGGCTGTCGGACGAGCCTACGCCGCAAACCTGGGATCTCTCTTCCGATTCCAGCAGCCCCACGATGCCGGCTCGCGACGTGAGCCTCACGGCGCAATGGAGCATCAATACCTATACGGTCACGTTCAGCTCGATCGGCGATAACGTGCCTGCAATCACCGTGAACCATGGCGATACCATTACCGCGCCGGTTCCACCTGCTCGAGATGGGTTTATCTTCGCGGGTTGGTACGATGATCCCAATTGTGTTCTCTCCCCGCACGACTTCTCCGTCTCGGTGACCCAGGACATCACGCTGTATGCCAAATGGGACATCGATCCGAACGCCCTCATAGGAACGTCGTTTGAGGCGCAAACTGGTGACGGCTCATGGTTCAAGTATACGGTGCTGACGATTGACGGTGTGGGCAAATTCGGCACGGTGTCGGTCGCCAAAAGTGATGACGAAGCCAAGGCGCCCATCGGCGACATCCTTGTGCCCCAAACGGTTGTTAAGGATGGCTTCACGTACACGGTAGCGAGCGTGGGAGCTCTTGGGTTCGCGAAGTGCCAAGGCATTACCACCATGAAGTTGCCGTCGACGGTTACCGAAATTGGTAGTCAGGCATTTAGCGAAGATCAATCGTTGCTCGAGTTTCCCGAAATGCCGGGCGTCAGGTCCATTGGGCTCGATGCCTTCTTTAAAACCACAAGCTTACGAGACGTGGTGCTCCCAGACTCGCTGGAATCATTGGGAGCGTTGGCTTTCGAAATGTCGGGAATAGAATCGGTGGTGGTTCCCGCTTCGGTCAAAACGGTAGGCTTTGGGCCATTTGGACAATGCGGCGGCTTGAAGAGCCTCGTCGTGGATGAAGAGAATACTAACTTTCGTGCGGTAAATGGTGCGCTTTGCACTTTTGACGGGAAGACCATGCTTGATGCTGGGGCTGGACAGTCTTTCGCAGCAGGCGGCTATTATGAGATTCCCGATGGGGTCGAGATGGTTGGCATGTCCGCTTTCAAAAACCTTCCTTGGTTGATAGGCATCGTATTGCCAGAATCGCTTAAATCTATGGGGCCGAAGGTGGTCGATGTAAATCGAAACCTTCAGGAAGTCATTTGCCTCTCAAGCAATGTCTCGATTGAAACAACGTCGTTCTATCGTTGTCCCCAACCCGTGCGCATGTACTGTCCGCAGAGCACGGTAGATGTATGGAAGAAAACAAACCTAAGCGATGTGACAGCCTTTGCTACGGGAGCTCCAGCAAAGGTCACAGTACCGGTAAACGTCCCGATAAAGCTTGCAATAGACTCGTCGATCCCGACGGATTCTGCGTTCTCTACTGCAATCCAGTGGGAGAACGTCGACGGGAACATTGCTACTATCGAACCTGCTGCGGTGGCTGACGGCCATACCTTCACGGTAACCCCGCAGGCTGACGCTGGCTCCTTCACTGCTACTGCGAAGCTGGTCTACACCGGCAGCGACGTACCGGTGGAGCTTGCAAGTTCGACTGTTGAGGTGTCGATCACGGCATCGGCAGGCGAACTGCCCACCGATGGCAACACTAACGATGGTCGGTGGGAGCTCACCGATGATGGCACTTTGCGAATCTGGTGCGTGCGCGAAGGCGCCGTGATCCAGGATTTGGGATGGACCACATGGGGACCCTCGCAACCTTCAATCTTCAAGAACCATTGGGGGCCAGTACGCGAATTTGTCAAAAGCATCGTGGTTGAAGATTCCGTCGATGCTGTCAACATGAAGTTCTGGTTCTCGACCATGGAGAATCTGAAAGATATCTCGGGCGTGCGCGTGCCGAACGGCGTCACGAACGTCGCATGCATGTTTGCTGGATCGGGTATCGAAGAGGTCCCCGACACCTTCGTGCTCCATGATGGAATAACGAGCCTCTCGAGTCTTTTCAACGAGTGCTTCTATCTCAAATCGTTGCCGAGAAACTTCAAACTTCCTGCTGGCGCGGTAAATTTCAAAAACATGTTCACAAGCTGTCGCTCACTTATCGAGCTGCCGGAGAACTTCACCTTGCCGACTTCCATTGATTCGTGCAAAGAGATGTTTGCCGGATGCACCTCGCTTGAATATCTTCCGGCGAACTTCAGGCTGCCGCAAACGGTCAAAGGCGGAGACGGCTTCAACAACATGTTCTTGGAGTGCAAATCGCTCAAGGAGCTGCCGGAGGGGCTGAGCATGGATGGTTGCGATGCCACCGTTACCATTTTAAACGGCATGTTTGCGAAGTGCTCCTCTCTGCGAACGTTGCCCTCCGGTTTCCGCTTGCCTCCTTCTGTGAAGGGGACGGTAAGCCTCTTTTTCGAATGCTCCTCTCTGGCATCCTTGCCTGAAGGTTTCTCTATTCCGGAAACTGTTACGGACATTAACACGATGTTCAAAGGCTGCACGTCGCTCGTGTCGTTACCTTCGACGTTCACCCTTCCAGTATTTGCGACCGCTCAAACTGGTAAGGGCGTCTTTTACACGGATAGTCCCCTGCCGATGTACTACGCCGGCACGAATGGAGCGGTAACGAACTACTCCTGGGCAAATGACAACCGTACCTTCACGAAACTGAGCGACAAGCCGGCTGACGCCAAGTCCATCGTCTTCAACATAAAGGCGCAGGGCGAAACGGGAGAGGGCATTACATGGAGCACGCTCTTCACGAATGCTGATGGAATGCTTGCCGAGCCTGGCGTCACTCCCACATGGCCGGGTTACGTGTTCACGCTCTGGTATACGGACGAGGCGTGCACTCAGCGCGCGGACTTCACGAAACCCTTTACCGAGGACGCCACCCTTTACGGCGTGATGGCTCCCGGCACGCTTGGCGGCACGTTGCCAACAGTCGAAGGTACGGGTGATGCTTGGTGGACGCTCACCGATGGCGGCATGCTGTCGTTGCGCGGATCGGGACAAGTTGCTTTGAAATTCCCGAACAACGTGAACGAGGAAGGCGGGGATGCTGCATGGGGACTCTACCGTGACCAGGTGAAAAAAATCGCTATGTCGGCGGGCTTCGCCATTGATCGAAATATGCATTGTTGGTTCAAAGACATGGCGAACCTCGTCGATTTGACCGATATGCAAATTCCCACAGGAGCGGTTAGCCTCCATCAGCTGTTCATGGGCTGCACGTCGCTCAAGAACATCCCTGATTGCTTTTCCATTCCTGACGAGGTAGAGAATACTTCGAGCATGTTCTACGGATGCTCGTCCCTTGTGTCGCTGCCCCCGTCTATGGTGTTTTCTAAAACAAGCAAGAACGCAAACGTGTCATATATGTTCACCGATTGCTTGTCTTTGGCAACCCTGCCAGAGGGTTTCTTTATTCCCGACAGCACCGTATGGATGAGCGGTATGTTTAGCAACTGCCCATCCCTTACGTCGCTGCCGTCAAGTTTTTCATTCCCTGCTAAACCGCAGCAGAATGAAAGTGCGTTCTATGTACCTCTCGCTGAGGGCGAGTCGCGCATCGCTACGTACTATTCGGGCTCCGATCCGAGCGTTCTCGAATACGACTGGAAGAGCCAGAACCGCATACTTGTCGAAGATCCTGCTGACCGCAGCTCCTACAAGGTGGATTTCAGGCTGCAAAACGCTACGCCTTCGGAAGACGGTACGTTCGCCTGGACGAACCGCACGACGATCGTGACGAACGAGAAGGGCATCGTCGCGAATCCCGGGACGCCTCAGCTCGAGGGCTATTCCTTCACGGGCTGGTGCACTGACGAGGATTGCCTTGAGCCGTTCGACTTCAACACCGAGCTGACCGCCGACACGACGCTTTACGGCAAATGGATCGTTGCTGGCGGGCGCGACAAGGCGCTCGGTGAAGGGCAGTTGCCCGTTGTTGAAGGTTCCGGCGAAGCCTGGTGGGAGCTTACCGCTGAAGGAGAGCTGCGGATAAGCGGCGATGGCAATGTATTGCCGTTCGGATGGTATTACAACAGTGAGGCTGACAAATCGCAGGATTCACATTGGGGACCGTATATTGACCGTGTGAAAAAAGTGACGATCTCAAAGAACTTACGAGCTGAGGATTTGACGCTTTGGTTTGCCAACATGAAAAACCTTGTCGATGTTTCAAAAGCTGTTATTCCCGCAAATGCAAGAACGCTCGAGAACCTGTTTCAGCACTGCCTTTCTCTGGAGGAAGTTGGAGAATCTTTCATATTGCCCGGTGATGATGGGCAGCTTGAAAGCACCAATGGAATGTTTAGCGATTGTCGGAAGCTCAAGACTCTTCCGTCCTCTTTCGCTCTGCCGAAAACCATTGTCGATGCCAGATGGACGTTCGGAAACTGCCATGTGCTTCAAGAGCTGCCTGCAAGCCTTACCTTAGCTGGGTGTGAGAATTTAGAGAATTTGCGCTACATGTTTACGCGTTGCTTCAACTTGAAATCTCTTCCAAATGGTTTTGCGATCCCTGCATCTGCCCGCGATGCGGCGGGCATGTTCAAGGAATGCACCAGTCTTAGATCGCTACCAGAAGGATTCACGTTTAGCGGGGAAAACATAATCGGCAAGGGCGATGCCGTCGACAAGGCTATCGGAATCGATTCCATGTTCGCCGATTGTCGCAGCCTCACCCGCTTGCCGGAATCGCTGGATCTTTCGCGACTTTCGAACACCGTCTCAGAAGAAGAACTGAAAACCATGTTTACGAGTGCCTCTTCCCTGGACACCTATTATGCGGGAGACTTCGCAAACTTGCTGCCTTCGTGGGTAACCGAGGACCCGGTATCTTTTTGGGCCGGTAATTACAATCGCGTCTTGAAAAACGAAACCGAAGCACCCGCTAATCAGCACCTGGTTTCTTTCAAGTTGCCAAATGAAGCTGGTGCGTACAACAACGCTTGGATGAAGGTGCTTTCAAATAGCGATGATTTGCTGGTCGACCCAGTCGCTCCTGCATACTCGGGCTGCTTGTTCCTAGGTTGGTATACCGATGCCGCTTGTACGGTGAAGTTCGATTTCAAGCAGACGGTGGCCAGCCAACTGACCGCCGAGCCTTACACTCTCTATGCCAAATACGAAAAGACGTCCGGCGACCTGCCGACGACGGATGGACTCTACAGCGCCTCGTGGTCGTTGTCGTCCGATGGCACGCTCACTATCAGGCCTGATGTCCCAGGTGCAGAGATACTTCCTTTGTGGGATACGCCGGAAAGCGGAAATGGCGACGATTGGCCGCGTTCAACTTATTGGTCGCCCTTCCGCGATCAAGTGAAGCGCGTTGTCATGGAGCCGGGCATCAAGCTTGCTGCCGATCCTGACGCTGCTTCAGATTCTGTGAATGCGGAACCGAACATGCGGTACTGGTTTGCAGGCATGCCGGCGCTTGAGGACATATCGAAGGTGTATGTGCCGGAAGGCGTTGTCAGCATAGCTCGGTTGTTCCAGAACAGTGGAGCCTTGACGTCGATTCCGGATGATTTCGTACTCCCAAGTTCGCTGATAGAAATGAGTAACGCGTTCCATCTGACAGGTCTCACTTCACTGCCGAGCGGATTTGTCATTCCGGAAAACGTGGAAAGCATGTACACGGCCTTCTCGAAAACGCAGTTGAAGACATTGCCCGACGGTTTCTCGTTGCCGGCTTCGGTAAAACATGCTGGATGGTTGTTCTCGAGCTGCACGCTGCTTGAGTCGATCCCCGAAAGCTTCGTGCTCAACGATGGCCTGGAAGACGCGCAATGTATGTTCCAGAGCTGCAAATCATTACGCTCTCTTCCGTCGAGGTTCACCATTCCTGGCTCTGTTACGAATGCGCAAGCTATGTTCTACGAGTGTATGGAGCTTCAATCGTTGCCCGAAGGATTCAGGTTTGAAGACGTATCAAAGATTTCCGATGCAAGGCAGATGTTCAACGCCTGCCCGAAGCTCGTTTCGCTGCCCTCAACGCTCGATCTTTCAGGATTGAGTTCGGAAAAGGGATTCAACGAGCTTCTATTTGGAGCCAGGGGATATACGCCCGATGCGCCGCTGACTACTTTCTGTGCGGGAGGGGATCTTTCCAAGCTTGCTCCTGCTTCTGTGACCAATGATCCAGCAGGATATTGGAAAGCAAACTTCAGTCGTGATCTGGTGAGCTCCGAAGAAGGCTTGCCCGATGGAGTCAATGCAGTTTCCTTCAAGCTGCAGGCTCCCGGCGCATCGGACTTCACCACTTCGCAGACGATGCTCACGGATACCACTGGAATGTTGGCTGATCCCGGAGCTCCGGCGCGGTTCGGTTATGCGTTTTCGGGATGGTGCACGAGCCAGGAATGCACCGCGTCCACGAAGTTCGATTTCGCTAAAAGCATAACCGAGCAGGGGCTTTCAGAACCATACGTGCTCTATGGCAAATACACGTTGATCACGCGGGTCGAAGTTCCGGTGAAAGCGACGATACCGCTTTCCGCTTCGGGGGAGAGCCAGCCTGTTGCGGTGCAGATGCGCTCGTTCACGCCGGTGCCACTCGAAGTGACCTCTATCAACTCCAAAGAAGGCCTGGCTGCCGATGAGGTATTCCCGGAAGCTGCGACGCGCGAGAACCTGAAACTGAAGCTGATGCCGGGGTTGCCGCCCGACACGGCGAACGCGTACGAGTTAGGGCTGACCGGAACGGTCACGCCTAGTGGGTTCGATATGGCCGCAGCGCAAAATGCGGCTTCGCCGGGCATTTTGGACTATTCGGTTGGTTTGGTGATTCCCGAAGGAGCCAAGGTCGGAATTCGCCTCTACGACTTCACGACGACCGTCGCCGACCTGACCTACGAAGTAACGGCAAGACCGTAAGAAGCCGATGTCGAACGGCGCGACGCGAGGATCCTTCGGGTCAGCGTCGATCGCGCCGTTCGAAACCTCGGAGCGCGGCGAACGTGTTGCATCTACTACCAACGAGCTAGACGAGAAAGACAGAGGACGTATGAGCATCGATTTGAACAATTTGCCCACTATCGATGGCGCGAAGCCAGCCGATCATGCTACGCCGCATCCCGAAAGACCCACCGCTCAAAATGGCAAGAAGCCGAGTCGTTGGATCGTCATCGTTGTCGTTTTGGCAGTGCTCGCGCTGATCGGCGGCGGCATCTGGTGGTTTGCAAGCTCTGAGCAAGACGACTTCTACGACGCGAACGCTATTTTGGGTCAAGCGCCTTACAAATCTCCCGAAGAGGTGCAGGCCGAGCTCGACCGCATCGTCGAGGAGGGCATGTTCAACATCTCCATCGCCAGCGTCATCGAGTTCGACGATGGCGCTTCGCCCGGGACTGCCTATATCGAAAACGTTCCCGGCAATCGCTACGTCATGAAGGTGGCTATAACGCTGGATGACACAGGCGAGGCGGTATACGAATCCAAGGGTATCAAGCCCGGCAATTACTTGGAAACCATCGTGCTCAATAAGGATCTTGAAGCAGGGAATTACGCAGCAACCGCTACGTTTTCCGCCTTTGATGCAGAGTCGCTCGACGAAGTGGGCAAGGCCGCCGCCAAGGTGACCTTGTCGATCAAAGGCTGATAGGCATGGACGACTCTCGGAACAGGGATCGAGGTGGTTAATGACGAATCATGCATCGACCATTTTGTAGAACGCCTAAGCATATACAACGACAAGGAGGACCAACTATGAAAAACACGAAGAAAGTTCTGGCTACTCTGGCCCTTTCTGCAACGCTCGCCATGGGCGCCGCCCCGGCGTTCGCTGCCGACGTGACCGTGGGTGACGCAGGCTCGTTCACGCCGCAAGCGGGCGACACCAAGGGCGACGCGTCGACGGCGGTGAACGTGTTCGCTTCCGCTTCGCAGATACAGGCCACTCTTCCGGTTGACATCACCATCGTGACGCCGTCCAAGGGCGGTACGATCACTGCCCCGTCCGCCACGGCGTACAAGATCGTTAACAACAACGCTACGGCCGATCTGAAGGTGACCGCGGTTCAGGGCGCCAAGAGTGATGATGGCACGTGGGACGCCGTTGCGGCGAAGAGCGCCGATATCCAGGGCACCGGCGAGCTGGCCATGACCGTGAAGGCGGGTGCTTCGTCTCCGCAGATCATCAAGTCGGCGGCTGCTACCGATCTGAGCAGCGATGCGTTCTTCACGGTTCCCAAGGGCGGAGAACTTGGCCTGACGCTGGCCGGAACGAGCTACGTCAAGTCTCCCCTGACCGACAACCAGACCTATCCGGCAATCAAGATCAAGTACACGGTTGAGGTTCCCACCGCTTCGTAAGCAGAGCAGAATCGCGGCAGAACGGCCTCCCTTTCGATTGGGGAGGGAGGCCGCACCGTCTAATTCCACGCCTTGGCGCCTTCAGTAAGTTCAATCGCCCGTTCGAGAAAGACCAACAGCATGCAGCCCGAAAACCCCACCACCGACAACCCCACCCCTCGCGACGCCGCGAGCGCGCCTCGCCATACTTCGCTCCCGCCGGTGTTCTACGTCGCTCTGGTCGTGGCCGTCGTGGCGGTGCTGGTCGCATGCTTCTTCGCGTTCCGCTCGTGCTCGACCGGTTCGGAAGGGCGCGACCCGAACGCGGCGCTCGGGCAGCTTGAGGGCAAAACGCAGGAGGAGATCCAAGCCGAGCTCGACCGCATCGTGGAAGAGGGCATGTTCAACATCTCCATCGCCTCGCAGGTGGAGTTTGCGGACGGCCAGTCCGAGGGCGAGCTGCGCATCGAGAACGTCCCCAACAACCCGTACCTCATGAAGGTGGAGATCACGCGCGACGACACGGGCGAGACCGTGTACACGTCGGGCATGATCGAGCAGAACCACCACATCCAAACGGCGAAGCTCTCCGTCGACCTGGACGCCGGCGATTATCCATGCACGGCGGTGTTCTACGCGCACGACCCCGAAACCGAAGAGCTGGTGGGCCAAGCGGCCGCCAAGCTCACGATTTCGGTTCTCAACTGAAGCGAAGGAAGAAGGATCTGGCTATGAGAAGGTATGTACACAATTTCCTGGCAGCGCTGTTGTGCGTATGCCTGCTCATATCGTACACGCCGCTTCCCGCTTCGGCCGATCAGGGCGGCGAGCCCGGCCCGGCCCCTTCCGTCGGCGATATGGGCTGGGTGGATCCCGCTACCGGCACGGCCACCACGCAGCTGCATCTGCTGGCGGTCGACGGTCTGACCCTGTCCATCACGGCCGACTTCGCCGCCAGCATCGCCGAGATCAGGGGCAACCAGAAATTCGACCTCAACGTGCAGGCCACGGGCACCGAGCCGTTCACGTATGCGTGGTCGCGCGCGGTGCTCGACGAGAACGGCCGACCGGAACCGGCGCAGCCCATCGAGGGCGCCGACGCTGCGGTATACCCGCTGTCTCAGCACGTCGACACGCTGGAAACCGGGAAGGCCTATCGCTACACCGTCCTGGTGACCGACGGTTCGGGCGCTTCGAAGGAAGCCTCCGTGACCGTGACGGTGTCGGACGGCTATCTGGAAACCACGCTTCCCGACGCCGAGGCTCTGCCGCGCGTGCACGGCCTGAGCATCCACAGCCTGGCCGAGCTTGCAGCCGAGGAGTTGGACGACCGCTCGGCGCCGTACGGCTTCTTGCAGCAGGCGGCCGAGGGCATGAAGCTCGATCCATCGGCGTGGCAGCTGGCGCTTGCCGGCGCTCCCGAGGGCAAGGCCGCCTTCGTGGGCGAGCTCCAGGTCACGCTGCCGCTGTCGGCCGAGGCCGCCGCGGCGGGCGATGCCGTGAAGGTGCTCGGCCTTGGGCCCGATGGCTCCGTCGTCACGTACACCGCCGCCGTCGATGCGGGCGGCTCTTCGGTTACGTTCACCGCCAGCACGCTCGGCGCGTTCGCCGTCGCCTATCCGGCACCGGCGGGGTCGACGTTCTCCATCACGGCCACGGCAGGCGAGGGCGGCGCCATCACCCCTGACGGCGTGACGGAATTCGCCGCTGGATCCACCGCTGTGTACACGGTGCTGCCCGATGCGGGCTACGTGGTCGACGGCGTCGAGGTGGACGGCTCGCCGGTCGAGCTGACGGGCAACGCCTACACGTTCGAGAACGTCCGGGCCAACCATCGCATCGAGGCTTCGTTCGCGAAAGCCGAGGTGCCCGACGACCCGCAGAAGACGCACGCGGTGGTCGCGCGGGTGGAGGGCGGCAACGGCCGCGTGGCGCTCGACGATGGCGCGCCCGACGGCCGCGTGGAGGCGTCGGTGCTCGAGGGCGCAAGCACCACGGTGACGTTCGTCCCCGACGACGGCTTTGCCATCCAGTCCGTCACCATGCGCTCGGGCGAGGGCGGGGCCCAACCGGTGAACGTGTTCGGCGACTCCTTCCTGATCTCGGCCGTCACGGCCGACGTCGAAGTGGTGGTGACGTACAAGGCGGGCATCGCGCCCCCGACCCCGTTGCACGAGGTGACGGCCAGCTCGACCGGCAGCGGCACCGTGTCCCCGCAGGCCCAGACCGTGCCCCATGCAGGCACGGCGCGGGTGACGGTGCTGCCCGACGAGGGGAATCGCGTGGCGTCCCTTCTGGTGGACGGCGTGGAAGCCCGGGGAAAGCTCGGCGACGACGGCGTGCTGACGCTGCAGAACGTCGTGCGCGATATGAAGGTGCAGGTCGCGTTCGAGGCCATCCCGCGCACGTTCGCAATCACCGCCACCGCGAGCCAGGGCGGCACCATCACGCCGTCCGGCACGGTGACGGTGCGCGAAGGCGAGGACGCCGTGTTCCATATCGCGGCGAACGAGGGCTTCGAGCTGGACTCCCTCCTGGTCGACGGCGAACCCGCCGAAGCTGCGAACGGCGTCTACGCGTTCGAGAACGTCACGGCCGACCATACCATCGCCGCCGCGTTCAAGCCGGCGAAGGTCGACCCGCCCGAGCCGACGTACGCGACGATCAGCGCCACCGCAGGCCCGAACGGCCGCATCGACCCGTCGGGCGACGTGCAGGTGGAGCTCGGCTCGCCCTACACGTTCGCGTTGCTGCCGAACGCGGGATACGAGATCGACCAGGTGCTGCTCGACGGCGAAGACGCGCGCAGCCTGATGGACGGCGAGAGCTCCCTCACGCTTTCCAAGGTTGAACGAGACATGACTTTGCGGGTGACGTTCAGGCTGGCGAAGGTGGACCCGCCGGAGCCGGTGACGCACGTCGTCGAAGCGTCGGCCACCGCGGGCGGCTCCATTTCGCCGCGGGGCTCGATCGACGTGGTGGAGGGCAAGGACGCCCGCTTCACGTTCGCGGCCGACGAAGGTTATCGCCTGGCCAAGCTCGTCATCGACGGCGAGGATCGTCCGGCTGCCGCGTCGTACACGTTCGAGGACGTGCGCGCCGCTCATACCATCCGCGCGGTGTTCGAGCGCATCACGGTGGACCCGCCGACTCCGGCGTACGTCACCGTGCACGCGCTGGCGGGCGCGGGCGGCTCCATCTCGCCCGCAGGTGACGTGCGCGTGCTGCACGGGTCGTCCCAGATGTTCGCCATCCTTCCCTCCGACGGGTACGCCGTCGACCAGGTCACGGTCGACGGGCAGCCGGTAACGGTGGCCGGATCGGTGCTGACGTTGTTCGACCTGACGCAGGAGACTACCGTACGCGTCACGTTCAAGCGCACCGACCAGCCCGTGCCGCCGGTGACCACCCACACCGTCACGGCACGGGCCGGCGCCCATGGCGCGATCTCGCCGGCGGGGGCCACGACGGTAATCGAGGGCGGCTCGGTCCTCTACTCGCTCATTCCCGATGCAGGCTACCATGTGGACGTGCTCACCGTCGACGGTGTGGCCTATGAAGCGTACGACCGCTTGGCGTACCGCTTCGAAGATGTGGCCGAGGATCACCAGATCAGCGTCACGTTCGCACCCGACCAGAAGGACGATCCCGTGCAGGAGTACGTCACGGTGAACGCCTCGGCCGGCGCGGGCGGCTCCATCTCGCCCGCAGGCGACGTGCGCGTGCCGAAGGGTGCGACGCAGACGTTCTTCTTCCTGGCCGACCAGGGCAAGCGGGTCAGCGAGCTCACCGTGGACGGCAAGGCGTTCGCGTTCAGCGGTTCCAGCTACACCCTGTTCAACGCAACCGCCGACACGTCCATCGCGGTGAAGTTCGCCGACGACGACGCCGATGACCCGGCTCCCGCCCCGACGACCCACACGATTTCGTCGAGCGCCGGCGAGCACGGCTCGGTCTGGCCTGCGGGCGACACGACGGTGATCGAAGGCGGGTCGCTGCTGCTGACGTTCGAGCCCGAGGAGGGCTACGAGGTTGACGAGGTCAGCGTGGACGGCGTCGTCGTGCAGCACGGCGGCGTGTCCTACCGTGTGAGGGACGTCGTGGCCGACGCATCGGTCGCGGTCACCTTCGCGAAGAAGGCGCAGCCCGAGCCGGACGTGCCGCTGGTCACCGTCGACGTGAAGGTGGAGGTCAGCACTGAGAGCGGCGAAGGCGGCATGGTCTCGCCGTCGGGCGCGTTCGCGATGGCCCACGGCGGCTCGCAGACGTTCCACGTGTTCCCCGAAGAGGGCTACGACCTCGATGCGGTTACCGTGAACGGCGACCGGGTGGACGCGGAACCGCTGTACGCTCCTGCGCTGATGATGGCGCGCTCGGTGCCCGGCGCGGCCGGCGGCTATCGCTTCTCGGTGGAGAACGTCACCGACGACACCGTCATCAGCGTGCGCTTCAAAGCGCTGGGCGAGGGCGATCCCGTCCCGACGCCCGTGCCCGTTCACGAGGTGACGGCGTCGGCGTCGTCGGGCGGCATGATCTCGCCGTCGGGCACGGCTTGGGTGCCCACGGGCAGCTCCCTTACGTACACGGTGAAGGCCGATGCGGGCTGGCATCTGTCGTCGCTCAGCGCGGGCGGCCGGGACGTCACCGACCAGGTGAGCGGTGGCGTGTTCACGCTCGCCGACGTCGCGGGCAATACGGACGTGCGCGCCGAGTTCGAGGCTGACGAACCCGTTCCCGAGCCCGCGCGGTACGTGACGGTGCACGCGACGTCCTCGCGGGGCGGTGCCGTGACGCCCGGCGGCGACGTGCGGGTGAACAGGGGCGAGAGCCAGGCGTTCGCCTTCGTTCCCGACGATGGGTTCGTCCTGGAAGGCGTCGAGGTGGACGGGCGTCCGGTCATTCCGATCGACGGCACGTACACGCTGTTCGACCTCGAAGCCGATGCGACCATCCACGCGACGTTCCGCGAGAAGCAGCCGGACGATCCCGACCCGGTGGATCCGATCGTGCATGGGGTCACGGCCGTGGCGTCCACCGTCGGCGGCACGGTGCAGCCGTCCGGTCTCACGAAGGTGGCTCACGGCTCGTCGCTACTGTTCACGTTCTTTCCGGAGGAGGGCTACGAGCTCGACCGCGTGGTGCTGAACGGCGACCAAGACGTCACCGGCGACGTGCAGGACCTGGCCTACCGCCTGACCAACGTCACGCAAGACTGCACGCTGGACGTGTCGTTCAAGTCGACGGCCGTGACGCCGCCGGAGCCTTCGCCCACGTACAAGGTGACGGCCGGGTCGTCGGAGGGCGGCAGCATCCAGCCCGAAGGCACCTTCGAGGTGGAGGAAGGCGAGTCGGTGCTGTTCACGATGAAAGCGGGTCCCGGATACCGGCTCGCGTCGCTCGTCGTGAACGGGGTGGACGTCACTGAAAAGGCGAGAAACGGCAGCTACGAGCTTGAGGACGTGCGCAAGGATACGAGCGTTTATGCCCGATTCGCCCGCGAGAGCGTGCCGCCTCTGGCGAAGCACGTCATCGAAGCCGGCGTTTCGGGCGGCCACGGCCGGGTGTCCCCGGAGGGCGCGGTTCGCGTCGTTTCCGGCTCCGACCAGGACTTCTACTTCATACCCGACGAGGGGTACACCGTCGACGCCGTGGTGATCGATGGGCAGCGCCTTGCCTGGTCGCCGAGCAGCTACCGCTTCGAAGACGTGCGCGCCGAGCACACGCTGGTCGTCACGTTCAAAAGCGCAGGGGTTCCGGGGGGAGCCGGGAGCAACCCCGTCAAGTCGCTGATGCGGGAGGTCGCCGCGAAGACGGGAGACGGGAACGGGGCGACCGAAGCCGCGCTCATCGCGTTGGCGGCAGGGGCCCTGGCAGTCGGCATCGTGGCTCGTCGACGCATGCAAGATCGAGCGCGCAGCGCTCAAGAGGAGATTGGCAGGGGGTGACAAATGATGTCGAGAACGAGTAACAAGATCATGAGGGAGAACGCGATTCGGATTCTGAATTACGTATCGGAGGTGTCGACGCGCAATCGCGATCATGTGGCGCCGCTGTCGTATCGCCAAATCGCCTTGCGGCTCGAGATGACGCCGCAGCAGGTGCGATTCCTCTGCGGCCGGTTGGAGGAGCAGGGTCACCTTGTGCGCAGGTCGCGTTACGCCGAGGACGGCGGCCAGCTGGCGAACGGGTACGCCCTGACGTCGCAAGGGCGCATGATCCTGCGCGAAGTGCGCAGGCTGGAATACATGTAGCAACGAGATATGCGGGATCGCCCGGATAGGCGATCCCGCTTGGAAGGAACGCATGGCAAGTCAGTATCCGGAAATGCGCTCGATGGGCGATAGGAAGAGCGTGCCGCTTCGGCGCGTTTTTCTTGCTTTGGCTGTTTTGGCGATGGGCTCCGCAGGTTCGATTGCGATCGCGGCAACGCACGCGCATGCGAGCGCTCCGGACCCGGGGACGACGGTTCCCCCGATCACGCAGACGGTCGATCCTCCGGAGGAGCCGCTCGAACCGGCTCCTCCGGAACAGGAGCCGACGCCCGAGCATGTGGGCGCATGGAATATGCAGCTCGGTCCTTGGCAATTGCGGTACGACGAGGCTGCCGTCGAAGCTGCGAAGCAGGTCGCACGAGAAGCTCGCGCCGTGGAAGAGGGTGCCGGTTCGTCGGACGAGCTGCCCGCTGCCGACGGTCGCATGTCCCGCGCCCCTGCGCTTGCGGTTGCAAGCTCAGGGGCGGCTTTGGCTTTTCTCGCCGTCGGTCGCCGCAAACAGCATGGCATCGCATCGCGAACATCCGCCCCGACAAAACGCCGCTCGATTCGATAAAGGAACAGCATGTTGAACACTCAAGACTCACGATCCTCGTTCTCCCTCGATGCCTTGCTGGGAAATCAGCTCGAAGCCGAGGAGCCGGATGCCGACGAACGGCAATCGGAAGCGCGCGCTGCCGCTTCTGCGCCCGATCTATTGGGGATGCTGGGGCTTGCTCCGGAGCCTCCTCACGTCGAAGAGGCTGAGAGCCTGATCGAGGTCGGCCCCGCTTCCGCCCCCGTCGACCTCCATGCCCTGCTCGGTCTAGAGGTGGAACGCGAGCGCGACCAAGCGGTTACGCCCGATGCGATGAAAACGGAATCCGTCGTGCCGCTTGCGCTCGATGTCTTGACGGTTGGCGCGCGGCACGCCGACGAGGCTATCGACGAGGCGCCGACCGAGGCATCCCCCAAGCAGACGGTGCGCAGCCGTTTCGCCGACGCTCCGGCGTTTCGACCTCCTGCGTCGCATGAGGAGCTCGTCGGGCCGGAGGAGGCGCCCGCTCCCCGCGTGTCTTCTCCGGCGAGTGCGGCCCTCCCCGCGATTCCGGTGACGCCTGCGGTGCGATACCTGGCAGGGGAGAGCCGCCCTCTCGAACTTCCCGAGTGTTTGCCGGCGCAGGAGCCCGTCTCCTCCTCGGTCGAGAAGGCCCAGCCCGCACAACCCGCACAATCTGCGAAGCCCGCAAAGCCCGCGCAATCTGCGAAGCTCGCGCAGTCTGCAAAGCCCGCAAAGCCCGCGCTGCCGGCGCAGCCTGTTGGGCCCGTGAAGCCCTCACAGCCTGTTGAGCCCGCACAACCCTCGCAGCCTGTTGAGCCCTCGCAGCCTGCGAAGCCCGTGCAGCCCTCGCAGCCCTCGCAGCCGGCACCTGTTCAGCAGTCTGCGCGGCAGCAGCCCCCGCGTCCGACCCCCTCGCCGCCGCCCCGTCCGCGCAGGCCGAGCCCCCCGAGAAGCCGCAACTCCAGCAGCCCTCTGCGACCGATGCGAAGCCGGAGCGGTCCGCGTCTGCGAAGCCGTCTTCCGTTTCGAAAGCGTCGACCTCAACGAGCCCGAAGCGTCGTCCTTCTGCGTCGCCTTTGCATCCTGTTTCAACCGAGCGTGCAGCTCGATCCGGTAAGCGTACCGGTGGAATCTGGTATCTGCTGAGCGCGTGCTTGTTCGCGCTCGCGATCGCTTGCACGTGCTATGCCGTGTACGCCGCGGTTCACGACGAGCGTGCGACGCCGCCCGCGCCCATAGCCGTCAACGCCGAGTCGGCGTCGGGCGAGCGGCAATTCCGGTACGCGGTGCAAGGCGCCGACGGTTCGACGCGCACGGTGGAGGAGACGGCGCGATTCGACGTGGACGGGCTTGTTGCGGAGAGCACTATCAGCTTCAAGGCGGAAAGCGAGACGGAGGCGGCCCAGGTTCTCGAGGATGCGGAAGCGCGGTTCGGAGATGCTTGGGTTTCCGGTTCGGTGCAGGACGGCAAAGCGGTGTTCACGGTAAAGCACGAAGGCGAAGGCCTCGATAGAGAAACCTACGCTGCGTTGCTCGAAGCCAGCACGCTCGATTGCGAGACGATAGGGTGAAAAACTGCGCCCCGCATCGAGCGGGGCGCAGAAGAGGCGTGCTGTTCGCCGTGTGGCTAGGCGGTGGGGGCCGCAGCGTTCGACGACTGCGCTGCCTTCAGCTTCTCCACTGCCTCAAGGAACACGTTGTACAGATCGGACGAGATGACCACGCTCGAGATCTGATTGTTCGTGACCACCATCTTCACGCGCTTGTCCTGCACGTTTTTCACGAAGTCGACGTCCTTCATTTTCCGGATATCGTCGAGCGTGATGATGGAATCGAGTTGGGGCAATACAAAATCCGCAGCCATGGGTTCTCTCCTTTTTCATATGGTACGTACGCATCGGGCATTATAAGTGCTCGGCGCCGCGAACCCTCCCGCTCCCGGGCTCTTGGGGCAAGAACGTGCTGCTGTACTGCGGCGTTGCAAGATCGCAACGCGAATTCGATAGCCTATACGCCTTGTTTTACAAAGAGGGGGCTGTCGAAAACGACCCCCGAGACGATGATCGCCGCGCAATCCGTCGCACGCGCGAGGAGTGCTGTCGGCGATTCTTTTCAAGGTGCGGAATGCCGCCGGTAATCAGACGCGCGCGACAAATGCGGCTGCCGATTCGTCACAGGCCGCAGCCTTTTGGCAGAGATTGCATGATATGAACGATTTCGGGAGGCCTTTAAGGCGGCGTTTGAAAGAAACCCCAGGTCGTGATTTTACATTGCTCCGCAAAATCGTTCATATCGTGCAATCTCTGCCAAACGCTCCTTCGTGCAGGACGTCTTCCCGAGCGCGGACGCCGACAGCTGCCGGCGTCCGCCGAGGCCGAACGATCTCGCGAGCCGCCGGCCGCAGGTGCCCAGGCGGGCGCCACACAAGAAAGCGCCCGCAGATGCGGGCGCTTCGGGGAGCTGATGCAGGCTTCCGGCTTAGTACGCCGTGAAGGACGACTTGGGGGCCAGGCAGATGGGGCAGGCGACGAAGTTCTCGCCCTTGTGGATGTAGCCGCAGATGGGGCACAGGTAGTACTTGCCGTCGAAGGGGGTGTCGATGGTGGTGTACGCGTCCATGTACAGCTTCGCGTGGTAGGCTTCGGCCAGCTTGGCGCGCGTGAACACCTGCACGGCCTTGTTGTTGCCCTCTTCCTGCGCCTTCTTGATGAAGGAGGGGTACATGTCCGACGTCTCGTAAATCTCGCCGTTGGCGCCCGAGATCAGGTTGATGTCGCTCTCGTGCTCCTCGACCGTGGGAGGCTCGGGCTTCTCGGTGGCGGGGTCGATCTCCTTCGCCAGGTCGTACTCGAGGCCGATGTGGATCTTCTCGGCGTCGGCCGTGCACTGGAACAGGCGGGCCAGCACGTCGAAGCCTTCGTTCTTGGCAACCTTGGAGAACGCCTCGTACTTCGTGGTGGCGCCGGTCTCGCCTGTGATTGCCGTCATGAGGTTCTCGTAGGTGGTGCCCACGGTGGTCTTGCTGTCGTAGATGACGTTGAAGTTGCTGGCGGTAGCCGCGTCGGGCATGCCCTGCGGATCGAGCACCTCAGCCACGTACTCACTGTTCGCGCCGGCGTCGGTTTTGGCGGTGTCGGCAGCGGGCTCGGTGGTGGCGTCGGCCTTCGGCTCGGCGCCGCAGGCGGCCAGCAGACCCAGCGCGGAAATCGAAGCGGCACTGACGGCGGCACCCTTCAGCAGGTTCCTTCTCGTGATATCGGACATGTTTCCTCCCTCGTCTTCCCGATGAGCCCTCTCTGCTCATCTGATAAACGATACTATATATCAATTAATATCAATAATCAATATTGAATTAATACGGATACGCTTAGGTTTTGCGAAGCGTGTCAGGGCGCGGGCATTCGCGCACACGTTTTGTCCACAACTCCGTCACAAGCGCAAACCCGATGGTCAGCCCCCGGTACCGTTTGCTAGAATGAAGAGAATTACGCTGAAAGAAGGTTGTATGCTATCCGGTGATGTGGAAAAACTGTATCCTTCCGCGAAAACGCTCGTGAAGGACTGCGTTGCCAGCCGTATCCATGACAAGGATGCGAGCCTGTACGGCTTCTCCGACGAAGCGCGTTCCTGCTCCGAGCAGTACATGGGGTGGACGGATCTTGCCAGCAATCCACCGTACTCTTTGCGCGACATTCAAGATTTCGCCGACTCGATCATCGCCCAAGGGCTGAAGACGGTCGTGCTCATCGGCCAGGGCGGCTCCACGCAGGCGCCCATGACCATCACCAAATACAACAAGCCCGATTCGTCGAAGATCACGTTCAAGACCCTCGACTCCGACTCGCCCGTACGCGTGCGCGCCATTCTGGCCGAGGCGAAGCCCGAAACCACGCTGTTCGTGATCTCCTCGAAGAGCGGCGGCACCATCGAGCCGCGCCTCGCCCTGCGCGCCGTGCGCGACGCTGTGGCCGATCGCATCAGCGAAGAGGAGCTCGTGGAGCACCTCGTGGCCATCACCGACCCCGGCTCCATGCTCGAGCGCCAAGCGCGCGAAGAAGGCTGGGCCGCGGTGTTCTCCGGCGAGCCCACCGTGGGCGGCCGTTTCTCGGCGCTGTCCGTGTTCGGCCTGCTGCCGGCGGCGCTCGTGGGCATCGACCTCGAAGAGTTCATGGCGCACGCCATCGACGCCGAGCGTCAGTGCAGCGAGGACGCCATCGACAACCCGGCCATCGGCCTGGCGTCCTTCCTGTACGACAACTACCTGCAAGGTCGCAACAAGTTCACGTTCCTCACGCCGAAGCGCGGCCGCGTGCTGGGCCTGTGGATCGAGCAGCTGGTGGCCGAAAGCCTGGGCAAAGACGGCCAGGGCATCCTGCCGAACATCGAGGTGGACTCGCTGCTCCTCAAGAAGGATCCGGGCGACCGCAGCGTCATCATGTACCTCACGCGCACCGACCTGTGGGACGAGCGCCGCAACTTCGAGATGAGCCTGTCCTACATCGACCCGGCCATCCCGCGCGCCAACTACAAGATCGACTCGGTGGAAGAGCTTGCCGAGCACTTCGTGATGTGGGAGTACGCCATCGCCATGTGCGGCTACCTCATGAAGATCTGCCCCTTCGACCAGCCCGACGTGGCGTCGGCGAAGGCCGTGGTGCTCGACATCCTCAAGGAAGGCCAGCCCGAGCCCGATTTCGTGCAGGACTTCATCGACGACGTGCACATGGGCGAGGTCGAGGTGCGCCTGTCCCCGTGCTTCAAGGATTGCACCGACGTGCGCAGTGCGCTGCGTGCGCTGCTGGGCAGCATCCAGCCGGGAGACTTCTTCGCGCTCAACGCGTTTTTGCCGTTCACGGGCGAGGGTCGACGCGAGGCGCTCGAAACTATCCGTCACGGCGTGGCCGAAAAGCGCGGCGTGGTATCCTGCCTCGAAGTGGGTCCCCGCTACCTGCACTCCACGGGGCAGTTGCACAAGGGCGGCCCGAACTGCGGCGTGTTCCTCATCCTGTCGGCCGACGAGCTGAAGGACATCCCGCTGAAGCAGGAGGCCGAAAGCCTCGGTTCGCTCGCGAAGGCGCAGGCTTCGGGCGACCTCGTGACGCTGGCCGATCGCGGTCGGCGTGTGGTGCATCTGCACCTGCCCGACAACTCGGGCGTCACGCTGCGGCAGCTTGCCGAAGTGATCTGCGGCATCCTGGAAACGATGGAAGTGCCGTCGGCGTAAGCGGTTCGACGGCGTATCGAATGAGACAGAGGGACGGGGTTAATGTCTCATTCTCGCGAATGAGACATTAACCCCGTCCCTCTGTCTCATTCGAAGTCCACGGCATTACGCGGAGGCGTGCACATGAAAGAAGCGCTCGACATACAGGTCAAAGGCATCGTGCAGGGCGTCGGGTTCCGCCCCTTCGTCTACCGGTTGGCGAAGAAGTACCTCATCGACGGTTGGGTGCTGAACGCCACCGACGGCGTGTTCATCCATGCCGAGGGCGAGACGAAGCTGCTCGACGAGTTCGTCATCGAGCTGTCCGAGAACCCGCCGGCCGCTTCGCGCGTCGAAGAGGTGACGCTCAAGGAAGTGCCGCTCGAGGACTTCGACTCCTTCGAGATCCGTTTTTCCGACGCCGGCGCGGTGGAGAAGACCACGCTCGTCTCGCCCGACCTCGCCACCTGCGACGATTGCGCGCGCGAGCTGTTCAATCCGAACGACCGCCGCTACCGCTACCCGTTCATCAACTGCACGAACTGCGGCCCGCGCTTCACCATCATCGAGAAGCTGCCCTACGACCGCAAGAGCACGTCGATGAAGGATTTCCCCATGTGCGAGCGCTGTGCGCGCGAGTACGGCGACCCGCTCGACCGCCGCTTCCACGCGCAGCCCGACGCGTGCTTCGAATGCGGCCCGCACCTCAGCTGGCGCGAGCACGAGGCCGGCGACATCGATGCGCCGCTCGGCCCGACGACGTGGGGTTCCACGCGCAAGGAAAGCGACGCCATCCTGGCACGCGCTGTCGAGCTGTTGCTTGACGGGAAGATTTTGGCCGTGAAGGGGCTGGGCGGCTTCCACCTGGTGTGCGACGCGTCGAACCCCGAGGCCGTGGCGCTGCTGCGCGCGCGCAAGCGCCGCGAGGGCAAAGCGTTCGCCGTGATGATGGACGACGTGGCCAGCGTGCGCCGCTTCTGCGAAGTGAGCGAGGCCGAAGAAGGCATCCTCACGGCCACGCAACGTCCCATCGTGCTGTTGCGCAAGCGCGCCGACGCCGCCTTCGCCCCCGGGTTGGCCGATGCGCTGCCCGAGCTGGGCGTCATGCTGCCCTACACTCCCATCCAGCACCTGCTGCTCCACGACTTCGCGAATGAGACAAAGGGACGGGGTATTCGTCTCATTCCGGATGAGAAAGGGAGCGAGTGGGCTCAGGGGAATGAGACGAATACCCCGTCCCTTTGTCTCAACGCCATGATGGTGATGACGTCGGGCAACATCCACGACGAGCCCATCGTCATAGACGACGAGGACGCCTACGAGAAGCTGTTCGGCGTGGCCGATGCCTTCCTCGGGCACGATCGCGCCATCCGCGCCCGCTACGACGACTCGGTGGTGCGCGTCATCGAGGCGGGCAGCGCCGGCGAAGCGGTCCAGTTCATCCGCCGGGCCCGAGGATACGCGCCGCTGCCGATCGCGTTGCCCGCGAGCGACGGCGTTGCGTCCGGCCCCCTCTTCGCCACCGGCCCCGAGCAGAAGAACACGTTCGCGCTCACGCGCGACGCCGAAGCGTTCGTCTCGCAGCACATCGGCGACCTCGAGAACGCCGAGACGTACGACGCGTGGCTCCAGGCGAAGTCCCGCTACGAGACGCTGTTCGAAATCGAGCCGACCCGCATCGCCTGCGACCTGCACCCCGAGTACCTCACGTCGAAGTGGGCGCACGAGCAGAGCCTTCCCGTGACCGAGGTGCAGCACCATCACGCGCACATCGTGTCGGTGATGGGGGAGCACGGCCTGACCGGCCCCGTGTGCGGCTTCGCGTTCGACGGCACCGGCTACGGCGTGGACGGGGCCATCTGGGGCGGCGAGGTGCTGCTCAGCAATCTGTCCGCGTTCGAGCGGTTCGCGAACTTCGCCTACGTGCCCATGCCGGGCGGCGCGGCTGCGGTGAAGCATCCGCTGCGCATGGCCTACGGCGTGCTGTGGGCGTTCGACCTGCTGGAACATCCGGGGGCTACCGACGCGCTGAACGCGCTCGGCGAGCAGGCGGCCGTGTGCGAGCAGATGATCGACCGCGGCCTCAACACGCCCATGACCTCGTCCGTCGGCCGCCTGTTCGACGCGGCAAGCGCGCTTTTGGGAATTTGCACCGAGCCCACGTACGAGGGCGAGCCGGCGATCTTGCTCGAGGCGGCTATGGGCAGCGATTCCGAAAACGCGCGAACGGATGTTTCACGTGAAACATCCGATGCCGACGCGAGCGCCGCCGAGCGCTACGCCATCGCTGTGGTGAAGAACACCGCAACCCCCACCAGCACCGCGCAAGATACCTCGGTCGTGCTGTTCGACGCGGCGCCGACGTTCGCCGCGCTTCTCGACGACCTGGTGGCCGGCGTGCCCGTCGGCATCATCGCGCGCCGCTTCCACGACGCGTTCGTGCAGGCCATCGTCACGGCGGCCGAGCTCGTGCGCAGCTTGTACAACATAAACGAGCTCGCCCTGTCCGGTGGCGTCTTCATGAACCGCTACCTGATCGAGCACGCGCTGGCCGCGCTCGAGGCCGCCGGATTCACGGTGGCCGTCAACCGCGACCTACCGCCCAACGACGGCTGCGTTTCCTTCGGCCAGGCTGTGGTAGCATGGGCCTCGAACAACGAAGAAGGAGAACAGCCATGTGCTTAGCCATACCTGCAAAAGTAACGGAGATGAAGGACAACCACCTGGCCACGGTGGACATCCTCGGCGTCACGCGCGACATCTCCATCGACCTCACGCCCCAGGCGAACGTCGGCGATTTCGTGCTCGTGCACGCCGGGTTCGCCATCGAGGTGGTGGACCCCGACTACGCGCAGGAAACCATCGACCTCATCAAGCAGTTCCCCGAGCTGGCGGGTGACGATATCCCCGTCACCGACGAGGTGCCCCGATGAACTCCCCGAAAGGAACGGATGTTTCACGTGAAACATCCGCGTCCGCCTCGCCCGAAGTCCGTCCCGCGCACGAGTCGCGCACGGTCGATGCGGCCACGATGGAAGCCGAGCTGGCGGCGTTCAAGGACCCGCAGCTCGCGCGCGGCCTCATCGAGTCCATCGCGAAACTGTCGCCTGCGGGCGGCGCCACGCTCATGGAGGTGTGCGGCACCCACACCGTCGCCATCGCGCGCAACGGCATCCGCAACCTCATGCCCGAAGGCACGCGCCTCGCGTCCGGCCCGGGCTGTCCCGTATGCGTGACCTCGAACAAGGACATCGACACGGTCATCGCTCTTGCGCGCGTCCCGAACGTCACCATCGCCACGTTCGGCGACATGACGCGCGTGCCGGGCTCCACGTCCAGCCTGCTGGCCGAGCAGGCGGCGGGCCGCAACGTGCAGATCGTGTACTCGCCGCTGGACGCGCTCACCCTGGCCGAGCAGAACCCCGACCGCGAGATCGTGTTCGTGGGCGTTGGCTTCGAGACCACCACGCCGCTCGTGGCCATGTCCATCAAGCGCGCGGCCGCGGCCGGCCTCAAGAACTTCAGCGTGTTCGGCGCCCACAAGAACATGCCCGGCGCGCTGGAAGCCATCATCAACGACCCGCAGCTCAAGGTAGATGCGCTCATCCTGCCCGGCCACGTGAGCACCATCATCGGCGCCAAGCCTTATCAGTTCCTGGCTGAGAAGTACGGCATCCCCGGCGTCATTACCGGGTTCGAACCGGTGGACGTGCTGCAGGGTATCGCCATGATCATGCGCCAGCTGCATGAAGGCCGCGCCGAGATCGAGATCGCCTACGCGCGCGGCGTCATGCCCGAGGGCAATCCTGTGGCGTTGGCCGCCATCGACGAGGTGTTCAAGACGTGCACGGCGCTGTGGCGCGGCCTGGGGGAGATTCCCGGCTCGGGCTACCGCATCCGCGAGGAGTTCGCGCAGTTCGACGCCGTACGCCGCTTCCAGCCCGATATCGAGCCCACGCAGGATCCGAAAGGCTGCCGCTGCGGCGACGTCCTGCGCGGCATCATGGCCCCCAACGAGTGCCCGCTGTTCCGCACGGTATGCACCCCCGAGAACCCCGTGGGCCCCTGCATGGTGTCCAGCGAAGGCAGCTGCGCCGCTTACTACCGGTACTACTGAGCTGCGTCGACGTCCTGATCGGCTGGTGGGGCGACGCTGAAGGGTCCTCCGCGTCATCCCCGCGGCGGCTTCTTCAGCGCGTCTTCCGCGCTCTTTGGAAATCTCGCTAGTACAAATTTGCACTTATGAACGGTTTTCCGAAACGGAAAAAATCGCGACCTGGTGGTTTGCCGAAACCAATCCATTCCAAACGCAAAAAATCGTTCATAAGTGCAAATTCGTACTAGAGGAGTCTTTCGCGGGGTCTCTCGCGGAGGTCTCTCGCGAGTCTGGGTAGCACGCCCCTGACATCGCGCGACGCTTCGCTTCCGCGCCTGGCGCCGCTCTGCCAGGCACCGTCCCGTCCGGCGCCGTCCCGCTTGGGGGCGGCGCCTCCTTCTCATGAAAAGCAACGTGCACCGGAAAACGTTGCTTTCCGGTGCACGTGCCATGGCGGCGCCATCGGGGAAGGGGAGGGAGACGGCATCGCCCTATGCGGACAGGCGGGTTACTCGGCCGCCGCTGCGATGGCGCTTTGCGCCGAGATGCGACCGAAGATCAGGCACTCGGCAACGTTGCCGCCGCCTTCGTAATAATGACCCCAGATGGAGCCGAACTCGCCGGCGGAGTACAGGCCGGGAATAGGATTGCCGTCATAGTCGAGAATCGCGCCGTCGGCAGCGCGCACGGGGCCGCCGTCGGTGTTGAGGAACGACGGCGCGCACAGTTGCGCGTAGAACGGCGGCGTCTGCACCGGCACGAGCGTGCTTTCGGGGCGGTGGAAGAAGATGTCCTTGCCGTTTGCGCAGCACTCGTTCCACTGATCGACGGTGGTCACCAGCTCGTCGACGGGAACTTCCATCAGCGCAGCCAGCTCTTCGATGGTATTGGCGGCATGGGCGTAGCCCTTCTCATCGGGCGTGGCCCCGTCGTCCGACGGCGGGATGGCACCCTGCGCCAGCCCCTCCGAGTCGAACACGAACCACGCCTTCGATGGCATGGGCAGGTGCGGCCACTCGCCGCCGAACTGCATATGGCCGTGGCGCGAGCCCACATGCACGCTCATGTCGGACATATACGGGTACTTCTCGCGCACGTTGTAGCCGTCCCAGTCCATGTAGAAGCGGCGGCCGTTGGTGCCAACGGTGATGCCGAAGCCCTTCGGGGCGGGTTTGAAGATCGGCGGGTTCGTGTACGCGGTGTTCTCGAGGTCGCGCCCCGCCATCCAGAATCCGGCCACGTTGTTCATGTGCCAGAAATCCGCGCCGATCTGAGCGCACATGCGGTGCCCGTCGCCGGTGTTCAGCGAGCCGGCAGCGGGGACGGCGGCACCCTGCCCGAGGTAGTTCTGCATCATCTCGGGGCTGTGCTCGAAGCCGCCAAGGCACAGGATGACGCCGCGCTTGGCGCGTATGCGCTTCTGGTTCTTCTCGCCCGCGACGACGCCCGTTATCGCGCCGGTCTCGGCGTCCTGCACGAGGTCGACCAGCGGCGTGCCGGGGCGGTACTCAACCGTGTCGCCGTGCTTGGCAACTGCTTCTTCCAGGAACACCTGCACGTGGTTGGGCCCTTTGACCTCCACATCCTTGTTCTTGCCGATGGCGAAGTAACCGAACGCGTACGAGTTCTCCAGCTCATGGTACTCGGCGTTGCGCTCCTCGGGGTCGGTCGTGGGCTCGGTGATGCTCATCTCGTCTTTGTTGGCGCCCATCTCGATGACCCAGTCGTACACCCAGCCGAGCCCTTCTGCGTAGGCGTCCAGCACGTCGTCGGGCGTGGTGCCGTGCGCCAGCTGCTTCATGTAGGAGCTCATGGCCTTCACGTCTTTGGTCCAGATGGAGTCGCCCTTGCAGAACGGGCTGTTGCCGCTGGGCGTGGAACCCTTCTCGATGAGCAGGCACGACGCGCCGTTGCCTTCGGTAGCGACGGTGAGCGCTGCGGCGTGTCCGGCGATGCCGCCGCCCACGACGACGACGTCGAACTCCTCGTCCCACGTGCCGTCGTCGCTGGTGCTCGCAGCCGTGCTCGAACCGCCCGACGGCGCGCAGCCTGCCAGTCCCATGGCCGCTGCTCCTGCCAGCGCGATGCCTGCGGTCTTCACGAACCCGCGGCGCGTCTGCGCCGGGCCCGCGATCATGCTCTCTTTGGTGCTCATAACCCCTCCTTGATTGCGTAGAATCGACAACAACCCAGATCATCGTGGTTTGCGCGCGTCTTGCCCATCGGCGAAAAGGGAGATTTTGGCTGATGAGGCGCATCCCCAAAACGGATGATGTTGCGCCGCTCGTCGGCCGGTGTATGATGGGGCGACCGAAGCTGTTGGGAGGGATCGGTGCTAAGCGCTGTCAAACACTATCGCACCGCGTGGTGCATTGCCATGGGTTGGGCCTTGCTGGCTGCATGGGCCGACCTGTTCGGCCATTCGGCGGGGTTCGCACAGTCGTACTCGGGGCTGGTGGGCCTCGGCAATATGAGGATCTATTGGCTGCTGGGGTTGCTGCTTCTGGCGGCAGCCATGGCGGCGCTCCCTCGCGCTTTCGAGCGTTCGAAGCGCATCCTGTTCTTCTGCATGCCGTTGGCCGCTTCGTTCGGCACCATGGCGTTCGCCGTTGCGGCGCAGCAGACCTTCTTCCAGCCCGAAGCGGTCGCGCTGCTGGGCATCATCGTAGCAGGCGCAGGCTATACGTGGTTCACCTGCTTGTTCTGCGGCATTCTGGCGAAAACGCAAAGCATGTCGTGCGCCATCGGGAGCATCGTGGCAAGCCTAGCTTTGAAGACGGTGCTCGTGCAGATGTTCACGGGAGTGCTTTCCGAAGCGATGCAGGTAGGGCTTGCCATCATGTTGCCGTTCGCCATCGCTGCGCTGGCGGAAGCGGGGGAGCGCGGCCCGCGCACCCGCGTCGAAGACGACGAATGGGTGCCCGCGCTCGGAGCGACGAATTCGTATCGCTATGTGGTTCCGCAGATCCTCGTAGCCGCGCTGGCGGTTGCCACCACGCGCGTTCTGACCCCGCTTGGCTTCTTCGGCGACCCGCTCAACCAGTTCACGGGAACGATGCCGTCCGTCGTCGGAACGTTGAGCGTGGCTGCCGTGCTCGTGGGCCTGTCGTACGCCGTGTTAGTCAAGCGCGCGAAAACCCACCTCAATCGCAGGTTCATGCCCGCGTTTCTCGTGGTGCTTATCGCATTTTTCGTATCGGCCCTTGCACCCTCGTCTCAGGGCGTCGTGTCGGCTGCCGCTGAGGTGTTCATCACCGCGGTGGAGGCGCTCGCCCATGCGCTGTTTTGGACGCTGGCCGTCACGGCGATCCGCCTTAAAGGCGCATCGCCGTTCCGCGTCGTCGGGCTGGCGGCAGGGTTTTACGACGTGGTGTCTATCGTGTGGGTGGCAGGCTTCTTCAGTTTGGGCGTGGTGAACAATGCGATCATCCTGCTGGTCGCGCTCGTGCTGGTCGCGCTTGTCATCTGGTTGGTTGATCGCAGTGGGGGAGAGGATCGTCCCGCAACGCCTCCTGAGTTGGTCGTCGACCGTCGCAGCGAGATAGCCGAACGTGCCGGATTGTCTCCGCGTGAGACCGAGGTGTTCATGATGCTGGCCCAGGGTCGATCGCGCGCGTTCATCAGCGAAGAATTGGTGTTGTCGGAGGGCACGGTGAAAACCCACATCTCGCATATATATACTAAGTTGAACGTGCACGGCCGTCAGGAGATGTTCGACCTCCTGCTGGCCGAAGACTCCGAAGCCGGCGAGCGTTCTCGATAAGGCGCGTTTGCGCGGGGCCTTGTATGCCGCATCCGCCAATTGTCAGGTTTCGGTGTCGGGCTGTTGCGGAAAAATTTCCTTTTGGAAAAATTATGCGGTTGGTTGTGCACGCCTTATGTTTGGCAACGCACTCATGTTCGATGCGTCCCGTGCATGACTTTTCCGTTTGTTTCCATCGCTATACAGAACGAGGGAATCAATTGCGGATAATATCCAATATCGGGCCGAAAACTGCATAAAGTAGAAAACCTCGCCGCTCAACATTTTTGTGCATTTGAACAATTTACTTATTCGTTTTGCTCAAATGTCCACGTAATTTCATGTTGCAGATGAACAAAAAAGATGGTATAACTGGCTCATCGGCAAATCTGGAAAGACTTGCCACGGCGGGCTCAAAGCCGCGGCGCTCTATCCAGCAAAGCTGCAGTTTGTAGTTGTGCCATCCAATAGGCAACGCCGGAAGCGCTGCCGGAGAAAGGAGACTGTCATGGCGAAGATAGTCAGCTCTTGGAACGACTGGGACCCGCTGAAGCGCGTGATCGTGGGCCGCTGCGACTACTCGATGATCCCGCCCGAGGAGCCCGCGACCTCTGAGAAGGTGCCCGTCGACTCCGAGATGCGCGGCATGTGGGGCCCGCGCCCCACGGCCACCGTCGAGCGCGGCAACGAGTGCCTCGACAACCTCGTCAAGATCCTCGAGGACCGCGGCGTGGTCGTCGACCGCCCGACGCCCTTGCAGTGGAACCAGGCCATCGGCACGCCCGACTTCCGCAACGACTCCATGATGACCTGCATGCCGCCCCGCGACATCCTGCTCACCGTCGGCAACGAGATCATGGCGTCCGCGAACTCCTTCCGCTGCCGCTACTTCGAGTACCTGGCCTACTGGCCGCTCATGAAGCAGTACTTCGACGAGGACCCCGAGTTCAAGTGGACCCAGGCCCCCCGCCCCCGCTTGACGGACGCCTCCTACAAGCACAACTACTACGACGAGAAGATCACCCTCGAGGAGCGCCTCGTGCGCACGGCCAACAAGGACTTCGTCACGACCGAGGTCGAGCCGATGTGGGACGCCGCTGACGTGATGCGCATGGGCAAGGACCTGTTCATCCAGCACGGCCTGACCACCAACCGCACCGCCATGGAGTGGTTCCAGCGCTACTACCCCGAGCTGCGCGTCCACGCCGTGAACTTCCCCGGCGACCCCTACCCGATCCACATCGACGCGACCTTCGTGCCGCTGCGCCCGGGCCTGATCATCAACAACCCGCACCGCCACCTGCCCGACGAGCAGCGCGCGATCTTCGAGGCCAACGACTGGCAGATCGTCGACGCCGCCCAGCCGGCCCACGACGAGCCGCCGGCGCTGTGCTACAGCTCGGTGTGGCTGTCCATGAACTGCCTGGTCCTCGACCCGAAGACCGTCATCGTGGAGGCCTCCGAGGTCTACCAGCAGGAGCAGATGGACAAGCTCGGCATGAACGTCATCCCCTGCGACCTGCGCGACGCCTACCCGTTCGGCGGCGGCCTGCACTGCTCCACGGCGGACGTGTTCCGCGAGGGCGAGTGCCTCGACTACTTCCCGAACCGCGTCGCCGACCCGACCCTCATCCATCCCGAGATGTGGAACGACTAAGCGCGTAGCTTGACCTACTTGTCACCGACAGGCATCGTCACTTCGTAAAAAGAAAGGGGATTCGGTTTGCAAAGCATTCCGGGTCCCCTTTTTCATTCTCAAACTCGACAATCACGCACAACAGAGTTCGGTCATGTAGGATCAAAGGTAAGACGCAAGGGTCCGTATCCGAGTTTCGCATTCGATCTTGCATGACAAAGGTCCCCTCACCAGGGGGCTTAGGTGGGGCATATCTTTTTGCTACTGGTTTAAGGAGGACCAATGGCAGACAACAACAACAAGCAATTGGGCAATGGCAAGGACGGGTCCGACGGCTACGAGATGCGTCTCGGCTTCGGCACCATCGCCATGCTCATCTCGGCGACGGGCATGGGCCTCGTGCCCCTGTTCAGCCGCTGGGCTACGCGCACCGACATGTTCGACGGCGCAGCCGGATTCAACGCAGGCGACAGCATCGGCGCCCTGATGGCCGTCGGCCGCATGGGCATGGGCGTGCTGTTCTTCCTCATCTTGATGGTGGCCACGCACAAGGTGCACGTGTTCAAGAAGCTCAAGCTGACCCCGGCCATCGCGCTGGGCGGCCTGATGATCGGCATGTCGCTGGCGTGCTACGTGACGTCCACGCTGCTGACCACGATCTCGAACGCGGTTCTGTTCATCTACATCGGCCCTGTCATCTGCGTATTGATGGCGCGTATCTTCCGCAAGGAACCGATGTCGAAACTGCAGTGGATCTGCCTGGGCGCGGTGTTCATCGGCATGCTCTTCGGCGAAGGCCTGCTGGGCTTCGGCGTGGGCGGCTCGGTGTTCGGCTTCGACTTCAACCTGGCTCCGTCTACGGCTGAGTTCCCGATGAAGGGTATCGGCGACGCGTTCGGCCTCGCTTCCGGTGTGTTCTACGGCGCTTCGATGTTCTTCAACGGCTACCGCAAGGACGCCGACACCACGGCTCGTGGCGTGTGGAACTTCATCTTCGCCGTGCTGGGCGCGGGCGTCATCACCATCATCCTCAACTCCCTCGGCGCCAACCCGGGCATGGAGAACTGGGCCCTCAACGTGCACTTCACCACGTTCAACTGGATCGGTGCCGTGCTGCTGTGGATCATCTGCGGTCCTATCGCTCTGGGCTTCTTGCTGGTGGCTGGCCGCAACCTGCCGGCCGCCGACTACGGCACCATCGCGTACTGGGAGGTCCCCGTGGCGCTGTTCTGCGGCCTGGTGATCTTCGGTGAGCCGTTCACCATCAACACGGCGCTCGGTGCCATCCTCATCATCGGCGGCGGCGCGATCCCGTCCATCAAGGGCATGGTCGCCGGTCGCAAGCAGAAGCAGCAAGAGGAGATCAGCGAGAACCTGTCCGCTCGCCTGCAGGCTGAGGCGGAAAAGGAAGACCTCGATCTGCCGTAAGGCCTACGGCTTGCGCTGAAGCGTAAGGAATGGGTGGCCGATGAGGCGAAACGTCCTCGGCCACCCCACTCTTGAGAGGAAGGTGTGGCACATGAAGATTACGAGCAATCTGACCCACATTGCGACAGAGGTCGAATTCGAAGCCGCGAAGAGCGAGGAGGAGCTGCAGGCAGCGTTCGCCGCGCAGGGCGTGCAGGGCTTCGCAGCCGAGCTCGACATCGCCGAGCGCACCGAGGACCACGTGCAGATGGTGTCCCTCGAGTCGATGCTGCAGTTCGCGAAGGCGTCGGGCGTCAACGCGGTCACCTACGACGTGACGTACTTCCCGCACGCCGACGAGGCCGAGGTCGACTACCAGCTGCGCCAGCTGTCGCGCGACCTGGAGATCAGCCCCGAGGTCATCCGCGACGTGTGCGCGGCCGAGATCCAGGAGTACCTGGCCCTCGACGCGAAGCGCGACGCGGGCCTGCCCGTGCACAGCATCGTGGAGGCCTACGTCGGCGGCACGGCCGTGGCCTGGTACGGCATGAACGACTACCCGCGCCTGAAGCGCGTCATCCTGCGCAAGCTGGCGCAGGGCGGCCAGAAGGCCAAGCACAACTTCATCATGCGCGCGAGCAAGGCGCAGGTGGACCTGCTCGAAGACTACTGATCGCATTCGCGTGTGACTGGAACCTTCGGGTTGCCTGACAGCCTGTCGACGAGAACGCAGTAAGCAAAACTATGCGTTTCACGAGGCGTTTTAGGTGGAGCCCGTTTGCTGCAAAACGGGCTCCACGCCTTTTGACAGGTGTGGCGCCTGCCGGTTCAAACATGAATGAAAGGTAACAGGTTTACCTTTTATTGCTTGGTATGCGGTATGATTACCTCAGGTTAAGGCGTTTCCCGACTATTGAAGGGGGCTTCTTTGGAGCACCAAATACGCCGACAGCTTGCGTGTACTTTTAACGAAGCTGCTAATTTCTTAGGGGATTACCATGGGATCTAACGACCAACGTTCCACTATCAGAAAAGTAGCCGTTTCATCGTTCCTTGGAAACTTCATCGAATGGTTCGACTACGCGACCTATTCGTATTTCGCGATCGTCATCGCCAACGTGTTCTTCCCGGGCGACGACCCCGCGCTGGCGCTCATGCAGACGTTCGCAGTGTTCGCGCTGTCGTTCCTGCTGCGCCCGATCGGCGCCATCTTCTGGGGCAGCATGGGCGACAAGAAGGGCCGCAAGTGGGCCCTGTCCACGTCCATCTTCCTCATGACGGGCGCGACGTTCTGCATCGGCCTGCTGCCGGGCTACCTGGCCATCGGCCTGGCCGCCCCCATCCTGCTGCTGCTGCTCCGCATGATCCAGGGCTTCTCGGCCTCCGGCGAGTACGCCGGCGCCGCCACCTTCCTGGCGGAGTACGCGCCCTCCGACAAGCGCGGCGTGTACTGCTCGCTCGTGCCGGCCTCGACGGCCGTGGGCCTGCTGGTGGGCTCGACGTTCGCCACCGTCATGTACACGATCCTGCCCGACGCGGCCGTGAACGAGTGGGGCTGGCGCATCCCGTTCCTGCTGGCCGGCCCGCTGGGCCTCATCGCCCACTACATCCGGACCAAGCTCGAGGATTCGCCGACCTACCAGGAGATGCAGGCGGCCATCACGAAAACCGATGATTCCAACCATCCGATTCGCGACCTGTTCCGTCACCACACGAGGGAGCTCATCATCTCCTTCGGCGCAGCCATGCTGAACGCGGTGGGCTTCTACGTGGTGCTCACGTACCTGCCGGTGTACCTCGAGACGGTGGTCATGATGCCGGCGAACGAGTCGTCGCTGATCACCACCATCTGCCTGGTGGCGTACGTGGCGTTCATCTTCGGGATGGGGCACCTGTCCGACAAGTTCGGGCGCAAGAAGATGCTCATCATCGCCTGCGTGTCGTTCATCGTGCTCACGGTGCCGGCGTTCATGTTGCTGAACACGGCGCAGTTCTTCACCGTGTTGGCGGTCGAGCTCGTTATGTGCCTGGTGCTGACCATCAATGACGGCACGCTGTCCAGCTACTTGACCGAGACGTTCCCCACGGCGGTGCGCTACACCGGTTTCGCCCTGTCGTTCAACCTGGCGAACGCGCTGTTCGGCGGTTCGGCCTCGTTCATCTCGACGGCTCTGATTGCCGCTACCGGCTCTAATCTCGCGCCTGCCTGGTACATGGTCGGCGTGTCTTGTATCGCGCTGGTGGCGATGATACTATCACATGAGCATACGGGGAAGGATCTGGCCGACGTGTAAGGCCCTACGGCCTGCAACGACGGTATTGCGGATACAAACGAACGCCGTCCAGACCTGCTGGTTTGGGCGGCGTTCGCTCATGAGACGGCGCATTCGCGCCGCCCGTACGATGGAGGACGCATGGCCGAAACATCGCAGACGCCCAAGTCTTTGAAAGCTCAGATCACGCGCACGTCGCTCGTGCTTGCTGCGGCGGCATTGCTGCGCGAGCAGGGGCCGAAGGCCGTGACGTACCGCAAGGTTGCGAAGTGGGCTGGCGCGGCTTCGTCGTCGGTCGGGTACTATTTCGACTCGGTGACGCAGTTGCTGCACGAGGCCGGTCGCTACAACATCCAGCTGTGGGCGGAACGCGCGGAGAAAGCCGCCTCCGCTGCCGAGGGGCTTGATCCGGAGGAATGCCGCCGTCACGTGGTCGACCTGCTCATTCGAGCCTGCCTGCCCGACGAATCGGTGGTGCCGTCGGCGCATTACGCGCAGCTGATCGCCGCGGCCGAGTCTGACGTGGTGACCGAGGCCTATCAGAAAGGCCGCGTCTCGCTCGACGCCGCCATCGAGCGCATCCTCGCGCGAGCGGAAATCAACATGCCGCCGCGCATGGTGGGCACCGTGGTGGACGGGGCGGCGGTGGCCGCCATCTCGGAGGGTTATGACGTGCGCAAATTCGCGTCCGATATCCTGCAAGACGCCGTGGATACGTACATCAAAGCGTCCTGAGCGAAAACCTGAGCGCACAGCCCAGTAATCTAGCAACTCACGTTTCGGCGACGGGAGGGTGAACGCCCTCCCGTCGCCGTTCTCCTTTCCAACCTGTCTGGTAGAACGTATTCAAACGTTCGAGTGCGACGTCGCGCCGCTGCTGTAGAGAGCGGCGCGACGTCGCTTCATAAGGTGAGGAAAGGAGTTGAGGCACATGAGCGATACTCGCGGTACTGTCGAGACGACCTCGGCCGATGCGGGCCCGATCGGCAAGGTAAGCCGGCCGTCGTTCAAACGAACCCTGACGTTCTTCGGGTTCTTCGCCATCACGGCTTCCATGGTGATGACGGTGTACGAGTACCCGTCGTTTGCGTCTTCGGGGTTCCAGCTGGTGTTCTTCCTGATCATCGGCGGTATCCTGTGGTTCCTGCCGGTTGCGCTGTGCGCGGCCGAGATGGCCACGGTAAAAGGATGGGAATCGGGTGGCATCTTCGCCTGGGTGGGCAACACGCTGGGAAGGCGATGGGGCTTCGCCGCGCTGTTCTTCCAGTGGTTCCAGATCACCGTGGGGTTTGTCACCATGGCGTTCTTCATCCTGGCGGCGCTGGCCTACGTGTTCAGGTGGGACGCGCTCTACAACAACCCGCTCGTGATGTTCTTCGGCGTGGCCGCCATCGTGTGGTTGCTGACGCTCACGCAGCTCGGCGGCACGAAATACACGGCGCGCATCTCGAAGGTGGGCTTCGTGGGAGGCATCATCGTGCCGGTGCTCGTGCTGCTGGCCGGCCTGATCTACTACTTCGCCACGGGTGGGGCGTCGCAGATCACCATGGACGTTGCCACGTTCGTGCCCGACTTCGGCAAGGTGGACACACTCGTGATCTTCGCGTCGTTCATTCTTGCGTACATGGGCGTCGAGGCGTCCGCGTCGCACGTGAACGAGTTGAAGAACCCGAACCGCAACTACCCGCTGGCCATGATCGTGCTGGCCATCCTCACCATCGCGCTCGACGCGCTGGGCGGTTTGGCTGTTGCTACCACGCTTCCGGCATCGGTGCTGGACGGCAACCTGTCGTTCGGCGTGATCGAGGCGTTCCGTGCCATCTTCGTGCAGCACATCGGGCCGTCCATGAGTTGGGTCGTGTTCGTGGTGGCGCTGCTGCTGGCGCTGGGCGTGCTGGCCGAGATTTCCGCTTGGATCGTGGGCCCGTCGCGCGCGCTGCTCGACACCGCGCATGACGGCATTCTGCCGCCGTCGTTCAAGAAGGTGAACAAGCACGGCGTGTCCGTGAAGACCGTCGTCATCCAGGCCGTCATCGTGACGGTGTGGGACGCGGTGCTGTGCGGATCCATCGCGCTGTCCGGCGGGTCCAGCTCGTCGGTGGGCTACCTGACGGCCATCGGCCTGACGGTGGTCATCTACCTCGTGGGCTACGTGCTGTTCTTCCTCGGATACTTCTATCTGATCTTCAAGAAGAAGAACCTGCAGCGTTCGTTCCAGCTACCCGGCGGTACGCCGTTCAAGGCTATCGTGGCAGGCGTGGGCCTGATCATGACCGTGGCAACGCTGATCATCTCGTTCTTCCCGTCGTCGAACCTCGATGCGCAGTCGAACATGGTGTACCAGGCGACGCTCGGCGTGGCGTTCGTGATATCGGTGGCAATTCCGTTCATCATCTACGGATTGCGGCATCGCTGGGCGCCGAAGGGCGGCACGCCCGTTGCCGCCGCCGTGACGGCCCCTGCGGCAGCGACGGCGACGACGGCGTCCGGTATGCCGGTGCGCCCGGCGGCTCCCAAGCAGGGTGCGCACGCCGCACCGACGCGCATGACCGCCCCGCCGTCCGATCCGACGTCGGCCGATCCGCGCGTCGGCGCTTCACCGGCCGCCACGTCCAGTACGCAGGGCAGCGGCAAGCTGAACAAGCGCACGAAGGCGCGCGACACGATGGGCGGGCCGCGCGACGCTGCGGGAACCCCGCGGTCGGCCGGCGCGAGCGGCGCGGTTGCCGGCGGCGGCCTGAGCGAGCGCGTAGCGAACGGCATCTCGGCCGTGGTGGTTGGCGTGACCAGCAGGCCCGCCGGCCCCATCCCGGTGGATGCCAAGGAGCCGCAGGCCTCCGCCGATCCGCTGCGCACTCCGAGTGTGGAAGCCACGCCGGAAGCGCGCCATGCGCAGGATGAGCAGCCGCCGGCCTGCGGCGTCGCAACGCCGCAGAACCCCATGCCGTACCCGTGCGACATCCCCGACGAGGACGCGACGATGCGCGATGCGGCAACCGGCGCATCGCGCGGAGACAGTCCCGTAGCCGATGCGGCCGACGTGCGCGACGACCTGCTCGATCGCGCGGCACAGGGCGATCCTTCCCTGCGCAAGAGCGTGACGGAAGGCGTGGTCGGGCAAGGCGTTCCCCAGGCCGATCCCGATACGCCCGATCCGGAGCGCGAGACGGGCATCGACACCGACAAACCTGCCCGCTAGCGCGCGGCGAACAATCAGGTATCAAACTTCGAAACAGGAGGTTTTCATGAAAGAGCAGACATCTACCAGCAAGATCCTCGACAGCATGGACGAGGGCACCAAGTACTCTACGCCGATCTTCGGCTCCGAGGCGTCCGACGTTGCCATGCCGCGCCTCAAGATGAACGACCAGCCGGTCGAGCCGCGCATCACGTACGAGATGATCAAGGAGTACCTGTCCATCGAGGGCAACGCCACGCAGAACCTCACCACGTTCTGCCAGACGTACATGGAGCCCATGGCCACGAAGATCATGGCCGAGACGATGGAGAAGAACGCCATCGACAAGGACGAGTACCCGATGACGGCCGACCTCGAGAACCGCTGCGTCGCCATGATCGGCGACCTGTGGCACGCGAACCCCGATGAGGAGCCCATGGGCACGTCCACCGTCGGCTCGTCCGAGGCGTGCATGCTGGGCGGCCTCGGCATGCTGTTCCGCTGGAAGAAGCTGGCGAAGGACGCGGGCATCGACATCTACACCTCGCAGCGTCCGAACCTGGTGATTTCCGCAGGCTACCAGGTGTGCTGGGAGAAGTTCTGCCGCTACTGGGACATCGAGATGCGTCTCGTGCCGCTTGAGAAGGACCATCTGTCGCTGAACATGGACACGGTCATGGACTACGTGGACGACCACACCATCGGCATCACGGCCATCCTCGGCATCACGTACACCGGCAAGTTCGACGACGTGCAGAAGCTCGACGAGCTGGTGGAGGCGTACAACCAGGAGCATCCGAAGCTGCCGATCCGCATCCACGTGGACGGCGCGTCGGGCGGCATGTTCGCCCCGTTCGTGGAGCCCGACCTGGTGTGGGACTTCCAGTTGAAGAACGTGTGGTCCATCAACTGCTCCGGCCACAAGTACGGTCTCGTGTACCCCGGCATCGGCTGGGTGGTGTGGCGCAGCAAGGAGGCGCTGCCCGAGGACCTGATCTTCTGGGTGAGCTACCTGGGCGGCGAGGAAGCAACGATGGCCATCAACTTCTCGCGCAGCGCGTCGCAGATCGTGGGCCAGTACTACGTGCTGATGCGCAACGGCTTCGAGGGCTTCAAGGAGATCCAGGAGCGCACGCTCGACGTGGCGCGCTACCTGGCCGCCGAGCTCAAGGAGATGGGCATCTTCGAAATCTATGAGGACGCGTCGCAGATCCCCATCGTGTGCTGGGGGCTGAAGGACGACGCCGACGTGGAGTGGTCGCTGTACGATCTGTCCGACCGCCTGCGCATGAGCGGCTGGCTGGTGCCGGCGTACCCGATGCCCGCCGACATGCAAGACACCACCGTCCAGCGCGTCGTGGCGCGTGCCGACTTCTCGATGCAGCTGTGCATCAAGCTGGTCGAGGACATGAAGAAGGAGATGGACACGCTGAACAAGGCGAAGTTCGTCACCGGCAACACTCAGGGCGTCATCCAAACCGGCTTCAACCATGGTGGCCGTGCGGCCGTCGACAAGGGCGAAAAGGTGCAGACGAAGGCCCCGACGACCCAGAAGTAACCGACCGATAGCGCTCGTGCCGCGTCTCCGTTGCGGGGGCGCGGCACGTCCCTGTCCGACTGCGCGTCTCCGTTGCGGGGGCGCGGCACGTCCCTGTCCGACTGGTGGGGGGGGGGGCGATGAGCGCGCCCCATCCGAGTACGGAGAGGTGCGGCGTGGCCCGCCGGTCGTTTGTGGGCGCAAAATGGCACCCATGACAATTTTGCTAGTTGATCTCGTTCCGAATCTTCGGCCGGAGCAGGGAAAGGCCAGGTGGCGTATCCCTGCTCCGGCCGAAAGGGTAGGTCGGGGGCTGTGATTTTGTCATGGGTGCCGTTTTGCGCCCAGAATCGAAAATTCGAAGTGCGGATTGCGCCCGTCGCGGCTCTGTCCGGTCGTCGCGGCCCGCCCGTTGCGTCGCGGCCCGGCGTGGCCCGTCCGCCTCGGCACGGCTCGCGTTGCGTCCCGGCGCAGCCCTCGGCGCCGCCCGCGTTGCGTCCCGGCGCAGCCAGCTCGTCTCGGATCGCCGGGTGCGGCGCAGCCTTCCGTTCCGGCGCAGCCTGTCCGCACCGGCGCGTCCCGCCCGTTGCGTCCCGGCGCCGAATCCCCGCCGAAAGCGGGATTCGGCGCCCCTTCTGCAACTTTTTCGACTTTGTGGCAAGCGCGTTTCCGAAGGCAACATCCTCATCAGGCGTTTTGCGTTTGCAGGGAAGCGCAGCAGCGGGAGGCTGCAGCAGCGTCGGAAGAAGCCCCTGGTCAGGTTCCACCCCGTTTGCCACAAAGTCGAAAAAGTTGCAGAAGGGGTTGCATTCCCTGCTTCGCGGCTCCTGCAACAGAAAGCGGGCGGCGACCTCATCCCCCTGCCGTGCTCTCGCGCGAAACGGCAGGGGAGCGTCGGTCACGGCTTCGCGGGGTTGCAGGAACCGCTCGCGATGGGTTTACCCGAAGATGCCGAACATGTACCCGAAGTAGCCGGCCAGGGCGCCGACGACGGCGGCGGCCAGCGTGAGCACGACGCCCCTGAGGATGCGGTGCTGACGGGCGCGTCGGCTGCGCGGGTTGTTGCGGTCGATGGGCTCGCCCTTCGAGTACGCAACGAGCTCGCGGTAGGTAACCACGTCGTTCTGTTTCTTGATGCGCTCCACCTTCATGAGCATCGCCATGCCGATGCCCCATACCAAAAGGCCGATGATGGCGGACGGCACGACGCCCCAATCCCATCGGGTTATGCCGGCGATGGCAGCTACGGCCCCTACGATCGCAATGGCCAAACCTCCCCAGCTGAGGGCGACCATCTTCTTGTAGTCGTTCGCGATTGCTTCTTTCATGGCTTCCACGTCTCCTTTGATCAGTTCGTCGACTGTTACGTCGAAGAGGACGCTGAGCAGCAGCAGGCTTTCCACGTCGGGGTAGGTCTTGTCGTTCTCCCAACTTGAGACGGTCTGGCGCGAGACGTATATCTTCGTGGCAAGATCGTCTTGTGAGAGTCCTCGTTCCGTCCGATGCCGTTTGATCTGACTGCCGAGCTCCATGCGTTTCCCTTCGCTGATCGCAGGTTGCCATGATGCGGCAAAGTGTACCATCAAATGGTCTTGACGAAGGGCCTTTCACCCTCGCCCCACCCTGTCAAAAGTGCTTTACATCGCAGCTGATCTGCGACGCAACGAATTCCCTTCGAATCGCTTACGGATGACGATGAGCGTGATCGATGAGACGGGTGCACCGTATGATCGATGGCAGTGACGGCGTCGAGGAGGAGCGTGCGATGAAAAAGAAGATCCTGATTGCCCTGACCAACACCCCTACGTATGGGGAGAAGGTCGCTGCGACCGGGCTGTGGCTGGGCGAGGCCGCCGAGTTCGTGGACGAGGTGAGCCAGCGCGGTTTCGAAGTGGACTACGTCAGCCCAAAAGGAGGCTTCGTGCCCCTCGACCCGCGCAGCATGAAACCTGCGTACATCGACCATGCCACGTTCGTGCTGTATCGCACGCGCGACTTCCAGGAACGCGCGCTCGCCCACTCGATGCATCCCGACGACGTGGACGCAGGGGAGTACGCTGCACTGTACTATACGGGCGGACATGGCGTGATGTGGGATTTTCCCAGCAGCACGGGGCTGGCGCGGCTGTGCCTCGAGGTGTACGGCAACGGAGGCTACCTCGCCTCGGTGTGCCATGGCATCGCAGGGCTGCTGTTCGTGCAGGACCGCGGCACGTACCTCGTCGAGGGGAAGAACATCACGGGGTTCACCACTATGGAGGAGTACCTGAGCGGCAAGAGCGCGGCCATCCCGTTCTGGAACGAGCGGGTGGCGAAGGCGCACGGCGCCGTGTTCCGCAAAAAGCGTCCGTTCGCCTCGTTCGCCATCCAGGACGGCCGCATCATCACGGGCCAGAACCCCGAATCTCCTCGCGCGGTAGCCCGCTTGCTGCTCGAGAATATGGAACGCCCCCTGCGCTGAACCCGGTTCTCGTTCGCCATTTGGGACCGGATTCAGCGCAGGGGGCGCCTGGGGAAGGTGGTGGTCACGCGGAGCACATCACGCGCGACCACCGATGGTAGCGGAGAAGACGCTGCAGTTTAGTCTTCGCGCTCGATGGGCATGCTCATGCAACGCGGGCCGCCACGGCCGCGGGACAGCTCGGCGGACGGGACCACGATCAGCTTCAGGCCCTTGCCTTCGAGCACGGCGTTCGTCACGTCGTTGCGCTCGTACACCACGATGGTGCCCGGGGCGATGCACAGCGTGTTCGAGCCGTCGTTCCACTGCTCGCGCTCGGCCGCGATGCGGTCGCCGCCGCCGCAGGGGATGAGCTCCACGGGATGACCCATGTAGGTCTCCAGGATGCTCTCCAGCGTGCCGTTCACTTCCTTGACCTTGATGCCCTCGCCTTCGGCGGTGATCTCGAACACGGTCAGCGGGCCCATGATGCCCGGGTGAATGGTGAACTTGTCGACGTCGATCTGGGTGAACACGGTGTCGAGGTGCATGAAGGCGCGGGAGTTCGGGATGTTGAACGCCAGGATGGTCTCGATGGGGCTCGTCGGATCGTTGAAGATGTTCTTCGCGATGGCGTCGATGGCATCGGGCTCGGTGCGCTGGGAAATGCCGATGGCCAGCACCTTGTCGTTGATGTTGAGGATGTCGCCGCCCTCGATGTGGAACGTGTTGTAGCGGCTGTAGTACTCAGGGGTGCCCTTGAGCATGGGATGGTGCGCGAAGATGTACTCGCCGTAGATGGTCTCGCGGTTGCGGGTCTCGGAGTACATGCGGTTGATGGACACGCCGTTGCCGATCATCGCGAACGGGTCGCGGGTAAAGTACAGGTTCGGCATCGGCTTGATGACCATCTTGGAGGACTCGGAAACCAGGTCCACCAGCGAGTTGGACTTGTCGGTGTGGAGCTCGGTGAGGTTGATGCCCTCCATCGTCTTCAGCACGAAGTCCTTGGCGTCGGGGTAGTTCTCCTGCATGTAGTCGAAGATGATCTTCTGGTAGCGATCCGTGCGGATGCCGGCCTCTTCGATCCACTGCTTGAGGAACTGCTCGCGCAGCTCGGGGTTGGCCTCGAGAACCTCAGCCATGAGGTCTTCCAGGTAAAACACTTCGACGCCGTTGTCGCGCAGAGCCTGCGCGAATGCGTCATGCTCCTCCTGGGCGACCTTCAAGAACGGGATGTCGTCGAACAGCAGCTCTTCGAGCGTGTTCGGCGTCAAGTTCAGAAGCTCTTTGCCCGGGCGGTGCAGCAGGACTTTCTTCAAGGGCTTGATCTCGCTCTTGACGTTCACTCCTGACATGTGCAACCCTCCTTCTTCCTTTACGTCGGTTCCTCTGGGGAACCAATCTTCGCCAAGTCGCCGTGCGGTCCTTTATGCCGTTCGGCGCGTTGAGTCCACCATGCACCCGGCGGGGCAGGATGGGAAGATGTAAAGCGGGTTTACCGGCATCGAAAGAAAGTTTAGCGTTGCCGATTGCGCTCTACACCTTGATTAAACGCCTGATAGAATACGCGAAGGGGTTCCGGCGGCGAAGACGCTGCGTCGACGGTTGAGAGAATGTATCCGGGACGATGCCGTTTCGTGTATTATGGATCAATGGTTCCGACGGCCGCTTGCGCATGACAGAGAGGTGCTTGTTCGTGGGTTTCGTGCTCTTCCACTACACGCTGTTCGTGCTGCTTGCTTCTATTCTGGCTTCGGCCGCCTGCCTGTCTGCGTACCTCGTCTCGCGGAAGCGAACCATGCTGTTCGCCTTCTTCGGCTTCCTGTTCTACTTCTTCGACGTGGCGTGGGTGTTTCAGGACGACTTCTTCACCGGTGCAGATGCGGGCGTTGGGGCTGCGTACGCCCTGATCATGTCGCTGATGCTGGTGATCACCGGCGGCGGATGCCTCACGTCGTTCTGGCTGCTGGTGTGCGATTACCTGGGCGAGACCCGCAAGGCGCTCAAGGTGATTCCCCCGGTGGTGTTCGTGGTGGCTAGCGTGTCCGTGCTGGCGGTGATGCCCGAGAACGACGTGCGCAGCTTCGCGTTCTACTTCCCGCGTGCGTTCTACCTGTTTTGGATGCTGGCCTTCGCGGGTGCATGGTATTTCAGGACGAAGGATGCGGCCGAACGCGGCCGTCTTCGACGCCATCGATGGCTGTACGCTGCGCTGTGGTTCCTGGGGATTTCCATCGTGGTGGAGGACGCCCTCGTCTTCCTGTTGCCCGATCCTATCTTGATCGGGCCGCGCGCGTACGCTCCCGAGCGCAACTTTGCCGAGAACGCGCTCATGCTATGCTGCGTGTTCTTCGCGTGCCGCGATGCGTTCCGCGCGCTGTCGCTGCGTTTCGACCGGCCGCCCATGCGCGGCGGCGGGCGCCAAGAGGAGCTCATCGACGACAACCTCATGATGTACGGCAAGCGCCATCAGCTGTCCGAGCGTGAGTGCGAGGTGCTGCGTTACGTGCTGCTGGGCAACGACAACCAGAACATCGCATCGTCCATGCACCTGGCGCTGAGCACTGTGAAAGTGCACGTGCACAACATCCTGCAGAAGACCGGTCAGGCGAACCGTCAAGCCCTCGTCCAGGATTTCTGGAAGATGTCGTAGCGACGGAGCGGGGCAGGGGGACGGGCAGCGGGGCAGAGGGACGGGGTGAGACAGAGGGACGGGGTAATTGTCTCATTTTGCGGGCAAAATGAGACAATTACCCCGTCCCTCTGTCTCACCCCGTCCCCCTGCCTCACCTCTGTCAGTTCTCCACGATGAGGTTCTCGGCGATGCTTTTGAGCTTCTTGAAATCGGTGATGACCAGCGCGCCGCGCTGACGCTCGGCGCAATCGGCGTTGCGCAACGCCACGACGGAGTTCGTGATGGAGTTCACGTGCACGCCCAGCATCTCGGCCAGCTCCTCGTTGCTGAACGGGATGATGGCCGGCGCCTGCGCCGAGTTGAACTCGCGCGCAAGCGTGAGCAACAGCGCGGAGAACCGTTGCAACACGGGGTAGATGGAAGCGTTCACCGCTTCGCGCGTTTGCAGCGACATCATCTCGAACAGGTACTGCGCCATGGCATAGCACACGTCGCCGTGCGCCTTGAGGTACGCTCCGAAGCGCTCGGCGTCGATGGCGAAGGCTTCGACCTTCGTGGTGGCCTTCGCGTTGAGGATGGACGGTTTGCGGTCGATTTCGGGACGAAACCCCTGGAAGCCGATGAGCGTGCCCGCCTTGTGGAAGAACACCGTTTTGGTGTATCCGTCGGGCGTGCCGCTGTACAGCCGCATTAGCCCTCTCGTCAGGTAAAACGTTTCGCGCATGTCGTCGCCTTCGCGAAACAGGTGGTCGCCCGGGCTCAGCTCGAGCGAGCGGGCTTTGAGGGTGCCGTCGGCAACGATGCGCTCGATGGTTTCGCTCAGCAGCGGTTTCGGCTGCACGAACAGGCTGATTGCTTCCATGCGTTCTCCCTAGCGCTTCGATTGTTCCTTGGTGCTCGGATACATCATACCCCACGCGAGAAGGCACGCCCCTGCGGCGAGCGAGGTGGTCAGATAGGTCGCGGACACCGGCAAGCCGCTTTGCATCATAGCTCCGGCCAGCAGTCCTCCCGCGATCATCCCCACGTCAAGGGCGCTTTGCTGTCGCGCCAAAAACGTGCTGGCGCTGCCGCTTGGGGATGCGCCCGCGGCAGCGACGAGCGTGGCGGTGGCGCCGAAGTATCCCGCTCCGCACAGGAACGCTCCCGCGAGGACGGGCTCGGGAGCGCAGCCGATCGCCATGAGCAGCAATCCGATGCCGTTTGCGGCGATGGTGCAGCCCACTGATCGTTTCGCGCCGAACCGGTCGGTCGCCCATCCGGCGACGAGGCTGCCGACGAGCCCTCCTGTGCTCAAGAACGCAAACAGCGTGCCGTCGGCGCAGGACGAGAGCGTTTCGTCGGCGAGCGTCTGGCCGAAATTCATGACCACGCTGTAGCCCGAGGCGAGCAGGAGGGGGCCGGCGAGGAGGAGCGCCCGCTGTCGCAGGGGAACGGAGGCGGGAAGGGAGGCGCGCGAGGTCGGGGAGGGAGCCGGAGACGCGGTCGCGGCTTCCGCGTTCGCTGATGGTGCGCGCGACGATTCGCCGGTGCGCGCACGGTCGCGCGGCAGTGCGAGCGCGACGGCCGTGCCGCAGGTCCCCGCGAGCGCGAGCGCGAAGAAGAACGCCCCGTATCCCTGCGCGTCGATGAGTGGGAAGATGGTCACCGGCCCCACCATGAGCGAAGCGGTGGTTGCGAACCGGACGATCCCCAGGCGCCTCCCCAGCTTGGAGGCGGGCGTGGTGGCTGCGAGGTACTGCGCCACGCTGGGCTGGAACAACGCCAGACCGAACGCTTGCGCCAAGCGCAGGGCGACAACCTGCCACAGCTCGGTGCAACCTGAGAGCAGCAGGCATGGCACGGTGTATCCCAACGCGCCTGCGATCATGGCGAAGCGGCTTCCCCGCTGTTCCACGACACGCTCCAAGGGAATGCGCACGAGTACGGCGATGAGCACGAACAGGCTGTTCTGCAGACCGGCGACGAAGGGTCCGGCGCCGAGAGACATGACGTAGGTGGGAAGCGCGGTGGTCTCGGTATTGTTGAGCCCGAACAACAGGAAGGCGGTGACGGCGACGAGCGCCGTGACGACGGCAGACGACCTTGTTGATCTTGTACGGCTCATGCCGTTTTGCTCCCCGCGGGTTCCCATGGTTTCCCCTCCCCTCGCGCAGGAGATGATACGGCTTCGCGTCCTCCTCGTCCAACCAGCCCTGTGCAGCCCCCACAACATTGTGGGGCTGGCCTGTGTTTGGGTGGGCGGCCCAACCGTGTGCCCACCACACTGCCGTGTGTGGAGCGCGCGCCGCGGCCGGCGTATCGTCCAGCTTGTCCGCAAGAATGGCCCCAAAGGTGCCTGTCCCCTTTGGGGCCATCGGAGAAGACGAGGAAAGAGGAGGGTGAGATGGAGACGACCGAGACGCATGCTGGCGCATGCGAACCCGAGTACTTCATGCGCGACGGCAAGCTGACCCGTCGCACGTTCATCAAGGGCGTCGGGGCGATAACCGTCGCATCGGCGCTGGGCTTCGGGGCGCAGGGCGTCGGCGCGCCCGAGGCGCTGGCCGATGAGGTCCCGGCAGCTGCCGGCGAGAAGGCCGTGCATGCGGTGTGCACGGTGAACTGCACGTCGCGCTGTCATCTGCGCGGCACGGTGCGCGACGGCAAGCTCGTGCGCGTGGAGCCGGGCGACATGCCGGGACGGCCGGGGTACGCCAACGCGTGCCTGCGCTCGATGAGCTACATTCAGCGCTTGCAGGACGAGAACGCGCGCGTGATGTACCCCATGCGGCGCACGGGCGAACGCGGGTCGGGCGAGTTCGAGCGCATCAGCTGGGACGAGGCCATCGACGAGATCGCCGAGAAGCTCAACGCCGTGCTGGCCAAAGACCCGCAGGCCGCTTCGTTCTACTCGTTCACGGGCGACTTGGGCAAGCTGTCGTGGGAGGCGCCTACCCGCTACGCCGCCACCGTAGGAGCCACCACCTGGGACATCGAGGGCATCATGGGCGATCACGGCGCGTCCATGGGCATGACCATGGTGTTCGGCACGCATCGCGGCGCGCACGACTCGCGCGACTACCTGAACTCCAAGCTGCTCATCGTGTGGGGCCGCAACGTGGCCGACACGCACACGTCCGAGCTGCGCGATTACGTGGCCGCGCGCAAGAACGGCGCGAAGGTCATCGTCATCGACCCGCGCCAGTGCTCCACGGCGGCCATGGCCGACGAGTGGATCCCCATCAAGCCGCAAACCGATCCGGCGCTGGCGCTGGGCATGATGAACTGGATCATCGGCAACGACCTGCATGCCAAGGACAAGCTGGTGGAGGAATCGGTCGCCCCCTACCTCATCCGCGAGGACGACGGCGCGTACCTGCGCATGGTGGACGGCGCGGTGGTGGCCACGGCGACGGGGGCCTCGAAGGCCGACGAAGGCTCCATCGGCACCGCCCCGGCCGCGCAGGGAGAAGCGGGCGCGGACGCCGGCACGTTCGTGATCTGGGACGAGCTGACGGGCGCGGCGGTTCCTGCTCCCGATGCGGCCACCATCAAGGGCGGAAGCGTCAAGCCCGCGCTGTCCGGCTCGTTCACGGTGGACGGCGTGGCGTGCCGCACGGCTTTCGACCACCTCGTTGACGCATGCGCCCCGTACACGCTCGAGCGCACCGGCGAAATCTGCGGCATCGACCCGGACGTGGTCGAGCGCTTGTCCCGGGAGTACATCGAGGCGCAGCCTGCCGGCATCCGCATGGGCCAGGGGATGCAGCGCGTGTACCATTCCTACGCGCCGTTCCGCACCGTGGCCACGCTGGCGATGGTGGCCGGTTACATCGGCGTTCCCGGCGGCGGGGCGTCGCATGCGGGCGGCACCGCCACCAACAAGCCGGTCGCGGGGTACACGGGCCCGGTGTACGGCTTCGCCGATTGGTCGGACACGGGCAAGAAGGCGAACCTCGTGCCGTCCTCCAAAGTGTATTCGGCGGCGGTGAGCCACGACCCGGTGCCCATCGACTTCTTGTGGATCGCCAACTCGAACTTCATCAACATGAGCCCCGACTCCAACCGCATCATCAACGAGGTGATCCCGGCCATCGACTTTATCGTGACGGTCGACCCGTGGTGGACGTGGACGGCGAAGCACTCCGACATCGTGCTTCCTGCCTGCACGTATTGGGAGCATTGGGACCTCGTCGACCGCAGCCCGTGGGCCATGTTCAACCAGCCTGCCATCGAGCCGATGGGCGAGAGCAAGTCCGACGTCGAGATCATGTCGCTGCTGGCGAAGAAGACCGGCGTCGAGCAGTACTGGAACAAGACCGACGAAGAGTGGATTCGCCAGTTCGTGGGCACCGACCACCCGGCGTGGGACGACTTCGACTGGGATCGCGACGTGGTCGAGCAGGGCATCTACGGCCGCTCCGACGCGCTGTACGACTCTGCCATCGTCTACGCCGACGGCACCGGATACAAGACCGATACCGGCAAGTTCGAGTTCTACACCGAGTCCATGGTGGCGTTCGACGAGGAAGTCCCCACGTGGCAGCCGCCGTGCGAGGACCCGCGCGAGGGCGAGCTGGCCGCGAAGTACCCGCTCGTGTACATCCAGTACCATGACCGCCTGAACGTGCACACCCAGCACATCCTGAACCCGGCGCTCGAGGTGGTGCAGGACGAGCCCCTGCTGCAGATGAACCCCGTCGACGCCGAGGCGCGCGGCATTGCGCACGGCGACGTGGTGCGCGTGCTCAACGATCGTGGCGACATGAAGATCCGCGCGTTCCTCACCGAGGGCATCATCCCGGGCACGGTGGCCACGCAGAGCGGGTGGACGCCCGATTACTTCATCGAGGGCTGCTACCAAAATCTGACCCATCACACCATCTGTGACGCCGAAGAAGCCTACAGCATGACGAACAGCGCCTTCTATGACGTGCTCGTCGAAGTCGAGAAGGCGTAAAGGAGGAGATCATGACCGAGAAACGATACGGCATGGTGATTGACACGCAGCATTGCGTGGGCTGCCAGACCTGCACGGTCAGCTGCAAGATATCGAACGAGGTTCCCGGCAGCGCGCACTGGAACCATTTGGAAAGCCTGGACGGCGAGGTGCTGTACCAGTCGACGGGCACGTTCCCGCGCACCACGCTGGCCTTCCGGCCGCTGTTGTGCAACCACTGCGAGGACCCGGCGTGCGTGAACAACTGCCCGTCGGGGGCCATGCACAAAGACCCTGCCACCGGCATCGTGTCGGTGAATCAGGACGTGTGCATCGCATGCGGCTACTGCAGCTGGGTGTGCCCGTACGGCGCGCCGTCGATGAACGACGTCGACCACGTGATGAGCAAGTGCACCTTCTGCGCCGAGCGCGTGGCAGAGGGCATCGAGCCGTACTGCGTGGCCTCGTGCCCCGCGAACGCGCGCGTGTTCGGCGATCTGAACGATCCGGAGAGCGCCCCGAGCAAGCTCATGCAACAGCAGCACGCGCAGCCGTACCTTCCGGAGGCCGGCACGCATCCGTCGGTCTACTATATATAGGAAAGAGGGGATGAACGATGTTAGCTGAAATGCTTCCCTTGCTCGTGTTCACCACATTCGCCGGCTTGGCTGCCGGAGCGTATGCCATCGATGCTCTGTGCGGGAATGGGCGCACGGGCTCATGCGCTGCGGAGTCTGCGCGCCCGTGGCTGTTCCCGCTCGTGTGCCTGGCGCTGCTGGGGTTGGGCCTGTGCGGCACGTTGCTGCACCTGGGACAGCCCTTACGATTCGTGAACGGCATGGCGAACCCCGGCTCCATGATCGCGCAGGAGGCGTACTGGTCCATTGCGTTCGGCCTGGTCATTGTCGCCGACCTCGCCTTGGCGAAGGTGAAAGGGGCCTCGGTGCGCCCGGTTCGCTGGGTTGGCGGGCTGGTTGCCGTAGGGCTCATGGTGGTCACGGGCCTGGCGTACTACCAGAGCTTGGGCCTGCCGGCTTGGAGCGGCGCTGCAACCGTTCCGCTGTTCCTGGTGGGCGACCTCGCGTTGGGCGCGGGCCTGTGCGCGCTGCTCGATCGGTCGGCGTTGGCGAATGGCATCCTGGCTGCGGCCAACGTGGCCGCCGGCGTCGCGTTCGCCGCGGTGCTGTGCGCGTTCGGGCTGTACGTGGCGCGCGTCGGCCACGATGCGACGGGGCTGCTCGTCGCCGCCGGCATCGTGGGGCCGCTCGCCGCAAGCGCTGCGGCCGTCGCGACCCGTGCAGGGAAGCTTCCCGCGCAGGCCGGCGCCGTGGCCGTGTGCGTCCTCGCAACCGCAGGCGTCGTGATCGCCCGCTACGCGTTCTTCGCCGCTGGCATGATGTAAGAATGTCCCAAATGGGGACTGTCACCATTTGGGACACCCGTTTGGGACAGGTGAGGAAGGGCCCCTCTCGCGCTTTGGCGAGAGGGGCCCTTCGCATCGGAGGCGGCGGGTCAGAGGGGGAGGGAGCCGCCTCTCTGGAGGGATGTCCTCGGAGCCTTACACGCTGGCGGCGGCGTTCTTGCCGGCCAGGCGGCCGAAGCTCAGCGCGGTGGCCAGGCTGATGCCGGCCACGACCACGGGGTAGTCCACCTGGAGGCGGCGACCCATCGTGTTGCCGGCCACGTACAGGCCGGGGATCGGGTCGTTCGTGCCGTCCTTGGTCACCTGCAGGTCGTGGTTGCACTCGAGGCCGCCGAACATGACCAGCATGCCCGCGTTGCCGAACTTGCATGCGTAGTACGGCGGGTTCTCGACGGGGAACATGCGCTTCGACATCTTGCCGAAGTCCTCGTCGAGGCCGTTGTGGCACAGCTCGTTGTAACGGTCGATCTCGGCCTTCATCGTGTCGTAGGGCAGGCCCGTCTTCTCGGCCAGCTCTTCCAGCGTGTCGCATTTGACGTCGGCCGCTTCGTCCACCATGGCCTGCGTCGTGTAGCCCAGGCCGAAGCCGGACAGCACGGTCTCGTACTCGGCGATCTTGTCATCGGGAACGAAGTACGTGGTGTAGCCATGGCCGTCGGGCATGTGGATGATCTGCTCGGGCCACTTGCTGTCGAAGATCTGCCACGCTTTCACGCCCGCCTTGGCAAGCTCGGGATCCTTGGCGACAGGCTGGCGCGTGTGCTCGTCGGCGATGTTCTGGCCGGGCACGTCCTCGTTCATGAAGCGCTTGCCCTCCATGTTGAGCTGCAGGAAGCTGTCCACGCCCAGGGCGCCGCCCATGTGGTGCGTCATCGGCGCGTGGGGACCCAGCTCCATCCAGCCGCCGGCCCAGATGCCCATGAGCTGGCCGCGGCCATCGTCGACGCCGCCCATGAACTCCTCGGTCCACGGCGCGTAGTAGTGGCGCATCTCGGGATTCGCGCCGTAGTCGCCGCAGCACAGCACCGTGGCCTTGGCGTTCACCTTGAGGTAGCCGTCCTTCGTTTTGGCGTAGGCGCCCACCACCTTGTCGCCTTCCTTGATGAGCTGCTCGCCCTCGGCTTCGTAGATGAGCTCGGCGCCTGCGGCCATGGCGGCGTTGAAGGCGGCCTCGCACGCCCACTGCATGTTGGGATTCGTGGTGATGGTGCCGTGGAAGTAGGGGTACACTTCTTCCTTGTAGTCGTACGTGTCCAGCTTGGGGAAGCACTTCGGGCGGATGAAGTTCGGCTTGTCGGTTTCGCGGTTGGCGGCCGTGGACTTGAGCACCTCGTAGTCGGCGCCCTCGATGAACCAGTCGAAGTCCTCACCGGAATGATCGTACCAGTAGCTCATCATCCACGTGTCGCAGCGACCGCCGGTCTCCTTGACGTATTCGTTCATGATGTCGGCCTTGGGTGCCCACTCGATGCCCAGGTCCTTCTGGATCTGCGATCCCACCACGCCGAAGTCGCCGGCCATGGAGATGACCGAGTAGCTGTCCTCGGGCTGCTTCTCCAGCACGATGACCTTCTTGCCGGCCTCGGCGGCTTCCTTCGCGGCGGCGGTGCCGGCCAAGCCCATGCCGATGACGAGGACGTCGCAGTCCTTCTCTTCCTTGATGTCGGTGGGAACCTCCGGCGGCGTGAGGAAGTCGGGGGTATAGCTGGTGGGGGAGACGCCCGATGCCGCGGCCCCGTTCGATCCGCCGTTGCCCTCGGCCGATGCGGTGCTGGCGCTTTGCTGCGGTGCGCAGCCGGCCAGGCCTGCTGCTCCGGCGGCGACGGCCGCGGTGGCTCCGAGGCCCAGGAATGCACGGCGACTCAGTTTGGCTTCTTTCATGTCCCTCTCTCCTTTCGATGAGAAGCGCGACGGCCCCTCGCCGTCCGCTTCATCGTGAGGATTTCCCTTGCGGAATCCTTCCCTGCGCCGCTTACCATACGTGCCTGCGCACCTCCCTGCCACACCTTCGCGCGGGTAGTTTTCGAGTTTTGCCCGATGAAATCCCTACCTGATACGGGTGGGTAGCCGAGATGAGATAGGCCGGTGCGAGACGGGGAGTGAGACAGGGGGACAGGGTGAGACAGAGGGACGGGGTAATTGTCTCATTTTGCTCGCAAAATGAGACAATTACCCCGTCCCTCTGTCTCACCCTGTCACGCACCGGCCCGGCCCGACGTCAAACCATGAGCAAGGGACGAATTGATGGGGATGGGATATACTGGCAGGGAAACAGACGGAGGGTAGGGGCCGATGAGCTGTTTGAAGGATCTGTTTACAGGCATGCGGGCGCGCGACGTCGTGTTCATGAGCGGGTATGCGCTGTACCTGACGTTCGGCTACATGTCGTTCGAGTCGCCGACGGTGCTCACCTCGCTGGGCGAGTCGGGCGCCCTCGTGCAGTCGCTGTTCCTCGTGGCGGTGATTGCGGCGCGGATGGCGGTGTACGCGGCGATGATCGCGCTGGCGCGGCGCGCGGGCCGCGGGTTCTCGCCCGCCGTGATCCTCGTATGCGCGGGCGTTGCGGCCACGGGCTTCATCGTCACGCGCATGGCGTTCCAGTTCGCCGGGTTCGTGCCGCTCGAAGAGCTGGTAGGGTGGCTGGTTGCCGGCGGTTTGTTCTTCGGCGCGGGCGACGCGTTGATCAACCTGTTGTGGGCGCGCTTCTCGGGCACGTTCGACTTGCGGCGCGTGTATCTGTTCGTGCTGATGAGCAGCGGGCTGAGTCTCGTCGTGTACCTTGTGGTAACGCTGCTGCCTTCGGCCATCATGCTGCCGGTGGGCGCGCTGCTGTTCTTCGCGTCCGTGGTGTTCTGCCGTCAGTGCCTCGCTGCGCGCGAGCCCATCGCCGAGGAGTACTCGGCGCCGGTGTTCAAGGGTGCGCTGTCCGCGCTGTGGCGGCCCGTGCTGGGCACGGCCATCCTCTCGTTCATGAGCGGCCTCATGCTGCAGCTGTCGTTGTCGCAGGCAATCCCGCTGGGGACGTTCCAATCCACGTCGCTCATCACGCAGGCCGTCGTCATCGTGGCGCTGCTGCTGCCGGCGCTGCTGGTGAAGAGCCAGCCCAGCTTGGGGTCGGTGTACCGCATGGCGCTGCCGCTGTCGGCGGCGGGCTTCCTGCTGCTGCCGCTCATCTGGAACGGCGTGGGCGGCTTGGCGAACGCGTGCGCCCAGCTGGGAACGCTCGTGGCGGGCATCATCCTATGGTGCATGGTGGCGCATACCGTGCACGATACGAAGCTGCCGGCGGCGCTGCTGTTCTCGTGCTCGCTCCTCTGCACGAACGCGGCGCAGATGGCGGGGACGCTGGTGGGCATGCTGAACGCGCACACGCTGGGGCAGGGCGACATCGCCCTGACGGCGGTGGCGCTCGTGGCAATCTATCTGCTGGCGATGGTGTCGATGTTCCTGTTCAAGGACAAGAACCTGCGCGGCATCGACGTCGTTCCCGAGGGCGGGGCGCCCACGGCCGAGCAGCAGGGTGACGCGCTCGAGGCCCGGTGCGCCCACGTGGCCGAAGCTCATGGGTTCACGCCGCGCGAGTCGGAGATCCTCGTGCACCTGGGACAGGGCCGCACGGCGCGCGCGATCTCCGAGAAGCTCGTGGTGTCGGAGAACACGGTGAAGTACCACATCAAGTCCATTTACCAGAAGCTCGACGTGCATTCGCGCGACGAGGTGATCGACCTGATCGAACGGTCGGAGTAGGCCCGCGTTGCCTCTTTCCCCCTGCGCTTCGGAGAGTATAATGAGCCTCAACCAAAAGGGGAAGCAGGCAGGGGATTGGGGCAGGAAGACGAACAACGAACCGGCGGCGGCCCTTGCGGGGTCGTCCGCGTCGCGCTTGCGCTCGCATGCTCGTTGATGTTGGCGATTCCCGCCTTGCCGGTCGTCTCGGTCATGCCGAACTCGCTCGCATTCGCCGACGAGATCCCTCCCGATCCCTCCCGCGTCGTCCGCGTCGCGTACGTGCAGCAGGAGCCCATGCTGCAGGTGAGCGAGACGGGGGCGGTCACGGGCTACGCCTACGAGTACCTTGAGCGCATGGCTCAGTACACGGAATGGACCTACGAATTCCTCCCCGTGGAAGGCGCCGGCCCGGAAGCTTACCGAAACCTGCGCGAATTGCTGGACGCCGATAAGGCCGATCTCGCCGTCGGCTTGATGGCGACGGATGCGAACAAGGAGTCGTTCTCTTTCACGCTTGACAGCTTCGCCACGTTGGGCGTGGTGCTGCGAGCCTCCGCCAAGGCCGAGGCCGATCCGCTCGACGGCGTCAGCGCCGACCGTCCTTTGCGCGTGGCGGCGACATCCGGTTCGCCCCTGGTAGCCGACCTTGAAGCGTTTTGCGCGCAGAGCGGGATTTCCTATGAGGTGGCAGGGTGCGCCGACGCCGACGAGGCCCGCGATGCGGTGCTCGCCGACCGCGCCGATGTGGAGCTTGCAGCCGACATGACCGATGCGACGGGCTTGCGCACCGTGGTCCATGTGACGTCGCACCCGCTGTACTTCGCCGCCGCGCGCGGCAACCAAACGTTGGTCGACGAGCTCGACGATGCGCTCGACCGCGTCGATCAGATGGATCCTCTGTTCCGATCGCGGCTGCATGACAGCTATTTCTCGGTGGCATCGTCCTCGTTTGCGCTTACGGACGCCGAGGAGGAGTACGTTGGGAGCGCCGCACCGGTACGGGTGGGCGTGCTGAGCGACCAGCCGCCGTACCAGTACGAAGAGGATGGCCAGATCAAAGGCATCTCGGTTGACCTGCTTAAAACCGTTGCGGAGAAAACGGGGTTGCGATTCGAGTACGTCGCCGCCGAGACGGCGGACGATCTGGACGCCTTGCAGGCGGCGGGGTCCATCGACATGGTGGCAGGCATCGACTACAACTACGCTGTCGCTCGCGAGCGAGACCTCGCGTTGACGCAGCCGTATGTGAGCGCGTCGTACGTGCTGGTGGCGAACAAGGGCGTTGCCGACGGTGCCATCGCCGGCAAGCGGCTCGCCATCAGCGCTTCGAGTCGCTACGACGGCGATTTCGTGGGCAACGTGAACCGATTCTCCTCGATTGCGGCGTGCATGCGCGCGGTATTCAAGGGAGACGCGGACTACACGTACGTGGACGAGTACGTGATGCAGTACTTTCTGAACACGCCGGAATTTCGCGAGGTGCGCATCGCTCCGCAAACCTACGAGCCGCGACGCGTGAGCTTCGGCGTGGTGCGTTCGGACGACACGATGCTGCTGGGTATCGTGGATCGCGCGGTCGGCTCGCTCACCGACGTCGAGCGCCAGGCGGTCATCAACGGCAACGTGCTGCGCGAGCGGCCTTTCGACCTGGGCGAGTTCATCCGCGCCAACCCGGCCGTCGCGGTCGCGGTCGCATCGGCGGTGTGCCTGCTCGTAGTGCTGTTCGTGCTGGTCCTGTTGGGCTTGCGCGCGCGAAACAACGCGAAGACGGCGTTCGACCTCAAGAAGCGCTTGCGGCTGTACGCTCTCTGCGACGACAGTTTCTTCGAATACGATCGCCGCACGAAGAAGCTGATCATCTCGGTGCCGGGCAACAGTCACCAAGGGCTGAGCGAGCCGTTCACCTTCGAGTGCGACGGGCCGGCCGTGTTCGATGAGGATCGCAAGCGCGCCTTCGTCGAGCTGCTCGGCGGGAAGGACCATCGCGTCGAGGAGGTGCGGATGCCCGACACCGACGGCATCGAGCATTGGCTGCGCGTGACGGTGGATCCGGTGGAGGACGCGTCGGGGCGCGTGGCGCACACGGTGGGCAAGATCGAGGTTATCGACGAGGAGCGGCGCGAGAAGGACCAGCTGGTCGCGCGCGCCGAGCGCGACAGCCTCACCGGGTTGCTGAATTCCGAAACCACGCGCCTGCGCACCGCCCAGCAGCTGAGAACGCTCGAAGATGGCGAGCAGGGAGCGCTGCTGATCGTGGACATCGACTGCTTCAAGGGAGTGAACGACACGTACGGCCACCTCGTGGGCGACCGCGTGCTCACCGATATCGCCCGCATCCTGCGCGAGAGCTTCCGCATGGGCGACGTGGTGGGACGCTTGGGAGGCGACGAGTTCATGGTGTTCCTCGACCGCGTCAGCTCGCCGGATGCGGTGCTGGAGAAATGCGATCGCCTGCGACGCGCCATCGAGCATCACGTCTATCCCGGAACCGATTGTCGCGCCACGATCAGCGTCGGCATGGCGCTGGCGCATGCGGGCGATTCGTTCGACGACCTCTACTGCCGCGCCGACGAGGCGCTGTACGCCGCCAAGCGCGACGGTCGCAACCGCTGCGACTTCGAAGACGCGGCCTCGCCGTCGCCGAAAGGGTCGTCCGCTCTGTAGGCTCGGCGTATACGCGGGGCCTTTATTCTGCTAAAGTACAGGCATCGTAATGGGGAAACGCGGGCGCAAGGGCGCCTGCTCGAGAGCATTGGGAAAGGAGAGGTATGAGCAGTTCCATCGTTCAGAAGTTCAAGAACGTCGGTCCGGGCGCGCTCGTCGCCGCAGGCTTCATCGGCCCCGGCACCGTTACCACGTGCACGGTTTCGGGCGCGAGCTACGGCTACACCATGCTGTGGGCGCTGCTGTTCGCCACGGTGGCCACCATCATCTTCCAGGAGATGGCGTCGCGCGTGGGCATCGTTTCGGGTAAGGGTCTGGGTGAAAACATCCGCGATCGTATTCCTAATAAGACGCTTATGTGGATTGCGATCGTGATTGTTATCATCGCCATCTTCGTGGGCAACATCGCGTACGAGACGGGCAATATCACGGGCGGCATCTTGGGCATCCAAGCCGTCACGCCCGACATCCCGATGATCCCCATCGTCGTGGTGCTGGGCATCTTGGCGTTCATCGCCATGTGGATCGGCTCGTACAAGGTGGTCGAGGTCATCCTCACGGCCATCGTCGTGTTCATGGGCGTGGTGTTCTTCGTCACCGCCATCGCGTCGTCCCCCGACTGGGGCGCTATCGCCACGGGCCTGTTCGTGCCGACGCTGCCGGAAGAGGGCTCGAAGGGCATCCTGACCGCCGTGGGCCTCATCGGCACCACCATCGTGCCGTACAACCTGTTCCTGCACGCGTCCGGCGCCTCCGAGCGCTTCAAGGATCCCGAGCAGGTGTCCGATGCCCGCTTCGACACGGTCCTGAGCATCGGCTTGGGCGGCATCATCTCCATGGCCATCCTCGTGTGCGCCGCTGCGAACATCTACGGCACCGAGACCGTGGTGACGAACGGCAAAGACATGGCGTTGGCGCTGCAGCCGCTGCTGGGCTCGTGGGCCACGTGGATGATCGGCCTCGGCCTGCTGTGCGCCGGCTTCTCGAGCGCCATCACGGCGTCGTTCTCGGCCGCCTACGCGGTGAACGGCGTGCTGGGCTGGAAGAAGACGACCAAGGATCTGCGCTTCAAGCTTATCTGGATCATCGTGCTGGTGGCCGGTTGCGTGATGGCCGTCGTGCTGGGCAAGAGCCCGACCGAGCTCATCCTGGTGGCGCAGGCGGCGAACGCCATCCTGCTGCCCATCATGGCGTTCTTCGTGCTGTACTGCGCGAACGGCAAGGACTTGGGCAAGTGGAAGAATCACATCTTCGCGAACTGCGCGGGCGTGGTGATCATCGTGATCACGTTGTTCATGTGCTGGCGCAACATGTCGAGCTTTATCACGTCGCTGCAAGCGCTGATCGGCGCGTAAGCGCTCGAGCGGCACTTCATGCGCCCGCCGGTTTCGGCGGGCGCTTCGTTTTCGGGAGCATCTTCGCTCCGAGCGGGATGATGTCGGAGCAGCGTGCGGGAAGCAGGCTGCGGAGGGAGGCGCGGTATGGACGAGATCGACGTGCACGAGGCGCTGGGACGGCTCGTGGCGTTTCTAGCCGCCGAGCGCGAGGAGCTTGCGGGGCTTGCGGTGCCCGACGACCCTGAGGAGCGCTGGACGCTCGCGCGTTCGCTCATGAACATGCGGCTTCCGCATCCCGTGCCTGCCGCGGTGCTGGAGGCGCAGGACGCCGTGTTGCGCTCGCGCATCGCGCGGGCGGGCGTGACGGATGCGGGCACGCTGTCGTCCGTGGGCGACGGCGGGGTCGACGGGCGGCTGGCGCTGTGGCGCGGCGACATCACGACGCTTGCGGCGGACGCCATCGTGAACGCCGCGAACAGCAAGCTGCTGGGCTGTTTCATTCCCGGGCACCACTGCATCGACAACGCCATCCATACGTTCGCGGGCATGCAGCTGCGCTTGGCATGCAGCGAGCTCATGCGCGCGCAGGGCCACGACGAGCCGGTGGGGAACGCGCAGGTGACGCCCGCGTTCAACCTGCCTTCGCGCTTCGTGGTGCACACGGTGGGGCCGCAGGTCCCCACCGGAGCGCCGAGCGCCGCGCAGGATGAGCAGCTGGCGTCGTGCTACCGCGCGAGCCTCGACGCCGCGGCCGCTGCGGGCTGCGCGTCCCTTGCGTTCTGCTGCATCTCGACGGGCGAGTTCCGCTTCCCGCGCGAACGCGCTGCCCGCATCGCGGTGGGGGAGGTGCGGGCGTGGCTCGCGCGCGACGAGCGCATCGAGCGCGTGGTGTTCAACGTGTTCGGAGACGAGGACGAGCGCGTGTACCGCGAGCTGTTGGGGTAGATGCGTGGGCGGGCGGGTCGAGCTTTCCGCTGCTTTCTCGACCCGTGCGCCCCCGCTCTGCGTCGGCCATTCCCGCTCCGCGCATCCTCCGTCTCCTCTATCCTCCGCTTTCTCCTTCCTTCTCTCGTTCTTCCTCCGGCAGCACAAAATCGTAGTTATGCACGATTATTTCGGAGCACTAAATTTCCGACCTGGCCTTTTTCTCTGGAACAAAGAAAAGCAGCGGCGAAAATCATGCATAACTACGATTTTGTGCTGAACTGCGTTGCGGCGTGCTGCGCGGAGGGACTATCATGAGTAAATGGATCCAGTTCTCAGCCACATATCGGCTCTCGAATACTGGCGGTCGGTGCGCATCGGCTCAAGGAGCTTTCGCGCTCTCGAAGATACGAGTGCTCTGCTCGACGAGGCGCCCAACAAAGGCGCGCTCGCCGAGCCTGGTCCCTGGTGGCTTCATCGACCCCTGCATGTGCTGGTGGGGAAGCCTTCTGCGCGTCGGTCGTCGAGCGAGGTGATCGCCCATGTGCAGAGCGGTCCGCTTCCCGCTGGGTCGGTGCTCGATACGTGCAACGGATTCTGCGTGTGCTCGCCCGAGCTGTGCTTCCTGCAGATGGCGACCGGTATGACGCTGCCCAAACTCATCGAACTGGGGTTCGAGCTGTGCGGCACGTACGACGTTTCCAACGGCGAAATGCGGCCATGCATGCCGCTCACTACGGTCGAAAAGCTTGCGGCGTTCGCAGAGCGGGCGGAACGAATTCGCGGGAGGGCGAACGCTCTACGCGCGCTGAGCTACGTCGCGAGCGGATCGGCTTCGCCGCGCGAAACGATTTTGACGATGCTGCTCAACCTGCCTTATGCCCTCGGAGGCTACGGTATCGCAATGCCGGTATTGAACCATCGCATCGATCTAGGGAAGCGCGAGCGGCGAATCGCAGGGCGCGCCTATCTTGTGTGCGATCTGTACTGGCCGGCCGCGAAGCTCGATGTCGAATACGATGGCGGGCTGCACGTTGAAGCCGATCGGGTGTCGAAGGACTCGATGCGCCGAGACGCGCTGGTTTCGATGGGGATCACCGTGCTGACGGTTACGAACTGGCAGCTCAACGATGGGGGCGAGATGAATGGAATCGCGCACGTGATCGCTGGGCGCGTCGGCAAGCAGCTCCGCTACAAGGACCCGAAGTTCACGCAGACGAATAGAGCCCTTCGAAAGGAGCTGCTGGGGAATCCGTGAGCGCGATTGTCTTCGGCCATGTGTTTCTTTTTTGGTAACAGTTGACTTTGAGTCGGCTCCAGGGGTTAGTATGACCTCAATACAACACGCACGTGAGAAGGAGCAAGCATGACCGAGATCAACGAGCAAGCGAGGGCTTACCGCAAGCGGCTCTTCCCCGGGTTCGATTCGCCGCTGGCGTGCACCGACCCCGAATTCGTCGAGCGCCTCGACCGCTTCGCCTTCGGCGAAGTGCCTGCCAGCGACGACCTGGACGACCGTACGCGTATGATGGCGATTCTGGCATCGCTCATCGGGGCGCAGGCGATCGACCTGTTCAAAGCCATGGCGAAGGGCGCATTCAACGTGGGCCTCACGCCGGTGGAAGTGAAGGAGATCGTCTACCAGGCCACACCGTACGTCGGGATGGGGCGCATGCTGCCGTTTTTGTACGCGGTGAACGAGCTGCTGGAGCACCGCCTCGTATCGTTGCCGCTCGAGGGGCAGGCCACCACGACCGAGGACACGCGCCTCGAGGCCGGCGTGCAGAAGCAGGTGGATCTCTTCGGGCCGCAGATGGCCGACTTCTACCGGTCGGGCCCCGAGGAAACGCGCCACATCAACCGCTGGCTAGCCGAGAACTGCTTCGGCGACTACTACACGCGCACCGGGCTCAACGACGTTCAGCGCGAGATGATCACGCTGTGCTTCCTGGCCGCTCAAGGCGGGTGCGAACCGCAGCTGGTCAGCCATGCGAAAGCGAACATCCGCCTGGGCAACGACCGGGCGTTCCTCATCAAGGTGGTGTCCCAGTGCGTGCCCTACATCGGCTACCCGCGCAGCCTCAACGCGCTGCGCTGCATCGACGAGGCCGCTGCGGCGCTGGAGGACGACGGCGCCGGCGAGTAGCCGCGCAGTGGGCGGCCCCGGCTCTTGCGCGAGCCGGGGTCGCCGTCGGTCGCAACGCCCATTCGCCCGAAACACACGCTTCAGCGCTCTCAAACGTGTGTTTCGGGCGAATGGGCGCGCGCGTCCGCGTCGTCGCTCGCTAAGCCTGACGCTCCACCAGGTCGATCAGCTCCTGGTGCGAATGCACGTCGAGCTTCGCGTAGATGTGGCTGACGTGGGTTTTCACCGTGTTGTACGACACGGTGAGCTCGTCTTGGATGAAGCGGACGTTGCGGCCGCGCGCCAGGTACTCGAAAATCTCCTGCTCGCGATCGGTGAGCCCGGCGGCCTCGCCGATGGCCGCGCACCGGTCGGCGACGGGGGACAACGGGCCGTCGCCTGCGGTGCCCGTCGCCGACACGAGCGGCGCAAGCGGCTGGATTCCCTGGATGGTGTGCGAAAAGCTGAACGATTTCTGCACGAGCACCACGTACGCGACGATTCCGGACACGAGGCAGGCCGAGATGATGGACGTCGTGGTGGCGTCGGCCGTCATCTCGTTCGTGAACCGCCCGAAGTTGGCGCCCAGCAGCGTGCCCCATGACGCCATGGCATTGCCCCAGGCCAGCATCGGCAGCGCGCTCACCGTGTTCTTCGCCCCCAGCGCGATGAGCACGAAGTACATGAGAATCTCGAAGAACCCGGTGCCGCACGACAAGAGCGTGCTGATCAGCGTGCCGTTCACCGTGGCGATGGACAGCACGAGGAATCCGGCCACCGAGCACAGGATGGACAGCTGGAAGAACGCGTCGGGCGAGAAATCCTTGCGGCTGAGCACGACGTATCCCAGCACCAGCACGAACGGGACCAACGCGCCGAGCGCCAGCAGCGGCACGCGCCCCACCTCGCCGAACGTGAGCGTGTAGCCGTAGATGAAGCGGAACAGCAGCAGCGTGACGAACAGCTGGTGGCCGAACGGCAGAAACGACGACGGCGCCGTGACCGCGGCTTGTGCGGGCGAGCCCTCCGCGTACACCTGGTTGAGCAGCGGGCGCGCGTACGGCGCGATGATGAGCACGGCGACGAGCGGAATGATGCAGAACAGCGCCAGGTTCACGCCCCACGGAAGCAGCGCGAAGACGCTGCGCAGCGCGTAGGCCAGCACGTACGCCAGCGTCACGCTGATGCCGAGGCGGCGCGCGTCCAGCCCGATGCACCCGATGCCCACGATGATGTTCGACAGCCCCGTCCCCACGGTGACCAGCGCCGCGCCGCATACGAGCACGGCTGGCAGCGCCCCGAAGATACCCAGAGCCATGACGAGCGATCCGACGACCATCGTTGATGCCGCGGCTGCGAAAAAGCGTCGGCTCGTGAACAGGCGCGGATACCAGTACGAGGCGAACGCGAGCGCGGTGAGCGTGAGGCCGCCTGCGACGGCGCTGGCTTCGCGCGTCCACAGGAACACGGGATCGAACAAGGGGAAGGCGCTGTAGTTCAGCAGCCAGTAGCCGATGAACGAACCCATGAGAGCAACGGTGCACACGAGAAAGCGCAGCGGATGCGCTGCCGCCGACGCCGGCGCGGGCGCGGTATGAGGGAACGCGGCAGCCATGCGTGCATCCCCTCCCCGGATAGGCATCGTGCAGTGTTTCCGGGGGCTATTTTATCAGGAGCCGCTGGCGCGCAAGGGGACGGAAGGCAAAATCACCCGACCCGTATGAGACGCCTCACTCGGGTGACGTGACGCATTTCGGTCGGGCGAGCCGTAGAGTTGAAAGCGTTCCAATCGAGGCGCTTCGACGCTTCGATGATACGTACAAGAAGGAAGGGGAGCGTCATGAAGGATGCGAACAAGGGATTGAGCCGGCGCGCGTTTCTGGGCTTGGGAGCCACAGCCGCCGCGTTGGCAGGCGCCGGTTTGGCGGGATGCTCGCCGAGCGCCGCGCCCTCGAAAGAGGAGGCTGCTGCCGAAGCGGTGAACGACTGGCTGGGCGCGGAGCCCGAGATTCCCGAGGACAAGATCGTCGAAACCATCGACACCGAGGTGCTCGTGTGCGGCGCCGGCACGTCCGGGTTGTTCGCCGCCTGCTCAGCTGCCGAGGAGGGCGCGAAGGTCGTCTGTCTCGAGAAGGCCGGCATTGGCGGTGGCGTGCGCGACAACCTGGGGTCGCTCAACAGCCGTCTGCAGAAGGAGGCCGGCTGCGAGATCGACGAGAACGAGATCTGCAACGACCTCATGCGTTACGCCGACGGCTACTGCAACCCGCGTCTCTACCATATCTGGGCGCAGAATTCCGGCGAGGCGATCGACTGGTATCAAGATCGTCTAGAAGAGGCCGGCTTCGAACTGTTCTTCGAGGCGGCGAACGACGCCAAGCCGTCCATCTACAAGCACTGGGCCACGGGCCACATCCCCAGCTGGCCGGCTGATGCCGAGTTCGCGGGGCTCAAGGACGTGACGAACGGCAAGATCGTGCTGGGCGACTACGCCAAGAAGGTGGGCGTGGACTTCCGTTTCACCACGCCGCTCGTGAAGCTCGTGCATGAGAACGGGAAGGTGACCGGCGCCATCGCCAAGGGCTCCGACGGTTACATCAAGATCAACGCCAGCAAGGGCACCGTCGTGTGCACGGGCGGCTACGCGCGCAACGAGGACATGCTCAAGGCGCTGCAGCCGCAGACGCTGAACAAGTACTCGCTGTCCATCGCCATCGACGGCACCACGGGCGACGGCATCAAGTCGTGTTTGTGGGCGGGTGCGCGCATGGACGAGGTGCATACGGCCATGGTGTTCGACCGCGTTGCCGTGAAGCCCGACGAGTTCGGCGGCGCGCAGACCACGGGATCGCTGTTCTGGATGGGGTCGAACCCGTGGCTCAAGGTGAACCTCAACGGTGAGCGCTTCGCCAACGAGTCCGGCCCGTACGACTACATCCTGAACGCCGCGCTCACGCAGCCGAACCACACCGTGGTGGACATTTGGGATTCGGATTACGAGACCTACCTCGAGCAGTTCGACATCCATGGCTGCGCGCGCGTGTACCCCTTCGAGAACGGTGCGCCCACGAACATGACGCTCGAGACGGTGAAGGGCATCAACGAGGGTCTGCTGGCCGACGGCTACATCGTGAAAGCCGACACCATCGAGGAGCTGGCGAAGGGCTTGGGGATCCCGGCCGAGAACCTCAAGAAGACGGTTGAGCGCCAGAACGAGAACTACGACAACCAGGTCGACCCCGACTTCGGCAAAGAGGCCTTCCGCCTGTCGCCCGTGCGCAAGGCGCCGTTCTACGGCGTGCGCACCTCGGGCTACATGCTGTGCACGCTCGACGGCATCACCATCAACGAGAACTTCCAGGCCGTGAACGAGGCGGGCGAGGCTATCGAGGGCCTGTACGTGACCGGCGTCGACTCGGGTTCGTACTACGCGCACACGTACCCGAACATGTCCACCGGCAACTGCTGCGGCCGCTCGGTGACGTTCGCCCGCATGATCGGCAAGGCGCTGGCCGCCAAGTAGCACCTGGAGCGCGGCATCGCGTCGATGCACGCGTTGGCACGAAACCGCCGCAATCGCTCATCCCGGGGCCGCCGCCGTATGGCGCGGCCCCTCCTCAACCGGCCCCGCGCGACGCTCCCTCCCGTCGTGCGGGGCCACTCCATCAGCACTGTCGCCCGATTCGTACGGTTTTTCGCGCAAAACCGTACGAATCGGGCGACAAAGTTCGTGGCGTTGTCGACTTCGGCTGCGTCGAGAGCCTACTCCGCGCCCACCGCTTTGATGGCGATGTCGTCTTGCTCGAGCTCCTGACGGATGCGGCTGACGAAGGCGAGCGCGGTGGGGGAGTCGCCGTGCACGCACAGCGTGTCGGGGTGAAGATCCACCAGCTTGCCCGTGACGGACAGCACAGCTCCTTCGCGGATGGCGTTCTTCACGCGCTCGATGGCGTGCTCTTCGTCGCGGATGAGCGCGGCGGGGTCGTTGCGGCTAACCAGGCGCCCTTCGTCGGTGTAGTTGCGGTCCGCGAAGAACTCCTCGGCCGTGATCAGGCCCAGCTTGCGGCCTTCGTCCACCAGCGCGCTGTTTGCAAGGCCCACCAGCACGAGTTGCGGGTCCACGTCGCGGACGGCCTGTGCCAGCGCGGCCGCTAGCTCAGGGTCGACGGCCGCATGGTTGTACAACTGGCCGTGCGGCTTCACGTGCGCGAGCTGCACGCCCTGCGCCGAGCAGAACGCTTGCAGCGCACCGATCTGGTACAGCATGTAGGAGTACGCCTCGTCCGGCGATAGGTGCATATCGCGTCGACCGAACCCTTGCAGGTCGGGGTAGCCCGGATGCGCGCCGATGGCGATGCCCGCGTCCTTCGCCATGCCCACCGTCTTGCGCATCACGACGGGGTCGCCCGCATGCTGCCCGCACGCGATGTTCGCGCTTGAGACGAGCGGGATGATCTGGTCGTCGAGGCCCAGCGTATAGCGCCCGAAGCTCTCGCCCAGATCGCTGTTCAAGTCGATGCGATACATAACACCCTTCTTTCCTGCGTGGTTTGACCCCTATTGTAGAGCAACGGCCGACACGCCGCGAATACTTCACGTGCTTTCGCTGTGTCCTCGATGGCACGTTGGTCGTCATGCGTCAGGTCAGTCTGTCAGACAGCGTCCATTGTATTGGGTTGCGTGCGAGTGTTTCACGTGAAACACTCGTTCGAATTTTCGTGATCGCGATGCTGGTTGGAACGCGTGTTCCAACCAGCATCGCGTCCAGGTGCGACCTTATTCCTTCAGGTCCACGTTCTTCGTATCCGTGATGAGCATGCAGCCCGGGGCGTGGGTGATGGCGAAGGGGGGCTTGCTGTTCATGACGATGGACTGGGGCGTCACGCCGCAGGCCCAGAACACGGGCACCTCGCCGTCGCGGATGTCCACGGGGTCGCCGAACTCGGGATGCGCGATGTCGTGCACGCCGATGGCCGCGGGGTCGCCGATGTGGATGGGCGCGCCGTGCACCTTTGGGATGGCGCCGGAGATCCGCACCGCCTTTACCACCTGGTCGTAGGGGATGGGGCGCATCGACATGACCATGTTGCCGGACATGCTGCCGGCGGGCGTGCATGGCACGCCGGTGAGGTACATGGGCACGTTGCAGCCCATGGTGTTGTGGCGGATCTCGATGCCGGCCTCGATGAGCTCGCTCTCGAACGAGAACGAGCAGCCGATGACGAACGACACCAGGTCGTCGCGCCAGTAGTCCTCGACGTTCTCCACCTCGGCCACTAGCTGGCCGTGCTCGTAGATGCGATAGCGTGGGAAGTCGGTGGCGATGTCGCAATCGATGGCGCAGATGGTGGCCTCGCGCGCGCCCACCTCGGTCACTTCAAGCAGCGGGCAGGGCTTGGGGTTGCGCTGCGCGAACAGCAGGAAGTCGTAGGCCTGCTCGCGGGGCAGCACGATGAGGTTCGCCTGCGCGTAGCCGGGACACAGGCCGCTCGTCGGCGCCGTGAACGCGCCCGAGCGGATCAGCCGACGCGCCTCCACCGGCGACGCGGCAAGCATCTGGGCCCAAACCTCGTCGGCAACGCCTTCGGGCTTGGCGGGAACAACGTCGTTCGTCATACGATCTCCTTTCCGTCACGTGCTGACATTATCGCACGCTCTGCGCGTACGTGTGCTTCTTGCAGGATCTTTTTCCGCAAGCGCATTTTCCCGTGCAGGTGCACAAAAGCAATTTGGGATACCAAAAAAACCACCATTGACAAAGGAAGCTCCTATAATGACGGCATATTTGGGATACCAAAACTTGAAATATGACCTTGATAATCAAGTAGTTGGCATACCGAATGCGTTGGGGATGCAGCAAAAAACCAAGCGCGGAAAGGATGGTGGTGGTCGAAGCGCATGTTCATACCTGTATCGGTATTTAAGGAGGTATTCATGTCCATGCAGAACGCGACACCGTCGAAGGGGAAGTACCGCACCGTTGGCGATGCCCTCGATGGCATCGGGCTTACCAAAGCCCATTGGACCATTCTCGGTCTGGTTTTGGCAGGTGGCTTTTTCGACGTGTTCGAACAGAATGCGGCGTCGATCACGGGTCCTTCGCTGCAGCTGGTGTGGGGGCTCAGCGATAGCCAGGTGGGTTTGGTTGCCACCGTCACATTCCTCTCGATGGTAATCGGCGGCTTGGCAACCGGTGCGCTGGCAGACCGCTACGGTCGCAAGACGATGTTCAATTATAACTTGGCGATTTACACGTTAGGTGGCCTGATCTGCGCCTTTGCTCCTGGCTACGAGGTGCTGCTTGCAGGTCGAATGATCGTGGGCCTCGGCCTCGGCGGCGAGCTGACCATCGCTTTGCCGTTGTTGTCCGAGTTGACGCCTACCTCGTGGCGCGGGCGCGCAGTGTCCCTGTTCAACTTCGGAGCGGGCGGCTTGGGTAACGTGCTCGCCTTCCTGTTCGGCTCGCTGATCATGGGCACGCTCGCTCCGCTGCTGGGCGGCGATGCGATGGCATGGCGCTGGTACTACGGCTTGCTCGCTATTCCGGCGCTGCTCGTATTCGTGATTCGTCGGTACATCCCCGAAACCCCGCGTTATTACGTGTCGAAAGGCGACATCAAGTCGGCCAACCATTCGCTTTCCCGTATCGCCTCCGGCCATCTCATGCATGATTGTCCGGTGACGGAATACCTTTCGGAAGACGTCGTCGACGCCGAGCGACCGCAGAAAAAAGGCAGCATGCTTAAAGAATTCGCTGCTGTCTTTTCCGGAACGTACCTGCGCAATACGCTCACCGTGGGTTTGGGTTCGTTTCTCAGCTTCGGCGGTCAGGTTGGCATTCTTACGCTGATGCCCATCATCCTTGTGTCGCGCGGATACGACATCGCCGGAAGCCTGGGTTTCACGGCCGTTATGCAAGGTGGTGCCGTTCTTGGCACGGTGCTGGCGTCGTACATTAACTCGCACGTGCCTCGCCGCATCGTCATGTCGGTGTGCGGCGTGCTCGCCGGTTTGTCCGGGTTGGGTTTCGCGCTGTTCGGCACATCGCTCGTGGGCATCCTGGTATTCGGTTTCCTGTTCAACTTCTTCGTTCTCACCTGCAATACCACCGTATGGGCATGGGCACCTGAACTCTATCCCACCAAGATACGCGGTACGGGTACTGGCGTTATCGTGAACAGCGGCATGCTGGGCCAGGCGGTTATGCCCATTGTGGCGACGAGCATCTATGCGGCCTTTGGTCTGCCGGTGCTGTTCGGCGTGGTGTTCGCGATGTACGTGCTGTTGGCGGTGCTCGCCTTGTTCGCGCCCGAAACGTTTGGAAAGAATCTCGAAGAATTGCACGAAGAGGCGTAGCAGCAGCGTCGTCCGTCTCGATACTCAGGAGGAATAACGTGGTCAAGAAAGTTGAACTTCGAAAGGGCTTGTACTACGACTCGGTGAAGCTCATGTTGGTTTCAAAGGCTATAGCGGACGTTGAAGGCGTGAGCAAGGCGTCGGTGGTCATGGGAACCGAACTGAACAAAGAAAACCTGTCTCGTCAGGGAATGGATAGCGAGGAGAGTCGTCAGGCAGGAGCTTCGGATTTGATCATCTCCCTTGAGGCCGAGACGGACGAAGCGCTTGAGCGGGCCGTGGAAGAAATGGAGCGGCAGTTGGCGCACAACGCCGAATCGCAGGAGGGGGCATGTTACCGACCTCGTACCTTCGAATCGGCCTTGAAGCTGCAACCCGGCACGAACATAGCCATCGTATCGGTACCGGGCGCGCACGCCGTGCCAGTGGCTCGCGACGCATTGGCGGCAGGGTTGCATCTTATGCTATTCAGCGACAACGTCTCGCTTGAGGACGAGCGCGCCCTCAAGGAGGAGGCAGCTGAGCGAGGCTTGCTCGTGATGGGCCCCGACTGCGGAACCGCGGTGATCAATGGCGTTCCCCTGTGCTTTGCGAACGTCGTTTCCGAAGGATCGGTGGGCATGGTGTCGGCTTCTGGTACGGGTTCTCAGGAAGTGATGGCACTTCTCGATGCGTACGGGGTGGGCATCACCCAGAATATCGGTACGGGTGGACGAGATTTGAAGGAAGCGGTGGGCGGCCTGACCTTTCTACAGGCTCTCGCAACCCTGAACGAAGACGATGACACGAAGGCGATCGTGCTGATCTCGAAACCGCCGTCGGAAGCGATCACCGACAAGATTCTCGCGTACGTGCGAGAACGCGTGACCAAGCCGGTAGTGCTCAACCTAATTGGTGCGGAGCCGAGCGAGGGTATGGGCGAGCACGTGCATTTTGCTCGCTCGCTCGAAGAGTGCGCCCTCGTTGCCGCTGGGTTGGCGAAGGGGGAAGCGGTTGTGCCGTTTTGGGGTGCCGCAACGCTTGAGGACAAGGCGCAGGGACTTGCCAGAGCTATCGGGAGGCCCGATGGATTCGTTCGCGCGTATTACTCGGGTGGAACGTTGGCGTACGAGGCGGAGTTGCTTTTCAAGCAGCACGGAGGAGCGGTGGTCACGAATTTGTCCGGAGTTCGTGGGGTCGATCCCGTCGATCAAGCTGCACAGGTGGTCATCGATTTCGGCGAAGACGAGTACACGGAAGGACGTGCGCATCCGATGATCGACTCCACCTTGCGCGCGGAGGCGTTCGAACGTGCGTTGAACGACGAGAAGACGTCCATCGTGCTGCTCGATTTCGTATTGGGATACGGTGCTAGTGCTCGTCCCCACGAGGATTTCATCAAGCTGCTGCACTCATCTGACGGCCGCGTGCCCGTAGTGGCAAACGTCATCGGCACTGAAGCCGATCCGCAGTGCCTCAGCTCGGTGATCGCCGAGCTCGAAGAGGCGGGAATTTTGGTTGCGCCCAGCAACAAGATGGCAATCGATGTGGTGTGCCGCGCCATGGAAATCAAGGAGCGATAAGGATGAAGAAGGTGCAGGGCCTGTTCGGCCAACCAACGAAGGTGGTCAACATCGGAATCGAAGCGTTTTACGACGACTTGAAAGCGCAGAACATTCCGGTGATTCAGATGAGCTGGAGCGCTCCCAGCGAGGAAGACAAACGTAATCAAGATCTGGCCAACAAGTTGGCCGCATTGTTGGGAAGGTAGGTAGCCATGACGATCGAGGCGGCAAACGAAAAAGTGCTCGAGGTGTTTCAGCGCTCCGATGTGCGACTGGTGGGAATGGCGTTGGCGAAAGACGTGATCCCCGGTATGCACGCTACGTTGGTTACCCATGCGGGCCCGCCCATCGAGTGGGAACGCATGTGCGGCCCCATGAAAGGCGCGGTTATCGGTGCTCTCATCTACGAGGGGCTCGCCACCGATACGGAAAGCGCAGTGACGCTCATCGAGTCCGGTGCTATCGAATTCTCGCCCAATCACGAGCACCAGGCCGTCGGGCCTATGGCGGGCGTCATCACGTCTCACATGCCGGTGTTCATCATGGAGAACGTGACGTACGACACGACGGCGTATTCGAACGTATGCGAAGGTCAGGGGAAATGCCTGCGTTTCGGTGCGTACGACGAAGCCGTCATCGCGCGCATGAACTGGCTGCGTGACGTGTTCTACCCCATCCTCGATGAAGCCATCAGGCAAGCAGGTGGCATCGATTATCGTGGCATCACGGCGCAGGCTGTTCAGATGGGCGACGATAACCATAATCGCAACAAGGCTTCCACGGCTCTGCTTATTCGGGCACTTGCGAAGCACTTTGTCCAGGTGGACGCTCCAGCGAACGATGTGTACCGCGTCATCGAGCACCTTGAGAACACGGAGATGTTCAACGTTAACCTGACCATGGCCATGGCAAAAACGATGTCCCTTGCCGCATCGGGAGTAGAAGGCTCCACTATTGTCACGGTTATGGCTCGCAACGGCGTGGACTTCGGCATCAAGGTGTCCGGCCTTGGCGATCGATGGTTCGTCGCCGAAGCGAACTATCCTGAGGGCCTGTATTTCCCGGGGTATTCGCAGGAGGATGCCGCGCGCGATATCGGCGACTCGTCCATCACCGAAACGTTCGGTATGGGAGGATTCTCCCTTGCAGCGGCTCCGGCAATCGTGCAGTTGGTTGGCGGCACGGTAGCCGATGGTATCACCACGACAAACGAGATGTACGAGATCACCGACGCGGAAAACGACTTGCTCAAGCTTCCGACGCTCGACTTCCGCGGGTCGCCAACGGGCATCGACGTCCTGAAAGTGCTCAAAACGGGCATCGAGCCCACCATCACCACGGGTATGGCGCATAAAGATCCCGGCATCGGCCAGGTAGGAGCCGGTCTTGTGAAAGCGCCCATCGCCTGCTTCGTGAAAGCGGCAGAGGCGTTCTTACAGTAAGCGTGACCAGAGGATTCGGATTGAAAGGGGGAGGGCATATGCGTGTCATGCGAGCGAGCGATGACCTTGTCCTCCCCATGGCGCTAACGGTAACCGCCCGGTTTCGCCATGCGGTTATGGCCGAAGGCACAGATGGGGTGCTGATCAGCGTGCTTGCAGAAGGCAGGCTTGCCGGGCCCAACAGCATCGTGGTGGATCGGCTTCCGCAAGACGATCGTTTCTTCGCGGGCGAGTGCGTTGAGAGGTTCGACGTGTCGCTGCCGCGCGGTGGCGAGCGCTTCTTGGGCGAGGCTTGTGCAATGATGGGTCGTTTCCTCGCCTTGTTCTCTCCGTGCGAATCCCTCTACCGAGCGGCAGCATGCGACCCCGCCGTGGCTGCGTTACTCAAGCGGCATGCCCGCTCGATCAAGGGCGAAGGCGATCCTTTCGTCGACGTATCAGGTTTTGGATGTGGGCTCACGCCGAGCACTGACGATTATCTTCTGGGGGCGCTCGCCTGTTGCGCGGCGTGCGGGCTGCCTGCAGAAGCTCGTATGAGAGCCAACATCGAGCGATCTCTCGATGGCATGGCTCCGCTCAGTCGCGCGATGCTCTCTCATGCGCTTGATGGGCGGTATCCGGAAGTCGTTCTTGATTTCATGCGGTACCGCGATGCTCGCCACTTGCTTGCATTTGTTCGACATGGTTCGACGTCGGGCTACGATATGGTATTCGGCTTGTGTGCTGCCGCGCAGGGAGTGTTCGGCTGAGAAGGGGGGGGGGAAGGCGTGGAGGGTGCGAGTGCAACGGCTGCAGGAATTCCCTACGTGATGAGGGCCGCTCTGAGTTCCGATCGCCGAGGCACCGTTGTGTATGTGCACGGCGGAGGCATGGTGTACGGAAGTATGCGAGATTACCCCGAGTGCTCGGTTCGCCGGTTTCTCAACGAGGGGTTCGATATCCTTTCCATCGGCTATCCTCTGGCACCGGAAACCGGCCTTGCTGCCATTGTCGAATCGACGGCCGCCTGTCTCATCGAGCTCATGGACGAAGGAGTGATTGACGGCGAGGCGTATTACGCGTTCGGGCGTTCGGCGGGGACGTTCCTGTGGGTGGCGCTTATCGATCGACTCAAGCAGGCGCAACGAAGCCTCCCTCGCGCGTTCCTTGCATTTTATGGCTATGCGAGCTTGCGGCATCTCCGCTTGTTCGAGCCGGACCAATGCTATCGAGCTGACCATCCCATTGCGCAAGATGTGGCTTTCGGTCTTATTCGCACCAAACCGGTGTTCGACGATCTTGCTATGGAGCGCCTGCTGCTATACGTGTTCGCACGCCAGCAAGGTATTATGGGGACGTTGCTCGATGTGTCGCCGGACGAGCTGGATGCCTACGATTTTGAACATGGTTCCGAGCGGGAGCTTCCGCCGACGTTTGCCACGTGGTGTGCGCTTGACGACGAAGTCGACCCTGCGGCATCGCGCGCGCTGTGCGCACTGTCTCCCGATTGCACGACGTGGGTTGTCGATGCGCGCGGACACGACTACGACCAGATGGTCGATACGCCGGCGTACGAAGAATTAATGCGTCGCCTGCTCGCCTGGTTGAAGGAACGATGAGTTATGAGGCGGTTGCGTCCTCGTCACTTTCGGAAAGCTTCTTCCTGGTGCGGTCTTTGTACGACGACGTGTGATTGCGCGCCGACATGTCGGCTATCTTGAGATCGCCGGATGTGATGGCCTCGTACAGGTCCACGTGCTCGGCATGCACGGTGGACAAGTCCAGTTTGTCGCCGGACAGTCGATGCATGCGCATGAGGATGGGGTTCAGGATGTCGGTGAGCATCTTGTTGTCGGCGAGGGCGAGCACTTCTTCGTGAAACTCTGCATTGGTTCGGAAGGCCGTTTCGTTGTCGCGTGCCAAGATGGCTCGCTTGTTCTCATCAAGCAAGCGCTTGAGCCTGGTCGGGTCGGCACCGTTCGCCACGTTTTGGCACGCCAAACGAGCAGCCAGGGCCTCCAAGCTCTCTCGTACTACGAATAAGTCGTTGAGCTCTTTGGGACGCAGGCTTGCCACTGCCACACCGCGGGTGGGAAGTTGGCTGATCAGCCCGTGCCGCATGAGCAGTTTCAATGCGTCGCGCACAGGCTGTCGCGACACGTTGAAGTCTTGTGCGAGTTGGCGCTCCACAAGGCGATCGCCCGGTTTTAGCTTTCCCGAGAATATTTGAGCTTCAAGCTCGTTGGCAATGTCTTCGCTAATGGGGTGGTTGGCGTCTGCAAAGGCATGGTCGAGTTGTTCGGGCATGATGATCCTCGGGTTCGTTTCAGAAACATTTGCGTGGTGCTAATCATATCGCGTTTTCGGGTCGCATGGCGCAACTACCACGTGTGCATGAGGATATCGATGATGTTGAGGGCGCAAAACGAGATCGGAAATTGCCATAAGTTTCGTTTTGCGCCCCGCTCCCGCTTTTACACCTCGCCCTTCAAGAACTTCTCGATGAAGCTGGTGTCGGCGGTTCCGGCGGCGAACGTCTCGTTCTCCATGATGGCGTACTGGAAATCGAGGTTCGTCTTCACGCCTACCACCACCATCTCCTCCAGCGCGGTGCGCATCTTCGCGATGGCCTCGGTGCGGTCGCGGCCGTGCACGATCACCTTGGCGATCATGGAGTCGTAGTACGGCGTGATCTCGTAGCCGTCGTAGGCCGCGGTGTCCACGCGCACGCCGTTTCCGCCGGGCAGGTGCATCTGCGAGATGGTGCCGGGCGACGGGAGGAACCCGCGCTCGGGCTGCTCGGCGTTCACGCGGCATTCGATGGCGTGGCCGCGATAGGTGATGTCGTCCTGCGTGAACGTGAGCGGGTCGCCCGCCGCCACGCGGATCATCTCCTCCACGAGGTCGGTGCCCGTGACCATCTCGGTGACGGGGTGCTCTACCTGGATGCGCGTGTTCATTTCCATGAAGTAGTAGTTCAGCTGGTCGTCCAGCAAAAACTCGATGGTGCCCGCCGACGTGTAGCCCACGGCCTGTGCCGCGCGCACGGCCGCCTCCAGCATCTCGTCGCGCACGCGTTCCGTGAGCACGGGCGAGGGGCTTTCCTCGATCATCTTCTGGTGGTTGCGCTGCACCGAGCAGTCGCGCTCGCCGAGGGCCACCACGGTGCCGTACGTGTCGGCGATGATCTGCACCTCCACGTGGCGCGGGTTGAGCACGCAGCGCTCCAGGTACATGGTGTTGTCGCCGAACGCGCCCACGCTCTCGCGCTGCGCGATGGAGAACTGTTCGGAGAAATCGCGCTCGTCGTAGCTGACGCGCATGCCCTTGCCGCCGCCGCCCGACGACGCCTTGATCATGATGGGCCAGCCGATCTCACGCGCCAGCGCCAGCGCCTCGTCGGGATGGTGCACGGGCTCCTTCGTGCCCGGAACTACGGGCACGCCGGCTTCCATCATGGTCTTGCGGGCCTGGCTCTTGTTGCCCATGCGGTCGAGCACGTCGGGCGCGGGGCCGATGAACACGATGTCGTTCTCGCGGCACAGCTTCGCGAACGTGGAGTTCTCGGACAGGAAGCCGTAGCCGGGATGGATGGCCTGCGCGCCGGTGCCCTTCGCCGCGGCGAGGATGGCGGCGATGTTCAGGTACGAATCGCGCGCGGCCGGCGGTCCGATGCACACGCTCTCGTCGGCCAGGTACACGTGGAGCGAATGCTTATCGGCTGTGGAGTACACGGCCACCGTCTTGATGTCCATCGCGCGGCAGGCGCGGATGATGCGGACGGCGATCTCGCCGCGGTTGGCGATGAGTATCTTGTCGAACATGGCGCGCGCCCTAGTGCGTTTCGCCGGCGGCGGTGGCCACGCGGAACAGCGGCTGGTCGTACTCGACCTGCGTGCCGTTGGCGGCGAGCACCTCCACCACGATACCGGGGGCGGGCGTGGTGATCTCGTTCATCATCTTCATAGCCTCGACGATGGCCAGCGTCTGGCCGGACAGCACTTCCTGGCCCACCTTGACGAACGGGTCCTCGTCCGGGCTCGGCGAGATGTAGAACATGCCCACCATGGGGCTGCGCACGAGAATGGAGCTTTCGTCGGCGTCTTCCACTGCGGCCGCCTCGTGGCTTTCGGTCTTGCCGGCCAAAAGCGCGCTCACGCGGTCGGCCATGAGCGGCAGCGCGGTTGATGAGAGCGGGCCGTGGTTGCGCTCCAGCTCGATTTTCGTGTCGCCGTCGTCCACGCGCAAGGCCGTGAGCTCGGCCTTGTCCATGATGGCGATCAACTCTTCGATGGCTTTCGTATCCATGGCAATCTCCCTACGTTTGCGACGGGGTTCTGTGGCGGTGCTGAACCCCGTCTACTATCTTCTCGTCTACGTCGTCGTGTGTTCGGTGGTGTCGGTTGCGTCCGATGGTCGGTGGTGCTTCGGGATGCTTCCCAGGGCGTTGCGGTTGCCGATGCGCTCCGATCGGTCGGCGCGATCGATCCACAGCATGTCGGCTTGCGACTTGCGCGCCTGCTCTTCCAGGATGGGAGTCAAGCGGCGCGCCGTGCGTCGGGGCGAGATGCCGTCGGCGCTGGGGCGCCGCACCTTCAGGGCCAGCATCTCGAACAGGCGCGCTTCCTGGCGCAGCAGCGTCTGAGCCTCTTGCACGCCGATGGACTCGAAGCGCACCTTGCTGCCCGGAGGGCGCTGCACGAGCTTCGGTATGTCCACGCTGGCGATGGTGCCGATTTTCGCATAGCCGCCCGTTGTTTGGCGGTCGGCCAGCATGATGATGGGCCGCCCGTGGGACGGCACCTGCACGGCGCCGAACGCGATGCCGTCGGAAATGATGTCGGAACCGTGTTTCGTGGCGATTTCCGGGCCGTCCAGCCGGTAGCCCATGCGGTCGCACTTTGTGGTGGTGGCGTACGCTTGGCCGTAGAACGTGGCCAGCCCTTCGTCGGTGAACATGTCCTGCTGCGGGCCGGGCACCACGCGCACGGTCACCTCGTCGCGGTCGAAGCCGTAGAACTCGCCGTCGCCGTCGATGCGGTGCGATCCCAGGTTGGGGAGGAAGTCCACGCTCTTCGTGGAGAACGGCAGGTAGTCGCCGATGATAAGCGCGCGTCCCTTCCAGCCGCCGAACTCGCACTTGAGGTTCGTCGAGCGGCTTCCCATCACCTCGGGCACGCGCACGCTGTTGCCCGCGATGGCCAGGTAGCCGTAGCATCCGGTGCGCGACGCCTTAAAGCGCAGGATGGAGCCGCGACGCACCATGATGGCGGCGTACGAGGGAACGGGCTCGCCGTCGAGCGTGGGCGCGAAATCGCCGCCCGTGATGGCGATGCACGTGTTCGTGGTGAAACGCACCGTGGGTCCGGCAAGGGCGAACTCGAGCACGGGAGCGTTCGGATCGTTCTCCACCAGCAGGTTCGCAATGGCGAAGGCGCGATGATCCATCACGCCGTTCGTGGAAAAGCCGCTTCCCTGGTAGCCGAAGCGGCCGGTGTCCTGGATGGTGGTGATCACCCCGGGTTTCTTTACGACCAGGCCCATGCTACTCGCCCTCCACGAAGATGCCGTACGAATAGGTTCCCGCGGCCAGCTGCGCTTCGATGGCGGTGTACTCGTCGGGCGTGATGGGCACGAAGCGCAGGTACTCGCCCGCCGCGTACAGGATGGGCTCCTCGCGATCGGGGTCGTAGGGCTTGAGCGGCGTGCGGCCGATAATCTGCCAGCCTCCTGGGGAGGCCAGCGGGTAGATGCCCGTCTGCGCGCCGCCTATTCCGACGCTGCCCGGCTCGATGCGCGTGCGTGGCACGCTGAGGCGCGGCGTGTGCAGGCGCTCGTCGAGGCCGCCCAGGTAGGCGAAGCCGGGCAGGAAGCCCAGCATGTCGATAAGGTAGTCGCGATCGGTATGGATGGCGATGACCTCGTCCTCGGTGAGGCCTGCTTGCGCTGCCACGTTCGCCAAGTCGGGTCCGAACTCGCCCCCGTAGCACACGGGGATGGGCACGATCTTGCGGATGCTCAGATCGGCCTCGCCCACGTCGCGCAGCTTGGAGCGCAGCTTCGTGGACAGCTCGTCGAACGTGATGACGAGGGGGTTGTAGTACACCATGAGCGAGCAGAACGTCGGGACGAGCTCGGTGACCCCGTGCACGGGGTCTGCGGTAAGGTTCTCTGCGGCCATGCGGATTTTGGCGCTCGTTTCCGCGGATATCGCGTGGGCGAATTCCAGGTTGAGCGCCGAGTCCCCCGCGATGGTGATGGTGAATCCCGCCATGCAATTCCGTCCTCTGGCGTGTATGCCGTGCTACACTTGTACGCTGGTCATATAGATAGGATTGTAGCATATATGGAAAAAGCGCTTTTCCTGGCCGCGTTCTTTTTCGCCTACACGGTCCAGGCCATCACGGGGTTCGCGGGCAACATCTTCGCCATGCCGGTGGGCACGACGCTGCTGGGCTTGGAATCAACGGTGTCCATCCTCAACGCAATGGGCTTTTTCGCCTGCGGCCTGCTGACCGTGCTCAACATCAAACACGTGAACTGGCGCGAGTTGGGCAAGATCCTCGGCGTCATGGTGGTGTTCATGTTCGTGGGCATCTGGCTGGACACGCTCGTGCCGCTGCATATCCTGTTGAAGATCTACGGCGCCGTCATCGTGATCATCGGCATCAAGAACCTGGCGATGCCGCAGCAGAAGTTCATGCCGGAGTGGGCGCTGTGGATCATCCTCGCCCTGGCCGGCCTCATCCAGGGCATGTTCGTGTCGGGCGGCGCGCTGCTGGTTATCTACGCGGTGCAGAAGCTGCGCGACCAGCAGCAGTTCCGCATCACGCTGTCGGCCACGTGGACCGCGCTTAACCTCATGTACGCGCTCATCGCGTTCCAACAGGGCCACTTCACGGGCGATGTCATCCAGATCATCGTCTTCTGCATCCCTTTGGCCGTGCTGGCCACGTTCCTGGGCAGCAAGCTGCAAAAGAAGATCAGCCAGGAGAAGTTTCTCAAGCTCACGTACGTGCTGCTGCTGTGCGTGGGCGTTATCCTGCTGATTACGTCCTAGCGTCCGGGGCTCGTTCTCGGACGGCTTGGGGTACAATGAGGCCAGGATGCAAGCGAGGAAAGGAACGATCATGGCGCAGGAATACGCTCGAATCTTCGCCGCGCTCGACGGCGCGTCGACGCAGGAAGCGGTCGCGCAGCGCGCGGTCACGCTCGCGGCGGACAACCATGCCAAGCTCATGTTCGGCCATGTGATCGACTCGGTACCCTACGAGGCTTCGGGCGTGGACTTCGAAGCGCTGTGCGCCGAGGGCCAGAAGCGCCTCGAAACCGAGTTGGCCGACGTGCTGGCCGAGGCGCGCCAGAACCCCGACATCCCCTCGGTCGAGATCGCCGTGCGCGCGGGCCGCATTGCCGACACGCTGGAGCACGAGCTGATCGAGCCGTTCGAGCCGAACCTCGTGGTATGCGGCGAGCGCGGGCTGTCGAACATCAAGTACGTGTTCGTGGGCAGCGTGTCCACGTTCCTTATCAGGAACCTCCGCTGCGACGTGCTGGTGGTCAAGCAGTAAGATAATGGGGCGGAGGCGGTGGTTTTCTTCGCCGCCTCCTTCCAAATCGCTGGTAAAGGCGTAAAATTGCCTCTCGCCTACGGGCGGAGAGGAGCAGCGATGAGCGATATCCGAAAACTCTCTCGAAACGGCGGGAGCGAATCCACGCCGCAGGATGAGTACGGCGTGCTTATGGACACGCTGCGCATCAGCGTCAGCAAGCATAAGATCGATGACGGCTTCACCTTGGTATGGGCCAACTCCTACTTCTACGAGATGTTGGGCACCACGCCGGAGGAATATGCCACGGTGTACCACAACTCGCCCGTATGCTTCTACGAGGACGACCCGTCGTTCCTTGCCGTCTTGAACGAGTGCGTCGTGGACGCTTTGGAGAACGACCGCGGCGGCTATACCTGCACGACGGGCGTGCACACCACGGCGGGCGACCTCAAGTGGATCAAGCTTGCCAGCACGTTCATCGACGAATACGTGGACGGCTACCAGCTTTCCTACACCACCATGACCGACGTCACCGACCTTGTGGAGGCGCGCAACGCGCTGGAGCGGGCCAACGCGGACCTGGAGCGCATGGCATTCGTCGATCCGGTGACCGAAGGGTTCAACCAGACGCGGTTCGACCTCACCGCGCGCACCGCCATCGATGAGGCGCCGCGCGGTACGTATGCGCTTGTGGCGCTCGACCTCAAAAAGTTCAAGCTGCTGAACGAGATCCAGGGCACGAAGAGCGGCGACATGGTGCTGCGCTACGTGTACGAGTGCCTTGGCGAGCATCTGAGCGGCGAAGAGTGCGTCGGCCGCATCAGCGCCGACGCGTTCAACCTGCTCATGCGCCTTGAGCGCTTCGACGTCATGCTCGATCGCATCGACGGCATGGTGCAGGACGTCAACAAATTCAACGTTGATGCGGAACGTCCGTATTTCCTGTCGTTCACCGTGGGCGTGTACCCCATCGAAGAACCGGGGCTGCCCATGACCATCATGCGCGATCGTGCGAACTTCGCGCGAAACGCCGGCAAGAATGCTCCCAATGCTCGGCATTTCACGTGCATGTTCTACGACGACATCGATCACCAGAACCTGCTTTCGGAGCAGGATATGGAGAACCGCATGCATGGCGCGCTGGAGCGGGGCGAGTTCGTTGCCTATTTCCAGCCCAAGCAGCTGCTCGAGGAAGGCGTCATCGGCGGCGCCGAGGCGCTCGTGCGGTGGATCGACCCGGTGCGCGGTCTCGTGCCGCCCGACGAGTTCGTGCCTTTCTTCGAGCGCAACGGGTTTATCATCGAGGTGGATCTGTGCGTGTTCGAGCAGGTGTGCGCTTTGCTTGCGTCGTGGATCGAACAGGGCAGGACGCCGGTTCCGATCTCGGTAAACATGTCGCGTGCGCACTTGCGCGACCAGGAGTTTCTCGCACCATACGAGCGGATTCGCGAGAGGTACGGCGTGCCGGCCTCGCTCATCGAGTTCGAGCTGACCGAGACGCTCGTGTTCGGGGACCCCGAGACGTTCATGGGCGTGATCGACCTGCTGCACGCGCGCGGGTACCGCTGCTCGCTCGACGATTTCGGCAGCGGCTACTCGTCGCTCAACGTGCTGAAGGACGTGGATGTGGACACGATGAAGCTCGACCGCGCGTTCTTCTCGGCGGGCGACGCCGTCGGCGAGCGCGAATGGGACGTGGTGGAGTCGGTGGTGGGCTTGGCGAAGAAGCTCGACATGGAGACCGTGGCCGAAGGCGTTGAGGAGCCCGGCCAAGCCAGCCGCCTGCGCGCCATGCAATGCGACATGCTGCAGGGCTACGTATTCTCGCGCCCCGTTCCCGTCGACGAGTTCGAGAAGCTGCTGTTCGGGGAATAGGGCGGAAGACCGCAACGACGAGGGGCTCCCGGCTCGACCGGGAGCTCCTCGCATCTTCCGGCTTCACCCCTCGCGGCAGAGGTCGATGATGTCCTGCTTGGAGTGAACGTCGAGCTTCTTGTACACGCGCTTCGCGTACGTCTTCACGGTGTTCTCGGATACGTCAAGCGCCCTCGCGATAGCGGCGACCGTCTCGCCGAGCGCGAGCAACTCGAGCGTTTGGCGCTCGCGGTCGGTGAGGCCGTGCTGGGCGGCCAGGCGGGCGCAGGGGTTCGCGCGCGAGGCGGCGAGGGGCTGCATCGGGTTCTCGGCGGCGGATTGTCGCCCGATTCGTACGGTTTCGGTACGATTTCCGTACGAATCGGGCGACAAGGCACTCGCGCCCGCGTCCATGGGGGCGGCGGGGGCAGCGGCGGCGTCGGCCAGGCGCGGCTGGCGCATGAGGGCCGACAGCTCCGCGCGCGTGTGCACGTCGCAGGCGCGGTAGATTTTCTGCGCGTGGTATTTCACGGCGCTCGGCGAAAGGTACAGGTCCTGTGCGATGCGGGCGATGGTGCGACCCTCCAGCAGTTGCTTGAAGATGGTGGTCTCCTGCTCGCTCAGTCCGTACGCGGCGGCGATGCGGTCGAGCTCGGACGCGCCCGCATTTCCGGGCGTCGCCGCGTCGCCGCGCGCGGCTGTCGGCGCGACGGCTTGGGCGCTGCGAGCCTCGGATGCTGCCGCGCCCTGCTTCGCGGGCGGCGCGCCGTCGGCATCGATGCCGCGCGGGATGCGCTCGCGCCCCAGCAGCCACGACGCCCCCAGCATCACGAGGTACAGCGTGCCCAGCCCGATGAGCGCGTACCCGGCGTTCGTGCCCGGCAGGTACACGCGGCTCAGCATGCCCGCTTCCGACCCCGCCAGCAGGCACAGCAGCGACACCGTGTCGCTGGCGGCGAACAGCGGCATGACGGGCACGCGCGCCGCTTTCCCCACCTCGGCGATGGTGCAGGCCAGCACGATGCCGCACATCATGTAGCCCGTGGTGGCTAGCGTGCCGGCGATGGCGGGCGGGATGGCGTCCACGAGGCCCGGCATCACGAGCAGCCCCAGCGCCGACAACGGCAGCGCCACGCGGTAGCTGCCTTCCAGCTTGAACGGCTGACGGTACAGCAGCGCGGGCACCGACATGATCACCAGCACGCAGGCGGAGATGCCCAGCACGAGGTACTGCATGTGCGTGGGGTCGACGTCGGTTTGCCCCGACAGGCTGGTGACGAACCCGCTGAGCAGCGCGAACAGCCCCACGGCCAGCACGCCCTTGCCCACGAGCGGCGCGATGTCGGCGATCTGCCCGGAGAACGTGCGCTCGAGCGGCCGCTCGACGCGCAGCTGGGTGGCGCATGCGCACGCCACCAGGAACGACGCCACGGTGATGGGGATGTACCACTCCTGCGGGCACAGCAGCACGAGCGCGCACAGCGCGGTGGCGCCCGCGTGGCTTCCCAGTAGGAACAGGTAGCTGGTGCGGTAGGAGAACGACGGCAGCGCCGACAGCCACAGCAGGCTGAGCAGCGCTTGCCCCACGCCGATGAGCGCCGCGCCCGCCACGAACGCGGCCTGCGCGCCCATCGGGCACCCGCCCAGCACCAACGCGAATCCCGCGCACAGCGCCACGGCGGCGACGACGGCCGCCCGCGGCCCCAGCGGTTCGCGCACGGCGTTGCGGGAGCGCAGGACGACCGCGACGAACACGACGACGTGGACCGTGCTGAGCACCGTGCTGTAGGCGTCGCCGTCGAAGGCGGGCACGCTGGCGAATGCGGTGGTCGCATGGTAGCTGAGAATATTGGCAAGCAGGAGAAACGCATACCCTGCGAAGCATGCTGCGCGCGTCGCCATGTTCGATCTTCCCTCCGTGTCTCGAACGATTCCGCCTCCCGTGCGGATGCTGCGCCTTGCCGTACATGATACCTGCTAGGAGACGTTGCGCCGACCATTTTGGCCGTTTCGGGTGACAGAAAACCCAGCCTTGGCAGCTCCGGGTGACGCACGTTTTGCGCATGCTCCCTATGCTGGGAGACGTTGTTGATCGATAGAAGAGGGAAGGGGATCATCATGAAGGAACAGAAGCTTACCCGTCGTTCGTTTCTCGGCCTGGGGGCCACGGCTGCGGTAGCCGGGGCTGCGGGCCTTGCGGGATGCGCGCCGGCAGCGAAGAGCGACGCGGGTGCCGACGCGGGCGCGGCCGACGGCGGAAGCGCGACGGGCGCAGGCGCGAGTGCGTCGGGCGGCAAGCCCACCGAGTTCGTGCCGTCGTTCTTGAACGCGCCGGAGCCCATCGACGAGTCCAAGGTGACCGAGACCGTCGACGTGGACGTGTGCGTAGTGGGCCTCGGCCTGGCGGGCGTGTGCGCGCTGCGCGAGGCCGCCGAGTCGGGCGCCAAGGTGTTCGGCTTCGACAAGGGCCCCGATGTGGGCTACCGATCGGGCGAGTTCGGCACGTTCGGCAGCGAGATCCACAAGCAGCTGGGCATCGAGCAGCCCGAGACGCAGGAAGTGGTCAACGAGCTGATGCGGGTCATGGGCAACCGCCCCAACGCGCAGCTGCTGAACTACTGGATCGGCAACTCGGGACAAGACCTGGACTGGTACATCGGTACCGCCGAGCACGAGCTGCTGACCAGCGACCACGACACCCCCACCGATCCCGAGAAGCCCTACGTGTTCCCCGAGCGCTGCCCGGCGAACGAGAACTACAACTGGCGCGAAGAGAACTATCCCTGCTTTCCCGGCATGGTGCACCTGCTGCCCGACCACGGTTGGGCCATGCACGGCACGCTCGAGGCCGCGCAGAAAGCCGGCGCCGAGGCGCGCTTCAACCTGAAGGGCGAGCAGCTCATCAAGGATGGCGACAAGGTGGTGGGCGTGTACGCGTCCGACGAGGACGGCAATATCGTGCGCGTCAATGCGAAGAACGGCGTGGTGCTGTCGTGCGGCGACATGTCGAGCGACACCGAGATGCTGACGTACTATGCGCCCCAGGCCACGAAGTACGGCGTGTTCTTCAGCAGCATGGATAAGAGCGGCAAGCCGGTGAACACGGGCGACGGTCATAAGATGGCCCTGTGGGCCGGCGCGGTCATGGAGGACGGCCCGTACGCGCCGATGACGCACAGCCTGGGCACGAACTCCATTGGCATCGACCCGTACCTCATGGTGAACCAGGACGGCAAGCGCTTCGCCAACGAGGACGTGGGAGCGCAGGAGCTGCAGAACGCCATCAAGCGCCAGAAGGGCGGCGTGTCGTACCAGATCTTCGACAGCAAGTGGAAAGAACAGCTGTCGGTGATGCCCCAGTGCTTCGGTGGCGTGACTCATTACATCCCGCCCGAGCAGGAGGCCGAGTACGAGCATGCCATCAACCACTTCGCTGCGGGCTATGCGTCCGACACGTACTTCGCGAGCGAGATCGAGGCGGGCTCCATCATCCAGGCCGACACCATCGAGGAGCTGGCCAAGGCCGTGAACATCCCGGCCGACGCGCTGACCGAGACCATCGAGCGTTACAACGAGCTGGCGCATGCGGGCAAAGACACGGACTTCTCGAAGGTGTCCACGCGCCTGTTCCCCATCGAGAACCCGCCGTACTACGTGGCTCCGTTCGGCGATTCGGGCATGCTCGTGCTGATCGGCGGCATCGACTGCGACGTCGACTGCCATGCGCTCGATGCCGAGAAGAACCCGGTGCCCGGCCTGTTCGTGGCGGGCAACACGATGGGCGGGCGCTTCCTGGTGGACTACCCCGTGACGGTCGCCGGCGCGAGCCACTCCATGGCCATGTCGTTCGGCCGCCTCGCCGGCCGCAACGCCGCCGCCGGCAAGTAGCCGACATCCTGCGGCGCGCGCGATGCGCGCCGCAGGATGCCGGGCGGCTGCGGCGCGCGAGGCCGCAACCTGCCGTACCGCCCGAGGCCGCTCGCCCCTCCCCGAGCGGCCTCGGTGTATTTTGGCCGCCCGCCGGATCCTCGGGCCGGGGTTCCGGCGGGTGCCTCTCTTGCTTCGATCGGCCTCGCGTTCGCCGCGGTTCGGTTCGGGCGTCGCTTGAAGCTGTCGGAGGGGTCGCAGAGCGCTCTGTTTCTCGAATACGGTAATAGAATCGGAGAAAATTTTCGATATTTTACCGTATCAGGCAATCAGGGCTCCAAAACTCCCTTCGAAGGCGGAGAAACCGTCCGAAAACCGCCTCGCGCGGTGGGAAAAGCCGGATTCGGAGCGGCTGAAGGCGCGCTCCGGGCGCGAGGCCCCGAGCTTCGGTAAAATATCGAAGAAAAATTTCGAATCCATTACCGTAGCAGCCCTGCAGCGAACATCTGTCGCAGGGCTGCTACGCCGGCCGCTCGGGATGGCCGAGGGGTATGCGGGGCTTGGTCCAAGGCGTGCGAGCAGGCTTCGCGCTGAGAGGGAAGGGGATCTTACGCCCGAGCGCTCACCCTGCGATTCACCACGCGCTTGAACATGATGACCAGCAGCACGAGGCCGACGCCGATCATGATGTGGCCGAGGCCGGCAATGCCCGAGAGCGCAGCGTCGGGCAGCACGAGCGGCGCGCCCGTGACCTCCGCCACGCCGCGCACGAACATCATGCATACGGTGACGACGAGCCCCGCGTTGTACACGATGTAGAACGGCATGAACAGCTTGTCGTGCGTGTAGTCGTCAGCCAGCGCGAACAGCGTGGCGATCAGGAACATGGCGAACCCGAGCACCAGCAGGTGCGGGTGCATGAACCCGAGCGTGGTGGTGCCGTCGAACTGCGAGAACTTCGTGAACTCGCGGAAGAACACGCCCGCCGCCGCCCCGGCGATGAGGTAGACGAGCGCGGTGTTGATAAGTCGTTTCATGATGCGCCTCCTTGCCTATAGGTGAACAGCGTTCATTATGGAGGCTCGCCACCGAATCGAAGTATATGTCACTAAATCGTCATCGTACGCCGTTCCTCTAAGGGCGATTCTCGCACGCGAGCGGTGTGCTACCCTGTTCCTCATCGAAATCAACGATGAAACGGTGCGACAGGACGAGGACGTGGTGCACATGGTGAACGAGAGAATGTACGGGTTGGGAGCCGAGCCGAGCGCGATTCGCGAGCTGTTCGCCTACGGCATGGCGCGCAAGGCGGAAATCGGCGCCGACAACGTGTTCGACTTCAGCATCGGCAACCCCAGCGTGCCCGCGCCCGAGGCCGTGAGGCAGGCGGTCATCGAGCTCATGGACGAGGAGCCCAGCGCACTGCACGGCTACTCGCCGGCAGCCGGCGATCCGCGCGTGCGCCAGGCCGTGGCCGACCATATCCGCCGTCGCTACGACGTGCCGGCCCAGCCCGAGCAGGTGTACCTCACCGCAGGCGCCGCGGCGGGACTCGCCATCTCCATCTCGGCCGTCACCGAGCCGGGCGACGAGGTGATCATCATCGCGCCGTACTTCCCCGAGTACAAGGTGTGGATCGATACGGCCGAATGCACCTGCGTGGAGGTGCCGGCCCACGTGCCCGACTTCCAGCTGGACATCGACGCGCTCGAGCAGGCCATTGGGCCGAAGACGAGCGCCATCATCATCAACTCGCCGAACAACCCGGTGGGCGCCGTGTACTCGCGCGAGAACCTCCGAGCGTTCGCCGCGCTGCTCGCGCGCAAGGAGGAAGAGCTCGGCCGCAAGCTGTACGTCATCAGCGACGAGCCGTATCGCGAGATCACGTACGGCGACGAGGTTCCCTATGTGCCGTGCGTGTGGGCCCGCACCATCGTGTGCTACTCGTACTCGAAGTCGCTGTCGCTGCCGGGCGAGCGCATCGGCTACCTGTACGTGTCCGACCTCATGGACGACGCGCGCGAAGTGTCCACGGCGGTGGCCGGGGCAGGACGAGCGCTCGGGTTCATCTGTGCGCCGGTGCTGTTCCAGCGCGTCATCGAGCGCTGCATCGACGAGCCTTCCGACGTTGCGGCCTACGCGGCCAACCGCGAGCTTTTGACGGCGGGCCTCGGCGAGTTGGGCTACGAGTTCGTGGAGCCGCAGGGCGCGTTCTACCTGTGGGTGCGTGCGCTCGAGGACGACGCGCAGGCGTTCAGCGACCGCGCGAAAGCCCACGAGCTGCTGCTGGTGCCGTCCGACAGCTTCGGCGTGGGCGGCTGGGTGCGTGTGAGCTACTGCATCCCGCGCGCCACCATCGAGCGCAGCATGCCCGCGTTCAAGGCGCTCAAAGAGTCGTACGAGCGCTGAACGAGGGCCTAGGCGCCAAACGACGCCAAAACCGCCAAATAAAAGATGGCGTTCGCGCGTGTGACGCGCGATAATACGGGCAGGCCGCTTATCTGCGCAAGTGCGCTGGCATCTCAGCGCTTTAGCGCAGCGGAGCGATGGAGAAGCGCGGCACAACCGCGCCAAGAGTAAGGGGGACCGACCATGTCGGCTCAAGACGGGTCTCCGGCGAAGGTATCCGGAGAGAACATCGAGCAGTTCGGCTACAAGCAAGAGCTGCGAAGGGGTATGGGACTGTGGGACGTGGTGTTGTACGGCGTCCTGTTCATGGTGATCATCGCACCGCAGTCCATTTTCGGCACCATCCAGCAGAACAGCCACGGCATGACGCCGCTGGTGTACATCATCGGCTTCGTGGCCATCCTGTTCACGGCCATGAGCTACATGCGCATGAGCAAGCGGTTCCCCATCGCGGGATCCGTCTACTCCTACGTGCAGCGCGGCATCAACCCGCACGTGGGCTTCATGGCGGGCTGGCTCATCCTGCTCGACTACGTGCTGGTGCCCTCCCTGCTCATCGTCATGGTGATGAACTGGGGCGTTGCGCTCGTACCGGGTAGTCCGGCGTGGCTGTGGGCCGTCGCGTTCATCGCGTTCAACACGTTCGTCAACATCCGCGGCATCCAGATGAGCCGCGGCGTCGACTGGGTCATCTTCGTCGTCGAGATCGTGGCCGTGGTCGCATTCATCGCCCTCGGCACGAACTTCGTGCTGGGCGGCGGCGGTGCAGGCGGCTTCGTGCTCGACCCGATTTACCAGCCGGGCCAGGTTGACGCGCACTTCGTGGCGGCGGGCATCTCCATCGCCGCGCTTTCGTTCCTGGGCTTCGACGGCATGTCGACGCTGGCAGAGGAGACGCGCGAGCCTGAGAAGAACATCGGCAAGGGCATCATCATCGCTTTGTCCATTATCATCGTCGTGTTCGTCGCGCAGACCTACATCGCCGCCATCGTGCAGCCCGACTGGGCGGCCACCGATCCCGACATGGGCTTCTTTGATTCGGTGTACCTGGTGGGCGGCCCGGTGTTCTACAAGATCATGCTGCTGGTCAACATCATCGCCGTGGGCATCGCGAACATCATCAACGCTCAGATGGCATCCTCGCGCCTGCTGTACAGCATGGGCCGCGACGGCGTGATCCCGCGCGTGTTCGGCAAGGTGCATCCGAAGTTCCGCACGCCGTGGGTTGCATCCATCTTCCTGGGCGTCGTCACGCTGTGCCTGGCGCTTCCGCTGCAGGATTACATGGGCACGCTGGCGGGCTTCGTGAACTTCGGCGCGCTGTCGTCGTTCATCCTTCTGAACTTCGCCGTGTTCTGGTTCTTCTTCGTGAAGGAGAAGAAGCGCGCGTCGTTCAAGGATATCCTGATGTACCTGATCTGCCCGTTCATCGGCATCCTCATCCTCGGGTACGTGTTCACCGGCTTCGAGCTGGCCACGTATGCCGTGGGCGTCACCTGGCTCGTCATCGGCCTGATCATCGGGGCCGTGAAATCGAAGGGCTACAAGGAAGTGCCCGAAGCGTTCAAGCATTTGGACGTGTAGCGCCGCAATATTCAGCGGTTTAACGGTACGAGGGGCGGCCGCGGCGATTGCGTCGCGGCCGCTTTTGCGTAGTGGCGGAAAGCTGAGAAGGAGAACGATGGCGAACGAGACGAACGCCGTGCTGGCGGTTGGCGCGATCATGGTGGATATGGTGTGCCGAGTGCCGCGCTTGCCGCGGTCGGGCGAGGGCATCGTGGCCGACGAGGTGCGGGCGACCGTGGGCGGATGCGCGTTCAATGCGGCGAACGTGCTGCGGCAACTCGGTGCCCCGTGTCGGTTGTTCGCGCCTGTCGGCGACGGGGTATTCGCCGGGTTCGCCGAGCGTGAGCTGGCCGGGCGCGGCCTGGAAGCGCTGCGTGTGCCGGACGGGCGCGATAACGGCGGGTGCGTGTGTTTCGTGGAGCCTGACGGCGAGCGCACGATGCTCACGATGCCGGGCATCGACCGCTACTTCGAGCCCGCGTGGTTCGAGGACGTCGACGTCACGCGATACGGATGCGGGCTGGCCAGCGGCTACGAGGTGGAGGGCGCGGGTGGCGACGCCATCGTCGGCTTTTTCGAGCAGCATCCCGAGCTGCCGCTGTTCTTCGCGCCTGGCCCGCGCATCATGGGCGTGGGCGCGGAGAAGACGGCGCGCATCAACGCGCTGCATCCGGTGTGGCACCTCAACGACCTGGAGGCGCGCACGTACACGGGTTTGGACGTGCTCGAAGAAGCCGGCTACGCGCTGGCGCGGGAGTGCGGCAACGCCGTGGTGGTGACGGCTGGCGCAGAGGGCGCGCACCTGTTTGAAGACGGACGACACGTGCTCGTGCCTACGGAGCCCGTCGAAGTGGTGGATACCGTCGGTGCGGGCGACGCGCACTTGGGCGCGCTTGCCGCGGCGCGCATGGCGGGACGGACGTGGGAGGACGCCTTGGCGCTTGCGAACCGCGTCGCCGGCGCGGTGTGCGGCGTGCGTGGCGCGACGCTTTCCGACGATGTGTTCGAGCAGATGGGAATTCGGTTGTAGCATGGAAGACATCGCGGTTCGAGACAGCCGGTCCGAGCGGATCGGCTTTTTACAGGGCATTGGCTGCCATCTGGTGTGGGGCGTCATGCCGGTCTACTGGAAGCTGCTGTCGGCCGTTCCGGCGCTCGAGGTGCTGTCGTGGCGCATGGTGTGGTCGTGCGTGTTCGTGGTGCTGCTGTGCGCGTTCGTGAAACGCACGCGGTTCGTCCATCTGCTGCGCGACCCGCGCGCGGTGGGCACGTTCCTCGCGTCGGGGCTGATCGTCACGTGCAACTGGGGCGTGTACATCTGGGCGGCGAACAGCGGGCATCTGCTTGAGACGAGCATCGGCTACTACCTGTGCCCGCTGTGCAACATCGCGTTTGGCCTGCTCGTGTTCAAGGAGCGGCTGACGCCCATGCAGAAGGTAGCCACAATTCTGGCTGCAACGGGCGTGGCGTACTTCATGATCGTGCACGGCGGCGACGTGTGGATCGCGCTTGCCTTGGCGCTGTCGTTCAGCGCGTACGGCGCGGTGAAGAAGAAGGGCGGTTATCCGGCGCTGCCCGGCATGGCGCTGGAGTCGCTGCTCACGGGACTGCTGGGCGGGGTGGCGTTGACGGTGGGCGCGCTCGCTCCCTGGATCTGGCAGGTTGTGCCCGCCACGCCCGACCCCTTTGCGGTGGCATCGCCGACGCTCGACTTCGCGCTGCTCGTCGGCTGCGGCTTGCTCACCGCCATCCCGCTGCTGCTGTACTCGGCCGCCGCGAACCGCATTTCCATGACGGTGCTCGGGTTCATCCAGTACGTCAGCCCCACGATCGCGCTCGTGCTGGCCGTGGCGTTCTTCGGCGAGCAGTTCACCCCGGCGCACGCCGTGTGCTTCGCGCTCATCTGGTGCGGCATCGCCGCCGTGGGCGTCGAAAGCTGGCTCGCGAAGCGCCGCGTGGAGCGCGCGGAGCAACAGGAGAGCGACTCGCGCGAAAGTGCGGCGTGAAACCTGGCGGTTACATTTCTCTTGCGGCGCGGCGATCCGTTTTGTATACTGGGGCCGAGCCGCAGGGAGCGGCTAACTCCCCACGGCTCTCGGATCGCTTCGGCGGTTTGGGTTTAGTCTTGGCGCTCCTTTCCCCTGCGGGTTAGGAGCGCGCTCCTTATCATGAGAACAAGCTCGATGACGCGGGTAGCGAACTCCAAGAGAGTCTTCTCGATCCAGCGCTTGTTCCACGTGTTTCCAACGTGGTTTCCATGATTCTTGCCAGCGTTCCCGATGCGGTTTCCACGCGCTCCTCACGTGGTTTGCACGCGAATCTTGCGTACGCGTTCGAGACGAAAAAACACTTACGAAAACGCTTTCGTTTCGCTAGAATCGAAGGTGCTGCGACGCGCTCTGGTGCGGATGCGGCGTGTCTCGTTTCCCCGAAAGGCGCCTTCTGCGCTGGTAGGTTCGATGGGGCCAATCAAGACAACCGAAGATGAAAGGACGTTTCCTGTATGCAAGGGAAATCTCTCGTGCTGCTGTTGTCTGTTTTGTACGGCAGCGCATTCCTCGCGGGGTTCAACGAGAACCTCGTCAACATGGCGCTCGTGTCCATCATGGCGGACTACGGCGTCGACTCCGTGACAGCCCAATGGCTGGTCACCGGTTACATGATCGTTGCCACCGTCGTGGTGACGTGCATGGCGTTCCTCTACCGGCGCTTTCATGTGCGCACGCTGTTCTTCAGCGCGGCCGCGTTGAGCATCGTCGGGTCGGCCATGGGCCTCGTGGCCGGCAGCTTCGAGATGCTGCTGATCGCGCGTCTTGTGCAGGCCGTGGGCACGGGTATCTTCATCCCGCTCATGATGAACACCATCCTCGTGGTCACGCCGAAGAACAAGCTGGGAACGTACCTGTCGGTCGGCGGCTGCATGATCACGTTCGGTCCTGCGTTCGCCCCGGTGGTGTGCGGTGCGCTGGTAACCATGCTCGGCTGGCACAGCATTTTCATCGTGCCTATCGTGGCGATGGCCGTGCTGGCCGTGCTCGGCTTCTTCTATGTGAAGAACTTTGAAACGAGCGAGGCTCATCTCGACGCGGTATCAGTGGTGCTGTCCGCCGTGGTGCTGACAGCGTTGTCGTACGGCCTGACGCAGCTGACGACGAACGGCGTGATGGCTGCCGCGACGCTGGCGCTGGCGGTGGCTGCGGCGGCGGTGTTCGTCGTGCGCCAGCTGCGGTGCGCTCATCCGCTCATCGACCTTGCTCCGATGAAGAACCGCTCGTTCTGGCCCGCGCTCGTTTTGGTGACCATCGCCATGATGAGCATGTTCTCGATGAGCGTGCTGCTGCCGTTGTACTTCGAGGGTGCGGCGGGTATGACCGCGTTCGCGGCCGGCCTCGTGATCCTCGTGCCCGTACTGGCGAATGCGGGCTCGACGCTGCTGGGCGGCCGTATTATGGACAAGCGCGGCGAGTGGCCGCTGCTGCCATTGGGATTCGGTGGCGTCGCCGTCGGGTTCATCGCACTCGTGGTGGTCGCACCGCAGCTGTCCGTGCCCGCGGTGTTCGTGGCCATGCTGGTGATGTACGTCGCGGTGGGCTTCATCTTCTCGCCCTCGCAGACGGCAGGCCTGCGGGCGTTGCCGCCGCAGCAAAACCCCTTCGGCGTGGCGCTCATGACCACGTTCGTGCAGATCGCGGCATGCATCGGACCGTCGTTGTACATCGGCATCATGTCGTCGGGGCAGGCGAGCGCTGCGGCCAGCGGCGCAAGCGGCGCTCAGGCGACGGCCGACGGATTCGCCCTTGCGATGGTGGTTGCCGCAGTCATCGGCGTTGCCGGGTTCGCGTTGGCGCTCGTGTACGCTCGCGCGGCGCGGCGGCGTGCGTCCGAGCGGGCCGTGGAGCGCGCGGCCGCTCCGCAGTCGGTGCTCGCGGCCCTCATGGAGGCCGATCCTTACACGCTGTCGAACGCCGCGCCGGTGCGCGAAGCGATGCGCGCGTTCGTCGACCTCAAAGTGGGAGGCTTGCCGCTGGTGGACGAGCAGGGGAGGCCGGCGGGCTTCGTGTCCGACGGCGACGTGATGCGCTATCTGGCCGACAAGCATCCGCTGATCACGGGATCGTATTCCCTGGTGGAAGCCGCCAACAACCAAACGTTCGACGAGCGTCTGCGCGAGCTCATCGAGCTGCCGGTGAGCGTGATCGCGTTCGACAAGCTGGTGTCCCTCGACGCTGGATCGTCGCTGCAAGAGGCGTGCGACCTCCTGGCGACGCGCCGCGTGAAGAAGGTGCCGGTAGTGCGCGACGGCGCCATCGTGGGAACCGTCAACCGCTCCGACGTTCTGCGCTACGCCATGGACACCTGCTTGCAGGGAGTGTAGGGGACGGGGTGTCGTTCGCCTGGACGCAAAACGGCACCCATGACAATCCGAAGGCGCATTGCTCTCGTTGTGCGCCTTCGGAAAGCGGAAAACCCCAGGTGGTGAAAACCTCGCGAGTCTTTTGGACCCCGACGGCACCCTCGAAATTGTCATGGGTGCCGTTTTGCGTCCACCTTCGCGCGAGCGTGCCTCTGCAAGCCCCCTAATACAGCACGGGGTTCTCCTCGTTCTTGTACGCGAGCAGTTTCTCGTAATCCTTCACCAGCAGGTGCGTCTTCGTGCGCTCGATCACGCCCTGCGTTTCGAGGGCGGTCACGAGCTTGCTGCACGTGGTGATGTGCACCAGCAGGATGTCAGAGAGCGCTTGCAGCGTGAGGTTGCACTCGATGCGGTACGCGCCCTCGGCGTCGGGCTCGCGCACTTCGCACAGCTTCGTCAGCCACGTGAGGATGCGCTTGCTGGACGACTGGATGCCGGTGTTCCCGATGCGGTGGCCGATCTGCGCGAAGCTCATGTGCACCACGTACATGAGCTCGTCGAACAGCTCGAAATCGTCGCGCACGATGTCGAACAGCTGCTGCATGGTGAACGCGAACACCACCGTGTCCTTCGTGGCGACGAACTTCATGCGGTTCTGCCCGATCGATGCGAACCGGTGGTACTCCGCCTGGAACGCGTTGCCCGCATTGCGGTAGTACAGGACGATCTGCGCCCCGTCCTCGTTCTCGTAGCAGCATTTCAGCTGCCCTTTTTCAACGTAATAGAAGTAGCGGTCGTCCTTGTCTATGCACGTGAGGTCGATGTACTCGCCCTTGAACAGCTTTCGCTTGCGCGCCTGGTCGAGATACTCGCCGAAGCGCAGCTGCTTGAACGGAAGCGTGGGGATGAGAATGGCATCGTAGTCCTGCGTCGTGGTCACGAACCCCTCCTGTCGTCGTGTGCCGCGGGCGTCCCTATTGTATCCCAAGGCGCGCCGCGCCCGCCGATTCTTTCCTACGCAACATCGTCTGCTTGCGCACGACAGCGCCAGCTTGCGCCGGGGCTTCTACCGGCGTCCTTCCCCGTTTCGTACAGTGCAGGCAGGTTGAAAATCCAACAGGACGAGGAGGAACCGATGGCGAACATGGGGATGGCTATCGACCTACGGCGCTGCGCGGGATGCTACGCGTGCGTCGTGGCGTGCCAGATGCACAACAACACGAAACCGGGTGTGGCCTGGGGAAAGGTTGAAGCACGCGAGTGGGGCGAGGATCCGGACAATCGGCGCTGCTACCTGCCGCATGCCTGCATGCAGTGCGAGGACGCGCCGTGCGTCAACGCGTGCCCGACCAGCGCGTCGTACGTGCGCGACGACGGCATCGTGATGGTGGACTACGACGAGTGCATCAACTGCGGGTCGTGCATCCACGCGTGCCCGTACGGGGCGCGCATACAAAACGACGTAGAGGGCAACTACTTCGACACCGCCGAGCAGGCACCGTACGAGGCCGAGGGCATCCAACGCACGCACGTGGTGGAGAAGTGCATCTTCTGCGCGGGCCGCCTCGATGCGGGGCTGCAGCCCGCCTGCGTGCAGAATTGCCCCGGCAACGCGCGCTACTTCGGCGACTTGGACGATCCCGAGAGCCCCGTCAGCGTCTTCATCTCGAAGAACGACCCGGTGCAGATTCGCAACACGCACTTCTACTATATGCCGGTGGACGGCATGCCGAAGAACCTGCTGCCGCATGCCGAGGTGCAGACCGTGGCCAACAAGGGCGTGGACTCGGAGCCGGCCGACCCCGGCATTCCGCTGCCGGCGGCCATCGGCGCCGTCGCCGTTGCGGCTGCGGCGGGCGCGGGCATCGCCGTGGGCGTGAAGAACCAGCGCGACAGCAAGGCGGAAGTCGAGACGAAAGGCGGCGAGGACCATGAGTAAGCTGGCGAACGAGAGCACGAACGGAGCCGCGAACGCTGCCTGCACGACGGCCGCGAACGCCGCTCGCACGACGGCCGCGCCTGGCCTGTCGCGCCGCGGGTTCCTCAAGGGCGCCGCGGCCATGGCCATCGGCATCACCGCCATCGAAGGCGGCTACGAGTTCGTCTACCCCGACAACGCGTTCGCCGACGAGGCCGCGCCCGAGGTGACGAAGCACACGTACTGCGACATGTGCAACCACTCGCCCAAATGCGGCATCACCGCCACGGTGAAGGAGGACAAGATCGTGCGCGTGGTGTCGCGCGCGAACTACCCCAACGACCCGCTGTGCGCGAAGGGCCTGTCCGCGCTGCAGGAGCTGTACGACCCGCATCGGCTGCTGCACCCCATGAAGCGCACGAAGCCGAAGGGCCAGGGCGACGCCGGCTGGGAACAGATCACCTGGGACGAGGCGTACGACACCATCGTCGCCGCGCTCAACAAGGTGAAGGACGAGATGGGCCCCGAGGGCGTGTTCTTCTACTGCGGCGACCCGAAGGAGCCGCGCGGCGCGGTGAACCGCTTGGCCAACCTGTTCGGCACGCCCACGTACGGCAACGAGAGCTCCACCTGCGCCTATGCCACGCTTATCGGCACGGGGCTCGTGTACGGCTTTCAGACGCTCGGCGCGAATCCCAACGACAATTCCAAGTCGTGCCTCATCTGGTCGCTCAACCCGGCGTGGTCGCTGCCGAACCGCTTCGGCAAGCTGATGAACGCGAAGGAGAAGGGCTGCAAGTTCATCGTGGTGGATCCGCGCGTCACGCCCACGGTGACAGGACTTGCCGACATCCATCTGCAGCTGCGCCCCGGTACCGATGGCGCACTGGCTTTGGGCATCGCGCACGTCATGCTGCGCGACGGTTACTACGACGAGGAGTTCTGCCAGAACTGGACACACGGGTTCGATGAGTTCAAAGAGTACGTGCAAGAGTTCACGCCTGAAAAGGTTGCCGAAATCACGTGGGTGCCGGCCGAAAAAATCGAGGCGGCCGCCAAGCTGTGGGGCGAGGAAACCCCCGGAGGGTTCATCAGCAGCGCGAGCCCGCAGGTGCACCACACCAACGCCGGCAACAACATGCGCGCCATCGCGTCGCTCGTGGCGCTGGCGGGCAACGTGGACGTGGCCGGCGGCCTGGAGATCAATCCGGGCCTGCCGTTCGACCTGTTCGCCAGCACGGCCGGTTTCAACCGCGAGGACATCTACGATGCCGACCTGGCCTCGAAGCGGTACGATTTGCAGGACTTCCCCGTGTGGACGAAGTTCGTGAAGCAGATGCAGACGAACCGCTTCCCCGAATACGTGGACGAAGGCAAGATCAAGGCCATGGTGATGTTCGGTGGCAACGCCATGATGTGGCCGCAAAGCCACCTCTACCAGGAGGCCATCGGCAAGCTCGATTTCGCCTGCGCGGCCGACTACTACATCCGTCCCTGGACGCACGACTACGTGGACATCATCCTGCCCGCTGCGATGTGCTTCGAGCGCATGGCCCCCTTCGCGGTGTTCGGTCGGAAGATCTACCTGCGCGAACCGGTGATCACGCCGCGCGGCGAGGCGCGCGAGGACTGGCAGGTGGCCATGGAACTGGGCAGCCGCCTGGGCTATGCGGAGGAATGTTTCGACGGCAGCGTGGAAGAGGCGCTGGCGGAGGTGCTGCGCACGTCGGGCCTCGAGGTGACCATGCAGGACCTGCGCGACAACCCCGACGGCTACGCGGTGCCGGGCGGCGCCCCCTACGAGCCGAAGAAGTACGAGACGGGCAAGATCCGCAAGGACGGCCAGCCCGGCTTCAACACGCCCAGCGGCAAGATTGAGCTGGTGTCCGAAGTGATGAAGGAATGCGGGCTGGAGGGCCTTCCGCTGTACAACGAACCGGTGAGCAGCCCCATCAGCACGCCCGACCGCGCGAAGGACTACCCGCTCATTCTGAACACGGGCTCGCGCGTGCCCATGTACTCGCACTCGAAGCTGCGCGACTGCCCCTGGCTCAACCAGTTCATGCCCGATCCCATCGTGCGCCTGCATCCGAAGACGGCGGCTGAGCGCGGTCTGGAAGACGGCGATCAGGTGCGCGTGTTCAACCACCTCGGCGAGATCGAGGTGAAGCTTGAGGTGACGAACCTCGTGCTGCCGGGCGTGGTGGACATCTTCCACGGCTGGGAGAAGGCGAACGTGAACAAGCTGACCGAGCGCGAGTTCGACCACGTGACGGGCTACCCGCCGTTCAAGTCGGGCCTGTGTCAAGTCGAGCGAGCGTAGGTGGTTGCCATGAAGCCGAAGAAGTGGCCCATCGTCGTCGGTACGGTCGCGCTCGTGTTTGTGGTGGCGGGCATGGGGTTCTGGGTGTGGCACGAGCAGCCCAGCTTTTGCGCGGCCATCTGCCACACGCCGATGGATCCCTACGTCGAAACCTACGATCAGCCGTTGGGCGAGGCGGGCGTGGACAAGTGGGGCAACGAGGTGGCCGACACGTCCAGCATGCTGGCGGTGGCGCACAAGGCCTCGGGCAAGACGTGCCTTGACTGCCATGTTCCCACGCTGGGCGAGCAGATGGCCGAGGGCGCGTCCTGGGTAACGGGCGGTTACGGCGTGCCGTTGCAGGAGGCCACGCTCGCGGACTTGGGAGCGGCGCGCGGCGTTGCGTCGGATGAGTTCTGCCTGAACGAGTCGTGCCACAACCTCACGCGCGACGACCTGGCGAACGCGACCGCTGGCATGACCCGCAACCCGCACCTGGCCTACCACGGCGACATCACGTGCGACTCGTGCCACAAGGCCCACCGCGCGTCGGTGAACTACTGCACCCAATGCCACGCCGACGCCGAAACCCCTGCCGGTTGGCTGACCGCGAAGGAAAGCACCGACCTGCCCACCGGGTAGCGCCGCGCGCTGAGCGGAGCCATCCCTCCCTTCTGATCGAGCGGCCGTCCTTTTGGGCGGCCGCTCGAGGGCTTTCCGGCCGTTGTCTCGCGTGCGCAGGAGTCGTCTGTCTGATGTGCGGAAAAATCGGGGTTTTGGCAATCCTGCTCGATTGTTTGGTGCGTTCGGAAAATCGCGACCTGGGGTTTTCTGGCGATGCGCGTCGTCGGCGCGCTGTCGATGGCGTTCGAGACGAGGGCGAATTGCCAAAACCCCGATTTTCCCGCACATAGCCAGTCGAAGCTGCGCTTCCGGCTGTCTGCACGACGGGGAGCGCAGGAGGCGTTCTGCCTCTCCTGTGCAGCTGTTCTGCAATCGGGGCGTCTTCCGCTTGACATCTCCGCGTGCCGCACTAAAATCACGTGTTAGCACTCGAAGCCCGAGACTGCTAAAGATGCAGTCCGGCACGTACGAAAAGGAGAGCGACGCCAACTATGCGCAAGTTCAAAACCGAGAGCAAGAAGCTGCTCGACCTCATGATCAACTCCATCTACACGAACCGCGAGATCTTCCTGCGCGAGCTCATCTCGAACGCGTCGGACGCGGTCGACAAGCTGTACTTCCGCAGCCTCACCGACAAGGACATCCAGCTAGGCAAGGACGAGCTGGGCATCCGCGTTGCGTTCGACAAGGACGCGCGCACGATCACGGTCAGCGACAACGGCATCGGCATGACGAAGGACGAACTCGACCGCAACCTGGGCACCATCGCGCACTCCGACAGCATGGAGTTCAAGACGGACAACGCCGACGTGCAGGGCGACGACGTGGACATCATCGGCCAGTTCGGCGTGGGCTTCTACTCCGCCTTCATGGTGGCGTCCAAGGTGCGCGTCGTGTCGAAGGCGTACGGCAGCGACGAGGCCTGGGCCTGGGAGAGCGACGGCGTCGAGGGTTACACCATCGAGGAGGCCACGCGCGAGGGCCACGGCACCGACATCATCCTCACCATCAAGGACAACACCGACGAGGATAGCTACGACACGTTCCTCAGCGAGTTCAGCCTGAAGAACCTCATCAAGCGCTACAGCAACTACGTGCGTTACCCCGTGCAGATGGAAGTGTCGAAGACGCGCCAGAAGCCGAAGCCCGAGGACGCCGGCGACGACTACCAGCCGGAATACGAGGACTACACTGAGATCGACACCATCAACTCGATGATCCCCATCTGGAAGCGCAGCAAGTCGGAAGTCACCGACGAGGAGTACCACGAGTTCTACAAGACCGACTTCCACGACTTCACCGACCCGGCGCGCACGTTCAGCATCCACGCCGAGGGCGCGCTCAGCTACGACGCGCTGCTGTTCATCCCCGGCCGCGCTCCGTACGATCTGTACAGCAAGGACTTCAAGAAGGGCCTCGCGCTGTACAGCTCCAACGTGCTGATCATGGAGAAGTGCGAGGAGCTGCTGCCCGACCACTTCAACTTCGTGCGCGGCGTGGTGGACAGCCAGGACCTGCAGCTGAACATCAGCCGCGAGACGCTGCAGCACAACAGCCAGCTGCGCGCCATCGCGAAGAAGATCGAGAAGAAGATCACGTCCGAGTTGAAGAAGATGCGCGACAACGACCGCGAGGAGTACGAGAAGTTCTTCGAGAACTTCGGCCGCGGCCTGGAGTTCGGCATCTACAACAGCTACGGCTCGCTGAAGGACCAGCTGGCCGACTTGTTGCTGTTCTACTCGGCAAAGCAGGAGAAGCTGGTCACGCTGGACGAGTACTTGGCCGCCGCCCCTGCCGACCAGAAGGCCATCTACTACGCGGCGGGCGAGAGCATCGAGCGCCTGGGCAAGATGCCCATCGTGAAGACGGTGTTAGGGAAGGGCTATGACGTGCTGCTGTGCACGAAGGACGTCGATGAGTTCTGCTTCCAGGCGATGATGACGTACGGCGCGCCCGCGTCCGAGGGTGAGGAGGCGCCGGAGCCGCTGGAGCTGAAGAACGTGGCGTCGGGCGACCTCGATCTGGCCTCCGAGGAGGAAAAGAAGGAAGCCGAGGAGACGACGAAGGACAACGAGGCCCTGTTCGCCGCCATGAAGGATGCGCTGGGCGACTCGGTGACGAAGGTGGCCGTGTCGTCGCGCCTGGAGGATGCGCCGGCGTGCATCACCGCGGCGGGCCCGGTGTCGCTCGAGATGGAGCGCATCATGGCGCAGATGCCCGACGGCGGCGACGCCATCAAGTCCGAGCGCGTGCTTGAAGTGAACGCGAAGCACGCGGTGTTCGACGTGCTGCGCGCTGCGCAGGAAGCCGGCGACGCCGACAAGGTGAAGCTGTACGCGGAGCTGCTGTACAACCAGGCGCTGCTGGTTGAAGGCCTGCCCATCGAGGATCCGGTAGCCTATGCGAACGCCGTGACGAAGCTGATGGCGTAAAACTTGTTGAAGCGGGGGCGCTCGTGCTGGCGAGGCCCCTTCGTTTTTGCCGCGCGCGAACGAATGTTTCACGTGAAACGCGCGAAGCAACTTCTTCTTGGGAAGCCCTTGTCGTCTTGGCGGCAAGGGCCTTTGCTTAGCTTTCGAAGGGCGCAAAAGGGTAGCCATGACAAAGTTTTCCGTGGCAAACCTCGGGTGCTTCGAAGTGGTGGGGCGTGCGACCTGGTCTTACGGTAAGGACCCTCTTCATCGGGCGACGAGAACGAGCCGAAGGCATGCTCGGAATTGTCATGGCTCCTGTTTTGCGTCCAACTTTTCTGCGGCGGGGGTTTAACGCCGCGCGCCTACGGCGACGGCTCCTGTTGCTGCCGCTGCCGCTGCCGCTGCGACCGCGACGGCTCCGACGACCGCGGTGCCTGCGGGATCGCCGGTGGCTGCGAGTGGCTTGCCGCCGGGGCCGGGGCCTGCCGCGGGCTCCTCGACGGGCTCGGGCTCGGGCGTCGGCAGGGGCGTGGGCTCCGGATCGGGACCGTCCTTGATCACGATGCGACCCTGACCTGCGGGATTCGCGTATTCCTCGCCGATCGCCCCCTTCAAATCGTACTGGATGTACTCGATGAGGGCCTTGTTGTCCAAATCGAGCAGCACGGCCTCGTCGTTCATGAACATGTTCAGGCCGTCGCCGCCGTCCACGAGCAAGAACGTGTGCGACACCAGCTTGTAGCGCCGGTTCACGTCGAGCGGTTCGCCGTTCACCCGCACGTCGCGCACGCGGTACTCGCCCGTCACGCCGCCGAAGCTGCCGCCTGGCATCTGTACCGACGACGGGATGTCCGTGCGCACGGTGTAGGTGAGGCCGGACACGTGCTGCAGCCCGCCGCTCGGCTCCGGCAGCTTCGCCGCGCCCGCTTCCAGCGCATCGAGGATGTTCTGGCCCAGCGTGTCCACATAGCACAGCTGGTTGTTGTAGGGCTGCACGTTGATGAGGTCGCCGTACGTCACGTCGCCCGGCTCGATGTTCGCGCGGATGCCGCCGCCGTTGACGAAGCCGATGTCGGCCATGACCCCGCCGTGCCAGGCCAGCGCCAGATACGCGTCGGCCACGAAGTCGCCGAGGTTCGTCTCGTGCGCACGCACGGCCCAGGTGTAGTTGTCGTCTTCGAGCGCGACGAGACGCACGTCCGACGTCCCGACGACGCGTCCGGTGATCTGCGCGAGATCCGCCTGCAGCCCGGCGATGTAGGCGGCCGTGTCGGCGTCTTTGCCGTTCCACGTCTCGATGATGCTGGCGGTGCCGTTCGTTGTGGACGCGGTGACGGTTTTCGCACCGTCCGACGCGAACGCGGTAATCGTGCCGGACGCGGGGTCGATCACCACCTGGCCGATTCCCACCAGCTGGGTTCCCGTTTGCGTGACGAGCACCGGTTCGCCGTTCTTGTTGGGAGGCGTTTGCGCGTACAGCTCGTGCGAATGCCCGTCGATCATCACGTCGATGCCGCTCGTGTTCGCCACTACGGACGTGCTGGTCCAGCGTGCGGTCACGCCCTTTTGGCCGAGGTGCGCGATCGCCACCACGTAGTCGGCTCCGTCGGCGCGCGCCTTGTCCGCGGCCCGCTGCACGGCGTCGTACAGCTTCGCGCCGGACTCGTCCTCGCAAAAGCCGTAGCGATACGACCCGCCTTCTTGAAAGTGGGCGGGGGAGGATTTCGTCAGCGATTCAGGCGTGCAGATGCCCAGGAACGCGACCTTCTTCTTGTTGGCGCCCGTGCCGTATTCGCGCATGGCGCACGCGTCGAACATGAGGCTCCCCGTGCGCAGGTCGGTGAAGTTGCATGAAAGGTACTTCGCCTTCGCGCGCGCGACCAGCGTGTTGAACTGGGTCATCCCGTAGTCGAACTCGTGGTTGCCGGGGATGGCGAACTCGTAGCCGCACTTGTTCATGATGTCGATAAGGTACTCGCCGTTCGTCAGCGTGCCCATGGCCTTGCCCTGTACGGCGTCGCCCGCATCTACGAGCGTCACGTTGCCAGCTCCGTACATGGAGCGCATGGTACCGACGTAGTTCACGAGTTTCGCGTACCCCAGATTGTCGTCCACGGCGCAATGCACGTCGTTCGTGTGCACGATGACGATGGGGCCGGGTTGCGGTGCGGCTTCGGCGATCGCCGGTTCGTCGGCCAGCGCGCGGGTTGGCAGCGCGAGCGAGGCGAGCGCCACGGCGGAGAGCGTGCAGAACGATCGGCGGGTTATGCGGTGGGGAGCGGGCGGGTGCAGCATGGGTGCCTCCTCGAAACGAGCGCGAAAACGCGGCCCATTCAGTATACCGTGCGGGGCGTGCGAACCGGAATCCCCGAATTCGCATGTTTGCGCACGGCGTTCGTCGGCTATACTCGGCGCATGGAACAGCCTCGCACCTACACCACCTCGTACATCGCGAGGGCCGTCGGCGTGCATCCGAACACGGTGCGTCTCTACGAGCGCATCGGGTTCATCACCGCGCCCGAGCGTCGCCCGAACGGATATCGCGTGTTCACCGACTTGCATCTGCTGCAGGTTCGTCTCGTGCGCGCGGCGCTCAACGTGGAACTCGTGCAGAACGGGTTGCGCCGGGAGGTGCTCGCCATCGTCGAGGCGATGGCGCGTCAACGTTACGATGAGGCGATCGCCCTGGCCGAACAGCGCATCGACCACCTGCGACGCGAGCGCACCGCTGCCGAGGACGCCCTTCGCCATGTGCGCGACCTGCTGGCGCGTGCCGACGGCCCTGCTCGCACCGAGCCGCTCATGCTGACGCGCAAGGAGGCGGCCGACTCCTTGGACACCAGCATCGATGCGCTGCGCAATTGGGAGATGAACGGCCTGTTGCAGGTCAAACGCAAGCGGAACGGCTACCGCGTGTACAGCGCCGCCGATCTCAACCGTCTGGCCATCATTCGCGCGCTGCGTGCCGCGAACTACTCGCTGGCCGCCATCCTGCGGTTGCTCGACGCGCTCGACCGCGATGCGGCTGCCGACATCGGGCATGTGCTGGACCATCCCGATCCCGACGATGACATCTTGTCGGTGTGCGACCGCCTGCTCACGTCGCTCGATGCGGCGGAGCGCAACGCCTTCGAAATGATCGAACTGCTTGAGCGCATGAAAAATCTCGCCTGAGCAAACCCTCCACTTTGCCACCAGAGTTGGCGCGTCTTCTAGTATCTTCGGCGACCGAAAGATAGGAGGACGTATGAACGACGTAGTACATGTACGCGACCTGGTGAAATCGTATGGAGACGCGCCTGCGGTGGACGGAGTAAGCTTCGACGTGGCCGCCGGCGAGACGTTCGGGCTGCTGGGCGCGAACGGAGCGGGGAAGACCACGACGCTCGAATGCCTGCTGGGCGTGAACCGCCCCGATGCGGGGAGCGTCACCATTCTGGGCCTTGACCCGCGAGCTCGGCGCAAGGAGCTGTTCCAGCGGGTGGGCGTACAGTTCCAGGAGGCGCGTTACCAGGACAAGATCACGGTGGACGAGCTGTGCCGCGCGACGCGCGCGCTGTATCGCGAAGCCGACGATCCGGCCGATCTGCTTGCGCGATTCGGCCTGGCGGAGGTGCGCTCGCAGGCCGTCGAATCGCTCTCGGGCGGTCAACGCCAGCGCCTGTTCGTGGTGCTGGCGCTCATCCCGCGTCCCGAGGTGGTGTTCCTCGACGAGCTGACCACGGGGCTTGACGTGAAAGCGCGTCGCGACGTGTGGAATCTGCTGGACGAAATGCGCCAACAGGGTATGACCATCGTGTTGACCAGCCACTTCATGGACGAAGTGGAAGCGCTGTGCGATCAGGTCGCCATCCTGCGCAAGGGACGCATCGTCTTTTCCGGCACGGTGGCCGAGGCCGTGGCGTCCGGTCCCTTCGCCAGCTTCGAGGACGCGTATCTCGCGTACGCCGAGCCCGACGCATCCGCCAAGCGCGTCGAGCACGCTGGGACAGCCGAACCCGACGCATCCGCCGAGTCCGCCGAGCCCGACGCATCCGCGATCGCCGCACCCGGTGATGCAACCGCAACCCCTCATCCCGCCGAAGGAGGCGCCCATGAAAGCCTTTAGCACCCTGTTCGGAGTCGAGTTCCGCCTGTCGCTGCGCGACATGAACATGCCCATCTTCGCCGTGATCATGCCCGTAGTGGTGATGCTGGTCGTCGGCATGATGTTCGGCGGCCAGCCCGCTTACGAAGGCGCGGACTACACGTTCGTGGCGCAGTCGGTGGGCGCGGTATCGGCCATCGCCATCTGCGCCGGCGGCGCGATGGGTCTGCCGCTCGTGGTGTCGAACTACCGGTACCGCAAGATCCTCAAACGCTACTTCGTGACGCCCATCAGCGTGTACACCATTCTGGCGGTGCAGGTGGCCATCTACACCGTGTACGCGTTGATCTCGGCCGTGCTCGTGTTCGGAGTGGCCGCGCTGTTCTTCGGGTACGCGTTCACGGGCTCGTGGCCGGCGTTCGTCGGGTCGTACGTGCTGGTGCTGGCGGCCATGCTGGCGCTCGGCATGATGGTGGGCGGCCTTGCTCCGAACGAGAAGATCGCGGGCGTGCTGGCCAGCGTGCTGTACTTCCCCATGCTGCTGCTGTCGGGGACGACGCTGCCCTACGAGATGATGCCCACCGCCGTGCAGCGCGTGGCCGACCTGCTGCCGCTTACCCAGGGCGTGAAGCTGCTGAAGGCCACGTCGCTCGGGCTGCCGGTTGACCAGGCCATCGTGCCGGTGGTGATCATGGTGGTGTGGGCCGTGGCGTGCACTGCGATCGCCGTGCGCTTCTTCAAGTGGGAGTAGCAGACGATCGCCCGAGGAGAGGGGCCGGGCGCGGCGCGGCGCCCGGCCCTCTCGGCACCAGCTGCGTCGACCCCCGCGTCGCAGCAGTCGCAACTCGTGGCCGTTTTTGACAGGTATACGTGCATCGCCCGAGGCCATTTGGGAATTCGGCATCCTGAGAGGTCCACCGATCTGGGGAAACGTAGAAACCTCGAATTGACAACCTCATGAAGAACTCGTTTTGCGCATGCAAACGACGTACGTCCGTCAAAAGCGGCCACGAGTCGTCGAATCCGCGACCCTCTCGCGCTACTGCACTATGCGGGCGCGGGCGTATTCCTGGGCATCGGCGATGTAGGCCTCCTGGGAGTGCTCGATGTTGCGCGCCACCGCCTCGGCGTCGAGCGTGCGGATCACCTTGCCGGGCACGCCCACCACGAGCGAGCACGGCGGGATCACCGAGCGCTCCTTCACGAGCGCACCGGCCGCGATCATCGACCCGCGGCCGATTACCGCGCCGTTCATCACCGTGGCGTGCATGCCCACGGTCACGTCGTCCTCGATGGTGGCGCCGTGCACGATGGCGTTGTGGCCCACCGACACGCGATCGCCCAGCGTGACAGGGCAGCCGTAGTCGCTGTGCAGCATGGCGTTGTCCTGCACGTTGCTGTTCGCGCCGATGCGGATAGGCGCCACTTCGCCGCGGATCACCGCGCTGAACCATACCGAGCTGCCCTCGGCCATCGCCACGTCGCCGCAGATGGCGGCATTGGGCGCGATGAACGCCGCGCGCTCCACATCGGGGAACATCCCCTTGAATTCAACGAGCATGCCAGTCCTTTCCCTCGAGTTTGCCTAACCAGTATCCCGGAGCCGCGCGCCCCGCGCATCGCAAGTTCCATGCGATTCTCGCCGCCGAGGCGGTTACGCATCCTCGACGGGCAGGCGACGGCGCACGTGCGGAGCGTCGCGGGTGCGTGCGGGTGCGGTATGGTCGCAGGACGATAGGTTCGGCGACCCTGCGCGGAAAGAAGGCTCTCATGTTCGACGATCTCAAGGGCAAGACGGTGGTGGTGACGGGCAGCTCGAAGGGGTTGGGCGCCGCCATGGCGCGGCGCTTCGGCGCCGAGGGCATGAACGTGGTGGCGAACTACCGCTCCGACGAAGAGGGCGCGCGCGAGACGGTGCGGGCCATCGAGGAGGCGGGCGGCGCGGCGGCTGCCGTGCAGTCGGACGTGAGCAAGGCCGAATGCGTGGACGCGCTGTACGATGCGGCGATGTTCTCGTTCGGCGGCGTCGACATCTGGGTGAACAACGCAGGCATCGAGGCGGACGCGCCGACCGACCAGAAGACCATCGAAGAGTGGCAGCGCGTGATCGACGTGAACCTCACCGGCGTGTTCGCGGGCTCCCAGCGCGCGATTCAACACTTTCTCGAACACGATATGCCGGGTTGCATCATCAACCTGTCGTCGGTGCACGAGGTGATTCCCTGGCCGCACTTCGCCGACTACGCGGCCAGCAAAGCGGGCGTCGGCATGTTGACGAAGACGCTGGCGCTCGAGTACGCCGACCGCGGCATCCGCGTGAACGCCATCGCGCCCGGCGCCATGAACACGCCTATCAACGCGCAGAAATTCGCCGACCCCGAGGCGCGCGCCGCTACCGAGCGGCTCATCCCGATGGGGTACGTGGGCGCGCCCGAAGACGTGGCCGCGGCGGCGGCCTGGCTCGCGTCGAACCAGGCAAGCTACGTGACCGGCACCACGCTGTTCGTCGACGGCGGCATGACGCTGTACCCCGGCTTCCAGTTCGGCGAAGGCTGAGGCCGCGCTAGCAGGCCGGGGCTTCGTGGCAGATTTTGAGAGTTTTTCGTCGTCGGAGGTTCAGAATTTCGCCTACGATGCCCGCTTCTGTTCAGTGATCCCGCATTTTCGCAGGTCAAATCGCTGCGCCCAATGCCGGGGGTTCCGTCGATTCTCGAACTATGACGAAAAACTCGCGAAATCTGCCACGAAATCGACTTTCGGTGCCGCTCGCCTCGCCGCTTTCCGCAACCGCGTCGCTATCCTGCCTTCACGGCACCTTTGTCGCAGCGGTTGCCCCAGGAGTCGATGATCGTCCCGTCGCGGTAGACGCAGATGATCTCGCAGTGGTTCGCGCACTTCTGGCACTCCACCTCGCGGGTGGCGAACTCGAACGTGCGCAGCGCGTCGAAGTCGAACGCCTCGTCCTCGCCTCCCGCATCGCCCGCGCTCGCCGCGCGCGGCGCGGCCTCGGCCGCCAGCAGCGCCACGCCGAACGCGCCCATGAGGTGACCGTCCTCGTCGACCGTCACGTCCATCCCCAGCTCGTCGCGGAACGCCTGCACCACGCCGACGTTCTTGCTTACGCCGCCTTGGAACACCACGGGCGCGGCGATCTGCTTGCCCTTGCCCACGTTGTTGAGGTAGTTCGTGGCCACGGCGCGGCACAGTCCCGCGATGATGTCCTCGCGCGCGTAGCCCACCTGGATCTTGTGCACGAGGTCGCTTTCGGCGAACACGGTGCAGCGGGCCGCGATGTTCGCCGGCTTCTTCGAGGTCAGCGCGATGTCCCCGAACTCCTCCACCTCCACGCCCAACCGATGCGCTTGGCTCGACAGGAACGCGCCCGTGCCCGCGGCGCACAGCGTGTTCATGGCGTAGTCCACGGCGATGCCGTTCTCCACGCAGATGATCTTCGAGTCCTGTCCGCCGATCTCCAGGATGGTGCGCACGTCGGGATGGAGGAACGTCGTACCCACCGCGTGCGCCGTGATCTCGTTCTTCACCACGGTCGCGCCGCACATGGCGCCCACGAGCCGTCGTGCGCTGCCTGTCGTTCCCACGGCGCGCACGCTCACCGCGTCGCGATCCACCTGCGATCCCAGGTCGGCCACCACCCGGCGCGCGGCGTCGGCCGGGTTGCCCTCGGTCCACAGGTACGTTCGCGCGATGATGCGCCGATCGGCATCGATGATCACGCCCTTCGTGGAAATCGATCCGATGTCGATGCCTAGGTAGCATTCCGTTCGCCTTGACGGGACGAACGGCCCGCTCGACGCTGCGGCGCGCTCTGGCACCGAATCTTGCCGCTCCAAGCCCTCCTCGCGTGCAGAAGCACGCTTCGCAGGGCTTTCACGGCAATCTTCGGCACCAGAGCGCCCCTCGCTGACGTTTTCGGTCATGTGAGTCGCATTTGCTTCGGTCATCGGGCCGTCTTCTCCTTCTTCATGGCGATCATGTCGTAAAACGCCTCGAGGCGGGTGTCGAGGCCCGTGTCGCTCGTCTGCGAATCGTAGCTGAGGTACAGCACCGGAACGCCGGTGTCGCGGCTGATGCGCTGCAGCACCGGCATGCAATCCACCTCGGGCGTGCAGCCCGACGATTTCACGTGCACGATGCCGTCGAACCCCTCCTGCGCGTAGCGCAGCGCCGCCGCGATGGTCATGCTCGACGTGGGGCCCATGTCGTAGCGCACGTAGTCGGAAATGCTCGCGCGCAGGTTCTTCTCGTTGTAGCGGAGGTTGCGGTTCGTCATGGTGAGCGCGCGATGCAGCTCCACGCCCATGTCGAGGAACTTGCGCTCCAGATCCAGGTTGCTGGCGGGGTCGGCCGCCGTGAAGTACTCGCCCACGATGCCCACGCGCAGCGGGCGCGCGGGGCGCCGCAGCGGCAGCGCCCGCAGCGCATCGAGGCCGGCGCGCTGCGCTTCGGCGATATCGCGCTCGTTCGCGGCGCCGCGCATGTCGGCGAAGTACGTCTCCCGTGCGCGTTCGAACGACCCGCGCTCGGCCTCGAAGCCCGCGTTCGCCAGATAGAAGTCGTTCACCTCGTCCAGGTTTTCGATCATCTTGAACACGGCCAGCATGTTGCGCACGCCGTGCGGCACCGACAGGTCGGGATTCACCTTCTTCTTGCACACCGAGATGTACTCGGTCAGCGGCTTGCCGGTGAGCATGGCGAAGTTCAGCATGTCGAACTCGTAGCCCATGTCGCGCAAGATGGACTGCTGCAGTTCGCCGTAGTAGCCCAGGCGGCAAGGCCCCGCGAACTGCACGAGCACGTCCGCGCCCAGCTCGAGCGCCTCGATGTAGTCGCCCAGGATGTGCTTGAACGGCGCGCATACCGTGTCGCTGGAATGGCGCGAACCCAGCTCGATGGTGCGCTTCGTCGGCTTCGGCAGCGTGACGAAATCGGCGTCCAGCACGTGTTCCACGAAGAACTTGAACGCGATGTCGTAGTAGCTGTAGCGGAAGAACGCCACGCGGGTGCGGGCGTGGCGGTCGCGCTTCGGCCGGCTTTTCTTCGGCAGGGCCGGCAGCAGTTTGAACGGTCCGCGCTCGGTGCCCACTACCACGCGGACGCCGCGCGCCTCCTCTTCGCTGTCGGTGTGCAGCGGGTTGACCACGTCGCGTTTCGTGTCACGCGCCAACGTAGCCCCCTTTCTTCTGGTAGCGCAGGATGTCGACGAAACTCTCCACGCGCGTCTCGAGCCCGGCGGTGCCGCTCTGCGCGTCGATGGTGAGGTTGAGCACGGGACGGCCCTGGATGCAACGCACGATGGCGTCGTCGGTCATGGAATCGGGCCCGCACGGGAAGGCGCTGACCAGCACGATGCCGTCCACCCGGTCGTGCAGCTGCGTGATGGCGCCCACCAGCTCGCGGCTCACGATCCACGGGAGCGTGTCGGAGAACTCGAAGCTGGCCTTGAGCGCGCGCTCGCGGTCGGCTTCGTCGGCGAACAGCACCACGGTATTCATGCGCTCGAGCATGTCCACCAGCGCGCCGCCCATGAATGCGTCATGCGCGATGTAAGGATGCGCCGCCAGCAGGATGCCCAGGGGCGCGTCCTCAGGGCGCCGGGCCGCCGCCCGCGAGGCATCCAGTTGCGCCAGCGCGCGGGTCTGCCCCAGCAGCGCAGAGCGTTCGGCCTGCTCCTGCGCGCGCGAGGCCGCCTTCCAGGCGCGCTTCGTCTCGCGCGGCCCGGCGAGGCGTTCGGCCGCGGCCAGCTCGATGAGGGCCTCCTTCATGCCTTTGCGCTCCTCAACTTCGTTGACCAGGCACGACAGCAGCTCGATGCGCTCGTCGCAGAACGTGTTGGACACGAGGTCGGGCAGCGCTTGGAACTTCGTGCAGAATCCGCGCCGGCGCCCCACGTTGGCGATGCTCGGCACGAACACCGCATCGCAGCGGCCGTCTTCCACGAGCGACGCCACGTGGCCGAGGTAGATTTTCGAGGCCAGGCAGCATTCGTCGTTCGACAGCGCGTCGCCGCGCGCCACGGTGCCGCGGTCGGTGGGCTCGCTGACCACCACATTGCATCCCAGCTCCTCGAAGAACGCCGTCCACAGCGCGCCGTAGCGGTAGTGCAGCAGCGCGCGCGGCATGCCGATACGACGCGGCGCGTCGTCGACTGCGCTGCGGATGGGAAAACCGGGGGATGCCATGCCATGCTCCTCTTCGCGTGCGATTGATGCCCTATGAAGCTTACACCAATCAGCGCGTTGTGCGGCAAGGTGCTTGCAAGCGACACGCATATTCCGAGCATGCAAACGCAGGTGCAGCGCGAAGGGGTTCTCGCCCGTCAAACGGTTGTTCAAAAGATAGTTGAACGGAACGCGTCTCGGATGTAATAGCGGATGGGCGCGGTAGAATTTCCGAAACGATACGTGCTCCATAGGCCCCGAGGTAGACTTTTTTGAATATCAAACAGATAAGATATTTCGTTGCTGTATTCCAGGATGGCAGCCTGTCGGCAGCCGCCAAGAAGCAGTACGTGACCGTGCAAGCGGTTTCAAAAGCTATCGCGGACCTTGAGCGGGAATTGAAGAACGAGTTGTTCGTGCGCGAAAGCCGCGGCGTGCACCCCACGCTCTTCGGCAAGGCCTTCTACGCCAAAGCCGAACCCGTGCTGCGCGACTTCGACGAGCTGGAGGCGTTCGCCCACAACCGGCGCGCGGAGGGCATCTCGTCTTTGAGGCTGGGCCTCTGCACGCCGCCGTTCTACGGCCACGAGCAGGCGCGCGCCAACATTGCAGCCTTCATCGGCAAGAACATGAACATCGACGCATCCGTAAGCTTGGAGACCGGCGCGCGCGGCGTGAACGCGCTGTATGCGAGAAGCCTCGAAGCGCTTATCGTGATAGGCGCGTTCAACCATCCCGAACTCGACTGCATGACCATCGGCAAGATCATGCCCGGCGTGGTGATGGCGCGCACCCATCCGCTTGCGCAGCGCAAGACGGTGACGCTGGCCGATATCCGCCCCTATCCGGTTTCGGTCTCGGAACAGTTCGACACGTTCAACGAATCCATCGTGTCGGTGTATCGCGCGCGCGGCGTTGACATCCGCTTCTGCCCCACGACGCCGGAGCGTTACGATGCGTTCATCACGAAGGAGAACGGCCTGTCGTTCGCGGTAGGCATTCCGGCGCTCGGCCAGCTGCACCCTGGAACCGAAATCAAGCTCATCGCGGCGGAAGATGCCGTCGCCATCCCCATTTGCCTGGTCAGCCTCAAGAGCGACAAGGCTCCGGCCTATCTGGCGCTCGAGCGCTGGCTCGTCAACGAGCGCATGCTCATGGGTACCGATCCCGTGAAGCGCTTCGTGACAGCCGCTGCGGCGACGCGTGTGAAGAAGTAGGGAAGCAGAGGCGGGGGAGACAGAGGGACGGGGTAATTGTCTCATTTTGCTCGCAAAATGAGACAATTACCCCGTCCCTCTGTCTCCCCCGCCAAACGCGAAGAGGCCCCGAACCTCACCTGGTCGGGGCCTCTTCGAATTATGCGCGCGAAGCGGTTAGGCCGTTTTCTTGTTCTTGAACGCGATCCAGATGCCGGCAGCGCAGGCGGCGCCCACGAGCGGGGCCACGATGAACACCCACACCTGGGACAGCGCGGTCATGTCGCCGTTCACGGCCATCATGAGGGCCGGGCCGAAGCTGCGTGCGGGGTTCACGGACGTGCCCGTCAGCGGGATGCCCATGATGTGCACGAAGGCCAGCGTGAGGCCGATGATGATGCCGGCGAACGGGGCCGTCTTCTCGTCGGCGGTGGAACCCAGCACCGACAGCACGAAGATGCAGGTGAGGATGATCTCGACGATCACCGCCCCGATCATGGACAGGCCCACTGCGGAGGCAGCTTCGTAGCCGTCGCAGCCGAGGCCGGTTGCCAGCACGCCGCCGAGGTCGCACATGCCGATGATGAGCGCCAGCACCGCAGCGGCGATGATGCCGCCGACGAACTGGGCGACCCAGTAGCCGACAAGGTCCTTGGCCGACAGGCGCTTGTCGAGGAACAGGCCGAACGAGACGGCCGGGTTGATGTGGCAGCCCGACACGTTGCCGATGACGAACGCCATCGCTACGATGGACAGACCGAACGCCATCGCGATGCCCAGCGTGCCCAACGTGGCGCCGGCGACGGCGGCGCTGCCGCAGCCGAACAGCGTGAGGACGAACGTGCCGAAGCATTCTGCGGCGTACTTCTTCATAGGTGAAACTTCCATATACCCTCCTGGTGGCGTATCCCCATCCGAACGCGATGCCCTTCCCGTGGCGTCGCATTCGGCTTCTCGTCATGCGTAGAAACGCGGATCGGCGCTATTTCGCCGCGCCGATTCGACAGATGGTGCTGCCGCACACGGGGCATGTGCCCTTCGTGATGGGCTTGCCGTTCTTCGTGGTGCTCTCCGCGGGATTCTTCATTTCCTTCTTCTCTTTGCACTTCATGCAGTACGCTTCAATGGCCATGATGGCGCTCCTTTCTAGCCGCGACGGACCGCAGCGCTACCATAGTCTGCTGAGAGAAAGCCCAAGTCAATCCCCTTAAATATTAAGTTGAAGGCTCGACGCGGAGAGTGAAAAGGGGTATATCGCACCCCTGTGCGTCGCAGCGCGAAGGGGTGCGAGCGAGGCTACGTGGCGCGGGAGGCACGTACAGGATCGCGAGGCTGCGCGGGCAAGGGGGCGTGCGTAGCCTCGCGGCTCGCGAGGCCTCTCGGTCGCAGGGGGCGTGCGTAGCCTCGCGAACCCGCGAGGCATCTCGAGCGCAGGATGCGTGCGAGGATCGCGGGCTCGCGAGGCTTCGAGAGCGCGGTTCCTACCGCTCCAAATGCTCCGGCAGGAACAGGTTGTTGAACGCCTCGGTCATGGAAGGATGCGAGAACACGGCGCTTTGCAGCACGGATGCGGGGATGCGCGCGTCCATGACCAGCTTCACGGTGTTCACCAGCTCCTGGGCGTCTTCGCAGAACAGGTCCATGCCCAGCACCACGTTGGAGTTCGCGTCCACCACGGCCTTCATGAGGCCCACCGGGTCGCGCAGGATGTGCGCCTGCGAGATGCCCTCAGCCGGCAGGGAGTACACGTTCACGGCGTAACCGGCTTCGCGCGCGTCCTCGGCGGTCATGCCCACGCGCGCGAACGGCGGGTGCACGAACGTGCAGTAGGGGACGGCGCCGCGGTTTCTCGTCGTGCGCGATCCGTCGCCCAGCAGGTCGGACGCGACGATGCGGAAATCGTCGTAGGCGATGTAGGTGAACTGCATGCCGCCCGCCACGTCGCCCATGGCCCAGATGTTGTCGGCCGTGGTGCGCAGATGCTCGTCAACCTTGATGCCGCCGCGATCGGTGAGCTCGACGCCGGCAGCCTCCAGGTTGAGGCCGGTCGTGTTCGGCGTGCGACCGATGGCGACGAGCGCGGCATGCGCGGGGTAGCGCTTCTCCTCTCCGTTCACCTGGGCGAACACGAGCATCTGGTCATGCTCGTCGTCGATGCGGGTCACGTCGGCGTTGTACACGATGGTGACGCCGCGGTCCTCGAGGCTTTTCCGCACGGCTTCGGCCGTTTCCGGGTCTTCGTGCGCGAGGATGGCGTCTCCGTCTTGCAGGATGGTCACCTGCGCGCCGAAGTCGGTGTAGAACGAGGCGAACTCGAGGCCGACGTAGCCGCCGCCGATGATGACGAGTTGGCGCGGAAGCTCGCGCAGGTCGATGAGCGAACTGCTGACGAACACGCGCGGGCTGTCCACGCCGGGAATGGAGGGCAGCTTCGGCAGCGAGCCGGTGTCGATGAAGATGCGCTTCGCCTCGATGTCGCGCGTGCCGCTTGCCGTGGAAACGCGCAGGTGGGAGGCGTCTGCAAACGATGCTCGGCCATCGATGACGCTGACGTTCGACCGATCGGCCAGCGCGTGGTAGTTGCGCATCCGCGAGGCGGTGCGCAGCTCGTTCATGACGTCGATCGCCGCGGTGTAGCGCTCTTCGCGCTCGGTGATGGGGCCGCCGATGGCAGCCGAGAGCCGCGCCGACTCGACGAGGGACTTCGTGGGGATGCACGCGTTGTTCACGCAGGCGCCGCCGTACATGGTGTCGGACTGTTCCACGACCGCGATGTTCTGACCTGCGTCGGCAAGCGCGCCGCCCAGGGCGCGGCCCGCCGTTCCGAACCCGATGATCGCTGCGTCGAACTGTTCCATGAGCCGTCCTTTCGTCGATGTCCCCAAAGGGGACAGGCCCCTTTGGGGACATTTTGGTGCGCTGCCGAAGACATCCATCCTAGGGCACGCCGCCGCCCGCTGGGCGACGGGCCGCGATCCGCGCGAAAGCGGTCACGAAAGCGTTTGCAAGTTGTTTCCCCGCTCGCGCGGAAAGCCCTATACTGGAGGTAGGACGTTTTCAGGCGGCGCACCGCGCTCGCCGCGACCGAGAGGAGGCCCACCATGGCCGTTAACAAGTTGCTCGTGGCGTTCGACGAATCCGAGGGCGCCGACCGCGCGCTCCACATGGCCGCCAGCCTGGCTGCGGTGAATCCCGAAGCGCACGTAGACATCGTGTACGTGGTGCCCATCCCGCTGCTCGACGAGACGCAGATGGCGAACTTCAAGGACATACTCGACATGATGATCTCCGACGGCGAGGACCTGCTTGCCGAGGCGGAGCAGAAGATGGGCGAGGACGTTGCCGCGCGCACCGATTCGCTGCTGCTGACCGGCACGAACCCCGCCACCGAGATCGTCAAGCTGATCGACCAGCGCGACTACGACCTGCTCGTCGTGGGCAACCGCGGCCTGAGCGGCCTCAAGGAGTACATGGGCAGCGTCAGCCACAAGCTGCTGCACGCATCTCCCATCCCTGTGCTCATCGCGAAGTAAACATTGTCCCCAAAGGGTGTCCCCAAAGGGTGTCCCCAAAGGGTGTCCCCAAAGGGTGTCCCCAAAGGGGACAGGCACCTTTGGGGACATCGGCACCATTTGGGACATCGAACGCGAAGGGGCCCCGGATTTCCGGGGCCCCTTCTGCGCTGCGCGCGTTTCGCGCCGCGCGACCGCGCGTCGGCGCGCCTACTTCAGCTTCGTGTCGAGGAAGCTGCGCAGCCTGCCCTCGTTGTACTGCTTGAGCGCCGCGTCGGCCTCGCGCATGCGCGGATAGAGGAACCAGGCGAGCAGGCCGCGCTGGGTGTGCAGCCGGTTCTCCGCTTCCTGGAACACGATGGAGCGGGTCGGGTGGTCGAGCACCTCGCTCGTGATCTCCACGTCGCGGTTGGCCGGCAGGCAGTGCAGCGCCTTGCACTGCGCGCCGGCACGGTCGAGCATGTCCATGTTCAGCTGGTATTTCGGCATGAACGACGCCAGACGGTCGGCTTCCTCCTCCTCGTAGCCGTAGTACGTCCACACGTCCGGCACGATGAAATCGGCGCCTTCGATGGCGGCATCCACGTCGTCGGTCACGGTGAGCGTGCCGCCCGTCTCGGCCATCTTCGCGCGGATCTTCGCCTGCTCGCCCTCCGACATGGAGTAACGGGCGGGGGAGCACACCGTGTAGTCCAGGCCCAGCGTGGCGCACATATGGCCCGTTTCCTTGCTCATGATGCCCGTGTCCTCGCGCGAGTCGCCCACGAACACCACCTTGATGTCCTCGAAGCGCTTTCCTTCGGGAACGTTCTCGCTCATCGTGAAGAAATCGCATACGCCCTGCGTGGGATGGTTGTAGTAGGTCATCGCGTTGAACACGGGGACGCTCGCGTGCTCGGCGAGGGCCATGACGCTCTCATGCTCCTTGGCGCGCAGCATGATGCCGTGGCACATGCTGGAGATGACGCGCGCGGTGTCCTTGATGGCCTCGTGGGAGCCGAAGTGGATCTCGCCCGGCTTCAGGTACAGCGCGTGGCCGCCCAGATCGGTCATCGCGGTCTCGAACGAAACGCGCGTGCGGGTGGAGGGTTCCTCGAAGATCATGGCCAGCGAGGCGCCTTCGAGGATCTTCGGCACCGCGCCCTGCATGTCAGCCTCCTTCAGCATGCGGATGGTCTCGAACAGGTCGAGCATCTCCTGCTTGCTGAGGTCGATGGTGTCGAGGAAGTGGGTGACGGTTCCTTTTGTCCTGGTTTGTGCGGTCATGCGAATCACGTCCTTTGCGTATGGTTGCGGGTTCCCGGGCAACGATGGCGGGCCGAACGCGATTCCTCTCCTCGCTCTCTCGTGCAGTGCGAGGTCGTGCTGCTGCGCGATCAGAATACCCGACGACGCGGAGTCGGCGGCCGCTCGCGACGGTTTTCGGAACACTTGCAACGGGGTTGGTCATGTGTTACTTTTTCGAGAACACCGTTACGCGAGGAGCGCCCATGGACTTCTTTGATCAGGTGAACAAGCACGTGCGCGAGCTCAACGCGAGCGAGCGCAAGATATTCGAGTACGTGGTGCGCAACATCGACGAGGTCAAGACCATGCAGATCCGCATGCTGGCCGCGGAATGCTTCGTCTCCACGACCACCATCATGCGGTTCACTCGGAAGCTGGGATTCTCGGGTTATCGGGAGTTTTCCGAGTCGCTGCGCTTCGCCAGCCATGCGGCCGAGCAGTCGGAGCTGCCGCCCGTGCTGTGGAAGCAGTCCTACAGCGAGGAGTACCTCAAGAACGTCATCGAGAGCGTGCGCGTGCTGACCGCCGACAAGATCGAGCAGTTCAAGGCCGCTCTTTCCCCCGACGTGCGCATTTGCTGCTTCGGCGTGGGACTCGATCAGGAGGTCGCCCATTTCGCGTACCACCTGCTCACCAGCTTGGGCTATCGTGCGAGCTGTCCGGTCAACCAGTTCGAGACGAAGGCGGCCATCGATCGCTTCCGCGACGGCGACGTCGCGCTGCTCGTGTCGATGAGCGGGGAGGATTTGGAGGTCGTCGAATTCGTGGAACGCGTCCAAGCGCGGCACAAGCCCGTGATAGCCACCATCACGCATTCGGCGAACAACACGCTGCAAAGCTTGAGCACGATCGACTTCTACGTGTTCGCCGAGCATATCGTGTTCAACAGCGAAGAGCTCTCGTCGCGCGTCTCCATGATGGCCATCATCGAGTTGCTTTCGTATCACCTGATGAGACCTGAAAAGTAACGCGGTATACGCAAGTGTAACGAATGATAATCTTGTTCCATCCGTGCCGGAATGCCCGTTCTGCGGCATCCGGCGCTGGAATTGGCCGATACTGACGGCATCCCGAAACGCGATTCCACTCTGCTGCTGCGGCAAACTGGAACGCCCGTGCAAACGGGCCGCAAGGAACGGGGCTTGAAATGGCCACAAACAAGAAACTACGGCTCTTCGACATTCTCTGCTTATCGTTCGCGTCGTTCTTCTCGATCGAGCTCGTCGGCTCCCAGGCGTCGCTCGGCCCTTCGATGATCTTCTGCATCCTGGTGTTCGGCGCGCTGTACCTGATCTGCCACGGGCTGATCTGCGCCGAGCTGGGCTCGACGTATCCTGATCAGGGCGGCATCTACGTGTGGACGCAAAAGGCGTTCGGCAGCACGTGGGCTGCCCGCACCACCTGGTGGTACTGGCTCAACGTCGTGTCGTTCGTCCCCTGCACGCTGGTGACGCTCATCATCGTGCTGCAGCAGGTGTTCGGCCTCGAGCTGTCGACGATGGCCATCACCGTCATCGCCATCGTGGGGACGTGGGCGGCGGTCGGGCTCAACTGCATCTCGCTGCAGCACACCAAGATCGTCTCGAACGTGGGATCGGTGTTGAAGCTGTTCGTGTGCGCCGCCCTCATCGTGGGAGGCTTCTACTACGCCTTCACGCAGGGCAGCCAGAACGTGTTCTCGCTCGACACCATCCTCCCGACGTTCGACATCGGCCTGCTCGCCCTGGTCCCGGTGTACATCTACGGTCTGACGGGCATGGACCTGATCTCGTGCAACGCCGGCGAGATGGAGAATCCCAAAAAGGACGTGCCGAAGGCGCTGCTCATCGCCGGCGTCGTATCCATCGTCGTGTACCTGCTGAGCGCCATGGCCGTGCTGTTCGTGCTGCCCCAGGGCGGAATCGACTCCGCGGCGGGCATGATCGACGCCATCATCGTGGTGTACGGCGGCAGCAAGGTGCTCGTGGGCGTTATCGCTATCGCGCTCGTGCTGGTCTACGTCAGTTACATTTTCGGATGGATGATCGGCGGAAACGCCGTGGCGCTCGAGGCGGGCGAAGCGGGCGAGCTGCCCGGCTGGTTCGCCAAGAGCACGAAGTCGCATGCGCCCATCGGCCCCGCCGTCTTGTTGGGCCTCGCGTCGACGGCGCTCATGCTGGTGTACGGGCTGACCGCAAGCTCCGGCAGCGAGCTGTTCTGGACGCTCCTCGCGTTCACCTCCATCATCTTCTTCCTTCCTTACATCGTGATGTCCTTCAACCTCATCAAGCTGCGCAAAAGCGACCCTGATGCCGAGCGCCCCTTCAAGATTCCCGGCAAGCGGTTCCCGATGGTCGTCGCCGTGCTGAACTTCCTGTTTTTGGCCGTGGCCATCATCGGGTTCGTCGTGCCGCCTGAGGGCGAGGACCCGTTGGGCTACGTGCTGTTCATGATCGGGGGCGTCGTGATCTCCCAGATCGTCGGCGAGGTGCTTATCGCCCGCGCCGCCAAGAAAACCGCCGCCGCCGAGCGTGTTGCCGACGGCGAAGAAGACCTCCAGAAAGGAAGCGTCGCATGAACGATTTGACCACCACCCCTGCCCATGACGGGTTTCATATGCCGGCCGAGTTCGAGCCGCACGAGCGCTGCTGGATGATCTGGCCCCAGCGCCGCGATACGTTCCGCTACGGCGCGAAGCTCGCTCAGAAGGCGTTCTTGCAGTTCGCCCGCGCCATCGCCGAATTCGAGCCCGTCACCATCTGCGTGAACGACGACCAGTACGACGTGGCGCGCATCGCTGCGGGCGATTTCGCCCAGATCGTCGAGGTGTCCAACGACGATTTCTGGATTCGGGACACGGGCCCGACGTTCGTGACCGACGGCAGCGAGCTGCGCGGCGTCGACTGGACGTTCAACGCGTGGGGAGGCCTGTTCGACGGGCTGTTCTTCCCGTGGGACAAGGACGACCGCGTGGCGGCCAAGGTGTGCAGCCTCGTGGGCTGCGACCGCTACCGGCTGGATGATTTCGTGCTGGAGGGCGGCTCCATACACGTGGACGGCGAAGGGACGCTCGTGGTCACCGAATCGTGCCTGCTGAGCCCCGGACGCAACCCCGACATGAGCAAGCAGGAGATCGAGGACACGTTGAAGGATTACCTGGGCGTGGAGAAGGTCATATGGCTTGAGCAGGGAATTTTCCTGGACGAGACGAACGGCCACGTGGACAACGTCTTCAACTTCACCGCGCCCGGCGAATGCGTGTTGGCGTGGACCGACGATCCCAGCGATCCGCAGTACGAGATATCCCAGCGCTGCTACGAGATTCTGTCGTCGACGACCGATGCGAAGGGCCGCAAGTTGGTCATCCGCAAGCTGCACATACCCGACCCCATCCTGCTGACCGAAGAGGAGCGCGACGGCATGGACCAGGTGTGCGAGGGCTGGCCTCCCGAGGCGGGAACGCGCCTGCCCGCCTCGTACGCGAACTACTACACGGCGAACGGCGGCATCGTGTATCCGCTGTTCGGAGACGAGCGGCATGATCGCGAGGCGGCCGACGTGCTGGCCGAGGCGTACCCCGACCGCAAGGTGGTGGGCGTCGAGTGCCATGAGATGTTCCTGGGCGGCGGCAACGTCCATTGCGCAACCCAGCAACAGCCAGCCGTGCGATAGGAGCGCCGACGCACGACGGAGCTCGTGTCCCAAACGGGTGTCCCAAACGGGGACAGTCCCCATTTGGGACATCGAACGCGAAGGGGCCCCTGGGAAATCTGGGGCCCCTTCTGCGTGGCGTCAGCTTTCCTTCACGGCGGCGAACAAGTCGTTGAAGGCCTCGCTCATGGTGGGATGGGTGTAGATGGCATCGCGCAGCGTTTGGTACGGCAGTCCGGCGTCGATGGCCAGCTTCGCCGTGTTGATCATCTCGTGCGACTCCTCGCAGAACAGGTGCGCGCCCAGCAGGCGGTCGGTATCGGCATCCACGACGGCCTTCAGCAGGCCGACCGGTTTGCCTAGCACCTGCGCCTTGGGGATGGCGGCTGCGGGCAGCTCGGCCAGCTTCACGTTGAATCCCGCGTCGCGCGCTTCCCGCTCGGTCATGCCCACGCGCGAGAACGGCGGGTCGAGGAACACGCTGTAGGGCACGGCGCCGCGGTTCTCGGTGGTGCGCGCACCGTCGCCCAGCAGGTCGTCCTTCACGATGCGGAAGTCGTCGAGCGAGATGTAGGTGAACTGCAAGCCGCCGACGACGTCGCCCATCGCGTGGATGTTCGGCGCAGTGGTGCGGAGGTGCTCGTCGGTGCGGACGGCGCCGCGCTCGGTGAGCTCCACGCCCGCCCGTTCGAGGCCGAGCCCTTCCACGTTGGGACGGCGCCCGGTGGCCACGAGCACGGCATCGGCCGGGATGCGCTCCTCGATGCCGGCGACCTCGACGACGACGGTGTCCTGGGCGGCTTCGTGGTCGATGCGCAGGACGCGCGCGCCTCGCACGATGCGGATGCTGCGATCTTCGAGGCTGGTCAGCACCGCGGCGGCGATGGCGGCGTCTTCGCGCGGGATGAACTCCTCGGTGTCCTGCACGACGGTCACCTGCGCGCCGAAATTCGCATACATGGAGGCGAACTCGAGTCCGATGTAGCCGCCGCCGATGACGACGAGGCGCTGGGGCAGGTCGCGCAGGTCGAGCAGCGTCTCGCTGACGAACACGCGCGGGCTGTCGATGCCGGGGATGGGCGGCACGAAGGGGTGCGCGCCAGTGTTGATGAAGATGCGATCGGCTTCGATCTGCTGGGGTGCGGCTGCGGTGGCGTCGGTTGTGGCGTCGGCCGCCGCTGCCGGCTCGATGGCGAGGTGCGTCGCGTCCACGAACGAGGCGCGGCCGTCGATGACGTCGACGTTCGGCACATCGGCCAGCTTGTGGTAGTTCTTGCCGCGCAGCATGCCGGTCACGCGATCCTTCTCGTCGATGGCGTCGGTGTAGCGCTCGGCGCGTTCGGCGAACGTGCCGCCCTGCGCCTGCGACAGCGCGGCGGCGTGCACGAGGGTCTTCGTGGGGATGCAGGCCACGTTGATGCAGGTGCCGCCGTACATGCGGGACGACTGCTCGATCACGGCGACGTTCTTGCCCGCGGCCGCCAGCGCCCCGGCTAGGGTCTTTCCGCCTTTGCCGAAGCCGATGATGGCTGCATCGTAGTGTTTCATGAGGGTTCCTTTCTGGAAGGAGTGAGTTATGGAAGCGTCTTCCGAGGCTCGTGCGCGTTCCGGTAGTTTGCATGCGGGAAGTATTTGCCCATACCTGTCCACGTGTCGGTGTTCTGTCGGAGCGCGCACGAGCCTCGGAAGACTCGGGGGGAGATGCTACTTCGGTTGGTCGCCGGTCACTTTGTCGCCGGTCCAATCGACGATGCCGCCCATGTCGTTGACGTGTTGGTAGCCCAGTTCGACCAGCTTGTCGGAGGCCTGCTTGCTGCGCACGCCGGTGCGGCAGTACACGATAAGATCGGCGTTCGCGTCGGTGAGTTCGGCCGGCTTGTCGGAACCGATGCTCTCCACGGGTATGTTGATGGCGCCGGGGATGTGGCCGTCGGCGTACTCCTGCGCGGTGCGCACGTCCACGATGGTGGGGGAGCCGGAATCCATCATGGCCTTGGCTTCGTCGGCGGTGATCTTCGCGTAGGCGCTTGCAGATCCGGCGTTCGTATCGGCGCTGCCGGCGCTCATCGACGCGTCCCCCGATCCGGCGGGCGCGCCCGAGCATCCTGCCAGCGCGATGGTGCCGGCCAGCGCCATCGCCGCAACGGCAATCAGGCCTCCGCGAATCTTCTTGCGAGCGTTCATAGTGCTTCCCATCCTCGAAATGTAATTCCCTTTGGTACAGTTGGTAACTGTAACACTATTGCATACAGAACATGAAGTCAAGCATGCGGGTCAAAATTCACAAACTTGGTGGGGATCGAGCGGCGAACGCCGCCCGCGCGGTGGTGCGGCTAGCGCAGCGAACGCGCGGCAAGCGTTCGGCAGGAATTCGGCTAGCGAACGGCTAGCGAACGGCAGGCGAGCAGCAAGCGAACGGCAAGCGAGCAGCTAGCGAGCAGCGAACGTGCGGCAAGCGAGCAGCGAGCGTTCGGCAAGCGTTCGGCTAGCGAGTAGCGAGCGTTCAAGGACACGCCGGATCAGCGTTCGTCGCGCTCAGCCCTCCGTCTCCGAGTGTTTCACGTGAAACATCTGTTCCTATTCCCCGTTCGGCGCATAACATCCGACGAGCCGCGCCTGCCCCGCGCGGCCCGGACCCTGGTGCATCTGACGAGGGCTCGGATGGCAAGTTTTCACCGGATTCGGACGTTTGCAGGCCGGGCCGCGGGAGCGTCGGGATGCTCCGTCCTGCATCATACCTGATCACGAGGAACCTCCGTCCCGCCTGAAGTGCCGCGTCTGCCAAAAGCAGAGCGCAAACGTCCGAATCCGGTGAAAACTTGCCATTCCAACGGCACGACGATGCATGGGGCGCCCGCGAGGCGGCCCGCCCCACGGGGAGCCCGCCCCGGGCGGCCCGCCCGTCAGGGGGGCAGCCGTACCTGGCGTGGGCCGGCTCGCGAACCTGGGCGCAAAAGGACAGCGGTGACAATTTCGGGCGTGTTTTTGGGCCGCTTGAGTCGGGCTGCGGACGAGCCCTTCAGCATATGCCCAGGTCGCGCAACTCTCGGCGATACCCCGATTCAAGTTCACCTCAAGAAACATTGTCATGGCTGCCGCTTTGCGCCCACGCCGTACCCGTACGCATGCAAAGCGCCCTCCGGAAGACCGGAGGGCGCGAGGGGAGGGAAGGCGATGCGGATGGCGCGCACGGGCGCAAACGATCGACGTGCGCTAGGCGCCGTAGTACTCCAGGGCCGACTGGGCGGCGATGCGGCCAGTGACGGTGCCCATGCACATGGACGAGCCGCTCACGGCGTAGCGCATGTAGAACAGCTCGGCGTTGCCCAGCGTGCCGCCGGCGTACAGGCCGGGGACCGGCTGGCGGTTCGCGTCGAGGACTTCGGCCTTCGTGCTGATGGCCAGCTGGCCGAACGAGTCGTTCGTGTTCGGCGTGATCTGGATGGCGTAGAACGGCGCCTGCGTGATGGCCTGCAGGTCCTCGGGCTTCTTGTGGAAGTCGGTGTCCTCGCCGGCCTCGCACAGCTCGTTGTAGCGCTCGATGGTCTTCATCAGCGGATAGGAAGGCAGCCCGGCCGCTTCGGCCAACGCCTCGATGGTGTCGGCCGTGTCGACCACGCCCTTCTCGACGCCCTTCTTGATGAGTTCCAGGCGCTTCTCGGGCTGCTGCGAGTCGCAGATGATGGTGAATTCCTTGCGGCCGCTTTCGACGAACGGGGTGAAGTAGTCGAACTGGCTCGTCATGGACTCGTTTGCGCAACGATAGCCCAGGTCGGTGACGAACACGCCCGTGTTCACCATGCGCAGCACGCTCAGCTCGTCGTTGAGCGGCAGCGGCTCGCGACCCACGAGGTGGATCTGCGACAGGCCGCCCTTGAGCAGCGTCATCGCGCCCGCCTGCTTCGCCAGCTCGATGCCGTCGCCGGTGTTGCTGGGGCTGGAGAACGTGTGCCAGCCCACGGCGCCCGGCGCGTACAGCTCCTTCGCCCAATCCTGGCCGTCGAAGCCGCCCGAGGCCAGCATGACGGCCTTCGCGTTGATGGTGTACTCGGTCTTGCCCTGACGCGCTTTCACGCCCGCGGCCTTGCCGCCGTCCATGAGCACTTCGATGGCGCGCGTTTCCATCATGATTTCCACGCCGTTCTTCTCCGCTTCGGCGATGAGGTTGTCCACGATGCCCTTGCCGCTGGTCGTCGACAGCATGGAGCGGTCGGACACGTTGTCTCCGGGCTTCTTGTCGAAGTCGCAGCCCAGCTCCACGAGCCAGTCCATGGCCGCGCCGCCGTTCTCGGCCACGAGGCGGCAGATGTCCATGTTCGCGTCGCCGTCAGACTGGTCGAAGAAGAACTGCGCCACTTCCTCGGGCGTGCCGTAGTCCGTGTAGCCCAGCTCGTCCTGTTTCTTCGCGCCGCAGCAGTAGAAGTTGCCGCTGCAGATGGACGAGTCGCCGCCGGTCACGTTGTGCTTCTCGAGTACGACCACCTTGGCGCCGGCGCGCGACGCCTCCACGGCTGCGCTCATGCCGGCAACGCCGCTGCCTACGACGACGAAGTCGACGTCCTTCGTTTCCTGCTTCTCGGCGGGGGTTTCCGCGGCGGCCTGGATGGTGTCGGCTTTCTGCGTGCCGGTCGCGCCGGTGCTTGCCGTGCTTGCGGAGTCGCCGCCATCGGTGCTCGCGGGGGCCGCGGTGGTTTGCGGCGCGCAGCCGGCGAGGCCGCTGCCGGCCACGACGGCTGCCGTGGCGCCCAGCCCCATGAGGAACGAGCGGCGCGAAACGCCTGCGGATGCGATGTTCTTTCCCTCTGCTGTCATGATGATCCTCCCTGTTGACGATGCTTCCGGTCGGCCCTCCTCCGGCCGATCCGCTGTTGCCATCCTGTCAGGCCGCGCTGCGCCCCGCCAGCGCCAAAGTGGGTGGATGCAAAAAACCCTCCATAGTGGAGGGGGTGGTGGGTGGCTACCGCCCTTCGGCGTGCAGCTCGACGCGATCCAAGAGGTCTTGCTTGTCGACGGCGCCGCTCTTCTGGTACACGTTGTGGATGTAGCCCTTGATGGTGTTCGGCGACAGTCCCAGCTCGTCGGCGATGTAGGTGCGCGTGCGGCCTTGGCACAGCAGGATGAGCACGTCGGTCTCGCGCGCGGTGAGGTGATGGTCCTCGGCGAACGCGCGCAGCAGTTCAACTTGCATCGTGCGCACGTCGCTCGTCTCCGGGGCGGTCGACGACGACGGCGCGTCCGTCCGCGCGCGCCGGCCCTCCAGCCGCTTCGCCACGATGGGGTTGAGCGCCAGCACGAACAGCGATACGAGCGAGATGAGCGCAAGTCCCGTCACCAGCAGATCCTGTGCGATCACCGCCGCGCCGAACGCGACGCCTGCCAGGATCAGCAGCGCCGACGCCCCCAGCGCGACGCTCAGGTACACCCACATCGACACGTGGTCGCGTTCGCCCAGCAGGCACACGGCGATGCGCACGTTCATGCCCGATAGGTAGAACGCCACGAACACGAGCACCGCCGCGATCACGTGCACGATGGGCGAGGTGATGAACGGCAGCGCGATCAGCGCCACGGCCACGATGGGGAACAGGATGTCGTACAGGTCGCCCACCGACAGCGCGTGCTTCTTGCGCACCACGTACGCCAGCATGATGCCGGCCGCCAGCAGGATGCCCAACACGGCCTGCACGGCGATGGGAATGGGCTCCTCGACCACGGTGGCAACCTGGCTCACCGCGCCGAACACGAACGAGAACACGGCCAGGTACGACACCGCTTTCACGAAGTCGCCCGCTCCGCCCTGCGCAAGGCTGACGCGCCGTGCTGCCACGTCGAGCGGGGCCGTGCGCACGAACGGCAGCGCCGAAACCACGATGATCGCAAGCGCGAACAGCAGCTCGACGGTGCCCGAAGCCACGAAGATGATGCCCGCCACCACGCCGCCGCACAGAAACGACAGCGGAACGGCGCGCGCAAGCGACACCTCGCCGCGCTCATGCAGGCTGGTGATGCGCGCCATCCACGCCAACTCGGCTGTGGCCAGCCCGTAGCCGATCAGGCCCGAGGCAGCGATGGCGTACAGCCAGCCGCCCTCGATCAGCCCCACGAGCCGTGCGAACATGAGGGCGTTGCCCAGGAAGGCGGCGGCGAAGGCGCTGAGGATGCGCGCGCGGCGCGTGGGCTTGCGGCGCAACGCATAGGCCAGCGCGGTGCCCGCCATCGTCAAGGCGTACGCGAGGAAGAACAGCGCGCCGAACGCGTCGCCTGCCCCATGCGACAGGCTCATTTCCTGAAGAAACGTGCTGGAGATCATGAGAGGGAACGTCAGCCCGCACACGATGCCGTATCCCACGGCGCTGCCAGCCAACGCGCGCTTCGCGCCTGCGGTTTCCGGTTTCGCTTCGTCTTGCATGGCCCCTCCCTCCTCGCTCCCAGTATTCTACTCGACGCGCGCGCGGAACTGCTGACGGGTTTCGCCCGCATGCAAAACGCATAGCGCACGGGGGTGGCGCACGAATGAAAACGTACGAATGCCCCCGTCTTCTCGCTCGGCGCGTAATCGAACGAGCTGCGGCATCCCCTGCGCGTCTCCGATGCGCGGTTTTCACCCACATGTTGCGAATCCGGGCCCCCTGCGGCCCCGTGCCTTTCCGATCGGGAGCGTTTTCCCAGGTCGCCCTTCGCCGCGTTGCCTCGTACCGCCCTCGGTGCCGCAAATACCGCAACATGTGGGTGAAAACTGCACGGAAACGGAACGGGACGGGCAGGCTCGACGGGGTATGCGCCGAACAGGGGAGTCAGAACGAATGTTTCACGTGAAACATTCCGGTGGCGAGACGGGGGCAACGCTCCAGCGGGAACTGCCATCGACTTATGCCTCCACTCAGGTTGTCGCCACGAGCGGAGGCGATGCAACCCGCGGCCCCCTATCATCCTGAGTGCGGCGTCGAAGCTGCGGGAGTCGAAGCGTCCCGTGCGGTGCCAACAGACACGCTTCCGGCTGGCGACGCACGGGATCCGACGAACTCGCTTGCGCTCGCCATAGGATGGCAACGGGCTGGATCTGCGGGACGTCGATGGCCTTTCCCCATAGAGCTGCTTTCGACTTGGACGCAAAACGGCACCCATGACAATTTCAGGCGGTGTTTTGGGTCGTTTGCATCGGGTTTTCAGAAAGGCGACCGGCATATTCCCAGGTCGCGCAGCGCTCGGGACGGCTGCGACCTGAGTTCGCTACAGGGAACATTGTCAGGGCTATCGATTTGCGCCCATTTCTCCACCCTGGTCGGCATTCCGCCATCCCACGAGCGCGCGACGCGCTGCTGACCGTTCGGTTTCCATGCGCTACGTGCGGCCGCTCACGCGCGCGACGCGGGCATACTGGGAGGAATCATGCAGCGATAAGGAGCAGGTATGGAAGGCGTAGACCGAACGGCGGCTGCGGCGGCGGACGCGGCGCGCGTGCACGAGGGCGATGAGCCCAAGACGATCGCGCAAGAATCGAACGATGAAGAGACGCGGGACGAGGCAGCGCGAACGCGAGCGCAAGAGCTGGCGGCGGCATCGGCGCAGCAAGGGGCCGTGCCGACGAGCGAGCCTCAGCCCGAACGCAAACGAGGCGTCGCAGCCGTGTTCGCGGGGTTGCTTTTGGCGATGTTCGTTTCCACGTTGTCTGAAACGGTCACGGCCACCGCGTTGCCCACCATCGTGGGCGACCTGGGCGGCGTCGACCATATGCAGTGGGTGACCACGGCCTACATCCTGGCATCAACCATCATGATGCCCATCTACGGCAAGCTGGGCGACCTGTTCGGCCGCAAGTACCTGTTCATCATCGCGTTGTCCATCTTCATCGTGGGGTCGACGACGTGCGGGCTCGCGCCCAGCATGGACGGGCTCATCGCGGGCCGCGCGGTGGAGGGGCTCGGGGGGCCGACATCGTTCCGCCGCGCCAACGAGGGAAGTACATGGGCCTCATGGGCTCGGTGTTCGCGGTGTCCACGGTGGTGGGGCCGCTGCTGGGAGGCTGGTTCGTGCAGGTGACGGGGTGGCGCTGGCTGTTCGCGTTCAACATCCCGCTGGCGCTGCTTGCTATCGCTGCCGTGGCGTTCTTCCTCACGAAACCCGAGCGGCGCGACGATCGGCCGCCCATCGATATCGCCGGCATGACGACGATGGCTTTGTCGGTGTCGTCGCTCGTGCTGGCGACCGCATGGGGCGGCACGCTGTTCGCCTGGACCTCGCCCGAGATATTCGGCTTGTTCGCGCTGTTCTTCGTGGCGGCGGTCGCGTTCGTTTTGGCTGAGCGCCACGCGAAAGAGCCTATCGTCCCCCTTCTGCTGTTCAAGAACCGCAACTTCGTCGTATGCACGGTCACCGGCATGTTCATCATGCTGGGGATGATGGGCACCATTTCGTATCTGCCCACCTACTTCCAGATCGTCGAGGGGCTGGCTCCCGAGCAGGCGGGGCTTATGACGGTTCCCATGATGGCAGGCGTGCTGATCACGGCGGTCGGCACCGGTTTCCTTGCCACGAAAACGGGGCGCTACAAGTGGATGCCCATCGCCTCCTGCGCGGTGACATCGGTGGGCTTCGTGCTGTTGTCCCAGCTCACTGTGGGGACTCCGCTCGTACTGACCGGCGTGTTCCTGTTCGTGCTGGGTTTCGGCATCGGGCTGGGGCAGCAGATCCTCGTGCTCATCGTGCAGAACGAGTTCCCGCACGCCATCGTGGGAACCGCCACGGCGGCGAACAACTTCTTCCGGCAGATCGGCTCGACGCTGGGCGCGTCGCTTGTGGGAGCGCTGTTCACGTCGAGGCTGTCGGCGGATTTGGTCGCGCAGTTGCCGAAGGCGGACAACATCAGCATGAACCGCATCACGCCCGAATTCGTCGACCACTTGAGCGGACCCGTTCGCGACATCATCACGTCGGCGTACAGCGATGCGCTCGTGCCCATCTTCTTGTACGTGGTGCCGTTGCTGGTGGTGGGGTTCGTTCTCATGCTCACCCTCAAGGAGCATCCGCTGGCCACCAAGGTGAACCACACGGGCCATCCGGCCGACGACGCGCTGTAGGCGGCGAATGTCCCAAAAGGGGACAGTCCCCATCCGGGACATTCGCGCTCAGCTCGAGCGCAGCTGCCAGAAGGCAACGGCGCTGGCGGCGGCCACGTTGAGGGAGTCCACGCCGCCGGCCATGGGGATGCGCACGGTGTAGTCGCAGCGGCCGATGGTGTCGTGCGCCAGGCCGTCGCCTTCGGTGCCGAACACCAGCGCGAGCCGCTCCTCGGCATTGAGGGCCGCATCGTCGAGCGACACCGAGTCGTCCGTCAGCGCGAAGGCCGCGGTCTTGAATCCCAGCTCGTGCAGCAGCGGCACGCCGGCTTCGGCCCAGCCGCCCGCGCCGGTGGCACCCGCTCCGGCCTCCTCGCCGATGCGCGTCCACGGCACTTGGAACACGGTGCCCATCGACACGCGCACGGCTCGGCGGTACAGCGGGTCGTAACAGGCGGGCGTCACCAACACGGCGTCGATGCCCAGCGCGGCGGCCGAGCGGAAGATGGCCCCGACGTTCGTGTGGTTCGTGATGTCCTCCAGCACGGCGATGCGGCGCGCGCCGCGCACGATGTCGGCCACGCTTGGCAGCGCGGGGCGTCGGAATGCGCCCAACGCGCCGCGCGTCAGCTCGAACCCGGTGAGCTTCGTCAGCTCGTCGTGCGGTGCGACGAACACGGGCACCTCGCTGCCCCAGCGTGCGGCGATCTCATCGATGATCGGCTGCATCGCGGGTAGCCATTTCGCCTCCATGAGCAGCGACAACGGCTCCATGCCGCCTGCCAGCGCACGCTCGATCACCTTGCCGGACTCGGCGATGAACAGCGCTTTCTCGGGTTCCAGCTTGCTGCGCAGCTGGGCCTCCGTCAGCCGCGCGAACGCGTCGAGCCGCGGGTCGTCGAGCGTTGAGACTTCGATGATCATAGGATGGTGCCTCCCGCGCACGCCTCGCGGGCTTCGGCCACCACGTCGCGCACGTTCGCCAGGCCCTGCGCGCAGAACTCGTCGCAGTCCATGACGTGCGCGCCGATGTGCGCCATATCCTCGATGTTCGCCGCCTGCACCTCGGGCGTGCGCGACGACGTGCAGTCTTCCAGCAGCACCACGTTGTAGTCGAGCGACAACGCGTCGTAGCAGGTGCTGCGGATGCAGTTCGGCGTGGTGGTGCCGATGAGCACCACGGTGCCCACGCCCAAACGGCGCAGGATCAGGTCGAGCTGGGTGCCGAAGAACGCCGAGAAGCGCGGCTTCACGATCACGCGGTCGCCCGGCTGCGGCGACAGCGGCGCGTATTCCTCCAGCGTGCGGGGGCTGGCGCAGGCGCGCGAGACGGGCTTGCCGCCCTCGACCCACGTGCGGTGTCGCACGGCTTCCACGTCCGAGCCGTCGGCGGCGTACTCGCGCACGGCGTGGATCACGGGCATCCCCAGCGTGCGCGCCTGGTCGAGCGCCTGCGCACAGGCTGGCACCGTGGACAGCGCCCCTTCCACGCACAGCGCGGACGAGGGGTCCACGAACCCGTGCTGCATGTCGATGATAATGAGGGCCGCCTTGCGCGGATCGATCATAGGGAGCTCCTTCGCACGATTTCAAACCGGTTCCTATTGTAGTCGATGATGCCGTCCTTCTTCATCCGCGACAGCTCGGCGCACATGGCGCTGCGATCCACCGACAGGTAATCGGCCAGCTCCTGGCGGTCGAACGGGATGGCGAAGCGGTTCGAACCGGCACGTTCGGCCTGGTCGGAGAGGTACGACAGCAGCTTGGCGCGCGTCGTGCGCTTCGCGGTGTGCTCGATTTTGCGCGTCAGCGCGTGCGTGCGCTTCGCGATGATGCCCAGCAGGTTGCGGATGAGCCGCGCGTGGAACGCGCACGACGACGGGCACATGCTGGTGATGCGCCCCACGTCGAGGAGCAGCACCACGGCGTCTTCGGCAGCCACCACGTTGATGTCGAGGGCCAGGTCGGGTTCGCACGCGTACACTTCGGCGAACGACTGGCCGGGGCCGAACGACGCGAGGATGCTGCGGTTGCCCCAGTAATCTTCCTTCTCGAGGCGCACCGAGCCCTCCAGCACCATGCCCATCGACGTGGTGCGGTCGCCCACGCGGAAGACGTACGCACTCTTGGGGAACGAGCGCTGCCGCGCGCCGAGGCACTGGAGCATGAGCTCGAGGTCGGCGGCGTCGATGCGCTCGAACAGGGGCGAGCGGCCGATGAGGGGCAGGTAGCGGTCCATGGGGCTCCTTTGTTGCAAATACAACGGAAATGCTTGCACCAGTATCGTAGGGTGAGCGTCGTCAGGCAAGGGAACGACAACCGAGCGCCGCGCCCCGACCCGCCAACGGTGGATGGCCCCAAAGGGGACAGGCACCTTTGGGGCCATCCGGGGCGCAGGTGCGAGAGAGGACGAGACGTGGACGATACGATGACGATGTTCTGCTTCCAGTGCGAGCAGACGGTCGGGTGCGACGGCTGCACCGGCGCGGCGGGAGTGTGCGGCAAGCAGGCGAGCACGGCGAACCTGCAGGACGAGGTCACGGGCGCGCTCGTGAGCCTCGCGCAGACGGTGCGCGCGGCGGGGGTCGGCGCGGAGGTGCGGCGCGCGGCAGACGACCTGGCGATGGAAGGCCTGTTCGCCACGCTGACGAACGTGGACTTCGATGACGCGGCCTTGACCGTCCTGCGGGAGCGCGCCCATGCCGAGCGCGATGCCGTCGCGGCAGCGGCCGGCATGGAGGCCGCGCCCGACTACGACCTGGCAGCGCTGTGGAACGCGCCGGAGGACGTGCGCTCGCTCAAGTCGCTCGTGCTGTTCGGCTTGCGCGGCTTAGGCGCGTACGCGTACCACGCGGCCGCGTTGGGCTATCGCGACGACGCGGTTTCGTCCTTCCTGCACGAGGGGCTGGCCGCGTTGGCCGACGCCGAGGCGGGCGCCGACGTGCTGCTCCCGCTGTCGCTCAAGGTGGGCGAGGTAAACCTGCGCTGCATGGAGCTGCTCGACCAGGCGAACACCGAGACTTTCGGCATGCCTGAGCCCACGACGGTGGCGCGCACGGTGGAGGCCGGCCCCTTCATCGTGGTTTCGGGCCACGACCTGCACGATCTCAAGCTGCTGCTCGACCAGACGGCCGGTCGCGGCGTGAACGTCTACACGCACGGCGAGCTGCTGCCCGCGCACGCCTATCCGCAGCTCAAGCAGTACCCGCACCTCAAGGGCAACCTGGGAACCGCCTGGCAGAACCAGCGCGTCGAGTTCGCCGACCTGCCTGCGCCCATCCTGTTCACCACGAACTGCCTCATGCCGCCGGCGGCATCCTACGCCGACCGCGTGTTCATCACGGGTCCCGTGGCGTACCCCGGGATGGCGCACGTCGATGCCACGCCCGACGGCAGCAAGAACTTCGAGCCGCTCATCGAGCGTGCGCTCGAGCTGGGCGGATACGCGACGGTGACCGACGCGGACGGCGCGTTCACCACGGGCTTCGGCCACGGCACCGTCCTCGGCGTGGCCGACACGGTGGTCGACGCGGTGAAGCAGGGCGCCATCAGCCGCTTCTTCCTCGTGGGCGGCTGCGACGGCGCGCGCCCGGGCCGCAGCTACTTCCGCGACTTCGTGCAGCAGGCGCCCGAGGACAGCATCATCCTGACGCTGGCCTGCGGAAAGTTCCGCTTCAACGACCTGGACTTGGGCACCATCGGCGGCCTGCCGCGCATCATGGACATGGGGCAGTGCAACGACGCGTACGGCGCCATCCGCGTGGCCGTTGCGCTGGCCGAGGCGTTCGGGTGCGGCGTGAACGACCTGCCGCTGACGCTGGTGCTGTCGTGGTACGAGCAGAAGGCCGTCAGCATCCTGCTGACGTTGCTGCACCTCGGGATCAAGGGCATCTACCTGGGGCCGACGCTGCCGGCGTTCGTGTCGTCGGGCGTGCTCGACGTGCTCGTTCGCGAGTTCGATGTGCGCCCCATCAGCACGCCCGAAGAGGATCTGGCCGCCATCCTGGCGTAAGCGCACGGGCGGCGTGGCGTCCGTGCGCTGCCCGTAGTGCCCCGATCATCCGTGCGACCGGGCGAGCCACGCCGTCCTCCGACAAACGGCTCGCCCGCGTCGCAGAGTGTCCCAAATGGAGACTGTCCCCCTTTGGGACACTGACGATGTCCCCAAAGGTGCCTGTCCCCTTTGGGGACATCAGATGTCCACGCCGAGGAACTGCTTCACGAGGATGCCGATGACGAACGACAGGGCCGCCACGCCCAGGCTGATGCCGGCCATCTGGCCGAACCGCTTCTTGAACGGCAGGTCTTGCGCCACCGAGAGGTAGTAGTTGAACACCACGAGGATGAGCAACACGATGACCACCATCGTGCCCATGGCCCACAAGTAGTGCGATTCGTCGAACAACAGGTACGGCAGGATGAGCAGCGCCACGGTCACGAGATAGGCGATGCCCGTGTACGTAGCCGATTTCAGCGCGTCCGAGCGTCCCTCGCTCTTCGACGACAGGTACTCGCTCGACGCCATCGACAGTGTGGCTGCGATGCCGGTGATCAGGCCCGACAGCGCGATGAGCCGCGTGTTCTGCATGGCCAGCGTGAGTCCTGCCAGCGTGCCGGTCATCTCCACCATCGCGTCGTTCATGCCCAGCACCATGCTGCCCACGTACGACAGGCGCTCCTCGTCGAGCATCGCCAGCAGCGCGTGCTCGTGCGCCTCCTCGTCGGCGCGGATGTCGAGGGCCTCGGGGGCTTCCTTCGCCAGCTCGTCGTAGGAGATCTGGGCTTTCTCCTCGCCCTTCTCCATGAGCTTGACGGCGAACGTGAAGCCGAACACGCGCGCGATCAGCGAATAGCGCAGCACCTTACCCCGCTGCGGCTTCATCTCCTCGCCGGTGTAGCGCTGCCAGATGCCGGCGTGCTTCGCCTCCTCATCGGCGATGCGCAGCAGGGTTGCGCGGTTGTCCGCGTCTTTGGTGCCGGCGGCGATGCGTCGGTACACCTCGGACTCGGTCACCTCGTTCTGCTGAAACACGCGAATCTGCGCAAGCGCCCCGGCTGACAGGGCCGACGCATCCGAACTCGTTGCCATGAAACACTCCTCGCCGCCGCTTCCTCGAATCAGCAGCCAGTATATCCGATTCGGTCGCGCCGGGTGCCCGAGGGAACAGATGTTTCACGTGAAACGCCCGCAGGTTTCCCGCCGCGGGAAGCTGCTGGCAGAGATCGCACGATATGAACGATTCTGCGTGCTGATTCGCACAGCAAAATCGGGAAACCCCAGGTCGCGAAAAGTTAGCCTCGTCTATTCTCGTTCATATCGTGCGATCTCTGCCAGCGGCTTCCCGCGGCGCCGGCTGCTCCCATGGCGCCCGCGGCGCCGGCTGCTCCCATGGCTCCCATGGCTCCCGCGGCGCCGGCTGCTCCCATGGCGTCGGCCATCAGCGCGAGGCGAATGGGCAGCCTATTCGGCTCGCCAGCCCATGCTCCCGTTCCGCTCGACCCATGCCAGCCATCCGAAGGCGGCGGCCATGAGCAGCAGTCCGAGGCCGTCGAACAGGATGAAGCGCTCGATGCTGGCCGAGAGGGCGGCGTGACCGGCGGGCAGCCCCAAGCGCAGCCACGATTCGCCGACGAGGCCGATGGCCTGCTGCACCAGGACGATGACGGCCACGGATCGGAAGCGCAGCGGGTTGGCGATGACGGCGGGGTAGGTTGCGTTCCACATGAGGAACGCGATGCCGAGGCCCTGCACGGCCGCGGCGCCGGGCACGCCGGCCACCTCGAACGAGGCTGCGTAGGCGTCCGGCCACAGCACGAACGACACCGCGCACTGCACGTTGACGACGAACACGAGCAGAAACGCCAGCCGTGCCAGCCAGGCGGCGCGGCGCACGCGCGCGGGACGGTCGTTCGTGGTGGCGGGCAGGTTCATACCGGTATCCTTTCGCATCGCCGTGCAGCATACCACGGCCCTCGCGCGGCGGTATACTGCTGTTGAGCAAACGAAGAAAGGAACGCCATGACCTCCGAACGAACCGCGGGCGCCGCGCCCGCTCCCGATAGTGTCCCCGCCCCCGCTCCTGCCTCGCATCTCGCATCCACTGCCTCCGCACATCCCCCGTTCGACCAGTTCGTCGCCACCATCGCCGCCCTGCGCGCGCCGGACGGGTGCCCGTGGGATCGCGTGCAGACGCACGAGAGCATCGCGCACAACATGATCGAGGAGGCCTACGAGGCGGTCGACGCGATCGAGACGAACGACGTCGCGCACCTGCGCGAGGAGTTGGGCGACGTGCTGCTGCAGGTAGTCCTGCAAAGCCAGATCGCCGCCGACGACGGCGAGTTCACCATCGACGACGTGTGCGCCGACGTGAACGCGAAGATGATCCGTCGCCATCCGCACGTGTTCGGCGAGGTGCAAGCCGCGAACGCAAGCGAGGTGCTCGACTTGTGGGACCAGGTGAAGCTGGCCGAGAAGGGCAGCGCCGACGGTGCCGCCGACGAGACGGGCGCGCCGCGCGAGGGCCTGCTCGACGGCGTTCCCACCAGCTTCCCGGCGCTCATGCAGGCGCAGAAGATCTCGCGCAAGGCCGCCGCCGCGGGCTTCGAGTGGGAGTCGCTCGACGACGTGTGGGACAAGGTGCGCGAAGAGGTCGGCGAGCTGCGCGATGCCTACGAAGCGGCGCCGAAGGCCGCGAACGGCAAGGTGGATGTCGGTGCGGCCTCGACCGACGATTCCGCCGCCGAGACCGCCCGCGCGGCGGCCGCCGCTGCCGTCGAGGACGAGTTCGGCGACGTGCTGTTCTCGCTCGTGAACGTGGGCCGCCGCATGGGCGTGGACGCCGAGGGCGCCCTGCGCTCCACGTGTCGGAAGTTCCGAGATCGCTGGGCGTACATGGAACGCGCCGCGTGGGAGCAGGGCCGCGCCGTCGAGGACCTCGCTCCCGACGACCGCGAGGCGCTGTGGAGCGAAGCCAAACGCACCGAGCGCGCATAGCCGCGCCGCACTGCGGCACGCAAAACGGTTCGTTCGGCGATTGCATCAACTCTTCGTCGTATCTGATAGCATACCCCGCTGCAAAGCGCTAAACTGTATCCCCATCGTCATATATCCTACCAAGAAGGCGAGGAGGGCGATGCGTCCTGCATGGGAATTTGGAATCGAAAAAGACTCGCTGGAGGAAGAAAAAACCGTCGGGGGGGGGGGGCTCATTCAGCCCTTCTGAGCGAGACGCCCTTTCCGGTCTTCTAAACCGCAGCGGATTCAACACGCGCGTGCGTGCCCTGATCGACGCCCATCCCGATGAGGCGTACGTCCTCGTATACGGCGACATCGACCGTTTCAAGGCGTACAACGACCTCTTCGGCACCTCGGCGGGCGACAGCCTGCTCGCCGATATCGGCGAGATGATCCACCGCAACCTTCCGACCGGCGCGGTGGCCGCCCGCCTGCGCGCCGACCATTTCATCGGCTGCTTTCCTCGCGTGCTGTTCGATCCCGATCGCATGCTGGCCGTGTTCAACGAGTGGTTCGGCGCCTATCGCGAGGATTTCACCTTCTTCGTGCGCATGGGCGTGTACCCCATCGACGATTCCGAGCTGGACGTCAGCCTCATGTGCGACCGCGCCCTGCTGGCTCTACGCGCCGCGAAGGGCGGCTCCGTGGGCAGCCGTTACGTGCTGTACGACGAAACGCTGCGCGTGTCGCTGTTGAAAGAGCAGCAGCTGGCCGGCGAGATGACCGCGGCGCTCGACCAGGGCCAGTTCGTGCCCTTCTTCCAGCCGCAGTACCGCTACGCGACCGGGCTTATGACCGGTGCCGAAGTGCTCGCGCGCTGGCAGCACCCCGACCGCGGCCTGCTGGGCCCTGCCGAATTCATTCCCGTGTTCGAGCGCAACGGCCTCATCTCCCGGTTCGACTATTATATGTGGGACCAGGCGTGCCGCTGCCTGCGCGCATGGATCGACGAATGGGGCGTCGATGCCGTCCCGCACCTGTCGGTGAACCTGTCGCGTGCCGACATCTACCGCGCGGACCTGTGCTCGTACCTCAAGGGCCTGGCGGAGCGCTACGACGTTCCTCCCAGCCTGCTCAACCTCGAGATCACGGAAAGCGCCTACATGGAATCGCCCGATCAGCTCATCGGGGCGGTCAAAGACCTGCGCAGCGCCGGCTTCACCGTGGAGATGGACGACTTCGGCAGCGGCTACTCGTCGCTCAACACGCTGAAGGACGTGCCGGTGGACGTGTTGAAGCTGGACATGGGCTTTCTCGACACACACGAAAGCACGCGCGGCGGCCTCATCCTGGCGTCCATCGTGCGCATGGCGCGCTGGCTGGACTTGCCGACCATCGCCGAGGGCGTGGAAACGTCGAAGCAGGCGGCCTACCTTGCCAGCATCGGGTGCGAGTACATGCAAGGCTACCTGTTCTCGCGGCCGGTTGATCGCGAGACGTTCGAGCGTATGCTGGCCGAGAGCGCCCATGAAGGTCTGCAGCGGCCTCGCACCGAGAACATGCAGGATGACGTGGCCGAATTCTGGAATGCGGATTCTCAGTTGGCACTCATCTTCAACAGTTACGTGGGCGCTGCCGCCATCGCCGAGTACGATAACAAAACGCTTGAAATCGTGCGCGCGAACCACGAGTTCTCCAACCTGTTCGGCATGGCCGAAGATCCTGCGATGGCCGAACGGCTGCGCAAGAACATGCTGGCGCAGCTGCTCGAAGAGGATCGCGGGCCCTTGCGGGAAGCCCTCCGTCGGGCGGTTGCCGGCGAGGGTGACGCCGAAAGCGAGCTGCGCCTTCGCAGCAACGGCCGCGGTCGCTGGATCCGCGTCCGCGTGCGCCTGCTGTCGCGCGCCGGCGACTTGAGCAACCTGTACTTGCTCGCCGAGGAGACCACCCAGGAGCAGGCCCTGCGCGATCGGCTCGCAGCCACGCGCGACACTATTCCGGGAGGGCTCGCCTTCTACGAGGTGTCCTCCGGAGGCATACGGCTGCTCGATTTCAGCGATACGACCGCCGCAATGATCGGCTACACGCGCGAGCAATACCAGGAGCATTCGCGCTTCGACGCCCTTGCCGTGGTGCATCCGGAAGACCGGCCGATCGTCGAAGCGGTTGCGACGGAGCTGGTGTCGGGCGCGGCCCGTTCGTCGTGCGTCATGCGCGTATTGCATCGGGATGGAAGCGTCGCGTGGCTGCACCTGTCGGCATCCACGATGTACCGCGACGACGTCGCGCTGTACGCGGTAGCCGTCTTCATCGACGTGACGCACGAGAAGGAGAACGAGAAGCGCCTTCGCGTCCAGAGCGAGCTGCAGCATCGATTGAACGACTCCGTCCCGTGCGGTATCGTGCGCTACACGGTGGGCGATGATCCGCGCGTGTTGTTCATCAATAAGAAGGGCTGCGAGATATTCGGCTACGCCGACGCCGAGGCCTATCGCGCCGGGATGGCCGGGGGCAAGATCATCCCCATCCACGACGACGATGATGCCCTGCATAGCCAGACGGTGCAGGCGCTCAACGACGGGGCCGCTCCTCTCGACTTCACGTATCGGTTCGTGCGTCGCGACGGCTCTACCGGGTGGATCGAGGGCACATCGGCGCTCGAGCGCGACGTCGACGGCCGCGCCCTTATCCAAAGCGCGTTCTTGGACGTGTCGGAACGCCAGCAAAAACGCTACGAGCAGGATATCCGCCGCTACGCGACGGTGCTGTGCTCGGTGTACGACGAGATCATCGAGTTCGACGGCGCCCGCAAGACGTATCGGTCGCTGTACTCGTCGGGCAGGCCGCGCACCGGCAAGACGCTGCCCCTCGACAAGGCGTTCAAGTTCTGGACCGACCGCCTGCCCGACGTCGAGGATCGCGCCCGCCTGCGCGCCGCGCTTGACGAATGCCTCGAAAGCGACGGCGACAGCCCCGTCGTGTGCACGTACCGCATGGAATTCGACGGCCGGCGCTGCTGGTACCAAAGCCTCTTGCTGCGCGTGTCGGAGCACGGCATCCTGTGTTGCAGCAAGGACGTGACGGAGCGCATATCGGTTGAGGACCGCAAGGTGACGATGCGCGTTCTCGACACCATGGGCAAGCTTCCGGTGGGCGTGGGCGTGTTCACCTCGCACGATGGGGAGGTTCGACTGCGTTATGCGAACGACCGTCTGCGCACGATGTTCGGCGACGAGCTGCCGGGCGCGCCCGAGAACCTGGAATGGGACGCACCGCTCGCTTTGAGCGACGAGGTGCGGGAGCTCGACGAGTACTGCAACCGGCAGGGCTTCATCGAGGACGGCGGCGAGCTCGATGTGGGCCTGCGCACGGTACGGCAGGACGGCGTTCCCATCGACGTGCGCATTCAGGGCCGTGTCATGAGGGAAACCGACGACGCGCTGGCGCTGTACGCGGTGGTGCGCGACGTGACGGACGAGCTGCGCGACCAGCGCGAACGCTCGTGGCAGAACGAGCGGTACCGCTTGCTCAGCGAGATGACGCATAAGATGAGCTTCGACTACGACTCCGATTCCGACACGGTGCTGCTGTACATGGATCGCAACGGAAGCGGTATGGAAGCCCAGGTCATACCTCATTATCTTGAGACGCTGACGACGGCGCGCAGCGAGGTCGTGCATCCCGACAGCATGGACGATGTGCGCCAGATGTTCGAAAACGCCCGATCGGGCGCGAGCGAAGTGGCCATCGAGTACCGGGCCGACTACTACGGCACCGGATACGCCTGGTACCGCGCCAACCTGTTCGTGGCCCATGACGATGCGGGGTCGTGGCATCTCGTGGGTCTCATCGAGGATATCAACAACGAGCACGACCTGCGGTTCCGCGCCGAATACGACGCCACGACCGGGCTGAGCAACCATGCGGCCACGCAGGATCTCGTGGCTGCGGCGCTCGCCGATGCGTCGGTGCGGCGGCACAGCGTGTGCGTCGCGCTCGACATCGACGACTTCAAGCACGTGAACGACACGTACGGGCACATCGTGGGCGACATGCTGCTGCATGAGGTGGGAGGCGTGCTGCGCTCGAACTTCCGAGAATCCGACGTGGCGGGCCGCGTAGGGGGCGACGAGTTCGTGCTGCTGCTGAAGAACATCGACCTCGAGGTTGCCCTGGACAAGCTCGAGCAGGTCAAGCGCCAGCTTGCCGCCGTGAAGGTGAGCTCGTTGGACAGCGTGCCGTCGGTGAGCATGGGCGTGTACGTTCCCGAAGACGACGACGTGGCGTACCGCGACGTGTTCGTGAAGGCCGACGAGGCCCTCTACCAGGCCAAGCGTTCCGGCAAAAACCGTATCTGCGTGCACGAGAAGTAGCACGGCGCTGTCGTCGTGCGCGGAGCGGCGCGGTGGCGGAATCGAAGGATCCCGCGCAGCGCCGGCGGCAGCTGCTTCCCCGTACGCCTGCGGTGTCGCATCTGGTGATTGCGCGGGGTTCGGCGGCCGGGGCGGCGCGCAGACGTCGGCTTGGCTATCATAAGGGCGAGTAGAACACCGTTGCCCGAAGGAGTTTTCGTCATGGCAGACGCAGCGCAGCAACCCTCCGATCGCCGCCTCGTGGTTGACGAGCAGAAGAGCGGGGACGTCCACCGCTACCCCTTCCTGCTGACCGACGACCTGCGCGGCCCCATCGACGACCTGCAGCGCCTGCGCGACGCCGAGGCGAAAACCCGCGAGATCATCCAGAAGTACCAGGCCGCCATGCGCGAGATGATGGTGCGCTTCGAGATCCTCGACCAGGACCTCAACCTCAAGAAGCATCGCAATCCCATCCATCACGTGGAGTCGCGCATCAAGAAGCCCGCGAGCATCTTCGAGAAGCTGGAGCGCTACGGCAAGGAGCCCACGCTCGAGAACCTCGAGCGCTACATCATGGACGTGGCCGGCGTGCGCGTGATCTGCTCGTACATCCACGACGTGTACAACCTCTTGGAGCTGCTGCAGAAGCAGGACGACCTCGAGATCGTGGAGATCAAAGACTACATCTACAACCCGAAGCCGAACGGCTACCGCAGCCTGCACGTCATCGTGCGCATCCCCGTGTACTTCCTCGACAAGAAAGAGCTCATTCCCGTCGAGGTGCAGCTGCGCACCATCGCCATGGACTTCTGGGCCAGCTTGGAGCACGATCTGAAGTACAAGTCCGTGAGCGAGGTCCAGGGGATCGACTCCTACGACGAGCTTAAGGATTGCAGCCGCATCATCGAGGACGTGGAAGCGCGCATGCAAATTCTGGCCCGTGCCCTCGAACGGGAGGAATGAGACAAAGGGACGGGGTTATTGTCTCATTGAGCGAGGGCGCCTTGCGCGTGGGCGAGTGGTCGTCCCATGCGCAAGCGGATGTTCCACGTGGAGCATCCGCTACCTGGCATGCTTCCAAGCTTTCCTAGTTCTCGAAGTTCTCCGAGAAGCGGGCGATCTGCTTGTTCTCGCGGATGACGGCGGCGCTTTCCGGCGCCTCGATGCGCTTGAAGAAGAAGTGCAGGTAGTGCGCGAGCACGTAGCCTACCATGACCACCGACACCGCCGCTTCGGCCGCGAACAGCACGTACAGCGCCTCGGGCACGAACAGGCCGCTTGTTTGGAAGAACGCGAGCGCCTTGACGAGCGCCGTGGCGGTGATGACGAAGGGGAACGTCATGGCCGCGTAGCTGGGGTAGAACTTGAGGCGCAGCAGGATGGGCAGGCGCGTCAGCACCACCACGAACAGCGCCTGCGCCAGCACGAGCATGATGCCGACGAACAGGGGGTTCGGCTCGGGGGCCGTGGCCAGGTAGCCTACGATGGACAGGCTCATCGGCGCGGTGTAGATGCAGAACAGCGGGCGGGCGCTCTCGGGGATCTCGTGCTTGACGTAGCGGTACGTCACGAGGGCAAGCAGCACCAGGTAGCACGCGAACCCGAACCAGAACAGCAGGTGGCCCACCGGCTCCATGCCGAACGAGGGGGCGGTGGCGGAGGCCACGACGATGCCCACGTAGCAGATGAAGTAGGTGGGGAACACCTCGTGCAGCTTGAAATGCGCGATGAACCGCACGGTGAACCAGCCCATGAGCGCAAGGTGCGCGATGATGGCGGCCGACCATAGCACGAACGCCGGAACGTAGGCGAGCGGGGCGAGGTAGCCGGCCAGCTGCATGAGCGTCATGAAGAGCGTTGCGCTCACGCTGGCCATGATGGAGTTGTGCAAGTCGTCGCGAATCATGCCGGGAAACATGATGATCTTGGCAGCGAGCAAGACGATGAGCAGCAGCGCCAGGGCGCCGCAGACGATGTGGATGATCTCGGTGTAGGGTTGCAGCAAATTGCCCAACGCGGCCAAGCCGAGCGCAACGCCTGCGGTGGGGATGGGTACCTTTTTGATGATATCGCGCACGGCGTAACCTTTCTACTGTCGCGCATCATACTCCTTGATACGCGTGGGTGGGAGGGGTCCCGCGCGATGCTCCATCTGAAACACGCACGCGGCAGCCTTGGGGGCCGGTGCCCATTCTTTCACCACCGAATGCAAAAGAAAACTTTTAAATAGTTATGTTATGATAAATTTATCTTATGAATAGCGCTTCGCCTGATAGGAGCCGCAATGCAGGATTTCCGCGTCGAAACGTTTCTGACCGTTTGCCGGACGATGAACTACACGCGCGCCGCCGAGGAGCTGAGCATCACCCAGCCGGCGGTGTCACAGCACGTCGCTCATCTCGAGCGCGCATACGGCGTGCCCTTGTTCACGTACCGCAACAAGAAGCTGCAGCTCACCGATGCGGGCGCGCTGCTGCGCGACGCGCTCGCCACGATGGCGCACGACGAGCACCTGCTGCGCGAGCGCGTGCGCAGTGCGGCCACGGGCGCGCGCGTGGAGCTTGCCGTGGGGATGACGCTGACGGCGGGCGAGTACCTGGTTGCAGCGCCGTTGGCCGACTATCTGCGGCGCCATCCCGAGCTGCACGCTACGGTACGCTCGGGCGGCACGGGCGAGCTTCTGGCGCTGCTCGATGCGGGCAAGATCGACTGCGCGTTCGTGGAGGGCTTCTTCGACAAGAGCGCGTATGCGTGGGACGTGTTCCGCACCGAGCGGCTCGTGTGCGTGTGCGCCGCCGACCACGAGTTCGCCGCGGAGCCCGTGCGCGTGGAGGATCTGTTCGACGAGCGGCTCATCGTGCGCGAAACGGGCTCGGGCACGCGCGCGGTGCTCGAGCACGCGCTGGCGGCCCAGAACCTCACGGTGGACGGTTTCGCGCATACGAGCGTGGTGGAGAGTCTCGACGTCATCAAGATATTCGTCGAGCGCGATCTGGGCATCTCGTTTCTGTACGAAGCGGCCGTGACGCGCGAGCTGGCCGCTGGCACGCTGCGCATCGTGGAGCTGGATGGCCCGGCCATCGAGCACGACATCGCCTTCATACGCCTGAAGGACAGCGTGTTCGAGCACGACTTCCGGGTGCTGTTCAACGAGCTATAACGCCTCTTTGACGAACGTATGTTTCACGTGAAACATCCGGTGCCCCCGCGCGACGGGCCGCTGGATGCGGATGGGCGCGAAGCCCTCCTCGCCCGAGGTCGCTGACCCCCTCCGCGCGCGATGGGCCGCCTTGCCCATCGTAAGCTGCCAGACTACGGCACCCCCCCCGCGCGACGGGCCGATCCCTGCCCGAGCCAAACCGGTTTTGAGGCCTCTCGTGCAACTTTTTCGACTTTGTGGCAAGCCGAGAGAGACTACGGAAAAGCTGACCAGAGGTTTTCCGGGAACATCCCGTCCGAGTGCGACCGATGTTCGTCCGAAGGCCCGTTTTCGACTCGTATTCATGCCACAAAGTCGAAAAAGTTGCACGAGAGGCCTCAAAACCGGTTTGGCTCTCGGTCACGCTGCGAGGAAGGGGGAACTGCTCCTCCGCCGTCGGTCGGGAGCGTTGAGACGTCCCAAGCGATCCCTTCAGAGGCTTTGCCGACCTCCCCGAATGCTTCGCGTGAGGCATTCGTCCGCATCGCGTACGCAGGGGAGAGGCTGGGCCCCTTTCCAAAATCTACTTGACTTGGAGTCCGCTCCAGCCTCTACTATGACAAGCGGACCTATCGAGAGGAGCACCATGAAACCGGAATTCGAAACCACGCCGAAGCTGGGCTTCGGCTGCATGCGCCTGCCGCTGCTCGATCCCGCCGATCAGAAGAGCATCGACGTCGAGCAGTTCAAGCGGATGGTGGACGCGTTCATCGAGGGAGGCGGCACGTACTTCGACACGGCGTTCGTCTACCATGAAGGCGCGTCCGAGCGCGCGCTCAAGGAGGCGCTCGTCGACCGCTACCCGCGCGACGCGTACACCGTGGCCACGAAATGCCTGGCCTGGGCAGCGCCCAGCGCCGAGGAGGCCAAGAGCAACCTGGCCACGTCGCTCGAACGCCTGGGCCTCGACTACGTGGACTTCTACCTGCTGCACAACGTGGGCGGCGAGCGCACCGCCAAGTTCGACGACTACGGCATGTGGGATTTTGCGCTGCAAAAGAAAGAGGAGGGGCTCATCGGGAACGTCGGCTTCTCCATGCACGACGGCCCCGATGCCCTTGAGGCGCTGCTGAAGGCGCACCCGCAGATGGACTTCGTGCAGCTGCAGGTGAACTACCTCGACTGGGACGACCCGGTGGTGCAAGCGCGCCGCTGCATGGAGATCGCCGACACGCACGGCGTGCCCGTGGTGATCATGGAGCCCGCGCGCGGCGGCCGCCTCGTCGATCTGCCGCAACGCGTGGCCGACGTGCTGCGCGCGGCGGACCCCGACGCCAGCCTGGCCTCGTGGGCGTACCGTTTCTGCTACAACTTGCCGAACGTGCTCACCGTGCTCTCGGGCATGTCGAACCTGGAGCAGGTGCGCCAGAACGTGACCGATTACCAAGCGAATCGCCCGTTCTCGTCCGACGAGCAGCGCGCGATGGACGCCGCCGTCGACACGTTGCGCGGCATGGCATCGGTGCCGTGCACGAACTGTCGGTACTGCGTGAAGGACTGTCCGCAAGGCGTGGTGATACCCGAAATCCTCGGCCTGCTCAACCTGGAGCTCATGACCGAGAACCGCGACTTCGTGAAGGGCCTCTACTCGTGGCAGGCCGCTCCCGGTCCCGCCTCGACGTGCATCTCCTGCGGCGCCTGCGAAGCCATGTGCCCCCAGGGCATCGACATCGTCCGCCAGCTTGAGGTGGCCGCCGAGCACTTCGAGTAGGGTGCCCGCCGGCAAGCCCGCGCACGAGGCGCCGCGAACGGATGTTTCACGTGAAACATTTTGCTCCGCGCCCCGCCCGCAGCGCCTTGCGCGCCCCGCCCCGCCTGCCCCGCGTTTTACGCCCCGCGTTTTACCCAAACCTTTCCCGTTCCTGATGCCCCCTTTGCTCAAACTTGGGGGCATCTTTACGCGCCCCTTCCCTCGTTCTTACCTTCCTTTCTTACGATGGTTCTCGCACGTTGGCCGCAGCGACGGCCCGTGCCGAAGACGCATGCGATCCCGGCGATGGGCGCCGGGGATATGAGAGGAACGCAACCATGACAGAAGGGTTTTTGAGCAGGCGCCAGTTCGTGGCGGGCGGCGCGGCGCTGGCGATGGCGGGCATGTTCGGCGCCTTGACGGGATGCACGGCGGGCGGCTCGGGCGCCGCGGCGGGCGCGACTTCGGCCGACGCGAGCGCGGGCTCTGCGGCAGTATCCACCGATCCCATCACCATGGTGTGGCTGCCCGACAACTCGTCCTCCGACCTCACCGCCTCGCGCGAGGCCATCGGCGCGGCTATCAAGGCCGCATGCGGCCGCGAGGCAAACCTGCTGACCTCCACCGATTACAACGTGGCCATCGAGGCCATCGCGTCGGGCAAGGCGCAGATGGCGCTCTTAGGCCCCGAGGGTTACGTGCAGGCCAACAAGAAGAATCCGAAGGTGCTGGCCGCGTTCACGAACAGCGACGAGGACGGCGGCCTCGAAGGCGCCTGCTACTACAGCCGCATCTGCGTACGCAAAGAGGACGCCGACCAGTACAAGAGCGGCAGCTCCTACTCCATCGAGAACATCGAGGGCAAGTCGTTCTCGTTCGTGTCCGCCACGTCCACCTCAGGCTTCAAGGTGCCCTCGAGCGGCATCGTCCAGGAATTCGGCCTCGACAGCTCCGACGAGCTGCTCGAGAGCGGGAAGTTCTTCTCCGAGGTGCTGTTCGGCAACTCGCACCAGGGCTCGGCCGTGAACCTGCTGTCCGGCGACGCCGACGTGGCCGCGTTCGACGACGTGGACGTGGACATGTACCTCGACCTCGTGTCGGGCGAGGCCAACAGCATCGGCGCCGTGTACAAGGCGAAGGACAACGCCGAAGCTCCCTTCGATACCGTGCGCGGCAAGGAGTTCGTCATCATCGCCATCACGCCGGTGCTGAACTCGCCCATCTGCTTCAACGAGGAAGCCATCTCCGACGAGGACCGCACGAAGATCGTCGACTACTTCTGCTCCGACAAGGTGGCGAATGACCCGCAGATCTTCGTCGATCCCGAGGACGAGAACGCCAAGGGCATCTTCGAGAAGGATTCCGAGAAGACGTGCTTCGTGAAGACCGACGACGCCTGGTACGAGCCCATCCGCACGTTGGGCGGGGCTGCGTAATGAGCGAGGTGTTGCTGGACCTGCGCGGTCTGACGAAGAGTTACGACGGCTGGTCGAAATCGCTCGATAGCGTCGATCTCCAGGTGCATCGAGGCGAGTTCGTCAGCGTCATCGGCTCGTCGGGCGCGGGCAAGTCCACGCTGCTGCGTTGCGTGAACCGTCTCATCGACCCCACGCAGGGCGCGGTGACGTTCGACGGCGACGACGTGACGCACGTGCGCGGCCGCGCGCTGCGCACGTGCCGCCGCCGCATCGCCATGGTGTTCCAGCACTACAACCTGGTGCACCGCGCCACGGCCATCGAGAACGTGCTGCAGGGGCGTCTGGGCTACAAGTCCACCGTCGCGGGCATGTTAGGCCTGTTCAGCGAAGAGGAGAAGCGCCGCGCGTTCGAGATTCTCGACCAGGTGGGCCTCTCCGAGTTCGCCTACACCCGCACCGACCAGCTGTCGGGCGGGCAGAAGCAGCGCGTGGGCATCGCCCGGGCGCTCGTGCAGGACCCGTTGCTCATGCTGGCCGACGAGCCCATCGCCAGCCTCGACCCGAAGTCGTCGCGCACGGTGATGGAGCATCTGCGCTGGGCGGCCGACGAGCTGGGCGTGGCGTGCCTCGTGAACCTGCACCAGGTGGAGATCGCGCTGGAATTCTCGGACCGCATCGTGGGGCTGGCGGGCGGCAGGCTCGTGTTCGACGGAACCCCCGACGAGTTGGATGAAGCAACGATCGCGCGCATCTACGGCACTGCAGCCGACGCGGAAGGCGCGCCGTCGCCGGCGCTCGCCGACGTAGCTGCGCCCGAGGTGGTGGCCGCATGACGGAACGCGCGGTGCAGCCAGCGGGACCGCTGGCGGGGATGCGTGCAGGATGGCGCTCCCGCCGGGCGGTTCCGCGCGGATCCTACGATGGATCGTTCTTCCTGAGGCGTTCGCTGGCCATCGCGGCGATGGCGTTCGTGTTCGTGGCGCTCGGTGCGCTGTCGGGCACGTACGTCGGCTTCGACTTCATGCAGGCAATCCTCGACGTCCCGGGCGGGTTCGCTTGGATGGCGACGCAGTTCGCCCCCTCCTTCGCCTCCCTCCAGAAGCTGGGCACCATCCTGCCCGCCCTGGGTTCGACGATTCTCGCCTCGATCGCCTCCAGCTGCACGGCGGCGGTTCTGGCGTATATATGCGCCGTGTTGGGATCGCGAACGGTGGGGGTGGGCGGGCCGTTTCCCCTCCTCGTGCGCGCCGTCGCGTCGCTGTTCCGCAACATCCCCGTGGTGGCCTGGGCATTCATCCTGCTGTTCTCGTTCAAGCAGAGCGAGTTCACCGGGTTCTTCGCCCTGTTCCTCACGAGCTTCGGCTACCTGACCCGGTGCTTTTTGGAGAGCATCGACGAGATGAGCTCCGGGCCGGTGGAGGCGCTGCGGGCGTGCGGTGCAAGCTACGGCCAGATCGTGGCGCAGGCGGTCGTTCCCCTGAGCATCACGTCGGTGGTCAGCTGGGTGCTGTACATGATCGAGACGAACATCCGCGACGCCACGCTCATCGGCATCCTGACCGGCACCGGCATCGGCTTCGTGTTCGACGTGTACTACAAGAGCTTTCGCTACGACATTGCGGGGCTCGTGCTGCTGTCCATCATCCTCGTGGTCATCGCCTGCGAGCTCATCTCGAATTTCGTGAGGAGGCGGATCATATGACGGGTGCGACGGACGAGGCGCGCGGAATGCGCACGGCGAGGTCGGGGAAGATCAAGGTGCATGTGGCTTCCAAGTCCAACGTGTCGCTGTACGCGGTGCTGGGAATGTTCGCGCTGGTGACGGCGTTCACGCTCGTCACGATGGACTACGGGAAGGTGGCGTTTCCCGCGGCGATGGCCGCGGCCTTCGAGGACTTCGTCACGATGATGCTGCAGCCGGGGTTGGGCGGCCACTTCACGCTGCCCGACGTGATCGAGGGCCTGTTCGTGTCGTTGGCGTTGGCGCTGCTGACCACGTTCATCGGCGCGGTCATCGCGTTCGTGCTGGGGTTGCTGGCTTCGTGCAACCTGTCGAACAAGGGCGTGAGCAACGCCATCAAGGTGTTCATGAGCGTGGCGCGTGCCGTGCCCACCATCCTGTGGGTGCTCGTGTTCTCGGTGGCCATCGGCCTCGGGCCCGAAGCGGCCGTCATCGGCCTCATGTTCCACAGCGTGGCGTACCTGGTGAAGGCGTACTCGGAGAGCTTCGAGGAAGTGGACCCCGGCGTGCTGGAGGCCCTGCGCGCCAGCGGCGCATCGTGGTGGCAGGTGGTGTTCCAGGGCGTGGTGCCCGAGAAGGTGAACGAGATGCTGTCGTGGACGTTCATCCGCTTCGAGATCAACTTCGTGAACGCCGTGGCCGTGGGCGCCGTGGCGGGCGCGGGCGGCATCGGCTACCAGCTGTTCTTGGCGGGAAGCTTCTACTACAACATCCACGAGGTGGGCCTGATCGTGTACCTATGCCTGGCCGTCGCCATCGTGCTCGAAGTGGTGGCCACCAAGCTGCGCAAACGCTACATCGTGCAGAGATAGGTTCCGTCGGCCTGACGGCCGGCCGGAAAACTCGACGCTGCGGTCGTCCGTGGCGGCGCAGGCGGCGCTCCAAGCGCGCCTCGCGTACCAAAGTACGCTTCGGTGCACTTTCGCGACGTCTGCACTCGCCGCGAACGGCCTCGCTGACCTTACGAACGACCAGTAAAACGAAAACCAGATGGGAGTACTACTTTGTTGAAACGATACGAACGCACGCGCGCCCTCGTGGAGGGCGACCCCGCGCTGGCGCGGGTCATCGTGTGCGAGGTCGAACGCGAACAGGGCGCCGAAGCGCTCGTCGTGCTCGACGAGCCGCGCGAGGAACTGGTGATGGTGCAGGCGCGCGAAACGGCGCAGGGTAGCCTGTTCTTCCTCGGCGAGGCGCTCATGACGTCGTGCCGCGTGCGCTTGAACGACGCGGTGGGCCTCGGCCTCGTGCTGGGCAGCGACCGCTGCCGCGCCTACGAGCTGGCCGTGGTGGACGCGGCGTTCTCCGGAGCGGCCGGCGACGCGTGGGCTTCCCGCTGGGACGCACCGCTGCGCGCCGAGCTTGCGCGTGTCGAAGCCCGCGACGAGCGCGAGGCGCGCCGGACCGCGGCGACGAAGGTGGATTTCTCGACGCTGGACAAGCCAGTGGCTCGTCCAGTCCCTGACTATGCGCCCGAGCGGGCGCCCTCCGCTCGCTCGGCGAGCGGAGGTGAAGCATGATGATACGAGAAGACGCGGAGCTGCACCGCACCCAGCGGGCGTTCCGCTGCGTGCTCGACGCGTTCGCGCATCCGGGCACCGTGCACGAGATGGCGTCGGTGCCCGAGCATCCGGCGCGTCCCGCCTCGCTCGACGCGCCGTTAGAGCTGCTGACGCGCCTGTTCGTGGACCAGGCGGTGACGTTCTGCGTGGCCGATTCCGAGGCTGACGCCGCGGCCGCCTACCTCACGAGCGAGACGCACGCGCGCCGCGTGCCCCTGCACGACGCCGACTTCGTGGTGGTGCCCGCCCGCGCGGATGCGCAAACGGCGTGCGAGGCGGTGGCCGAGGCGTGCCGCGGCACGCTGCTCTCCCCGGAGAAGGGAGCCACCGTGCTCATGGGCTGCGCGCGCTTGGCCGACGTGCCCGAGGGCGGCGAGGTCGCCGAGCCAGCCGTGCACGTGGTGGCGCTGCGCGGGCCGGGCGTGGAGTGCGAGAACCGCTTCGCCGTCGACCGTGCCGACTGGGTGCGCGCTCGCGAGGCGCGCGGTGACGAATTCCCGTGCGGCATCGAGATCGTGCTGGTGGACCCGGATGGCCGCATCGTGGCCATCCCGCGCAGCTCCAGCGCGACCCTCGTCGGTGATCCCTCGTCGATGTTTCACATGAAACAATCGACGCAATGTAGTGCGATAAAGGAACAAATGTTTCACGTGAAACATTCCGATGTCGCGCTCGGCGCTTTCGACGCGTTAGACGCGTGCGCAGCAAAGGGGGTGTGCTAGATGGGCTACGTTGCCGTCTGCGGTGGTGGCAAAGCCATCGAGGAGAGCCTCAAGCTGCTGGAATACGAGCGCGTGAGCGCGTCGTCCGCCTGGGGCACCGACGAGATCGAGGGCACCTTCCCCGAGCTCGTCGATCAGGTGATGGGCGAGGCCTCGCTCTACGCGCCGCGCCTGGCCGCGCTGGCGCTTAAGCAGGCGCAGGGCTCCCCCGACGAGGCCGTGTTCCTGCTGCGCGCGTTCCGTTCCACGCTGGAGCGCCCCTACGTCTCGCGTCCGGTGGACACGGCGCAGATGCGCGTTGCCCGCCGCGTGTCGGCCGCGTTCAAGGACGTGCCCGGCGGCCAGGTGCTCGGCGCCACGCGCGACTACAGCCACCGGCTGCTGGCGTTCGATCTGGAAACCGAGGGCGCCGAGGAGCTGGCGGAGAAGCGCGCCGAGCTGGCCGCCCACTTCGAGGAGGCCGCCGAAGCGTCCGGGCGCGACGCCGCTCCCGCGGTCATGCCGCGCGTGCTGGACTACCTGCGCGCCCAGGGCCTGCTCGCGCACGTCGACGCCGACGACGCCGAGCCGGTGGACGCCACGATGGTGCCGCTGTCGTTCCCCGCGCCGCGCTCGGTGCGCTTGCAGACGCTCGCGCGCGGTATGACGCAGGCGGTGGAGGCGCTCGGCTACGCCGCCATCCGCGGCTTCGGTCCCGCGCACCCCACGGTGGGCGAGTTGCGCGCGGGCCGCGTGGCCGTGGCCGTGGACCATCCGCTCGAGGCGGGCGGCGCCGAGGACGCCTACTACCTGGGCTCCATCCCGGTGACCGAGGTGGAAAGCGTGTTCGAGGACGAAGGCGCGGCCGGCGGCGGCGCGGGCTCGGACGCGCGTTCCGACGACGACGGCCTGTCGCTGGCCATCGGCTACGGTCTCGTGTTCGGCCGCGCCGAGACGAAGGCCATCGCCATGAGCGTGCTCGATCACTGCCTCGAGCACGGAGATGCGCGGTTCCCCACCGAAGACGAGGAGTTCGTGCTCTACCACGTGGACGGCGTGGAAGCAACCGGCTTCATCTCGCACCTCAAGCTGCCCCACTACGTCACGTTCCAGTCGAAGCTGTCCAGCGTGCGCGGCACGCGCGATCAGTCCGCCGCCGAGCCGAAGGAGGCCAGCGATGCAGCAGCGCTATAACTACGCGTTCTTCGACGAGGCGTCGAAGCGCGAAATCCGCCGCGCCCTCGTCAAGGGCGTGTCCATCCCCGGTTACCAGGTTCCCTTCGCCTCGCGCGAGATGCCCATCGGCCGCGGCTGGGGCACGGGCGGCCTGCAGATCACGCTGGCCATCATCGGTCCCGACGACACGCTCAAGGTGATCGACCAGGGATCCGACGACAGCGTGAACGCCGTCAACATCAAGAAGCTCGTCGTGGACACCACCGACGTGGAGGTGACCGACGACACGGAATCGGCCACGCTCATCCAGTCGCGCCACCGTATTCCCGAGCATCCGCTCGACGAGGGCCAGATCCTCGTGCTGCAGGTGCCCACGCCCGAGCCGCTGCGCAGCTTCGAGCCCAGCGAGGCCGCCACCAAGCGCCTCCATGCCGAAGCCGACTACACCGGCGCATGGCTCGAGCTGTTCGACCAGATCGTGCGGTACGACGCTACCACGACCGGCGCCGACCACCCCGTGCTGGTGAACGGCCGCTACGTGATGGCCCCGTCGCCCATCCCGCGCTTCGACAACCTGAAGCTCAACCAGGCGCGGCACCTCACGCTGTTAGGAGCCGGCCGCGAGAAGAAGATCTACGCCGTGCCGCCCTTCACCGACGTCGTCCCCCTCGACTTCGAGGACTACCCCTTCGCGGTGGAGCGCTTCGACGGGAAGCGCTGCCGCCGTTGCGGCGCGACGGGCGTCTACCTCGACGAGCTCGTCGACGAAGCCACCGGCGAAACGTACTACCAATGCAACGACACCTCATGGTGCGCGCGTGCCCCACATGGGGACAGTCCCCATGTGGGACATCGCGCGCAGCGACGCGAGGAAGGAGCTCCCCATGCTTGATGCGCAACGATTCGGCGTCGACGAGGAGCCGTGCCTGTCGGTGCGGCACCTGTCGAAGCGCTTCGGGGCAGGATGCCCGCACTGCCTCGGCGCGGTCGCGCAGCTCGAGCGCAACGTGTGCCCGCGGTGCGGCACGGTGCACGCCGTGCGCGACGTGAGCCTCGACGTGTTCCCGGGCGAGATCGTCGGCATCGTCGGCGAGTCGGGCAGCGGGAAGTCGTCGCTCATGAAGTGCCTGTTCTTCGACGAGGAGGCCACGGAAGGAGACGTGCGTGCCCGCCCGTTCGACGGCGGCGCGGCGAACCTGCTGGAACGGTCGTCCCAGCATCAGCGCGCCATCCGCAACACGGTGTTCGGCATGGTGTACCAGAACCCCTACCTGGGGCTGCGCATGGATTTCTCCAGCCTGTCGAACATCGCGGAGCAGATGATCGCCGCCGGCAACCGCCACGTGGGCGCCATGCGCGATCGCGGCGAGGAGCTGCTCGAGCGCGTGAGCATCCCGCTCTCGCGAGCCGCCGAGCCGCCGCGCAACTTCTCCGGCGGCATGCAGCAGCGCGTGCAGATCGCCAAGGCGCTGTCGAACAACCCGCCCATCCTCCTGCTCGACGAGGTGACCACGGGACTCGACCTGTCCGTGCAGGCCGCCGTGCTCGACCTCATCCAGCAGATCCGTCGCGACTTCAACGTCAGCATGCTCGTGGTCAGCCACGATTTGGGCGTCATCCGCATGCTGGCCGACCGCACGCTCGTCATGCTGGACGGTCGCGTCATCGAAAGCGGCTTGACCGACCAGATCCTGGAAGACCCCCAGCACGCCTACACCCAGCAGCTCGTCTATTCGCTGCTCTGACGAGCAGCGAATAGCGCTGACGCTGCGGCGCGTCGGGGTGCACCGCCTTCGCGCGATGCCGAAGCCTTGCGTACCAAGGTACGCACCGCCTTCGCCATCCCACGAATTCGGCGCGCTCCAACGCCCCTCGCTGACTGACTACGCCAACCTGTACGCCCCTCATGCCGCCTGGCGGCGGCATGGACAGGTCGCCGAGCTCCTGTCCGACCAACCTCGAAAGGAACCTCTTCATGGACACCAATTCCTGCATCATTCGCGGAGGCACGGTGGTGTGCGCCGACCGCGTGCTCCCCGACTGCGACGTCGTGGTCATCGACGGGCGCATCGCCTCCATCGAGCCGGTGGGCGCGTCCGACTTCGACGCGCAGCCCGACGCCACGATGGGCGTGCTGCCCGTGGTGGACGCGCGCGGCGCGTACGTGGCGCCCGGCCTCATCGACATCCACTCGGACTACGTGGAGAACGTGGCCTCGCCGCGTCCGAGCGTGGTCATGGACCTGTCCACGTCGCTGTACAAGGCCGACCGCGAGCTCGTGTCGCACGGCGTGACCACCATCTTCCACTCGCTGTCGGTGTACGGCGCGCACGTCTTCGACCACAAGCCCATCCGCAACTTCGGCAACGTGAGCGCCCTCATCGATCGCGTGGCGGGCCTGCGCGAGGGCGAGGAGCGCGACCACCTCATCCGCCACCGCCTGCACATGCGCGTCGAGCTGGACTCGGTCGATCTGTACGACGACATCGAGGGCTTTTTGCGCTCGGGCAAGGTGGACCTCGTGTCGTTCATGGACCACACCCCGGGGCAGGGCCAGTACCGCGACCTGCTCGTGTTCGGCGACACGCTCAAGGGCTACCGCGACGTCAGCGACGAGGAGGTGCGCGCCATCGTGCGCCAGCAGCAGGAGAGCGAGAAGCTCACGTACGCGCAGATCGCCGCGCTGGCGAGCGTGGCCCGCGAGCGCGGCGTGTCCATCGCCTCTCACGACGACGACAGCGAGGACAAGCTGGCGTTCATGGACGGCCTCGAAGCCACCATTTCCGAGTTCCCCATCTCGCTCGACATCGCGCGCGCGGCGCGGGCACGCGGCATGCACACCATCGCAGGCGCGCCGAACGTCATGCTGGGCCGCAGCCATTCGGGCAACCTGAGCGCGCGCGAGGCCGTGCAGGCTGGCGCCATCGACGTGCTGTGCAGCGACTACTACCCGGCGGCGCTGCTGGACGCGGTGTTCACCCTGCGCGATGCGTGCGGGCTCGACATCGCCAAGGCGTTCGCGCTCGTCACCATCAACCCGGCGAAGGCCGCGGGGATTGCCGACGAGGTGGGCTCCATCGCGGTGGGGAAGCGGGCCGACGTGCTGCTCGTGCGCGAGATCTCGTGCGGTTCGTCCTGCGACGGCGCGGCGCGCACGATGCCCGTGGTCACGCGCGCGTTCGTGGGCGGGCGCTCGGTGTTCCGCTCGCACTATCCCGATCAGCCGTGCGGGTACGGGCGCGACACCGAGCAGCTCGTCTCGTTCGAGCAGCTGTCCCGCCCCCTGGTCGAGGCGGTGTAGCATGGCGCTCCTCGAAATCGACGGCCTGTCGAAGACGTTCCTGCTCCATCGCGTGAACCGCCGCGTGCAGGGGTGCCAGGACATCGACTTCGCCATCGAACCGGGCCAGTTCGTGGGCATCACGGGCCGCAGCGGCAGCGGCAAGTCCACCATCCTGCGCTGCATCTGGCGCACGAACCTGCCCGAGCGCGGCCGCATCCTGTACGACTCGCAGCGCTTCGGCATGCTCGACCTGGCGCAGGCCACGCAGCGCCAGATGCTGTACCTGCGCGCCTACGAGCTGGGGTACGTCTCGCAGTTCCTCAACGCGCTGCCGCGGCAAACGGCCTACGACATCGTGCTGAAAAGCGCGCTCGAGGCGTACGGCGCGGACGAGCGCCCCCGCGCCGAGCAGGAGACCGAGCGCATGCTGCGCCACTTCGACCTCGACGAGAACCTGTGGGAGCTGTATCCCCGCACGTTCTCGGGCGGCGAGAAGCTGCGCCTCAACATCGCCGCCGCCATGATCAAGCGCCCGCGCCTGCTGCTGCTCGACGAGCCCACCGCCTCGCTCGACAACGCGTCGAAGCTCAAGGTACGCGCCCTCATCGAGCAGCTGAAAGCCGAGGGCACCACGATGCTCGGCATCTTCCACGACCTCGAATTCATGGAAGGCTTGTGCGATCATGAGTTCAACATGCAGGAAGGGATGATGGCGTGAGGGATATGCGGCGAACGGATGTTTCGCGTGAAACATCGGGCGAAGCAGTGCTGGCGCCGGGGCTTGCCGACGGCGCGCCCGGGGCGCTCGGCAAAACCGACTTCCACGTGCATTCGACGATGTCCGACGGTTCGGACACGTTCGAGCAGGTGCTCGCCCAGGCGCGCGAGCGCGGCCTCGAGCGCCTGGCGTTCACGAACCACGACACCACCGCCGGGTTGGCCGCGGCGCGCGAGCTAGGCGAGCGGATGGGCGTGCAGGTGGTGGGCGGCATCGAGGTGAGCGCATACGACTTCGAGCGCGGGCGCAAGGTGCACATCTTGGGCTTGGGGCTCGAGGGGGGCGCGCCCGCCCTGGCGGCCTTGTGCGGACCCGTGTTGGAGCGGCGCAACGCGAACTCGCTGTGGCAGCTCGACCGGCTGGTGGAAGCGGGCTACGCGGTGGACGCGGAACGCGCGCTGGAGCTGGGTCGCGCCTCGACGTGCCTGTACAAGCAGCATATCATGGCGGCGCTCACCGACGAGCAGTATACGAGCGAGGGCTATCGCGCGCTGTACCGCAGCCTGTTCAAGAACGGCGGCATCTGCGATCGCGACATCGACTACGTGGATGCGCACGACGCGGTGCGCGCCATCGTGGAAGACGGCGGCTTGGCCGTGCTCGCGCATCCTGGTCAGCTCGACAGCTACGACCTGCTTCCCAGCCTCGTGGCATGCGGCCTCGGCGGCATCGAGCGCTTCCACCCCGACCACGGCCCCGCCGACCACGCGCGCTGCGCGGATCTGGCCGAACGCTACGGCCTCGTATGCACCGGCGGCTCCGACTACCACGGGGCGTTCGGGTCGGTGGAAAGCGTGGGCGTGCGGCCCGTGGGCGCGTAGGCCGAGGGTTGCGATCCCTTCGCCCCGCCCGTTGCATGCATCCGCTTGGCAGAGATCGCACGATATGAACGATTTTTCGCTTTGATTCTCTCGGTCGATTCGGAAAACCCCAGGTCGCAAAAAGTTAGCCATGGATATTCTCGTTCATATCGCGTATTCTCTGCCAACGTGGCTCGCACCTGGCATCCGATGCCGAGTCGAAGCGGGTGCGGGGCGGTCGCGATGAGCACAGCGGCGAACGGGCGGCGCGGCCCCGGTTGTGCCGCACGCGCCGACGCGATACACTGATGGCATGATGCACGGTTCGACACCGCCCGACGCACGCAACGCCCCTGATGCAAGGGGCGTTTTCGCGTGCAGGGAATCGGTTGCCGTTCGCGCCTCGGGCAAGGCCGCGGCACCCGACCGTTCTGCGGATCGCCCGCGCGCCGCGGTTGCCGCCTGCGCCCGTTTCGCGCGGACCCACGCAGTGCTGCTCGTGTCGGCGACGGTGGCGGCGGCCACTATGCTGGCCGTGCCGCCCGATGCCGCCTACCTGGGGTACTTCGACCTGAAAACGCTCGCCTGCCTGTTCGGCATCCTCGCCCTCGTGGGGGCGCTGCGCAATGCGGGCGTGTTCGAGGCCACGGCCCGCGCGATGGTGGCGCGCTTCTCCACCTGTCGCGCCGCGATCGCGGCCATCGTGGGCATCACGCTCGTGCTTTCGATGATCGCCACGAACGACATGGCGCTCATCATGATGCTGCCCCTCTGCGCGGCCACGCTGCTCAAGGCGGGGTGGGAGCGCGCGCTGCCCTTCGCCTTCATCATGCAGAGCCTCGCGGCGAACCTCGGCGGCATGATCGTGCCGTTCGGCAACCCGCAGAACCTCTACCTGTTCGAGCGCTTCTCCATCCCGCTCGCGGATTTCCTCGCGGTCATGGCGCTGCCGTTCGCCGTGTCGGTGCTGCTCATCGGCGTATGCTGCGCCGTGTTCGCGAAGCCCGCGCCCCGCGACCCCGAAGCGCGCCTCGCGCCTCGCGCCTCCGAGCAGCCTCCCGCGACCGTCGATCGCCGCCGCGCCCTCGCATGCGGGGCGCTGCTCGTGCTGGTCATTGCCTCGGTGTTCCGCCTCGTGCCGTACCCGGTGGCGCTCGTCGCCGTCGTGTCGGTGCTGCTCGCACTCGACCGCCGCGCCCTGCGGTCGGTGGACTTCGGGCTGCTGCTCACGTTCGCGTGCTTCTTCGTGTTCGCGGGAAACATGGCGCGCATGCCTGCCGTCGACGAGGTCCTGTCGCAGGCGATGGCAAGCAACGCGCTGCTGGCCAGCGCGGGAGCCAGCCAGGTCATCAGCAACGTTCCTGCTGCGGTGCTGCTGTCGCATTTCACCGACAGCTACGAGGCGCTGCTCGTGGGCGTGAACATCGGCGGCGCGGGCACGCTCGTGGCTTCGCTCGCCAGCCTCATCACCTTCAACCAGTACCGTGCGGTCAAAGCCGCGTTCGGCCGCCGCCCCGAGATCGCGCGCCAGACGGCGGGCGGCTTCGTCGCGCGCTTCACCGCGTTCAACGCGAGCTTCCTCGCGGTGCTCTACCTCGTATGCGCCCTGTGGTCCTGATGCTCCACCGCTTTAGAGCACTAAACCGCACAGGCTCTCGAAACGACCGCTCGGGGGTCATCACGCCCAGCTAACCCCTCTCTTGGCGCGCCGCCCTTTGATAAAGGGCGCGCGGGGTCGTATAGTAGTGCACCTGCATCATACTTATACCTGTTTGAGAAAAGCGGATGCAGTGAAAGGGGAGGATCATGAACATCAAGAAATGGGGCGCTCTCATCGCCGCAGGCGCGTTGGCGGCATCGCTCACGCTGTTCGGCTGTTCGTCCGGCACAGGCGACCAGGGAAGCACCACCAGCGCCGGCGGAACCGACGCAGGCTACACGCTCATCAACGACGGCAAGCTGACGGTGGCCGCCTCGCTCGACTTCCCGCCGTTCGAGAACCTCAACGGCGACAAGCCCGAAGGCTTCGAGGTTGACCTCATGGGCCTGCTCGCCGAGGAGCTGGGCGTCGAGGTCAACTACCTGCCGTCCACGAAGTTCGACACCATCGTGCCGCTCATCAAGACCGGCGGCAAGGCCGACGTGGGCGTGTCGGGCATCACCATCAACGACGAGCGCCTGGAATCGGTCGACTTCACCGATCCCATCTGCGACGTGAACCAGAGCATCACCGTGCTCAAGGACGCGGGCATCACCGACGTCGCTCAGCTCGAGGGCAAGAAGGTGGGCGCCCAGACCGGCACCACCGGCTACGAATGGGCCGCCGAGAACATCAAGGACGTCGAGATGGTGGGATTCGACGAGATGACCGCCATATTCGCTGCGCTGCAGTCCGGTCAGATCGACGCGATCGCCGTGGATTGGCCCGTGGCGAACTACTACGTGAAGACCGCGTACGCCGACTGCGAGATCATCAAGGAGATCCCGACGGGCGAGCAGTACGCCATCGCCGTCAGCAAGGAGAACCCCGAGCTCACCAAGGCCCTCAACAAGGCCATCAAGGCGGTGCGCGAGAACGGCAAGTACGACGAGCTCGTAGCCACGTGGCTCCAGTAATCCGCGGATAGAACGAACATGCTACCTCTATTCTCGCATGCGAGAAAGAACGTCGTCGGCGTCGCTGTGGCTTTGGTCGCGGCGGCGTTGGCGCTTTCTTTCGCGCTGCCGATTCAGGCGCACGCGCTGGACGTGGAGCGCTGGACGGCCAAGCCGAACAAAGACGGCGACAGCACCACCGTCATGGGCGCCACGGCGACCCGCGTCACGTGGCAAGGCCAGTCTGCCGAAGACGAATCCATCGCGTCGGTGGTTCTCGAGATGCCCGAAGGCACGGCCGTCGAGGCCGAGAACGTGAAGACCACGGTCATCGCTGACCTCGATCGCCTTGAGGCGAGCTCTCAGACCACGGTGGAGGGAACCACCGTCACCGTGGCGCTCGACGAGCCCGCGCCGGCAGGCGCGCTCGTGATGATCGAGCTCAACCGCACGTTGCTCCCGGGCGGCGGCGGGACGTTCGGCCTGGCGGGCAGCTATACGACGGCTGACGGGCAGCAGCACGACATGCCCGCGACCGATCAGACGATCACCGTGGTGGGCACGTCGCCCGCCGAGCAGCTCTCGTCGTGGCTGGGCGCTCAGGAGTGGGTGCAAGCGTGGAACTCCAACAAGTTCCTCAACCTGTTCTTCAATCCCACGCTCATCGTCACGTCGGTGCCGGCGCTCGTCGCAGGCTGGCTCATCTCCATCGGCATCGTCATCGTCAGCTTCCCGCTGTCCATCCCGCTGGGTTTGATCTGGTCGTTTTTGCGCATGGCGAAGAGCCGCATCCCGCGCGCCATCGGCGCCACGTACATCAACATCGTGCGCGGCACGCCGCTGTTCCTGCAGCTGTACATCGCGTTCTTCGGCCTGCCGCTCATGGGCTTGCAGGTGGACAACTTCGTGCTGGGCGCCATCGTGCTGGTGATGAACTCGAGCGCGTATCTGGCCGAGATCTTCCGCGCGGGCATCCAGTCCATCAACAAGGGGCAGTTCGAGGCCTCGCGATCGCTGGGCATGAACGGCGCGCAAACCATGCTGTTCGTCATCATCCCGCAGACCGTGCGGCGCGTCATCCCGACGATGACCAGCGAGTTCATCCTCATGTACAAGGATACCTCGCTCTTGGCGGCCGTGGGCGTGACCGAGCTCATGATGTACGCGAAGACGATCACGGCCGCGACGGGCAACGTGACGCCCTACATCGTGGCCGCGGGCTTCTACCTCATCGTCACCATTCCGCTGACGAAGCTCATCAACTCGATGGAGCGCCGCATGGCGGGAGGGCGCCGGCGCAAGAAGAACGTCACCATCACGTCGGAAGAGGCCGTGCTGCCCGACTCCGACGCCGCCGTGTCCAAGAGCCTGCGCATGTCCGAGACGCTGGCCGGCTCCAACCATATCAGCCATTAAGGAGGTGCGGATATGAGCGAAGAAACCAAGCAAGCGACCGGCGAGCCGGTGGTCCGCATCGAGGGGCTGCGCAAGGCGTTCGGCGACAACGTGGTGCTGCGCGGCATCGATCTCGAGGTGCAGCGCGGCGAAGTGGTGGTCATCCTGGGGCCGTCCGGTTCCGGCAAGTCTACGCTGCTGCGCTGCGTGAACCTGCTGGAAACGCCCACCGAAGGGCGCATCTTCTTCGAGGACACCGAGATCACCGCGAAGAAGACCGACATCAACAAGGTGCGCGCCAAGGTGGGCATGGTGTTCCAGAACTTCAACCTGTTCCCGCACCTCACGGCGAAGAAGAACGTCATGCTCGCGCAGCAGAAGGTGCTGCACCGCGCCCGCGAAGAGGCCGAGAAGATCGCCGTCGAGCAGTTGACCCGGGTGGGGCTGGCCGATCGCGTGGACTACAAGCCCTCCGAGCTGTCGGGCGGCCAGCAGCAGCGTGTGGCCATCGCCCGTGCGCTGGCCATGGACCCGCACGTGATGCTGTTCGACGAGGCCACGAGCGCACTCGATCCCGAGCTCGTGCGCGACGTGCTGAGCGTCATGAAGGGGCTGGCGAAGGGCGGCATGACCATGATCGTGGTCACCCACGAGATGGGCTTCGCTCGCGACGTGGCCGACCGCGTCATCTTCATGGACGGAGGCTTCATCGTGGAGCAGGGTACCCCCGAGGATGTCTTCGACCATCCGAAGTCCGATCGAACGAAGGACTTCCTGGGCCACATCTCGTGATCCCCGCCGCGCCCCGCCGTCCGACCTGGCCGGCGGGGGCGCGGCGCGCGCGGGAGCGTGGGCGCACATCGAGGGCTGTGACAATTTCCCGAGCGGTTTCCGTTCCGGCCAACGAAGAAAGGCCAGGTGGCGTTTCGCGGCGCCGTCTGCAGAGGCGGTTTCGGGCCCTCGATTTTGCCATGGCTGCCGATTTGCGCCCAACGTGGCAGGGCGGTAGGTCGGCCCCCCTGCTCCCGACCTCCCCGCGCGGCGGAAAAATTACGCGTCAAGCAAATAGCGAACGAATGTTTCACGTGAAACATCGCGCGATTGAACGGGGGCGTTCCGGCCGGGGACGGCGCATGATCGAATAGGATGCGGATGCGGCATCGGCCACCCAAGTGCGGCTCCGATGCGCAGTTTTCACCCAAATGTTGCGGATCCAGCCTCAGCAGCCTGCACGCCTTCTCGGATAGCGAGCGTTTCCCCAGATCGCCCTTTGTCTCGCCGCCTTATGTGCTGCCGCGTGCCGCGAAACCGTACCCTTTGGGTGAAAACTGCACAGAGACGGAGCAGGAAAGCTTGCTTGGAGTTATGTGTCAAGCAGGGAAACCAGCACGGATGCTTCGCGTGAAGCGTCCGGTGTGCTTGGTTGGCGCCTTCGGCCGTCGGCGGTGCTTCGGACGCCCCCCATGCATCCTGCGCCCCGCGCACTGCCTACGCGCCCCGCGCACCCAATTCCCCTAAAAATGTTATTCCTCCAATAACATTTTTTCTACGAATGGTGATACAATGACCACCATAGACATCTGTCGGTACAGACGAGAGTAAGGGGGTGTGCGATGGATATCTTCTCCGATCCCGTGCTTCTGGCGCGCATTCAGTTCGCTTGCACGGCGGCATATCACTTCATTTTTGTGCCGTTGACCATCGGTTTGGGACTTATCCTTGCCATCAACGAAACACGGTACTACCGCTCGCGCGATCCTAAGGACGCGGCGGCTACCAAATTCTGGGTGAAGATCTTCACCGCGACGTTCGTGTTGGGTTTGGCCACGGGCATCACGATGGAGTTCTCCTTCGGAACGAACTGGGCGGACTACTCGAGGTTCGTCGGCGACATCTTCGGTGCGCCGCTGGCCGCCGAGGCGCTGCTCGCGTTCTTCCTCGAGTCGACGTTCCTGGGCGTGCTGCTGTTCGGCCGCAAGCGCGTGTCGCCGAAGTTCTACATGGTGTCGTCTTGGCTCGTGTGGTTCGGCTCGGCCCTGTCGGCCCTGTGGATCCTCATCGCTAACTCGTGGATGCAGACGCCGGCCGGCGCGGAGCTGTCCGCCGACGGCTCGAAGGCCGTCATCACCGACTTCCTCACCGCGGCAATGAATCCCTCGGTGTGGCCGCGCTACTCGCACACCATCGTCGCCGTGCTCATCATGGGCGCGTTCGTGGCCATGGCCGTGTCCGCGTGGTACCTCATCAAGAAGCGCCACACCGACTTCGCCATGAAGACGATGAAACTGGGCGCCGTCGTAGGCATCGTGGTCAGCTGCGTCATGCTGGTCACCGCACACTCGTCCGCCGTGGTGGTGGCCGAGGAGCAGCCTACGAAGCTGGCCATGATGGAGGGCATGTACGACTCCGAAGTGCCCCCGCTGTACGCATTCGGCTGGGTTGACGAAGAGAACCAGAAGGTCATCAGCCCGTTCTCCATCCCGGGCGGCACGAGCTTCCTCGCCACCGGCGCATGGGACACCGAGTACGAAGGCCTCAACGAGCTGGCCGCTTCCGCCGAGTACGGCGCTATCGACCCCGAGACCGCTCCCGTGAACTTCGTGTTCCAGACCTACCACCTCATGGTGGCGATGTACGGCCTCATCATGCTCACGATCATCCTCGCGCTCGTGTTCACGCTGCGCGGCGGCAAGATCCAGAACATGAAGTGGCTGCAGCGCCTCGTGCTCATCTCCCCGGTGTTCCCGCTCATCGCCATCCAGGCGGGCTGGTTCACGGCCGAGGTCGGTCGCCAGCCATGGGTGGTGTACCCGTCCGCGACCGGCCCCGACGGCGTGAGCCTGCTCACGAGCGAAGGCGTGTCGCAGTCGGTGTCCGCCCCCGAGCTCATGATCACGATGGTGCTGTTCCTCGTGGTGTACGCGTTCCTCATGGTGGCTTGGGCTCGCACGATGGGCCGCTTCATCAAGGAAGGTCCCGTCGTCGAGACCGAAGTTGCCGCTGCGAAGGGAGGTGAGTAGTCATGGAAATCACGTTCTTCCAGGGGCTTTGGTTCCTCCTGATCTTCGTGCTGATCGCTGGCTACTTCGTCCTCGACGGGTTCGACCTGGGCGCGGGCGTGCTGTATCCCTTCGTCGCGAAGGGCGATAAAGAGCAGGCCGTCGTGCGCACGAGCATCGGGCCCGTGTGGGACGGCAACGAAGTGTGGCTGCTCACCGCAGGCGGTGCGCTGTTCGCAGCGTTCCCGGCGGCGTACGCCACCACGTTCTCCGGGTTCTACCTGGCGGTTATGCTGGTGCTGTTCGGCCTGATCGTGCGCGCCGTGTCCGTGGAGTATCGCGGCCACGACCTCAAGTGGGCGAAGGTGTGGGACATCTGCTTCTTCATCGGCTCGCTGCTGCCGGCTCTGCTGCTGGGCGTTGCCGTGGGCAACATTTACGCGGGCATTCCCATGAGCGCCAACGGCGACTACACCGGCATCCCGCTGCTGGGCCTCATCACGCCGTTCACGCTGCTGTGCGGCCTGCTGGGCCTGTCGATGTTCCTGGCGCAGGGCGCAACCTGGCTGTCGCTCAAGGCGCCGAAGCCCAGCGATTTGCAGGCGCGCGCCGCGAAGCTGCGCTTCCCGTTGCAGATCGTCGCGCTCGTGCTGTTCGTCGCGGTGACGGCGTTCGCCCTCACGGGCATCCAGCCGGCGATGGACCCGATGCTCGGCGCGGTGCGCTGGGTGCTGGCCGTCCTATTCGTGGTCGCCATCGGCGCGTCGATCTTCTTCGCGAATAAGAAGGACTGCGACCTGGGCGCGTTCATCGCCCAGTCCGGCGCGGCCGTGCTGCTCGTGTTGCTGCTGGCGGCTTCGATGTTCCCGAACTTCGTGTTCTCGGCATCCGATAGCGTCGGGGGAGTCATCACGGCCATGAACGCCTCGTCGTCCGAGCTGACGCTTATGTGGATGACTATCATCACGTGCGTCGGTTTGCCGCTCGTGCTGATCTACCACGTCATCATCTACCGCACGTTCCGCGGTCGCGTGAAGGACGAGGATTTGGCGCACTACTAGGCCGGCCTCGCCTCAACGAAAGCTCTATCTTCGCGAAGCCCTCGGAAACCCGAGGGCTTCGCTTACGTTATACTGTCGGCAACGACAAACAAGAGAGGGAATCAACCATGGACGACCAGACTCAGCCGCAGCCGCCCCAGCAGCCCGTTCCGCCTGCGACCCCGACGCCGGCACCGACCCAGCCGACCCAGCCGGCAAGCCCCTACGCGCAGCCGACCGCGCCCGTTCCCGGAACCGCGCCTTACGGCCAGCCGCAGCAACCCGGTCAGCAGCCGAGTGCCCAGCCTACGGGATACTATCAGCCCACTGCGCCGCAATCCAACGGCAAAGCCGTCGGCGCGCTGGTATGCGGCATCCTGGCCATCCTGTTCTCGGCGACGATCGTGCTGGGCATCGTGCTGGGCATCGTCGCCATCGTGCTTGCCGTGCAGGCTGTCAAAGCGGCGGGGAAGGACGGCAAGGCGACCGGCGGCAAGGTGTGCGGCATCGTCGGCATCGTGCTGTCCGTGTTGGCGTTTTTCCTGTACGTGGTGCTGGGCCTGGGCATGCTCGCGTTCGTGGCCGCCTACGACGACGTCGAATACCATTCTTCTTCCACCTCCGACCTGTCCGCCATCACGGAGGGCGACCAGCAAATGGAAGCCGCGATGACCGACAAGCTCGACCTGCTGAAGAACAAGGACGCCGCTACCATGCAGCAGATCGCCGTCGAGGCCGACGAGCAGCTGGCCGACGCCACGGGCTACAGTCTGACCGATCTCGGCATCGATCCCGCAGCGTTCGTCGAATGGATGCTGACCGACTTCGATTACCAGCTTGACGGCGCGTACGACAACGGCGACGGCACGGGCATCGCCTATGCCGACGTGACGCTGCGCGACTCGATGGCCTTCGCTACCACGTTCATGGATGATGCCCAGGCGGCCATCGACGCCGGCGAGATGCAGACTCTCGACGAAGCCGGCGCGAAGGCCCTCCTCGGCGAGCTCTACCAGGCCGCCATGGACAAGACCACCGCCATGACCACGAACTACGTGAGTCTCGACCTCGTCAAAACCGGCGACTCCTGGCAGGTGGACCAAGACTCCTGGTCCGATGAGCTCGACTACCTCTTCGGGCTGTAGAGCCTACGACAACTTCTGACCGAGTTCTTTCGCGGCGGCAGCTTTATCGAAGTTGCCGCCCGTTTTTTGCGTGAGCGCGCCCATGACGCGGCCCATGTCCTTCTTCGTGGAGGCGCCCGTCTCGGCCAGCACCTCGTCGATGAGGGCGATCAGCTCGTCGCCGGACACCTGCTTGGGCAGGTAGCTTTCCAGAATGGCCACCTGGGCGGCGAGGGTGTCGGTGCGCTCCTGGTCGTTGCCGGCCTTGATGGAGCCGTCGAGCGTCTCCCTCGTCTGCTTGATCAGGCGCTTGAGCATGGCGTCCACGTCGGAGTCCGTGATGTCGCGGCGCTCGTTGACCTCGATGTTCTTGATCTCGCCGTGTACCTGGCGAAGGATGGACAGCTTCGGCTTGTCCTTCGCGCGCATCGCGTTCTTGATTTCGTCTTGCAGCTCGTCGTAGCGCATGGGAAACCTCGTTTCACTCGCAGGTTTAATCCGCCTGAGTATACTGCACAAACAAATGTTTCACGTGAAACACTCGGAACCTAGGCCGATTTGACGAACTTGTCGCCTTCGAGCGTGACCGGCGTGCCGGTTTCAAGGAGCTTGATCAGCTTTTCCTCGGCTCCGTTGCCGTACATGGAGATGCCTTCCACCTTGGGGAGCTCGTACCACTGTCCAGGCGTTCCGTAGAGGCCGTTGTTGTCGCATAGGTACTTTGCTCGCCATGAGTTGCTGTTTTCAATCGTCGACGTTGGCCCGGCGTACAGAAAAGCGTTCGCCGCGCTGTTGTTGTAGCTTTTGAACTGGAGATAGTACGTCTCCTTATCGAGCCCCTTCACGGGGGGCCAGGACGTGAGGCCCTTGTCGGCGGCGTACGCTTTTCGGGCGCTCTCGTCGCCGGTGTACGGCCCGTCGTACGTTGCGAGCCAGCCTCCTAGCTCGTCGTCGAGCCCCAGCCCGTGCTTGCTGCACGTGACGATGGCGGCGCCGTTCGACGTGAACGTGGCGGTGTAGTTTCCTCCGCTCGGGCACAGCACGTCGTTGTTTTGCTTCTTGAGCTGCGCGACGCACGTGTCGAACAGCGTTTGCTGGGAGTCGCGGTTCTGGTCGAGCAGCCAGGCGGTCGTGTACATGCTCTTCACCGAGCGGCGGTTTGCGTCGCAGGTGGCTTCCTCGGTGCTTCCCAGCGCGCCCGTGAACACGGGGATGGCGACGGCCACGAGGACGGCCACGATGGCCACCACCACGAGCAGTTCGGCCAGGGTGAACCCGGCGGTGCGGTATGCGGACGAGCGATGCGACATGGATGCTCCTTCATGATTGGCAGCATCATAGCCGGTCTTGCTCCTGCGCACAACGCATGCGCACGCTCTCTGGTATGATGAGGGAACATATTGTGAGGGCGTTGACGAGAAGGATAGGTATGAAAGACTTGCCGGCACATCAGCTCGATCCGAAGGTAAAAACCGTGTGGCGCATCAACGATGCGATCTGGCTCACCGTGGTGTTCCTCTGCTGCTTCGTTCCGTTCGCCATCGCTGCGGCGGTGGATCCGGCGCCGTGGATGTTCATCGTGCTCGTCGTCCTCGCCGTGGTGTTCGCGGTCTGCCTCGTCATCTGGCTCGTGGTGCTGCCGCCCATCCGCTTCATGCGCTGGCGCTACGAGCTGTCCAACGACTATCTCGACATCGCGCGCGGCATCGTGTGGCGCAAGCGCTTCGTCATCCCGTTCATTCGCGTGCAGAACACCGATACGCGCCAAGGTCCCATTTTGCGTGCGTTCGGCCTGTCCAGCGTCACGGTGGCCACGGCCGCCGGCGAGCATGAAATCCCCGGCCTCGGCGCCGACGTCGCCGAGCAGCTGCGCGATCGCGCCGCCGAGCTCGCGCGTCTCGCCCAGGAGGACGTGTGATGACGGACTTCCAGCAAGCGCCTCAGCCTGCCCCGCAGCCCCAACCTGCACCGCAGCCGCAGCCGCAGCCCGTGGAGCTGCAAAAGCACCACGTCCATCACAGCTACATCTGGCTCGGCAGCCTGCGCACGGCGTTCATGCTGCTGGCAATCGTGGCGTTCTCCTCGTTCTCGGCCATCATCGGAGCCATTTCCGACGGCGAGTCTATCACGCGCAGCGACATTCCCGTGATCATGATCATCATCGGCATCGTGATCGTCGGCATCGTCGTGCTCGTAGCGCTCATCGCCGTCTACCAGGTGGTTTCGTACAAGCACCTCTACTACGAGCTGGGTCCCGAGGAGTTCAACCTGTACTCGGGCATCCTCAACAAGAAGCGCGTGCACGTGCCGTACCAGCGCATCCAGTCCGTTGACCAGCGCGCGACGCTCATCCAGCGCATTTTCGGCGTGTGCAGCGTGAGCATCGACACGGCGGGCGGTGCGTCGAACAAGGCCGTCATGGTGCCGTACGTCCAGAAGACGCAAGCCGAAGAGCTGCGACGCGAGCTGTTCGCGCGCAAGCAGTACGCCGTCGCCGTGCAGGGCGGCGCGGCTCCCGCGGCCGCTGCGGCAGCCGTTGCAGTTGCGGCGGGCGTCGCTCCGCAGGCTGCCCACGAGGGCGCTAACGTCTTGGACGCGCCGGCCGAGATCTGGCAGGACGTGCGCGGCGTGTTCGGCGGCGCCGAGGTGGACACGGGCCGCGTGACCTTCGAGTACGGCATGTCCAACAAGGAGCTCATCTTCACCGGCCTGTCGAACAACACGGCGTTCTTCGTGGTGGTCGTCGGCATCATCGGCGCGGTCGCGCAGTTCATGGGCGAGCTCGCGCCTATTCTCGCGGGCACCATGGAGCCGCTCGTGGGCAACGTCGTGGGCGCGAGCATCCAGCTGTTCGGCGGCAATCTCATTGCCGCGGGCGTGGCCGCCTTCCTCGGCGCGTCGCTGGTGCTGTGGGTCCTGTCCGCCATCGGCTCCTGCATCTCGTACGGCGGGTTTCGCGCCTGCCGCCGCGACAACCGCATCGAGGTGGAGCACGGCCTCTTGCAGCATCGCTTCCAGGGCGTCGACGTCGATCGCGTACAGTCGGTCGTGGTCAAGCAGAGCTTCATCCGCCGCCTCCTGGGTTACTGCGAGCTGTCGCTCGGCAAGATCGACGCCGCTGCGGAAAGCTCCGATGACCAGCAGAAAGGCCTCAACCAGCAGGGCCTCGTCATCCATCCCTTCGTGAAGATGACCCGCGTGCCCGAGATCCTCGCCGGCATCATCCCCGAGTTCGCCGACGTTCCCACCGAGAACATTCCGGTGGCGCCGGTGGGGCTGCGCCGCGCCATCATCCGTCGCTGCGTTATCCAGGGCACGGGCTTCTGGCTGGCCGTTCTCGTGGCGGTGGGGCAGATCGCGGTGAACGTGCTCGCGAACCCTGCGGTGCCCGACGAGGCGATGGCGCTGTTCTTCGTCAACAACGGCGCGCTGTTCGGCTATGCGCTGGCGGTGGTGCTGCTCATCCTCGACGCGGTGGGCGCCGTGCTGTGGTTCCGCGGCTCGGGCTTCGCGTACAACGAGCGTTTCATGCAGGTGAGCAACGGCGGTTTCGCGCGCGAGACCATCAGCTTCCCGCGCAAAAAGATACAGTTCGGTTACACGAAGACGAATCCTTTTCAACGCAATGCCGGCACTGCTACGATCAATGCACGCACTGCAGCGGGTGTCGGAGGCACTACCATCAGGCTCATCGATGCGAAAGAGGACGATGCGCGCGCCTGGTTGGCGTGGATGGAGCCTCGTGGCGCTGTGATACAGTAGGAGCATGAATGCAACCGCAACACCTCATATCCGAAGCGCTTCAAGCGCCCGACGAGCCGGATCCTCCCACGCAGAGGCTCAGGCGTCCGCGCGTCCTCGCAGCGACGCGCCCCAGCTCGTGCACGGCTGGACGCCGTCCCAATTCAAGCCGAAAGCCCGTGGCGGCATGAGCGTCAGCGCGTCGGCTGGAGCAACCAGCAAACAGCATAACGTCCGCGAGTACTCCACGGGCGAGGAGATCGCGAACTCGATCTCGCATGGCGTCGGCATCCTGCTGGCCATCGCGGCCATCCCCATCCTCGTCGTGCGCGCGCTCGAGGACGGAGGCGGCATCTACCTGTTCGCCGCGCTCGTGTACACGCTCACCATGCTGCTCGAGTACACGATGTCCACGCTGTACCATGCCATCACGGTCGAGCGGGCGAAGCGCGTGTTCAAAGTGCTCGACCACAGCTGCATCTACCTGTTCATCGCCGGCTCCTACACGCCGTTCTGCCTCATCTCGCTCGCCGATTCCGGCGGCCAGTGGCTGTGCGCGTTCGTATGGCTCGTGGCGCTGGCCGGCGTCGCCTGCGAAGCGTTCTGGGTGTTCCGTCCGCGTTGGGTGTCCGCCGTGCTGTACCTGCTCATGGGTTGGTGCGTCGTATGGTTCCTCCCGGCGCTCGTCGAGGCCATTCCGGGTCCGGGCCTGTGGCTGCTCGTGGGCGGCGGCATCTGCTACTCCATCGGGTGCATCTTCTACGTGTTGAAGAAGGTGCCGTACATGCATTCCCTGTTCCATCTTTGGGTTCTCGCCGGAAGCATCCTGCAGTTTCTGGCCATCTCTATGTACGTTATGTAAGCGGCGGCGTGCGTAAGCGCGCGGGCATGACAGCCCCACGGGCGTTGCGAGCAGGGGGCTTGCAACGCGAGGCGCACGTTCTGCGCATCGATCGCTTGCTAAAGGAGTTGCATCGCATTCATGGATATTTGGATTAGCATCGTCGTCACGTTCGTGCTCGTGTTGGTGAACGGATACTTCTCGATGTCGGAAATGGCGCTCGTCAACGCGCGCCACGTGCTGTTGCAGCGCGAAGCAGAAGAAGGCGACAAGGGCGCCGAGCGTGCGCTGAGCCTGGCCGCCGACTCGGGCCAGTTCCTCGCCACCATCCAGGTGGCCATCACGCTCGTCGGGTTCTTCGCCTCGGCAGCGGCGGCCACGAACCTGTCCGACCCGCTGGCGCAATGGCTGTCCGGCTTCAACATCGGATGGCTCGCGGTCATCGCGCCCGGCTTGGCCCCCGTGGTGATCACGCTCATCGTGTCGTACCTCAGCATCGTGGTGGGCGAGCTCGTGCCGAAACGCATCGCGCTGGCCGATGCCGAGCGCGTCAGCAAGATGGTGGCCGGCCCGCTCATGGTGTTCCAGAAAATCGCCTCGCCGCTCGTCGCGCTGACCTCGGCTTCGGCGAACGGGCTGTCGCGCCTGTTCGGCATCAAGAACGCCGACGAGCGCCAGAACGTTTCCGAAGAAGAGATCAAGTACATGGTCACGGACAACGACGAGCTGCTCGACGACGAGAAGCGCATGATCCACGACATCCTCGACCTGGGCGACATGACGGTGCACGAGATCATGACGCCGCGCGTGGACATGATGTTCGTGGAGGATACCGACACGGTGCGCCAGGCTGTGGAGCGCATGCGCGGCACGGGCTACTCGCGCCTGCCGGTGTACCACGAGGACATCGACCGTATCGTGGGCATCGTCCACTTCAAGGACCTCGTGGGGCCGCTCATGGACGGCAAAGAGCACGAGCCCGTGGTCGAGTACGCCTACGAGGCCATGTTCGTCCCCGAGACGAAGGACCTTTTCCCGCTGCTCGCCGAGATGCAAACGAATCGTCAACAGATGGCCATCGTCGTTGACGAGTACGGTGGTACCGATGGTTTAATTACCGTAGAGGACATTGTGGAGGAAGTCGTCGGCGAGATCGTGGACGAAACGGATCGAGAGAACCCGTTCGTCGAGCAGGAGAGCGAGAACGTCTGGCTGGTTGACGGGCGATTCCCCGTCGAAGACGCCGCGGAGCTCGGGTGGCCGGTGGAGGATTCGGCCGATTACGAGACCATCGCGGGTTGGCTCATGAGCATGCTCGACTCGGTGCCCCAGGTGGGCGAGGAGCTTGAGTTCGACGGATACCGCTTCAAGATACAGGCTATGCGTCGCCGCCGCATATCGACGGTGCGCGTGGAACGACTGGACGATCCCTCCCCATCCCGCGTGGATGCCGCTGAGGCGATCGACCAGGAGGAAGCGTGACGAGTGAAAAACGGCTGCTCCGCTCGCGAAAGGCGCTCATAGGCGGCGTGTGCGCGGGCGTGGCCGATTATTTCAACGTCGACCCCCTCATCGTTCGCATCATCATGGTGGTGTTCACCTTCGCCTCGGCGGGCCTGTTGGGCGCTGCTTATATCGTGCTGTGGATCGTGCTGCCGCTCGAGCCGAAGGAAGAGGCCCCGCTCGACGTGCAGCCCCAATCCGTCCATTCCGAGACGTACGGCACGGTCGACTTCGACGCATCTCGCAAAGACGAAGTGGGCGCGGCGAAAGCCCCGCGGGCTCCCAGCCCGGCGCAGGCGGCGAGCTGGCGTTACACGCATCCTGCCTACACGTCCTCTGCGCATGTGCCCCCCGAGCCGCCCGCGGGTGCCGCGCATGCGTCCTCGCCCGTGCGTCCCGGCAACGTCGCAGGCGCGCCTCAGCCTTCGTTCGCCCCGCCTCCGACGCCTCCGTACGAAGGGTGGGCGCCGGTTGCGCCGCCGCCCCAGCAACCGGCGAAGCCGACGCCGAACTCCAGCGTGAAAGCCGCCTTGTGGGCGGGGTCGTTCCTGCTGTTCTTCGGCGTGTCAGCCATGGTCGCCAGCATGATGGAGGGCGTGGTGTGGTGGCAGTACTGGCCGCTCATCTTCGTCATCTTGGGCATCGTGCGCATGGTCATCCCCGGAGAAGAAGGCCATCGCATGCGCCAGTTCGTGGACGGCCTCATCGCGTTCTTCTCCGGCGTGGTGCTGGTGTTGATGAGCCTCGGCGTGATAGGCTGGCAGTCGCTCGAGCTGATGCTGGTCGGCTTGTGGCCGCTGCTGCTCATGGTGGTGGGATTGCTGCTGCTGGGCGGAGCGCTGAAGTCGCCGACGCTCACGCTGTTGGCGGGCCTGTGCTTTGCGGCGTTCTGCGTCGTGGGCATGCTCTGGTACTCGGTTCCGGGCGCCACCGAAGAGCTCGTGATATCCGCTCCGTACGGTCGCGAATACCACTTCGACATGCAGCCGTGGGAGGGGATCGGCGCCGGCGAGGCCGTCATCACCTTGACCATCGACTGAGGTTCGAGCGCGGCGTTTCAAGCAACACATTCCGTTCGCTTTTTCGTGCACCGCAGAGTAAGGCAATTCACCTGCTGAAATGCGGTTTCACCTCTTGTCAAGCGAACAAATCATGTAGGGCGTCTCCACAAAACTTTGCCCTCGACCCCCCTTCTCGGCTAGAATACGTCCTGTCACAACAGCATATCGCCTTCCGGCAGCAAACCCCCACACAACTTACTACGCTGTCAACCGCTTCGGCGGCTCGAGGTCGTGCGCTGTTCAACGAAAGGTAACCGACGTTTTGGCTAAAAAGCGCTTCATACAAAAGAAGTCGAACCTGGCTGCGAAGATTCTCGCGGTTGGCTGCGCGTCCTGCGTGCTGACCGGGTGCATCGGCTTTGGGTTCGCCTCTGCTGGAAGCGGCGCCGCGCACGATATCGACTCGTTCGGCATCGATGCGTCAACCACGAGCGCCGCGACGCAATCCTCCGTTGCAACTTCCGACACCGCTGACGCTTCCGCGCGCGAGACCACCGTGCTCACGAGCACCGCGTCGCGCGATATCTCGCAAGGCATCGAGGCTATCGAGGCCGAAGAAGAGGCCGCCCGCATCGCTGCCGAAGAGGCCGCTCGCGCCGAGGAGGAGGCCCGCATCGCGGCCGCCGAGCAGGCGAAGGCCGAGCAGGAAGCCGCCGCCGCGCGCGAAGCTGCGTCCGCCGCAGCCGCCGCGCTCCCCGATGTCGATTTCTCCGTGGGCAAAGACGCCTTCATTTCCGAGTGGACCGCCCGCATCGACGCATACCTTGCCGGCTCTCCGCTGGCGGGACAGGGCGCCACGTTCGCCGAGGCCGCTTGGAACAACGGCGTCGACCCGCGCTGGTCGCCCGCCATCTCCAACACCGAAAGCTCCAAGGGCGCGAAACCCTTCAAACAGTTCAATGCGTGGGGCTGGATGACTTCCACCACGTGGAACAGCTGGGAAGAGGCCATCAACGCCCACGTGGCGGGCTTGGCATCCGGCTACGGTTACTCCATCACTGTAGCGGCGGCGCAGAAGTACTGTCCGCCCACGTACATGGACTGGTACGATAAAACCATCGCCGAAATGATGAAGATCTAAACGTTCCGCCGGCCGTGAGTCGGCGGTTCTTTTTTGACGCGTATTGTGCGTTGTCGCGCGAATGTTTCACGTGAAACATTCGTTCCTAAGTACCTGATTGCTTCACGTTACGCCTTTGTCGCCGTTCTATGGCGAGGCTGGCCGCGCTCGCGTCCATGCAGTATGCTAGGGCGCAGCAGAAAATCGGCGCCGCGCGGGCGCTTGGTGAAAGGATCGGTATGAGCAACGTGATCGTCGTCGGCTGCGGCCGCGTCGGATCTCAGCTGGCGAACATGCTGTCGGACAACGGCAACAACGTGTGCGTCATCGACAAGAACGCCAACGCGTTCGCCAACCTGGGCCGCAACTTCAACGGCTCCACGGTGCAGGGCGTGGGCTTCGACGAGGAGACGCTCGTGAAGGCCGGCATCGAGGACTGCGACGTCATGGCTGCCGTCACCCAGTTCGACAACACGAACCTCATGTGCGCCGAGGTGGGCAGCCGCCTGTTCGGCGTGCCGCACGTCATCGCGCGCCTGTACAACCCCGATCACGAACGCGCCTACATGCAGCTGGGCATCGACTACGTGTGCGGCACCTCGCTCGTGGCCGAGGACGTGTTCAGCAAGGTCGTGTCGGGCCACGGCGCCCACCTCGACACGTTCGGCGAGTTCGAGGTGCTGCGTTTCTCGCTCGACCTCAGCTCCACGGACAAGCGCACCATCCGCGTGGGCGAGCTCGAGCGCGACCACGATATCCGCATCATCGCATTCGAGCGCAGCGACGGCTCCGCCAGCTCCATTCCCACGCGCGATTCCATCCTCTACAACGGGGACTCGGTGCTTGCCTGCGTGCGTCATGAGCTTATCGAATCGTTCGCCCGCTATATCCAGGACTAAGGGAGAGACTGCATGTACATCGTTATCGCAGGTGGCGGCAAGGTTGGCGAATATCTGGCCGGGGTGTTGCTGTCAAGCGGCAACGACGTGGCGGTCATCGAGGAGAACCTCGAGACGGCCGACCGCCTGTCGGTGGCGCTCCAGGGGCGCTACCTCGTTATCCACGGCGACGGATGCGACTCGAAGTACCAGGAAGACGCCGGCATCCGCCGCGCCGACGTGTTCGTGGCCACCACCGGCCAAGACGACGACAACCTCGTATCGTGCGAGATCGCGCAGCGTGTGTTCAACGTGCCGCGCTGTATCGCGCGCGTGAACAGTCCGAAGAACCTCCGCATCTTCAAGGAGGTGGGCATCGAGTGCGTGTCGTCGACCACGCTCATCGCGAACCTCATCGAGGAGGAGACGCTGCTGGGCAGCGTGAGCGTCGCGTCGTCGCTGACGCACGGCAACGTCATGCTCACCGAGATCGTGGTTCCGCGCATGCGCCATCATTCCAACGAGGCCGGCATCCTCGTGTCGTCGCTGCCCATGCCGGAGAACAGCCTGATCGCGGCCGTGTCGCCGAAGGACGACGACAACGTGGAAGTGGCCAGCGAGGAAACCGTGCTCTATCCCGGCGACAAGGCCATCGTCGTCGTCGACAACGAGGTGCTCGATGACGTGAGGGCGCTGTTCAAGGGACTCTAACGGTACTGCTCCGGTGAGACAAAGGGACGGGGTTATTGTCTCATTGCGCGCAATGAGACAATAACCCCGTCCCTTTGTCTCACCGCCGTGAGGGCGCCCGGCGCTACTCCTGCGCGGCGGCCAGCTCGGCGAGGGCCTCGGGCGGGGTGTAGGCGCAGGTGCCGTCGCCGAGCGCCACGACTTCCACCGGATCGCCTACGCTGATGGCGCCGCCCTCGAGCGCGACGAAGAAGATGCCCTCGCGCGGGAAGATGCAGTCGCCGGCCAGGTGGTAGATGGCGCACTTCGTATGGCACACCTTGCCGATCTGCGACAGCTCCAGCAGCACGTCGTCGCCGATGCGCACGCGCGTGCCCAAGGGCAGCGCCAGCAGGTCGATGCCCTCGGTGGTGACGTTCTCGGCGAAGTCGCCCTCTACCACGTCCAGGCCGGTCGCACGTGCTTTCTCGATAGATTCCCAGGCGAGCAGCGACACCTGGCGATGCCAGTCGCCGGCATGCGCGTCGTCGGCAACGCCCTGATGCGCGATTACCGTCACCGCCGCTTCGCACGGCGTTTTGCGCGTCCCCTTGCGCTTCGACACGTTGATGGAACGGACGCGTCCCTGCGCGACGGCCTTGCGGTTCCGTGCTTGCTCCATAGCCCAGTCCTCTCGAAAACCTAGTGAAGTAATGGGAAATATACTACTCGATCAAGGATAGTGAAGTCAAGGATAGCCGCCCATTTGCGGCCGTCCCGCCTCCCTGCGCGTCCGTCCGACCGTCCCTCGCATCCGTCCGCCCACCCCTTGCGTCCGCCCGCCCAGTCTGCCCCCCGCGGCAAGCCTTGGCAGAGATTTCACGTTATGAACGATTCTGAGCGGATATTCCCGATGCGTTTCAGAGAAATACCAGGTCGTGAATTTCTATAACGGCTTCGAATCGTTCATAACGTTCATTTTGTGCCAAGCGATGGAAGGGTGCTTTCGCGAACGATTACGCGCCGGGTCTCTTGCGGCGCCGATGCACCCTACGTTTTCGACGCGACTTCGAGCCCGACGAGGACGCTCTTCGAATCCTCGCGTGCGCCCTGAGGTGCGACGAGGGCCGTTCGCCTGTGTCGGTCGACGCGGATCACGCTGCTCTCAAGGCCCGATAGCGGGCCGACGTGCACGAGCAGCCGTTCGTTCTCGATCCGCCCGCGCGAGAGACGCACGAGCCCGTTCGGCTCCATGATCGATTCGAGAAGGGCACGCTCCTCTGGCGAAAGCGTGCCCGCGAAGCGTGCGCGACGGCCGCCATCGACCTTCAAGGCTGCCGCGAGAGCGTCGGGATCGAACGCCTCGGCAAGAACGTACCCGGGAAATAGGGGCGATTCTACAATCACCCAGACTCCCTGGCGTTTGCGCAAGCGCTCGGCACGCGGAAAAACACAGCGGGATATCAGACTCGGCAGCAGTCGCTGCGCGTGCAGCGAGAACGATTGCTCGCGTTTTCGGGGAACAGCGAGGACGCACAAGCTGCTCATAGCCGATCTCCTCCCGTCACCCATAGCTCATGAAATGCAAACAGATAGTTTGCATTATAGATCGTCTCGGCATAAAACTGCAAACTTGCTGTTTGTGGTGTCCCTGTCACGAACCCTATAAGGTTCTTAGTATGCAAACGCAAAGTTTTCAAACCTTCCAGAAGCAACTAGGCGCTCGATTGCAGAGGGTCAGGAAGTCGCGCGGCCTGTCGCAGGAGGCTGCGGGCACCATGGTGGGCATGGATCGCGTTTCTATCGGCTACATTGAGCAGGGCAAGCGCGCTCCCAAGCTGAGCACGCTGTATGCGCTGGCGCAAGCGTACGAGGTGAGCGTCGGCAGCTTTTTCGACTTCGAGGGCGCGGGGGAGTAGCGCCGAAGCTACGTCGTTCCTCGGCGCTTTCCGTGAAATGTGCCTCTCGGGAGCTTGTTTGCGGTATGCTGGTTGCCATCAGGTACGACGTGGGAAAGGGACCGGCGTGATCAACCGTTACACGCGCCCGGCAATGGGCGCCATCTGGGAGCTTGAGAACAAGTTCTCCATCTGGAAGGAAATCGAAGTGCTGGCGTGCGAGGCGCAGGCCGAGCTGGGGAAGTCCGGCATCACGAAGGAGGAGGCCGCGTGGATCCGCGCGCATGCCGACTTCACCGTTGAGCGCATCGACGAGATCGAGAAGGTGACGAACCACGACGTCATCGCGTTCACCACGAACATGGCCGAGTACATCGACGCCGACGTGCCGGAGGGCCAAGAGCCGCCCAGCCGTTGGGTGCACTACGGCATGACCTCGTCCGACCTGGGCGACACGGCGCTGTCCTACCAGATCACGCAGGCGATCGACATCATCCTCGAAGACATCAAGCAGCTGGGCGAGACGTGCAAACGCCGCGCGTTCGAGTTCCAGGAGACGCTGTGCGTGGGCCGCACGCACGGCATCCATGCCGAGCCCATGACGTTCGGCATGAAGTTCGGCAGCTGGGCCTGGGCCCTCAAGCGCGCCCAGACGCGCATGGAGGAGGCTCGCAAGGTGGCCGCCACGGGAGCCATCAGCGGCGCCGTGGGCACGTACTCGAGCATCGACCCGTTCGTCGAGCAGTTCGTGTGCGAGCGCCTGGGGCTTGAGGCCGACCCGCTGTCCACCCAGGTGCTGGCGCGCGACCGTCACGCCCAGGTCATGGCCGGCCTCGCGGTGACGGCGTCCACGCTGGAGTCCATCGCTATGCAGGTGCGCCTGCTGCAGCAGTCCGACGTCATCGAGGCCGAGGAGCCGTTCGCGAAGGGCCAGAAGGGGAGCAGTGCCATGCCGCACAAGCGCAACCCCATCACGGCCGAGCGCGTCTGCGGCCTGGCCCGCACCGTGAAGTCCAACGCGCAGGTGGCCTTCGACAACGTGGCGCTGTGGTACGAGCGCGACATCAGCCACTCCGGCGCCGAGCGCGTCGCGCTGGCCGACAGCTTCATCGCGCTCGACTACATGTTCGGCAAGATGCAGTGGATGCTCGACGGCCTGCAGACCTATCCCGCCAAGATGGAGCACAACCTGTGGCGCACGAAAGGCCTCATCTTCAGCTCGAAGGTGCTGCTGGCGCTTGTGGACACGGGCATCAGCCGCGAAGACGCCTACGTCATCGTGCAGCGCAACGCCATGAAGGTGTGGGAGGATATCCAGAACGCCGTGGACGGCCCCACCTACCGCGAGAACCTCGAGGCCGACCCCGAGGCGAACCTCTCGGCCGAGGTTCTCGACGAGATATTCGACCCCTGGGACTTCCTCACCCGCAAAGACGTGGTGTTCGACCGCCTCAAGGAGTTGGAGTTCTAAGCATAGCTCGATGCGGCGCGACGGTTCTCAAAGACCTTCCCTTCGGGGGAGGTCTTTTCAATTGAGTCATATCGCCTGGTGAAAGGCATAAGGGTAAAACCCGCTCAACGTGGCTTATTCAACACCCCGTCTTGAAAGTCTGAGGGGTAAGAATATACTCTATCTATTTGGTAGGAAGTCGAAGGGGGTGCCGAGGCGATGGGCGAAGACGTGCGGGCGCAGCGCTTTGTCGCGGAGGCGGCGCCGTTTTTCGCGCATCTGCCTGGGGCGTGGTGCCTCATCAAGCAGGATCGCTATCTCACGCTGGTGTGGGCGAACGACGAGTTCTACGAACTGATGGAGTGCTCCGAAGACGAGGTCGGGTACCGCTACGCGCACCGCATCAGCGCGCTGTGGGACACCGACGGGGTCGAGCACCTCGCTCGCTTGGTGCGCGAGGCGCATGCTTCGGGCAAGGATCGCTTCCGCCATCGCCTCGCTTCGTCGCGGGACGCGCGCGTGTTCGAGACGGAGGCCGTTTCGCTCCCCGATGAATCGCTGCTGTGCTGCAAGGTGCGCGATTGCAGCCGCGAGGCGATCGACGAAGCCTCCATCGAGCAGTTCCGCGAACAAGGGACGTCCGTTGCGGGCGTTGCGGGCATCGAAGTGTTCTCGTACGACGCTGCGCATCGTTCCGCGCGCGTGCTGCTCGAGGCGGCCCTGTTCGGCGGACTCCCTTGCGCGAACGGGGTGTGCGAGCGCTTCCCCCAAGTGCTCGTCGATGAGGGTCTCGTGCATCCTCAAGATCAGGGCAACCTGCTCCAGGCGTTCGACCATGCGGTCGTGCAGGGCGCTCGATCTTCGGCCGATCTGAGGTTGGGCGGTCCCGACCCCGAGACCGGCCGCTGGCGCTGGTACCGCCTGACGCTCGCGCCCGATGCGCCCGACGCTGCGGCGAGCGGGATGATCGGCGGCGTCCTCGCGGACATCACCGAGCACAAAGAGCTGGCCATGTCGTACCTGAACGAAACGCAGTTCTACTATGCGCTGCTTTCGGAGAAGGACGCGTATGCGCACGCCGACGCCACCGACGACGTCATCCTGAAAATCGGCGGCATGTGGAACCTGTACAACGAGGTCATCGACAAGGTGTCGTATACCGAGATCGTGCAGACGTTCATCAACCGCGTGGTCCATCCAGACGACCGCGCCCATTACATCGACATCATGCGCAGGGAGAATTTCATCAGCTCCCTCGAGAGCGGCATCGACCACCTCGGTTGCGAATTTCGCCGCATCGTGGAGCAGAACCAGATGGCGTGGATGGAGCTGAGCGTCCATCTCCTGAGGGATCCGACGACGCATCACGTGCTGGCGCTGCTCAGCATCAAGAACATCGACAAGAAGAAGCGCCAGGAACTCCAGATGCAAAGCGCGTCGGAGCGCGATTCGCTGACGGAGGTGCTTCACAAGAAAGCGGCCGAAACAGCCGTCCGCAGCCGCCTGCGCAGCACGGCTCCGCACGACGTGAGCGCGCTGGTCGTCCTCGACATCGACGACTTCAAGGCCATCAACGATCGTTGGGGCCACAAGGTGGGCGACCAGGCGCTCGTGCGCTTTGTGCACGACGTGCGCTGCTCGGCCGGAAAAGACGACGTGCTCGGCCGTTTCGGCGGCGATGAATTCGTGCTGTTCATCGCGAGCGCGTTCGACGAAGAGCATGTGGCGAGCCTCTTGAGCGACATCTTCGAGCGGGTTGCCCGCGAGGCCGACCCGGCGCTCTCGTGCAGCGCGGGCGCGGCGCTCATGCCCGACGGCATGACGTACGACGAGGGGTTTCGCCGCGCCGACGCGGCGCTGTACGAAGCGAAAGCCGCCGGGAAAGCGACGTTTCGCTTCTATCGCGCCGAGGCCGACGCGGCGTCTCTTGTCGTCGACTCCCTCGAGGAGCGGGATCGGGGCGCGCAGGCTGAACGTGAAAGCTTCCCGCATGCGGATGCGCCGAAGTGGGAAGGCGTCCAGGATGCCGTGCGGCATCCCGACGAATCCTCGTTCGCGGAGTTCCTTTCGACATACGGCGAGATCGCGTACCTCGTAGACCCCGACACGTTCACGCTCATCTGCGGAAACCAGGCGTTCTACGCGCGTATCGGCGAATCGCCGATCAGCTGCATGGGCAAGAAGTGCTACGAGGCCATGCAGGGGCGTGCCACGCCCTGTCCGTTCTGCAGCAAGGCGAACTGGTCCACCGACAAGTTCTTCATGTGGCGCAACGACAACAAGGCGCTCGACCAGGAGTTCCTCATCAAGAACAAGCTGGTGTCGTGGGCGGGGCGCGAAGTGCTGCTGGCCATCGCCGTGGACGTGTCCAACAACAAGAGCATCGTCGACTCGCTCGACAGTGGCATTTCGGAAACCCATTGCCTGCTGGGAGGCATCCAGCAGATGAACGCGGCGCGCGACTCCGACGAGGTGATGAGCCGCGCTCTCGAGACGGTGGGCGATTTCTTCCGCGCAGAAAGCGCGCTTTTCTGGGCCCGTGCCCGTGCCGACGAGCCGCTCACGTGCCTGGCCTGCTGGTCGCGCACGCCGGGCGCCCGCACGTTGCCCGCGCCCGACGACGGTTCGCTCGACCTCTGGCTTGCGGCGCAGCGCTGGGACGAGCCGGTCATGGTGGAGAGCCCGGAGGCGGTGCTGCGCTCGTCGTATCCGCGGTATCGTTCCATGAAGGACAACGGCGTGGCGAACGAGCGCTGGATAAGGCTGCGAAGCGACCGGGAGGACGCGGCGGCCGTCTGCTACCTTTCGGTGGAGAATCTCGGTGCGAACTTGCAGAACGTGGCCTTCCTCGAATCGTTCTCCGTGTTCGTCGCCAGCGAGCTGGACAAGCGACGCATGATGGAGGACCTGCTGCACGCCAGCAGCCATGACGACCTGACCGGGCTTTTGAATCGCGAGAGCTACGAGCGCATGCTGGCCGAGTTCGACGCCGACGGCGCGTGCTGCGTCGGCGTGGTGTCCGCGAATGTGAACAACATGCGCGCCATCAACGGCTCGAAGGGCTTCGCGGCCGGCAACTACTACCTGCAGCAGTTCGCCGCCATGCTGCTCGACGTGTTCCCGTCCGAGTGCGTCTATCGGCTCAACGGCGACGAGTTCGCGGCGGTCGTGCCCGGCCTCGATCGCGAGGGCCTCGAGAACCGTATGCGCGACCTGCGCGCCATGGTGAAGTCGAACGGGCTGTTCACCGTTGCCCTGGGGTCTTCGTGGGACGAGGTGGAGAAGGACCTCGACGTGCTGACGAACCAGGCCTCGGAGGCGATGGAGGCCGACAAGAAGCGCCATCACGACGTGAAGCAAGACAAGGACGACGACGATCGGCGCACGGCGCTGCGCAACCTCGTGGCCTCGCTGGGCGACGGCAAGTTCGTAGTGTACCTGCAGCCGAAGGTGAGCATGACGGATGGGCGGCTGGTGGGCGCCGAAGCGCTCGTGCGCTATCGCGACGACGAGCTGGGCATCATCTCGCCCGCGCGGTTCATCCAGGGGTTCGAGGACAGCGGCCTCATCCGCCATGTGGATTTGTTCGTGTTCGAATGGGTGTGCCAGGTGGTGGAGCGCTGGGAGGGCGAGGGCCATGCGGTTCCCGTATCGTTCAACTTCTCACGGCGCACCTTGCTGGAGAACGACCTGGTGACCAGCATGGAAAGCATCGTGTCGCGGCACGACCTCAGCAGGAGCAACCTCGAGATCGAGATCACCGAGAGCTTCGCGGCCATCGGCAAGAGCGTGCTGTTCCGCGCCGCGAACGATCTTCTGAGTGCCGGGTTCACGCTGTCGCTCGACGACTTCGGCACCAAGTACACCGACCTGTCCATCCTGTCGAGCATCGATTTCTCCATGATCAAGCTGGACAAGAGCCTCATCGAGTCCGTCGTGGACGACGCGACGAAGCAGACGGTGCTCAAGCACATCATCGGGATGTGCGACGAGCTTCGGGTGGACGTGATCGCCGAAGGGGTGGAGTCGACCGATCAGGAGCGCGTGCTGCGCGGGCTGGGTTGCCGCAAGGGGCAGGGCTACCTGTACAGTCGCCCCATCCCCCTGGAAGACTTCGAGCAGCGCTTTTTGCGCTAGGAGGCCGGCATCCACACGCGGACGAGGCAGTACTTCTTCGCCTCGCCGTCGAGGGGTTTGTCGTCGACGTTCGTGAACGTGACCGCGCGGTCGCGCGACCCGGTGGACGCCAGGTACTCGCCGTAATTGTCGGCGCCGCTTTTCACGTCGAACGCGAACCATTCGCTCGTGTCGAAATTGATGCCCACGACCTGCGTGAGCGACTTCACCATGAGGTACGATCCGCACCAGGCGGGGGGCGCGGTGGGGTTGCGGCCGAAGCGGAACCACGGGGCCGCGCTGTAGTCGCCGTTCGTCACGGCGCCGGCCGGGACGTAGGTGCCCAGGTTGGCGATGCCGTCGCCGTGCTGGTAGCCGGCATCGAACGAGAACATGAACCCGGTGTTGCCGTAGCCGGCCTCGAGGGGCTTCATGGACGTGGGCAGAGCCATGGCGTCCCGCGCCTCGCCGGTGCTCGCATCCAGACGCACGAGCTGGTAATGGATGGACGACGTGTCGGTGCGCGGCGTGATTACCACGGAATCGCCGGCAGCGTAGGGGGCCGTCGCCATGCGGCCGATCGAGGTCCACAGCGTTTCGGTGTCGGTGGCGCCCATCGTTGCGCGCTTGAACAGCGAAGGTTCGGCTTTCTTCGGGCCGCTCGCCTTCGGCAGCACCTGCCAGAACGCGCGATTGCCGACAGCGGCGATGGTGGGCATCTCCCACTCGCTGCCGCCTTCTTCCACGAGCGCGGGATTGCCCAGGGAAGCGCCGTCGCTGCGTGCGGTGTACACGCGCCAGACGCCGTCGAGGATGTCGGCCTCGGCCCAGATGAGGCCCGAGGACGTGGCGCGCACGTCGTAGATCTCGAAGCCCTCGTCGACGCCGACGGCCTGTTCCAGCACGATGGGGTAGGCCCCCGAGTCCAGCGAGAGCAGGGCAACCTGCGTTAGGGGCTTGCCGGTGTCGGTGGGCAGCAGGCACGCGGCCAGGTCGTCGTCGCTCGCCCAAACGAGCGTGCCATAGGGCAGCTCGAAGCTGCCCACGAGGTTCATGAGCGTAGCAGGGTCTTCGACCTGGGAGAACGTGTTGGCGAACTCGTCGGAGGTTGACGACAGAACCGCGCTCTCGGGCACTTCGAGCACCACGAGGTCGTCGTCGGGGTCGCTCTTCGTCTGCTCGATGATGACGGACGCGCCGCCGCCGACCGCCGCGAGCGCGCCCGCGCCCAGCGCGCCGTACAGGAAGTGTCGGCGGGTGAGCAGAATCTCCCCACCGTTGGGCGTAGGGACGCGCACGCCGCTTCCGTTGGCGCCGCCGTTCGAGGAGCTGCGCGGAGAGGAGGACGATGCGGCGGACGAGCGCCGATGCGAGCCGGCCGAGCCGATGGAGCTGCCGCTGCCGTACCCGGCCACGTTGCCGACGTCTGCGGTGCCGCCGCGACGGCCGCCGCTTCCGTTGCCGCTGCCGTATCCGGCCACGTTGCCGACGTGGCCGCCGCGCGAGTTGGCTTTGCCGCCGGCGTACAGCGCGCCTCCATCGGAGGTGGTGCGCCTGTTCGCAAGGCGTTTCTTTGCAACGGTCGGCTTCGCGTGGTTAGCGTGTGTTGATCTGCGGGTTACCATGGTGTTTATTGTGTCATTTCACGCACAGGTTAAAGCGGCCTCTGGTCTAATTGCTACAATAAACGCAAACACGACCACTACGCTCGGGAACTGGTCTACGTAGGGAACGCAGACGCGTATTATCCGAGATGACAGCGAGCTTGAGGAGTGATCCATGAGCAACGAAACACGACGCATCCTTTTGGTTGAAGACGAAAAGGCCATCCGCGACGCCGTGACGGCCTACCTCGAACGAGAGAATTACTGGGTGACGGCGGTCGGCGACGGTCAGGAGGCGCTCGAGGAGTTCTCGAAGCACCATTTCGACCTGGTCATCCTCGACCTCATGCTGCCCCGCGTGCCGGGCGAGCGCGTCTGCCGCGCCATCCGCGACAACTCCGACGTGCCCATTATCATGCTCACCGCTAAGGGCGAGGTGGAAGACCGCATCATCGGTCTGGAGCTGGGCGCCGATGACTACCTGGTGAAGCCGTTCAGCCCCCGCGAGCTGGTTGCTCGCGCCCGCGCGCTTCTGCGCCGCGTGCACGCCGATTCCGAGCCGCAGCGCGAAGTACTGGAGTTCGGCGAGCTCACCATCGACGTGTCGGGCCATAAAGTGCTGGTCAACAACGAGGAGATCGACCTCACCGCCAGCGAGTTCAAGCTGCTCACCACGCTGTCCCGCTACCCGGGCCGCGTGTACTCGCGCATGGAGCTGGTGGAGAAGGTGCTCGGCTACGACTTCGAGGGCTACGAGCGCACCATCGACTCGCACGTGAAGAACCTGCGCGCGAAGATCGGCGACAACCCGCGGAGCCCGAAGTGGCTGCACACCGTGCACGGTGTGGGTTATCGCTTCGAGGATCCCACGAAGGTTGCGCAGTAAACCAACGTGCGAGAAACCAACGAACAGGCTCCTTCATCTACCGTAGATGCACCTGAAGCATCGCAGCCCGCGGTCGAGCGCTTGACGGTCGACGCGGACGCGAGCGCCGGGGCCACCGGACCCATCGTGGTGCCGCACGAGGGCACCGGCAAGAAACGCCGCAGCATCCGCTTCGGCTGGGACAATCTGACGTACACGACGCGCGTCACGGCGGCGTTCGCTTTCATCGCAGCCATGACCGCGCTCGTGGCCATCGGCGTGCTGTCGTTCGTGTGGGAGCAGCACTTCCAAACGTACACGCAGGCCAACATCAAGAAGCTCGCCGAATCCACGGCCGAGCAGATCGCCGAGATCTACGCGGACACGGGATCGTTCGACAACGCCGGCGTCGGAACCGTGGCGGGATACGCTGCGAAGCTGAACGGCGTGGGCGTCAAGATCTTCGACAACCAAACGGGGAGCGTCGTGTATGATTCCACGACGGCGTCCAGCGAAGATACCGGCGGCATGCCGAACAGGGATTACAGTCGCGGGTCGCTGGCTCCGCCGCCAGGCGACAGCGACCAGATTGCCATGGCGCCCATCGTCGTCGACAACGCCGCCATCGGATCCGTTCACATGTGGGTCTACGGTTCCGAAGCGCTTCTGAGCCAGACCGACGAGGAGTTCCGCGACAACTCGTACCAGGCCATGATCTTTGCGACGGCGCTCGCCATCGTGCTGGCCTCGTGCATCGGCTTTTTGTTCGCACGCACCCTGGTCAGCCCCATAAACCGCATGACTACCACCGCGAAGGCCATCAAGGAAGGCGACCTGTCGGCCCGTACCGAGCTGCACGGCGAGGACGAGATCGCCCACCTGGGCGAGACGTTCGACGCGATGGCCGACTCCATCGAGCGCGACCGCGAGCTCGAACGCCGCTTGACCACCGACGTGGCGCACGAGCTGCGCACGCCGCTCATGGCCATCCAGTCCACCGTGGAAGCGATGGTGGACGGCGTGTTCGAAGCCGACGAAGAGCGCTTGGAAACGGTGAATTCCGAGGTCCAGCGCCTGAGCCGCCTCGTCGACGCCATCTTGAAGCTGTCGCGTCTGGAAAGCCGCTCCACGCCCATGAAGAAGGAAGTGGTCAACGTGGGCGAGCTGATCGCCGGCATCGTGGCCACGCACGAGGCGTTCGTGGCCGATTCGGGCCTCACGTTGAAGTACGAGATGGAGCAGGGCGTGCGCGTTCTGGGCGATGCGGACATGATTCGCCAGGCCACCGCCAACCTCATCTCGAACGCCGTGCGCTACACGCCCGAGGGCGGCTTGATCACCGTGCGCGTGAAGCGCGGCGACATCATGGCGTCCATCAGCGTGCAGGATACGGGCATCGGCCTGTCGCCCGACGAGGCGAAGATGGTGTTCTCGCGTTTCTGGCGCGCCGACGCGGGCCGCACCCGCGAGAGCGGCGGACTCGGCATCGGCCTGTCCGTGGTGAAGGAAATCGTCGAGCGCCACAACGGGTGGGTGCAGGTGGAAGGACGCAAGGGAGAGGGCGCGTGCTTCACCATCCACATCCCGCTGTACCAGGGCGACGATCAGCAGCGTGGGCAGAAATCGCAAAAATCGCGCGGGAAGTCGCGTAAAGATCAGAAATAGACGATAATAGGGCGTGCCGACGGAGAAGGGGAGCGCCGACCGCCGCACCTCGTGCGGCGTTTCGAGAGAGCAACGAAAGGACCAGCATGACCGGAATCGACATCAAGCCCGATGCGCAGGGCAAAGTCCGCGACCTGTACGACCTGGGCGACAAGCTGCTGCTTGTGGCGACGGACCGCATCTCGGCGTTCGATTACATCCTGGAAGACGAGATCCCCCACAAGGGCGCGGTGCTCACGCAGCTGTCGTGCTTCTGGTTCGAGCTCCTGGACGGCGTGGTGGAGAACCACCTCATCTCCTCCGACGTGGCCGACCTGCCCGAGCAGTTCAAGCCCTATGCCGACTACCTGCGTGGACGTTTCATGCTGGTGAAGAAGGCCGACATGTTCCCCGCCGAGTGCATCGTGCGCGGTTACCTGGCCGGCAGCGGCCTCAAAGAGTATCAGAAGCAGGGCACCGTGTGCGGCATCGAGCTGCCCGAGGGCCTCGTGAACTCGTCGAAGCTGCCCGAGCCCATCTTCACGCCGTCGACGAAGGCCGAGATCGGCGACCATGACGAGAACATCAGCTTCGAGCGTCTCGTGGAGATCATCGGCGAGGACGACGCCTCCCAGCTGCGCGACCTTGCGCTGAAGGTGTATACCACGGCGCGCGACCATGCGGCCGAGCGCGGCGTGATCATCGCCGACACGAAGTTCGAGTTCGGACGGCTGAACGGCCAGATCATCCTTGCCGACGAGGTGCTGACCCCCGACTCGTCCCGCTTCTGGCCGGGCGACGAGTACGCCGAGGGCAAGGATCAGCCCAGCTTCGACAAGCAGTTCGTGCGCGACTGGCTGAACGCCAACTGGGATCGCCAGGGCAACCCGCCCCGCCTGCCCCAGGACATCATCGATCGCACGAGCGAGAAGTACATCCAGGCCTACGAGCGTATAACGGGTCGTAAGTTCGTCTACTAAGAATGCGTTAGTCGAGCGGAATGCGTGCGGCCAAGGGGGCTGCGCGCATTCCGTCGTTGAAGGAGCAATAACCTATGTCCCAGCGCAACCCCATGAACGACCGGTACCAGACCGACGAGCATCGCGGCCAGACGCGCAAGAGCGCGGCCACCATGAAGCCGAAGACGAAGGCGGCTTCGTCGGTGCGCATGCAGCCTGCGACGAAGACGAAGCAGCAGAAGAAGGCCGACAAGAAGGCCGCCCGCGCGAAGCAGACCGAGATCGATCGGCAGTACTACAACCCGCCGACTCCTGAGTACAAGCGCCTCCGCAAGATATGGTGGGGCCTGCTGATCGGCGCCATCGTGATGACGGCGCTGTCGTGGGTCGGCCGCTCCTTCCTGCCCGAGGCGGCCACGTACGTGGTGCTCGGCCTGGCGTACGTGTGCATCATCGGCGCCCTGTACGTGGACTTCTCGAAGATCCGAAAGGTGCGTCGCGCGTATCAGGAAGAGATGATGGCCAAGAAGTCCAAGGAGATGCGCGCCGCCGAGAAGCAGCAGAAGGCTGCGCAGCGCGCCGCGAAGCAGCAGGAGGCCGAGAAGCCGGCCATCGAGGAGCAGCCGAAGAAGCGCGGTCTGTTCGGCAGCGGTTTCCGCCTGAACAAGGCCCAGGAAGCCAAGGCCGAGAAGCAGGAAGCGAAGCAGGCCGAGAAGGATTCGACGAAGTAAGGTGGGGACCATGGTTTCTCGTGTCTACGTGGAGAAGAAGCCCGGTTTTGACGGCGAGGCCCAGCAGCTCAAAGAGGAGCTGCGCAGCCTGTTGGGCATCGAGGCGCTTGAGAACCTGCGCCTGGTGAATCGCTACGACGTGGAAGGCATCTCGAGCGAGCTGTTCGAGCAGTGCGTGCCCACCGTGTTCAGCGAGCCGCAGTCCGACATCGCCACGCTCGACATGCCGGCGGCCGACGGTGCGGCCGTGTTCGCCGTGGAGTACCTTCCCGGCCAGTTCGACCAGCGCGCCGACTCGGCAAGCGAGTGCATCCAGCTGATCAGCCAGGGCGAGCGCCCCGAGGTGCGCAGCGCGAAGGTGTATATGCTCGAGGGCGCGCTGTCCGACGAGGATATCGCCGCCATCAAGCACTACGTGATCAACCCCATCGAGGCGCGTGAGGCTTCGCTCGACGTGCGCGACACGCTGCACATGGAGCAGCCCGTCCCCGGCATGGTGGAGACGGTCGACGGGTTCCTGGAGCTCGACGAGGCTGGCTTGGCGGCCTTCATCGCCGATCGCGGCCTGGCCATGGACGTGGCCGATATCGTGTTCTGCCAGCAGTATTTCGCCGAGGAGGGGCGCAACCCCACCATCACCGAGATCAAGATGATCGATACGTACTGGTCCGACCATTGCCGCCACACCACGTTCGGCACCGTGCTGGATACCGTCGAGATCGACGACGAGGCCGTGCGCGCCGCGTTCGAACAGTACCTGGCGATGCGCCACGAGCTGGGTCGCGACGAGAAGCCGATGTGCCTCATGGACATGGGCACCATCGGCGCGCGCTGGCTGAAGGCGCGCGGGGTGCTGACCGGTTTGGACGAGTCCGAGGAGATCAACGCCTGCACCGTGAAGGTGAAGGTCGACGTGGACGGGGAGGAGCAGGACTGGCTCTACCTGTTCAAGAACGAGACGCACAACCATCCCACCGAGATCGAGCCGTTCGGCGGCGCGGCCACCTGCGTGGGCGGCGCCATCCGCGACCCCTTGAGCGGTCGCAGCTACGTGTACCAGGCCATGCGCGTGACGGGTGCGGCCGACCCGCTGGTTCCCGTATCCGAGACGCTGTCCGGCAAGCTGCCGCAGCGCAAGCTGGTGACCACCGCGGCCGCCGGCTACTCTTCGTACGGCAACCAGATCGGCCTGGCAACCGGCCAGGTGAACGAGCTGTACCATCCCGGCTATGCCGCGAAGCGCATGGAGATCGGCGCCGTGGTGGGCGCCACGCCGGCCGACCACGTGCGTCGCGAGACGCCTGCGCCGGGCGACGTGGTGGTGCTGCTGGGCGGCCGTACCGGCCGCGACGGCATCGGCGGCGCGACGGGCTCGTCGAAAGCGCACAAGCTGGAATCGCTCGAGAGCTGCGGTGCCGAAGTGCAGAAGGGCAACGCGCCCGTGGAGCGCAAGATCCAGCGCCTGTTCCGTCGCAAGGACGCGTGCCAGCTCATCAAGCGCTGCAACGACTTCGGCGCGGGCGGCGTGTCGGTGGCCATCGGCGAGCTGGCCGACGGCCTGCTCATCGACCTCAACAAGGTGCCCAAGAAGTACGACGGCCTGGACGGCACCGAGCTGGCCATCTCCGAGAGCCAGGAGCGCATGGCCGTGGCCTTGGCGCCCGGTGACGTGGACGCGTTCATCGGCTACGCGCACGAGGAGAACCTCGAAGCCACCCCCATCGCCACGGTGACGGAGGAGGCGCGCGTGCGCATGGAGTGGAACGGCGCCACCATCGTGGACGTGAGCCGCGACTTCCTCAACAGCAACGGCGCGGCGAAGCACCAGGACGTGCGCATCGTGCGCGGCGGCGACTACGAGCGCACTTGGGCGGGCGACACGCTGGCCGAGCGCATGACCTCGCTGGTCACCGACCTCAACGTGTGCTCGAACAAGGGCCTGTCCGAGCGCTTCGACTCCACCATCGGCGCGGGCACGGTGCTCATGCCGTTCGGCGGGTCGCGTCAGCTGACGCCGGCGATGGCCATGGTGGCCAAGCTGCCCGTGTTCGGCGAGACCACCACGACGAGCGGCATGGCCTGGGGTTTCAACCCGTACCTCACCGAGGCGAACCAGTTCACGGGCTCCTACATCGCCGTGGTGGAGAGCGTGGCGCGCCTCGTGGCCGCCGGTTTCCTCCATGAGGACATGTACCTCACGTTCCAGGAATACTTCGAGAAGCTGCGCGACGAGCCCGAGCGCTGGGGCAAGCCCACGGCCGCCGTGCTGGGCGCGCTGATGGCGCAGGTGGATTTGGGCGTCGGCTCCATCGGCGGCAAGGACTCCATGTCGGGCAGCTTCGAGCAGCTCGACGTGCCGCCGACGCTGGTGTCGTTCGCCACCGCGGTGGGCTCGGTGGATCGCGCGACGTCGCCCGAGTTCAAGCAGACGGGCAGCCGCGTGGTGCGCGTCGCGCCCGCGTCGTACGACGGCGTGACGCCCGATGCTGCCGGCCTGGTGGAGGCTTTCGGGCTGGTGGAGCGCCTCATCGGCGACGGTGCGGCACTGGCCGTGTCCACGCCGGGCTACGGCGCTGCGGCCGAGGCCCTGTTCAAGATGTGCGTGGGCAACGGCATCGGCGTGAAGCTGGCCGACCGTGTGACCGCCGACGACCTGTTCGCGCCTGCGTACGGCAGCTTCCTCGTGGAGCTTGCGCCGTGCGTGGAGCTGCCGGCGGGAAGCGAGGCCGTGCGGGTCGAGGAGATCGGCGAGACGACCGAGGCCTACGAGTTCGCGGCGTGCGGCGAGGTCGTTTCGCTCGCCGAGCTGCAGGAGGCGTGGGAGGGCAAGCTGGAGCCGGTGTTCCCGTACCGCTCCGAGGGCGATGCCGTGGAGGCGGTGTCCTTCGACGGCGCCGCGCCGCTCGTGTACAACGGCACGATCGCGAAACCGCGCGTCGTCATTCCCGTGTTCCCGGGCAACAACTGCGAGTACGACTCGGCGCGCGCGTTCGAGCAAGCGGGAGCCGTGGCCGAGACGCTCATCATCAACAACCTTACGCCGGACAAGGTGGCCGAGAGCACCGATGCGCTCGTGCGGGCCATCAAGAACAGCCAGATCATCATGATCCCCGGCGGCTTCTCCGGCGGCGACGAGCCCGACGGCTCTGCGAAGTTCATCACGGCGTTCTTCCGGGCTCCCGCGGTGACCGAGGCGGTGCGCGACCTGCTGCAGAACCGCGACGGCCTCATGCTGGGCATCTGCAACGGGTTCCAGGCGCTCGTGAAGCTGGGCCTCGTGCCGTTCGGCGACATCCGCCCCATGGACGAGAGCTGCCCCACGCTCACGTTCAACGACATCGGCCGCCACCAGAGCCGCCTCGTGCGCACGCGCGTGGCGTCGAACCTTTCGCCGTGGCTGAGCCGCTGCGAGGTGGGCGACATCCACACGGTGCCGGTGAGCCACGGCGAAGGCCGCTTCGTGGCGAGCCCTCAGCTGGTGGCCGAGCTGGCCGCGAACGGGCAGATCGCCACGCAGTACGTGGACGAGCAGGGCGTGCCGTCGATGGGCCTCGACGTGAACCCGAACGGGTCGGTGCTGGCCATCGAGGGCATCACGAGCCCCGACGGCCGCATCCTGGGCAAGATGGGCCACAGCGAGCGTCGCGGCTACGGTCTGTACCAGAACGTTCCCGGCGACCGCTACCAGCAGCTGTTCGAGGGCGGCGTGAGCTACTTCACGGAGTAACGGCATAAAAGTGTCCCAAAGGGGACAAAGTGTCCCAAAGGGGACAAAGTGTCCCAAAGGGGACAGGCCCCTTTGGGACATTGTTGGCATAAAAGGGGGACAGTCCCTTTTTATGCCATTTTGCGCGGCGTGCCCCAAGGGGCGCGCCGCCTTGCTATACTGCCAGTACTTGCTCCCCGTCGAAGGGAAGGCGGCGTTATGAGGATACTCGGCATGGGGGTTCCTGAAATGCTCATCGGATTCATGGCGTTCGTCGTGGCGATTCTGCCCATCGCGCTGTTGGTGACCATCATCGTGCTGCTGGTGAAGCGCACGCACGCCTCGTCGCAGCCTCAGTCCCAACCGCTCGACGAGGGCCAGCGTGCGAGCGCGTTCGCGTACCAGCGTCTCTCTCAACTTGACGACCTGCGCAAACGAGGCGCCATCACCGACGAGGAGTACGCTTCGAAGAAGCAGGAGCTCATGCGCGACTTGTAAGACGGGAGAATCATGGACGCCGAATTCGTCAACCTTACGCCGGAGAACCTCGCCGACGAGCACCTGTCCTGCATCATCCGCGTCAGAAAGCCCCATCCGGGCGTCGAGGCGAAGCGCGCGTGGCTCGCCGACCGGCTGCGCGAGGGCCATGTGTTCCGGAAACTGCAGGTGAAAGACCCGGTGTTCATCGAATACGCCCCGCTCGAAACGGCGTGGGTCCCCATCGCGGGAGACAACTACCTGTACGTGTACTGCCTCTGGGCGTACGGCACCTCCAAGGGGAAGGGCTACGGGCGCGCGCTCATGGAGTACTGCTTGGATGACGCTCGGGCGCAGGGCAAATCGGGCGTGTGCATGCTGGGTTCGAAGAAGCAGAAGTCCTGGCTGTCCGACCAGTCGTTCGCGAAGAAGTTCGGTTTCGAGGCGGTGGACGCCACCGATGACGGCTACGAGCTGCTCGCGCTGTCGTTCGACGGCACGGTGCCGTCGTTCACGCCGCGCGCCAAGGCCCAGGCGATCGAGCGCGACGAGCTGACGATATACTATGATTTCCAATGCCCGTATGTGCCCGGGCATATCGCCGCAGTGCAGCGGTACTGCGAAGAGAACGAGGTTCCCCTGACGCTGATCCCGGTGGATTCGCTGCAAGCAGCGAAGGATCTGCCCTGCGTGTTCAACAATTGGGCCGTGTTCTACCAAGGGAAGTTCGAGACGGTGAACCTGCTGGATGCTGCGTATCTGAAGAGGATCCTCAAGAAGTAACGGGCGAAGGCGCGATGCCGCACGGTTGCTCGTGCCGGCGAAATGGCTCGTTTTGGCTGATTTTGAACGATATTCACCGACGTGCGCGGGATCTGCCGGGATGCATGAGCGCGGTACGGCTTCTGAACTGGGATGTTGTGCCAATGCCGCTGCGCTCGTTCCTCAAGTTGGCATCGTCGACGGCTTAATGCGGTGAATATCGTGCAAAACCGACCAAGAATTCAAGATTTGCTGGCGCAGGATCCTTGTCGACCTTCGAAGGGCTGAAACGGACGTTCTGCCGAACCGCTCCAAGAAATGAAGAAGCGGGCATGAAGTCGTGTTCCTGCCCGCTTGATCTGGGAATATATTACCACACAATCGCATAAAAGTCGAGTCGTGCGTTTGCCGGACGTGCGCGGTATATATAGCTGCACGCAAAAACGATGGGTAGGTGATGCGCATGGGGTTTGATTTGTCCGCAGGCTGGCAGCAGGGTTTGCAGGTTGCGGCGTCGCGGGATGACCTGACGGCTTGCAACGAGGCGACGGCGGCGTACGGGCTGAGCCTCACGGAGGAGCAGATGGTCGGTCTCGCCGAGCGCCGGCACGAAGCGCTTCGGGCGACAGGGCGCGTGGAGTTCGGGCGCGGGGCGTTGCGCGACATCGTCGCGGCGTTTCGCGATTCGCCGTACCTGCTTCAGGAGACGTATGCCGAGACGCTCGCGGACGTGCAGGATGCGTTCTACCGCTACAAGGAGGAGGCTGAAACGTGCGGCGGGATATCCGACGACGAGTTGGTTTCCGCGTTGCGCACGGCGTTCGACGAGCGTGTGCACGGTGCGGTTGACGCGCTCGAGGGCGTGAAGCTGGCGGAGCTGCGCGCGCAGGTTGCGGGCCAGTTGGCGGGGGAGTACGACGAGACGACGCAGCGCGAGGCGGAGGAAGAGGAGAGCGATGACGAGGACGACGAACGACTGCACGACGAGTTCGACCGTGTGTTCGACGAAGAACGCCTCGGGCGACCCAGCAACGAATTCGCCGCGGAGTACTACGACGGCTACGACGAGCTGTACCGTATCGGATTCGACGCGAACAGCCGCATCGGAGGATCCTCGTTTCTGTGACGACGGTCGGGCGCTGCGCACGCGGCTCGACGATGCCGTCGACGTAGGCACGGCGTTTCAGGCGGAGGTGTGGGGCGTGCTGGCCAAGCAGGTGGCGTTGTTCACGATGGGCGAGAGCACGTCCATTCCCGAGTACGACGCGCATCGCTTGTTGGAATCGGTGTGCTTCGTGCTGGGCGTGGACGCCGACGATCCCGACGAGGCGGCGATGCTCGACGTGCTCGAACAGGGTGCCGAGGAGGTGTTCGCGCGCAACCTGCATCGCATCGAAGAGCAGACGGCTCAGGTGGAAGGCCTGTGGAAGGACGTGTGTCTCAGCATGCCGCTGCTGGAGAGCGTCGCACTGCGGGATACGCTGGAAAGCCTGCGCGACTTCGGGGCGCGCTACGAGCCGCGATTCTTCGCGCACGAGGTTCCGGCCGACATCGACTATCCGCTCTGCCGTCCCATGCCGGAGGCGATGCAGGGCGTGGCGTACGTGACGGGGTACCTCGAACGGCTGCTGGCGGAATGCCGCTTCCTGCGGCGGTGCGATCTGGGGCGCTGCCAGGCGGTGCTGAGGCGCGTGCATCCGGCGTACGGCGAGCTCATCGTGAATCTGTTCGAGCCGGTGGCGACGAATGCGGTGGGCTGCGCGCTCGCGGGCGTCGACGTGTGCGGTCTATGCGTTGGCGAAGGAGGTCGCGCGTGCATTGGCCGACTGCTGGCGGATCGCTCGGCAGCCGAGCGCAGGGAGCTGCTTGTTGGGGCGGCGGACCGGGCGTGCGACGCGCTGGGCCTGCGCGGCTCCGATGAGGAAGCGGCGCGGGAGCTTGTGCGCTGGGCCGCGGCCGACCTCGTGCCGCGTCTCGACAACGCGTTGAGGCACGGCTCGCTCGACGGGGTGTTCGTCTTGTAGCGCAGGCTCACATCGAGCTATCAAGTTTTTGAAATTCAAGAACATCTGTACTCATTTTATGCTATAATGGATCTACTGATAAAGCGGCGTTGTGCTCGGCCAGGCACCTCCAGTCCAAGACGCCCAGGACGTAAGGAGGTGGCCATGGCACCCATCCAATCTCTCAAGCTGTACGAGGATTCCCGCATTCGCGCTCTTTGGAACGAAGACGAGGAAGAGTGGTATTTCTCGGTGGTCGACGTTGTGGCGGTGCTGACTGAGAGCAGCAATCCTCGCAGGTATTGGAGCGACCTCAAACGTAAGCTGCAGGAGGAGGGAAGCGAAGTGTACGATAAAATCGTACACTTGAAAATGAAGGCGCCTGATGGCAAGCTTCGTGAAACCGATGTAGCTACGACGCCTCAGGTTCTCCGCATCGTCCAATCCATCCCCTCTCCGAAGGCCGAGCCCTTCAAGCTGTGGCTCGCCCAGGTTGGCGCCGAGCGCATCGAGGAAACCGTCGATCCTGAGCAGGGTATCGACCGCGCGCTCGAGACGTATCTCAAAAAGGGCTACAGCCCTGAATGGGTGAACCAGCGCTTGCAGGCGATCTCGGTGCGCAAAGAGTTGACCGACGAGTGGCTCGAGCGCGGCGTATCGAAAGGGTCGGAGTTCGCCATCCTCACGGATGAGATTTCGAAAGCGTGGGCTGGCATGACCACACGCCAATACAAGAACCATAAAGGCCTGTCGAAGGAGAACCTTCGAGACAACATGAGCACGCTCGAGCTGGTGCTCAACATGCTTGCCGAGGCGACGACGACGGAGCTGTCGAAAGTCGAAGAGCCTGACACGTTCGAGCAAAACAAGGAGGTTGCTCAGAGGGGCGGTTCCGTGGCGGGCAACGCGCGCGAGGAGATCGAGGCCCAGACTGGCAGGCCGGTCATCACGTCGAAGAATGCCCAAGACTTCAGGAGGGTTCTTGGCGATGTGATAGAGGCCGCGGCCGCAGAGCTGAGCGGCGAAGAGGATTCTCAGGAGGATGTCGCTGACGCGCCTTCGCGAGCCTGACGCGTCGGCCGGGGCGCTGCACCCGCGGTGGATAGCGGCGGTGAGCGGCGAAGGCCATGCGTCGCCTGCACGTCGTCTCGGCGCCGATGATCGCTGCAGCACGGTGCTGGAAGTCCCCGCATCGGCAAAACCTTTCGCACCTTGATAATCGACCGTTCGCGAGCAAACGAGGTTCCGACCCTGTTTGTTTGCCGAGCGAAACGCTACGCCCGCAGCAAGGGGCGGGCGATCCGTGCCGTAACGTGATTGAATGGCGCATCTTTTAACCGACAACGCCCGACGGTCTGGCGACCGGGGGCGGAGAAGGGAGTATGCGCATGCGACAGCACATGACGAACGAAACGAGCGGTGAACGGCGTTCGCGCCGACTGCATCCGGCATGGCTCATCCTCATCGCTTGCTGCTTTCTGCAAGCGGGCGGCATGGGCACCATCAACAACGCGGCGGGCATCATGGTTCCCGCTGTGCTCGGCGATTTGCAGTTCTCGCAAGGGAGCTTCATGCTGTACTTCACGATTCAGGGTTTATGCATGACGGCAGCGCTCCCTGTGGCGGGCAAGTTGCTGTCGAAGGTAAGCATGCGCGTGCTCGTGAGCGTCGGCATGGTGGTGGCCGCTCTCGCGTTCGCGGCGATGGGCCAGTTCCATGCGGAATGGCAGTGGTATGTGGCCGGAGCGGTGCTGGGAACGGCCTCGGCGTTCGCGTTTCTGCTTCCGGCGCCTATCATGATCGGCAACTGGTTCAAGAAAAAGGCAGGCCTGGCGATGGGCATCGCCATGGCCTGCTCGGGCATCGGCGGGGCGGTGATGAACCCGCTGGGTGGCGCGCTCATCCAATCGTTGGGCTGGAGGCCCACATACGCCGTGCTCGCCGTAATCGCTGCGGCGCTGGTGCTGCCGTTCTCGTTGCTGGTGATGAAGTACAAGCCCGCCGATCCGCGCGATGCGTACGGGGTGGGCGACGAGGAGACGGCGACAGCCGACGCGAATGATGGAGAGTCCGAGGCTGCAGCGGGGGTTTCGGCGAAGCGTGCCGTGCGCTCGCTGGCGTTCGTGTGCGTGTTCCTGGTGGCGGGTTTCGTTGCGCTCGAAAGCGCGTTCTTGCAGCTGATGCCCACGTACGCGGGCACGGTAGGCCTCGCTGCCGTCGCCGCATTCCTTCCCTCGATCGCCATGATCAGCAACATCGTGGGAAAGCTCGTGTTGGGCTGGCTCACCGATGCGGTGGGTCCGCGGAACGCCACTTTGTGCGGATTCGGCGTGGGGGCGGCGGCGTTCGCCCTGTTCCTGGTTTCGAACGGAAACGTTGCGCTCGTCATGGCCGGTGCAGCGTTGTTCGGCGTGCTCACCTCGATGGTGACGGTGACCGTCCCGCTGCTCGTGCGCAGCGCATTCGGGTCGAAGGATTACGGTGCGCTGTTCTCGTACGTGAGCATCGGAACGTCGCTCGTCGGGTCGCTCGGCATATCGGTGTACGGATTCCTGTTCGATCGCTTCGGATCGTACGATCCGGGGCTGCTGCTCGGCATCGGGGCGAGCGTGGCAGGCGCGGCGCTGCTCGTGGTGGGCATGGCTGCCGCGAAGCGCCTTTGGGCGCCGGTGTCCGGACGAGGCGGATCGAGCCTCGTGGACGAGGTGCCTGCGGCTTAGGAGCGCTCCTTCGGCTTGGGCGCGAACATGCCGAAGATACCCTGGGTAACGTGATGGGTGGCCAGCTCGGCGAGCGAGCCGAGGGCGCCGACGAGCGTGTCGCGCGCCGCGCCGTCGATGTTCTTCGCGGCCTCGCTGAGCAGGGTCACCGTTTTGGCTCCGCCGAAGAAGATTTCGGTGGCGTTTTGAGCCCCCGATGCCTCAATCGCTTTGAACAGCGCATCGACGATTGCCGCGGCCTCATCGTCGGAATAACGCGCCAGCCACTCGGTGAGCAAGGCGTCGGTGAACTTCGCGTTGTCGGTAAGGTCGTCGAGGTAGGCGAAGTCGTCGCCGTTGATCTCCCAGGAGAACGGGCTGTGCTGCATGAGGCCTCGCTCGGTGCTGTGCACGACGCGCGGCTGCGTGTGCGACTCCATGAGCATCCCGATGATGGAATCTTGCGGCACGGTGCGATGGATGCGTCCGTCCAGCTTCTGCCAGTCGTCAAGTGAGAACGCGCCCGCCTTGAAGCCGGGGCCGTCGTGCGTGTAGACGCGCTCGATGCGCTCCTGCACAGGGGCGGGCGCGTGCAGCGCGGCGTACAGCGCGAGGTTGGCGCCCTTCGAATGGCCGCCCACGAACAAGCGTCGCGGCAGGTGCGGGGCGACGGCTTCAAGGTATCGTGCGGCTTGCTCTTGCGCGGGGACGGGCGCGGTGTAGGCCATGTTGAAGTTCTCGCGCCAGCCGGTGATGGACGTGTCGGTGCCGCGGAATCCCACGTAGGCGAACTCCTTTTTGTACACGAACGTCATGGCGGCGAACTGCGTCTGCCGCTCGACGTCGAACAGGCTGAGGTAGTCGCGGATGACCATGCTACGGAATCGAGGACTGGCTGCGAGGGCGAGCATGTTCTCTTTCACGCGACCGGGAATGAGGCCTGAGAACATGTGCTCGTACCGCTCGGCTCGCAGCGCGTCGGTGAAGCGGGCGGGGCGTCCCGAAGGGGACAGCAGGTTCTTCACGACGGTTCCGAACGTCCTGAACGCCTTCCGCTCGCGCAGCGGCGGTACGATGCCCTCGGCACGAACCATGCAGAACTGTGAAAGCGTCGCCGAATCGATCGGGTTGAACGGTTTTTCCTCGAACGAGGCGAACTCGTTACCGAGGTAATCGAGGATGTTCATCGCGACGCTCCCGCCGTTTCCGGGTCTTCGGCGTCGATGAGCGCAAGCAACTCCTCTCGGGAGCCGATGCCCAGTTTCCCGTAAATGTGCCGCACATGGGTGCGTACCGTGTTCTCGGAAATGTAGAGCTTCTCGGCGACGTAGCCATGGTTGTAGCCGCGCCCCAGGTAGTACAGAACCTCACGTTCGCGCGGCGATAATCCGCGCTCGGCGGCAAGCGTGTCGCAACGGCGGTGGATGTACGTGCGCGAGTCGTCCGCTCCACGCGGCTCGGTGCGGCGGCCTTCGCGCTGCCGTGACCCCTGCGCGAACGAGATGGCGATGAGTGCCAGGTACACGGTGAGCATGACGAGGCAGATGGCGCGCCCGTCGGTGCCGATGAAGGCGATGCCGCACAGGCCGGCTACGAACGCGAACGCCAGCAGCACGAGGCAGGCGGGGAATACGAACGCGGCGGCGAGAGGCACGCTTCGGGCGGCGCTTGCCATGCTGCACCATATGGCCAGCGCGATCACGGCGAAGCTGGCCTGGGTGAGCACGTCGATGATGCCCGCGGTGATGTCGCTGTCGGTGCTGATCACCGGCAGCGCTAGCAGCAGGGCTACGGCGATCGGGTACACGGCTTGATTGAGCAGGCGCAGCGGCGACGAATCCGCTTTCCGCAGCACGATGAGCGCGACAACAACCGCCAACAGCGATGGGCCGATGAGCGATTTCCATGCGCCCAGCGGGTCGGGCAGGCGGGTCTGCTCGCTGGAGATGACAGGATCCCAGGTGAGCCCGAAGATGAAGCAGGTGATGCATGCTCCCACGAGAGGCATCCACAAGATAGCGAGCGCCTTGCGCAGTCGTGCGCGATGGTCTTCGCTTCCAGTGATCTCGGTATCGACGGTCTGCGATGCGGCAGGCTCCTCGAGAGTGCGCGCAACGAACAGCAGCGCGACGGAGGCTGCCAGCGAGCAGGCGATCATCGCCAATCCGACCGACGAGGGCGAAATCGGCTCGGCGGCGAAATGGACGATGGCTGCGAGCATAATGCCGAGCGCGCTGTTGAACAGCAGGTTCTCGGGCTCGAGCCGTGCGAACACCGATCCCCAAGCTGCGGTGAGCATGGTGAGTCCTACCCCGAACGCCACGCCGAACACGGCAGGCTCGATGAACGGCAACGGCAGCTGTGCGTACAGCGGCAGCACGAACTGCAAGCCGATCGCGGTGAGGCAGGCTCCCATCAGCACCGGCGCGGTGCGGGTGAGGTCGGGCGCGGGACGGTCGGCGCGTTTCGCGAGGAAAGCGAGCGCTGCCAGAACGACGCCGCAACCGAGCAGACCCCAGCCGGTGTACACCGCAAAGGGATGCAGCGAGAAGGCGACGTCCGTTTCCAGTGCGGGAAAGAACCGGATCGTGTTGAGAAACACGGAGAACAGCAGGCCGGCGCCCAGCAACGCAGGCCTGAACGAGACGGACGATGATCGCGCCCGCCCTGAAACGTGTTGTTGTGCGCTTCCCATGTCCCCCCTGCAACGCCTTGGCGTTTTCCCTCGTAGACAGCGCAAATCACCAAATACAGCGATAGTGCGGTTCCGTGCGGCACCTCGGGCGAGCTTTGAAATCATCGCTTTCAGTGATGGCGGAACCCAAGCCTGCTCCGTTAGTGTAGCCGAACGTTCGGTGCCGCACAACAAACCTCGCGGTGACGAAACGGGAACACGGATATTTGATTGAAGGGAGCGGGAACATGGGAACCACCTCGAAGCACAGCTGGTCGCGTCGCGATTTCTTGAAGGGGGCGGCCGCCGGCACGATGAGCGTCGCCGCGCTGGGCGCGCTGGGCGGATGCTCGCCGCAGCAGTCGGCATCCACCGCCTCGGCAGCGGCGGCCGATGCCGGTGAAGCCGGCACGTACGACGTGATGCAGGAGCTGTCGACGTTCAACCGCGGTCAGAACGCCAGCGCGAAAGCGCCGACCACGCCCGAAGAATACATTGCCCTCAAGGGCGACGGCGTGCTGTCCGCTGGCGGCGGTTGCGAGCAGCTGGGCATTAAGCCAGCCGACTTCATGCTGAACAAGCCGGCGTGGTTGGGCGACGCTCCCGAGGTCAGCGACGTCGCCGACACCGAGGAGTGCGACGTGCTGGTCATCGGCGCGGGCAACGCGGGCACCGTGGCAGCGCTGCGCTGCCAGGAGGAGGGTGCGAACGTCTTCCTCGCCGAGATGCAGACGTACGACGAGTACGACGAATATGCCTGCGACATGGCCTGTTACAACTCGAAACTGTTCTTGGACAAGGGCACGCCCGAGATCGATACGACCGAGGTGTTCAACGAGTACATGCGCCTATCGCGCGGCCATGCGCACCAGAAGATCGTGCGCGACTACGCCACGCGTTCGGGCGAGATGCTCGACTGGATGGTGGGGCACATTCCCACCGAGTACGTGGACAAGTACGCCAAAACCTCGAACTACAAGGGCAACGAAAACTTCAGCGGCGAGTGCTGCGGTCAGAAGTCGTGGCCTGCGATGACCCAGTGGCGCGATGAGGAGTCGAACATCAACATGTGGCCGTTCGTCATTCGCTCGGTCCATGCGGCATTCGAGGATGCCGGCGGCACTATCAAGTGGGGCTACCAGGGCGTGGTGCTCGTGCAGGACGGCGATGCGGTGACTGGTGCCATCTTCCAGGACGTCGATGGCGCGTACCACCAGATCAACGCGAAGGCGACCATCGTGGCGGCCGGCGATTTCGGCGGCAACCCCGACATGCGTCTCGACCTGTCCGACCAGATGCGCAACCTGGCTTGGTCGTTCGGCAGCGACCGTACCGACGCTACCGCCATCGGCGGCATGGGCCGCGACGGCTCCGGAATCCGCATGTGCATGTGGGCCGGCGGCACGATGGAAGGCGGTCCCCGCGCCGGTCAAGCCGCGGGCATCAACGGCGTGCCGGGCTTCGCGTTCGGCGGTGCGTGGCCGTGCTTCGGCAACGATGGCAAGCGTTTCATGAACGAGACCATGGTGAAGCACGGCTCCAACGGCTACCTCGACATGCTTCCCGCGGGTCAGCTGTTGGTGAACGTGACGGATGCCAACTGGGAGGAATACCTGTCCCACCAGGGGTACGGTCACGAGACGATGGACCGCAGCTCGGACTACATGGTAGAAGAAGTGCGCGAGAACATGGCGAACTACAAAACCGGCAAGGACGGTTTCGACGTGCGTGCTTTCGCCCGTTTCGGCAAAGAGTACTCCACGGTATACGCGGCAGACACGCTCGAGGAGCTGGCCGAGATCGTCGGCTACACCGGAGAGGCCAAGGATAACTTCCTCGCCGAGGTGGCCCGTTACAACGAGCTGTGCGAGAAGGGGCACGACGACGATTGGGGCTGCGACCCGCAGAACCTGTTCCCCATCAAGGACGCGCCGTTCTTCGCCTCGTTCGGCACGACGGGCGGCAACCCCTCCGGCGGCCTGTGCCAGCACGCGGCCATCTGCACTGACGGGCGCTACCAGGTGCTCACCGGTGCGAAGGAGCCCATCGTGGGCCTGTACGCTGCGGGCAACACGTGCGGCCAGCGTTACGGCATCCAGTACGCCACGCCCACGGCCGGCAACAGCTGCGCCTCGGCGCTCACCTCGGGCTATTGCGCTGCGGAAAGCGTGATCGAAGACGTGAAGGCGTAGCCGCCGCATCAGCTGATTCGGGCCGGCTGGCGCACCCCTCCCTCCCTGATGCCAGTCGGCCCATGGCGCGCGGCGGTCGCTCTCGGGCGGTCGCCGCTTCGCACGAGAAGCGAAGAAAAGGAGCAACCCACCATGACAGAGAAACGCGATGCGATCGTGCAGGTGTCCGTTCCGTTTTGCGTGAAGGACGACGCGCTCAGACGCGACGGCATGATCCTTGGATGGGATAGCCAGCGTATGGCGCGTTACGCGGATGCGCTTGTGGCCGAGATAGAGGCGAACGCGGGGCAGTTCGACGATTGTCGCGTGCGCGCCGTGCGGTTGGGCGGCGGCGTGGCATCAAACGCGGGCGCGGATGTCGCGCGCATCGTGCGCGCCGTGCGGCAGGCCTGCGACGTAGCCGAAGACGCGCCCGTCACCATGCGCTCGTCTATCGCGAACGTGAGCGGCGCCACCATGCCGTTCTTCCGGCGTGCCGGCGTGACACGCTTCGACTTCGAGATGCTGTCGCTCAACCCCGTCGACTTCGCGCGCCTCAATCGGGTGGATAATCTGAACGACCTGCCCATCATCTGCGACCATTTCCTGCACTCCTATGCGAACGACACGCTGGGGTTCGTGCTGGCGTTCGGTCATAGGGCGCGCGACGGGGAGGACGGCGCGCTCACCGTGCGGCGCACGGCGCTTGCGGCTGCGCGCTCGCATGCGACGCACGTTGCATTGGCGCGGGTGGCCCCCGAGCTGAAGGCGGAATCCGAGGAGCTGGCGCGCCAGTTGGGCGAGATGCGCAACGCCTTGGTCGAGCACGGGTTCGTCGAGTACCTCCCGCTGCGCTTTGCGCGCACGGGAAAGGAGGATCGCTTCGCGCAGCTGTCCGCCGAAGGCGTGCCGCAGGTGGGCTTCGGCCTGGGCGCCGTCACGCGCCTCGATGGCGTCGAGAGCGTGAACACGTGCGATCTCGACCGCTACTGCACTGCAAAGGGCGACTTCGCTCAGATCACGGAAGACGTGCGCAAGGCGGGGTAGGGCACGTTGCTGCGAAGCGAGCCTCAGGAAGTGGTGCTTCCTGAGGAGCGGACTCGCTTCGACGGTTCGGGACGCATGCAGGTTCCGGTTCGCCATACCCATCCCCTCGGGACGACCGAGCCCCTTTTTCGCTCGTCTAGTAAACAGGACGGGCTCCTCGACCGCCGGATGCATGCGCGTTGCCCCGCGCCCCGGCTCTTGCACCGAATCCGGCTCCTATGTGATGCAAAATCGGGTTTTTGGCAGTCTGGCATCCTCTTTCGAAGGGTCTTCAAGAAGAACCCCCAGATCACCGAATTTCATCGCCGCGAAATTCCATCTACAAGCGGGTCAGGATTGCCAAAAACCCGATTTTGCATCACATAGGGCGTCATCAACGGTCGCGTCCGGCTGCCCGTCTAGGACTCTCCTCGTTTAGAGTTTCACGCGAAACCATTGCAGGGTCAGTTGTTGCGCTTTCCGCACTCGGGTTTCTATTCCTTTTCGTTTGGCAGCAAATCGCATATATCCACATCGAGCCTACGAACGATCTTGCACATCGTTGCGAAAGCGGGTTCGAATTTTCTCATTCGATCTATTAGGGCTGGTTGTAGTGAAGGTCGAGCATCAAAGCTCAGGATCGCGAGCTCATGCCGGTGAAGAGCCTGTGCCGGCGAATGCGTCTCCCTGCTCCTGCCATATTCTTCGAAACCATAGTGCAAGCATAGGCAATGCCGTGAAAGTGTTGACGCTATTTTATGGGTGCTTGCTTTACGCCAGGGGGAGGTCATTCTTTTGGTAGCGATGCAATCAATCTGGGGCTAGGATACGCGGCATGACGGGCTGCACGCTCTCGGCGTGCCGCACGAAGGGGGTTCGCTCGATGGGAGACTGCGAAGGGACGTGCCAAGGTGGGGAGGATTGCGATCTGTCCGACGACATGGTGGAGCGGATGGTGACGGTGGCCATGGGGTGCGACGCGATCACGCAGGCGCTCGATTGCCTCCATGTCGCGGTAAGGGCCGATAGGGATGGAGGGTTGTCGTTCGTCGCTGGGATGCTCGATATCCTGCAGTATTCAGCGGTTCGAGTCCGGATGGAGGCGCAGGCGCTCGTTGAGGAAGCGGGTTGTATGAGAATGAAGTGACGAAAGGGGAGCAAGCTCGCTCGGCGATCAGGGGTGCGATGGCCCTAATCAGGCTGGTACTCGATAACTTCTTCCACTTTGCACTTGAGGATGGCGCATAGGGCATCGATCGAGTTGGTGGAGATGGAATCGCCGGCCTTGATGCGCCTGATGGTCGAGCTGCTGATGCCGCCCTTGTTCTGGAGCGTGTACGTAGTCGCTCCTTCGCGTTTCATCGTGCGCCACAGCGGTTCGTAAGAGATCAATGGTGCCTTTCGCCAGGGGTTAGCCAAAAAATCCAATCTCGCACTTGCATTGATAACCAGTATCGGGCATACTGCTCGCATGGTGTTATAGGCAATATTGCCTATAACCGGTACGTTGAAGAACCGATGCTGAAGTGAGAGACGAGGGGATATTTTGAAAGGGGCCGACGCTGTCATCCTAAGCGGAGGCGGTGCACACGCCGCAGCCGATGAGCTGCACAAGACGAGCGCCGCAAGGCGCTTCTACATTTTTGGACGTCTTGTCGCGCGTTTGCTGCTGGCGGGAACGCTGGCCCTCAGCCTGGTCCCTTCGCCCGCCATCGAGCAGGCGGTTGCCGCCGCGGCGGCGGCGAACGGGACGATCTCCATCACGCATGCGCCGGTAGGCGGCACGTTCGCCAAGGGCAACCCGGTGTACCTGTACTCCCAGGCGTTCTCCTCCGCGAAGAACCTGCTGAGCTATCAGTGGTACCGCAACACCTCCGACTCGAACTCCGGCGGTAGCGCCATCTCGGGAGCGACATCGGCGAACCTCGTGGACGAATCGGCGAAGACGTTCGGAGCAGGCACCTATTACTACTATGTCGAGGTGACGGACGTTAAAACAGGCGAGAAGACTACCAGCTCCACATCCGCTGTGAAGATCGTGGAAAGTGATTCCGTGGGGGCTTCTCTGCTAAATGGCAGTTTCGATGAAAAGGGCACGAATGCTGGGCATGTCACGTACTGGGTTGACGTGCCCGGATGGCAGACAACTCAGTATGCCAATGAGCATTGGGAAACCACCAGTCAAAAGATCGTCGAGATTAACGGGAGCCGTGCTGAGCTTTCAGCGGACTACGACTCGTCACTTTACCAGCATGTTAGCGCCGTTCCTGGAAGCGTCTACACGTGGTCCCTAGACCATGCGGGAAAAAGGGGAGCGGATACGATGGCGCTTGTCATTGGACCACCCAGTTTTTCCTTCAGCGGAATGCAAACCTCATATGGGAGGTTCTCGGAAGACTATCCGTACGGCGTTAATAAGGATGATTATTTCGCCTCTATCGTCAATGCGTTGAAAGAATACAATGGCGATTCCCTCGCGGCTGACAAGGATTATTCGATTCGCATCAATACGACCACGGGTGCCTATGATCCTCAGGGTGAGCTCTATTTCGTTCGACTTATGGCCGATGGTAAAGAATCGACAAAACGCTATTCCGGATCCTATACGGTTCCTGAAAGCCAGCCTTTGACTGTTTTTGCGTTTACCTCCTATGCTTCGACGCTTGAAGGTAATGCGAACTGGCTTGATAACATCTCCTTCGCCCAGGGTTCTCCCATCTCGGCGTCCTCCGATGTCGATTCCCAGGGCAACGGCATCCTTTCGGCCGCGTCGAAGGACGGGTACGCCTACGGTTTGCTCGAAGTGCGCGGCTCCTCGATCACGCAGGTCTCGAACTTTTCGGCCAAGAAGGGCGACACCGTGCTCTCCGAGGACGCGGCCATCGTCGCGGCGGGCGGCCAGGGGTGGTTCGTGCCCGGCGCGGGCGCCATCAGCTTCACGAACCTCACGCCGGGCAAGACGTACCGCATCGTCGAGGTGCCGACGAACGCCATCGGCGGGGTGATGGGACAGAACCTCACGCCCTCCTCCGTGCTCGACGAGAACTGCTACGACGACTTCTCGGTGAAGCCGGTGTCGGGCGGGGACGCTTCGTCCATCGGCAACATCCAGGTCACGGCGCTGAGCGAGGACGACGGCACGTCCACGCTCATCGTCGACCCCGCGCGCGACGACGTCGAGTACGGCGTCGTCGCCGCGAACGCGGCGGGCGACGGCCCGGCCGAGCCGGTCAATGTCGTGAAGACATGGGCGTCGTCCGATACGGGCCGCCTTGACTTCAAGGGCCTCAATCCCAACACGCCCTACGTGGTGGTCGGCCGCCCGAAGGGCTACGACGAGGTGGAATACGGTCCCGCCTCCGCTTCGGGCACCATCATCAAAACGCCGCCCGCCTCGTTCAAGGACGTGAAGCCCGCCGACGTCGCGCGCAGCGAGGACGGCGAAACCATCACGGTCACGAACAAAGCAGGCGCGGCCCAGGAGTACATGGTCTACGACGCAGAGACGAAGGTCGCGGCGGGCGGGGGCTGGCAGGCGGTCGCCGTGGGCGGTTCGCAGTCGTTCCCGACGGCCGCGGACAAAACCTACCAGATCGTCACGCGCTCCTCGGGCGCCGTTCCGGCTCCCGGCGTGCGCTCGTATCCGGCCCCCTCCGAGAAGCTGGCCATCGACTACGTCAACGAGGTCATCCCCAAGGGCGCCACCATGCCCAAGACGTTGCAGTACCGCGCGCAGGATGCGAACAACGGAGAAACCTGGCGCTACGGCACGGCCGACGCCTGGCTGAACGGCACGGGCGGCGCGAGCGTGCCCTTGACCGACGCGCTCGACGACATGGTTCGCCTCGAGGCGGAATCCGGGGTGGAGTCTACCGGTGCCACGTTCTGGTACCGAACCGCTCCCTCCTACGATCCAGCCGTGACCCTTGAGAAGACGCTTGCCGTCCCAGCGCGTCCCGAAGCGCCCGTGCAAGGCACAGTCGGCGCGAGCGACAACGCAGGCTTTTGGATCGACTACCAAGCAGACGAGTTCGTGGTGGGCGGCAAAGACATCCAGTTCCGACGCGCGGGAACCGCTTCATGGATGCGTTACGAGGCCAACACGCGTATCGGGCTCACCCTTATCGGCTGGAGCGAGAAGGACCCGTTCGAGTTCCAGGTTCGCACAGCGGCGGTGCAGGACAGCGCGTTCGCGTCGGAGACGAAAAACGTGTCCGTCCCCGCACGCGCCGAGGGCCCGACGGCCGAAGGCGATGCGGAGGTCAAGGGCTCGAAGGACGGAGATTCCCTGCGCCTCGAGAACGTGACTGCCGGTATGGAATATCGCGAGTGGGGCAGCGGCGGCACCTGGACGCCCATCGAAGCGGGCGATCTCAAAACCGCTCCCGACGGCACGACGCGCTACGTGGACGTGACGAAGGACGGCACCTACGAGGTCCGCCTGGCGGCGACCGACGATGCTCCCGCCTCGTTTTCGGTGACGGCCTCCACCACCGATTCCGCCCTGTCCATCAAGACGCTCGTGCGGTCGTTCGACCAGCTGGACTGGGGCTACAGCCCCTCGCCTACACGCCCCATCACCATCAAGAACACCGGCACGGCAACGGCCGAGATCATGAGCGTCGCTTTGGGCAAGGCCGATTCGTCGAGCTTCGCGGTGTCGGGAACGACATCGGGCTCGGTCGCGGCCGGGGCGACGGACGAAACGCGCGAGGTCTCGCCGGTGGCGGGGCTGGCCCCCGGCGTGTACGACGACACCGTGACGGTGACGTACCGCTCGTCCACCGGCTCGACCGTGTACACCGCGGCCGTGCCCGCATACGTGCAGGTGCGCCAAGCCAAGCAAGATCCTCCGCGCGACATAACCGCGACGGCCACCGACACGTCGCTGACCGTGTCCGCGAAGGTTCCGACGGGTTACGGGCTGGCCGATCCGACGATGGAATTCTCCATCGACGGCGGCATCACGTGGACCGATCGGGTGGCTGCAACGACCGGCGAGGGCGACGATCGCAGCGCTTCCACGCTGTTCACCGGGCTCGATCCTGCAACCTGCTATACCGTGCTCGTACGCATGGCTGCCGACGACAACCACTACAAGCTGGTCTCTGACGAGGCTTCGGCCAAGTTCTACACGGCGAAGTCCGCCCCTGCGGCCTCGAAGCTCATCATCGACTACGTGAAGGAAACGGTGTCCTTCCCCTCGGGCCACGAGGCGACGAGCGGATCGTCGGGCGCCGGCGACGCCGTCGAGCGCGGCGGCGCGATCACCGACTACCTCGGCGAAAACGCCACCGTGTTCTCGCTGAGGCAAACCGCTTCCACCGACCTCGCCCTTCTGGACATCCCCGCGTCGGGCTGGACCGACGTGGACATTCCCGCACGCCCTGCGGCGCCGGCGGACGCGAAGGCGGCGCCTGCCGATTCGTCGAAGGCTTCGAACGGCTCGATCACCGTCGCGGGGGCTACGTCCATCGAGTATCGCAAAGCGGGCGAAACCGTCTGGATTCCCTCGAGCGGCGGGTCGGCCACGGGCTTGGCGGCCGGTTCGTACGAAGTGCGCCTGCCGGCCACCAGCTCGTCGTTCGCGTCGATGCCCGCGCAGGTCGAGGTGACGGCCTCCAAGGAGGTGTACGCGACCTTCCTGCGCAACGACGGCTCGGAAGGCGACGCTGCCGTGTTCGCCACCCAGACCGTCGTCCCCGGCAACGCGGCTACGGCGCCGACGCCGGCGCCTACGCGCGAGCACTATCAGTTCGCGGGTTGGTTCGCAAGCTCCGACGGCGGCGCCACGCTCGACGTGGATGCGTTCGACTTCTCGACGGCCCTGAAGGCCGACCTGACGCTCTTCGCCAAGTGGACGGCCGACTCCTACCAGCTGGCGTTCGACACGGACGGGGGCTCCGAGGCGCCTGCGACCCAGACGGTCTCCTACGACGGCAAAGCCGCTGCGGTGACCGCGCCGACGAAGGCGGGCTACACGTTTGCCGGATGGGCGCTGTCCGGCCGTGCGGTCGACAACACGGAGCTGTTCGACTTCGGCAAGACGCTGGCGGAGAACTTCTCCGCTGCAGGGGCCACGCCGCCGCAGAACGGCGAGGCCGCCACGCTCGCGGCCCAGTGGACGGCGCTCGCCTACCCGGTGTCGTTCGATGCGGGCACGGGCAGCACCGACGACGACCCCGCCGCGCCCGGTTCGGTTGCCTTCGATGCCTGGGTCACGGCCGGCAAGGCCGCTCCCAGCCCCGAGCCCACGCGGGAGGGCTACCTGTTCGACGGCTGGCACCTCGTGAAAAGCGACGGGACGCTCGTCGAGGACGGCTACCAGTTCGCCAAGACGCTGGGAGAGAACCTTGCTGCGGCCTCCCTCGTGCCCGACGACCCCACGGCTCCGATCTCCATCAAGGCCCGCTGGAGCGAGCAGACCTATACGCTGTCGTTCGACCCGGCAGGCGGCGCGCCCGCCTCCATCGGCCAGGCGAGCGTGAAGTTCACGGGCAAGGCGACCGCGCCGGCCACGGTGCAGCGCGCGGGGTATTCCTTCGACGGCTGGAGGCTGGTGACCGGAGGAACCGACGATGCCCCCGAGCTTGCCGCGGTGTCGTTCGACTTCGACGCGTCGCTTGCCGACAACCTGCACGCGGCCGGCTTGACGGCTCCCGGCACGAGCCAGGGGCTCAAGGTGGGCCTCGCCGCGGCGTGGACCGCGAAGGACTACACGGTGCTGTTCGACGCCGACGGCGACGGCTCGGCCGGCGATGGCGAATCTGCCAAGGCCGACGTGTCGTTCGACGCGGCGGTGCCCGACGCCGACGCGGTTCCGGCCGCCGAGCGCGCGGGCTGGACGTTCGAGCACTGGAAGCTCGCCGGCGCGGAGGATGCGACGGCGTTCGACCCGACGGCAACGCTGTCGGAGAACTTCGCTGCGGCCTCGCTCTCGCCGGCCGAAGACGCCGTGCGCGTGGTGCTCGTGCCGGTGTTCTCCGAGAACGCGTACGCGTTCTTCTTCGATGCCGACGGCGACGGCGCCTACGACGCGACCAAGGGCGATACCCGGATCGAGGACGTTTCCTATACCGGCTCGTTCGAGAACCCGAGCGCCGTCGCGGTGCCGCAGAAGGCGGGCTACTCCTTCGAGGCGTGGCATCTGGTGAACGCCGAGGGCGCGCCGCTCGACGCCTCGTTCGCGCTCGATGCGACGATGCAGACGAACTTCGAGGGCGCGAGCGCCGTGCCTCCCAAGACGACTGGCGCCACCGTGCGCTTGGTGCCCACGTTCGCGCCGAAGACGTACAGCGTGGTGCTCGACCTCGACGGCGACGGCACGGCCGACGAGGGCGAGACCAGCGTGTCCGGCGTCGTGTTCAACGCCGGCGTCGCCGACACCCCGCTCAAGAAGCCGACCGACCCCGCGCGCCCGGGCTACCTGTTCGAAAACTGGGCGATAGCCGGAGCCACCGGCAACGCCGTCTACAACTTCTTGTTCTCGCTCGAGGACAACTGCACGGCCGCGTCCTTCGAGCCTTCGGCGAGCGCCGACACGCTGATGCTGGCCCCGGTGTGGAAGCCGTGCGGGTACGCGGTGACGTTCGACGCCCGCGGAGGGAAGCCCACGCCGACCGGCCCGGAAGGAACCGTGCTGTTCAACGGGACGGTAGCCCAGCCGACCGGCACGAACCCCGAACGTCCCGGCTACGCGTTCGGAGATTGGCGCCTGCGCGTCGGCGGCACCGACGAGGCCCCCGTGCTGGCCGACGCGGCGTACGACTTCGCCCTCACGATGGAGGCGAACTTCGAAGCTGCGGGATTCGACATGACGGATGCCGGCGACGCGTCCGCCCCCGACGTGCCCGACGACGGCTCCGGCGTGGTGCTGTACGCGTCGTGGGCATCGAACGAATATACCGTGCTGTTCGACGCCGACGCCGACGGCGCCGCCGGAGAGGGCGAGGCCGCCGTTGCAGTGAAGTCCGACGCGAAGGCGACCGCCCCCACCGCTCCGGCGCGCCCCGGCTACACGTTCGCCGGAACGTGGCATCTGGCCGACCGCGCCGAAGGGTCGTCGGCAACGTACGACTTCGGCAAGACGCTCATCGACAACCTGGCCGCGGCGGGCTTCGACACGGCCGCCTCGGGTTCGGGCCCCGCCGTTCCGGCGGCGGCGAGCCAGATCGCCCTCGTGCCCGACTGGATCGAGAACTCCTACACGTTGTCGTTCACCGCGAACCCGACCGACGATCCCGACGACCCGGCAGGCACCTATCCGCCGGACGACATCGTGATCGCCGATCCTGCCGACGCGGGCCCCGTGGCGTTCGAGGCGGACGCCTCCCAAGTCACGATGCCGCAGGTCGAGTGCACAGGATACAAATTCGCCGGGTGGCGCTTCTCGGCGGCGACGGACGCGACCGCGCGCTACGACACCGCGCTCACGTTCAAGGCGAACCTCGCGGCGGCGGGCTTCGACGTGGGCGAGGGCGACGGGACGGGCGTGGCGCTGCCCGCCGATGGCGGCACCCTCGAGCTGCAGGCGGTGTGGACCCAGATCCCCATCGTGGTGACGGTGCCCACGACGCTCACGGCGCAGATCGGCTTCGACACGGCGAACCCCGACGTGCGCACGGTGACGGTGAACCCCGACCTGGACCCCGACGACGGCCGCCCGGCCCCGCAGCTGAGCATCGTGTCCAAGACTGAGGCGCCCGTGCGGGTGACGGCGGTGAGCGTGGGCGCCGGCGCCGATCTGGCCGCCCTGTTCCCCGAGGGGCTGTACAAGGATGCCGACGCGGTGACGATGTCGCTGAACGGGACGGCCATCTTCGACGGCAAAACGCTCGAGGAGGGCGGCGTCGGCACGCTGCTGCCCCAGGAGACCTCGCTTCCGGAAACCAAAGCGTTCTGGATGAGCGCCTTTCCCGGGTACGGCTCGCCGACGGTGCTGCGGTGCGACTTCGCCCTGTCCGCGCCCATGTCCATCCCGATGAAGCAGATCGCCGATCCCCTGGAGGCGGCGTCGTTCCTGAACATAGCGTACACGTTCGCAATCGTCCCCGAAGCTTCTTCGACAGGAGGTGAGTAGCCATGTCCGATCGCAAAGACCCGCACCGCGCGGCCCAGGAGGAGTTCCGTCGCGCGCTCACGGGCGAGTTCGAGCCGGTGAAAGCGACGCCCGGCCCCGCCGCAGCGAACCCTGCGTCCGAGCGCCCGGCGAGCGCGCCGGGAAGCGACGCCAAGCGAGCCGTAGCCATCCGCGCCGAGCGCATGCGCGCGCAGAAGAAGCGCCAGCGCCGTATCGCCGTCCTCGCAGTCGCCGCCATCGTGGCGCTTGCGGTTGCGGCGGCGCTCGCGTTCGCGCTCTTGGGCTCTGCGGCCGACAACCCGCTGGAGGGCTTCTTCGACGAGAGCGCCCAGGAGGGGCAGGCGCCCAACAAGACGCCGGCCGAGCTGCAGGCCGAACTCAACCGCATCGTGGAGGAGGGCATGTTCAACATATCCATTGCGAGTGTGATCGAGTTCTCCGCGCCGGATGCGACGGGCAAGGCGTACATCGAGAACGTGCCGAACAACCCCTACGACATGACCGTCGATATCACGTTGACCGATTCGGGCGAGTCGGTGTACGTGTCGAAGGGCATCGCCCCCGGCAACTACATCGAAGACATCTCCCTGGCAAAGGCGCTCGAGCCCGGCATGCACGAAGCGGTGGCCACCTTCACGGCGTACGACCGAGAAACGCACGACGAGAAAGGCAAGGCGGCGGCGGAAGTGACCCTGCTCATCGGGAAGGGGGGTGATGCCAGCGGGTAAAGAAGCTTCTGGACGAAGGCTTCGGACGAAGGCATTGCCGAAGCGCTTTCCATCAGCGGGTGCTTGAGGGCGAAGACGACGGCCCCTGGTATCTCGCATCAAGTCTACGTATTGGCATACGACGAAAGGAACTACCATGAAAAGCACGAAACTGCGCTCCATCGCCGCCTGCGGCCTGGGCTGCGCCCTCGCGATGTCGCTCTCCCCGGCGGCGGCCTTTGCGGCCGACGTTACCGGGACGGGCGTCGACACGGACACGACCGATATCACCGATCTCGCGACCGATACGGACGCCTCGACCGACGTCAAGATCTTCGGTACCGACTCCCAGATCAGCGTCACCGTGCCGGTGGGCCTGACCGTGGCCGCCTCCGGTGCCCCCGGCGCCGCGTTCGCTGCCGTTCCCACGAACTACTCCATCGTGAACGACTCCTACTTCGACGTGCAGGTGAAGAAGGTCAAGGCCACCGAGCAGGCAGGCTGGGATTACGCCGATGCCAAGGTGACCACGACCACGGCAGTGACCAGCGGAAACACCGGTGCCATCCACATCGACCTCTTCCCGGGCATCGCTGACGGCAACGGCAAGACCACGGGCGGCGTGGCTATCACGTCCGCTGGCGTCGACACCTCGACGGGCTCTGCGGCCACCAAGTGGAAGATCGCCGCGAAGCGGAGCGCTGATGCTCCCACGTCGCTCGCCGTGGGCATCAACGGCACCACGAAGCTCGACACGGCGCTTGGCGAGGAATCCTCGGCTGCTGCCGCCGCCGCGACGCTCGTGTACACCATCGGTCGCGCAACGGCGTAACCGACAGCACGAATCCGCATGCATGCGGGGGCGCCTCGTCCAGCGCCCCCGCAGGTGAACCGATATCACGATGAGCGAGGAAACGATTGCAATGACGCGAGACAAGAAAAACGAGCCGGCGCAGCGCCAGGGGAGCTCGGTCTTCGAGCGCAAGCGCGAGCTTGCCCAGAAACGCGCCCGTAGGCGCCGTCGTGTCATTGCGGCCGTGTGCTCGCTTCTCGTGGTGGCCGTTGTGGGCGCGGGCGCGCTGTGGTACTTCAATCCCTTTGAGGAAAGCGGCGGCGGCCGTTACCACAACCCCAACGCCGACGTGGGGCAGCTTGAGGGCAAGACGCCCGAGGAGATACAGGCGGAGCTCAACCGCGTGGTGGAGGAGGGCATGTTCAACATATCCATCGCCGAGGTGCTGTCGTTTCCCGACGGGACGAGCGAGGGCGACGTGCGCATCGAGAACGTGCCGAACAACAACTACCTCATGGACGTGACGGTCAAGCTCGACGAGACGGGCGAGGAAGTGTACGAGTCGGGCATCCTCGAGCCGAACCATCACATCACAAAAGGAACGCTGAAGGTGGACTTGGACAAGGGAACGTATCCGGCGACCGCGGTGTTCACGGCGCTCGATCCGGAAACCGAGGCCGTCGTAGGCGAGGCCGCTGCCGAGGTCACCATCATGGTGGCGGGATAATGGAAGGCGTTGGTATGCATGCGCTGCATCGTAGATAGCCCTGCCGAGAACCGCGTCTGCGCGGCGAGACGGGTCTTCGCGTGCGTCACGGCCCTCGTGCTGGCGGCGCTGTTCGCCTGCCTGCTGACCCCCGCGAGAGCGCTGGCCGAGCCCGCCGTGGGTCCGGGCGAGTCGGTGACCTCGTCTACGGGCGAGGCGGAGGCCAGCACCACCGTGTCGGTGTACGTGGACTCGTTCCGCATCCTCGGGCAGACGCCGGACTTGGCAGGTTCGGCCGACGAGCTGCTGAACGGGCCGGGAAGCTTGCAGGTGACCGTGGCGGGGGGCATCGCGCCGTACTACTATGCCTGGACGCGCACGATGGACGGCGAGGGCGACGCGACGTTCTCGGACGCCGGGAGCCTTCCCGACGCTTCGTCCCCGATCACCCACGAGTTCACGGCGGGCGAGCTGGTCGAAGGCCATGAATACGAGTACGTCCTCTCGGTCACCGACAGCGACAAAGCGGCGCCGCAGAAGGTCGAAGCGCGCATTCGCGTGGTGTGCTCGGACGCGTACGGATGGCGAGACGGCGCCGACGATACGGACGAAGAGCTGGGGGACGACGGGTACCCCCAGGTGACCGAACCGCTGTACTTCCATGACGAGTCGTCTGGCGCGGACATCAAGGTGGCGGGCTATCTGCATCGCAGCGCGCGCATCATCGTCACGCCGCTGGACGAGTTCGACCCGACCCGCCTTGCGCTCGAGATGGGGGCGGGCAGCGCGCGTGACGGGCGCATGGGTGATCGAGGTGGTGTTCGAGGGCGGAGCGCCCGACGAGAGCGTCGATCCGTTCGTGGGCGACGTGCACGTCTCGGTGCGGTTCCCCGGGCAAGAGGCGGTGCGCGTGGCTTCGTCGAACGCGAACGTGGACGGCCTGCGCGCTTCGGTGCGCGTGGGGGAGACGTGGAACTTCCCCGAGAGCGTGCTGTTTCTCGGTCCCGATGCGCTCACGCAGCGCCCCGATTGCACGGTTGACGATGCGCGCGAGTGGCTCTCGTTCGCCACCGACGTGCTGGGTGCGTTCGCCACGCTGGGCGAGAAAACCCCGGGCGCGGGCCGCGAGGTCGCGCTCGACGTGCGCGGCGGCGGCTCGGTGGTGCCCGCACCGGACGGCGAGGGCCATGCGTGGCAGGTTGCCGACGGAGGCACCCTGCGCGCGGTGCTCCTTCCCGACGCGGGCTACCGGATCGGCGAGGTCAAGGCCTCGAACGGTGTGCCCGTGAGCGTGTCGGGCAACCGCGTGTCGCTTGGGCCGGTGAACAGCGACTGCACGCTGTCGGTGGTGTTCGAGGAGGTGCAGGCCGATCCTGCGGTGCGGCATACCCTGACCGCCGAGGTCGTGGGCGGCCACGGCGCGGTCGATCCGGCCGAGCCGATGGAGGTGGAGCACGGGCAAAGCGCGCTCGTGCAGTTCCTTCCCGACGAAGGGTACGTAATCGACGAGGTGCTGGTGAACGGCGAGGCGGTCACGCCCTTCGCCGACGCGTACCTCGTGTCCGCCATGGTGGAGGACGTGCGGGTGACCGTGTCGTTCCGCAAGGGCACGCCCGCGCCGCAGGCGTGGTTCAGCGTGCGTGCCGACGTGGTATCGGGCGAGGGCTCGGTGTCGCCGACTGCGGCGCTCGTGCCGCTGGGCGGCAGGGCTTCCTTCTCGTTCCTTCCGGCGGAAGGCTGGCGCGTGGCCGATGTGCGCGTGAACGGCGAGAGCGTGGGAGCCCCGTCCGCGTGGACGGTGGAGCACGTGAGCGCCGACGCGGTGGTGACGGTTGCGTTCGAACAGGTGAAGGATCCCGACGTCGACCCTGATCCGGGCGACGACGATGCGACGTTCACCGTGAACGCGAGCTCCGGAGAGCACGGCAGCATCTCGCCGGCGGGCGACGTGACGGTGCGCAAAGGGGCCGATGCCGCCTTCGCCTTCGCGCCCGACACGGGCTACAAGGTGGCCGACGTGATCGTCGACGGGACGAGCGTGGGCGCGCCGACCGCGTACACGCTGCGCGACGTGCAGGGCAACCATATCGTGCACGTGGAATTCAAGCCCGCGTACGACGCGGAGCCCGGTGGCTCCGGGGGCGCAGGCGTGCAGCCGGGAGGAGCCGGGCCGGGTTCGGACTTGGGTTCGGGCGGTTCCGCGACCGTGAAGACCGGCGACGTGCTGGGGGCCGCGGTGGGCATCGCGGCGGTCGCTGCGGCGGCCGCCCTGGTTGCCATCGTCGTCGCTCGGCGACGTTCGGAAAGGAGGCGGTGACGTGCCTCGGGTAAAACGGTCGGTCGTTGAGCACAACGCGTTCATCTTGCTTGAGTACCTCGTGTCGCGATCGTCGCCCGAGCCTCGTTTCGCCATCGTGTCGTACCGGACCATGACGAACGATTTGGGCATGTCCCAGAACCGCGTTCGCAACCTCGTTCGATTGCTCGTGAAGCGCGGTTACATCGAGGTGCACCATCGCTTCGCCGAAGACGGCGGAGAGCTGTCCAACGCTCATTTGATCACGAAGCAGGGCGTGGCGGCGCTTCGCGCATACGGGGAACGCTTGCGGCAGGAAAGCCATAGGGAAAGAGTGGAGGAGCTATGACGGATTCGTCGATGGACGTGTCGAGCATCGTGGGCACGTTCGTGGAGAGCTTGGAGTTCAAGAAGAAGAAAATCGGGGGCATCGACGAGATGGATGCGCTCGGCAAGATCGAGGAGCTGGCCGGCCTGTACGAGGAGCGCATCAACGACCTCGTGCGCCAGCTGGACCAGGCGAAGCGCGATGCCGAGACGGCCGCCCGACGAACCGAGGCAAGCCCACACGCCGATGCCGAGCTCGCACGGTTGCGAGCCGAGCTTGCCGAGGAGCGTTCGCGCGCGGAGGGGCTGGCCGCCAAGCTCAAGGCGCGCGAGCGCAGCGCGCCCGTTGCGCCGTCGTCCGACGACTTCATGCGCACGCTGCAGGAAGTGCGCGCCGACGTGCTGGAGAAGGCCCGCAACGAGGCGGCGTCCATCGTCTCGCGAGCGCGCGAGAACGCCGACACGGTGGCGAACGCCGAGCGCGAGCGACGCGATCGCGCCGTGGAGGCCGCTCGAACGGCGCGCGGGCAGGCCGAGTCGGCCATGCGCAAGCTCGCCGACGCGCTGGGGGACGTGGAGGCGCTCGAATCGGGTTTGGCCGGCGGCGCCAGCGCTGCGAGCTTCGGGGCTCAGGACGTGTACGCGCGCTTGCGCCGTGCCGACGTGCCCAGCCCGCTCGATCCTTGGGAGCAGCCGGAATCGCGCTAGGCGCTTGGGCTGCCTCCGCGAAAAAGCCCGCCCCGCGTCGACGCGAGGCGGGCTTGCAGCGCAGGGTGCGGAGTCCGGACGGGACGGGGCTCCGCTGCACGACGCAGAGGGGGCGACCAGCTTAGTTGGTGCCGTCCTGCTGCCCGTCGTCGGTGTTGGAGCCGTTCTTCTCGGCGTACTCTTCCGGCGTCATGACGTCGACCACGTTCACGGTCATCTCGACCACGTTGAGGCCGGTCATGTCCTTGAGGTCGCCGCCGACGACCTTCTTGATGTCGTCGAAGATGTCGGGAGCGGACTTGCCGTACTCCATGATGACGTCGAGGTTGATCTTAGCGTTCGTGTCGTCGACGATGTCGGCGTCCACGCCCTTCGTCTTGTCGGCGCCGCCGAGGCCCTCCTGGATGCGGGACAGCACGTTGCCCTTCATGTCGATGATGCCGTCGATCTTCTGCGCGGCCAGCGAGGAGATCTTCTCGACGACGTTCTCGTCGATGACCAGCTTGTACACCGGTTCGGCGGACACGTCGGAGGCGGTTGCGGCGGTGTCGCTCTTCTTCTCCGTGTCCATGTCGGAGTAGGGGTTGTACGTGGAGGTGGAGGTGGCGGGCTTGGTCATGGTGCTCTGAGTCATGGTAGTTCCTTTCTGTAGCATGAAGAATGGGGGAGCGAACGCCTCGGGCTGCGCGAATCTCGAGAACGGGAAGGGCGCGGCACGCGAGGCTTTTCGCTAGTTGAACCTATCGAGGATGCTTTTCATCTGCTGGCGCGTTTTCCTGTCGCCGTCGCGGTACTTGCCGATGATCACGCCGATGGCGGCGAACACGGCCAGCAGCACGGTGGGCCAGAACCCGACGATGAGGATGAGGGCCGCCGCGATGAAGCCGATGATGCCGTACAGCACCGCATGGCTGTGATGCTCGACGTAGGGGGAGACCGCGCGCTTCATGCTCGCGTACACGCCCTTGTCGCGCTTCGTTTCCGCCGCCGCATTCGCGATCACGTCGGACGGCGTGTCGGCCGTGCGCTGCTGGGCCTGCGGTTCCTCGCGCTTCGCGTTCGCAGGTGCGGAGGCGTTTGCATTCGCGTTCGCTCGTGCGGGTGCGGAGGCGCTCGACTGCTTCGGCTTCGGCTTGGCTGCCTGCTTCGGCTTTTGCACGGGGGCCGGCGCGGTATGGATGCGCATCGTAGACTGGGTCATGGGCGCATCACCTACTCAACCACATGGGCCGGCACCGGCTTGGTCTGGTGCGGGCGATGGGTATCGTCGGTGTACTTCGTGGCCTGCTGCGTGAACGCGGGGGTCACCACGTCGGCGTCGCCGGCGAACGTGATGCGCACGGAATCCACCGGGTAGCCCGTGAAGGCCTCGAGCGTCGCGGCGATTTCGTCCTGCAGCTTCGCGCCCAGCTGTCCCAGCTCGGCGTTGCGGCCCGGATCGATCTTCGCGTGGATGCTCATGCGCGGATCGTGCTTGTTCTCGATGTGGACCTTCACGTTGTCCGTGGACAGGCCGTGATGGCTCTCAACGACGTGCTTGACCGTGGACTGGATGGCATTCTGCGTGATGGCGATGCTGCCGTTGTCGCGCTCGAGTTCGAGCTGCGAGTTCTTGCCCGGAGCGGTGATGGCGCGAATCAACACGACCAGCAGTCCCACCGCCGTGATGCCGAGCAGCACAGCCTCCACGATGAAGAACCAAGGCATGCTCATAAGCCACGCGATAGCCGGGAACAGCGGTTCCCATGCGAACCAGAGCGTAGCGAGCACACCAACGCCCAGCACGGCAGCAACGACGAACACGATCATGCAAAAGCGCTTAAACTTTCCCATAGATGCCGCCTTTCTTCAAGAATGCGCACCGCGGTTTGCGGCGCGCTGCCGGATAGAGTGGGACTACTCTAGAAGAAAACGGCTCGGGAGTGCCTGGTCGCACGGAAGTGCAGCCGGACGTTTGCCTTGTCGTTGAAGCTTTGTAGGCGATGGCTACGATTGCAGGCGGGTGGATTCGACGAGGTCGATGACTTCCTGCTTGCTGTGCACGCCCAGCTTTTCGTACACGTGCTTGATGTGCATCTTCACCGTGTTGCGCGACAGGACGAACTTCTCCTCCATGAACGCGAGGTCGCGCCCGCGTGCAAGCTGTGCGAGCACGTCGGTTTCGCGCGGCGTCAGATTGTGCTCGCGTGCGACGACGGCGCAGCGAGATTCCCACGGGTCGGGATCGCTCGGGGCGGGCGCTTCCGTGGAGGACGCTGCGGAAGCGATGGGGGCTTCGGGCTGCGGTGCGGCGAAGCGCCCCGCGGTGAACGGCAGCTTCGCCACCGGGTCGTTGAACAGGTACACGAGCATGATGACGTAGGCGAACACGATGACGAGGGAGAACGCTTCGGGCGCGGTGGCGTCCACCTGCTCCCACGTTTCGGCCAGCATGCCGAGAGCCGCGCCGACCAGATGCCCCACCACGATGACGAGCCGCGCCGCCGCCGCGGCAAGCAGCGGTTCGGTGCACGAGCGCACGATGACGACGGCCACCACCCACACCACCACTTCGAACAACGACGTGCCGATGCTGACCAGCACGTCTCCTCCGCCGGCTGCGAGCAGATCCAGCGCGGGCCCCAGCAGGAAGCCGGCCGCCGTGCACACGAGCGCCCCGCGGAACAGCTCGTGTACGCCGATGGCCGGCAAAAGCCCGATGGTCGCGATGATGAGCACGAGCGCCACCATCACGGCGGGTGGGGAGTCGACCGATCCGATGGAGGAGCTCGAACGCAAAAACCCCAGCATCATGGACGCCACCACCACTCCGACGACCAGGTTTCGATTGGCGAGCGTGCGGAAGGGCAGCAGCACCGTCGCGTACTCCTCCGAGGGTTCCGCAGATGCATCGATCCTGACGACCGGGCGTTGACGTTGCAGCGCCGCCATCACGAGGCCGGCAGCAGCAGCGATGAGAGCGCTCCCGATGACGAACGCGCCCACGTCTCCCAGCTGGGCGAACGCAGCCAACGCCTCCGCCGCCTCCTTCAGCACAAACGCGCTCAGGATGCCCAGCGCCGACACCTGTGCGACGAGGCGGTAGGGAAGCGTGGCGCTCAGGCAGACGAGCGCCACGCTCAACGGCGCGCCGATGCCCTTGAGCAGGAAGAATGCGAGGGATGCGACAACGGCCCGCGTGGAGCCGTCGAACGGCCCCGAGCTCAGCATGATCGCGCTGCCGAACGCGTAGGCGACGAGGGCGGCACCGGAGGCGATGGTCAGGAAGCGCGTGAGGTCGCAGTGCTCGGCGCGCGCACCGTGCAAGCGCCGCCGCACCCCGACGAACAGAGCGATGTACACGATGAGCGAGGAGACGCGCATGGCGAGGTCGCCGCCTGGCGGGTCGAGCAGCATCAAGGCGGCCCCGTCGCTCGTCCAGATTCCCGCGAACAGACAGGCCAATCCTGCTGCAACTATGCCGAACGACGCGCTTCGCGCGGCGCTCTGTTCGCGTGCGGGTTTCATCAACGTGCGAATTCCCTCCCGGACATCTCATCGTCATTGCGGGCATCATTATAAGGGTTTATGCAAGTACGCCCATCATGGGTGTAGGCAGCTTCAACCATTTCGATACTGTTGAATCCGCAAGGCAATGCCCGGCGCGGCCGAACGCGCTCGGGCTCAAGGGAGGAGTAAGAACCATGGCAGAATTCGAGAACGGCATGAACGCACCGCACCGTCTGACGCGCCGCAGCTTCATCGCTGGCGTGGGCGCAATGGGAGCGCTGGGCGTGCTGGGAAGCTTCGGCTTGACGGGCTGCGCGCCGCAGGACGAGAAGTCGGCTGGCGAAGCGGGAGCGGTTGCGGGCGAGTCCTACGACGTGGTGGTCATCGGCACCGGCGGCGCCGGGCTTTCTGCAGCCATTGCCGCGTACGACAAGGGCCTCACGAATGTCGTGCTGCTGGAGAAGATGGGCGTGAACGGCGGCAACACGAACTTCTCGTCGAGCGGCATGAACGCCTCGGAGACGAAGTTCCAGAAGGAGCAGGGTATCGAGGACAGCAACGATCTGTTCGCGCAGGAGACGCTCGACGGCGGGCACAACACGGGTGATCCCGAGCTGGTGAAGTTCATGTGCGACAACTCGGCCGGCGCCATCGACTGGCTGGATGGTCTGGGCGTAAAGCTGGACAACATCACGATGACCGGCGGCATGTCCGTCAAGCGATGCCATCGTCCGACGGACGGATCGGCCGTGGGCCTCACGCTCGTACCCGGCCTCGTGGCCGCCGTGGAGGAGCGCAACATCCCCATCAAGATGAACTGCGAAGCGAAAGAGCTGGTCAAGGACGGCGACGCGGTGACGGGCGTCAAGGTGAAGCTCGACGGCAAGGAGACGGTGCTCGGCGCGAAGGCGGTCATTCTGGCCACGGGAGGCCTCGGTTCGAACCCCGATATGGTGGTGCAGTACCGCCCCGACCTCAAAGGCTACGTGACCACGAACCAGCCGGGTGCAACGGGCGACGGCTACACCATGGCCGAAAGCGTAGGGGCCGAACTCGTGCAAATGGACCAGATCCAGATTCACCCGACGGTGGAGCAGGAGTCTTCCACGCTCATAGCCGAGGGCGTACGCGGCGGCGGCGCCATCCTCGTGAACAGCGAGGGCAAGCGCTTCTTCGACGAGATGTCCACGCGCGACAAGGTGTCGGCGGCCGAGCTGGAGCAGCCGGGCGGTTTCGCCTGGTGCACGTTCGACCAGCAGGTGTACGACGCGAACAAGGCCATCGCGAAGTACGACAAATCGGGCCTCGTGCAGAAGGGCGCCAGCGTGGCCGAGCTTGCGGAGGCCATCGGAGTGGACCCTGCGACGCTGCAGGCTACCATCGACGCGTACAACGCCATCACCACGTCGGGTGCGACCGACGAGTTCGGCCGCACCGAGGGCTGCATCGCCTTCGCCGACGGCAACATGTACGCCATCAAGGTTGCCCCGGGCATCCATCACGAGATGGGCGGCGTGAAGATCAACGAGAAGAACGAGGCGCTCGACGCGTCCGGCAACCCCATCCCCGGCCTGTACGCGGCCGGCGAGGTGACGGGCGGCATCCACGGCAACAACCGCATCGGCGGTAACGCGGTGTGCGACATCACCGTGTTCGGTAAGAACGTCGGCGAAGTGGTGGCCGCAGCCCTCGCGTAATCCCCCCAGTCCCTCCATACCCCTCCGACGAGAACGGCCCCTGCCCGGGGCCGTTCTCTATTCAACCTGATTGAACGTGAACAACTGTGGTTGGGCGATGCCGACGACCGGGTCGGACCCATCGGAGGGGCTCGCCTCCTGCTGCGCAGCTTGGGCGCGCAGAGCGTCGCCGTAAGCGCGCACCTTCTCTTCGAGATCGTCGACCGGGGCGATGACGTAGGCTTTCGTCTCGGTCGACCCGTCCTCGAACGTCGCCGTAACGGTGAGCCGCGCCTGGGAGACGATGTCGGCGTAGCGGCGGACGAGGAGTGCGTTGAGGTTCTCGTGCAGCCCGACGTCCCCTTCGCGTCGCCCGCTGTAGAACTCCTCGGTGGCGGCATCGTAGAGCTCGGCCATCTCGCCCTCCAACGGGAACGACACCCGCAGGGCGCGCCAGATGTCGGTCTTGCTCGCGTTCTGCTCGTCGTAGCCGATGGTGAAGCTTGCGGCACGATACTCCACGTACGGGTCGTCGCCTTCCCGGTAGGTGGAATCCGGAACGCGCTCGTTCGTGTAGAACAGCGCGCGGTCGCCCTCCACCGTGTACGTGAGCGACGCAACGTTCGTCCCCGTGCAAGCGAGGTCGAACAGGTAGGCAACCGAGAGGTAGCGCTGTCCCGAGTCGGGCGCGTCGTCGGCGTTGTTCGGGTCGATTTCCGGATCGCTGTGCCACACTTTCATGAAGCCGCCATGGCCGAAGCTGCTGGTAGACGCATCGAGGGTGAAGGAGTTTTCCGCCGTCGGCCCGTCGAATTGACGCGAGATGGCGAACGCGATGCTGCTCACGAGGGCGAGCGCGCAGGCTGCGGCGACGACGGCTCCGACGAAACGGCGAGAGCGGTGGCTCGGCATGTCATGGTGCTGCGGGCGACAGCGGCGACGGGTTGGTTGCGCGTGCGCTTCCTCGGCCTTGCGCAGGCGATGCGCCTCGCGCATGACGCGGTCGTGCACGCGGCTCGGCATCTCGATGTCGTCCATCAGCGCGCGGTAGCCGTCCCGCTCAGTCGGTTGTCCTGTCCGTCCCAAAGGATGCCTCCTTTCCCAGCATGTTCCCGAGTTGCGTGCGCGCCCGGCGCAAACGCGTGCGAACCGTGGCGGGCGCGCAATGCGCGAGGCGGGCGATCTCTTCGGTCGAGTACCCCTCGTAGTAATACAGGTGCACGATCAAGCGCATCTTGCCGGGCAGGCGTCCCAATGCGCGTCCGAGGTCGCTGTCGCGCAGGGCACGCACGGCGCTATCGCCGCAGGGGTCTTCGTCCGTCGCATCCGGGACCACATCGGTGAGCTCGGCGCGTCGCTTCCATGCCGAACGGTGCAGGTCGCGACAGCAGTTGACGGTGACGCAGAGCAACCACGCCTTGAGGTGCTCGTCATCCTTGAAAACGGTCGCGTCCTTCAGCAGGCGCAAGAAGACGTCCTGGCAGACGTCGTCCGCGTCGTGCGGGGACTGCGTTTGGTTGAGGGCCAGGCGGTAGACGGTGCTTCCCCAGATGCGCATGGCGCGCTCCATGAAGTCGTCCTGCCTGAGCGTTGGTTGCATATGGGGTATCGCCTCCTTGCCACCAACACGATGCGGCGTTGGAAAATGTGCCCAGAACGAGAAAAAAGCGGCGAAGCAGGATGTTCTTCCGCTTCGCCGCTTTCCGCGTGCGGCTCAAAAGACGGCGCTCCATCGGAGGGCGTCGCATGAAGTCGCCCGTAATGCAGAGCCGGATTTGCTTTACGCGTAGACCTCTTTTTCCACCACGAGATCGTTCTTGATCTTACCGACGAGCTTTTGCAGCGCGTCGATGCAGTTCGGGCGGATGTCCGCGCCGATGAGCACGTACATGATGGAGTCTCCCACGTTGAGCACGCCCTCGTTGAGCCACGTGCGCACGTAGTAGACGCCCGGCCAGGTGAGGGCTTCTTCGACCGCAGCGTCGACGCCGGCCGCGTCGTAGGAGAATTCCACCTGGGCAACTTCGCCGAGGCCTTCGATGCCCTCGCGCACCTGCTGCTTCGGCGTGATGCGCACGACGCCGTTATGGGTGAGGAACATGCCGCATTGCGCGGCCTTCGGGTCCTGCTTCGCTTCCGCAAGCCACTGGTCGATCGACGGTTCCTGCTGAGCCATGCTGCTCCCTTCTTTGAGGATGATCGCCCCATTATACGCCAGCAGAAAACGCGAGGTAGCAGCGAACCGCGAACGCTCGGAGTTTCCCGCATCTCAGATAGCGGTGCTCGTCCACCAGATCGATAAGCTCCTGCTTGGAGTGCACATGGAGTGCGGCGGTGCAGTCGTTTGGGCTGCTACGACGTGTCGTGCGCTCCCGGTTCAACGCAGATGTGGGCACGTGCCTCCGGCTATTGGGCGGTTAGCTGAGCGTATCGACGAGCTGCATCGTCGTGAGGAGGGGTCGCGCCGTTGGGCGATCCCCTCCGACCGTAGGTGCCGACACACGAATCCGCCCGAAGTAAGCGATTTTTTCGTTTTGCGAACGATGCGGGGCTTCGTGGGACCTCCGGTCTCCTGCCGTAGAAAAAGGCGCACGCATCGCCCCAGGTCAGGTTTGCCCGCCTCCGCAAAGACCGTTACGAAGCAGCTTGATCGGTTCGCAAAACGCAAAAATCGCTTACTTCGGGCGGATTCGCGTGTCTGCCCGTGCGGTTGGAGGAGGCCGCGCGTGTTCTGCGCGCCGTTCGTGCGGTCACCCGCCGCGCGGTGGATGATTGCGGCATTTTCGCCGTGTGCAAACCGCGTGCGTGACGAGGATGGTAAACTAGGCGAATTCCCAGGATGCATGAAAGGAATCACATGTCTCTTCCCGCAGCCGACTTGAGCAAACAACCGGACAACCGCACCACCATGGAACTGGGCGCGGTGCTGCCCTTGACCGCCGAGGTGAAGGACGACCACCTGTACGTGGGCGGCGTCGATTTGGTGGAGCTGGCGCGCGAGCAGGGCACGGCGCTGTACGTGATGGACGAGCAGGACATGCGCACGCGCATGGAAACCTATCTGGCGGCGTTTCGCAGCCGCTACGAGAACTCGGACGTCGTGTATGCCAGCAAGGCGTTCCTCAACAAGGAAGCGGCGCGCATCGTGAACGCGGAGGGGCTGTGCCTCGACGTGTCGGGCGGCGGCGAGCTGGCCATCGCGCGCGCGGCGGGCTTCCCGATGGAGCGCGTGTTCATGCACGGCAACAACAAGACGCCGCGCGAGCTGCGCGAAGCCATCGAGGCGGGCGTGGGCCGCATCATCATCGACAGCCGCATCGAACTGGCGCGCATCTCCGAGATCGCCGGCGAGCTGGGCGTCGAGCAGGCCATCTACATGCGCATCACGCCGGGCGTCGAGGCCGACACCCACCAGTACATCCGCACGGGCTGCGAGGACTCGAAGTTCGGCTTCACCATGCGCGACGATTTCGCGTACGGCTGCGTGAAGGACGTGCTGGCGGCTCCGAACGTGCGACTGGCGGGGCTGCACTGCCACATCGGCTCGCAGATCTTCGCGCTGCACTCCTATCCCGAGGCTGTCGAGGTCATGGTGGAGCTCATGGCGCGCATCGAGGAAGGGTACGGCTATCGCATCGAGGAGCTGGACGTGGGCGGCGGCTTGGGCATCGCCTACACGGCCGACGACGAGCCGGCCTCCATCGACGAGTTCGCCGAAACGGTCACGTCGGCGGTGCATGCGGCGTGCGCGAAGTTCGGTGTGGTCGAACCGCGCCTGCTCACCGAGCCGGGCCGCAGCCTCGTGGCCACCGCGGGCGTGACGCTGTACACGGTGGGCATCCTGAAAACGCTGCCGGGCATCCGCAAGTACGTGGCGGTGGACGGCGGCATGTCCGACAACATCCGCACCGCGCTGTACCACGCCGATTACGAGCCGGTCATCGCGAACAAGGCCGGCCAGCCGCGCACCGAGATCGTCACCATTGCGGGCAAGCACTGCGAAAGCGGCGACGCCGTGGTCATCGACATGCCGATGCAGCACGCTGACCTGGGCGATATCGTCGCCGTCTTCGGCACGGGCGCGTACTGCTACACTATGGCGAGCAACTACAACGGCCAGCCGCGCCCGGCCGTCGTGTTCGTGAAGGACGGCGAGGCGCGCGTGACCACGCGGCGCGAGACGTACGACGACCTGATGGCGCGAGATCTGTAGGAACGGTGTCGCGAAGGCGGCGTTCCTATAGCGAGATCGCGACTGCAATGGCTGGTCGATTGCTGTTCCTTCGTTAAAATGATAGAATTCGGATAAAATTACGATATCAAACGAGCCAAGGAGGTGGCAATGAATATCAGACCGGTTTCAGATCTGCGCAACCACTATGGCGACATCGAGACGTCCGTGAAAAACGACGGCCCGGTGTTCCTGACGAAGAACGGGTACGGTTCTATGGTTGTGATGAGCATCGAGCAGTTCGAGCGCATCAACGGGACGGTCGAACATGCGCTCGACGAGGCCGATACGCAAGCCGCCACCACGGCGTTGCGCTACGCGCATGACGAGGTATTCGACTCGATAAGGAAGGGGCTTCGGAGTGGGCGGCTCCACGAAGCGCTATAAACTTCAATATCTGCCCCTGTTCTGGAGCGACCTCAATTCGGCAGTCACCTACATCGCTGAGGAGCTCCATAACCCCGCTGCGGCGGAACGGCTGCTCGATGCAGTTGAAGCGGGAATTCTCGATCATCTTGCACTGCCGGAATCCGCGGCGGTATACAAGACGACCGTACATCGCCCGAACCCGTACTGTTGGTTCGAGGTGGGAAACTACATGGTATTTTACGTAGTGCTTGACGAAATCGTAGAGGTGCGCCGGTTTCTCTACGGGGCTCGGGATCTGACAAGGATGCTGCCGTAAGCACGGCGACTCGGGCGATTGCCGCAATCGGCGCGCTCGGGAAGGACGAAGAAGGGAACAGCATGACGGTAAAACTGGGATTGGTCGGCACGGGCACGGTGGGCGGCGGGTGCATCGACATCCTCAAGAACCATCGCGAAGACTTCAAGCGCCACTACGGCATCGACGTGGAGCTCGTGCGCGTGTGCTCGCGCAACCCCGAGCAGGCGATCGCCCACGGTGTGGAGGACATCTTCACGCAGGACTTCCAGGACATCCTGAACGACCCTGACATCGACATCGTGATCGAGCTCATCGGCGGCACCACCGTGGCGCGCGAGATCGTGGTGGGCGCGCTCAAGGCGGGAAAGAACGTGGTCACGGCCAACAAGGCGCTCATGGCCACCTACGGCGAAGAGGTCATGGGGGCCGCTGACGAGGCCGGCAAGGAGATCGCGTTCGAGGCCAGCGTGGGCGGCGGTATCCCCATCATCGACCCGATGAAGCACTCGCTCATCGCCAACGAGATCAGCTCGGTCATGGGCATCGTGAACGGCACGACGAACTACATGCTCACGCGCATGGTGGAGGATGGCCTCAGCTACGACGCCGCGCTCAAAGAGGCGCAGGAGAAGGGCTTCGCCGAAGCCGACCCCACCGCCGACGTGGACGGATTCGATGCGGCGGCGAAAATCGCCATCCTTGCGTCCATCGCGTTCAATTCGCGCGTCACTATCGACGACGTGCACACCGAGGGCATCCGCAACGTCACCACGATGGACCTCGACGCGGCGCGCGACATGGGCTACTGCGTGAAGCTGCTGGCGCTGGCCCACCGCACCGACGAGGGCGTGGACGTGCGCGTGCATCCCACGATGCTGCCGCTATCGCACCAGCTGGCCACCGTCGACGGCGTGTACAACGCCATCTACGTGACGGGCGACGCCGTGGGCGAGACGATGTTCTTCGGCGAGGGCGCGGGCGCGGGCCCGGCTGCGAGCGCCGTGATGGGCGACGTGCTGGAAGTGGCGCGCCACGTCACGCTGGGCGTCGGGCCGCTCGTGGGCTGCACCTGCACCGACGAGCTTCCCATCGTGCCGATGGACGATCTCAAGACGAAGTACTACATCCGCTTCAAGGTGGCCGACCGATCCGGCGTGCTGGCTGCGATGGCCGGCGTGTTCGCGAAGCACAACGTGAGCGTGTACTCCGTGGTGCAGCGCGGCAAGAAGGAGGGCGGCCAGGTGGATCTCGTGTACGTCACCCACACCGCGCGCGAGAAGAGCGTGCGCGATGTCCTGGCCGAGATCGCCGAGCTCGATGACGTGCTGCGCGACGAGCCCAGCGTCATCCGCGTGGAGGAGTAAGACCGCGCTTTTTTTCATGCCGCACCGTGAACGGCTCCGCGCTGACGCGCGGGGCCGTTTCGTTTTTACACCACCCCCTAACAGGGGTAATGCACTTCATCTATAATGTCTTGCCGGGTTATACGGCGGAAAACGGCATGTTCGAACCAGGGGGGAGTGCTCATGCAGAACGTCATGAATTCGCTCCTCGACGGTTTGTCGGAGCTCATTTACATCAGCGATCCGGTCACGTACGAGCTGCTGTACATCAACAAGGCCGGCAAAGACATCTACGGCCGCGATGCCGACGACGGCACGCATCGGTGCTACGAAACGCTGCAAGGTCGCACCTCCCCATGCCCGTTCTGCACGAATGACCGGTTGAGCAACCGCTCGTTCCACGAATGGGAATTCGAGAATCCCGTCGTGAACCGCCACTACCTCTTACGCGACAAGCTCATCGAGTGGAGCGGACGCCCGGCGCGGCTTGAGATCGCGTTCGACATCACCGATCACGAGCGCGAGAAAGAGCAGTTCAAGTTCTTGGCTGCGGCGAACGAACTGAATGTCGAGTGCATCCGCATGTTGGAGAACGAGGCGTTCGGCACGGCTATCGACACGGTGCTCAAGACGCTCGGCGAGTTCCTGGAAGCGGGGCGCACGTACGTCTTCGAAATCGATCAGGATCGCATGTCGAACACCCATGAGTGGTGCGCTCCGGGCGTCTCGCCGGAGATCCAGAACCTGAGCGATCTTCCGCTCTCGATCATCGACGTGTGGATCGAGAGCTTCAAGGAGGGCAAGGCGGTGATCGTCAACGCAGTGAGCGGCTTGGCGGCGCAAGGTAGAGGAGCCGAGTACGACGTGCTGTCGGCTCAGGGGATCGAGTCGCTGGTGGCCGTGCCGCTGGAGATCGACGGGCTGCTCGTCGGCTACCTGGGCGCCGACGATCCGAAGAAGGGACGGCTCGAGATCATCGAGAAGCCCCTGTTGGGGCTGGCCTCGTTCATTTCCGCCAGCATGAAGCGCGTCATCACGCAGCGTCAAGTTGACGATCTTACCTGGAAAGACGGCTTGACGAGCGCGTATTCGCGCGGAGCGTTCCACCGCGATTACGATTGCGGGGTCTACGGCAACATCGGCGTGCTCCTCGTGGACGCCGACCGTTTGGCCACGCTCAACCGCGAGTGCGGCCGCGAAGAGGGCGATGCCTCGCTGCGGCGCATCGCCGCGTGCATGAAGGCGGTATTCGGCGAGCGCGTGTACCGCATTGGCGACGACGAGTTCTGCGCGGTGGCCCTTGCCGAGGGGTTCGAGACGTTCAACCGCATGGCGCGCGACGCGGTGGCGCGGTTCTCCGAGCGGGGGCTTCTCGTTTCCGCAGGACAGGCTTGGAGCGAGCGCTGCGACGACGTGGCGTCGCTGCTTGATACGGCGGGCGACCGCATGCAGCGGGCGAAGCGCGGTCGGCACCGTGCGGAGGACATGGGCGTCGACCTGGCGCAAGATGCCGCCGTCAGCAACTTGGTGCGTCCGGGAGGCGCGGAAGAGGCCGTGGCGGCAGGGCTGCTCGACATCTTCCTCATGCCGCAGGTTTCCACGCGGACCGGCCAGCTTGTAGGCGCGGAGGCGCTCATCCGCTATCTCGATCCCGAGCGCGGCATCGAGGCGCAGCCCGCGTCGTTCATCCCGGCGCTCGAGGACATGGGGGAGATATCCTACGTGGACTTCTACGCGCTGTCGCGCGCGTGCGAAACGGTGGCGCGCTGGCAGCGCGAGGGCCGTCCGGTGGTGCCCATCGCGGTGAACTTCTCGCGCATGACCGTGGGCATCGAGGGGTTCGTCGACTTCGTGCGCGCCACGGTGGCGGACTACGGGTTGGATCCTGCGCTTATCGAGATCGAGGTGACCGAGTCGGCGCGCGGGCGCGGAGGCTTGTTGCTGAGCGAGGTGGCGGACGAGCTGCGCAGGTTCGGCTTCCGCGTGGCCATCGACGACTTCGGCGTGGACAACGCGAACGTGTCGTTGTTCGTGCAGCTCGATTTCGATGTGCTCAAGATGGACAAGTCGCTGATCGGCGGCATCGACGAGATCGACCGTACCATGCGCGTGGTGAGCGGCCTTGCCACTCTCTGCGACGACTTGCACGTGGAATCGGTGGCCGAGGGCATCGAGACGAAGCAGCAATTCGAAGCGCTGAAAACCACCGGCTGCACGCGCGCGCAAGGCTACTACATCGGCCGGCCGGCACCCATCGCCGAGTTCGAGCGGGAGTTTCTGGGGTAGCCCCCGTCCTGTGGGCGGTTTGTGGCAGCATCGTGTCAGTTCGATGACATCGGCGTGTCGCGGTCGATAAGTACTCTTACCTTAATACTATATCTTCTGAGAGATCGAAAGCAGCCGAGTGCTTGGCATCGGCATGAGCGCAGCGGCTCCGAGGGACCGTATGCGATGGAAAGAGGTTCGCGTGAAAGGTTTTCTCGAGCGGTTGCAGTGGAAGCTCGCGGGCATGATGCAGGGGCGCCGCGGAGCCGACACGCTGTCGAACTTCCTCGTGGTCGTCGGCATCGTCATGCTGCTGGCGTCGATCATCCCGGGGCTCGACCTGCTGTCATGGGTGGCGTTCGCAGTGCTGGCGTACTCGCTGTTCCGCAGCTATTCGAAGAACATCGCCGCGCGCGATCGCGAGAACGCGGCGTTCGAGCGCGTCGTGGAGAAGCCGCGCAAGCAGCTGTCGCTCATGCGCAAGAAGTGGACGAACCGCAAAACGACGCGCTACTTCAGGTGCAAGGGCTGCGGCCAGGTGCTTTCGGTGCCGCGCGGCAAGGGCACGCTGCGCGTGGTGTGCCCGAAGTGCAAGACCGAGACCAAGCAGAAGTCGTAAGGACATCGCCGTGGACCTCTCGACGTTCAAGCGCGAGCTTTTCACCGTCACCTACGACGTGCAGAAGATCCTGCATGAGACGATGGCTCCCGTCTGCCAACAGTACGGCCTGACGCTGCAGCAGATGCACGTGCTGATGGAGCTCGTGCGCACGCCGGGCCTGACCGCAGGCCAGTTGAGCGATCGAGCGGGCATTCTGCGCACGAACTTCCCGTCGGTGTGTCGCAAGCTGGAAGACCGCGGGCTCATCGAGCGACAGCGCAGCCAGACGGACAGGCGCTCGCTCAAGCTGCGGGTGACCGACGAGGGCCGCGCGTTGCTCGCCGACGTCGACGGCGAAGTGCAGCGCCGCTACGGCGAGGCGTTCGTCGCCGAGCCGCCCGAAACGTTCGACGCCATCATCGGGGGGTTCCGGGCGCTTGCGGACTTCTCGAAGAAGCTGGGGCGCTGAGCATGTTCGGTTACGTGGTTCCCAGCTGGGAGGGTTTGGACGACGCCGAGCGCGAGCGCTACCATGCCGCGTACTGCGGATTGTGCCGTGCGATCGGCCAACGATGCGGGCAGCGATGCCGCGTGGCATTGACCTACGACCTGGTGTTCTTGGCGCTGCTGCTCGGCTCGCTGTACGAGCCCGAGGAGCACGAGGGCGTAGGGCGCTGCGTGCCTCATCCGGTGAAGCCGCACGGGTTCGTGAGCAGCGCGTGCATCGACTACGCGGCCGACGTGACCGTGGCGCTGGCGTACTACAAGGGCCTCGACGACTGGAACGACGAGCGCAGCGTGCGGGCGCGCGTATTCGCCGGCGCGCTGGCCGGGCCGTATCGCGCCATTCGCGCGCGGAATCCGCGCCTGTGCAAGGCCATCGAGGCGGGCATGGCCGACATCGGCGCCATCGAGGCGGCGGCGCGTGAGGCGGCCTCGACGCCGGGCGGCTCCATGGAGGCGCCTGCGCCCGATGCGGCCGCCAACCGCTTCGGCGTGCTGATGGGCGAGCTGTTCGTCTACCGACCGGACGACTTCTGGGCCGACGACCTGCGGAGATTGGGTGCACGGTTGGGAAAGTTCGTGTACGTGATGGACGCGGCGATGGATTACGAGGACGATAGGGCCTCGGGCAGTTACAACCCGCTGGTGGATATCGAAGCCGGTGCGGAGGACGTGCACGAGGATTTGAACCTGCTCATGGCCGGCGTGGCCGAGGCGTTCGAGCGGTTGCCGCTCGAACGCGACCTGCGCCTGTTGCGCAGCGTGGTGTACGCGGGCGTGTGGCAGAAGTACCATGCGAAGGAAAACGACAAGGAGAAGCGCCGTGGTTGAGAACCCCTACGACGTGCTGGGCGTGAGCCGTGATGCGTCCGCCGACGAGGTGAAGAAGGCGTACCGCAAGAAGGCGCGCGAGAACCATCCCGACTTGAACCCGAACGATCCCGCTGCGGCGGATCGCATGAACAAGATCAACGAGGCGTACGACCGCATCATCAATCCCGAGAAGTACGCGGCGCGCGATCGTCGTGCGAGCGCGGCGTCGGGTCCGAAGGGCGGCGCGGGCTACGGCGGATCGGGCGGCGGCGCGGGCCAAGGCCAAGGCGCGGGCGGCGGTTCAGGCTACGGCACCGAGGGCCCCTACGGCTGGTCGGGCGGCTTCGGCTTCGACTTCGACGACCTGTTCGGCTTCGGCGGCGCAGGCTACGGCAGCCGCGAGCCCATCCATCCCGAGGCGGCGGCGGGCGACAGCGTGCAGATGCGCAACGCCATCGACGCCATCAATACGGGGCGCGGTCAGCAAGCGGTCGACATCCTGAACACCGTGACGAGCGACGGCCGTTCGGCGCGCTGGTACTATCTGAGCGCGCTTGCCAACGACGCCGCCGGTAACACGCTCATGGCGCTCGAGCAGATCAGGCGCGCGGTGCGCATGGATCCGAACAACCTGGACTATCAGCGCGCACAGCGGCAGTTCCAGCAGACCGGGCAGGCTTATCAGCAGGAGAGCCAGTCGCAAGGCTTCAGCATGGGCGTCGATCCGGGGCTCATCTGTTGCGGAGTCTGGTGTCTCGGCCCCACGCTCTGCCGCCTCTGCGGCATGCCGTTCTGATGGTTTCGGCGGCCTGCCGGCCCCTCGTCGCACCTTCGAAACACACTTACGCAATCCCAACCCGAAAGGACGCACCTATGGCAACGATCGGCATTGATCTCGGAACGACGAACAGCTGCGCGGCGACGGTGGAGGGCGGCCGGCCCGTCATCGTGCCGAACGCGGAAGGGGAGCGCACCACGCCGAGCGTGATCGCGTTCTCGAAAGAGGGCGAGCGTCTGGTGGGAACCATCGCGTGCCGCCAGGCGGCGGTGAACCCCGACCGCACCATCGAGTCGGTCAAGCGCCATATGGGCAGCGACTGGCGTGCCACCGTGGACGGCAAAGCCTATTCGCCGCAGGAGCTGTCCGCCATGATACTGCGCAAGCTGCGCCGCGACGCGGAGGCGTTCCTCGGCCAGGATGTGCCGCAGGCGGTCATCACGGTGCCCGCGTACTTCGACGACGCGCAGCGCCAGGCTACGAAAGACGCTGGGCGCATCGCCGGCCTCGACGTGCTGCGCATCATCAACGAGCCCACGGCCGCTGCGCTGGCCTACGGGCTGGACAACGGCACGCCTCAGAAGGTGATGGTGTATGACCTGGGCGGCGGCACGTTCGACGTGTCGGTCATCGAGATCGGCGACAACGTCATCGAGGTGCTGGCCACGTCGGGTGACAACCATCTCGGCGGCGACGACTTCGACGAGCGCGTGGCGGCCTACCTGCTCGACGCGTTTCAGCGCGAGCACGGCATCGACCTGCGCCGCGACCAAACGGCCCTGCAGCGCGTCACGCAAGCGGCGCGCGAGGCGAAAAAGGAGCTTTCGTCGCTCGACACCGCGCACGTCAACCTTCCGTTCCTGGCGCAGGGTTCGTCGGGCCCGCTGCACCTCGAGACCACGCTCACGCGCGCCGCGTTCAACGACATGTCGCGCGACCTGGTCGAACGCACGTCGAACCCCGTGCAGACCGCCCTCAACGACGCGGGCATCGCCGCCTCCGAGCTGGGATGCGTGCTGCTGGTGGGCGGCTCCACGCGCATTCCGGCCGTGCAGGATCACGTGCGCAAGCTCACGGGCAAGGAACCGTCCGCGTCCATCAACCCCGACGAATGCGTGGCCATGGGCGCCGCCATTCAGGGCGCGACGCTGTCGGGCACGTCCACGGGCCTGGTGAAGGCCGACAACAGCATCCTGCTGCTCGACGTGACGCCGCTCAGCCTGTCCATCGAGACGGTGGGAGGCGTGGCCACGCGCCTCGTGGAGCGCAACACCACGCTGCCGGTGAACTACTCGCAGGTGTTCAGCACCGCCGCCGCCTTCCAGACCAGCGTGGAGATCCACGTGCTGCAGGGCGAGCGCCCCATGGCGAAGGACAACAAGTCCATCGGCACGTTCAAGCTGAAGGGCATCAAGCGCGCGCCGGCCGGCGTGCCGCAGATCGAGGTGACGTTCGACATCGATGCGAACGGCATCCTCACCGTGTCGGCGAAGGACCTGGATACGGGCAAGCAGCAGTCCATCACCATCGACGATTCGGGCCGGATGTCCGACGACGACATCGAGCGCGCCATCCGCGATGCCGAGCAGTACGCCTCCCAGGACAACGAGCGCCGCGAGGCCATGGCGGCCCGCGAGGAGGCTCAGAGCCTGTTGAACGAGGTGGACCGGGCGCTCGGCCAGGTGGGCAAGCAGCTGGAGAAGGACGAGAAGAAGCAGGTCAAGGCCGATGCCGAGACGCTGCGCAAGGCGTTGTCGAAGCGTCCTGCCGGTTTCGGCAAGAAGGCGCGCGAGGCCGAGGCGGCGTCGGTCGACGACGTGTCCGACATCAAGGCGGCCGCCGAGCGCTTGAGGGCATCGAGCGCCCACGTGCGCGAGCTGTTGGGGCAGCAAGGTTAAGCCGCAGCTCGGCAACCCTGGGCGCAAGAGGCGGCAGACGGCGGGTCGCGCTGCCGTCCTGGGCGCAAAACGGCACCCATGACAATTTCCGGGCGTGCCACGGCGGTCGGATGGCAGCTGCTATTTGTATAATGCCTGGTGGCAAGAATCGCTTCGCTCGATTTTCCTTGGCGGCGGACCTTTGAAATTGTCATGGGTGCCGTTTTGCGCCCAGGGTGTGCCGGTAGGTGGAGCGGCTTCGCGGGTCGTCGGGATAGCGAACGGGTGGAAGCTCGGTAGGCCCTGTGGCCGCGCGGCCCGCGACGTGGAGCCGGCCGGGGGAGACCGACGACGGGCTCATCGGCCGCGGCGACCGCCTGCGACGAGCCGCCGATTGCAATGCTCGCACGACCTGCGATGAGCCCGCCGCAGTGCGCGCCCGGTCTGCTATGAACCGACGATCGCAATGGGTGCCCGGGCCGGCGGCGATCTGACGATTGCGGTGGCCGCACGACCGACGGCGAGTCGACGGCGCAGTGCGAGCCCGGCCTGCGATGAGCCCAGCGGCCGCAGCGACCGCCTGCGATAAGCCGACGGCAGTAGTCGCCTTGCGGCCTGCGACGGAGCCAGCGATCGCAGTGGTCGCCCCGTCGGCAACCGCGAGCTCTCCGTGCAGCTTTTCTCACCGGTTTTGTAAATTTTTCGACTTTATGGCAAGCGCGGTCGACCTCCACAAGGGGTTTTCCACCCCCTTGCGGCGATTCTCGACAAGCCCGTTTTCCACAAAAGGAAAAGGCCTGGTGACAAGGTTGTTCTTCGGGATGAACTTGCCACAAAGTCGAAAAATTAACAAAACCGGTGAGAAAAGCTGCACGGTTGCCAGGTTCCCCCACTCGAAAGTCGGGCGGGCGCCAGGTTGTCGCTCCGCAAGTCGTTTGCCGCTTCTCCTGCAATCCAGCAGACGCTCTTTCCACCAGCGCGCTGCGGCCGAGGTGATCGCAAGCGCCGGGAGGGGGCAACCCCTCCAACCTTCCAGTGCGTCCAGGCTCGATTTCGTCATGCGGCAGACGGGCTTTGTCGAGCGATGTTGCCTAGGGTTTCGAACCAGTCAGCGGCGCTTTCTAGTATCATGGTTCGCAGCGGGCGCGCGGGGCGCGACGGAAGAGAAGGAAGGGACCCCCTATGGAGCAGTACAAGCAAGAGTTTATCGAGTTCATGGTCGAAAGCGAAGTGCTCAAATTCGGCGAATTCACGCTGAAGAGCGGCCGGAAATCCCCCTTCTTTATGAATGCGGGCGCTTATGTGACGGGCGATCAGCTGCATCGTCTGGGCTTGTACTATGCGCGCGCAATCCATGACAACTTCGGGCTCGACTTCGATGTGGTGTTCGGGCCCGCGTACAAGGGCATCCCGCTGTCGGTGATCACGGTCATCGGGCTCCAGGAGCTGTACGGCAAGGAGGCGCGCTACTGCTCCAACCGAAAAGAGGTCAAGGACCACGGCGCCGACGCGGGCAACCTGCTGGGCAGCGAGCTGCACGACGGCGACCGCGTGATCATGGTGGAGGATGTCACCACGTCGGGCAAATCCATCGACGAGACGTATCCCGTGCTCAAAGGCGCGGCCGACGTGGACGTCAAGGGCCTTATCGTGTCGCTCAACCGCATGGAAGTGGGCAAGGGAGGCGTGGTGACCGCGCAGCAGGAAGTCCAGGAGAAGTACGGCTTCCCCGTCGCGTCCATCGTGAGCATGGCCGAGGTGACAGAGTGCCTGCACAACCGCGAGGTGCAGGGCCGCGTCGTCATCGACGACGACGTGAAGGCCGCGCTCGACGCATACTACGACCAGTACGGCGTGAAGTAGGATCTGGCTATGACGGATGTTTCTGCTATCGGCGTGATCTTCGATTGCGATGGCACGCTGCTCGATTCGATGAAAGTGTGGCGCGAGGCCGAGGGCGAGCTGGCTCGGCGAGCCGGCGTGACGCTGTCTGCGGCCGAAACCGACGCGCTCACCTCGATGACCATCCCCGAGTGCGGCTCGTTCTTTCACGAGCGGTTCGGGCTGGGAGCGTCAGGCGACGAAGTGGTCGCCATGATGGACGAGCTCATGCTGGAATTCTATCGCGAGCGCGCGCTGGCCCGCCCGGGTGCGCTCGCGTTCGTGCAGGGGCTTGCCGAGCGCGGCGTACGCATGAGCGTGGCTTCGTCGAGCCCGCAGCCGTACCTGCAGGCGGGCCTCGAGCGCTGCGGCTTCGCGCCGTACTTCGATGCCATCGTGTCGGTGGACGACGTGGGAGCGTCCAAGCGTGAGCCCGCCGTGTACGACCGCGCGCGCGAGGCGATGGGCACGCTCCTGGCCACCACCTGGGGCGTCGAGGACTCGGTGTACGCGGTGGGCACGCTGACCGCCGCCGGGTATCGCACGCTCGGAATCTACGACTGCGATATTTCCGGTACGCGCGAGGCGTTGCGCGAGGTCGCCGAGCGGTTCGTCGAAAGCTTCGAAGGTCTCGACGCCGAGACCTTTATCGGCTGGAACTAGAGAACACGAGGCGCGCCACTGGGCGCGCCTCGTGCGTTACAGCTGCTGTTCGATCCATTCCACAAGCTCGTCGTAACTCAAAGAGCCGTCGGCGAGGGCGTACACCGTCTGCAGCAGTTCGTCATGGCGGGGTTTGAACTTGATTCCGTTGAGTCTGAGGAACATGCCGATGGACGCACCACCCGTCCGTTTGTTCCCATCGGCGAACGGATGGTTCCTGACGATGCCGTAGGCGTACCGCGCCGCTTTTTCTGCTGCTGTTGGGTATAGATCGACCCCGTCGAACGTCTGACGAGGTTGCTCTATGGCCGCATCGAACAACCCTTCGTCTCTTAGCCCGTCGAGACCGCCGAAGCGTTCGATCAAGTACGTATGAATTGCCCTCACGTCTTCATGTGCGAGGTATGTCCAAGCCGTACTCATTTTGCGAGCTCTGCGAATACGTCAGCGTATTCGTCGATGAACTCTTTCCCTAGCTTTACCGCGTTGCTTTCCATGTGTTCCTCCTCCACCTTGTCGATCGGGATGATCTGGGCGATGGGGCGGCTGTTCTTGATGACGGTCACACTCCCGGCCGCGCGCGCCTTCTCCATCACTCCGTTGAAGTTGCGGGCGACCTCCGTCGCGGTGACGCTGATAGGCATGGCGTCCTCCTCGGTCCGGCTTTCATTGCTTGCCAGTGTACCAAGATGCAAACGATCATGCAAACTATTTTGCGAAAAATAATGCGATTTCTGCGGAACCTCGATAGCCGCCTATCGCCAGGGATCCTCCTGGAACGAGGGCTCGGGGGTTGGCGGGCGGTCGCTGAACGGGTCGTAGCCGTCGTCGTCTTCCTGGGCGGGGCGCAAAAACGGGTCGGCCGTACGCGGCGCCGGCCCCTTCTCCGACGGCTTGAAGCCTGCGACCGGCGTGATGACCGGTCGCAGGATGTAGTGCGGTTTTCGCTCTGAATCACTCATGGACGCTGTCCTCTTCGGTGCCTACTTTCGCCAAATCGTATGGCGTGGTCTGGTACACATAATAGTTCAACCAGTTCGTGTACAACAGCTGCGCGTGCGCACGCCACGTGGCTTTCGGCGTTTGCGTCGGGTCGTCGTTCGGGAAGTAGTGGCGGGGGAGCGGCATGTCGAGGCCCTTCGCCACGTCGCGTTCGTACTCCACCATAAGCGTGCCGGCGTCGTACTCGGGGTGCCCGAACACGAAGAAGTGGCGGCTGTCGGTGCTCTTCGCGATGTAGACGCCGGCTTCGTCGGACATGGCGATCAGCTCGAGGTCGGGATGCGCTTCGATGTCGGCCGCGTGCACCTCGGTGTAGCGCGAGTGCGGTGCGCGGAACGAGTCGTTGAACCCGCGCACGAGCGGCGATGACGGCTTCACCACGTCGTGATCGAACACGCCGAACAGCTTGTTCTCCAGCTCGTACTTGGGGATGCCGTAGTGGTGGTAGATGCCGGCTTGCGCGCCCCAGCAGATGTGGAACGTGGAGTGGACGTTCGTGGCGGACCAGTCCATGATGCGGGCGAGCTCGTCCCAATAGTCCACGTCCTCGAAGTCGAGCAGCTCCACCGGCGCGCCGGTGATGATCATGCCGTCGAAGCGCTGGTCCTTGATGTCGTCGAACGTGGTGTAGAAGGTATCGAGGTGCTGTTCCGACACGTTCTTCGCCGCATGGCTGGCCGTTTGCAGCAGGTTGACGTCGATTTGCAACGGGGTGTTCGACAGCTTGCGCATGATCTGCGTCTCGGTGACGATTTTCGTGGGCATGAGGTTGAGCAGCAGCACCTTCAGCGGGCGAATGTCCTGGTGCATCGCGCGGTACTCGGTCATCACGAAGATGTTCTCGCTCTCGAGCACCTCGGTGGCGGGCAGGGAGTCGGGAATTCTGATAGGCATGATGGGCCTCGCATTTCGTAGGTCGTTCCAGCGTCTTAGCCATGATACCTTCTAATCAGATGACCTGCTTATCTGAATTATCGATACTATGCTATCGGAAGATAGAACTACCGCTTGGAAAACCATGATGGCTATAATGAGCCGAATCATTTCACCGATATCCATGCAACGAGGAGCACCCATGAGCGAATCCATCAGCACCACCTGTGTGCAGGGCGGCTACCGTCCCGGCGACGGCGAGCCGCGCCAGATCCCCATCTACCAGTCCACCACCTGGAAGTACGACACGAGCGAGCACATGGGCCGCCTGTTCGACCTTGAGGAGGCCGGCTACTTCTACACGCGTCTCGCCAATCCTACGAACGACTTCGTGGCGGCGAAGATCGCCGAGCTCGAGGGCGGCACGGCCGCGATGCTCACGTCGTCGGGCCAGGCGGCCAACTTCTTCGCCGTGTTCAATATCGCCGGGGCGGGCGACCACATCGTGTCCAGCTCGGCCATCTACGGCGGCACGTACAACCTGCTGGCCGTCACGATGAAGCGCATGGGCCTCGAGTGTACGTTCGTCGCGCCCGACTGCACCGACGAGGAGCTGGAGGCCGCGTTCAGGCCGAACACGAAAGCGGTGTTCGGCGAGACCATCGCGAACCCAGCGCTGTCGGTGCTCGATATCGAGCGCTTCGCCGCCGCGGCGCACGCGCACGGCGTGCCGCTCATCGTGGACAACACGTTCCCCACGCCGGTGAACTGCCGCCCCATCGAATGGGGAGCCGACATCGTGACGCACTCCACGACGAAGTACATGGACGGCCACGGCGCCAGCGTGGGCGGGGCCATCGTGGATTCCGGGAAGTTCGACTGGACGGCGCACGCCGACAAGTTCCCCGGCCTGTGCGAGCCCGACGAGAGCTACCATGGCGTGACCTACACCGAGCGCTTCGGGCTGGGAGGCGCGTTCATCACGAAGGCGACGGCCCAGCTCATGCGCGACTTCGGCGCTATCCAGTCGCCTCAGAACGCCTACCTCATCAACCTGGGACTGGAGAGCCTGCACCTGCGCATGGCACAGCACAGCAAGAACGGCTTGGCGCTGGCGCAGCATTTGGCCGCTCATCCGAAGATCGCGTGGGTGCGCTATCCCGGCCTCGAGGGAGACGCCTGCTACGACCTTGCGCAGAAGTACCTGCCGAACGGAGCGAGCGGCGTGGTGAGCTTCGGCGTAGCCGGCGGGCGCGCCGCGGCCGAGACGTTCATGGCGAACCTCAAGCTGGCGCAGATCGCCACGCATGTGGCCGACGCGCGCACCTGCGTGCTGCATCCGGCCAACGCTACGCATCGCCAGATGAACGACGACGAGCTGGCGGCTGCGGGCATCACGCCCGATCTCATCCGCCTGTCGTGCGGCATCGAGGCCACCGAGGACCTCATCGCCGACGTCGACCAGGCGCTCGCGGCAGTGTAGGGGCTGGCCTGAGCCTCGCCGTGGTACGATGGGGCCCAGGCCAATCTCGATCGCGGAGGTGCCCTATGGAACGCAAGAAGCTGTTCGCTCGGATCGGCGCGGTGGCTGCGGGGGCGGCGCTGCTCGTGGCGCTGTTCGCCGCGGCGGGCATGGCGGGAGAGCTGAACCGCTTCCGTCAGGGCGTGGACGAGGGCTTCGAGCTGCGGGGCACGTACCAGCTCATCGCGGGCACGCGCGGCGAGTCCATCACGTTTCAGGTGTTCGACGAAGAGCGCTCGTGGGAGGCGCAAGACGGCTCCAATTCCGTCAAGGGCGCAATCAAGGAGACGGCGGATCCGAACGTCTACCTGCTGATAGACGAGCACGGCGACGAAGCGGGCTGGGTGCATCTCGCCTACGCGAACAACGAGGGCGAAGGCACGCTGTACGTGCGTTACGGTTCGGGAGAGCTGATCGAGATGCGCAAAGCAAGCAGGATCCCCACCTACGTTGTGCATGACTGACCAGGCTCAACCGCTCGTTGCAGCTGCGGTCTTCGGGCTGAGCGGCGTCGCGCGCTCGCTATACTGAGCCCAGTGAACGCATCGACGCGAAAGGACGACCATGGACATCCAGGCCATCATCGACAAGGTTGTGGGCGAGGTGCAGCAGGCTCCCGAGATGCTGCAGGAGGTCGTCGCCGACCCGGGTGCGGCTATCGAGAAGATCACCGGCCACTCGCTGGGCGACACCGACATCGCGGCGGTGGCCGAGGGCGTGCTCGCCCAGGTGCAGGAAAAGGGCGGCGATCTCAAAGAGCACCTCTCCGGCCTGATGGAGAACGGCGCGGTGCACGACGCCATCGCCAACATCACGGGCGAAGGCTCGCCGTTCGGCGGCCTGTTGGGCAGCATCTTCGGTAACAAGGAGTAGTGCGCTTCGCATATACGTTTCCCGAGAGCAAACCGGCGGCGGCGCGGTCTTGCGCGTCGTCGCATCGCGGTGTCGAGCCTCTGCGGCGTTTCAATCGGCTGGAGAATCGAGCTTAAGTGAGTATCGTCGGCTCTGAAACGATCGAGCGCCGTCGATATGGAACGACACGCCATCCCCTTCGTACGCGAATCCCAATTTCTCAAGAACCTTCGCCGAAGCGACGTTTTCCTTTGCATGGCTGGCGGCGACTCTCGTTATCCCCAGATCCGCAGCTGCATATCGAAGGATCTCTCGCATAGCCTCGGTCGTATAGCCGCAGCCCCAATGCGATTTCATGATGTTGTATCCCACTTGATAGAGGTTCCATTCGTCTTCCCATATCAGACCGCCGGAACCGAACAGCTCATGGGTATCTTTCAGGACGAAGCCCCAGATGAAGGTGTCGCTTCTCAGGACGTTCCCCGCAGCATCGTGTTTCCACGTTACTTCTTGCACCCATTCGATCGCATCGTCGATGGATCGGTGCGGGAGCCAACTGACGTATTTCGACACCTCCGGATCGCCTGTCCATCCGCGAAATGCGGTTTCCGCGTCTGCGAGAACAAGCGGTCGAAGAAGCAATCGTTGCGTTTCCAGGATATTCGTCATGCGCGGCTGTGGGCACCTCCAAGAACGGACATATCCCTATTTCCGAACGTAGTATAGTGCATGCTCGAGGTTCTGCTTTTCGCATTGGAGAAATCGCAACCAGCTCAGACCCTCTTTAGCAACCCTTTTCCCCTTCGGTGGTAAATAGTTTCTAGTCACGGCTCAGTATCTTGATGTTCGCGCACCACATCTGCGAACATGCACGTGAGAAGGGTATGGGAAGAGGGGGCTCATGGCGAAGAGGCTCATAGCGGACGATTTTTCGCTGCTGGGCGGTGCTCTGTCGCTGGCCGCGCGCAACGCGCAGACGTTCGAATCGCTCGCGGCCGAGCTCGACGTGTCTCAGGAAGACCTGTTCCTGTACTGGTTCGCGCTCAACAACCTGCGCCGCCATCAGGGTCACGTGCTGCCCGTGCCCTTCGACGCGGCGGCGTCCGGCGACGCGCCCTCCTCCTCGAACAACTGGTACGCGCCCACGTGGCGCCTGAACAAGCTGCTGGAGGAATTCCAGCTCAACGAGGGTTTGGCGGTGCACTACGGACGCATCCTGACCGATCCCGAAGGCGGCCACTACGAGCTGAACCTCGCGGCCAGCGAGGTGGTGCGCGCGGTGCGGCTGGAGAACGCCGACCTCGACGCGGCCCAGCTCAGGCGCGTGTGCGTGCAGGCGTGCGAGCCGGCCAACGGCATCGAGCTGCTCGTGTCGAACGCGGGCAAGATCCTGCTGACGGTGGAGGACTACCGCGACGAGCCGCTCGACATCGCGTTCGTCGAGCGCCTGTACGCGGCGCTCACCGAGGGCATCTCCATCAAGGAGGTGCGCGAGATCGAGAGTCGCGAGGCGAACGCGGTCGACGAGCTGCGCGCGAAGGCGCTCGAGTCGTTCTGCGCGCACGTGTGGGTGCCCGACGGCAACCACACCCTCGTCGACGCCCTCATCGCGCTGTACTACTTCAAGACGTTCCGCCTGTTCCCTGCCGGGAACAACGTGCTGGCGTTCCTGCTGTACTTCCTCATCCTGCACCGCGCCGGCTACCACTTCTCGGCGCATGTGCCCGTGGTCAAGCTGCTGTACCCGCGCGACGACGACGGCGGCCGCGGCCACGGCCTGGCGTGCGCGCCCGAGGACCTCGTGGTTGCCTGCGACGGCTACTTCGACTGGACGCGCTTCTTCGAGCAAGCGGTGCAGCTGATCGTCGACGAGCAGCGCTGGACCATGACCAAACTCGACGGCATGGCGCGCCGCCGCGAGCGCTTCCGCGCCATCATCGACGCCGACGAGAGCATGAACTTCCGCCAGAAGGAAGTGCTGCTCGAGGCCGTCCTCCACAGCAACGCCGAGTTCACCTACGGCATCCACGTGCATCGCTACGACGTGTCGTATCCCTGCGCGCGCAGCGACTTCGCGCGGCTCCTGGACCAGGGGTTCCTCCGGCAGCACGACGATGGCATCCGCCACTTCTTCGTGGCGTCCGACAACTTCGGCGAGGTGTTCCTCACCTACCTCAAGGAGCATTGCGCCGACGCGTTCTCGCGTTTCTACCGCGAAGACGGCTCGCTGCGCGACGCGTTCAAAAGCGCGGACGACATCGCTGCGGAATACAACAAAGACGTGGGCTTTTACGAGAAGTCCCTGCTGGATAAAACGTACATCGAGCACTACGACTTCCGGCGCACGCCCATTGCCGACCACGACGGGCCGCAGCGGCGCCGCCGGTCGGACGACGAGTGACAAAGCGAGGAGAAAGGAGGATTCGGGGGAGTTCGGCCATTTTCATTGTCAAAGGAGGGTCAATGAAAGACACCACGAAAGGGCGTGCACGCCTGCACGCCCCCAGCAACGCGAAAGCACTGGTCGTGCTGGTCGCGGTTGCGCTGGTCGCTTCGTTCGCCGTATGGGGATGCAGCCCGAAGGCGTCGAGCGACGGCGCGTTGGCCGCCGGCACGAGCACGGAAAGCACCGACGGCAAGACGAGCGCGAAGACCGGCGACGGCCCCGACGAGCTGTCCGCGTTCAGCGGGTTCCCCACCGAGGGCCGCTTCGTCGACGGGGTGGCGTCGCTGCCCGATTTCTACAAGAACACCGAGAAGAACGAGTCCAACGCCAAAGCCGAGGCGCCGCGCCGCTACACCGACCGCAACGGCAACCTCGTGCAGCCGGTTCCCACCGACGAGCTGGGGTGGAACAACACCTACCTCGACGCCGACAACCGCGGCTGCACCTCGTGCCACACGTTGGAGAACGCCCTGATGAGCCTGCCCACGTACCATCGCCTGATCTTCTTCGGGTACCCCACCGAGCAGAGCTATCAGAACTGCATCGCCTGCCACTCCGATTCCTACTCGGGGCACAAGCTGGCCGACGCCATCCATACGCTGCACATGAACAGCACCATGTTCGTCGATGACGACAACGGTAACTGCCAGTCGTGCCACTACATCGACTCCAACACCGGCGTGTTCGAGCGCTGGGACGAGGTGAAGTACGACCTGTACAAGGGCATCACCGACGTGGCATCCGACGAGCTGAAGGCCTCGGTCACCTACGATCAGACCACCATCACGCCGGCCGAGAACCGCATCTTCAAAACCGTCAAGGACGAGCCGAACGAGTGGCTGACCGATGACTCCAAGGTGGACACGTCCATCTACGAGAACTGGGTCATCTCCATCGACGGCGATTGCGAGAACCCCGTCGAGATGACGCTTCCCGAGATGGAGCAGCAGTTCGGCACCGTGAAGCAGGTCATGAAGATGGACTGCACCATCAACGGCGTGGGCCAGGCCACCATCATGCAGAGCGAGGTGGAGGGTATTCCGCTGAAGGCCATCATCGACTACGCGAAGCCGAAATCGGGCGCCAACGTGGTGAGCCCCATCGGCAGCGACGGGTACGACTACGCGAAGATGGGCATCGACTGGCTGCTTGAGAACGACGCGGTCATCGTCACGAAGATGGACGGCGAGCTGCTGCCCAACTCGCAGGGCTATCCCTGCATGATCTGGGTGAACAAGACGTCCGGCGGCAACTTCACGAAGCGCATCTCCAACCTCACGTTCATGACGGTGCCCGACGACAAGGTTGACGCCGAGCTGTACGTAGGCCAGTTCACCGACGACCGCACGGGCGAGATCTACTCCAAGCCCAACAGCGGCGTGCTGAACTATCCCACCGGCATCGTGCTGTCGGGAGAGGAGGCGAAGACCGTGCATCTGGAGGGCTTCGCCGACGCATGGGACGAGCCCATCAAGAAGATGGAGTTCTCCTTCGACCACGGCGAGACGTGGACTGTGGTGGACACGCCCGACAACAACGCCGACAACTGGACGTACTGGCGGATGGACTTCACGCCGCCCGCGCCCGGCGCTTACCTGCTGGACATCCGCACCACGAGCATCACGCCCGACGGCGCCGATCGCGTATGCCAGTACAACACCCAGTTCATGTTCACGGTAGAGTAGGGGGTACGATAATGAAAACGACGACGCAACGCGGTCGTGCCACGATTTCTGCTCTTGCCGGATTCACCATGGTCGCCTCCATGGCAGGCGCGCCGACGGTGGCGCTGGCTGGCGAACCCGCTGCCGACGAGCCTTTGGCTTCCGGCGGCACCGAGGCTGCGACGACCGGCGCGACGGTTGAAAGCGCGCAGGTCATGCCCGCACGGGTTGAAGGCGAGTTCTCGTTCGACCAAACCGCCATCACGTCCAACGAGGTGATCAAGACCTTCTTCCAGCGCGTGTCGCAAGCCGTCTGCGGCGCGACGGTGCCCCTCGTGGCGGACAACCCGCTGGGCTGGAAGCTGTCCGTGTCGGGCGACGTGGAGGCGGCGTTCACCGCTTCGGTAGGCGACCTTGCCAACGAGGAATCCACCAGCAAGGTGATGACCTGCACCTGCGGCGGCAACCCTGCCGGCGGGCGCGCCATCGTCACCGCGGACGTGACGGGCATCCCGGTGGAGCATCTGCTGGCGAAGGCTGGCGCGGCACCGGGCGCGAACGCGGTGACGTTCGTGTCGGCCGACGGCACGCAGCAGACGTTCCCGCTGGGCTACGTAGTGGGGCGCCATGCGGTGCTGTCCTACGAGATCAACGACGAGGACCTGTCGGCCTCCGTGGGCGGCAGCAACCAGCTGTGGATGACGAAGACGCCGGCGAACTACTTCGTGCGCGACGTCGTGGAAATCGTGGTGTCCACCGAGGACGTCGCGCCCGCGACTCCGGGTGCGGCCGACGAGCATCCCAACAGCCCCAATGCGGGCGTGCTCGCGGGAACGCAGGGCTAGGGGGCGCACGATGATCGCTCCGATGCAGGTATCCGTGGGCAAGCCGGTGACGTTCAACGGGTACGCCGAGGACTACGGCAAGCAGATCGTGTCGGTGCAGTTCTCGCTCGACAACGGCGCGAACTGGACCACGTACGACGTGTCGGATTCCACCGACGAGCTGTGGGTGCACTGGACGTTCTCGTACACGCCCGAGCGGCCCGGACTCTACCGGCTGCTCGTGCGCTCGGTGAACGACGACGGTGCGGCCAGCCCGCTCGCGGACGTAGCCGAGTTCACGGCCGCCTGAGCCGAAGGGGGCGCTTCCTGGGGAGGCGCCCCCTTCTTTGCGTTTGCAACGGCGGGCGCTGCGCTCATGGTTGACGCGGCCCGAGCCGCCCGGTATGATGGCGAGCCCGGGCCGTATGGCCCGTAACCCAAGCGATAAGGATCTCCTCTCATGACTGTTCCTCCCAACCGGTAAATCACGCGACACATCCGCCCCTTCCGCTGCCGCGCAACGCGCGGTCGCTTTGCGATGGGCAATGCCCGTCGGCCGATTCGCGACGGGCTCGTCCGGTTGAGACAAACAGACAATCAGAGAGGTTCCCCGTATGAAAAAGCTGAATAACGGCGTGGTGCCGCCTGTGCCTGCCTTCCAAATCGAGCGTATTCGGATTGCGAAGGAAGGCACAAATCATCATGAAAACGATTGCATGGCGCGTGGAGGCGACCGGCGCGCCGGTCGCGCTGCGCCCTTGTGGGACGTGCGGTGCTGATGCGGAGTTCTCGTCCACGGGCATGTTCCGTGTGAACGCCCAGAAGAAGCGGCTGGACGTATGGCTCATCTATCGGTGTGCCACGTGCGGAAGCGTGTGGAACAGCGCCGTGATCAGCCGCGGGCGCCCAGGAAGCATCGACCGGGAAGAGCTTGAGCGCCTCACGGGCAACGACCCCGAGACGGCGCTGCGATGCGCGCTCGACGTCGGCTTGCTCAGGCGCAACGGCGCGCGCCGGGGCAAGGTCGCCTTCGTCGTCGAAGGCGACCTGCCCGACGGCGGCGAGGACTGCCGGGTTGAAATCGACGGCGGCGACCTTGCGGGTCTGCGCCTGGCCGAGGTGCTGCGGGCCAAGCTGGGCGTTTCGCGCAGCGGCTTGGAGCGCCTCGTGGAGGCGGGCGACGTGAGCGCCGTCGACGGAGCCGATGTGCTCGCCGCAAAGCTCCGTCCGCACCAAGCGGTCATCGTGCGGGTGCGGCGCGAGATGTAGGTAGGCGTGCGGCCCGGGGCGAAGGTTCCCCGGGCCGTTCGGCACGCGTGTCGCCGCGCGGGCGCGTGTCGGCACGCATCGGCGGCGGTCAAATGCAGAGGCGGATGCCCGGCAGCGCGGCTGCCACGGTAAAGAATCCACGATTTTTCCCCGATATTTTACCGAACCTCGGAATCTCGTGCCCGGAGTTCGCCTTCGGCCGCCCTGAATCCGGCTTTTCCCGTCGCGCGGGGCGATTTTCGGGAGGTTTCCTCGCCTTCGGAGGGGGTTTTGGAGCCCAGCTTGCCTGATACGGTAAAATATCGAAAATTTTCTCCAATTCCATTACCGAACTCCGGGAATTGGAGCGTCTTGCGGCCCTCCCGGCAACTTGAAAGCGTCTCTCCATGCCTGATCGCCGCCGACGGCGGGGCCGGTCGAGGCGAAGCGGGTCGGTGGACGGCGGACCTTTGGCTCGGGGATCCGCCGGAAGGCCAAGCGCCGCGGCTGGGCGGCAAGGGCCCTGCCTCATTTCGAATGTTTCACGTGAAACATTCGTTCTATGCGTACAGGTGGGGCGTGGCTGCGCGAGTGTGCTATTATGGCGGCGAACGATACGGGCACGCAAAGGAGCCATCATGTACGGATTGAAAACCGAGGCCAGCTTCGACTCGGCCCACTTCCTGACCGATTATTACGGCAAGTGCGAGAACCTGCACGGCCACCGATGGCGCATGGTGGTGTACCTCGAAGTCGCCGATCTGCAAACCGATGGGACGATGAAGGACATGGTGGTGGACTTCGGGGTGTTCAAGCGCGCAGTGCGCGACCTGGCCGAAGAGCTGGACCACACCTTCCTCGTGGAAGAGGGCTCGCTGGCCGCGACGACGCTGGCCGCCCTCGAGGCCGAGGATTTCAGCCTGACCGTCCTGCCTTTCCGCACCACGTCCGAGAACCTGGCGCGCTATGTCTGCGAGCGGCTGACGGAGCAGGGCCTTCCCGTGTCCCAGGTGGATATGTACGAAACGCCCAACAACTGCGCCATCTACCGGCCTCGGTAACGGCGCGGGGGACGCCCTGGCGCGCGGGCTGGGAGTAGCGGCCCGCACCCTGTGCGGCCTGCTACTCCCAGCCCGGCTTCCCCACGCCGCCCTGCTCGATGGTGTCGAGCAGCCCCTGGCGGTCGAACACGCCTACCTTGCGGTAGATGTTGCTCACGTGGTGCTTCGCGGTGCCTTGCGCGATGGACAGCTCGTCGCAGATGTAGCGCACCGTACGCCCGCGCGCCAGCAGCACGAGCACCTCGACCTCGCGGTTCGTGAGGCGGCACATCCGCGCGATGGCGGCGCACTTCTGCTCGAGGCTGGCATCGGCGGTTTCCGCCCGCGAGGTAGCGTAGAGCTTCTGCACGTCGGTTTGGGTGAAGAACAGCATGCCGACCAGCACGAGGGCCAGCACGCTGACGAGGAAGACGTCGGAGCGCAACGCCTCCGACCACAACGGCGCATGCAGCAGCCGGTCGGCGGCGAACGACCCGATGAGCGTGCCGGTGCGGGCGCATAGGATGACCAGGCCGAACGACAGCGCAACGGGTATGCGCCCGCGAAACGCCACGTCGGTGGACACGAGCATCATGAACATGTCGAGGCAGTACACGCCCATGATGACGAGCCCTGCACCCAGAAAGCGGTACGGCGCGGGCAGCAGCAGAAGCAGGATAAGCCCCGCCGCCATCGCGGGGATGACGGGGCGGTACAGGGCGATGGGCTCGGCAGCCGAGGGCGCCACCACCATCGACAACGTGATGGCGGCCAGCGCGCAGCCTGCCAGCACGAGCGCCTTCGCGGTGAACGCGGCATCGCCCTCGGCGAACGTGTTGACCATGCCCTGCGAAGCCCCGTACACGATGCTGATTACGAGGATGCACGCGAACATGCGCCCCACGGGGATGGTGCGCACGTCGAGCGGCAGTACCGAGGGCTCGCGACGCGGCTCTCGCTTGCAGGCCACCAACACTGCGGCCGACACGATGGGCAGTGCCGCCGTGAAGGCGACGGCCGCCGCGTCGGGCAGCGCGTATGCGACGAAGAACAGCACGAACGCGAACGTGTACGATACGTACAGGTGCCGTCCCACGCGTCCCGTGGCCAACGCGCTCCACAACTCGCCCCACATGATAAGCAACAGCGCGTTGCCCAGCGACAGCGATACGGTGCCGGCGACAAACCAGGCGAACCCCGCCGCGCCCGAGCCGAACGTCAGTGCGATGGGCAGTGTCACGGTGCCTGCTGCGGTCAGCCCGCCCGCAGCGATGAAGCTTGCGCGATGCGTGAGGAAGGGCGAGAGGCGTCGCGAGAGCGTCACCACCACGAGGTAGCCGAGGGTGGTCAGCACGAGCACCCACAGCGTGGTGTTGCCCGCGAACGGGTAGCGGTCGGTGGTGGGCAGCAGCACGTCGGTGCACATGCTGATCATCCACCAGGCCTGCCAGAATCCCAACCCCAGCAAGCGCCAGCCGGAGAAACCCTCGTGCTCGTCATCCTGCGGTTTCGTGCGCATCGCTCCCCATCCCCGTCCCTCGTTGCATCGCTTCAAACCTAGCAAAACAGGCGGGGGAGCGCAAGCGAAACCCTGGGTGAGCGTATGGGCCGCAATGGCCCATGTTGACGGTTTTGGCGAAAATGGGCCGCTTCGCCAGATGCCCGCGCGCGGCCGTTCGGCCAGGATAGGGCCCATGCAGAACAAGGGATTCTGCTTTTCGAGGGAAGGGGTTTTCGATGACCGATATCATGAAAGACGGCTTGTCCCGTCGCGCGTTTCTGGGCCTGGGCGCTACCGCGGCTGTCGCGGCCGGCGCGGGCCTGGCAGGCTGCTCGCCCGCAGCGAGCGCGGGCGGCGATGCGAAGGCGTCCGGCGACGCGTCCGGAAGCGCGGCGGGCGGCACGGGCGAGACGCAGTACGCATGGGAAGTGGTTCCCGATCCCATCACCGACATCACGTCGACGGTGGACACCGACATCCTCGTCATCGGCGCCGGTTTGGCCGGCTGCGCGTGCGCCGCAGCGGCGGCCGAGAAGGGCGGCAAGGTGACCGTCGTCGAGAAGACGTCCAGCTGGAACGGCCGTGGCGGCGGCTTCGGCGCCATCAACTCGCACTACATGGACGAGCTGGGAATCGAAGTGGACAAGGTGAACGCCAAACAGCACTGGATCGCCCAGTGCGCGAGCCGTGCGAACGAGGACCTCATCGTCAAGTTCTTCAACAGCTCCGAAGAGGCGTCCAACTGGCTGCTGGCCAAGGCCGAGGCCGTGGGCGGCTCCGCGATGGTGGGCGCGTTCTACAGCCACGACGACGTGTACGCCGAGCAGCCGGGCTACCACATGCTCATGATCCCCGAGGAAGCAGGGCTCACTTCGACGGGCTTCGCCGGCGCCGAGCTGTGCTACAACGACGCGGTGAAAGACGGCGCGGAATTCGTGTTCGATTCGCCGGCCGTGCAGCTGGTGAAGGACGGCTCGAAGGTGACCGGCTGCATCTGCGAAGGCAAGGACGGCTACGTGCAGTACAACGCCAGCAAGGGCGTGGTGCTGTGCACGGGCGACATCGGCGGCGACCTCGAGATGTGCAAGGCATACGCTCCCATCTGCGCCGAGTACGGCCAGCCGCGCAGCCAGTACACGCCCGTGGGCGTGAACACGGGCGACGGCCATAAGATGGGCATGTGGGTTGGCGCACAGCTACAGGACCTGCCGCTGCCCACGATGATGCACCCCCAGGCGTTCTGCTGGTTCCACGGCCCGTTCCTGTTCGTCAACGACAACGGCGAGCGCTTCATGTGCGAGGACACCTGGGTGCAGGGCAAGTCGCTGGCCATCAACCGCCAGCCGAACGGCGAGGCGTGGTCCATCTTCGACGCCAACTGGAAGACCGACCTCGTGAACGGCCTGCCCTACGGCGGCGGCATGTTCTGGGACTCGTTCCGCCCCTACGGCAGCGACCTGGAGCTGGCGCCTCAGTACTTCGAGACGCAGATCCCCGAGTACATCAAGGCCGGCAACGCCTACCAGGCCGACACGCTCGATGAGCTGGCGAAGCAAATTGGCTGCGACGCCGCCACGCTCAAGGCCACGGTGGAGCGCTACAACGGCATGTGCGAAGCGGGCGAGGACACCGACTACTACAAGAAGCCCGTGTTCCTGACGCCGGTGAAGGAAGGCCCGTTCTACGCGCTCAAGGTTGGTCCCGCGCTGCTCGCCGTGCCCGGCGGCCTGCGCACGAACAACGACTTCCAGTGCCTCGACGCCGAGGGCGCGCCCATCGAGGGCCTGTACGCGCTCGGCAACGTGATGGGCGACATCTGCGCCGTCGACTATCCCATCAACGTGGCGGGCAACAGCCACGGACGCTGCATCACCTACGGCTACCTGCTGGGCCACGAGCTGGCCGGGGCGTAAGCGCCCCGGGCCGCGGGCCCCGAGACGCCCCGCGCGCCGAGGCCCCGCGTGCGTTTTGCGTCTGCGGCGCGCTCAGCCTGCAACCCTCTCCGAGCCCTGCGCCCCCTCCCTCCCGGCGCAGGGCTTTTCGCATTCGCCGCCCGTTTGCTGCCGCGCCGTGCAGCGTGGCGCTGTCGCTCGCCCGCCGCAGCGTCGCACTGCTGCGTCGTCCTGCCCGTTGCGTGCGGATGTTTCACGTGAAACATTTGTTCTGATTATTCCTCGACGGCAGACCGAGTGGCTTGCCGTGTCAGATGCCTTGCGGTCCGCGCGTGCACGAAGTGCCTGCATCGTGGCGGTTTTCGACGGTTAACCGCCTTTCGCCCCGAATTCTCTAGGAAGCTACGGAAGTCGGCGTCTCTCCGAACTGGCATTATGTGCGGGCACCATTTGCAGCCAACGCAGCAGCCTGCTCCGGAGAGCTCGCTCATGCGGATTTTCGTCGAAATCTGCCATGAGATGCGGATTCGGTTGCGCGCTCATGAACTAATTTCCGAAATGAATGCGGCTGAAATCTGCTTTCAAATGAAGGATGCGTTCGACATACACGACGCCCTCGTCCTCGTCGATCCGGTAGAAAGCCGCATACTTCCCAACGATCAACTTGCGGCGCAGCGTCTCGGTGAACCCGCACGGCTTTTCGGGTTGCGTGCGGGGAAGGTGCTGAGGGCTTGGTCAATGGACTCCATGAGCTTGTCGATACGGTCTTGTGCGAGCTCGGGCGAAAACGTGGATTGGATTTCATAGACGGACAGGAACGAGAGATCTTCGATAGCGCCTTCGGTGAACTCGATCTCATAGTTCATGATCGGCCAGCTTCTCTGCAACCCTGCGGTGCACTTCCACTTTCGCTTCCTCCGGATTGTACGTTTTCGGGTGCTTCTTGTTGTGCTCGACGGCTTCGTCGATGAGCAGGCCGACGTAGCGATCGTAATCGAATGCAGCCGCATCCATGACCACGAGCGATGCGAGACCGTTCTTCGTCAGGTAAATGGGCTTGCCCGTTTCCTTGGCAAGCGCTTCGATGCTGATGTAATTGCAACGGATGTCGGTGGAGGAGCGGATGATGGGTGCAGACATAAGGATCTCCTTTGCGCGTTTGCTGAGAACAAGCATAGGACAGTACGATTAAAAGCAAATTAAAAGATGCGTTATAAGCCCAATTGTTTCACGTGAAACATTCGTTCGCTGGGGGGGGGGCTTGGGGGCTTCGGGACTCTTTGTGCAGATCGGGCGCATCGCGGAGGATTTCCGTTGACTTCTGGCGAAACCCCCGTATACAATGCAAAGGTTCGCTTTCGAAAGCCCCGTGCATGCAGTGAGAGGCGGAAGCGCAAACAAGGGAGTCCAGACCTGAGGTTGCGCGTCGGCGTAGGAACCCGGCATCCGATCGACCTGCACTTTTGAAACCGATCATTCGCCGCATCGCGGTCGGCCCGGCATCATCCGAGCCGCCAACAGGCGACGGAGACCCGCCCCGCACGGCGGGGTAGGACAGGATTTTTGGAGGAAGATAGTGAAGACGTATTACGCGAAGCCCAACGAAGTTGAGCGCGAATGGGTCTTGATCGACGCTGAGAACCAGGTTCTCGGTCGCGTCGCTGCCAAGGCCGCTCAGATTCTCAAGGGCAAGCACAAGCCGCAGTACACGCCGCATGTCGACACCGGCGACTTCGTGGTCATCATCAATGCGGACAAGATCCGCGTGACGGGCACGAAGGCTCAGTCGAAGAGCTACTACCGCCACAGCGGTTTCCCCGGCGGGCTGAAGTCCGAGACCTTCGAAGAGGCCATGGCCAAGCATCCTGAGCGCGTCATCGAGCATGCCGTGAAGGGCATGCTGCCGAAGAACACGCTCGGCCGCGCCATGGGCAAGAAGCTCAAGGTGTACACCGGTGCGGAGCATCCGCACATGGCTCAGCAGCCTCGCGAGATCAAGATGGAGGGTTAACCCATGGCAGGTGAAGCTTTGTACTACGGCACCGGCCGCCGTAAGAACGCCGTCGCTCGCGTGCGTCTCGTTCCCGGCACCGGCAAGATGACGATCAACGGCCGCGACGCGCTGGCGTACTTCGGTCGCGAAGCGCTCGTGAACTACGCGAAGACGCCGTTCAAGGTCACGGACACGATGGAGCACTTCGACGTTATCGCCACGCTCAACGGTGGCGGCATCTCGGGTCAGGCCGGCGCGCTGCGTCATGGCATCTCCCGTGCGCTCCTGGCCGCTGGCGACTACCGCGGCGAGCTCAAGAAGGCCGGCTACCTCACGCGCGACTCCCGTATGGTGGAGCGCAAGAAGTACGGTCTGAAGAAGGCCCGCAAGCGCCCGCAGTTCTCGAAGCGCTAGGATCGCGTTCGCGAATTACACAGGTTGTTTCAAGGAGCCCGTTCACGTTGGTGGATGGGCTCCTTTGCTTTCGGGCGACGAGGGGCGCGGTGGCGGGAAGGTGACGCACGATGGAGAGACGAGGGACGGAGACGGCAGGTCGCATGCGCTCCGTGGGCGCACACGCGGTGCTGGGGCTGCTGTCCGCGCTGTTGGGCCTGCTGGTGGGGTTCGGCATCTGGGCCTTGCTCAGTTTGGCGTATTGGCTGGTCGATGCCGTATGGGGCGGGCTGCGCGGCCTGACGGGCGGCTGGCTCCTGTTCCCGGTGGTGGTGTGCACGCTCGGCGGCGCGGCCATCGGCCTGTGGAACGCGCGGTTCCACAGCGCGCCCAAGCCGCTCGATCAGGTGATGGCCGACGTGAAGGCGACGGGCGGTTATTCGGTCGGGCGTATCGCGCCGAGCTCCGTGTCGTTTCTGCTGCCCATCGCGTTCGGCGGCTCGGTGGGTCCCGAGGCCGGGCTGACCGGGCTTATCGCGTCGGGTTGCACCTGGGTGGGCGAGCGCCTGAAGCGCGCGTCGACTCGACTAGGCGTGCTGGCATCTGCCGCCGAGGCGTTTCCGCGTGCGAGCAAGCTGGTGCTGTATCCCCTCGGCGTGGCAGGCGGCGTTGCCGGTGCTGTTCTGTTCACCACCCTGTTCGGCGGCGGTATGGCACTGCCGCGATTCGACGCGATCCCGTGGAGCGTCGAGTCGCTGGTGTGGGTGCTGCCGCTGGCGTGTGCAGGTTGCATGCTGGCTTTGCTGTACGGTGCGGCGACGCGCGCATCGCGCTGGCTGGCGGGGAAGCTGGATCGGCATCCGGCGCTGCAGCCGGTTGTCTGCGGGCTGGCCCTGGGGGCGGCGGCGCTGTTCCTGCCGAACGTGCTGTTCCCGGGGTCGCAGCAGGCGGTCGAGCTCATGGTGACGTGGACCGGTCTTTCGTCCGCGACGCTCCTGCTCACCGGAGCGGTGAAGACGGTGTTCGTGGCGCTGTGCCTGGGGCTGGGCTGGAGCGGCGGCCCCTTCTTCCCGCTGCTGTTCTGCGGCATCAGCTTCGGGTACGGCATCGCAGGGCTGACGGGGCTCGACCCGCTGCTGTGCGTCACAGTCGTTGCAACGGCGCTCATCGCCGGCTTCTCGCGCAAGGCCGCGGCTGCCGTGGTGCTCGTGCTGCTGTGCTTCCCGTTGGCGAGCCTCCCGTGGGCGCTTGCCGCGATGGCGATGGGGTTGCTGCTGCCTGCTGCGGGCGAGGCGTTGTTGAAGAAGACTCGCAAGGAGAGGATGTAGCCATGCTGGCAATCAGGCAGGCGCGGGTCGACGAGTTCGACCAGGTGATGGATTTCTACACGAAGATGATCGACGGGATGCGCGACACCGATTTCGACGTATGCTGGGAGCACGGCGTGCATCCGTCGCCGGGATTCCTGCGCGCCTCGGTGGAGGCGGGCGAGGTGTACGTGGGCCTCGTTGACGAAGGTGAGGGCGCGAGCGAGCGCGAGTCGCGCATCGCATCGGCCATGGTGCTGAACGGCGAAGGCTCCGACGGCTACGAACGCGTGCCTTGGCGCGTGGAAGCCGGACCCGGCGAGGTGCTGGTGGTGCACGTGCTGGGCACGTTGCCCGTCTATCACGGGCGCGGATACGCGCGCGCCATGGTGGAAGCCTGCATCGACATCGCGCAGACGGCCGGCAAGAAGGCCGTGCGCCTCGACACGTTCCCGTTCAATGTGCGCGCCCGGCGTCTCTACGAGTCGTGCGGCTTCGAAGACTGCGGGACCTACCAGCTTGCTTACGACAATGTTGACGAGGGCGGCGCCGATTTCGTCATGTACGAGCGCGCGCTGTAGGCGCGAATCACGGTAGGAGGACGCATTGTCGCCCGAAACGTACGGTTTTCCGGTCAAAACCGTACGTTTCGGGCGACAATTGTCTCGTCACTCCATGCCAACGTTGGGTAACCAAAGAGCAATGCGAGTGGGCAACTTTGCGTCGGAATGGCTGTTCTCATGTGGCTATAAAACGAGCGCACGACGTTGCGAGCAGGACTTTCTTGCGAAGCGGCGGTGCGCGTCTCGTCCAGCGGCTCGCAAATCCTCGCATATCGGTTCGAACTTGCCAAGTTTTGCGGCGTCTCTATCGCTAAGCCGTCGGCGACGTTTCTCAAAGGATGCGCTGTAGCTGCATGGGTTCCTTCGATTCCGGTCCGCAACCTCCGCTAGGGTAATCCGGTTACTTTCAAGTGCGTTCTTGCGCTGTTCTCGCTCGCTAGAGATACTTACCTTAGGGAAATAGTTTGAATTGTGTCTTATGGGACACATATAATTCGCCTTATGCCTTTGGTGCATGAGGCGCGGCGCAAGGAGCGCTGACGATAGGTGGTCATCTTCCATACTCACGATGGTGCAGTTTTCTTGCTGATGGATTCGCTAGCTTGGCGATCCTCCGTCTTCTCTATAATCGGTCACGCTGTCCGTTGGATTGTTAGTAGAGGGAAGTGAGTCGTATGCTCGAGAAAATGGATGATTTAACTTCGTGCTCCCTTTCGTACGTCGCTTCGATATTGGGAGGCAAGTGGAAGCCTTTTATCGTATGGTATTTGAGCATGGCTCCTGGTAAGAGAGCCCGCTACAGCGAGCTGAGAAAGCGCATACCCTACGACATTTCCCACAAGATGTTCAGCCAGCATCTCAGCGAGTTGGAGCAGGTGGGCATCATCGAGCGGGTTGTCGTGGAGGTCAAGCCGCTGCGGGTCGACTATCTGCTCACGACGAAAGGCGTCAGCTTCGCGAACGTCCTGTACTTCATCCGCGATTGGGGCGCGGCGTACGGAGGGTTCTCCGCAGAGACGCTGCAGCGCACGAAAGGCAGGATGGGCGACGGCATGCTTGTCTACGGCGATGATGGCGACGAAGCCGAGCGGGGGTCGGTTGAGCGCATCACCTGGCAGTTCGATCCTTCGACGTTCGACGTGTGCGGCGGTTCGTGCGAGGGCGACGCGCGCGAAGAATAGCCTTCGCAGACCTTGTATTTGCTACCCGAATCCTTTCCGATAACCTGTCCGCCTCACTTTCGAGTAAGAAGCGCACTTATAAGTGCATTATTGCGCCGGTGTTCCCGCGTCCACAGAATACGAGATAGAACCGCATCTCGAAACGGGGTGCGATACAAGGACAGGGGTACGTTTCGGAAAGGATGATCGGCATGATTTCGAGAATCAACTTGCTCAAACGGAAAGAGGGAACGACGGCTGAGGAGTTCGCTGCGTATTTGACGCAGGCGCATGCGGAGCTTTTGTCCACGATGCCCTTCCTCAAGGGGTGTGAAACGAACGTGGTGGTGGACAACGAGCAGCGCTCGCCATTCGACCGCGGCTCGACCGAAATCGACGGCTATACCGAGATGTTCTTCGACAGCTACGGCGACATGGTGCGCGGCGTGGCCGCTCTTGAGGAGGCTCTTGCGACCGATTACGCTCAGTTCGCAGATCCCGATATCCCGGTGCTCGTGGCGGTGAAGAAAGTGGATACGCCGGTTCCCGCCTATCTGGAAGGCGTCAAGCTGATCAAGCGCATGTCGTTCCTTGGGCGAAAGGACGGCGTGAGCGCTGCGGAGTTCCAAGACGAGTGGTGGCAGATGCACTCGGCGCTGGTCAAGACCATGACGGGGTACGCGGGGTACAACCAGAACCTCGTCATCGACCGTATCGTGGACGGGGAGTCCGTGCCGTTCGACGAACTGCCCATCGAAGGCGTAGTGGAATTCTGGTTCGAGAACATGAAGGCGTTCGACGAGTGCTACGGGTCGCCCGCGTTCAAGCGCACGGGCGCGCATGGCGCAGAGTTCATCGACAACATCACGACGTATCTGGTTGAGTCGCAGCCTATCGCGTTGGCGTAGGTTGAGCCGAGCCTGACGGCGGCGCGCTCACGCAGGGCGTGCCGCCGCGCTCCGCATCTTTCTCGCTTGCGCCGCGTTGGGGGACGGCGCCGTCATCGACAAGGGGAGGGGGCGAAGTCCGCCGGCTGAACATCCATGGATCCATCGCGCGCAACACGATCGTCTCAAGTTTTCTCGGGAGAGGATACAACATGGAGGCAACTACAAAGAAGAAAACCTCGTTGGCCAGGGCGGTGTTCTCGGGGAGCCTTGGAAATATGCTGGAATGGTTCGACTACGGGTTGTACGGGTACTTCGCGGCAATCATTTCCGCAGATTTCTTTGTCGCCGACGATCCGATCGTCGGGCTCTTGCTCAGCTTCTTGGTCTTTGGAACGGGCTTTCTCGTTCGACCCATCGGAGGCATCTTGATCGGCGCATACGCCGACAAGCACGGAAGAATCAAGGCTTTGACGCTCACCATCCTCTGCATGGGCATCTGCACCATGCTCATGGGATGCTTGCCAACGTATTCCCAGGTGGGACTTCTTGCTCCCATCCTTCTGACGGTGCTGCGCCTGCTGCAGGGCCTGGCAACGGGAGGCGAATTCGGCTCCTCGCTGACATTCATCTCGGAATACGGAACGCCGAACAACAGGGCCTTTTTGTGCAGCTGGCAGCCGTTCAGCGTGGGCTGCGGCCTGCTTTTGGGATCCACTGCCGGGTTGCTCGTCACAACGCTTCTGCCTGAAGCGGCTCTGTACGAGTGGGGATGGCGCGTGCCGTTTCTCTGCGGCATCCTGATCGCTTTCTACGGCATGCACATGCGCAGGAACGTTCCCGATTCCCCTGAGTTCCTGAAGGCGAAAGAGGAAGTGAAGGAAGAGGACCATACGCCGGTTAAGGATCTGTTCCTGCGCTATAAGAAGTCCATCATCACGGTGATCGGGCTGCTCGTCGGCTCCAGTGCGACCTACTATATCTTGATCACCTACATGCCGACGTACATCTCGCAATTCATGGGGACGTCGTTTTCGAGCGCGTTCATCGTCAATACGTCGGTCATCGCTATCAACCTGCTGCTCTGCCCCATCGTGGGCTTGCTTATCGACAAGGTGGGAAGGCGGAAGTGCCTGATCGTCGGGTGTCTTGGGTTCCTTATCTTGTCTTATCCGGTGTTCTACGTCCTGATTCAGCAGACGAATGCCATCTTGATGATCGGCTTGCTGGGAGTCCTCATCGTGTTCCAGACCATTCTCGCGGTGGCTATCGTGGTGGTTTCGGCTGAAGTGTTTCCCACCAAGCTCCGCAACAGCGGTATCGGGTTCTCCTATAACATCGCGGCGGCGGTCTTCGGCGGCCTGGCGCCCCTTGCGGCAACAGCGCTCATCGCGGCCACGGGCGACAACCTGTCCATCACCTACTTGATGATAGGTTCTGTCCTCATAACGCTCTTAACCACGATCTTCCTTTTGAAGGGGTACTACGTCAAGGGAAAGAGCGTGTCGGACTAGCGGAGAAGCACGGGGGATGCGATCCCCCGTGCTCCCTCGTTCGGAGGCGGTGCGCAAGAAAGAAGATGGTATGGGCAACGTGAGGAGCCTCGTTCGAACGACGAGAAGCGGGGTCACCTTTTGTTTCGGGTTGGGCTACTTGGCGAATGCGGTTCTGAAGGTGCCTCTGCTCGACGATCTGAACACGGGTTTGCTGATCGTCGTCATCGTGATGAGCTTTGCGGCGTCGACAGGGTCGTCGAGGGTCATCGGGGCTGTGCTCTTTTCCTTGGGCGGCGTCTTGTTGGCGCAGGCGCATGCGCCGCTCGAAGTTTGGGTGCGGTCGTTGCAGGAGAACGCGTATCTTATCGTCATGTTCATCATGGTTCCGCTGTTGGGAATTCCCGTACAGCATGGAGGGTACAGCCGGTCGTTGCGAGAGATCTTCGCTCGATACGCGCGGAGCGACAGTCGTTTTTACGCGTTGGTGAGCATTATGTCCGCTTTCATCGGCGTGCTCATCAGCATCGCAGCGGTTCCGCTGGCCTACGAAGTATCGCGTACCAGCTGTCACAGCAGCGATAAGAAGCTGGTGAGTTCTGCTCTCAGCAGGGGATTCGTCACGTGCATGATATGGGCGCCAACATCGGCGACCATCGCGTTGGTCGTGCAAGTGACGGGCATTGATTGGATCGTATTCGCGCCCTATGCCCTTGCGTGCGCGCTGATCGCCGGAGCGGTTGGCTTCCTTATGACGTATGCGCAGGAACGGGCAAGAGGGACTCAGCCCTGCATGGCGGAAGAGGCTGGCGGGACGCTCGACGTGCGCAACGTCGTCGAGCTATGCGCATTCGCGTTCCTGCTGATCGCCTCCATTGTGGCGGTCTCCCAGCTCCTCGGCCTGTCGGTCATCATGGTCGTTGCCATGGCGTCGCTCGTTTTCCCGCTCGTATGGATGACGGCGATAAGGCGGTTGCCGACCTATGCGGCGGTGTTCAAGAGCGACTATTGCAAGAACAAGCTTCCTCAGACCAAGAACCAGATACTGCTCTTCGCCGGCGCCGGCATGCTTGCTTATAGCATCGGCTATTCCCATACAGGCGATGCCATAGCAGGCGCCCTCGTGTTGCTGACCGGGCAAAACGTGCTGTTTCTGACCGTGGCGGTGATCGGCATCACGCTGATCGCTTCGGCCGCGGGCATGCATCCCATCGCGGCGGTCGCCGTGATGGGCGGAGCTCTCAGCGCTTCGAATTGCGGTGCGACGCCGGTCTATCTGGCGCTCGTCCTGTGCATCAGCTGGGCGATGGGCAATGCGGTATGTCCTGCGTCAGCTAACGTCGTTGCCGTTTCCGATATGGTGGGACGGTCGCCCGTCAAGGTCGGTTTACAGTGGAACGGGCCATATGTGCTGGTTACGACAGCGGTGCTGGTTTTCGTTCTCACCTGCTTGAGAGCGGTGGGACTCGTGTAGCTGGCAGTGGGACAGGGCGGACGGGGAGTGAGGCAGAGGGACGGAGTGAGGCAGAGGGACGGAGTGAGACAGAGGGACGGGGTAATTGTCTCATTTTCTAGCAAAATGAGACAATTACCCCGTCCCTCTGTCTCACTCCGTCCCTCTGCCTCACTCCGTCCCTCTGCCTCACTCCCCGTCCGCCCCCTCAACCTCCTTACTTTTTTGTGCCCTTGTGACTTTAAAGTGCGTTATTGAGGCCGGTTTCGAATACCCATAGTATGCGGGTATGCAGAGGTCACGAGCTATCCGGGCTGCGACGCGGCGAGGCTCGTGCAAGCAGGGCGCAGGGGTCGCCGAAGCGCGCAGTCGCCCGCAGATTCGATTCAGGGAGGATGATCGCCATGATCAGCAGATGTGGATTGATGCAGAAAAAAGACGGCATGGGCATGGAGGAGTTCAAGGACTACTGGCTGAACGTGCATGGGCCCATCGCGAGCAAGATGGCGAATCTGCGCCAGTACGATCAGCACGTCGTGGTCGGCGGCGAGCTTCGCCCTGCGGCCGATCAGGGTCCGGTGGTCATCGACGGCTACTCCGAGCTGCAGTTCGACAGCTACGGCGACATGCTCGAGGGCGTGGCGTCGTTGAACGGCGAAGGCGCGAACGACGTCCCTTTGTTCGCCAATCCCCACTGCCAGATCCTCGTGCTGGCCAAGCGCGAGGTCGTGCGGATTCCCGCGTACCTGCGCGGCAAGAAGCTCATCCAGCGCGTGTCGTTCCTCAGCCGCGCAGAAGGCGTGAGTTCCGAGCGTTTCGTCAAGGAATGGTGGAACGTTCACGATCGCTTAGTCCAGACCGTTCCCGGGTGCGTGGGGTACAACCAGGATCTCGTCATCGATCGCATCGACGGCGGCGTGTCCATACCGTACGACGAGCTTCCCGTCGAGGGCGTCTCGGAGATGTGGTTCGAGACGAACGAAGCCTTCGAGGAGTTCTGCGCATCCCCCGAGTACGCCCGCGCGTCCGCGCACTGCTCGGAATTCGTGGGGGCGATCAGCACCTATCTGACGGAAACCTATCCGGTTGTCGCGCCTTCCGCGTGAGGTTTGGCGAGCTTTCGCGCAACGACAGACGATTCAGTAAAGACGCACGAGAAGAGGAACAAACGTTATGAGAGCTTATGACAAATTGCTTGAGCCGATTGCCATCGGCACCCATCAGTGGCGAAACCGCATGGTCAAAGCGCCGTCGTCCGCGATGTCATGGGATCCGGGCCAATTTTGCAACGAGAGGATCATCGGCCTGTACGATGCGATTTCGAAGGGCGGCGCTTCGGCCATCATCTTGGGAGGCATGATCTGCGACGATCCTGCGACGTTGATCGACGACGCGGACGGCGGCGTGTACACCGTGGAGACCTATCCGCTGGGCGGTTTGTACGACGACAAGTTCATCCCCGGCCTTTCCCAACTGGCCGATACTGTGCACGGAAACGGATGCGAGCTTATCGCCCAGATCTTCCAGAACGGCGCCGCGATCAAGACCAAGGGCGGTGCGTGGTGCTCATCGACGTTGAGCGCAGAAGAGCTTCCAAGCCCCGAACCGTATTGCAATCCCACGCGCGGGTTGTCCCTCGAGGAGATCGCGGCGTTCAAGGAGCGCTATATCGATGCGGCCGAGCGTGCGAAGAAGGCCGGTCTCGACGGCATCGAGGTGCATGCGGCGAACGGCTACTTCCTGCTGAGCTTCGCTTCGCGCGTGTGGAACCACCGCGACGATCAGTACGGCTGCCAATCGATCGAGAACCGCACGCGTCTGGCGTGCGAGATCATCCGGGGCGTGAAAGAGCGTTGCGGAGAGGACTTCATCGTAGGCGTGCGCACGAACGGTCAGGAGTACGGTCATCCGGACGCTATCACCATCGAGGAAGGCGTCGAGATCGCGAAGTTCTACGACGCCGCCGGCGCCGACTACATCAGCGTGACGGGCTACGGCTACGGTCCGGTTCCCATGCAGTTCGCGCTCGATTACTGGATGTACCCGTCACCCGACGACGACATGAAGCAGTACCTCGACCGTTTGGATGGCGAAGGCCTCTCCATTCCCCCTGCCGCCGCCATCAAGCAAGCCGTGTCCGCTCCCGTGTTCGGCGTTGGATTCGCCACGCCGGAAAAGGCGGAAGCGGCGCTCGAGAAGGGCGAGGTCGACCTGGCCATGTTCGCACGCGGTCTGTGGGCCGACCCTGACATGCCCAACAAGATCGCGGAAGGGCGCGCGCAGGACATCCGACGCTGCAATCATTGCGCGACGTGCGACGAGCTGCGCATGAACGAGACGCCGCACCGCCGCTGCCGCGTGAACCCGGCGTTCCTGCGCGAGCGCGAAATGGCCGTCACTCCTGCGGAAACCAAGAAGAAGGTGCTGGTGGTGGGCGCTGGAGCGGCAGGGCTCGAGGCCGCTCGCGTCGCTGCCGAACGCGGCCACGAGGTCACGCTGTGCGAGAAGGAATCCGTCTTAGCCCTTGAGCTCAACCTTGCCACTATGGTCAAGGGCACCGTATGCGAGAACGTCCCAGCGCTCATCGACTGGTTGACATCCCAAGCGAAGAAGACGCCGGGATTGACCATCAAGACCAAGACGACAGTCACGCCCGACTACGTGCGCGCCATGAAGCCCGATGCGATCATCGTCGCCACGGGAGGGGTGTACGGCACGCCCGACGTTCCGGGCATCGACCTCGGCATCGTTTCCACGGTCCCCCAGCTCACCCGCCTGGCCGAAAAGCCGCTCAAGCTCTTCGGCGCAAACGCCATCAACAAGCTCTCGCAGATCGCCCTGCCGGGCATCGGCAAGAACTGCGTCGTGCTCGGCGCGCAAATCGAAGGCGTGCAGGGTGCCATCTTCCTGCGCAAGCGCGGGAAGAACGTCACCGTGCTCGAAGACCTGGACACGGTGGGAGAGGGCCTGCCGCCGCGCTACAAGAGCAGGTCGCTCAAGTGGCTGCGGGACAACGACGTGGACATCGTCACCGGCGTGGAGTACCGCTCCATCGACAAGCGCGGCATCGCGTACGCCAAAGACGGCGAGGAGCGCTACCTCAAGGCTGACAGCATCCTCGTGTTCAAGTCTCCTGGTTCCGGCTTGAGCTTGTACGACCAGCTCAAGGATCTTGCCCCAGAGGTGCATGTCATCGGGGCCTGCCAAGGACCGGGCAACACGCTCATGGTCGACGCGGTGGGTCAGGGCCGCGCCGCCGCGCTGAAGCTGTAATCGGGAGACAAGGGAGGGGAGTTGCATGAAAAGCTACGAGAAGCTTTTGTCTCCGATTGAAATAGCGCCTACCTTCGTGCTGAAGAACAGGATGATCAAGGCTCCGCAGTCGTCGTGGCGCTGGAACGAAGATTGCACCGCCGACGGCAGCGACGCTATCGCCATGTACGAGAACATGGCGGAGGGGGGCGTCGCAGCCATCGACGTCGCGGCAATATTGTGGGAGCCTGCAGGGGGCATCTACCTCGGCGCCTACGATGACAAGTTCATTCCCGGCATGATCGAGCTCAACGAGGCCGTCCATAAGCACGGGTGCCTCACCATCGGCCAGCTGCATCACATCGGCCCTTCGGCCGGCCCGACTCCCGATGGGCTTCCGCCGATCTCCTCATCTACGCTTACCGAAGACGAGATGCCGGTTCCCAAGCCGTGGTGCCAAGCTCCGCGCGGCCTGACCGTTGACGAGATCCACGAGAAGCAGCGTCTGCAGATCGAAGCTGCCGTGCGCTTGCAGAAGGGCGGGTTCGACGCCGTCGAGGTGCATGTTGCGCACGGCTACTTCCTCGATAGCTTCGTCAGCCCGCTGTGGAACAAGCGCGACGACGAGTACGGCTGCCAGAGTGTCGAGAACCGCACGCGCATCGTACGGGAGATCATCGAGGGCATTCGCGAGGCGTGCGGCCCCGATTTCGTCATCGGCTGCCGCTTGAACGGACGCGAGTTCCATCCCACGAAGCAGGGCATCACAGCTGATCAGGCTGCCGAGAATGCCAAGGCGTTCGTGGAGGCCGGAGCCCAGTACATCAGCATCGCCGGATACGGATACGGCTCCACGCCGTTCCGCTACTGCCCGGACTACTTCCCCTACCCTGAACCCGATGCGTTCATGGAACCCTACATGGACGAATACCGAGGCGTTGGACTGTGGACGGCTGTTGCACGGCAGATCAAAGATGCGGTGGATGTTCCGGTCATCACGGCAGGTCGCATGAACGAGGATTTGGCGGAGCGCGTGCTCGAGGCCGGCGACGCCGACGTCATCGCGCTCGGGCGCACGCTGTGGGCCGATCCCTGGTTCGCGCGAAAAGTGGAAGAGGGGCGCACCGACGAGATCATGCGCTGCACGCGTTGTGCGAGCTGCGAAGACCCGGTGACGCAGCCGCGCATCTGCCGCGTGAACCCCACGTTGGGTCAAGAGCGCCAACTTGCCGCTCGACCGGTCGAGAAGAGGAAGCGCGTCATGGTGGTGGGAGGTGGTCCTGCTGGCATGGAGTGCGCTCTGACCCTCTCCGAGCGCGGGCATGACGTGACGCTGTACGAGAAGTCGGGGGCTCTGGGCGGCCGCACCAAGCTGGCGGCCATGATCAAGAGCGGTGGATGCGAAGAGGTCATGCACATCTTCGACCATCTGACCGCCATGGTCGAGAAGTCAGACGTCAAGGTGAAGCTCAAGACCGAAGTGGACGAGCGTCTCATTCGCCGGGAGGCTCCCGATGCGGTGGTCGTGGCCAATTCGTCGCCCTACTACATCCCCGATATTCCCGGCATCAACCGCAAGAACGTGTTCACCATCCCCCTGATGTCGAAACTCGCGCAGGTGCCGCTCAAGATGTTCGGCCCGGACAAGCTCGCCACGATGAGCGAGAAGTTCTTCCCCGTGGGCAAGAAGATCGTGATATGGGGAGCCGGAGCCGAAGGCGCCCAATGTGCCGAGTTCATGCGCAAGCGCGGCAAGGACATCGTGCTGGTTGCCGAAGACGAGGACGTTGGCGGATTGATCCCGATCAAGTACAAGGAGCGCATCGTGCCGTGGTTCGATCGTCAAGGCGTTCGCGTCGTGCGCAATGCCACGGTAGCGGAATTCAGCAAGCAGGGGGCGCTGCTGAAGTTCGCCGACGGCGGCGAGGAGCTGGTGCCGTGCGATTCCATGATGGTCATGCTGCCTGAACGGCGCGATGGGGCGTTCTGCAACATGGCTGCGCTGTACGTCGATGAGGTGTATGAAATCGGCTCGACGCTTGGCGGCGAAAACGCGTTTCTCAAGCACGCGTTCGCCGACGGGCGCCGTGTGGGCTGTCTTCTCTAGGGCATCATCCCGTGTCCCGTCGTGTCACCGTACGCGACCCGGCGGGACACGGAGTGCATGAAGGGAAACCGAAGGCGACGCGACCCGAAGGAGGTGACTGGAGGGCGGAGTTGGGGTTTCACGCGAGACGAACCGCTTGTTCGTTTCGGAATGCGATTTCGAAGGAAACAAGGAGGAAAGAGTATGTCTGTTAAAACGTATCGCCGCGGGGTCATCCTGATCTGCGCGGCCTTGTGCGGTGCGCTGACAGCGTCACTGAACATTTGGAGCATCTTCCAGAAGCCCCTGATGGAGGCCTACGGCTTCTCGCCTCAGTCAGTGTCGTTCGCTTATACCATCGTGATCGCCATGATCGGCCTGAGCGGCCCGATCGGCGGGTGGCTGCAGCGTAAGGCGCCTGCACACGTTATCATGACCGTCGCCGGCATCGGCTTCGGCCTGGGCTGGTTCTTGACGGGCTTCGCCAGCACCATTCCGGTGTTGTACATATCCTTCGGCCTGTTGGTAGGCGTGTGCGACGGCATTTGCTACAACTTGGCCCTCGCCATCGCCACACGGTGGTATCCCGACAAGCGCGGTTTCGCCAACGGCGTAGCCTTGGCCATCATGGCCATCTACCCGCTGTTCACGGCTCCGATGGGCAACATGATCATCGAGAACTTCAATGTGAGCATCGCGTTCAACATCGTGGGCGTGTTCTGCATCGTCGGCTTCATCGTCCTCTCCCGGTTCCTCAAGATGCCCGCGGCCGATTTCAAGCCCGAGGGTTGGAATCCGCCGGCTGAAAGCGACACCAAGCGCGTGAAGAACTACACGTCCGGCCAGATGCTGAAGACCCCGTTCTTCTGGACGCTTCTGCTGTTCTTCGGCACCGTTGCCTGCACCGGCTGCGTGATGCTGTCTACGGTGTCGCTGGTGGGACAGGTGCAAGCTGGCATGGACGCCGCGACGGGCGCGCTCATGGTGGGCATCTTCGCCATCGCCAATGGCACGGGCCGTTTGGGGCTTGGCGCCATATCCGACAAGTTCGGACGCTTCCAAACCATGTTCGTCGCCGTTGCGGTGACGGCGGTCATCCACTTGTTCCTGTTCGCCAATGCAACGAGCACGGTGATCTTCATTATTGAAGCATGCTTGCTGGGTATCTGTTTCGGCGGCATTATGGCCATCATGCCTTCGGTGTGTGCCGATGCCTACGGCCCCGGCAATGCGGGCCAGAACTACGGCTTCATGTTCATCGGTTATACGCTGGCCTCGTTCATCGGGCCGGTGGTCTCCGCTAACGCGCTTGCCACCACGGGCAGCTACAGCTCCGCATTTCCGTTCCTCGGTGCGCTCTGCATCGTCGGCCTCGTGCTGTTGTCGCTGGCGTGGATGTTCTTCAAGAAGATGAAGGCAAAGGACGCCGCAGAAGCGTAAGCCTGCCATAGGTGCTGGTCGAAAGCATCTTACCAAAACGTGAGTTGCACACTTTCAAGTGCGTTGTTGAAGGTGCCCAACCGCTGCCGGATACTAAAATTCCCGAATGATCTGAGGAAGGGGTAGAACATGATTTCCAGGATTAGCTTGCTGAAGTGCAAAGAAGGGGTTTCCGAGGAGGCGTTCCGCGAGGGGATGATGGGGGATGTGCGCGAGGTCGTCGCCGGCATGCCTCAGCTGCGGAAGTGCGAGATCAACTTCGTGACCGATCGCCAGCAGCGCTCCCATTTGGGTCGCGGCGCCATTGACATCGACGGATTCATCGAGATGTTCTTCGATAGCTACGGCGACATGGAGCGTGCGATCGAGGAGGTCGGCGATGCCTTGCAGAGCGCCTTGGAGCCGCTCGTCGAGGAGCCTGTTTCCACGCTGGTCGCGGTGAAGAAGGTTGACACGCCCGTTCCTGCTTACCTTGACGGCAAGGCCATCAAGCGCGTTTCCTTCTGCGATCGCGCGGAGGGCGTCGACGCGATGACGTTCCACGATGAGTGGTGGTACACCCATTCCCTGCTCGTAAAGCTGATGAGCGGCTACTGCGGGTACAACCAGAACCTGGTCATCGATCGCATGGTGCAAGGCGCGCCCGTCCATTATGCCGACCTGCCGGTGGAGGGCATGGTCGAGTTCTGGTTCGAGGATATGGATGCCTTCGACGAGTGCTACAGCACGCCCGGTTTCAAGGTGCGCGCGAGCGTGCATGCGGCCGAATTCATCGGTACCGTCACGACGTATTTCGTCGAAGCCGTGCCGGTGGAGCTGAAGAAGTAAACGCAGCGAGGGCCGCATCGCGAACTCGGCGCGGCGCGGCCTTCGTGAGAGAAAAGGGAATGTCCCAAATGGGGACAGTCCCCCTTTGGGACATTCTGCATCGAAAAGGGAGGATCAATGAAATCGAAGCGAGCGGAGTTTTTCGATAACGCTATTGTCTCGGGTCCTGATCAAAAGGCGTTTGAAGAGAAGATCTATGCCGAAGCTCAGGCGAAGCGCTGGCCGCGCGTTGCCGAAGGGACGGGGAGGTTCGAAGGCCAGGTTGCCATCGTGACCGGCGCGGCAGGCGGCCAGGGCGAGATGGAAGCCAAGATGATGGCCCAGCAGGGCGCCAAGGTGTACATGGCCGACATCGTAACGGAAGGGCTGGATCGCGTCGAAGCAGCCATCAAGGCCGACGGCGGGGAGGCCGTTGCGTTTCCGATGGACGTCGCCGACGAGGATGCTTGGCAGGCGCTGGTGAAGAAGGTGCTCGATGAGAGCGGCCGCCTTGACGTGCTGGTGAACAACGCCGGCATGTGCCAGAACGGCACCGTGCTCACCGAGACGCGCGAATCGTTGACGCGTATCATGGACGTCGATTGCTGGGGTGTGTACAACGGCATGCACTACTGCGCGCCCGCCATCATCGAAGCCGGTGGCGGCACCATCGTGAACACGTGCTCTTACCAGGGCACGCATTTCGGTCCGGGAAGCTTCATAGGCTACGCCATGGCCAAGGCAGCCGTCATGGGCATGACGCGCGCCGCGGCCACCGACCTCGGCACCTACGGCATTCGCGTCAACGCCGTGAGTCCGGGACTCGTGCTTTCCGGCATGACCCTTCCGCGCGGCCAGAATCGTGCCGGCCTCGTCGAAGCGTCCTCCATGAAGCGCTACGCGCTTCCCGAGGAAATCGCCACGGTGGTGCTGTTCCTCGCGTCCGACGATTCCAGCTTCATCAACGGCGAGTTCATAGCCGCCGACGGCGGCGCCACGACCTACCTCCATCTGGCGACGGCCGATAAGAAATGACGCGCCCTGCGTGCCGATTGAGGTAGCCAATCAAGGAGGAGGGAAGTGTCATGGCTCGGTTTGACAACAAGGTTGTAGTGGTGACGGGGGCTGCGAACGGCATCGGGCATTGCATGGTCGAGCGGTTCCTGAAGGAAGGCGTCGAGGAGCTCGTTGCGGTCGATATAGAAGTCGACACGCTCGAGGACGCATTCGGGGGCGAAGAGCGCGTCCACACCATCGCATGCGACATAACCGACTACGATGCCGTCCATCGCATGGTGGACGAGGCTGTCGAGAAGTACGGCCGTATCGACATCCTCATGAACAACGCCGGGATTTGCTTCAAGGACGGAGAGAAATACGGCATGCTCACGTGCCCGAAGGAAGCGTGGGATCGCGTGGTCGCCACCAATCTGAACGGCTCGTTCTACGTGGCCCAGGCCGTGGCGCAGCGCATGGTGGAGAAGAAGACGAAGGGCGTCATCGTCAATACGTCCTCGAACACGTTCCGCTTCATCCCGAAGTACCTGGGCGCCTATCCGGCGACCAAGGCCGCCATCTCAATATACACCAAGCAGTTCGCCAAGGAGCTTGCCGAGTACGGCATACGCGTCAACGCGTTCGGTCCCGGCACGACGAAGACCCGCATGAGCGAGCCGACCCGTTCGAACCCGAAGATGAACGAGCAGTTCTTGAACGATATTCCCATGCACCGCTACGGCGAAGTGAGGGAGGCTGTGGATGCGGCGCTGTTCCTTGCTTCCGAAGAGTCCTCTTTCATGTTGGGAGAGATTATCTTCGAGGACGGCGGGCAGAGCCTCTAGCGGTAGCTTGATAAGGAGGATGATAACGATGGAAAGAGAGCGGTTTGTAGACAAGATCGCCTTGGTTACCGGCGGTGCCAACGGCCTTGGGCGCGGCATGGTCGAGCAGTTCGTGAAGGAAGGCGCCCAGGTCGCCATCTTCGACATCGAGGATGACACGATGGAGGAGGTGTTCGGGGACAACGACCGGGTCTATTGCGTGCATTGCGATGTGCGCGACTACGACCAGGTGCAGGAAAGCGTGCAGAAGGTCATCGACCGGTACGGCCGCATCGACGTGCTGATGAACAATGCCGGCATCTGCCATCGGGAGCCGTTCCTGGAATGCAGTAAAGAGGGGTGGCTCGACGTGATGGCCACCAATCTGAACGGCGAATTCTACGTGGGTCAGGCGGTGGCGCGCACGATGGTGGAACTGGGCGTGAAGGGCTCCATCGTGAACACGAGCTCGAACAGCTCCCGCAAGACCATCGGCGGCATCACCCCCTATTGTCCCTCGAAGGCCGCCGTCAAAATGCTGACGCAGGTGATGGCGCTCGAGTTGGCGAAGTACGGTATCCACGTGAACGCGATCGCTCCCGGAACGTCGAAAACGCGCATTGCCGCCGGGACGATCAACGATCCGGAGCGGAGCGCCGCGTTCTTGGCGAAGATGCCGTTCGGCCGCTACGGCGAAGTTCGCGAAACGGTGGACGTCGCCCTGTTCTTGGCTTCGGAAGACGCTTCGTTCATCACGGGCGAGACGATCTACAACGAAGGCGGATTCAGCTTGACCTAGCACCGAGAGGGAAGGGGGGAGGTCGTGGCAACACTCGAAGAGCTTGAGAAGCGCATCGAGGACTTGGAGGATATGCGGGCTATCGAACGGCTGCAGGCGCGCTATTGGGATACGCTTGATGCGAAAGACTGGGACGGTTTGCGGGCGTGCCTCGTCGAGGATTTCGTGTTCGTCAACAATACGACGGGCGGGCGCTACGAGGGTCGGGAGGGGATGCTCGCCACGATGCAGGCGAAGTTCGCCGACGGCGTCACCTCGAGCCATCAGGGGCATCACCATTGGATCGAGCTGACGGGCGAGGGAACCGCCATCTCCCATTGGTCGCTCGAGGACGACCTCTACGATGCGGGGCGCGGCGGCGAGTTCGTGGGCCGCGCCCATTACGACAACGCGTATGCGAAGATCGACGGACGGTGGTACTTCACCGAGATGTCCTTAACGTACCTGCGCGGTGAAGCTGAAATCAAAAAGCGTTACGAGGACTGCGCGAACGCGTACAAGGTCTTCATGATGTGAAGGCGGTTCAGGGAAGGGAGCGAGCACGTGATTGTCCGATGCGGGTTGCTGAAGAAGAACGACAGCTTTACCCAGGAGTCCTTTTCGCACCATTGGCTGCATATCCATGGGCCGATTGCCGCAGGGATGAAGAACCTGCGAGCATACAACCAAAACCTCGTAGTCGACAGCGGGCATCGCCATCCGATCGGGGGCGGCGCCATCGACATCGACGGGTACTCTGAGCTCCATTTCGACACGTACAACGATATGCTCGAAGGGGTTCGGTCGCTCGATGCAGAAACCGGCAACGCCCTTCTCGACGATGCCGAGGTTCTCTTGCAGAAGCGTCTGTGCGACATCCTGGTCTTCTCTCGCACGGTGGTGCGCGAAGTGCCGCCCTATATGCGGGGAAAGAACCTGATCCATCACGTGTCGTTCCTGAGCCGGGCGGAGGGGGTGAGCGCTGCGGAGTTTCGTCGCGAATGGTGCTACGCGCATGCCAAGCTGGTCGAGGCGGTTCCCGGCCACGCGGGCTACAACCAGAATCTCGTGATCGACCGCTTCGTCGAGGGGCAGAGCGTTGCGAGCGAGCAGCTTCCGTGCGACGGCATGGCCGAGTTGTATTTTGAGAGCAGGGACGCCTTCGAGTGCTTCTACGATTCCCAGGAGTTCCAGCGCTTGGCTGCCCATGCCTCCGAGTTCATCGGCTCCGTCGACACGTACCTCGTCGAGACCCATCCCGTAGTGGACGGGTCGGCGCGAGGAGGGTATTGCCTGTAGACGCGAATCACGGCAGGAGGACGCATTGTCGCCCGAAACGTACGGTTTTCCGGTCAAAACCGTACGTTTCGGGCGACAATCGTCTCGTCACTCCATGCCCACCAGGTCGATGAGCTCCTGCTTGCTGTGTACTTCCAGCTTGCGGTAGAGCTGCTTGGAGTGCCAGCGAACGGTGTCTTCCGACAAGTACAGCGTTTCGGCGATGTAGCGCTTCGTGCGGCCGCGGCACAACAGACGCATCACCTCCGTCTCGCGTTCGGACAGCTGGTAGCGCGCGGCGATGGCGGCGAAGCGCTCGTCGAGGGAGCAATCGTGCAGCGCGGCCTCGGCGGCCGGCGGGGTGCGGCGGATCACCGCCGTGATGCGCGAGAAGCTGTTGAGCAGCAACAACAGTACGCACGTCATGACGAAGTAGAATGTGGTGATGGGCATCGAGGCGATGAACGACGACACGTCGGTGACGCTGAACAGCAGCAGCCCCACGGTGAGCGCCAGCTCGTACACGCCGCGCCCGATGCCGAACACCACCAGCGGATGCGCCTCGCAATCGCGCACGGTGCGGTACAGCATGAGGTACAGCAGGATGGTCACGAAGTTGCGCGCCGCCAGCGTCAGCGACGAGATGACCACGGTGGGCGAGTCGCCGAAGAAGATGCCCACGGTCACGCAGAACGCGCACGCCAGCAGCGCGCCGCGCAGGATGCGCTCCTTGCGCTCGTCGCTGCGCGGGATGGTGATCCACGCCAGCAGCAGCACCGGCAGCAGGATGCGGAACAGGTGACCTACATACAACGACGCCGAGTCGTTCGACCATTCCGAGATGCCGTTGCGCAGCACCCCGAACACGAGGCCGTAGATGACGATCTCCACGAAGAAGCCCATCGTGCCGGAGAAAGGCGGCTTCTCGGAGGCCGGGGCGGTCACGTCGTACGATTTCCGCAGCGCAAGCAGGCCCGGATCCACGCGCTCGCAGCGATTCGCCAGGAACAGCGAGCAGAACGGCAATACGCACAGCACAGCCAGCATCGCCATTGATGAGAGCTGCGACAGCGGCACGAGCGCGAAGCGGATGCACGACGACAGCGAGAACGCCATGAGCGTGTAGCTGACGGCCAGCTCCGTGCGGAACCGGCAGTACAGGCAGAACCAGCGCCCCAGGATCCACGCAGTGCCCGCGCCGCTGAGCAGGCCGCCCGCCACGATGGACGCGACGTTGGCGGAGCCCGGCACGAACAACGCGAGCGGCACGAGTCCCATGGCGACCGTGGCCAGCAGCGATGCCGTGCGCACGACGCGCGCGCTTGCCGCTGCCGGGTGCGGACGCAGCGACACCGCGAGCGCCAGCGCCACCAGCGTGCAGCCGAACCCCAGATGATGAAAGAAATAGAACTGCTCGCCCACGAGCAGCGGCGCGTACACCCAGGCGAAGATGAGGCTGAGCCCCAGCAGCGGCAGCGCCGCCGCCGACCCGAAAACCTGCGTGCGAATATTCGTCATATCGTCGGACCCCCTCCTGCGATAACGGCTTCCCCTGCCGCACCGCCATCATACCCAACATGTCTCCGCCATGCCGCAAGATTCGGGGGTGAAATCCAGAACCACACCTTTCGGGTAGAGCTCCCACCCAGTTCATGGAGTGATTTTGCCGATGGCCCCTGCAAGAATCGAAAGCGTTCCGAGGGCGACGGAGGCGAGGAGACGCCCCGCCTCGGATCACAAGGAAGGGTACGAGATAGGAGCGATACCATGAAAACCGATCTTTCCCGCAGGAGCTTTCTCAAAGGTGCCGGCCTCGCGATGGCCGGAGCGGCCGGCGTGGCCACCGTGGGGCTCGCGGGGTGCTCGAGCGCCTCGGCAAGCGAAGAATGGATGCCGTCGTCGTGGACCGACGAAGCCGATCTCATCATCGTGGGCTACGGCGGATGCGGCTCCACCGCCGCCATCGCCGCGGCCGACGCGGGCGTGAGCGCCATCGTGCTGGAGAAGTCGGCCGAGCGCGACGGCGGATCGACGGGGTGCTCGGGCGGCCATATCCACACGTGCGCCGAGGTTGACGTCGACGAGTGGTGGAAGACGTTCAACCACGGCGCGTTCGGCACCGTGCGCAACGACGACGACATGAAGGAATTCCTGCAGAAGTCCCAGCAGCTGCCCGCGTGGTGCGAGCAGTACGGCATCAACATCGACTGGGTCGACGAGAGCAACGACGGCCACAAGCGCCCGAAGGAGTACCAGGGCGGCTATGTGTCCGGTCGCGACGGCATCGTGGGCATGTACCTGTTCGAGGAGCTCGACGAGGTGGCCGAGGGCTACGGCGTGGACGTGCGCCTCAGCAACCGCGCCACGCGCCTCATCCAGAACCCGCACACGAAGGAGGTCTGCGGCGTGGTGGCGCAGGGCCCCGACGGCGAAGAGCTCACGTACAAGGCGAACAAGGCCGTGCTGCTGTGCTGCGGCGGCTACGAGAACAACCCGTGGATCCAGTACAACTACAACAACCCCGGCGTGCGCGTGTACGGTTGGGGCACGCCGAACAACGAGGGCGACGGCTTCGCGCTGGCGCAGAGCGTGGGCGCCGACCTGTGGCACATGCACGGCCTCGAGTGGGCGGCGCTGTGCTTCAAGCAGCCCTCCGAGGAGGCGAACTGTTCCATCTCCACCGACGCCACGGACGGCATCAAGCCGTACAACTACCTCATCGTGGACTACAACGGCAAGCGCTTCATGAAGGAGGATCGCACCGGCGCCCACGACATGGAGCACATCACGGGCCTCGACTTCGACGCCAAGGCGTGCGACTACCGCCATCTGCCGTTCTTCCTGGTGTTCGACCAGGCGTTCTTCGACGAGAAGCCGCTGTGGGAAGGCTCCGGCCGTGCCGGGATCATCAACACGTACGCCGGCGTGTACAACTACCACCATCCCGAGGAGCCGTGGTTCGAGTTCGGCACGAACGACGACGCTGTGAGCAAGGGCTGGATCTTCAAGGGCAACACGCTGGAGGAGCTGGCGGCCAACATCAAGGCCGAGCGCCCCTGCCGTTCCGCAGACGAGGCCATCAACGGCATCGACGCGGAAGCGCTCAAGGCCACGGTGGCGCAGTACAACGAGTACGCGGCGGCGGGCGAAGACCCCGAGTTCGCGCGCGACGCCAAGCACATGCTCCCGCTGGGCGACGGTCCCTACTACGCCATCGAGCTGGGCTTCTCCAGCATCAACACGCAGGGCGGTCCCGTGCGCAACCAGAACTGCCAAACGATGTCGCCGGCCTACGAGCCCATCCCGCGCCTGTACAACTGCGGCGAGTTCGGCTCCTTCAACGGCTTCGTGTACTGCCTGGGCAACATCTTCGAAGCGCTGTCGTCGGGCATGATCGCCGCGCAGCACGCCATGACGCTTGAGCCGTGGGACGCAAAGTAGCCCGCTGATCTCGCATTACCCGAACTCCCTTGCCGGCGGCTCCCGCTCCCTCCCTCCCCGGGAGCCCGCTGGCAAGGCGAGCGATTTTGAAAGGATGCTCCGATGAGTATGACGAAGCTCTCACTGTTACGGAAAACATGCGCGCTGCTGTGCGCCGCGCTGCTGGCGGTTGCCCTCGCGGGCTGCGCGAGCGGTCAGGGCGCCGGATCCCCCGATGCCGCGGACGCGCCGGGGACCGCGGCGCAGGACCAGGCGGCCGGCGAGGCCGACAAGCCCGCGAAAACCGAGAAGCAGGACAAGGACGCCGAGGCGCTCGAGCAGGGCATGACCTGCAAGTACATATCCTCGTACTTCAAGACCTTCGGCGAGGCGCTCGAGCAGGCCAACCAGAACGGCGGCGGCACGGTCACGCTGCTGGCCGACGCGCCGCTGTCGGCCGACGGCACCGTGCCCAAGGTGGGCTTCCGCACCACCATCACGGTGAAGAGCGACGGCGACGCTCCGTTCTCCATCGTGCGCGGCGACGCGGACGCGGGCCCCATGCTCCAGATCACCGACGGGTTCGTGACGCTCAAGAACGTCGTGCTCGACGGCGCGAGCGCCGCGGCCCTCGAGAGCCCCCTGGTGCTCGTCTCCGACCTGGGTCGCCTGACGCTTGACGAAGGCGCGGCGCTGACCGGCGGCAACGCAGCCAGCGGCGCCAGCGCCGTGCACGTGGCGGGCTCCGGCGCGTACCTCACGCTGGAGGCGGGCAGCGAGATATCGCAGTGCACCGCATCGGGCGACGCGGCGGCCATCGTCAGCGAAGGCGGCGTGGTGGCGAACAACGGCGCCACGTTCTCCGGCAATGCGGGCGGCAGCAACCCGAACTACCTCGAAACCGCGCCCGGCACGTTCGAGGGCACCGAGATCGCGGCCTAGCGACAACGGAAGAAGGAAGGACCCATGAAGAAACGAGTATGCACGGTCACGGTGTTGGCGATGGCCATCAGCCTCGTGGCGGGCGCGAGCGCGCTCGGCATGGCGGGTTGCGCGCCGCAGGAGTCCGCGGGCGACGCGGCGAAAGCGAACGCCAGCGAGCAGGCGGGCCTGTCGTTCACCTGGACGGCCGACGCCGAGTGCGCCACGTGCCACACGGCGGAGGGCGACTCGCTGACGAACGCTGCCTGCGAGATATCCGCGAGTCACGGCGACCTGGCCTGCGCATCCTGCCACACCGACACGTCGGGCTTGGAGAGCGCGCACGCCGAGGTGGACATGAACGACTACCAGGTGCCGAAGAAGCTCAAGAAAACCGACGTGCCGAAGGAGGCGTGCCTGTCGTGCCACGACCTGGCCGAGGTTGCCGCGGCAACCGCCGACCTCACGGTGCTCACCGACGACAACGGCCTGACGGTCAACCCGCACGAGCTTCCCGGCAACAGCGAGCACGACAAGCTCGTCTGTGCCAAGTGCCACACCATGCACGAGGAGGCCACGCCGGACGAGAACGCCGCCGACGCCTGCGCAAGCTGCCATCACGCCGGCGTCTACGAATGCCACACCTGCCACAGCTAGGATGAGACAAAGGGACGGGGATAATGTCTCATTTCCCCGTCCTCCCCTCCCGCTGCTCTGCGCGCGTGGCTCATCTTGACGCGCCTGGATGGTTGGGCGCAAAGCGTGAGCTGTGACAGTGTTCAGCTAGTGAAAGGCCGCATTTCCACGCTCAGAAATAATTCGACCAGGCGTTTTGTTCCCAGCGCGGCGCGGGCGAGTGTTTCGAGAGCTCGATTTTTGTCAGGACTCCCCATTTGCGCCCACTTCGCGCCAAAGCCACGCCGCAACGCCAATGCGCCGCCGAAGACCTTCGGTCGTTTCGCTCGATGGGGTACGTAAGCGGCGATGGTATACTCTAGGGCTATGGAAGGGATCAAGGGGAAACATACGCTCGGCAAGGCCGATGTCGTGCCGTTGGCGGGCATGGCGCTGCTGTGGTTCTCGGTGCACGTGTCCCCGTACTATCCGTTCTCCCTGTCGCCCCAGTTCGACGGTGCCAACGTGGGCGCCGTTTCGGCCCAGCACATGGTGTACTCCATCATGCTCGTGCTGTTCCTGGCGATCGCCATCGCCCTGCGCGGGCGCATGGGGAAGCTGGACGCCCATCTGCCCGTCATCCGCGCCGTCGCGGGCGCCGCAGGCCTGGTGGGAAGCGTCATGCTGTTCTGCTCGCCGCTGTTCGGCGCCTTCTCCGAAGCTGCGAGCGGCGTGGCTATCTCGCTGGTGGCGCTGTACGTGGCCGTGTTCTCGATCAGCTGGTTCGCGTTCGCCAGCGCGCAGGGCATCGAACGCTCCGTGATGTACATCTGCCTGTCGTACTGCCTGTTCAGCCTGTTGTGGAGCCTGTTGCTGATCGTCGGGAACGGCGCCCTCGCCCTGTTCTCGTGCGCGTGCCCCGCGCTGTCGGCGATCTGCTTCGCCTTCGGCCCCCGCCGCGCCTACCGCGAGCCTGCATCCCACAGCTTCGCCTCGCTCAAGGTGCTGCCGTGGGGCGTCCTCGCGCTGTGCGCGGTGTTCATCTACTTCGGCGTGGTGGCGGTGCGGGCGTTCACCACCATGGGGACGGGCGTGTCGAGCGCCGGGAGCCTCGGCCTCATGCCGCAGTTGGTGACGGCGCTCGCCGGCCTTGCGGTGACGGGTTTTCTGGCCGGGCTGTTCGCGCGCAAGGGCATGACGTTCTCGAACGTGGTGACGGCCATCGCGGTTCTCACGTTGGCGTACATGGGCGCGCTGCTGATGGTGACGTTGGGCGATCCCGCAGGCGACGGGGTGCTGGTATGCAAGCGCATCCTCGTGGCTGCCGAGCATGGCGTGGAAGTGCTGCTGGCGGCCACGCTGGCGTACGAGACAGCGCGGCGCAGATTGTCGGCGTCGCTGGTGTTCGGGCTATTCGGCGTGTTCGTGCTGGCGGTGCCGCAGTTCATCGCGCTCGACGTGATGTACCGCAGCGGCGTGCTGGGCCTGCTGGCCGAGCTGCCGCTCGTGACGCCCGTTGCGGCCACGGGCGCGTTCGCCGCGGCGGCGGTGGGGATCGGCGTGCTCGTGTCGTTCTCGCGGCGCATGGCCACGCAGGCCGAGGCCCAGGGCGACAGCTGGCAGGAGAACCTGTGTCGAGAGGCCACGGGCGCATTCGACGTCACGCAGCGCGAGCTGGACGTGGTGGTGTACACGTATCGCGGCTACTCGGCGAAGAAGATCGCCGAGGCGCTCATCGTGTCCGAGTCGACGGTGAAGGCGCACCTGTCGCATGTGTACCGCAAGCTGGGCATCCATTCCAAGCAAGAGCTCATCGCGCTGATCGACGGGTACCGCGTCCATTGACGACGCGGCGATCGATGGTCGCCCGCAAGTCCAAACGTCCGACAACTCGTCTCTCATCAGGCCTTTATACGTTTCGTACGACCTCGCTTCGCCTTTTTCAACCTCGTTTATACGTTTCGTAGGATGCGCGAAGGCCGCGTTTTGCGGGATGCTCGCGGTGCCGAGGCGCATGCGGCGTGGCCGGATCCGACGGCGCGTCCGCGCTTTCCTCGGCGGCAAACACGCCCCCGAGCGGGGTTTGGGAGGAAGCGAGAGGTCTATGAGCGAGAAGAGGATGGGGATCACCCCCGAAGGCATGTCGCGCCGCGCGTTCCTGCGCACCGGAGGCCTGGCCGCAGGCGGCCTGGGCATGATGGCGGCCCTCGGAGGCTGCGCGCCGCAGACGGCAGCCACCGCCAGCGGCAGCGAGGCGAACGCCGCGACCGGCGAGCCGCGCACTACGGTCGAGTTGCCCGTACCGGAAGCGGCCGCGCCCGACACCACGACGTACGAGTGCGACGTGCTGGTCATCGGCGGCGGGTTCGCGGGGCTCAACGCGGCGATGGCGGCGAAGGAAGCGGGCGCCAGCGTGGTGCTCGTCGACAAGGGCTGCCCGGGCTATTCGGGCCTGTCGCCCTGGCCGAGCTCGCATCGATGGTTCGACCCCGACATGGGCGACGATGCCGACGCGTTCAAGAAAAGCATCATGATCGGCTCGGAATACGTGAGCAACCAAGACTGGTACCAGATGTGGATCGACCATTCCAAGGAGGCGTACGAGCGCCTGGCGGGATGGGGTCTCATGGACCGGTTCGACCGCTGCGTCGACACCGAGTATTGGGACGACCTGGACTTCCAGGGCTACCACGAGGCGAATCTCGACAAGGATCGCCATGCGCGCTGGCTGCCGTTGCTCGAGCAGAACGGCATCGAGGTGGTCAGCTATACGATGGTGGTAGACGTGGCGCGCGATGGCGACCGGGTGACGGGTGCGGTGGGCTTCCACGTGCCCAGCGGCGCCGTGATGACCTTTCACGCGAAGTCCGTCGTCATGGCGATGGGCGGCGGATGCTACAAACCCACTGGCTACCCGGTGGGCGGCGACACGTTCGATGGCGAGTACATCGCTTACAACCTGGGCCTTCCCATCGTGGGCAAGGAGTACGACGACTTCCATGTGACCGCGTCGTACGCGTCCGGCGACTCCTTCGTCACCAATTCGTGGGACTGGCTCGAGAACATCTGGCTGTGCGGCGGCGACATCACGGCCGATACGGCGGTCAGCTACGCGCAGACGAAAGAGAAGACCATGGTCATGGGTCGCGTGACCAACACCATCAACGGTCTCGCCGCCAACGACGGCACCAACATCGAAGACCAAGCGGCGGCCGACATCGGGCGACGCGGCGGCAGCCTGAGCGGCAAGGACGACGATATCCGCATCGGGAAGATGATGAGTCCCAAGCCGAAGGGCGACTGCTACGGTGCCGCGGTGGGCATGTGCTCCCACTTCTCGTCGGGCGTGTGGTGCGGCTTCGACGACCTCGAAGGCGCCACGGGCATCCCGGGCCTGTGGGTGGCCGGCGACGGCATCAACGGCTGCGCGGTGACGGGTTCCGCATACCCGGTGGGCGTGGGCTTCACCTCGAACTTCACGTCCATCCAGGGCGACATCGCAGGAAAGGCCGCCGCGGCGTACGCCGCCGGCGCCGCCGAGGCAAAGGTGCTGCAGGAGACGATCGACGCCGTGACGGCGGAGGTGGAGGCGCCGCTTGCCATGGAGAAGGGCTTCAGCCCCGACTGGGCCCGCGACCAGCTGCACGCCATCATGGCGCCGTGGTGGGTGCTCATCTCGAAATCCGAGGAATCGCTGAACGCCGCGCTCGTGCAGGTGCAGCAGATGCGCGACAAGGTGATCCCCAAGCTGCAGGCCACGAACCCGCATCAGCAACGCTTGTGCCTGGAGATGAAGCACAAGGTGCTGTCCGCCGAGATGAAGCTGCGCGCCAGCTTGGAGCGCAAGGAGAGCCGCGGCACGAACTACCGCTCCGACTATCCCTACCGCGACGACGAGTCGTACCTGTGCTACATCGCCATCACGAAGGGCGACGACGGTTCGATGGCGCTGGACAAGATTCCCGTGAAAGAAGAGTGGGCCGGCGACCGTTCCGAGGATTACGCCACGCGCTACGGCGTGAGGTTCCCCGGCGAAGCCAAGGCGAAGGGCTTACCCGAAGAAGAGTCGTCCGGCAGCTGGAAGAAATAAGAAGGGGGTTTGAGATGAGCGTCATTCGCTACGATTTGAACAACTGCATCGGGTGCAAGAACTGCGTCACCGTGTGCCCGATGGACGTGTTCCGCTTCGACGAGAACGAGATGAAGTCGGTGATCGCGTATCCCGAGAACTGTCAAAGCTGCGGTCAGTGCTTCGTCGGCTGCAAGGGGCGTTCGCTGGAGATATCGTTCGTCCAGGCGTCGTACGCCTTGGCCGCCGCTCGCGCCGCGACGTTCGACGCCGCCACGCCGGCGGCGGTGAAGGAGGCGACGCTGGCCCAGCCCGAGAAGTCGGCGGAGGAGGCGGCTGCCGCCGCGGCCGAAGGCTCCGGCTCGGGAAGCTGGAGCGGCTCGAAGTAGATCGCTCGTTCGGAGGCCCCCGCCCGCGTGCTGCCGGCGGGGGCCTCGAGGAGGGAGGGGCCTACGGATACGGGTGCAAGCGGTGCGGCGAGGTTACGCTTTGCCGCCCAAGACCTGGCCCACGGTGTAGCCCATGAGGCAGTTGCGGGTGTGGCTCAGGCAGTTCAGGTTGTGCGGGTACGTGTTGAAGAACATGCCGCCCGACGTGAGGCCGATGGCGAACAGGCCGTCGATGGGTTGGCGATCCTTGGTCAGCACGCGGCACTCGGTGTCCACCAGCAGGCCGCCCGCGGTGCACAGGCCGTCGGCGAACTCCTTCGTGGCGTAGTAGGGCGGCGTGTCGATGGTCATCATCATTTCGCCGGGGAAGTTGAAGTCCTCATCCTTGCCGGCGGCAGCCATCTCGTTCCAGCGCTCGATGGTGGCCGTGAACTGGTCCTCGGGCACCTCCATGAGCTTCGCCAGCTCCTCCAGCGTGTCGGCCTTGAGGGCCTTCTCGCTCATGGCGGCCGCGGTCCACACTTCCTTCGGGCCGTAACACGACGAGCTGGGCGTCCAGATCTTGTCGATCTTCTCGCCGATGGCGCTGTCCACCACGTAGAAGTCGTACGTGCCCGGCTGCGCCTGGATGGCCAGCGCCAAGTGGCCGTACGGCTCGTACTCAGGCGTGAAGCGCTTGCCCAGCTTGTTCACGCGCAGATACGGCATGAGTTGCTCGGGGTCCAGCATGATGGCGTGCGGGAACTCGTCCTCGGCGGCGCCCACCGCCAGGCCCATCTGATGTCCGTCGCCCGTGTTGCCGAACGCGCCCGTCAGCCAGCTGCCCGGCACGCCGCGCGGGCGGCAGCGCTCCTTGAGCATCTGCTGGTTGAACTCGTACCCGCCGGTTGCCAACACCACGCCCTTCGCGCAGTTGTACTGCTCAAAGCCCTGGTCGCTCTGCACGATGACGCCCGTCACCTTGCCCGAATCGTCGGTGACCAGCTGGCAGGCGGGGCAGCTGTAGCGGATCTCCACGCCGGCCTGCTCGAGGATGCCGGCGAGGATGCCCGCCAGCTCGCCCGGAGGGTAGGGCAGGTTGAGCGACGTGTTCCACGAGCGCGACAGCGACGTCTTGTCCCATTCGTCGCGGAAATCGGGGAAGTCGCCCGCGGCGAACGTCAGCGGGTAGTCGTCGGGGTTCTGGTTGTCGAAGTGGCTGATGTACCAGTCCACGGCTTCGCCGTTCTTCTCAAGCCAGTGGCGGTACAGCTCCATGTCGCCTTGGAAGGCGCAATCCACCATGGCGTCGCTGATCCAGGCGTCGGTGTCGTACGTCATGCCCCAATGCTCGTGCAGCTTGGAGTTCGTGCCGCCGATGGTGGCGGAGTTGTAGTTGCCGGTGGTCTGCTTCTCCACGGCCACCGTCTTGAGGCCCTGCTCGGCGCAGGCCAGCGCCGCTGCGTCGCCGGCGGGGCCGAGGCCGCACACCACCACGTCCACGTCGTGCGTGGCTACGATGTCGTTCGCGGCGATGGGCTCGGCCACGAAGGCGATCTTGCCCTCGCCGGCGGCGCCCACCTCCACCTCTTCCACCACGGGCCACACGGCTTGGGCGGGGTCGGTGGTCTGCATGACGCCCGCCGGGGCGCTGCCGGATGCCGAGGCGCCGGATGCGGTTGCCGCCGTCGCGGAGTCGCTTGCGGCGGTCTGCGGCGCGCAGCCGGCGAGCCCCGCGAAGGCGGCGAGGCCGGCGGTTGCGGCCGCTCCCGTCAGAAACGAGCGGCGGCTGAGACGGTTGGACGTGTTCTTGTCAGGCTGGTTCATGAGATCCTCCCTTGTTCGCTTGAAGCCGCGACTGAGGCCGACATGCTCGGCCTTGTGCCCCGTCATGCTTCTCGGCACGGCTTCCTTGTGTTGCAGCATGGCAAACGACGGGTCGAACCGCATCTGACGAAACGGTAGATTTTTGCGTTTTCCCAGGTGAGCATCGTTCGTTGTCGCGGCTTGGCGAGCGCGCATGCGGTAGGATACCCAGAAGCGACCTGATGGGCATGCGCGAGATTGGGGAGGGGGCGCATGATGCGCGCGAACAACGTGAGGGTGGTTTTAGGCTCGGCGCTCTTGTGGGCGTGGGGGTTTCTCTGCTTTCTCAGCCCGGCGCTGTTTCCCGAGCGCGGCGGCCTCGATGCGAGCATCGGCTTGGAATACGGGTTCTTCGCGTCGCAGGCTTCGGTGCTGGTATGCGCGCTCGTCGTGGTGCTCGCGTCGCGCTGGCGGCGCTTCATCGTGAAGCGCGGGGCGTTCTTCGTTGCGGCGCTGCTGGCTGCGCTGACCACGCTCGTGCTGGCGTGGGCGGTGCGCGCGGGTGCGCTGGCCGTGATCGTGGCCTGCGGGGCGATTGACGGCGGAGCGGTCATGCTGCTGGGCGTGGCGTGGGGCGCCCGTTACTCGCTGGGCTCTCGGCGCATGCGCTCGCTCGTGGTGCTGTCGTTTTTGGTGGCGTACCTGTTGTACCTCGTAGTGGCGCAGATCCCCGGTTCGGCGAGCATCGCGCTCGTCTGCGTGCTGCCCCTGGCGTCCTGGGCCCTGTGGCGCAGCGACGCGGCCATGCGCCACGAGCTGTCGTCGGAGGTGTTCCCCTCGCGCGCGATGGGAGACGAGGCCGAGACGCCCGGCGAGTTGATGGCGGGCTCGTGGGAGGCTCGCGTGCTTCCGTGGCGCGCCGTCAGCGTGCTGATCGCGGCCGCGTTCATCGGCAATCTCATGGCGTCGGTGCTGATGGGGCGCTCGTATGCGGGTGTGGACAGCCTGTTCTTCGGCGGTATCGTGGTGTGCGCGAGCATCGCGACCATGGTGCTCGTGCCCCTGACCGCGCGTCGCACGTCGTTTTCGGTTGACGGCGTGTACCGTATCACCGTCACATTCACGGCGGTGGGGCTCGTGGCCATCATGGTATTCGGGACGGCGGCTGTTCCCGTGGGTGGCGCGCTCGTGCAGGGCAGCGCGTTTTTCCTCCAGGTGCTCGTGTTCCTCGTCATCACGCAGAGCACGCAGGAGCTGGGATTGTCGCCGCTACTGTCGTTCAGCGTGGGGCAAGGGCTCATCTCGGGCGTGGTGTTCGCCGGCAACGTGGTGGGCAAGCAAGTGTACGCTCTGTTCGGCTCCGGCGATTTCGTGATGGACGTGATGTGCGGCCTGGGCCTGCTGGCGTTGTTCTTCATGCTGGTGCGCCGCGCGGGCGAAGCGGAATCGGCAGGCGAGCGCTCCTCGGCCGACTCGCCGGCGCCCGTCGAGCCCTCGGGCGACCCGGGCGAGCCCGTGGCCGCCGACCCGGAGTCCGTCGTGCTCGAGCGCGCAGCGCGCTTCGCGCAGAGCCACGGCCTGACGAAGCGCGAGGCCGAGGTGCTGGGCTACCTGGCGCGCGGCCGGACGCTTCCCTACATCGCCGACGCCCTGTTCGTGACTACCGGCACGGTGAAGACCCACACCACCCACATCTACCGCAAGCTCGACGTGAACTCCCGCCAAGAGCTCCTCGACCAGCTGGACGCGTTCGGGTAGGGGCTGGCCCTTGCGGGCTGCGGCGCTTCCCTCTATACTGTAGTACATGTACTACATACGAAGGAGGTGCCATGGAGTCGGTTATGACCGTGCGGTTGAACGGCGACATGAAGGATCGGGCCACCGCGATCATGCGACGCGAAGGCTACACTCCGTCCTCGGCTGTCAGGCGTTTGTTCGAATACACCGTGAAGCACGACGGCCTTCCGTTCGAGAAAAGCGAGAAGCCCGACAAGGACGAGCTGCGCCGTCGCATCGAAGCGTTCGATCGGGTGCATACGAAGCGCCCCCTGACGATAACCGACGAAGAGCTGCGAGACGCGCGTTTGAAGGATCGCTATGGACTTGATGCTTGATACCAGCATCATCCTCGATCATATCGGCCGGCGCGAACCGTTCTACGAGCTGTCTCGCCGCGCGTGCCTGCTGGGCGTGGTGCAGGAAGCGTCCACCTACATCAGCGTAAACATGCTGACCGATATCTACTACCTGCTGCGCAAAGACTACGGCAGCGACGCCGCTCAGGAGATGATCGAGCAAAACCTGTCGTTCCTCCAGGTCGTAGGAGTATCGCCGGAGGATGCAAAGCGTGCTCTCGGCTCGCGCTGGGCGGATTTCGAGGATTGCCTCGTCGCCCAGTGCGCCGCGAAAATCAAGGCGGACTACATCGTCACGCGCAACGTCAAGGACTTCAAAGCCTCGCCCGTCGAAGCGATCACCCCCGAAGAGCTGTTCGCCCGCCTCCGCGTGCAAGGCTTCGACTACGAGGAAATCGACTGGTAGTACGGTTCGAAGATGCCTCGCGCGGCGGGAGGGGCCGGCGGGGCCTAGGCTTGAAACGCGCCGGAGCCGAGGGAGGGAGGATGGCTCCGGCGCGTTCTGGGAAGAGCGCGGCCGGCAGGCGCGAACGCGTGTCGGCCGCCGAGAAGTCGGTTATGCCTCGGCGAGGTCCTTGCCCAGCATGTAGGCGAAGGTGTTGCAGTTCATGCCCAGGTTGTGTCCGCAGATGGCGAAGTTGTAGCAGTTCGCGTAGCTGTCGCCCACCATGATGCCCAGGTTGTACAGGCCCTCGATCGGCTCGTTCTGCTCGTCGCATACTTGCATGTTCTCGTTGGTGCGCAGGCCGCCCGTCACGCAGAGGAAGTTGGCGGGGCTCATCTCGAGCTTGCAACCGTAGAACGGTCCTTCCTTGATGGGTGCGAGGAGCGTCGCGCTTTTGTGGAAGTCGTCATCGTACTTGGCTTCGCACAGCTCGTTGTAACGATCGACCGACTTCTTCGCGTTCTCGGGGTCGAGCCCGTCGAGTTGCGCGATGACCTCCTCGATCGTGTCGCCCTTGACGAACGTCCCCTTCTCCACGTTGCTGTCCCATGAGGCGAGGTATTCCTCAGGCGTGGTCGCGTTCTTGCCCTCGTTCTCCACGATGGTGGTGCCGAACGTTTCCCACGTGTCGAACCAGTTCGCGTAGGCGGTATCCCAGATGCCGTAGCGCGTCATATCGGGCTGCATCATCATGGCGTAGGTGCCGTAGGAGAAGATGACGTCTTCGTTCGAATAGCGCTCGCCCTTCTTGTTGAGCAGCAATCCCGAGAAATCGGCGATGGATTGACGGTAGGGCATGGGGCCCACGGCGTCGATCATCGGCGCGTTCGGGAGCGTTTGCTGCCAGGCGGCGCCTACCCACAGCCCCATCTTCTGGCCGTCGCCCGGTCCGAGACCGCCGAACTGGAACATGGCGTCGTAATCGACCTCGTTGTACTGCAAAAGCGGTGCGACCCAGGAGCAGTACTTCGCCATCATGTCCTGGTTGGCGGAGAAGTCGCCCGTTGCCAGCACGATGGCCTTCTTGCCAACGTACTTCACGAAGTTTCCGTCGGGGTCCTTGGCGACGATGGCGGAAACGCGCCCGGTGTTGTCGTCCTCGCGGATGAGGTACTGGCCGATGGCGCTGTAGTGGATCTGGCCGCCCTGCTCCTTGATCTTTTCCTCGTACATGGCGATGACGAGGTTCTCGCCCGTGGCCGCGCCCGATTCCTTGCCGTCGGTTTGCTCCACCCAGTTATGGGAGCCGGGGTGCGCGGTGAACACGCCCTCGGTATCGGTGTAGCCGATCTCCATCGTGGTGGTGTAGCCCTTCGCCTCCATGAGGTCGATGAGCCAGTTCATGGTGGAGGCGCTGTTGTTGATCCACTTGTACCACTTCTTTTGATCGACGCGGTAGCCGTTGCGCGCCAGCTCCTGGCGGATGAAGCCGTCGATGGTGTCCTTCGTGTAGTCGGTGATGCCCAAGCGCTCGTGGAATTTCGTGCCGATGCCGTGGTTGGAGCCGCCGCGCGCAACCGGCTGGGAGCTGGCGGCGAACAGGATCACGTCGGCTCCCTCTTCCGTAGCGGACGCTGCGCAGGCCAAACCGGAGACGCCTGCGCCTACAACGATGATGTCGGCTTCGTAAGTTTGCGTGATCTCGCTGTCGGCCACGGGCTCGGGCGCGATCTCGAACGACCAGGTTCCCTTGTTGATGGCTTCGGCGCTCAACTGTCCTGCGTTGCCGGACCCCGCCGATGCGTTCGATGCGGCATCGCTCGAGCCGCCCCCGTTTGCCGCGCAGCCCGCCAATCCGAATGCGGCGGTGCCCGCACCTGCAAGCATCGCGCCCTTGAGGAAGCTGCGGCGATCGAACGCCGTTCCCTTGGTGATCATACGGTCCTCCTTACCCCGAGCATGCGGTATTGCATGCTTGTTCAACGGTTCGCAGTCTACGAACATCCCGTTGGCAAACCTCACATGGCATGGGTGAATTTCGCCGTTTTCACCCATGGGAAGGGATGGGGAGGGTATGGTGGCATCATGGGAAGAGCATCGGGGAGGGTGCCATGTTGCGGAAGATCTCGCGCGCGTTCGACGCATACAGCGTCGGGTTCGCCATCTACCTGGTTTTGAGCTCCACGTCGGCATGGGGATTGCTGCATATCGCATCCATGACGTCGCTCTCGTTCAGCGGCATGAGCGGCGGCGAGACTGCGCGGTCGATCGGCTACATCGGCATACTGCTCGCTTTCGGGTTGGGATGCCTCTATTTCCCCTCGCAATGCAAACGCGACACTACCTACCATTCCACGGTGTGCCTCGTGTTGGGATACGCGGGCCTGTTCGCGACGGTATTCGTGCAGAACGCGGCACTGCAGAACCTTTCCGCGTTCCTCGTCGGGGCGGGGTCTTCGCTGTCCTTCGTGATGTGGCAGCGCTTGTTCGCCGAACAGGATGCGGACGATGCGGCGCGACGGATCATCGCCGGGTCCGCTTTGTCGGCGGTGTTCTACCTTATCGTGACGTGCGTCGCCTCGTATTGGCTGTACGCGATCGTAGTGTTTTGCGTCGTCGCACTCAATGCGCTGTTTTTGCGGCGGTGCCGCGGCGACGTGTTCCGGCGGGTGTCTTCGGGAATAGTCGTCGGGCAGAGCGGCGGCACCACGCTCACGAACATCGTGTCCAGCACATGGCGCTACATGCTGTGCATCGCCGCCATCGGATATGTCGGCGGGGTGTCGCGCATGTTCGCCCAGCAAAGCGGCGGCGATTCGGCTGTCTTGAACGTGACGCTCGCCTTGGGCATGCTGGTGGCGGCCGGCGGCCTGGCCTTGGTCTGGGACAAGGTGCGCGGCCGCCTTTCGTTTCCGGCGGTGTACACGGCGGTGTTTCTCGCGGTGATGACCGGTTTCCTGTTCCTGCCGTTCTTCGACGCAGGCTACCGCATGCTGTTCGCCGGCGTGGCGAACGCGGCGTTCTCGCTCGTGTCCATCTTCATGATGATCACCTGCATCAAGATCGCCCATTTGCGGCAAGTGGATCCGATCGCGGTGTTCGGGGTGTTCTCGAGCATCGTATACGGCGGGGTGCTGATCGGCCGCGCGGTGGGCGACGCTTTGGGGCAGACGTACGACGTGTCGCAGATTCTCGTCATCGCGCTCATGTCGACCTACATGCTGTCGTTCGCGGGGGTCGTGGTCAACATGCGACGCAAGGGTAAGGTCGATCGGGCGTTCGATCCCATCGGCGGGACGGCGGATTCTGAGCCTGAAGGGAATGCGTCCTCCGATGAGGACGGTACGGCGGTGCGCGCATCCGACGACCGTCCCGCGCCCCGTCCCCTCGTGCGCAACGTCATCGTGGCGCAGGATATGGTTCCCGTGTACAGCCGGCTGCTGAAGAAGACTTACGGGCTGTCCAATCGCGAGACCGACGTGCTCGAGCTGATCATGCGCGGCCGCGATGTGGCGCGCATGTCGGAGACGTTGTTCGTGTCGGAGAACACCGTGCGCTCGCACTGCAAGAACCTGTATCGGAAGCTCGATGTCCACAATCGTCAGCAGGTGTTCGACTTGGTTGAGGAGTTCAGGAAGAGAGAGGAATACGATGGCGATTGAGATGAAACGCCTGGAAGGGGTCGCGCGCATATTCGACGACCGCTGCGCGCCCGTGAGGGGGGCGCAGCGCCTGCTGCGTAAGGGGCCGTACCGCCTCTACGTCGAGGCGGGCTTCGTCCCGTTCGACGACTATGCCTTCGAGGGGCGGTTCCTTCTGCTGGGGTCGGTGTGCAATGTGGAGGCCCCCACCGGATGCTTGCAGGTGACGGAAGCGCGTGGGAAGTTCTCGGCGACCGATCTGTACCACGTGATCGCGTGCGACGATGACGACGACACCGTCTATCTGCGGCACGTGCTATCGCGCATCCCGGCATCCGCGCATGCGGACATGAGCGGGCAGACCGTGCGCCTCACGGAGAACAGCTTGCGGCATATTCCCGTGCCATGGCCTGAGGCGGACGTTCGCCGCGCGGTGGCGCGGTACTTGGACGAGTGCGAAGCGCGCTGCCGCGAGAGCGCGGCGCGCTGTCGGCGCCTGTTCGAGAAGGGAGTCGCAGTCTACCGCGAAGCCGCCGAGCGTTCGTCGCGGACGATGGAGCTGAGAAGCGCCTGCGCGATGCGCGAGGGCTCGCTCCTTCCGGCCGACAAGCGCAGCGCTCAGGGCGCGTTGCCGGCCGTATCGTCGCAGGGCGTTATGGCGCGTACGGACGAGGAAGGCGTGCGGGAGCCGTGCATCGTCGTGGGGCAGGCGGGGCAGTACCTTGTGGCGTGCATGATGGCCGAAGGCGCGTACCCGTTGGCTGACACGGTGGCCTTGACGACGGACGCGTCTGCCCCGCTGACGGTGGATGCGCTCGTGTTCGCGCTCGCCTCGCTGGGCATCCGTCCGCGCTTGCGCGTGGCCGATCGTGCGGTTGAGGCGCTGGCGCTTCCGCTCGAGAGCCTTGGCTCGTTGGAGATTTCCCTGATCGGGGAGGACGAGCGGGATGAACGGTACGCCGAGATGCGGGCGATTCTCAGCGAGGTCGAAGAGGGCGAGCGCGCGGTGCGGGAGGCGCGCGCCGCCGCCGCAACGCTGGTCGACGACTTGCTTGCTGGGCGCGAAGAGGCGATCAAGCGCTTTGCCGGGCCGACGACGTACGAGGCGCTGGAGGCGCTCGTGCAGGATGTCCGGTCGGATCTCGCCCATGCGGAAGGCGCGGCCGCGTCGTTGTTCGACGCGGCATGGGAGGTGCTGCCGGTACTGTTCGTGCGCCTGGTCGACGACGGTGAGGCCTGGGCGCGCGTCCTCGCAGCCGAGGACGCGCTGGCGCAGGTCGATGCGGAGCTCGAGCGTTTCGCTGCCGAGGACGAGGGGCTGTCGTTCCTGAGCGATCTCGCTTTGAGCGCGTCGTCGTTGGACGCCTCGTCGCAGCGGCGCATGATCGAGCGGGTGCGCGATCTGCGGATCGACCGCGAGGGCGGGACGCTGCTTCGTTGGCTCGCTCTGGGAAACGAGCCTGAGCCGGACGCGCCGTGCCCCGCTTCCCTCAGCGACCTCCTTGCGCGCATCGCGCTCGCGTTCAACCCTTCTGCCGCGCAAGCGTACGACCCGCACCTGGGTGCTGGCGATGCGCTGGCGGCGTTGCGACGCCTCGCCCCCGCAGCGCGCTGCGGGGGCCAGACCGCCCGCTTCTCCGATGCGCTCGCGGCGAAGCTGGCTGCGCGCTGTGAAGGATGGTCCTTCGGCGACGGCGCGCTGGCCGTGGGCTCCGCGTTGACCGAGGACGCGCATGCGGGTGAGCTTGCCGACACGGTGGTGTCGGTGCTGCCTCCCAACCAGGGGGAATGGACCGACCATGCGCCCGACCCCGGCGATGCGCGCTGGAAGTTCGGCGTTCCTCCGCGGAACAAATCGAACCTCGCATGGGTGCAGCAGGCGTTTGCCCATCGGGCTCCGGACGGCATCGCCGTGCTGGCGGCGAGCAATGCCGTGCTGCACGAATCGAGGGGCTGCGAGCCTCAGGTGCGCGCCGCCATGATCGGATCGGGATGCGTCCGCGCGGTCGTGTCCCTGCCCGGGGGCCTGTTCGATGACGGAAGGGCTCCGCTCAGCATCATCGTCCTGGGAGACGAGCGCGCGACGCCGTTCGAGACGCTGTTCGTCAATGCGCTGGAATGCGGCGTGCCGAGCGGATCGACGGCGGCACGCGAGCTTTCGATGGGGGCGCGCGACCGTGTCGTGTCGACCGTGGAGCGGTGGGTTGCGACCGGTTCGTGCGCGCACGTTCCCGGGTTCGCTCGCAGCGTGCCGATGGGCGAGGTTGCCGCCTTGGGCGATCTGACTCCCTGGTCGTACGTGTGACATCGAGAAGCCCCGTGCGGCGGGAGGGGGCCGGCGGGGCTTGGTGCTCGAGGCTCGGGGCTCGCTTGGGCGTGCCCCGAGCCTACGGGGAGGGCTACTTCGCGGAAGCCGTCACGGTATTGACGCGCTCGGCCTCGGGCATCATGGCGCTGACGATCTCGAGATCGGCGATCTCCTTCTCGGCGTCTCCTCCTGCGGCGTTGATGCCGGCGATGCGACCGAACGTCAGGCAGCGGCCGTGGTTCGTGCCGGGGCAGATGGTGGGGTAATCGTTCGAGAAGTACTCGCCGCCCGCGGCGCCGCACACGTACAGGCCCTCGATGGGGTTGTTCTCCTCGTCGAGGATGTGGCACGCCGTGTCCTGGCGCAGGCCGCCCGAGGCGGCAAGCAGCGTGGAGACCAGCTGACCGGCGAAGTACGGCGGCGTGTCGATAGGCCACAGGATCTCAGGACGCTTGCCGAAGTCATCGTCGTTGCCTTTGGCGGCCAGCTCGTTGTAGCGTGCGACGGTAGCCTTCAGCCCTTCGGCGTCGATGCCCGCCTTCTCGGCCAGTTCGTCCAGCGTGTCGGCCTGGAACAGCAGCCCCTGGTCGATCTTCGCCTGACGCAGTTTCAGCTCCACGTCCATGTCGAACGGCACGCCGAAGCGACGGTACTGCTGGTCAGACGAGATGCCGCCCGAGATGCCGTCGTTGCACGACTGAGCGAACGATTCAAGCGAGTTCGCATCGTAGATGGTGAACGCCTTGCCTTCAGGCTGGTACGATTTCACGCACGATTTCGACTGCGTGTTCACGTCCTCGTTCATGAAACGCTGCCCGTTCTTGTTCACGTGCAGGAAGTTATAGCTTTGGGCACCGGATTCCAGGTGGATGGTAGCGCAGTGCGGCTCGGAAGGCTGCATGGCGCCGCCGATCCACATGGCCTGCTTGTGCAGGTCGCCGGTGGAGATGCCGAAAGGGATGTACAGGCGGCTGTCGGCGTGCCAGGTGAAGGGCTGGTAACGCGTGCGCATCTCGTCGTCATCCAGGTAGTCGCCCGTGGCCACGATCACGGACTTCGCGTTGATTTGCTTGTACGAACCCTCCGCGCCCACAATGGCACCCGTAACGGGTCCGTTTCCGTCGCGCAGCAAGCGAGCGCACGGCGTTTCGTAGCGGTACTCCACGCCCAGCTTCTCTCCCTGTTCGATAACCGCGGGGATGAGCACGGCCATCCCAAGGCCCTTGGACACGCCGTCGAGGTACACGAAGTCGGTGGTGTCATCGTAGAAGAAGTGCGTGATGGGCTCCTCGGTGTAGTCGGGGCCCTTGTAGTAGCCGGCCCACAGCGTGGGCTGCAAGCCCGACTCGGCCACGAGGTCCACGAGCCAGTCCATGCACGCGCCTGACTTCTTTGCGAATTGCCATAGCAGCGGCTCTTTCACGCGACCCGTGGCCCATTCGGTCAGCCGGCGCACGATGTGCGCGTAGTCGGCCTCCTCGAACCAGCCTTCTTCGACATACTGCTTCACGATCTTCGAGCCGTATGCGGTGATGTGTCCGCCGCGGCCGGAATACGTGTTGCACTTCTCGATGCAAAGCGTTTTCGCGCCTTCCTGCGCAGCGGCGACCGAGGCGATGGCGCCTGCGAATCCGCAGCCCACCACGAGCACGTCCACATCCTCGGTACCGGTGATCTGATCGGCGGGAATGTCGGCCGGGGGCGTCATGAACGACCACTCGACGGCAGCGTTCGCGCCCAACGGGTTGTTGGCGAGGCTCGCGGAATCGGCCGCGCCGCCAGCCGACGCCGTGCCCTCGGCCCCCTTGCTCTCGGCGGCTTGGGTGCCGCTGGGCGCGCAACCGGCGAGGCCGGCTCCTGCGGCACCCAAGCCGGCCAGGCCCGCTCCGATGAGGAACTGGCGGCGAGAAACTCCCGTTGAGGCGTGTGCGGCGCATTCGTTTTTCGACATGATTGAACTCCCTCTCTCCCTGATGCTCGCTGATCGACTACGGTGGACGCGGTCGATCTCCTGGCGCAGACCATACCGAAGCTGCGGCGCGCCCGGCTATCCCCTTTGCGCGGTAAATCGCCAGAAATCGAATCTACCCCCGGAAGGGGTAGGCGAACGATGTTGGCGCGGGCGTGCGCTGTGCTACCATGCAATCCACGGAAACAAGCAGCTCGGGGAGGGGCGATGGAGACCGTGCCAAACGAACAGGAAAGCCGCAGCCGGGATGTTCCGCCCAGCTGCGGCTTGACGGGATGGCAGGAGCGTCACGGCATGCTGCGCTCGTTTCGCCGCGAGATGCGTGTGCATCCACGGTTGTCGGTGGGTTTCGGCCTGTTTTGGACGTGGGTGTGGCTGGTGTTCCAGACGACGTTCTTCAATCCCCCGTTCCTTGCGGCGCTCGACTTCCCGCTGCCCGGATGGATCGTGCCGTTGTCGGCGTACGCCTGCACGTTCCTGGTGTTGGGACTGGCTTTCAAATGGAAGCGTGCCGTGCCGCAGGGGAGGTGGTACTGCATCGCCGTGCCTGCTTCCATGTCGGCGGGTGTGGCCACATGCGGCGTGCTCTCGTTCTCCCCGCTCACCGTGGCGCCGGTGAACGAAGCGGTCGTGTGCCTGGGAGGCTTGCTCATGGGGGCTGGCACGGCATGCTTGCACGTTGAATGGGGTCGTGCGTTCGGCGATTTGGGCCCGCGCATCACCATCTTGCACGGCGTGGTGGGAACGCTCGTCGCCGCCCTGATCACGGTTGTCATCACGCTGTTGCCGGCGTATGCGGTATGGGTCGTCGCGCTTCTCGTGCCCTCCGCCAGCATGATGCTGCTCGCGAAGGACGCTCCCGCAACGCCGCAGCTGCTTTCGTACGGCTTGGAAGCGCAGCTGCGCGTTCCGCGCAGGTTCCTCGTCACGTCGTTCATCCAGGGGGTTTCGTTCGGCATCGTGCAAGCCGTGTTGCTGCTCGGTGGCGGCGAAGAGCCCGTGGTCGCGCTCTCGGCAGTCAGCTTCGCCCTGTCCGCCTTGGCTTTGCTCACCTGTGCGCTCTTCTTCCGAATGGATTTCAACCAGCTGATCTACCAGGTGGGGTTCCTCATCATGTCGGTCGGATTTCTCGTGCTGGCCGTGATCGGCCCTGATGCGCTCGGCGGTCTGCTCATCCACGCGATGGGCTACCGTTTCGTCGACATCATGTTGTGGGCGCTCTGTGCGTTCCTCATCAGTCAACGCGGTCTGCCGGCCAACTGGGTGTTCGCCATCACGACGTGCGTTCTGCTGCTCGGGCAGATCGCCGGCGCTTTCGTGGGCAGCACCATGGTGGCGGCCATGCCCATCACGGTGCATACGGCTCGCGACCTGGCTACCGTCATGGTGTTCGTCCTGCTGGCAAGTTCGCTCGTGATGAGCGACCGCAAGAACCTGCAAATGGGGTGGGGCATGGCGCGGCCCGGCGACATCGGCGCGGTGCCCGACAGTTTCGATCAGGCGTGCGATCTGGTATGCCGCCGCAGCGATTTGACCGCGCGCGAATGCGAAGTGCTCGCCATGCTGGCGCGCGGGGCCAGCCGCGCGGTCATCTGCGACGAGCTGACGTTGTCGAAGGAGACGGTGAAAACCCATGTGCGCAACATCTACCGCAAGATGGGCATTCACTCGCAACAGGATCTGCTGGCGGCCGTCGTGGCCGAGCAGCGCGCGCTTGGCATGCAGGAGGAGGGCGAGCTCATCGAGGCCGCCTTGTGACGCGTCGCCATCCTCGAAAACTTCTTGAAACATTTCGCCGTTAGTTTGATTACGGCAAGTTGATCACGTGGTTTGCCCGGCTGCCGTGCTATCGTATGCGGATGGCCCCTCCGCAGGCGCAGCGGACGGGCGCCCCGCTTTGAACGCAACGAGTAAGGAGCGCATCCTCATGGCGAAGGTTTCGGATATTTACGGCTCGATGGTGTTCAACGAGCACACGATGCAGGAGCGCCTTCCTTCTGCAACGTACAAGAGCCTGATCAAAACCATGAAAGAGGGTAAGCCCCTCGAGATCGAGGTGGCCAACGTCGTGGCGCACGCCATGAAGGAATGGGCCATCGAGAAGGGGGCGACCCACTTCACGCACTGGTTCCAGCCTCTGACCGGCATCACGTCCGAGAAGCACGACAGCTTCCTCGATCCGTGCAGCGACGGTCGCGCCATCATGAGCTTTTCCGGCAAGGAGCTGATCCAAGGCGAGCCCGATGCGTCGAGCTTCCCGTCCGGCGGCTTGCGCGCCACCTTCGAGGCCCGCGGCTACACCGCTTGGGACCCCACCTCCTACGCGTTCATCAAAGACGAGGTGCTGTGCATTCCCACCGCCTTCTGCTCCTACACCGGCGAGGCGCTCGACAAGAAGACGCCGCTGCTGCGTTCGATGAGCGCCGTCGAAGAGCAGGCCAACCGCGTGCTCGCCCTGTTCGGCGAGCCGCATCAGCGCATCGTGCCCACCTTGGGGGCCGAGCAGGAGTACTTCCTCGTCTCCGAGAAAGCCTATGCGCAGCGGCAGGACCTTATCATGACGGGCCGCACGCTGTTCGGCTACGCGCCCTGCAAAGGCCAGGAGCTCGACGAGCACTACTTCGGCGCGATCCGCCCCACCGTCAACGAGTTCATGAAGGAGCTTGACGACGAGCTGTGGGCGCTCGGCGTGCCGGCGCGCACGAAGCACAACGAGGTGGCCCCGGCCCAGCACGAGCTGGCGCCCATCTTCACGAACGTGAACCGCGGCGTGGACGAGAACCTCCTCACGATGGAGAAGATGCGCCTGCTGGCATCGCATCACGGCTTGGTGTGCCTGCAGCACGAGAAGCCGTTCGAGGGCATCAACGGCTCGGGCAAGCACAACAACTGGTCGCTGTCGGCCGGCAAGAAGAACCTGTTCGACCCCGGCGAGAGCCCCATGGACAACCTGCGCTTCCTCGTGTTTCTCACGGGCGTCATCCAGGCTGTGGACGACTACCAGGAGCTCCTGCGCATGTCGGTGGCCTCCGCCGGCAACGACCATCGCCTCGGCGCCGACGAGGCGCCGCCGGCCATCATCTCGATCTTCCTCGGCGACGAGCTTGACGCCATCGTGGACGCGCTCATCGACGACCACGAGTACACGAGCGCAGACAAAGTGGCCATGGACCTGGGCGTGGCCGTGCTGCCGAACTTCCTCAAGGACAACACCGACCGCAACCGCACCTCTCCGTTCGCGTTCACGGGCAACAAGTTCGAGTTCCGCATGCCGGGCTCGTCGGTGAACCTGTCGGACGCGAACATGATCCTGAACACGGCGATGGCGAAGAGCCTCAAGGATTTCGCCGACGCGATGGAAGGCAAGGCGGGCGAGGAGTTCGAAGCCGCCGCCATCTCCTATATTCGCGACGTGCTGACGGCGCATCAGCGCATCATCTTCAACGGCAACGGGTACGCCGACGAGTGGACGATCGAGGCCGAGCGCCGCGGTCTGGCCAACCACCCCACGACGGCCGACGCCCTGCCGTGCTTCGTCGATCCGAAGAGCATCGCGCTGTTCGAGGAGTTCGGCGTGCTCACGGAGACCGAGGTGCGCAGCCGCTACGAGGTGAAGCTGGAGAAGTACAACAAGCTGCTGAACATCGAGGTGCGCACGATGAAGCGCATGGTTCGGCGCGCGTTTCTGCCGGCGATCAACGACTATGCGGCCGAGGTGGCCGGCAACATCAACGCCATTCGCGCGGCCTGCGCCGGTGCCGACACCGATCAGCAGGAAGAGCTGCTGCGCCGTCTGCTGCTGGGCATCAAAGAGATCGACACGCAGCTGCGCACCCTGGGCAAGCTGCATCACGAGACGCTAGAGATCGAAAGCGAGCAGGAGAAGGCGAACACCTACGCGCACGAGGTGATCCCGGTCATGGACAAGCTGCGCGCCGCCGTCGATGGGCTCGAAGTGCTCGTGGACCGCGACCATTGGCCCGTTCCGACGTACAACGACATCCTGTTCTACGTGTAAGAACCTGCATAATTCGGCATACGAAGCGCCCCGGTTCGGAATGGACCGAGGCGCTTCTTTTCGGGCGGTACGCATAAGGTCACGCGCGATTCGCTTGCCACGCCGTTGCGCTTACCGATTACCCTTTGGTGTCGTGCGATGTCGCAGACTTTGGCAAAAAAATCGACTTAGGAAGATTCTGGCAGTCATGGATAATTAGCGACCTGGGGTTTCGTGATGAGCTTACCCTGGAAACCGTCGAATCATCTTCCTAAGTCGATTTTTTTGCCAAATTCGCTATCCTCTGACGACCAGATTGGCGGTGTCGCTCGAGGTTTCGTGCGACACCGCACGAGGGGGTCGGCGTTTGCCTTACCGTGCATCGCCTGCTTGCTTGCGCCGATCTTCGATCTCCTGCGTGCCCTGGTTCAGCAGCACCACGCCGCCGACGACGAGCGCGATGCCGACGCACGTGATCCAGTTGAAGGGGTCTCCCCAGACGATGATGCCGATGGCGGCCGTCAGCACGGTGCCCACGCCGCCCCAGATGCCGTACACGAGGCCCAGCGGCAAATGCTTCAGCGTGAATGTGAGCAGCGTGAACGACGCGAGGTAGCCGATAAGGGTCAGCACCGTGAACAGCGGCACGGTGAACCCAACCGAGAGCTTCATCATCGTGGTGGCGAACACTTCGAGCACGATGGATACGCTCAACAGCGCATACGGATGAATGCGGTCCATGATTACGCTCCCATCTTCAATACGACCACGCCGGCGATGATGGCCACGAGGCCCATCGCCTTCTTCGCGTTGAATCCCTCGTGCCAGAACGCCGTGCCCACTACGGCGGTCAGAGCGATGCCGAGGCCGGTCCACACCGCGTAGGCGAAGCCGAGCGGCAATTGCTCCAACGTTTGCGCGATCAGGTAGAACGCGACGATGTATCCGACGACGATGCCGACGACGGGCAGCTTGCGCGTGAACCCGTTCGACAGCTTCATCATGGAGTCGGCGAACACCTCGAAGACGACGGCGATGCCGAGCAGCACGTAGGGTGACATGATTCCTCCTATTCGCTTGACCCTGATTGATCAAGTTCTGATATCCTAAAGTATCCCCTAAGGGACGAGTCAATCGCCCCATGTGCAGAATGTGGAGGAGCGCCATGAGAAACGACCTGCTTTCCATCGGCGAGGTTGCCCACCTCAAGGGCGTGGGCGTGAAGGCGCTGCGCTACTACGAGCGTATCGGCATCCTGCGCCCCGCGTATGTGAACCCCGACACGGGCTACCGCTACTACGCGCTGCGCCAGATGAACGAGCTCGACGTGATCGTGTCGTGCGTGCAGCTGGGCGTACCCCTCAAAGAACTGGCCGACTACGTATCCGAGCGCGGCGTGATGGATATATCGTCCCTGTTGGAGCGCGCATACGGTCTGGCGAAGGAGAAGCTGCGCGCAACGCAGGCCATTCTCATGGAGTTGGACGGCTATCGCTCGGAGATCGCCGTGCAGGATGCGCTGCGCACCTCGCCGACCCCGTACGAGCGCACGCTGGGCGACCGCACGTTCCTGGCGATACCGTGGGATCGTCCGGCGTTCGACGCGAAGCGCTACACGAAGGCCATGACCGAGCTGTACGGCGAAACGAAGCGCGCCGGCATCGCGCCGCTGTTTTTGCAGGGCATGATCTGCCTGCAGCGTGGCGCAACGGGGAGGGCGATGGCCGGCGCGGAGGAGGGGGCGGGGCCGTCCTGGTACGTCGCGCTCGAAGTGAGGGCGTTGCCGGGCGAGAAGCTAACGGCGCCGCACGAGGCCAACATGTGCCTGCTCGAGCTGCCCGGCGGCATGTTTCGAGGTTGGCGCGTCGAGCGCGAGACGTTCGAGCTGTGCTATCGCGAGGTCTTCGAAGAAGCGCAGGCCGCAGCCGTCGAAGAAGCGCATGAAACCCTGCTGGCGTTCGAGGTCTGGGACGCCGAGCTCCGCACCGACCGTACCATCGTCGAAGTTCTGAGGGGATAGATCCTACCCCTCGTCGTAGGCGGGTTCGGCTTCGCCCTCCGCGCTGGGGGACGCGGGGCGCGCTGCGTCGACGTCTTTAATGCCCTTGAGCGGGATGCGGGAGCGCAGGAGCGCCACCCAGCCGATGAGGGCGACGCCCATCGAGACGACGATGATCGCGCCCACGCCCACCACGTAGTTCGGCCACGGCAGCACGGCCACCAGCATCCCCAAGCAGCCGATGGCCGTATGCGCGAAGTTGATGAGCGACGACGCGGCCCCGGTGTCGCCGTCTTGCTGCGACAGCAAGACGTTCGTGCTGTAGGGGCGAACGGCGGCTTCCGTCAGCGCGAACACGAGGAACGTGACGCAGAACAGCGTCGGGCCCAGCTCGCCCACGGCCAGCATGGCCGCACCGGATGCGAGCGCGACTGCCAGCAGGATGCTCGTGAAGCGGCGCGCCGACACGAAGCGCGATGCTGCCAGCCAGATGAACGGCCCTGCCGCCGTCAGCAGCGCGGCGAAGGCGAAGTACATGCTGTAACCCAGCTCGGTCAGCCCGAAGAACGTGATGTACACGTACGATCCTACGGCGATGTACGCCATGAACGGCAGGTTGTACAGGCCGACGATGCCGAGGAACGCCGAGAACCCCTTGTTGCGCGCCACCGCGCCCAGCTGCCTCATGCTGCCCAGCACGGTGCCCTCGTAGCGATCTTGGGCGGGGAGCGTCTCGTCGAACAGCAGAGCCAGCACCGCGCAGACGAGCCCGATGGCCGCGAGCACCCAGAACGTCATGCGCCAGTCGGCGACCTGCAGGATGAGCGCGCCCGCCACCGGTGCGAGCACGGGCCCTACCACGAACATCACCTGCACCACGGACAGCAGCGCCTCGCGCCGCTCGGGAACGACGGCGTCCTTCACCACCGCCGTGGACACCGCGCTCACCGCTCCGGCGCCGAGGGCTTGCAGAATGCGCATGGCGATGAGCATGACGATGTCCGCCGACAGCGCACACAACGCGCTGGCCAGCGCATACGTGAGAATACCTGCAAGCAGCACGGGCTTGCGGCCGTAGCGGTCGCTCGTGGGGCCGAACGCCAGCAGGCCCACGGCGAAGAACAGGAAATACCCCACGAGCGTGAGGTTTACCATGCCCTCCGACGTGTTGAAATGTTCGGTCATGTGCGGGACGGCCGGCGTGTACATGTCCAGCGACAGGGGAGTGACGAGCGACGTGATGACCAGCAGTACGATAAGCCCCAACGGCCCCAATCGCCGTTGCGGTTGCGCCAGCCACGAGTGCAGTGCCATGTGCGTGATTCTCCTTGCAAAGCAGCGCCCGACAGGCGCATGAAGGTTCAGGTTGAACTCCCAGTATAAAAGACTTCGCGCCCGCCGTCAGGCGGGCAAGGTTGGCAACGTGAGGGTGAAGGTGGTGCCGCGGGCCTCGTCGCTGGCGGCAACGAGGGTGCCGCCGTGCTCCTCGGCAATGGCGTGCGCGATGGCCAGCCCCAGGCCGTAGCCGCTGTCGTCGCGCGTGCGCGCCTTGTCGGCGCGGTAGAAGCGGTCGAACACGTGGGGGAGGTCCTCGGGCGCGATAGCGAAGCCGGTGTTGTGCACTGACAGCTCGACGCGCCGCGCGCCCCGTCGCAGCGCGACATCCACGCTACCGCCGTCGTCGACGTACTTGCACGCGTTGTCCAGCAGCGTGCCCACCAGCTTGCGCAGCCGCATCGCGTTGCCGCGCACCAGCACGCTCTCGTCGAGGCGCGATTGCAGGTCGATGGCGCGCTCGAAGGCAACGGACTCGAACTGCAGCAGCTCACCTTCCACGAGATCGGCAAGGTCGAGCCGCTCCATCGTCGGTTTCGAGGCGCCTTCGTCCACCTGTGCAAGCAGCAGCAGGTCGCCCACGAGTTCCTGCATCTGTTCCGCTTCGTGTTGGGTGCTCTCGATCCACTGGCTTTGGCTGGCGATGCTGCGCTCGGGGTGCTCGAGCAGGATGGACGTGTTCGCGAGGATCACGGTGAGGGGCGTCTTCAGATCATGGGACGCATCGGCCACGAACTGCCGTTGCTGGCGCCATGCGCGGTCGACGGGCCGCAGCGCCCAGCGCGAGAAGAACATGCTGACCACGAAGAACGCCGCCAACGCCGCCACGCCCACGCCCGCCAGCGTGAGGGCCAGGGTCTGCCAGCCGCTGGCGGCGCTCATGTCCACGAACGCGAGGTACGTGGTGCCTCCCACGACGCGCTTCTCGTAGAACAGCCCCAGGCCGTCCAGGTTGCCGGTGCCGTCGGGTTGGTCGGCCAGCGCTTCTGCGGCCTGCGTCCGCACGTCGTCGGCGATGGAGGCCGTCGTGCGCGTGGGGACGGCGGTCAGCGCGCCGTCGTCGCCCACCGAGAACACGGCCACGGGGATGGTGGGGTCCGATCCGCCGCGCTTGCCGCCGATCTCGGGTGGCGTGGAGCCTTCGCGATCGACGTCGGTCGGCGCCTGCGCGCCGGCGCCTCCTCCGGGCTGGCCGCCGCCCGGCGCGCCGGACGCGTCGCTCACGTGGGCAAGGGCGCCGTCGAGCGTCTCGTGCACATGGGCGACGCTCTGCTGGTAGTTGATGACGCAGATGGCGGTGAACACCGCGGCCAGCACCACGGCCACGGTGGCCATGTTGAGCGCGATGAACTTGATGCGCAGCTTCTTCAGCATGCGGGGCCTCCGTCTTCCGAGGAGTCGCCAGCGGCGACCTCGGCTGCCGCGCCACCGGCGTCCGCGACGAAGCGGTAGCCCGCCCGGCGCAGCGTCTCGATGCGCGCGGACGACCCGAGGAACTTCATCTTCTTGCGCAGAAACGACACGTACGCCTCCACGTTGTTGTCCTCGGCGCTCGATTCCACGCCCCACACCTTCGCGATGAGCATGTCCTTCGACACCACCTGCCCGGCGTTCGCCATGAGCACTTTGGCCAGGGAAAACTCCTTGTAGCTGAGGTGGATGGACTTCGCGTCGCACGACAGGTCGTGGCTTTCCAGGTTCAGCACGAGGTCGCCGGCGGCCAGCTTTTCGAACAGCACCTCGCCCTGGCGGCGCGTCAGCGCGCGCAGGTGAGCCAGCAGCTCGGCGGGCGCGAAGGGCTTGGTCATGTAGTCGTCGGCGCCGCTGTCGAGGCCGGTGATCTTGTCGGGCACGGCGTCGCGCGCGGTCAGCAGCAGCACCGGCACGCTGATGCTCTCGCGGCGCAGCTGGGCCACCACGGCGAACCCGTCCATCTTCGGCAGCATCACGTCGAGGATGATCACGTCGTAGTCGCCGCATTCCGCGTAGGCGAGGCCCGACGCGCCGTCGTGGACGACATCTGTCTGGTAGCCGTTTTCGGCCAGTATGTGCGCGAGCGCCCGCGCCAGGCGCACGTCGTCTTCAATGATGAGGACCTGCATGCCGACCCGCTTTCCTTCGAGTGCCTCGCTTCCATTGTAGCGGCAACCCTGAAAAGCATCTGAAAGAAACGCGTCGAATCCCCCTGCGGGGATGCTGAGGACAGGGGGAGGGAACCCTCTCGGGCGTGAGACCTTCCCGGCCTTGGCGTTCCTGCACGGTCGCCCGCGGGCGGCGGGGCCTTTCAGGGAACTTTCAGGCTGCGCGACTAGGATGCGGTGTCTGATGGAAAGGAGCGGTATCCCATGACAACGTTCACCGACGTATTCGAACGCAAGGAAGTGAAGTATCGCCTCGATGCGCGGCAGCACCGCGCGATGACGGCCGCGCTGCGCGGCCGCATGGCGCCCGACGCGTTCGGCCGCACGCGCATCGTGAGCCGCTACCTCGACACGCCCGAGCGCGCGCTCATCGAGCGGTCGCTGGACAAGCCGCTGTACAAGGAGAAGCTGCGGCTGCGCGGGTACGGCGCGCCGCAGGCTCACGACCGCGTGTTCGTGGAGATCAAGACGAAGTACAAGGGCATCGTGTACAAGCGCCGGGTGGGGTGCTCGCTGGCCGCCGCCTGCGCCTATCTGGACGGAACGCCGTACGAGAAAGCCTGCGAGCGCTTCCCGCTGGCCGACGCGGAGATGGCTGCCGAATCGCTGTCGCCGCGCAGCGTGCAGATCGCCCGCGAGATCGATGCGTTCGCGGCGCGCCATCGGCCGCTGCGGCCCTCGATGCTCATCACCTGCGAGCGCACGGCGTACGCGTCGCTCGCGTGCGGCGACGGGGCCGCTGGCTCAGGGGTGCTGGCGTCCGTCGCGCCTGCCGACGTGCCGGATGACCTGCGCATCACCTTCGACGCCGCCATCGCTTACCGCGACCTGTTCGCGCCGCGTTCCGACGCCGCGCACGCGCTGCTGTCGTCCGGCGACGCCGTGATGGAGATCAAGTCGTCGGGCCCGTTTCCGTTGTGGCTCGTCCGGGCCCTCGATGCGTGCGAGGCGTACCCGTCGTCGTTCTCGAAGTACGGGGAAGCGTACCGGGCCTGCACGGCCGCTGCTGGTCGGGGCGGGGCGATGCCCTCTGTGGCGCGCGCGTCCCAAGCGGCCGCCGAGCAGAAGGCCGAGCGGTTCGCCGCCGCGCTGCGCAGCCGCCCGCGCCGCTTTCGCGCCCCGTCCCACACGCCCACCCGTTGCTGAGTTGCTGAGGCGCTGCGGGCACGGAAATCGGCTCGAAGTAAGCAATTTTGACGTTTTGCGAACGTTTCCCGCTCCGAAACGACTTCGCATTTCAAGACGCTTCGCAAAAGGCCAGGTGAGCGATTCCGCTGGAGGCTTACTGCGGTGTTCGAAGTACGCAAAACGAAAAAATTGCTTGGAACTTCGAGATTCGCGTGTCCGAAGGCCTCGAAGAGCCCCCATCCCTCTACCTGAAAGGAACCAATCGTGCTAGATGCGGCTTTAACCTCGATATTCGGATCGGCGGAATCGCTCGTTGCGGGCGTGTCCACCGTCGACTTCTTGCTGTGCTGCCTCGCGTCCATCGTGCTGGGCGCGGCGGTGGCCGCCATCTACATGTTCCGCCACACGTACTCCAAGAACTTCGTCGTGACGTTGGCGCTGCTGCCGCTCATCGTGCAGATGGTCATCACGCTGGTGAACGGCAACCTGGGTGCGGGCATCGCGGTGATGGGCGTGTTCAACCTCGTGCGCTTCCGCTCCATCCCTGGCAGCGCGAAGGACATCGGCAGCGTGTTCCTCGCGATGGCCATCGGCTTGGCCACGGGCATGGGATTCATCGCGCTGGCCGTGCTGTTCACCATTATCGTGGCCATCGTGAACGTGGGCTACGTGCTGTCGCCCTTCGGCAAGCAGAAGGAGCCGGAGAAGACGCTGAAGATCACCATTCCCGATGACCTCGAGTACGACGGCGTGTTCGACGACGTGCTGAAACGCTACACCGACGAGCATGAGCTGACGCTCGTGCAAACCACGAACATGGGCAGCCTGTTCTTGCTCGAGTACGCCGTGCGCATGAAGCAGCCCGGCCTTGAGAAGCGCATGATCGACGAACTGCGCTGCCGCAACGGCAATCTCAAGATCACCTGCGGCCGCGCTGCCGCGAGTAAGGATGTGTTGTGATGAACGGAAAACTGCAGGGCTTGAGCCCCTTCGTGTGCGGCATCGTGCTGTTGATGATCTTGTGTTCGGCACTGCTGATGCACGGGTGCGCGTCAAGCGGCGACGCCGAACCCGCCGCCTCCGCTAGCGTCTCCTCCGCCGACGCGACGGCGGACAGCGACGCTTCCGACGCCACGTCGTTCGCCGATGTCGCGGCTTCTTTCGACGCGTCGGCGCTCGACCTCGACTACAGCAACCGCGACCAGGACCCCTCCTACGACGATGCTGCCGCGACGCATGTCGTGCTTGCAGGCAGCGCGGCTACCGTCGAAGGGTCTGGCGCGACGGCGGACGGCTCCACGGTGACCATCACGGCTGCGGGCGTCTATGTGGTGTCGGGCTCGCTCGACGACGGCCAGCTGGTGGTCGAGGCGCCCGAGGACGCGAAGGTGCAGATGGTGCTCGCGGGTGCGACCATCCACAACGAGGACGGGCCCGCCGTGTACGTGAAGCAGGCCGACAAGTGCTTCGTCACGCTGGCCGACGGGACGCAGAACGCGCTCACCGACGGGGCGGAGTACGTGCTGGAAGACGGCTCCGACGAGCCGTACGCCACGCTGTTCAGCCGCGCCGACCTCACGTTGAACGGCTCGGGCACGCTGACGGTGACCGGCGCGTACCGTCACGCGGTGTGCTCGAAGGACGACCTCGTCGTCACGGGCGGTACCTACGCGGTGTCGGCGGCGGAGGACGCGCTGCGCGGTCGTGACTGCGTGAAGATCCTCGACGGCGACTTCACGCTGACGGCCGGCGGCGACGGCATCAAGTCGAACAAAGACACGAACGCCGTGAAGGGCTTCGTCTCCATCGACGGCGGCACGTTCGCCATCGAGGCGGGCGACGACGGCATCCAGGCGCAAACCTATCTGCGCATCGCGGGCGGCGAATTCTCCATCGCCGCGACGGACGACGCGCTGCATTCCGGCCTCGAGGGGCTGCTGGCGGGTGGCACGCTCGACATCGAGACCGGCGACGACGCGTTCCATGCCGAGACGAAGCTCGTCATCGACGACGGCACGGTGAACGTGACCGCGTGCTACGAGGGCTACGAAGCCGAGAAGCTGTACATCAACGGCGGCGATACCCACATCGTGGCCAGCGACGATGCCATCAACGCAGCACCGGCCGACTTGGCCGACGGAGAGGAGGGCTCTGCCACGGCGGACGCGACTGGAAGCGCTGCTGCTGCGATCGATGCCGCTCCCGCAGCGCCGTCGGGCGACGGCGCCCCCGCGGACGGCGAGGCTCCCACGATGGGCGATGCCCCTGCCGACGGCGAACCGCCCGCTGGCGGCGAACCCCCGAGCGAGCGCGACTTCAACAACGGCGCGCCCGACAACGCGTTTGCCGAGGGCGGCGCGGGCGGCCAAGGCGGCGGCATGGGGATGGGCGACGAGAACTGCCTCATCCAGATCAACGGCGGCTACACCGTGCTCGACGCCGCGGGCGACGCCGTGGACAGCAACGGATCCGTCGAGGTCGCGGGCGGCGTGCTGCTGGTCAACGGTCCCACGAGCGGCGGCGACGGCGCGTTCGACTACGATCTCACGGCCACCGTCACGGGCGGCACCGTGCTCATGGTGGGCTCCACGGGCATGGCGCAGAACTTCACGAGCGGCGAGCAGCCCTTCGCGTTCGCCACCGTCGGCGGCAACGCGGGCGACAGCGTCGCGGTCGTCGACGCCGACGGCACGGTGGTAGCCTCGCTCACGGCCTCCAAGCAGTTCGGCATGGTGCTGGCATCCAGCCCCGCGTTCGAGGAGGGCGGTTCGTACTCGCTCGTGACAGGCGCCACCGTGACCGGCGCGAACGCCGACGGCTACACCGATTCCGGTACGATCAGCGGCGGCGCTTCCACCGAGGTTACTGCGTCCACCACCGCAACCGGCGGCATGGGCGGCCTCGGCGCCGGAGGCGGCGGCATGCCCGCCGGCCAAGGCGGCGACGTCCAGCGCGGCATGCGCGGCAGAGGCGCATCCGCCGACATGACCTAAAGACGCTACGGGTTGGACTCCGCTTCGGCGCATCCAACCCGCGACGCGTCTTCAGAGCCATCTTCGCTCCTAAAACACGCCACAGCAGCTGTGGCGTGTTTTAGGAGCGAAGATGGGTACCCAGCATGCAGCAAGCTTCCGCGGCTCCCCCTTTCTAGCGATCGCGCATCCCGGCTGCACGATCGACCAGCTCCTGCTTGGTGTGCACGTCCGCTTTCCGATAGATGCTTTTGGCGTGGGACTACGCCGCGGTGGACGTGCTCGAGCAGAACGAGACGCCCTCCATCGCCGGGGATGCGATCGCCTCGATGCCGGCGAGCATCGTCGCGGCGGGGTCGGTCGACGTCGACGTGGTGTCGGGTGCCACCATCACCAGCAAAGCGATCATCGCCGCCGTCGAAGATGCCCTGAGCAAGGCGTAGCCGGCACGTTTGGAGGGAAGCGCTGCGCTCCAGGATCAAGAAAGACCTGGGGCGCAGCAGGGAGGCTGTTGGACGCGTGGCCGTGTCTAGCTGATTCGGCTTTCGACCAGGCTGAGAAGCGTCTGACGGGTATGTACGTTGAGTTTGCGATAGATGTTGCGCGTATGAGTACGCACGGTGGAATTCGAGATGAAGAGCTGCTCTTCGATGTATGGAAGGCTCCTGCCCCGTGCAAGCAGCATCAGCACGTCGAGCTCTCGTTTCGACAGTCCGTATTCTGCTGCCAACCGCTCGCAATTTGTCGTCAGGTCGGTTTCCGATGCGATGGGCCTCGTGTCGGTCTGTTCCACCTTGATGGGATCGACGAACGACATGAAGTCCTGTTCCGAAAGGGCGTTTACGGCCACGGTGACGACCAGCAGCGTCATGAGCATGCAGCCTGCAGTGGCGGCCGAATCGGTGAGCCAAGATTGACCGAGCAGCCAGTTGCCCACCACGATGCCGGCAAAGGCGCTGGCGTGAACGACGATGCGATTCCATCCGAACAGCTTGAGGTCGCGTTTTCCGAGTTTAATCTCAATTTCCGGCTGCATTAGCCAGACGAGCTCGCAGAATATGGAATACCCAAGCATCATCGCCGCTGAGACAAGCCATTTGAAACTATCGGGCAGAGCGAAGAGCGATACCAGGCTGAAAAGCACCAAGGTGAGCGTGAACCGATACATCCTCCCTATGAACGGCTTTCCTCTGCCCAGTACGATGAAGGCCATGATGATGGCGAAACCGGCAAATGCCGCCATGACGTTGCGATACGATTCGCCGAACAGGGCCAGGCTGTCCTGGAGAAAGAGCGCGCGCATCAAGCTATAGGCTATGGGGATGGTTACGATTCCCGAGAGCAGCTTCCAGATCGAAGGCGCCACGGTCGCATGTTCGTCAGGGCGCCTTCGAGGTTCGTTGGAGCATCGCATGAGGGTGAGAGCCGACGCGAGCGGCAAGACCGCGATGGCGGCAACCAGCGTCTCTGCCGGCAATGCGGCGAAAACAACGTACAGCACTACGGCGAACAGGCTTGATGCTATCAAGTGAAGGCTCATCCTGTCGGTGTTGATGATGGACCAGAACTTTCCCCAATACATCATCAAAGCCGCCGTACCCACGTCGACCAGCATGATGCCCGCTATGGTTAGATGGAGGTCGCTGCTGGAAGCGAATCCCATGAGCAGCGTTCCCAAGCCCGCAACCAGGCTTGAGGCAAAAAGGAATGACGGGTTTTCGAAGATAGGTTTCGCGGCATTGATTAAAACGAGCATCAGGATGCTCGCGCAAAGGAAGCCTGAGAGCATCAGCATAATGTAAGGCGATTCGGTCTCGTAAAAGGAGCTTCGCGAGAACATCACCGGATTAAGAGCGGCGAAGTACACCCAAGCTTGGAAGTATCCAAAACCGAGCAATCTGAAAAACCCGAGTGCGCTGTTGCGTTTAGAGGCGCCGGTTTCCGTATTTCCCATATAGTCCCCCTTGCGTGCTCTCCCCTGCGCAAGCCTTCGATTTTGCGGCAAGTATACCCCGTTTTCTTTGCGACGAGCTGTCGCAGAACGTGCTGCTTTGCTCACGTTTTGAGAAATCACACCTTTCGGACGAGCCTGCAACGGCGTTTTCGGCTGTTTCCGACGAAGTCGCTCTGCGATGCGAACGCCATAGTGCTCGTCAAGCGCAAAAGCGTGATCACGACAGGAGGGAACCATGGGAAACATCGATAAGAGCGCGGTAAGCCGAAGGGACGTTCTGAAATTCGGAGCTTTGGCTGCTTTGGGCACGTCGAGCATTGCGGCTTTGGGAGGATGCGCTCCGCAGGCGGCGTCGGATCGTGCGGCTGTCACCGACGGGGCGCATATGGAGCCGGGGACGTACGTGGGCAAGGCTCTTGGCCATAAAGGCCTGTTCGAGCTGCCCGTTACCGTTACGGTTAACGAGACTTCTATCTTGGAAATCAACGTGCCCGAGGATAGATTCGAGCATGGGGAGACGACGCCCATTCTTATGAGCGTTCGCGATCGGCTATTTCCCCGGATCATCGCAGCGCAATCGCTTGATGTGGATGCGATCACGGGTGCTACGAGCTCCTCGATGACCTCCAAAAACGCCATTGAAGACGCCCTTAAGCAGGCATATGCGGCGGCGGGGTACGACGAGAGCGCGGTTGAGGCGTTCCACAATCCGGTTGAGCGAGCGGAGGAAGGGGTCGTGGAGGAAATCGATGTCGATCTCCTGATCGTCGGGCTGAGCGTGGGAGGATGCTTCGCGCTCAAGGCGGCAACCGAGCGCATGCAGGCTCTGAACGGAGGAGGCCGCGTGAGCATCATGGCCATCGATCGCGCCGGAAAGGTGGGCGGGCGGTCGTGCCTCACGCACATGATCCAATCGGTCAATCCGAAAGAGCCCATGAAGATGTTCAACGATGGGCAGCCCTTTCTTGATCCCGACGAGTATTTCAGCTTGTGGACCGATTGGGTGAGCGACGATGAAGGCTCTCCGCTGGCCGACCTCGACGTCGTTCGAATGTTCATCGATAATTCGGGAGACACGTTGGATTGGCAGCTGGCAAACGGGTGGCGAATCGGCGGTGCCGATCCCGAAGGCTGCCAGAACGGAACCGTTTCGTTCCATACGATGCCCGCCCCCATGCACCAACCCGGAACGTTCGAAGATCGCCGTATCATCGTCGATGGTTTTCTGCGGCAGTTCGTGGCCGGCGCGCAAGCGCAAGGAGCTCGTATAGAGCTTGAGGCCGAAGGCTATGAAATTGTGTATGACGATGAGGTGGATGCGGTTTCGGGCGTCAAGGCGCGCAACGTCGCTACCGGCAAAGAGTACGTGATCAACGCAAAAGCGGTCGTCATGGGCACGGGCGGATTCGGCGCTAACGGGGATATGCTCTCCAAGCTGCTTCCCGAGCCGTACAACGGACCGTATCCGTTTTTGGGAACGGGCACCGACACGGGGCTCATGGTGCAGTCTGCCATCGACCTCGGAGCCGGCACGCGCAATATCGGCATGTCTCCTATCATCATGCATATAGGTTTGCCTCATTTCCTCAAGAAGTATCCGATCAACGTGGATGAGGGCTCCCTGAACAACTTCACCGGCCGATACAGCACGTGGACGATCAACGACGCGCCGCTTGGTTTGGGTTTGAGCGGCAATCAACTAGCCGTTGGACCCGATGGCAAACGTTTCGCTGACGAGAACCAGATCATGCAGCTCTTCTCGGCGGGAATTCACGTCTCGTCGTGGCCATCGTACAAATGCGGGCATTTCTTTTACTCCCTTTGGTCGAAAAAGGCTTTGGACGAGGTGGCTCGCGAAGGTCTCAACAAGGTGGGTCGCTGGGAAGTCTATCAGTGCCAAGGCGGCGTTCCTCGCGAAATGCCCGTGCCGGAAATATACGATGCCCTTGACGCGTGCGTGGAGGAGGGCATGGCGTGGAAGGCCGACACGATCGGAGACCTTGCCGGCCAGATGGGGGTCGATCCCGACACGTTGAAAGCGACGGTCGGCGAATACAACGAGCTGTGCAAGAAGGGGAGCGACGATGCTTTCGGGAAAGACCCCTCGCTTCTCGATGCCCTCGAAGAGGGCCCGTTTTACGCGATCAAGCTCATGAACGTCATGTTCGCGACCTGCGGAGGGCTTTCCGTGGACGCTCAAGTGCGTGTATGCCGCGAGGACGGATCGACTCCGATCGGAGGGCTGTATGCGTTCGGCTGCGATTCGCTCGGCAATTTGTTGAACCCTCGGCAGAATTACACGGTGTTCCCCGCCATCGCGGCTGGCTGGAATCAAACGGGGGGTCGCATGGCGGCATTGAACGCCGTCGATTATATTGCCGGGACTTACGGGCTGACCGCGGTGAGCACGCAAACGCTTCCCGAAGGCATGGAGCCCCCGAACGCAGACAAGCCGATATGGTAGGGCCCTCGACCGATCGGAGCACGTAGGCGCTTCCGCGGGGCAACCTGTCCATTCAAGAGGGAACTTTGCGAGACTGCGGAGGCGGTCATGCAAGGTTCCCTCCCTGTCTGCTGAAAGAACCTGGAAATACCTATCGCGAGCTTTCCGGTGGCGACTCGTGCTTTCTCGGTGCTATGCTCGTGGACGATCGGGACAGCAAGCTTTCTGACGTGGCGGAGCGCATGGGCGTGAAAAGCAACTACGCCTCGCAGTACAAGCGGCGTTTGCTTGCTCAGGGGATTATCGGCGAATCGGGGCGCGACTCTGTGCGCTTCGATATGCCGGTGTTTCGCGACTTCTTGCAGGAACACCTCGAAGAGCTGTAGAGCGCTTCCGGCCAATCGAACGCATTCGTCCAACGTTTTTTGTCCCTTTCGTCGAATCGGTGACCCTTTGCCGGAATCCTTCGCGCACTTTAGCCGATTGGAGTACAATGATCGGACGAATCAGGAACGAACCCGCACGTCAGGCTGGGGACCGAAGCCCATGCGAGAAGGGATGCGAACATGGCAGACATCACCGAAGTGGATTACATCTGGAAGAACGGGGAAATGCTCCCCTGGGCCGAGGCTACCACGCATGTCTTGTCCCACTCGCTGCATTACGGCTCCGGCGTGTTCGAGGGCATCCGCTGCTATCAGAACCCCGAGACGAAGAAGAGCTACGTCTTCCGCCTGCGCGACCACATGGAGCGCCTGCACCGCAGCTGCAAGATCGCGCTGATCGACCTGCCCTACACGGTGGACGAGCTGTGCGAGGCGACGCTCGAGGTCATCCGCAAGAACAACCTGCCGTCGTGCTACATCCGCCCCATCGTGTACCGCGGGTACGGCGTGATGGGCGTGGACCCCACCGGCGCATCCACCGACGTGGCCATCGCCGCGTGGCCGTGGGATACCTACCTGGGTGCCGACGCGCTCGAAAGCGGCGTGGCCGTGGGCGTGTCGTCGTGGCGTCAGCGCTCGAACAACGCCATCCCGCCGTCGATGAAGTCCACGGCTTCCTACATGAACTCCATCCTGGCGAAGCTCGAAGCCAAGCAGCACGGCTATGTCGAGGCCATCATGCTGAACGAAGCGGGCCTCGTGTGCGAGGGCACGGGCGAGAACCTGTTCATCGTGCGCGACGGCATCCTGTCGACGCCGCCGCTGTCCGACGGCCTGCTCGAAGGCATCACGCGCGACACCATTCTGTGCCTGGCCGACGACCTGGAGATTCCCGCCATCGAGGAAAGCCTCACGCGCAGCGATCTCTACGTGGCCGACGAGGTGTTCATGACCGGCTCGGCCGCCGAGCTCACGCCCATCGGCAGCGTCGACGGTCGCGAGGTGGGCAAGCCGGGCGAGATCACCCGCCTGCTGCAAGACCGCTTCTTCGCCGTGGTGTACGGCAACATCGAAGAGTACGGCGAGTGGTTGGACGAGGTTACGCCGGCTTAACAGCCGTCGTCACTGGTCGACGCTACGGGGCGCTGAGGCACCCAATCTTGCCACTTTTTCGCTTGCCCTCACGTGCGAAAGCACGCTCGGTCGCGAAACGGGGCAATCTCGGGCACCTCAGCGCCCCTCGCTGACTTTATTGGACCTGTAGATTCTAAAGGAGCGCCTCAGGTGAATCGAATCCTCACGTATGACAGCACGCTGCGGGACGGAGAGCAGTGCGAAGGCATCACGTTGTCGCTTGAGGACAAGCTGCGCATCGTCGAGCGGCTGGATGCGTTCGGCGTCGACTTCATCGAAGGCGGGTTCCCGGCGTCGAACCCGAAGGACATCGCGTTCTTCCAGCGCGTGCAGGACATGCCGCTCAAGCACGCGCGCATCGCGGCGTTCGGCTCCACCTGCAAGAAGGACGTGGCGGCCGAGGACGACCGCGGTTTGGCCGACCTCGTTGCCAGCGGCGCCCCCGTGGTCACCATCGTGGGCAAGACGTGGGACGAGCAGGTCACGCGCGCGCTCTTGACCACGCTCGACGAGAACCTCCGCATGATCCGCGACTCCGTGGCGCACCTTAAAGCGCAGGGGCTTACGGTGGTGTTCGACGCCGAGCACTTCTTCGACGGCTACAAGGCGAACGCCGACTACGCGATGGCCTGCGTGCGCGCGGCGAGCGTTGCGGGCGCCGACTCCATCGACCTGTGCGAGACGAACGGCGGCGCGCTGCCGCACGAGGTGGAAGCCATCGTCGCCGCGGTCGCGCGCGAGCTTCCCGAGCAGCAGCTGGGCATCCACTGTCACAACGACTCGGGCTGCGCCGTGGCCAATACGCTCGCCGCCGTGCGCGCGGGCGCCGTGCAGGTGCAGGGCACGGTCAACGGTTTCGGCGAGCGCGTGGGCAACACCGACCTGCTCACCGTCATCGCCGACCTCGAGCTCAAAATGGGCTGCACCTGCGTGGGCGAGGAGCGGCTGCGCGACCTGACCGGCGTCGCGCAGTTCGTGGCCGAGACGTGCAACCTCTCGGTGCCGAACCATCATCCTTACACGGGCGCCTCGGCGTTCGCGCACAAGGGCGGCCTGCACGCCAGCGCCATTGCGCGCTTCCCCGAGGCCTACGAGCACACGCGCCCCGAAGCGGTTGGCAACACGCAGCGCATGCTGGTCAGCGAGTTGGCTGGAAAGGCGTCGCTCATCGCGAAGGCGAAGAACCTGCGTATCGACCTGACGCAGCACGCCGACAAGACGCAGGAGATCCTCGACGACATCAAGCGCCGCGAGGCGGTGGGCTATTCCTACGAAGTGGCCGATGGCTCGCTCGCACTGCTGCTGCAGTGGCACCTCGGCGCGTACCGCCCGCACTTCACGCTGGAGAGCTTCCGCGTCATCGTGGACGACCACGAGGACACCGGCGCGCTGGCGAAGGACGCCATGTCCGAAGCCACGATCAAGATCCACGTGGGCGACCAGCGCTTCGTTGCCACGGGCGAGGGAGCGGGCCCCGTCGGCGCTCTCGACAACGCGCTGCGCATGGCCATCACGGCCTTCTACCCGGAAGTCGCCGACATCGAGCTCGTCGACTACAAGGTGCGCATCCTCGACGAGAACGTGGGCACCGACGCCATCACGCGCGTCGTCATCACCACGCGCGACAAGCACGGCAGCTGGGGCACGGTGGGCGTATCGGAGAACATCATCGAGGCGTCGTGGAACGCGCTGGTCGATTCCATCGAATACGGCCTGATGAGGATTGGGGAGTAGCATGAGCGATCTCAGAACGCCCGAAGTCGAAGACCTCCTGCGCGTGTTCGCGGCGCTCGACGACGAAGACGTGATCTTCTCCCTGCTCGAAGACTTGTTCACCATCCGCGAGATCAAAGAGACGTCCCAGCGTTTGGCCGTGGCGCGCCAGCTGGACGCCGGCAAGTCCTACGCTGCCATCGAGGAGGCCACTGGCGCGTCGGCCACCACCATCGCGCGCGTGTCGAAGTGCCTCTCTTACGGAGCCGGCGGCTACAACGCCGCCCTCAACGCCCTCGACGACGCCGAGAAGAAGCGCCGGTAGAACGCGGGCGCCCCGCTTTTGGGCGCAAAACGGCACCCATGACAATTTTCGGGGCAGCAGTGAACCCTAGGAGCGGAAAGGGTTTTCCGTCACCTGGGGTTTCTCTTGCAGTCGAAGCAGCGAAATCCGAATCGCACGTCCAAAATTGTCATGGGTGCCGTTTTACGCCCACGGCGAGGTACGGCGGGGCGCACCCCCCCCCTACGCGAACGGCGTTTCCTGCTCGGCTTCGCGCAGCAGGGCGGCGCGGGCTTCCACCAGGTCGAGCAGCTCTTGCTGGGTATGCACGCCCAGCTTGTGGTAGATGCTCGACGCATGGCTCTTCACCGTCTCCTCCGACACCACCAGCTCCTCGCTGATGTGCTTGCGGTTGCGGCCGCGCGCCAGCAGCGCGAGCGTGTCTGCCTCGCGCGGCGTGATGCCGTTCTCCACGACGATCACCTGCACGGCCGCGTCGAGGCTGCCGTCCGAGCGCGCCGTGCCGCCCGGTTGCGCGATGCCCCATCCGGTGGTCAGATTGCGGTTGCTCATCATCAAAAGCGCCGCCATCAGCAGGACAAACGACACCACCGTGGCCATGACCTGCATCCAATAGCCCGCGTCTTCCTGCTGGATGAGCATGCTCGCCGACGATCCGCCGATCAGCTGCCCCAGCATGAGACAGCATGTCGGCAACGCCACCACCCAGGTCGCGGGCAGGTCGAACGTTTTGGTCAGGTAGGCGCACAGGCCCCACATGATGAGGTGCACATAGCAGAATCCCACGAACTGCACCGACTGGCCGAGCGCCGGGATCGTCCCGAACAGCGCGATGAGCAGCGCGCCGGTTGCCATGATGCCGAATCCTACCTGGTAGATCAGATGGTTGAAGTCCATCTTCACGAACACTGCGGTCAGCAACAACAGCAGCGCCGCCACCACGAAGCTCAAGGCGTTCAGCAGGATGGTGTTCGACTCGTCGGCCTGCACCACGGTGCTGCCCAGCAGCACGCCCAGCGCGAGGCCGTGCAGCAGTGCGGTGATCAGGAACTTGTACGGCGTGCGCAAGGTGGCGTCCATGCCGTGGTCGAACAGCGTCTTGCGCGGGAAGCTGCGCATGGCCCGATACCAGCACGCGGCAAGCGGAACGGGGATCATCACGAACAGCATCTGCCCGAACATGAGGGGCAGAAACGACAGCAAGCAGATGAGCAGCGCCGAGAGCAGCATGGCCACGATGCCGTGGAACAGCACCTCGCGCGGGCCCAGATAGCCGAACACGCGCCCCCATTCGATGAGCAGGCATGCCGTGCCCAAACCGATCCCCGAGGATCCCAGCGCGTACAGGGCGATGCCCGGAACCTGTCCGAGCGAGGCGTCGCACAGCTCGATCCAGAGATACGAGAGCAACGCGCCGCACGCCATGACCGCAGCGATGGCGCCGATGTACCATCGCTGGCGAAACACGACGTTCGTGCGCTTGAACCATGCGCCCAGCACGAAGTAGGCAAGCGCGCTCACGCCCACCGGCCCGATCCATGAAGGGAACAGCAGCCCGGATGCCAGCGTGACGGACGGGAAGAACAGCGGCCCCTGGAAGGCCATGTTCACCCATGTCCAATACAGCGTGAGGGCTGCGAGCAAAAACGGGCGCGCGGCGATGCTTTCCGCAAGCCGATGGAGCACGAGCGAGCGCTCTCGCTGCTCGTTGATGAGCGCATGGTGATTCACGATCGAGACCCCTCCCCTTGATCAAGCGTTTCCCACGGTACCCCTCAGCAGAACATCCGTCCTCCCCCGAGCCGGGGGAAACCGCCGTTTTCGGCTGCTTCCCCCGGCGGCGGGGTGGCGCTCGCGACGCTTCGCTCGCACACTGGCCTTCGACGGATCGCTGGCGGGCGCTGGCATCACAGCATAGCGCAAGCGAGCCGATCCGCGCCGCTCGATGCGAGGGAGCCGGGCGGCAACGGAATGAATCATCAAGGAAGGGAGTTCGATATGTTCAAGAACGCTGCGGGCGAGGGCGTGCGGATGGATCTGTCGCGCCGGTCGTTCCTGACGGGCGTGGCCGGCGTGGGCGCCATCGCGGCGCTCGGCGGTCTGGCGGGATGCGCTCCGTCGCAGGAGAAAGCCGATGCGTCCGACGCGAAGGCGGATGCGGCCGCGGGCCCGAAGACCTACGACAAGGTGGACGCCACCTACGATACCGATCTGCTCATCGTGGGCGGAGGCGGCAGCGGCTTGGCCTGCGCGGTGCAGGCGGCGCTCAACAACACCAGCTTCATCCTCATCGAGAAGGGCTCCGAGCTGGGCGGCAACGCCAGCTTCGTGGAGGGCATGTTCGCCATCGAGTCGAAGATGGCCGAGGAGCAGGGCATTCACGTGACGCCGTCCGAGATCATCGAGGCCGAGCTCGTGCGCGGCCAGCATCGCCAGAACGGCGCGCTGTGGATGGACTTGTGCGCGAAGTCTGCCGAGAACATCGAATGGTGCCTGGAGCAGGGCGTCATGTACAGCGGGGTCATCGACGAGTACAACGGCGGCCTGTACCCCACGTTCCACTGGTTCAAGGACGGCAAGTGCAAGATCGGCTACGTCGAGCCCATGATCAAGCGCGTGGAAGAGCTGGGCATCGAGGTGCACCTCAACACGGCCGCCACCGCGCTCATCCAGAAGGACGGCGCGATCGTCGGCGCGTACGCCGAGGGCGACGAGGGCGTGGTTCAGTACAACTGCAAGGCCGTCGTGTTCGCCACCGGCGGCTTCGGCGGCAACCCCGAGCTCATCGAGAAGCAGGGCTGGGACATCGAGAACCTGTTCGTGGTGGGCTCGTCCAATGCGGCGGGCGACGCCTACCGCATGGCGCTCGAGGTGGGCGCGAAGGACTTCATGACCGACTCCGCGCAGAGTATCCTGTACAACATCCCCGCGCTGCCTCCCATCGACTTCCACAAAGACGCGCTCAACCCCGTGAACGGCTACTTCGGCATCGCGGCGGGCGGCCCGGTGCTGTGGGTCAACGAGGACGGCGACCGCTATACGCGCGAGAACCTCACCGACGACAACCTCGTGCTCCAGTGCATCCCCGGCAAGGACAACCTGGCGAACTACGTAGTGTTCGATCAGGGGATCTTCGACACGTTCTTCGGCACCACCGATGAGGGCCGCGCCATGTTCGAGGACGCGGTGAGCGGCGACAAGACTGAGACGCTGTTCAAGGCGGACAGCATCAAGGGACTGGCCGACGCATGCGGCCTCGATGCGGACGCGCTGGCGAAGACGGTCGAACGCTACAACGAGTTGGCGAAGAAGGGCAACGACGACGACTTCGGCAAGCCGGCCGAGAAGATGGTGGCCATCGAGAACGGCCCGTTCTATCTGGCCAAGCTGGGATACAGCTTCTTCTTCGAAGTGGGCGGCGTCACCACCGACAAGCAGCGTCGCGTGCTCGACGACCAGCTGCAGCCCATCCCCGGCCTGTACGCTATCGGCAACGACGGCAACATGCTGTACCGCCACGTGTACACCATCAACATGCCGGGCACTGCGTTCGGCAACCAGGTGAACTCGGGTCGCGAGGCGGCCAACAACGTGGCCGCGTTTCTGAAAGCCTAACGCACCTACGCGCACCTACGCGAAGCAGGGGCCGCAGCCTCTCCCTCCCCGGCTGCGGGCCCGTGCTGGTTTATTCGGCTCCTTGTGTCGCTGACGTGGACGCAAAACGGCAGCTATGACAATTTCAGGGGCAATAGCGAACCCCAGGCGGCACGAGAATTTCCGGCCACCTGGGGTTTCTGTTGTCGCCTCACAGTGAAGCTGGAGTTGCGCGTCCCGAACATTGTCATGGGTGCCCTTTTGCGCCCACGGCGGGGCGCGCTCTATATTAAACCACCGTTGACACGTACTGACGTTCGCCCGCAAATCGGCTCAGCTGCTTGCGATCGGGCCCGATCGCAAGCCTTCCTTGCCGGGCTGCAGCATGCATGGGGGGCGGCTCGACCCCGTCGGTCCCGGTACGGCCCGGCGTATGTCGACGGCGGTTCAACATAGGGATTCTCGTTTCGCGGCCGTTTTCGACGGGTACACGTCGCCGTTCAAGGCGTCTCGCGGCGCGGAAAAATGCACCGAGCCGCTGAGCTGGCCCTTTGGAAAACGTCCTCCTATGATCGGTGCGCTTGCTCGGGCGAAGCCCTTCCGAACGACGGATACCCGTCGGAAACGGCCACGACTGGAGGATCTCTATGTCGATGGTGGTTTAACATAGAGGGGGCGCGGCGGTGCACGGAGGGGCGCGGCGGGGCATGATGCGCGGCGGGGCACGCCGGTGCACGGCCCTGCTCGGCTTCGCACAGCGATCCTTTTTGTAGCTTTGGCTACAAAATACTTGTTCCCGCGTTACATATTACTCGTGACGTGATTGACTGCTTCCAAAAACCGCCCCTTTTACTATAGAGATGCCAAGAATTCTTGGTAGCCGACAAGGAAGGGGTTTCTTATGACTGAAGTTGATCCGCAAGTGAGGTTCGAGTACACCCACGGCCCGTGCCTGTATTCCAACCTGGCGGGAATCGAGCCGGAAGTGATCGAGGACCGTCACATCCGCCTGCGCATGCCGCTGAGCTTCATCCATGTCAACCACGTGGGCGTCGCGTATGCAGGGAGCCTCTTCGTTCTGGCAGAGGTCTCCGCTGGCGCGCTGTTCACCCAGGTGTTCGGCACCGGGAAGTTCGTCCCGATCATCCAGAGCGCGTCCATCAAGTACGTCGCGCCCGGCAAGTCGGCGATGATCGTCGACGTCGAGGTGCCGGAAGAGGAGGCTGCAGCGAAGGTCAAGATGATCGAAGAGCGCGGTCGCGGTCGCGTTCCCTTCAACCTCACGATCACCGACGAGGACGGAACGGTCCTCTCCGAGGCGGAGTTCGTGACGTACGCGCTTCCGGCCAACGCGAACCTGTAGGACGAAACAAGAGCCTCTGAACCGGGGCGAAAGACTTCACGTATGCACTTCCAATCAGAGCGTCCAACGCTAGCAGCACCTGAACAAAGGAGAGTGTTATGGATTTCAGTTTCACCGACGAGCAAATGCTTCTTGCCGACAGCCTGACCGAATGCCTCAAGCGCAACTTCACGCAGGAGGATTTCAACAAGGCCTACGAGAATGAAGAGTTCCCCATGGACGCGTGGAAGGCGCTGGCCGACAACGGCTTCCTCGCGATCGGCGCGCCCGAGGAGTTCGGCGGCACCCCGGCCGACCTCGTGACGCAGACTCTCGTCGCCTACCTCATCAACAAGTACGGCGGCCCGCTCGCGGGCTTCTACACCCTGGGCATGACCACGCTGCGCGACCTGCACGAGTTCGGCTCCGACGAGCACAAGAAGCTGATCGTCGAGCAGTACCTCAAGGGCGGCACCCCCTTCGCGCTCGGCATGTCCGAGCCGAACGCCGGCTCCGACGTGGCCGGCCTACAGACCTCGTACGTGCACGACGGCGACAACGTCATCATCAACGGCAGCAAGCACTACAACACCATCGCGAACCAGGTGGACTACATCCTCCTGCTCGCCAAGGACGCCGCCGTCGAGAACGTCTACCAGGCGGTGACGATGTTCATCCTGCCCGCCGACACGCCGGGCGTGGAGATCACCACGCTGCCGAAGCTGGGCGGCAAGAACCCCCTGCACATCTGCGAGATCTTCCTCAAGGACGTCGTGCTGCCGAAATCCATGATCCTGGGCGCTGAGCACGCCGGGTTCAAGCAGAGCATGAAGAACTTCGAGATCGAGCGCATCGCCTCCGTCGCCGGCTCGCTGGCCGTGGCGGAGAACGCCTTCGAGGACGCCGCCGCGTACGCCAACCAGCGCGTGCAGTACGGCCGTCCCATCGGCGAGAACCAGCTGATCCAGGAGAAGATCTTCGAGATGAAGATGAACGTCGAGCTGATGCGCTCGTACCTGTTCCGCGTCGCCTGGATGAAGGATCAGGACATGGACGTCCGCGTCGACCATGCGCTGCTCAAGTACTTCATGGTCCAGACCTGCCAGAAGGTCGTCGACGACGCGGTGCAGGTGCTGGGCGGCCTCGGCCTCGTCGGCAACCATCGCGTGATGAAGTACTACTGCGAGTGCCGTTCGTCCCGCATCGGCGCCGGCAGCGACCAGGTGATGATCTTCAGCACCGCTCCGCAGATCCTCAAGCAGTTCAAGTAGGCCTCGGGGCGGTTGCCCGATGGGGTTCGGCAACCGCCCTGCTCACCGGATCAAGGAAGGATGGACAGTATGGCTCATACATTTGACGTCCCTGCGTTCGGCCCGCTTTCAGGGGTGAAGGTCCTCGATACGGGCCAGATCATCGCAGGCCCCTTCGCCGGTTGCCTCATGGCGGAGAGCGGCGCGACGGTCATCCATGTGGACAGCGTGCGCGCTCCCGATGGGACGCGCGGCACCTACGGCTGGTCGCAGGAGCATCGCAACCAGCTCAACATGGCCCTCGATATCCCTTCCGAGGAGGGCAGGAAGGTCTTCTTGAGGCTCATCAAGTGGGCCGACATCTGGATCGAGTCCTCCAAGGGCGGCACGTACGAGAAGTGGGGGCTCACCGACGAGCTTCTGTGGGAGTACAACCCCCGGCTCGCCATCGTGCACACGTCGGGATACGGCCAGACGGGCCTCCCCGAGTACGTGAAGCAGGGTTCCTACGATGCCGCAGGCCAGGCGTTCTCCGGGTACATGTCGCTCAACGGCATGCCGGACACCCCGATGAAGGTCAACCCCTACATCTGCGACTACGTGACGGCGCTCAACACGTGCTGGTGCGCCATGGCGTGCTACATCTCCTCCCTGCGCAGCGGCAAGGGGGAGTCGGCCGACGTCGCCCAGTACGAGACGATGGTCAAGATCATGAACACGAAGCCCGCGGATTGGCTGAACGATCGCAAGGTCACGCCGCGCACGGGCAACGCCGACAACCTGGCGGCGGCGTTCAGCTTCTACACCTGCAAGGACGGCGTGCCCATCTTCATCGGCATGTCGGGCGCCGGCCCCGCCAAGGCCGGGTATCCGATCGTCGGGCTGCCCGAGCCGGGCACGGGCGACCCTGACTTCCCCGCAGGGATGGGCGGCGACGTCATCTGGTCCGAGCGCGGCCAGCGCATCGACAAGGCTGTCGCCGACTACTGCGCGGCGCACGACTCGCAAGAGGTCGAGGCCGTGATGAAGGAGAAGAAGATCCCCTGCCAGCGCGTCTACACGCTCGAGGATTGCGAGAACGACCCCCATTTCCAGGCGCGCGAAGTGTTCACCGAATGGGAGGATCCGATCTTCGGCAAGCTCAAGGGCATCGGCCTGATCAACAAGTTCAAGGTGAATCCCGCTCAGATCTGGCGAGGCGCCCCGTTGTTCGGCAACGACAACGACGACATCCTGGGCGAGCTCGGGTTCTCGGAGGACGAGATCAAGGCGCTTTACGACGGCGGCACCATCAAGCAGTGGGACCGCGACGAGTCGATCAGGTACCTCGGGCTCGACCAAAAGTTTGGTCTCGAGCCCTCGCAATAACGGTACAGCGGAAAGCTGCTGCGGGCGCGGGAGTCGTCTTGGAGAGGAAGATCTCTCGCGCCTGCACGGCCACTTGCGTTTGTAGTCCGTAAGCAACATCTCGAATAAGCAGTTCGCGCTCGCCCGTCGAAACGCAGGCATTTCGTAAGGGCTTGGAAAGACATTGCCTCCGTAGCAAGCCGGCGGGCGAGCTCGACGCTGTCAGCACTCGACAAGACTATCCGTGCAAGGAAGGGGATGAGAGACCATGTCCGACGTGCAATTGAAGAACCCGACGCGATCGTTGTACATTCTCTTTGCCGGCGTGTTCATCATGATGGTCGTGGTGACGGTCAACACGCCCGCTTATCCGGCCATCATGGCCGATCTGAAGTTCGAAGCGGTGTACATCACGTGGATCAACGTGTTCTACGCGCTTGCCGCCGCCGTTCTGGCACCGGTGATGGGCCGGTTCGGCGACTTGGCCGGTTTGAAGAAGGCGCTGGTGGCCGGTCTGATTGTGTTCGCGATCGGCACGCTCCTGCTGGCCATCGCTCCTGCTCTGCCCGTGTACCTCGGCGGCCGCTTCGCCCAGGGCCTCGGCGTGGCGTGCGCGATGCCCGCCTGCATGACGTTCATCGGGCGTTTTTTCCCGCCCGACAAGATCGCGAAGAACTTCACCATCTTCGGCGCTTGCTGCACCGCCGGCCCGATCTTCGGGCCGCTCATCGCGAGCGCGTTCCTGTCAGCCGACTTCCTCGGTTGGCGGCTGATGTACGCGACCGGCGCGGCTCTCGCGGGCCTGGTCGGCATCATCGTGATATTCGTCCTGCCCAAGATTCCCGCCGTAGTCCAGGAGAAGACGAAGTTCGACGTCTCCGGCGCGGTCTGCATGTTCATCGCCGTCGGCAGCTTCCTGCTCTCGCCGACGCTCGCAAGCCTCAACGGGTGGACGTCGCCCATCGTCATCGGGCTGCTCGCCCTGTTCCTGGTCTTCGGCATCGCCTTCATCGTGCTTGAAACCAAGAAGGCGAACCCGCTGGTCAACTTGAAGTTCGTGAAGTCGAAGAACTTCAGCATCCCCATCGTGATCTACATGGTGTTCAGCGCCATGCTCCAGGCTTTCATGTACATGCTCTCGTACGTCGTCGTGCTCGGCATGGGCCATCCTGCAGCCATGACGGGAACCATCTTCTCCTTCATGTACATCATCATGACGGCTTCGGCGGTGCTCGTCGGCAAGCTGATGGCCAAGGTCAACTGGCGCACGGTCGCGTTCATCCCGATCATCCTCAACATAGCAGGTTGCGTGACGTTCATGCTCACGAACGCGCAAAGCCCCATCTGGATGGTGTTCCTCGCGTGCGGCTTCCTGGGCGTTGCGAACGCGTTCAACACCCCGCTCTTCACCACGAGCGCCATGGCCAAGGTTCCCGACGAGAGCGCTCGCGGCTCGGCATCGGGCACGTTCAGGATGCTCGGCGACTTGGGCGGTCCTATCGGCGTCGCGGTGTTCATCCCGATGCTGACCGGCCTCGCCCTGCGTCCCGACGGCGTGATGGACTACAGCGCCGCCTTCCCCCAGGTTGCCATGACGATGGGCATCGTCATCGCGCTGTGCCTGATCCTCGCGTTCTTCTATCCCCGTCATGATCCGAAGGAAGACGCGGAAGCCGGCGCCGCAAGCGCCGAATAGACGGTTTATGAGATCGAGTTAGAAAGAAGGTAGTGCATGGATATTCTATTCTGCTACAAGTTGTCGCCCGACAGCGAGGACGTGAAGGGCCTGCCCAACGGCGACATTACGTACGAGAAGGCGAAGTGGATCGTGGGCGATTACGACTTGTCGGCTGCGGAGGCGGCGGTCTCGCTCGCGAAGACCTGCGATGCCACGGTGAAGGGTCTGAGCGTCGGCAACGAGGAGCTGAAGAACTCCCGGACGCGCAAGGGCGTGCTGGCGCGCGGCTGCGACGAGCTGGTGCTGCTCCAGGACGCGTCGCTCGAACAGCTCGACAGCCATCAGACCGCCGCTTTGCTGGCGAAGATGGTGCAGACGCTCGAGGGCTACGACCTCGTCGTGTGCGGCGAGGGCTCGAGCGACGAGTACGCCCGCCAGGTCGGGCTGCAGCTCGGCGAGATGCTCGGCGTCCCGACGACCAACGCCGTCAGCAAGCTCGTGGGCATCGAGGACGGCAAGCTCGTCGCCGAGCGCACGGTCGGCAACGCGGTGCACACGTTGGAGATCCCGCTCCCAGCTGTGGTGAGCGTCACCTCTGATATCTTCGAACCCTGCATCCCTTCGATGCGGGACATCCTGGACGCCGGCAAGAAGCCCGTCACGGAGCTGTCGCTCGCCGACATCGGCGAGGTTCCCGCGGCTTCCACCGTTCTTGAGCTGCGCGCTCCTAAGGAGAAGGACCGCAAGCGCATCGTCATCGAGGGCAGCGCCGAGGAGATCGCGACCGAGTTCGTGAACGCCTTGGAACGCGACGGCCTACTGGAAGGAGGTTTCGCCAATGTCTAGGATCTGGGTTTACGCCGACACGCAGTCGGCTGTCGCGGAGCTGGTTGCGGGCGCACGGTCGATCGGGAAGGAAAAGCCTGCCGTCCTGGTGGTTCCCGGAACGCTCGACCCGCAGGAAGTCGTGCGGATCGGGGCCGATGCGTACGTTCTCGGAGCCGGCGGGTCCTCGCCCGAGGACTACGTCCCGACCATGGAGAAGCTTGTGAGGGACGAAGGCCCTGCAGCGCTGTTCTTCGGCACGACGGTCGTCTGCCGAGCGCTGGCGGCCCGCCTTGCGGCGCGCCTCGGCGTGAACGTGTTCTCCGACGTGAAGGACATGGGCGACGATCTTGTTGCAAGCCAGCTCGTGTACGGAGGCGGCGCGCACCGGAAGGTCAAGAGCGACGGGATCTGCATGGCGATGTTCGGGCCGAGCTCCTTCGCTGCGGAGGAGGCGGACGAGGACGGTTCCGTCATCGAGGCGGCGTACGTGGAGCCGGCGTGGTCCATCCGCGTGCTCGAGACGAAGGAGAAGGCCTCGGAGGCGGTCGACATCGCAGCGGCGAAGCGCATCGTAGCCGTCGGCAGGGGCATCTCCGAAGAGTCCGACTTGGAGATGATCGGGAAGCTGGCGAAGCTCCTGCATGCGGAGGTCGGCTGCACCCGTCCGCTCGCCGAAGGCAACGGCTGGATGCCCACCGAGCGCTACATCGGCATTTCCGGCAACTTCGTGAAGCCCGACCTGATCGTGGAGATCGGCATCTCCGGTCAGGTGCAGCATACGGTCGGCATCGGCGATTCCAAGGTCATCGCCACGATCAACAAGGATGAGGACTGCGCCTTGATGAAGCAATCGGACTACTGCATGCCGGCAGACCTCTACGAAGCCGTCCCCGCCTTGATCGCGGAGCTGGAGAAGCGCGCCTAGCGGGGATCGCGCGGCACGTTGCGGTAGGCACGGAAGGATGAACATGGACCTGAACGCTTTTCGTCCCATAGGCGAGATCATGGACGGCTACGCGGAGGAGCGTCCCGACGAGGATGTGCTCGTCGAGGTGTCCCGCTCGGGCGAGCGTCGCGCGATGACGTACGCGCAGCTGCGGGATGCGAGCGACAGCGTTGCGGCCCTGCTTTGGGATGCGAGCGAAAAGCGCCCCTTCTGTGCCATCGTGGAACTTCCCAATTGCTCGGACCACATCGTCTGGGCAATTGGGATATGGAAAGCCGGGGGATGCTACGTCCCCGTCTCGACAAGGCTTTCCGAGGAGGTGCGGCAGATGGTGCTCGACGCCCTCGACCCCGCCGTGATGGTGACGGAGAGGGAATGCGGGCATCGCGAGAACTGCCATGTGTACGCCCCCAGAGACCCCCGGCTTCAAGACGTCGACCCGAGCGCCCTGCCCGCCGACGCCGCATGCACGTCGTGCAAGATCATCCTGACGGCGGGAACGACCGGCACGCCGAAAGCGGTCATGCAGGACTCGGCGATCGGCGCATCGGCCGAGATCCTCGCGGACTGGTTCCGCATGAGCGGTCAGGACTACGATCAGACCCAGCTGCTCATCGGGCCGTTGAACCACGGTGCGGCCGGGAGCTCGGCCTTCATGGGGCTGATGGCGGGGCATCGACTGGCGATCATGGAGAAGGCCGACGCCCGGCAGGCGCTCGAGCTTATCGTGGACTTGAAGGTGAACGCGATCTCCATGGTTCCGACGATGATGAGGCGCATCGCCGCCTTGCCCGAGGTCGACGACGCCGACCTCTCGTCCCTCACGGCGCTCTGCCATACGGGAGGCTTCTGCACCCAGGAGCTGAAGCGCCGCTGGATAGGCCTTGTCGGGGCGGAGCACGTCTACGAGATCTATTCCATGTCCGAGCTGATCGGGATGACGGTCATCCGCGGCGACGAGTGGCTGCAGCATCCGGGCAGCGTCGGGAAGGCCGTCGATTGCGAGATCGCCATCCGCGAGGACGGCGTGGAGTTGCCTCCGGGCGTCGTCGGGGAGATTTACATGCGGAGGACGGGAGGGGTCGCGATGCGCCTCTCCGATGACGAGGAGGCGAAGCGGGTCAAGAGCCCCGACGGCTTCTACTGCGTGGGGGACATGGGCTATCTGGACGACGAGGGCTATCTGCACTTCTCGGACCGCCGCACCGACATGATCGTGACCGGGGGGATGAACGTCTACGTGTGCGAGGTGGAGCGGGAGATCCTGCGCCATCCGGAGGTGAGCGAGGCCGCTGTCGTGGGGGTTCCCGACCCCGAATGGGGCAAGAAGATATGCGCGTACGTCGTCATGAAGCCCCAAGATCATCCTGCTTCCGACGAGGATCGCGCGCAGGTTTTGAAAGCGTTCTTGAAGCTGCGCTTGGATTCGTACAAGATTCCCAAGCAGTTCCATTTTGTAGAGTCCCTGCCGACGAACGAGGCAGGGAAGGTGCTGCGCCATAGGCTTATCTCGCACGAGTGAGGATCGGCTCGGGGTTCTGTTTGCGTTTGGCGTTGGTAATTCGACTAGGGAGGGCATATGGCTGATTTTGACGCAATCGTCGTCGGCTCGGGTTGCGCGGGTCCGATCGCCGCGTACGAGCTTGCGAAAGCAGGGAAGAGCGTGCTCGTCATCGAACGAGGGAACTATGCGGGCGCGAAGAACATGACGGGAGGGCGTCTGTACGCCCATTCCCTGAAAGAAGTGTTCCCCGACTTCGAGAAGGACGCGCCGCTCGAGCGCGAGATCACGCATGAGCGCATCTCCATGCTGGCTCCGGATGCGAACTTCACCGTCGACTTCACGTCGGACCTCATGCAGCGCGAGGGCAGCAACTCGTACTCCGTGCTTCGCGGGCCGTTCGACCAGTGGCTGGCCATGCAGGCGGAGGACGCCGGAGCTGAGTACATCTACGGCATCGCCGTCGAGCGCCTTCTGAAGGACGATGCCGGCAAGGTCATCGGCGTGAGCGCCGGCGAGGACGAGATCACGGCCGACGTGGTCATCCTGTGCGACGGCGTGAACTCGCTCCTCATCGACCAGGCGGTTGGCTTCAGGCGTCCCGCTGCGTCCGCGATGGCGGTGGGCATCAAGCAGGTCATCGAGGTCCCGGACTCGCAGATCGAGGATCGCCTGCTGTGCGGGAAGGGCAAGGGAGCCGCGTGGCTTTTCGTGGGCGATGCGACGCACGGCTCCATCGGCGGCGGCTTCATGTACGCCAACAAATCGTCCATCTCCCTGGGTTTGGTCGCGACCATCTCCACGCTGGCGGAGTCTCCGACGCCGATCTACCAGATGCTCGAGGACTTCAAGGGCCATCCGGCGGTGGCTCCCCTCATCGAAGGGGGGAAGGTCGTCGAGCATTCGGGGCACATGGTGCCTGAGGGCGGTTTGGACATGATGCCCGAGCTCGTGGGCGACGGCGTGATGCTCGCCGGAGAATCGGCCATGATGTGCGTCAACCTCGGGTACATGGTACGCGGCATGGACTACGCCATCGCTGCGGGCATGCATGCCGGCCGATGCGCGGCGAAGGCCCTCGATGCGGGCGACACCTCGAAGGCGGGCCTGGGCGGTTACGTCGCGGCGCTTGAAAGCGGCTTCGTCTTGCAGGATCTGAGCCAGTTCAGACGGTTCCCGCATTTCATGGAGGAGACGACCCGGCTTTTCAACGAGTACCCCGCCATGATCCGCGACATCATGAACGAAATGTTCGTGGTGGACGGCAGCCCGGTGAAACCGCTGAAGAAATCGATCATGCCCATCGTCAAGCGCGTTGGGTTTGGCGCCATCTTCAAAGATGCGAGGAAGGGGATGAAGGCCCTATGAGCGAGCTGTGCCCGATCACCGTCAACGTGGACGAGTGCCTGAGCCTGAACAAGTACAACGTCGATGAAGGACATGCCCATATCCTGCTCGATGAGAACGGTCCGCTGGACGAGTTCATGAAGCTCGTCCGCGTGTGTCCTGCGGCGCTGTACAAGATCGACGACGAGGGAGCGAGGTCCTTCGACTACGCAGGCTGCCTGGAATGCGGCACGTGCCGCATAGCATGCGGGGATACGATCGTCGTAAGTTGGGAGAATCCTCAGCCCTCGATGGGGATTGAATACCGGTACGGGTAAGTTTCGGCGTGTTCGCCGCGCCCGTAAAAGATGATATGCGCGTTCGGAAGGGACTCCGGTTTTCGGGATCCCTTTCGGACGTACAGGGGATTTTGGCATTTGATCGCGTGCCGCTCTGCATGTAAAGTATAGGTATCATCTAGAATATATAAGGCAGCGCGAAAGGGGATTCGCTTGCTTTTCAATCGAGCGTTACGGGGTGAGTCCATGAGTAAAAGCACCAGCAAGCCATGCACGTGTCTGAATCCGTTTTGCGCGCAAATTGCCCCCGAGGTTCGCACGCATCTATGCGATGTGTGCACGTCCGTACACTACGGAAAGTATAAACGGCTTTACGTCCCCACGTACAATCCGAGACTGTTCATCATCAAGGAGGGGCTGGCGGTCCAAAAGATCGTGCTTCCGAATGGAAAGCAATTCGGATTGTCGTTCGACGGCCCCGGATGTGCTCTCGGCACGTTTTTCGGTACTCCTTTGACCGATCCCTTTCCCCACAAAAGCTCGTTCTCCGAAGTGTTGCAGCCGGTCAGGGGAGGGCTGATATCCGTTGCCGATGCGCGGAGCCTGGCAGATAGGTTCCCTGTGCTTACCAACCTGTTCTTGAAGAACATGGAGAGCAACTTGGCGCGGATGATCGACTTCTCCTATCACCTCGCCCTGCCCGATAGCGTTGACAAGATCGTATACGTGCTCAAGCATTTGAAAAGCCAGGGGATAGGGCTTGACGAGCTCACGCATGAGGACATCGCTTCGTTGTTGAACATGAACCGAGTGACGGTGACGAAGACGATGAGGGCCGCATTGGCCCGGTTGGACGATGGAGAGGCCGGAAGCGTCTAGCGCTGTCGAGCGATCGCGCCGGTCGTTCGTGGCGGAAAGGGGGAGAAATTCGTCGTCGAAACGCCTTCCCGCATGCGAAGCGCCCTGAGGCCATAGAGCCGACCTGGTAGAATTCGAGCGGTGCTCGTTCCGGGAGCCCAAACGGGACGTTTCGACGACGAATTTCTCCCCCTTTCCGCCATGGAACCCTCGCTCTCTCGGGGCGCGCGGTGCGGCATCCCTCTCCGTTCCATCCCGGCTTCGGCATTGCTCTTTTGGGCGCAAAACGCCACCCATGACAATTTCCGCGACGGCGGCGAACTCCGGAAAGGGAAAGGGTTTTCCGCCACCTGGGGTTTTTCTTGCCGTCGAACCGGCAAAACCCGAATCGCACGTCCTGAAATTGTCACGGGTGCCGTTTTGCGCCCACGGCGGCCTGGGCGTCGGCGACGTTATGGAACCCTTGGAATTCGAATCGCCATCTGCGGCTACGTGCAGGACGTGAAGATTGTGAAACCGTCAAGTCGCCGTGTTATAGTTGTCACGAATTCGTTGCTCGTTGCGGTGCCGAATCGTCCAAAATAAGAGGATACGACTCAACGGTGAGGTATGCGCAGCGAATACGAGGAGGTTTACATGACTGACTTCGCGCGCGGCATCGATCGCCGCACGTTTATATTCGGTGCAGCCGCCTTGGGCGCGGCCACGCTGTTGCGGCCGACGCTTGCGTTCGCCGACCCCACGTCCGCCGATAAGTTCGCAGAAGCCGATTCCGTCCGCGCCCGCATCAACGAGATGCAAGAGCAGCTGACCATCGCCGGCGAGAACTACTACAAGGCGCTCGACGAGCACGAAGCGGCGGTGCAGGCCGTTGCCGACGCTCAGGCGCGCATCGACGAGGCGAACGCCCAGATCGCCGATTTGCAGGACAAGCTGAGCAAGCGTGCGCGCAGCATGTACCGCAACGGCCAAACCACGGCGCTCGACATCATCTTGGGCGCCGCCACGTTCGAAGAGTTCGCCACGAGCTGGGACTTGCTGAACGACATCAACGACAACGATGCCGCGATGGTGCAGGAGACGAAAGACCTGCGCGCCGAGGTTGAAGCGGCGAAGCTCGAGTTGGAAGAGCAGGAGCGCATCGCCGCGGAGAAGACCGAGGAAGCGGCGCGCATCAAAGCCGACGCCGAGCTGACCATCGCCGAGCTGGAAACCACGTTGCAGCAGTTGGACGCCGAGGCGCAGGCGCTGCTGGTACAGGAGCAGGAAGCGGCGCGCGCCGCCGAAGCCGCCGCTGTCGCGGCCCAGGTCACGCGCACGTACGCGTACAGCACGAACACCGCCTCCATCCCGTCGCAGGGCTCGGTGGTGGACTACGCGCTGTCGCGTATCGGCTGCCCCTACGTGTGGGGCGCGGCCGGCCCGAACGAGTTCGACTGCTCGGGCCTGGTGACGTGGGCGTACGCCCAGGTGGGCATCTCGGTGCCGCACCAGACCGAATCCATGTACTACGCCGCGGCCGCGCGTCTGCCGGTTTCCGAGGCGCAGCCGGGCGACGTGCTGTGGATCAGCTACGGCGACGGCTATAACGGGCACGCGGGCATCGCGTGCAGCGCGGGCGGCTCGCACTACGTTCACGCCCCCACCTTTGGCGCGCGTGTGCGCGACACCGACCCGCTCAGCTGGGCCGGGTTCACCCACGCGCTTCGGTTCGCATAGACAGAAGGAGAACGAATGACCACGCTGTTCGTCAACGCGTGCATGCGCGGCGAGGCCTCGCGCACGCTTGCGCTGTGCCGTGAATACCTGGAACGCTTCGATGACGTCACGGAAGTCGACGTCGCGGCGCTCGACCTCAAGCCGTTCGACGCCGAGATGGTGGCCTACCGCACGGAGAAGCAGAAGGCGGGGGAGTGGGACGATCCCATCTTCAGCCTGTCGCGCCAGTTCGCCGAAGCGGACGACATCGTCATCGGCGTTCCGTACTGGGACCTCTCGTTCCCGGCTGCGTTCAAGACCTACCTCGAGCACGTCAGCGTGTGCGAGCTGACGTTCCATTACACCGAAGACGCGCGTTGCGAGGGCATCTGCAAGGCCAAGCGCATCACGTACATCACCACGTGCGGCGGCTTCGTGGAGGGGGCGAACTTCGGCTTCGAGTACGTCAGCGGCATCGCCAAGATGTTCGGCATCCCCGAGATCCGCTTCGTGGCGGCCGAGGGCCTCGACATCGTGGGCATCGACGTGCAGGCGCAGCTGGACAAGGCGCGCGCCCAGATGGCGAAGCTCGATTGAGCGGCTTTCCCGCAGGATCGTACGAGGGAGGGCTGACGGTTTCGCGTGAGCCTCGCTTCTCGCATCCTGAGGGATTCGATGACGGTCTGTCCATCGTGGCGGTGTCCGTCATGGTGCAACGCGCGCTCAACTGCGTGGACCCGCGGCTTGTCGATCACGGGCTGCGGGTTGCCACGTTGTTCGACGCCATGCTGGAAGTGAGCGGCATGGTCGACGCGACGCAGCGGCGGGCGGCCTACTTCGTCGCGCTGCTGCACGACGTGGGGGCGTACCGCACGGAGGAGATCGATCGCATGGTGGCGTTCGAGACCGACAGCGTGTGGGAGCACTCGTTTTACGGCTATCTGTTCTTCAAGGAGCTGTCGCCCCTCGTCGATTACGCTGAGGTGATCCTGTACCACCACATGCCCTACGACGGGTTCACGAACCAAGACCCGTACGTGAAATTCCTGGCCAGCGCCTTGCATGTGGCCGATCGCGTGGACATCCTGCTGCTCGAGCACCCGCAGGTCGACGCGGCCGAGGTGGAGCGTTTGCTGGCGGATGTGCGTCCGGGGCTGTTCTCGCCCGATGCGCTGGCGCTGTTCTCCGAGGCGCAGCGACGCTTCGACATGCTGTCGGTGCTGCGCGACGGGGTGAGCGCGCCCGATCTCGCACATATCGTGGCCGATCCGTCGGGAACGGGCTCGGCCACGTCGTATCTCGACATGCTCGTGCACGTCATCGATTTCCGCAGCCGTCACACCGTCACCCATACGGTAACCACGGCATGGGTTGCTTACGAGCTGGCGTTGCGTCTGATGGGCGACCAGCCGTCCGCCGCGCGCGTGTATGCGAGCGCGCTCGTGCACGACGTGGGCAAGATCGGCATCCCGCTGTCCATTCTGGAGAAGCCGGGCCGTCTCGACGACGATGAAATGGCGGTCATGCGCACGCATGTGGCGCTGACCGAGGGCATTCTCGAAGACTGCGTGGAGCTCTCCATGATTTTGCCGGCTGTGCGCCACCACGAGAAGCTCGACGGAACGGGGTACCCGCGCGGGCTGCATGCCGACGAGCTGGCGCTGCCCGATCGCATCATCGCGGTGGCCGACATCGTGAGCGCGCTCGTGGGCACGCGCAGCTACAAGAAGGCGTATCCTAAGGAAAAGGTGCTCGAGTTGCTGGCCGAGCAGGTCGCCGCAGGCAAGATCGATGCCGCGGTGGTGGACGCGATGACGTGCGACTACGATGCCATCATGGTTTCGGTCGCCGCTGCGTGCCTGCCGGTGGCGGCGGCGTACGAGCGCGTGCAGGATCAGTACCTGTGGCTGCTGAGCGAGCTGAGGAGCATGCAAGCCGAGAGTGAGGAGAAGAGCGCATGAAACGCCTGTTGATCGTTGTGGACTATCAGAACGATTTCGTGGACGGGGCGCTGGGCTTTCCCGGGGCAGAGAAGCTGGCGGGCCCCATCGCCGCGAAGGTCGCCGAATATCGAGAGCGCGCCGACGAGATCGTGTGGACGCTCGACACGCATCGTCGCGACTACCTAAAAACGCGCGAAGGGCGCAACCTGCCGGTGGAGCATTGCGTCGAGGGGACGCCCGGGCACGCGCTGTACGGCGAGATCGCGTCGCTCGTGCGCCCGATAGACGAGGTGTTCAGCAAGCCGACGTTCGGCTCGGCCGACCTGTTCGAGTGGCTGCGCGTGGCGCAGCGAGCCGCCGCCGAGCTGGACAAGCCGCCGTTCGAGAGCATCGAGCTGGTAGGCCTCGTGTCCAACATCTGCGTGATCTCGAACGCCGTGCTCGCGCAGGCGGCCTGCCCCGAGGTGCCCATCATCGTGGATGCCGCCTGCACCGCGTCGTTCGACCCCGCCCTGCATGAGAAGGCCCTCGACGTGATGGAGGGTTTGCAGGTCGAGGTGACCAACCGCTAGCCTGACCCGCGGCGGCCTCGACGGCCGCCGCGACGCTTCGATGCCCGGTTACGCCAGCGCTTCCACGTCGGCTTCCGTGACGGGGCTCTTGGATTCCAGCTTGCCGCCGGTGGCTGCCTGTATGCCGCAGATGCGTCCCGTCATGATGCAATGCCCGGCCGACATGCCGCCCTGGTACATCGACCAATCGGGGCTGCCGCACAGCTGGCCGGCGCTGAAACCGGTCACCCAAAGGTTCGGGATGACTTCTCCGTCGGTGCGCAGCGCCTGGTAGTTCTCGTTCACGGTGACGCCGGCGCACAGCGCGGATACGCGCACATGCTTATGGATGCCCCAGAACGGCGCCTTCTCGATCTTCTTGAGGTACTTCGCCTGCTTGCCGAAGTCCTCGTCGAACCCGGCTTCGACCAGCTCGTTGTAACGCGCGACGGACTTCTTGAGCGCGTCGGCGGGGATTTCCAGCTTCGCGGCAAGCTCGTCGAGGGTGTCGCAGCGATACGTGCCGATGAGGCTTTCGATGACGTTCGCGCCGCTTTCGGCCGAGCGATCCATCTCGACGTCGGGCATGTACACCTGGATCTTTTCCTTGTCGGTGGGCTTGCCGCCCCATTCTGTGACCTGCTCCACGTAGTCGTCGTCGAAGATCTGCGAGTACCAGCCAGGTTTCGGCTGGTTGCGCAGTACGCAGTTCACTTCCTCGAACACGCAGTCCTCGTTCATGAACCGCTCGCCGTTCTCGTTCACGAACAGGAACGGCTCGTCGAACATGGGGCCGGAGTCGAAATCGTGCATCATGTGGGAGTGGCCCACGGGCACGAACCCGGCGCCTACGGCCATGGACATGAGGATGCCGTCGCCGGTCTTGTTGCTCTGCTTGCGGTCGAACTCCTTCACGTCGGGGCAGTAGCGCTCCACGAGGCTCTGGTTGTTCTGGTAGTCGCCGGTGGAGAGGATGACGCCCTTCGTCGCGTTGAACTTGATGTACGAGCTGCCGCTTTTGCCGATCACGCCCGTGACGGTTCCGGAGTCGTCGGTGACCAGCTGCACGCCTGGCGTCGAATAGAAGAATTCCACGCCCTTGCTTGCGGCCAGCTCGGCCAAATGCTCCACCATCGTGCCGTTGTTGTACGGCTTCGGTCCGAACATGATGCTGCGACGCGCGCACTTCGAGCCGTCCTCGTATTCGGTCACGGCCGTGGGGCGCACCGTGTAGGGCGGAAAGCCCGCTTCGGCCGTGCGCACCTGCGTCCAGCGGATGGCCTCGCCCGAGTACCTGCAGTACGTTTCGGCCAGCTTGCGGTCGGCGCGCCAACGGCAATCCTCGAGGTATCCTTGCAGGTAGTTCATCACGCCCTGCTCGTCGCTTTGGTCGAGCAGCACGCCCGAGCAGGTGCCGCCCTGGGCGATGGGCTTCGACTCCTTCTGCAGCACGGCGACGGTCGCGCCTTCTTCAAGCGCGCTCAGCGCAGCGGGGACGCCGCCCGTGCCGGCGCCGACGACCACGACGTCGAACGTCTTCTCCTCGGCGATGTCGGTGATGGGCTCGACGACGACGGGCGACTCCTCGAAGTCGCTCGCTTGAAGCCCTGCGGGGTAGGTCGATGCGGTCTCGCCGCCGTTCGCTTCCGGCGCGGCCGGCGAACAGCCTGCGAGCCCTGCCCCCGTGGCGACGATGCCGGTGGCAAGCGCCCCTTTCAGAAAATCTCGACGATTCAGTTCCATAGCTCCCTCTCCTTTCCTTGATGCGTGCATGCCTGGATGCGGACCTTGAGCCGCATGGGAGGGAGGGCGGTTCGCGGCCCGGCATCCAAGCTTGTTCGAACCTACCAAGCGAGAGGGGGAATTTCCTCCTACAAACGGTATGAAGTTGCAGGCGGCGGATCATCTCATCCTGGTTTTCTGATATAAACGTATCGTGGGAGGAGGGGTTTCATGGGATCGGTTCGTTTGTTCTTCTCGCGAACGCCCGGCATCGGCTGCGCGGTCGTCGGGTTGGCGTGCGCGCTCATGGCGCTTGAGATCCAGCGCATGCCCGTTGCTCGCTTCGTGAGCTTTTCCATGTTCGCGCCGGTTCCGTACGCCGTCGAGGCTGCGGTGATGCTGGCGATCGTCGCTCTGTATCGCCTGCGCCCCGCGTGGCGCGTGAGCGATCGCCGCTCGGTGCGTGGCGCGGTCGCCCTGCTGTCGGTGGCTTCCACGTGGCTTCTTCTGTATGCTTCGCTGGTGGATGACGGTTTGGCGCTGGCGACGCTCGTACTGTATCGCGTGGGAACGGGTTTGCTGCTGGTCCTGTGGGGCGAGCGCCTCATTTCGCTGGGCGCGCGCCGCGCCGCCTGTGCGTTCGCCGCCGCGTGCCTGTTGTCCGGGCTGCTGACCATGGGCCTCGCGCTGTTCTCGGGAGAGATCGCGCGCGTGCTGCTGGGCGCGCTGCCCGTGGTTGCCGGAGGGCTGTTCGTGCTGTACGGGCCAAAACCTCAGGGTGGCGAGCGCCGGGCGGGCGACGAGCTCGACCGTCCGCTTCCTCGTTTCGCCTGCTCGACGTTCAAGGATCGAGCCGTCGCGGTCAGCTTGATCGCGCTGCCCCTCGTGTGTCGCGGCCCCATGGTCTCGTCGCAGTCGACGTGGATGGGGCTGCAGGGCGACGCGGCGATGGCGGCGCTGATCCAAATGGCTATCGGGTGCGGCATCGTCGCTGCCGGACTCATCATGCTGCTCGTCGTCAAGCGCGTATGGAACCGCAGCTTCATCCTGGTGTACGAGCTGTTCGTGCTTCCCGTGACGTTCGTGTCGTTCTACACGGCGCAGGCGTCGGGCGACTTATGGTTCCTGCACATGCTCATCGTGGATTCCACGTACAAGGTGACGCTGTTCTACATCATGATGACGCCGTTCTTATTCTCAGAGAGGGTGCGCAAAGGGAATGCGTCAACGCCCCTGCTGTTCTCGTTCGCCTTCATGATCGCCATCCGTGCCCTGTTCGCGGGGTTGCACGCAGCCGTGCCCGCCCCGCTGTACGCAAGTTTGACGGTAGTGGTCGTGCTGGCGACGTTCGCGGGAGGGGTGGCGCTGTCGTTCTTGATCATGCAGCGACAGGCGGCGAGGCGCGAGGCGAGCGAGGTGGCCGCGGTCGAGGCGGCCCGCGCGGGTCTTGAGGAGCGCTGCGCCGCCGTTGCCGCGCGCTTCGATTTGACCCCGCGCGAGCGCGAGATCCTCGTGTTGCTGGCGCAGAACTACCGCGCTCCCTACATTGCCGAGAAGCTGGTGGTGAGCCAGTCGACGGTGAAGACGCATATGCGCAACCTCTACAGCAAGCTGGGCGTACATTCCCAAGCGGAGCTTCTTCTTCGACTGGACGACGAAGCCGAGAGCATCACCGCCGGCTAGTGGTGGCGGGCGAAGGCTTCGAGGACGAGCTGGGCGCGGGTGCCGATGGGGGTTTCGTTTTCCGCGAGGAAGCGGGGGACGTCGGCGATGGGCAGCAGGAACGGCTCGATGAGCTCCGCCGGTTCCGGTTGCGCGTCGGCCACCTTTTCCACCTGGGCGAACACGACGTGCACGGTCTCGTCGGTGAGGCCGGTCGACGAGTAGCCGGCCTGCGGCAACGGTTGGAGCGCCGCCGCTTCGCCCGCGTCGGCGCGTAGAGCGTAACCCGTCTCCTCGCGCAGCTCGCGGTCCACGCACGTTGCCAGATCCTCGCCGGGTTCCATGAGGCCGGCCGGGAACGCGATGCACCAGCTGTTCAGGGGGTAGCGAAACTCGCGGATGAGCAGCAGCTCGTCGGTTGCAGTTTGCCCGACGATGCATACGGCATCGGCGGGCGACGCTTCGCCGGCCGCGTTGGCGTCGAGCTCGGCGCGGTACGCGTCGAGGTTCTTGCGCGAGGCGCTTTCGTACTCGTATGTGGAGCCGTCGGGCATCGCGTACGTCAGGACGTACTTCTTGATCCAGCCGTCGGATACTTGGCGGATGTCGGAGAGCTGGGGGATGGCGGAAGCGGGTTTGGGCATGGGGTCAGGCTCCTGTTCTCGAAGGCGGTCGTGCGCGGTCTAGAAGTCGAACACCTCGCCGACGTTCGCGGCGATGCAGAGGTCGGCTTGGCGGTCGCGCGGGGTGGGGGTGCGGTTGACGATGACGAGCCGGCTGCCGGTGAAGAAGTCGATGAGCCCCGCGGCCGGGTACACGGCCAGGGAGGTGCCTGCCACGACCAGCAGATCGGCCAGCGCGATAGCGTCGACGGCGCCGTGCATCGTGCGTTCGTCGAGAGGCTCCTCGTACAGGACGACGTCGGGCTTGACGATCCCGTCGCAGACGGGACATCGCGGGATGCCGTCGGCGCTTTGCGTGCGAAGGGCCAGCAGGTCGTCCACGGGATAGGGCGCGCCGCACTGCATGCAGAAATTGCGCAGGACGCTGCCGTGCAGCTCGAACACGCGCGCGCTGCCCGCCTTCTGATGAAGGCCGTCGATGTTCTGCGTCACCACGGAGGCCAGCGTGCCCGCCTGCTCGAGTTCGGCCAGCTTGCGATGCGCGCGGTTCGGCTGGGCGTCGAGCGCCAGCATGCGGTCGCAGTAGAAATCGAAGAACGCGCCAGGGTTCTCGTCGAAGAAGCTGCGGCTGGTCATCTGCTCGGGCGGGTAGGGGTACTTCTGCGCGTACAGGCCGTCCGGGCTGCGGAAGTCGGGGATGCCGCTCTCGGTGGACACGCCCGCGCCGCCGAAGAACACCATGCTGCCCGGCGGCGTGTCGGCCACCCAGCTGCGGAACGTCTCGATGTCGCGTACGGTTTCGTCCATGGATCCTCCAATCGGGTTCTCCTCATGATACCACGCACCTCGAGCCGGATGTTTCACGTGAAACATCCGTACGGGTTCCTGCATCGCGTCGGCCGTACGCGATCAGCTCACAAAGAAAGACGACCTCGCGGTCGCCTTTCCCGCCCCGCCGCGCCCCAGTACGCGGCGGGGATGCCTCGCTGTTCGAATGCCTAGCCTTCGATGGAGATGGTCTTCTTCTCCTCGAGCTTCGGCTGCTCCTGCTTCTTCGGAACGGCGATGTTCAACACGCCGTCCTCGAACTTCGCCTTGATGTCGTCTTCCTCGATGTCGTCGCCCACGAAGAACGTGCGGCTGCACTTCCCGCTGAAGCGCTCCTTGCGGACGTACGTGCCCTTCTCGTCCTTGTCCTCGGACTCGGACTGCGTCTGGGCGGTGATGGTGAGGTAGCCGTCCTTGAGCTCGGCCTGCACGTCGTCCTTCTTGAAGCCGGGCAGGTCGATAGTCAGCTCGTATCCCGCGTCCGTTTCCTTGATGTCGGTGCGCATGAGCGTGGGGGACATCTTCTGCATCGCCTGCATCGGAGCGGTTGCCGCATCGAAGAACGCGTCGAACGGGTCGGTCATCAGCTCGCTCAACAGGTTGCGGTTCCTTCGCATCGGTACCATCATAGCCATGTTCATCAACTCCTCGTGTCGTCTTTCGTCTTACGTGGTGGGCGGTGGTTCCGGCTGCGCCGGCACGCCGCCTCGCTTGGTATGCCCCCATTCTAAGATGAGAATTAGCACTCGACAACCGAGAGTGCTAATTCGTAACGAGTTCGTCATTTTTGAAGGCTCAACGAAGGTTTTACGGGTTGCGAAAGGCACGGTTCCTTGGCCTATACTGAGTGCTTGCTCGGTTTGCAGCGAGGGAAGGAGCGGCATGACCGTTATCGGTCTTATATCCGACACGCACGGACGGTTGCCCGATGAGGCGCTTGCGGCCATGGCCGACGTTGACCACATCATCCATGCGGGCGACATCGGCGGCCCTGAGATCCTCCATGCGCTCAAGGCGCTGGCGCCGACCACGGTGGTGCTCGGCAACGACGACTTCGACGAGTACGGCGCACGGGTGTGCCGCTTCGCGCACCCCGTCATCGACGGCGTGCGCTTCCTCGTGGCGCACTATCCGCGCGACGTGCAGATCGGGTTCAACGGCTGCGCGGGCCTGGCAGCGGGCGATCCTATCCCGCAGGTGTGCGTCCACGGGCACACGCATGTTCCCGAGCTGGTGTACGGGCCCGAGGCGCGCCCGGCGTCGTACGTCGTCTGCCCCGGCGCGCCGTTCCGTCCGCGCGGCGGGTTCCCGAAGTGCACGGGACGCATGGTGGTGGAGGATGGTCGCGTGCTGGGCGTGCGCATCGCGTCGCTCGACGGCCAGACGCTGTTCGAAGTGGGCGAGGGGCTCTCGTGACGGTGGAACGGGAACAAATGTTTCACGTGAAACATCCGAAACGGTCCCGGCGGGCCGCTGCCGTCATCACGCTTGTCGTGCTGCTGGGCGCGTCGTGGATCAATGCCGTCATAGCCGATGCTCCGTCGCCGAGCTCGTCGCAGCAGGCGGCTGCGACGTCGATTTCGGGCGCAGCGTCCGCAGGCGTGAGCGACGCGGCGTACCGCGCCGCCGATCGGGATGCGTCGCGCGGGACGGAGACGCAGCGCGCGCACCTCGATCCCGCCTCGTTCGAACGCGTGACGGTGCGCCACGTGGTGGACGGCGACACGCTCGCCGTTGCGACCGAGAACGGCGACCACGTGTCGGTGCGTTTGATCGGAATAGACACCCCCGAGAGCGTGGCACCTCAGGAGGAGCGCAACTGCGAGGAGGGCGTGCTGGCATCCGACCACATGAAAGAGCTTGTGGGCGAAGGCGACACGCTGTGGTTGCAGTACGACACGAGCGTCACCGACCAGTACGACCGTCCGCTCGCCTACGTGTGGCGCGCCCTGCCCGCCAGCGCCGCGGAGGCGGACGATCCTGCCGTCATCGCGCGCGACATGCTGAACGCCATCCAAGTGATCGACGGCTACGGCCAGGCCAAAACCTACCGTCCCGACACCTATCACGACAACCTTTTCGCTCAGTGGGGCGACGAGGCTCTCGCCGACGCCCGCGGCGTCACTCGCAAGTGGGCCTGACAAGCAGGTTACCGAGCGCGCGTACGGCATAAGAGGCACAAGAACAGGTGTTTCGCACGAAACATCGGGCGTTGCGGCTGCTGATGCGAACGGGCGGCTCGTGCGAGCCGCCCGTTCAGGGGAGGGAGGGAACGTCGAAGGCGCGTCAGCCGACCGTCGCGGCATGCGGGTCGGGCGCGTGGTGGCGCAGGAGGGCGCGCCGCATGCGCAGCACAGCGTAGACGCCTATCGTAACGGAGTACACCGCCAGGCTGATGGCGGCCGTGTCGCGTCCGGCGAGCGCGGACGGACCCAGCAGCAACGCGAGATGCACGTACGTGAGCAGGTAGAACGGGTATGCCAGGCGCTGCACGCTCTTCCAGCGCGCGGCGCTCATCCGCCGCTTCACCGCCTGGAACGAGGTGACCAGCAAGACGGCCATGAGAGCTGTCAGCGGCCCTGCGAGAGCCAGCGAGAACCCGAGGTTCCCGGCGAACGCCGAGCCCAGCCGCGGCACGTAGGAGACGCCGTAGAATGCCAGGTGCCCAAGCGCGAACACGCATCCCAGGATGGACAGCTGCCGTCGGATGGGCATGAGCCGCGCCCGCAGGGGCGACCCCTCGTCGAACACGCCCACGAACATCACGACCGTGAACAGCGCGAATGCAAGTGCGCATCGCTGCATGAGCGGCATGAAGTGCGGCCACAGGCCGCCCGTCGCGTTCGCGCTCGTCCCGAACCAGTACAGGCCCACAAGCGCAAGCGCCGCGAGGTAGAATGGGACAGGGTAGCGCTTCAACGGCTTCGCAAGTGGAACAACAAGAACGATGCAGCACGCCAATGCGATCAAGAACCTCATACCAACCCCCTTTGTTGGTCACGATTCTGTCATACTATCATAGTATAGCTTGAATAGCAATATGGCAGCTACTGTTGAACCACCAGGTCGTTTTCCTGGGCAATTGTCCTCAACTTAGGGACATACTACGTGCTATTCTTCGTTGACTGTCATAGTTTATGGTGATACTATGGCCGCAATGAGCATCATATGAAAGTATGACGGTATGAGCTCAAGGACGGTCGTGATTGGAATTGTCGGGGGGACATTCCGTATACGGGCTTTGTTTCCCGGACGCGATGAAGAGGGGGTCAAAAATGGGCAATTCGCTGACACGACGCAGTTTCGTCAAATGGGGATCGGCTACTGCAGGCGCTGCGGCATTGGTCGGATTCACGGGCTGCGCACCTGCGGGAGACGCGGGTTCCGATGAAGGGGGAGCCGCTCCCGCTGCAGAGGGGAAGGGCGAGTGGAAAACCGGAGCCTGCATGAACAATTGCAGCTGCGGTTCTTCGCGTTGCTTGCTCAAGGTGTACGTAGAGGACGGTGTGCCGCTCAAAATACGAACTGACGAGCAAGATGAGGATTCGATCGAGGTGCCCCAGCGCCGCGCCTGTCCGCGTGGACGCGCGCAGATCAGCAACATCACGTCGCCGGCGCGCATCAAGTACCCCATGAAGCGCAAGGGCTGGAGTCCTGAGAATCCCAACGGCGAGATGCGTGGCAAGGACGAGTGGGAGCGTATCAGCTGGGACGACGCGCTCGATTACATCGCCGCCGAGATGAAGAAGGCGTACGATACGTATGGCAACCGATCGATTCTCGCCGCCGCCTACGACGACATCGGCGACACGTACTTCGATCCGGTCATCTGCCTGCTCAACAGCTTGGGCGGAGCCGTGCACCACGACATGGGCACCGTTTCGCTCGGTTCGTGGCCGCTTCCCGAACTGTTCATGACCGGCGGCATGCTCAACGCTCCCGACGCATTGTCCGTCGCCGAGAGCGATCTGCACTTCCATTTCGGCAATAACTGGATGGCCAACAAGGGCGGAAACACCGCATATCAGCTCGACTACGCGCGCGAACAGGGTGGCAAGGTCATCATCGTCGATCCGTGGTTGAACCAGACGGTACAGGCGGTTGCGGACGAGTGGGTTGCCGTGCGTCCTGGCACCGATACGGCGTTGTGCATCGGCATGATGTACCATCAGATCGAGAACGGCCTGTACGATCAGGAATTCCTCGACACGTACTGCGTGGGATTCGACGCCGAGCATATGCCCGAGGGGGCTCCGGCCGAGGACAACTTCAAGGACTACGTGCTGGGCACGTACGACAACGAGCCCAAGACGCCCGAGTGGGCGGAGGCCATCTGCGGCGTTCCAGCCGATACGATTCGCCGTCTGGCCGAGGAGATCCACGCAGCCGAGAAGGTGGACTTCTTCGCCGGCCAATCCACGACGAAAATACCTGCGGGTGAGATGTTCGCGCAGGCATTCTACACGCTCGCCATGATGCACGGCGGCCTCGGCACGCCGGGCAACTACGCCAGCTGGGTCGGTTTGCACGAAGGCATGTCGGGTGCTCCGTTCGTGTCGGCAGGCGATTCGTCGAACGGCGCGAAGAAGAATCCAGCGAACCCGCTGACGCCTCCTTCCGTCATGTCGACTCCCGACTGGTCGAAGATCGAAGACCCTGCGTCATGGGAGAAGATCGATCACACCGAGTGCTGGGTTTCCATCTTGAACGGTGAATACGGTCGCGACATATGGCCCGGCGGCAAGAAGCCGATTGACATTCATGTGATCTATTCCGGTGGTTATCAGAATTCGCTGAACTCGCTGCCGAACGCCAATGCGGCCATCGAGGTGTTTCGGAAAATGGACTTCGTGTGGGGCGCGAACCCGTTCTTCGATCCGTCGCGTCAGTATTGCGACATCGTGCTGCCGATTGCCACGTGGTGGGAGAAGGGCAACCTCGCTTGGACGAACAACTCCGAGACGGTGTACTGGGCCGATCGCATCATGGAACCGCTGTTCGAGTCGAAGCCCGAGTCGTACGTGGCGGAAGAGCTTGCGAAGCGATTGAATGTAGACCCTGCGGCCGTGAACACCATGACCGATGCCGAGCGCACGTACACATCGCTTGCCGGCGCCATGTACATGACCGACCACGACACCATGCAATACGCCCCGCTGTTGACCATCACGCAGGAGGACATCGACGAACTTGGCGTTGAGGGAGCCCCGCAAGAAGGCATCATGACGGTGGCCGAGCTCAAGGAGAAGGGGCTTTACAAGGCCAAGCGCTCTTTCGGCGACAAGCTGACGAACATCCCGTATAAGGCATTTTACGCCGATCCAGCGGCGAATCCCCTGGCCACATCCACGGGCAAGTTCGAGATTTACTGCCCGATGCTGTCAGGCTACGTCAACTCGGTTGGCTTCTCCACGATCTCGCCGATCGCGAAATGGCAGATCGGGGATCCCGAACAAGGTCAGGGCACCCAAACCGACGAATACCCGCTGCTGTTGTGGACGCCTCATTCGTTGCGCCGCGCCCACACGGTGAACGACAACGTCACATCGCTGCGCGAGGCGTTCCCGCAGGAATGCTTCATGAGCGAGGTGGACGCCGCCGAGCGCGGCATCAAGAACGGCGATCTCGTGCTTATGACCAGCCCTCATGGCCAGGTGCTCCGTCCTGCGAAGGTGCTTCCGACGCTCGTTCCCGGTTCGGTGGCGCTGCAGGACGGCGCGTGGATCCAGATCGACGAGGCGACGGGCATCGATATCGGGGGCGACCCCAACATCCTGCAGGCGCCGAAGTCTTCCGGCGAAGCGTCCCAATCGTGGACCGGCACGCTCGTGCAGGTGGAGAAGTATACGGGCGACATCAAGCTCGATCCCGACAAGAATCGGCCCATCGTCATGCCGGTCGGCGTGGAATAAGGGAGGTGCATCATGGCTCAGTACGCATTCTACTTTGATTCCAACAAGTGCTCCGGCTGCAAAACATGCCAAGTCGCTTGCAAGGAAACCTACAAGCTTCCGGTAAACAATCTGTACCGCAAGGTGTTGAACTACCAGGGCGGCACGTGGGAGCAGAACGAGGCGGGCAGCTACGTGCCCAACGGCGTGTTCGGCTACTTCGTCTCCATGGCCTGCAACCACTGCGTCGATCCGGCGTGCGTGGCGAACTGCCCGACGGGCGCCATGCAGAAGGACGAGGAAACCGGCATCGTGTGGACCGATCACGAGGTGTGCATCGGCTGCAAGACCTGCCAGACCGTATGCCCCTACGACGCCCCGACGTACGGCGAAGAAGAGGGCTACATGATGAAGTGCGATATGTGCAAAGCCGAGGTTGAAGGGGACGGCAAGCCTATCTGCGTCACCGGCTGTCCCATGCGCGCACTCGATTTCGGCACGCGCGAGGACATGATCGCGAAGTACGGGGAGGGCGACGTGGAAGTGGAGCCCCTGCCGAAGGACACGACGCATCCGAACCTCATCATGAACCCGCACCGCAACGCCCAGAAGACGGGCAGCGGAACAGGCGCGCTCGTGAACCTGGAAGAAGAGATCTAGCGGCTTTGGTGCCGGGCGACCGTTGCGGCGGTCGCCCGGCTGTTCGGGCTGGGAGACGTCTCGAACAGCGGGATGAAGCTCTCAAGAGGGTTTCGATCGCAGAACTTGGCACGAATTTTCGGTTTGGGCGCAAAAAACTCCTTCAGAACATGCGGTTTCGGCTTGATGTTCGAAAAAGGCCAGGTCGCTCTTCCCGAACTTCGGTCTCGCAGCTGTTCTTTGTACCCAAACCGCAAATTCGTGCCAGAATAGGCTCGTTCGACCGAAACGATGAATGAATGTGCCATATGAGACGGCAGTACCAAAGGAGGCATCAATGAGTATCCCGTACGACCAGGAAACGCTTGCGTGCGTGGAAGCGTGCTTCGCTGCCGCCTCGCGTCTGCTGTATTGCGAGCCGGACGATGCCGAAGTGGCCGGTCAGGTGGAGCAGCGCATGTTCGCGGAGGCTCCATTCGGCATGGACGATGCCCACGTGCGCGCGGGCTTGACGGCAATGGATGCCTGGTGCGACGAACCGTTCGACGAGGAGCGCCTGGCTGCTCTCAAGCGCGAATGGTTCCGGTTGTTCGTGGGTGCTGGAACGCCCGACGCTCCCAGTTGGGAATCGTTCTACGTCGATCCGAACAGCCAGCTGTTCAGCAAGCACACGCTTGAGGTTCGTGCGTGGTACCAGCGCTATGGTTTGAAGATCGAGCGCCTTCACGCGGAGCCCGACGATCATCTGGGCCTCATGCTGGGGTTCGTCGGGCATCTGATAGGGCTTGAGGCCGAGGCGCGTGCCGAGAACGACGAGCGGCGTGCGGCTGAGCTTGCGCACGATCAGGAGGCGTTTCTCGTCGAGCATGTACTACCTTGGCTTGCGGCCTGGCGTTACAGCGTGAACGAGCGCGCGGCATCCAACTACTTCCGAGGCGCGGGCGACTTCGTATTCGGCCTGTGTGCATGCTATGCTCGGCGATTCGACGTTGCATTCGACGAGGATGGGCAGGTGTTCAAGCGCATGGGCGGCTAGCCAGAGGGAGGGCGAGGCCCTATCATGGACTGAACGACTTCGGGGGAGAGGAGTTGAAGTGTTCGGGACTTTGGTGGTGCTCTACCTGTTCCTTGGGGGATGCGGGGCGGGCATCATGTTCGTGACGGCAATCTGGTCGCTCGCATTCCATCGAAGCGTGCGGCGCTCGCAGGCTCAAACGAAAGCGTTCGACGATCTCAAAGCCCGGTGCTTCGGCGCCGGCTTCGTCGTTCTGTGTCTAGCAGCGCTGTGCCTGTTACTCGATCTTGGGCGTCCCGAGCGGGTGTTCATGCTGTTCACTCGACCGACGCTTTCTATCCTGTCGTTCGGTTCGTTCACGTTGCTGGCGAACCTTCTAGTGGCGGGGTTTTTGTTGGCCGTGAACGTGCTGTACATCCCATTCGTCCATGCGCCCGCGCGCAAAACGGGCGAAGCGGTGTGCGCGGCGGCGTCGTTGCTCATGATGGGGTACACGGGCGTGTACGTGGGCAGCATCGAGGCCGTTGCGCTGTGGTTCAACGTGGCGGTGCCGGTGCTGTTCGTGTTGTCGTCGCTGTCGGCAGGCCTTTCGTCAGTGTTCGTGCTGAGCGCGTTCGGGCGGGACGTGCGGCTGCTCGACGATCGGCTGCTTCGGCTCCATAGTGCGCACCTTGTCGTGCTGGCGCTCGAGGTGACGGCGCTCGCCGCGTTCGTGGGGTTGGCGTACCTCGATCCGTTCGCCCACGCGTCGTTGGCGGTGCTGTTCGATCCGGAGGGGCTGGGCCCATGGTTCGTCGTGGGGCTGATGGGCTTGGGCCTGCTCGTCCCGTTGGCGAGCGAGGCGTATGTGGCGGCGACGAGTCGTCTGGTGCGGCTGTTGCCGGTGGATGCGCTGTGCATCGCGGGCGGGCTGCTGCTGCGGTTCTGCGTTGTTTGGTCGGGGATGCATTGAAGATGCGCGGTTGCCGCCGCTGAGCAAGCTGGTTATCTTGTACAATGCGGGACGGATGGTCCCCTGTAGACGGAGTAGGGAAGTGGCATGGCATTATTCGAGATAGACGAGTCGTCGGGGCTGCCCGTGTGGGTGCAGCTGCGCAACCGGTTCGTCTACTTGATCAAGACCGGCCACTACCAGCCCGGGGACCAGCTGCCCAGCGTCCGCACGCTCGCCGCCGAAGCCGCCATCAACTACAACACCGTGAGCAAGGTGTACATCAACCTCGAGCACGACGGATACGTGGAGTCGGTTCGAGGGCGCGGTGTGTTCGTCCGTGATATCGGGAACCTGGCTGCCGACGACGTGCAGTCCATCGCCGATACGGAAATCGAGGAGAGCATCAGGCGGTGCCTCGCTTTGGGCATGACGCTTGATGAAATCATGTTGAGGATGATCGACGTCGCCCATCGCGTCCAGCAGGACGTGGAAGGCGGCGCGAGCATGAGACGGGGCTTGTATGAAAAATCGCAAAGGAAAGAATCAAACTGACGCGCCGGCCGCCAAGCCGTTCTCCATCGAGAAGTACAACTCGCGCACCGACCGACGCACGTCGCAGAACGGCTCGCTCATGTTCTCGGCGTTCGTGTTCGTGGTGGCGCTCGTGCTGGCCATCGCCGCGGGCTACCTGATCGCCGGCGCGTTCACCGTATGGGTGGTGCTCGTCGGCTTCGCGCTGGCGTGCCTGGCCGAGATGTCCATCCACATCGCCATGCAGTGGGAGCGCGTGGTCGTGCTGCGGTTCGGCAAGTTCAGCCGCTCGAAGGGCCCCGGCCTGTACTTCACCATCCCCTTCATCGAGCAGACCGCCCTCAAGGCCGACCAGCGCATCATGGTCACCGGGTTCGGCGCCGAGGAGACGCTGACGAGCGACCTCGTTCCCATCAACGTGGACGCCGTGCTGTTCTGGATGGTGTGGGACGCCGAGAAGGCCTGCCTCGAGGTGGAGAACTACTACAACTCCGTGTCGCTCGTGGCGCAGACTGCGCTGCGCGACGCCATCGGCCGCGCGAGCGTGTCGGAGGTGGCCATCCGCCGCAACCAGCTGGACCAGGAGCTGCAGGAAGTTATCGAGGAGCGCACGTCGCTGTGGGGCGTCACCGTGCTGTCGGTGGAGATCCGCGACATCGTGATTCCCCAGGAGCTGCAGGAAGTCATGTCCACCGAGGCCCAGGCCGAGCGCGAGAAGAACGCGCGCATGGTGCTGGCCGAGGTGGAGAAGGACATCTCGGCCATGCTCGTGGACGCGGCGCACGTGTACGAGGAGAACGAGGTGGCCCTGCGTCTGCGCACGATGCACCTCTTGTACGAGAGCGTGAAGGGATCGGGCGGCACCGTGGTCATCCCGAGCGCCTACAGCGAGGGCTTCAGCGACGCCGCCCTCAACAACATGACCGATTCCCTGAAGACGCCGAAGGTTCCGAAGGGGTAGTGAACTACGCGTCAGCGTGCGCATTGTCGCCTGGCGCCTCGCGCCTAGCAATCCACCTGGGTGAGCTCGCCGGTGTCGGAGTCCATGATGAAGCCGGCCACGCGCACGTGAGGCGGCATGACGGGGTGGTTCGTCACCATGTCGACGCTCTTGCGCACGGCCTCCTCGGTGTCGCCGAAGCCGGCCAGCCATTTGTCGAAGTCGATGCCGCAATGCCGCGCGAACTCGATGCGCTCGGCCGACACGCCGAGCCGCTCCATATTCGCCACCATTTCCTTGCCGCTCATGTGCTGTGCGCCGCAGTTCGTGTGGGCCACGATCATGATGTCTTCCACGCCCAGCTCGCACACAGCGATCAACAGTGAGCGCATGACGCTGCCGAAGGGGTGCGCCACTTCGGCGCCGGCCACCTTGATGATTTTCGCGTCGCCGTTCTTCAGCCCGAGCGCAGCCAGCAGCAGCGCGGTGAGGCGCGTGTCCATGCACGACACGATGGCCAGCTTCTTGTCGGGGTACTTGTCGGTGGCGTAGCGCTCGAACTCGCGACGCTCGACGAACGAGTGGTTGTGCGCGAGGATGCCGTCAATCGTGAGGGAGATGGGTTCCTGTTCCATGTGAGCCTTCTTTCGTGTGAACCCCCATGATAGCGCAACCCGTCCCCGGGTATCGCACGAACGAATGTTTCACGTGAAACATTCGGGAGGGAACGGCGGGCGGAGTCGGAGGCGGTCTCTCGCGTGCGGTTTTCGCCCAAATGTTGCGGATTCGACCTCCTGCCGCTCCCGTGCCTTCCCGATGACGCGTGTTTTCCCAGGTCGTTTCTCACCTTGTCGCCTTGCGATCCTCCGCGCGCTGCGAATATGCAACATTCGAGTGAAAACTGCACCGAATGGGGGCGATCAGGGAGTTGTCGGGAGCCATGCGTCGAGCGGATGGCTAGTACAAATGCACTAACTTCACGATCAGGGCGCAACTGCCCGACGGGTCGCACCCGCCTCGCGAGCCCTGCCCCTCGTGCTTCCGAACGGGGCGCCGATGGCAAAAAACAACCGGATTCGGGTGTTTTCGGCCGGGCCACAGCCGCATCTGGAGGTCTTGTCCCGCATAATGCCTGTTCACGACGAGCTCCGTGCTGCTGGAAGCACCCGGCCCCGCTAAGGCAGCCCGAAAACATCCGAATCCGGTTGCTTTTTGCCATTTCGACAGCGTGCGGATGCACTGCGGGTGACGAACGGGCGCAGAGTCCGTTGGAGGCGGGTCAAAACCGGGGATTGTGCGTCGAACGGGCAACCAGTACAAATGTTTCACGTGAAACATCGGGAAGAGCGGCGGCGGGGCGGGCTGAGGCTTTATCGGCGCATCGTGAGAAGCGCATCGTGCCCCAGATATGGAAACGGCCACCCGAGGGGCGGCCGTTTCGCTTGGCAGATGGAAAAACGGGGCTTAGAACGCCTTGAAGGAGGTCTTCGGGCAGAAGCAGATGGGGCACTTCTCGAAGTTCTCGCCCTTGTGGATGTAACCGCAGATGGGGCACAGGTAGAACGCATCGTCGTCGGGAGCGTCGATGTCGTTGTACGCCGCCAGGTAGCGCTCGGCGTGCACGGACTCGGCCAGCTTGGCGCGGGTGAACACCTGCACGGCCTTGGTGTTGCCCTCTTCCTGCGCCTTCTTGATGAACGCCGGGTACATGTCGGAGGTCTCGAAGATCTCGCCCTGAGCGCCCATGATGAGGTTCAGGTCGGTCTGCACGCCCTCGGCCTCAGGGGCGGCCGGCTTCTCGAAGCCCGGCTCCATCTCGGCGACGAGCGCGTACTCGAGGCCGATGTGGATCTGCTCGGCGGCCGAAGTGGCCTCGAACAGGCGAGCGATCTGGTCGTAGCCCTGCTCCTTGGCGGCCTTGGCGAACGCGGCGTACTTGGCAGAGGCGCCGGTCTCGCCACCGATGGCGGCCTTCAGGTTGTCGAGCGTGGTGCCGACTTCGCAGGTGCCGAAGCCGTCCATGTTCGTGGAATTGTCAGCGGTGGGGATCTCGGAACGTACCTTCATGAGCAAATCTCCTTCTCGTCTTACGTTTTCGTCTGTGCCCTCTTAATGAGAATCAATCTCAATAAGAATCATACCCCCAACGACAACGCCGCGCAAGGGGGTAATCGAACCAGTTTCCCGATTCGCACAACGTCCACAATGTGGGCGCTCGATCACCTGACCGCTTCGATGACGTCGAGGAGTTCTTGGCGGTTCGTGGCGCCGGTCTTCGCGTAGATGTGCTTGATGTGGGTTTGGACGGTGCTCTTGGCGATGAACAGCTCGTCGCAGATGAAGGGGACGTTGCGTCCCTTCGACAGGAGGCGCACCACGTCTTGCTCGCGCTTCGAGATGCCGTAGCGCTGCGCGAACGCTGCAAGCGCGGCCTCGTCCTCGTGGGCGAGTGCGGCAGGCATCGGCGGTTCAAGTTTGAAAACGTTCGAGGCGTCTCCTGGTTCGTTCGCGAACAGGTCGCCCTTCGCGACCGCCCACAGGACGAGCGCGAGCAGGAACAGGCCCAGCACCGCCGTGGTTTGCAGCGGGCTTTCCGTCACGGCGAAGATGCCGCCGGAAAGCAGGCGCCCTGCGGCAAGGCCCGCGAACAGCGGTGCGCACGCCCAAGCCGCCGCTTGCGCGGCGTTCCACGAGAACTTCTGGATGTGGTTGCCGATGATAATCCAGTAGTAGACGAAGAACACGCTGAACCCGGCCGCGACGAGAGCGGCTCCCCACAGGGCAAACGGCTCGGGCGTCCAGGCGATCAGCACCAGGCCGAGCGCCATGAGCGGCGGCACGGGCTTGTACGCCGAGTTGGAGTCTTCCACGAACCCCTTGCGTCCTTTGTGCAGCGACAGCAGCACGATGCCTGCGATCGAGAGCGCGGCGGCGCGGGCGGGCAATCCGAGCGCGCTGTCGTCCGGCATCTCGACACCGGCCGAAAGCGATGCGAGCGCGCTGTAGGTGAGCGCGGTGACCAGGAACGACGGCGCGAAGCGAACCGGATTGGTCTGCGAGCCAACCGCCGCGTCGGGTCGTTCGGCATCCTCGCAGCCGGGAAGCTCGGACGGCTCGGGCAGGCAGGCGGTGGCGGCGAGGGGCAGGGCGGCCATGACCGCGAACGCGACCGGAGCGGCAAGCAGCGCGAGCACGAGCAGGCCCCCGAGGGCGCAGATAACCGACGCAGCGCTCATGGCGATCCGCCGGCGAAGCGGCAGCACGCCGAAGCGTCGGACGAGCGCCGTCAGGCAGAAGGGGAGCGCCGCCCAGGCGACGCATGACGCTGCCGTTTCCACCAGCGCGTCGCCGACAAGGAACAGGGCGAGCGCGCACAGGGCCAACGCGGCGCTCGCCGCCCACAGCCATCCGCGGCGGGGGAAGCTCGCGTCCCGGCGGCTGGCTGTGAAGCAGAGGGCGAGGCCGACGAGCGCGGCAAGCGGCAGCGCCGAGCGCGCGGCGTCTTCGAGCCCGCCCGACGACGACGGGACGGAAGCGAGCGCCCCCAGCCCGAGCGCGTACGAGCCGAACGATGCCGACGCGCCCAGAAGACGCGCGTCGATGCACTCGCTCATGTCCTTCAAGAACGTGCTGACGCTTGCCATATGCCGTTGCCCCCTCCCCTCTGCAACTCATGTCTTTGTACCATATCCAACCCCCGGTGAGAGGGGGTGCGAGGGTAAATTCCCCTCTTTTTTAGGATAGCGAACGGGCCCTGCGCGGGGCGAAATCCCCCAGCAGCCGCGATGTGCCCGTGCGCGAACGGCTTCATGCTGGTTCCGTTGGTTGGCGAAGGCCTCGCAAGAGGGCGTGTGTCGTGAAAGAAGGAGGATGGGTATGAAGTCGAAGGGAACATTGAGCCGTCGGAGCTTTCTCGGTTTAGGCGCGCTGGCAACCGCGGGCGTGGCGACGGCGGGACTTGCAGGGTGCTCGCCGCAGCAGAAGGCGGCCGACGCCGATGCGGCCGAATCGAACGCCGGAGCCGATTGGCTGGGCGCGCCCGAAGAGGTTGCCGCGTCGGATATCGTCGAAACCGTGGAGACGGACGTCGTGGTGATCGGCGGGGGCAACGCCGGGTTGTTCGCCGCCGCCGCGGCCGCCGAAGAGGGCGCGCGGGTGGTGCTGCTGGAGAAAACGCCGCAGGTGGGCGCCAACTGCCGCGAGTGGATCGGCGCGCTGGGCTCGTCGATGCAGCAGGAGAAGGGCGTCGAAATCGACAAGCACGAAGTGATCGAGCAGCTGTGCTTCTATGCGTCTCATCGCTGCGATCAGCGGCTCATCCGCCTGTGGGCCGATCATTCCGGCGAGACGGTCGACTGGCTCGACGCGGTGGTGCGCGAGCAGGACCCGAGTGCGTACGTGTTCCTGGAAACGGACGTCGGCGCCGAAGACCATGGCGCGTACAAGACGTTCGCGATGCAGCACAACGTGCAGAACGATGACGAGAAGCTGAAGAGCCTCGACTTCGTGGCGAAGAAGGTCGAAGAGCTGGGCGTGGACGTGCGGGTGTCGACGGCGATGAAGCAACTGGAGCGCGAGGACGGCGGAACGGGGCGCGTGAGCGGCGTGCTCGCGGAGTCGAAGGATGGCTACGTGCGCGTCAACGCGTCGAAGGGCGTGATCATCGCGACGGGCGGATATTGCAGCAACGTCGACATGATGACGGCGAAGAACAAGATGGCGGTGGATCACTGCACCGCGCTCGAGGCGCCGGGCGAGTCGAACAACGGAGACGGCATCCGCGCGGCTCTCTGGGCGGGTGCGGCCATGGACGAGCAGCCGACGGTGATGGTGTTCGACCGCGGCGGCGTTCCGGCAGGTGCGAAGGGCGGTTGCGCCTACACGCAACCGGGCATCATGACGCACATCGGCAGCCAGCCCTTCCTCAAGGTGAACAAGGACGGCGAGCGCTTCTGCAACGAGAGCGTTCCGTACGATTTCATGTACGCAGCGGGCTCGTTGGAGCGCGATGGCGTGTACTGCGAGATTTGGGATGCGAACTGGGTGCAGCAGGTGGAACAGTTCCACACGCTGGCGTGCTCGCGCATCATCCCCAGCCCGACGGGCGGCCACGTGCAGATTTTCAACGTGGAGTCCGAAACGGGCATGATGGAGGAGACGTTGATCCCGGCGGGTGTGGTGGTGGAGTCCGACACGCTGGAAGGCCTGGCCGAGAAGCTGCAGATTCCCGCCAAGGCGTTCGTCGAAAGCGTCGAGCGCTACAACGAGCTGTGCGAGAAGGGCGTCGACGAGGACTTCGGTAAGGAGGGCTATCGCATGCTGCCGCTCGACACGCCCCCGTTCCGCGCGGCCACCATCGGCGGCCAGCTGCTGTGCACGCTCGACGGCTTGCGCGTGAACACCGACTTGCAAGTGCTCGACGGAAACCACGACCCCATTCCCGGCCTGTACGCGGCGGGGAACGACTCAGGCGGGTTCTTCGCGAACAACTATCCCGAGCTGCTGCCCGGCGTCGCGTGCGGGCGCACGATCACCTTCGGCCGCCTCGCCGGCAAGACGGTGGCCGGCCTCTAGACGATAGACGACGATCCTTCCCCTCCCTTGAAGAAGGGCCCGCGGCTTCGGTGCGAGCTGCGGGCCCTTCGGTGTGCCGGGGCGGCGCGGTAATGACCTTCCCGGCCTTCGGTGGTCATGCGGTCGTTGCAGCCGTGCATGCCGCTTCGCGCCCATCCGTCAGCTACGGCTCCACGACGTTGAAGAAGAACTCGTAGGAGACCAGGTGTTCCGTGAGCTTTTCCACGACGTCTTGATCGCCGTCGATGCGAATGTTCGCGGCTTGCGCCTCCTGGTCATTCTTCAAAATAGCGAACATGCCGAGCCGCGGCAGGGTGAGCGTGGCATCGGCTTCGTCGGCCTGGGTCCCGCGCTCGTACAGCACCACGCCGCTGCGCACCATCAGCAGGTACGGCTCCTCGTCGGTGAACGCGAGGTTCACGGTGAGGTTCAGATCGGCGGCCGCGTTCGCGTCCAACAGCACCCCAACATAGTCGAGCATCATGTCCGGCGTCATGGCGCGTAGGATGTCGGCGCTGCCAGTGGCGCGGAATCGCGGATCGGCATCCACGCCGTTGCGCAGCTCCAATGCGGCGGTGAGGTAGGCGTTGCGCCACGGACCCGACTCGGCCGCGTAGCCCAGCTGTTCGAGCGCGTCGGCGCACAGCAGGCGGGCGGGCTGGTTGGACGGGTCGGCGAACACGAGCAGGTTCGTCACTTCGGCCACCCATTGGTACTGGCCGTCGTCGAAGTCGGCCTGGGCCTTCGCCAGCACGGCATCCGCGTCGCCGAGGTACGCCGAGAGCTTCTGGGCGAATTCCTGCGGCGGCAACGCGTTCAGGTGCACGGGGTTCGCGTCGTACCAGCCCATGTACTTCTGGTAGACGGCTTTCGCGTTGTGCGCGACGGTGCCGTAGTACTGACGCGTATACCAGCTTTGCTCGAGCGCGGGCGGCAGTTGGATCAGGTGAGCGATCTCGTTGGACGTGAGCCCCTGGTTCAAGTACATGAGCGTCTGGTCGGTGATGAACTTGTACATCGCCGCCGTGTTCACGAGGTATTCGTTCAGCTCGTCGTTGCCCCAATGCGGCCAGTTGTGCGACTGGAACGTCACCTGCGCTTCGCTGCCGTAGCGCGCCCTTGCCTCCATGAGGTAGTTCGCCCACGCGTTGCCGTCGCGAACCTCGGCTCCGCGCAGGGTGTAGAGGTTGTGGAGCGTGCCGGTGCAGTTTTCAGCCATCCATAACGCTTTGAACTGGGGAAACCACGTATTCATCTCGGCCGGCGCCTCAGTGCCCGGCGTCATGTGGAACTCCATGAGTACGCCGTCCACCTCGCGTGTCTCGCCCGTGGAGACGATCTCGTCGTTCGGCGGAAGGTAGGTGACGGTGCCGGTCGATTGTCCCATGCCGATCCCGATGGCGAGCTTTCCCTGCGGGCCCGGCTCCAGGAACGTGCCGTACTGATATCCCGCGCGGCGGCCCATCGCGTTGCCGGCGTAGACGTTCTCGGACACGGCATGTTCGGCGAACTCGCTGGGAACGATGATCGGGATGTTGCGCGCGGCCACGTCCTCCTCGCTCACGATTCCCTTGATGCCGCCGTAGTGGTCGACGTGCGGATGGCTCATGACGATGCCGGTGACGGGTCGTTCGCCAAGATTCTCGGTCACTAAAGCGAAGGCTGCCCGCGAGCATTCGCAGCTCATGAGCGGGTCGAACACGATCCAACCGGTGTCGCCGCGCACGAACGTGATGTTCGTCATGTCGTAGCCTCGTACCTGGTAAATGCCCTCTACGACCTCGAACAGACCGTACAGGTGGTTGAGCTGCGCATTACGCCAAAGGCTCGGGTTCGCGGTGTCGGGCGCATCGGCCGGCTGGCCGTCGGCTCCGTCCAGGAACGCGTAGGCTTTCTGGCTCCACACCGCTTTTCCGGTGTCGTCGACGATTTCGAGCGCGTCGGGAGCGGCGATGAGGCCTCGAGTGGCGAACGCGCGCTCCTGCTCGTCGGAGAAGTCGAGCAGCGCGTATACCGCGTCGTTGGCGGCGCGCGTGGTTTCGGTTGCCGGCTTGGGATCGGCCGTAAGGCTGCGTGGAGCAAAGCCCTCAGCGCCGGATGGGTTGTCCCCTCCATTGGTGCCGCCGGTCGAGCAACCGCACACGGCAGCTCCGGCCACGAGTGCTCCCGTGGCGAACGTTCCGGCGATGAACGAGCGTCGATCGATGCGATGGTTGCAGGTCATAGGAGTATACTCACTTTCCCTTGGGGTCGCGCAGCCGATGAAGCGAGAGCGAGATCGCTCCGATGGCCGCGGTCAGGAGCGCGCCGAGCATCGCCAGCCATCCGGCCGGCCAGTCGCCTGTAGGCGCAAGCGCAACGCCCGTGCCTCCGGGGGCGACAGCCGGCCCTGCGGGTTCCTCTGGGCCGGTGATCACGTGTTGGTCGTGGATCGTGAACGTTCGGCTGAGCGCGTGGGCCGCGCCGACGTCCACCCAGGCCCCGTTCTCGAAGCGCTCGCGAGCGAACGTCGCCGTCAGCCGATAGGTGCCGTCGACCATGCCGCCCGTGGGCAGCATCCCCTCGAAGGGGTGTGCCGTCCAAGCGCCGTCGGCGATGACGGTGGCGTCGGAATCGGTCAGCAGCGCGACGCTCCATGCGGAGGGGCGCAGCCGCTGCGTGCCCCATGGAGCGTTGATCGCGTCCTCTTCCGTGCCGCTCGCTGCGAACGATACGCTCGCGCCCGGCTCGAACAGCTGGCCGTCGTCGAATCCGCCCAGCGCGCAGGCTGCCGGGTCGGCGGGCGATGCCGGCTGTTGGCCGGGATCGACGACGCGCACCATGCAGTCCTGGTACGGCATGGTCGTTGACAGCGTGACGATGCCGTGCTCGTCGGCGCAGAGGTCGAACGCCTCCGCGGTGAGCAGCGTGTCGAGTACGTTTCCGAAGCGGTCGACCAGCTGCAGCTCGCCGAAGTTTCCGGAAGCCACCGTGATGGTGAGCCGCTGAGCCGAATTGAGCCAAGCGCCCGATGCCGTCAGGTTGCCGCGTGCATCCTGCACGTGCACGCTCGTCTCGGGTGTCTGCTCGATGCCGAGGGTGTGGGTCTGCGGACTCACACCCTCCATCATGACCAGCATCGGCTGATTCCTCAGCTTCTCGTCGTAGTGGTAGGGGCTCGTGTTCGCGGTGGCCATTCGTTTGGACAGTTCTTTGGAGCTCTGGTCCAGGCGGTAATGGGTCAGGTCGGCCACGTAATCATAGGTGAAGCACCAGCTGCCCACCATGCCGGGATGATTGAAATGCTCGCTGACGTCGTGCGTGGTCGCTGCCGACTTCCATTTCATGGTGAGCGCGGTGGTGGTGCTCGGCGGCAGCAGGCTCGCGTCCATGCCGCCGTAATTAACCAGGTAGGGGATGAGATCCTGCCCACCCGACAGCGCGTAGGATTGGGGGCTGACCAGCTTGGCGAACGACGAGGCGTCGTCGATGAGCCGGTAGTTCGCGTCCCTGGTGACCACCAGGTTGTACCAGTCCTGGTTCATGGTGGAGTAGTCCCAGTAGTTCGTGCCGCGCGGCGTGTGCTCGGAGTCGCGCTGGTACACGATCAGGTCGTTGTGCTTAAGCGGGCCGTGGTCGGTCTGCATGAGCAAGAACGGCGTGCTCGAGCCTATCGGCTTGCCCTGGTAGGCCAGCATCGAAGGCCGTGTCCAAGAAGCCCCGATCTTGAGGTCCTTCGGCCGGGAGAACGCCAGGTAATGGCCGTACATGTGCGTCGTTCCGCCGTTCGAGTAGTTGATATCCGCCAGCACTTCGAAGTCGTAGGGGCGCATGAGGCCGCCACCGTATTCCTGCATCTGCGCGGAAAGGTCGTTCACGGCCTGCACGACTTGGTTGGCCACTGTTTCCTGCTCGGTGAGGTACTTCGCGGGGACCTTCTTGTCGGGCGCGACGGACGCCTGGTAGTCCACCCAGAGCCGGTTCACGTAGGAAAGGCGCGCGAAGGCGGCCATGCACTCGTTGGCTTGCGCGGTCAGCGCGGCGAACTTCTGGTGCTCGAAGGCCTGCGTCTGGTTGCACACCGAGTTGGCTTCCTGCAGCAGGAAGAGTTGCGGGAGGTCGCCTGCGTCGGCGGTGACTCCGAAGCTGGGGTACGCCTTGCAGCACACCGAGGCGAGCTTGCGGATGTCGCTTGCGAACGAGATGGGATCGCCTACCTTCGTCGGGTCGAACTTGTCGGTGAAGTTCTCCAGGTAGCCCTGCATCTTCGTCTCGTACATGGCGGCGTTCGGGTCGCCCGACTCCTTTGCCTCGCTCAAGTCCGCCGCCGCCTGAAGGTAGTGCTGATAGTCGTTGTAGGCGTCGGTGTACTTCTGCGCCAGCTCGGTGAGCGTGCGGCGGTCGGTGGCCCATTGGTTCGTGGAGATGAGGCTCTCGAGGTGCAGGATGTCGCTTTCCAGCTGGTCTCCGAGGTTCTTGATGTCCTCGTCGACGACGGCCAGTTCGTCGAGGATCTCGTTGCAGAGCTTCTCGAGCTCGCGGTCGCCCTTGCCGGAGGGCAGCGTGAGCAGGTCGCCCGCTTTGGAGAAGATGTTGTAGCCGGTCTTCTCGGCCGCGTAGTCGAGCGTTGCCACGATGGCGCTGTCGGCGAAGTCGATGGCCTCGTCGGCCAGCTTCGTGATGAGGTACTCGCCGGGTCCGCGCACCTCGGGGCCGCCGCTGTCGGCGGTGGGAGCGGGCTGGGCGTCGGAGCTGCTCGCTGGCGCGCTGTCGGCATCGCCGGCAGGGGCCGCTGCGGGGCCGTCGGCGGGGTTCGTTGCAGGGTCGTCAGCTGGATCGTCGACTCGATCGGCGGGCGTGCCGTTCGTCGGCTCGGCTGCGGGGTCGGCCGGCAGTCCCTCGTCCGGGTTGTCCGGGGAAGGGGCGTCCTGCGGCTTCGGCGCATCGCCTTCTTGTTGCTCGGCGAACGCGGCGCCCGCGCCGGCTCCGGGGAACGGAGCGACGAGGGCGACCATGCTCAGCGCAAGCAGGAGGCAGAGCGTTGAGCGCAGGGATTGGGATGTTCGCTTGCTCGGTTTCATGGACATCTCCTCGGTGTCTGACGCGAACGGTTCGGGCTAGGTGTGGCGGCGGACGATCCTGCGATCTGCGGCGATGCCGATGCTCGTGCGGCGGCGTTCATGAAGAAGCTCCTTGGACGGGGTCGGGAGAAGGCTCGTCGGCGGGAGGGGGCGGAGGCTCGCCGACGAGCGCTTCCCGCAGGTCGGTTCCCATCTGACGGACGCGAGCCGCTTCGAGCTCGGTCAGGTAGCCGGAGCGCACGGCCATCTCCAGGTAGTAGCGCACTTCGTCGATGGCGGCTGAGGCCTCGCGAGCGCGGGACGCCTGGGCGGCGTCCGCCAAATCTTCCAGATCGCGCGCCGCCATGCCTGCGCGCACGCCGGCGGCCAGCATCTCGGCGGCAAGAGGAAAGCGCTCGGGCTTCTCGCGCAAGTACCGCACCAGTTCGGCCACGCGGATGGCGAAGTCGAATGCGTCGTTTGATCGGTTCATTGGAGCACCTCCTCTTATTCGGCCGTGGGATCGTGAAACGTTCCCTGTATGACACGATATCGGCGCCTGTCAGCGAAAAGTATCATTCGGGATGAGGTTTTGGCGATATACTTCTCCCTCGAAAGGGAATGAGGGGGATGCTATGGAGCGCGACGACGCAGAGCTGATTCTAAGCGAGAAGTTCGCACCGGCGGACCTTCCCGACGTGTGCGCGCCGCGCCTGCGGGTGGTGGACGCCATCGGCCGAGCCGTCCGCACGCGGCGCTTCGTGTACCTGGGCGCGCCGGCGGGCAGCGGCAAGACGGTGTCGGCGCTGCTGTGGTTGAAGCAGGCGAAACGCGCGTGCGTGTGGATCGGCCTCGACCGCTACGACGACGTGCCCTCGGTGTTCTACAAGCAGCTGGCATGGGGCCTCTATTCCATCCAGCCGGATAATGCGGGCATGCGCGCCGTGCTGGGAAGCCCGACGTTTTCCGCATCGCCCGTGGAGCACACGGTGCAGCTGGTGATGGAGATGCGCCCGCTCGAGCGCCGCTACGCGCTGATCGTCGACGACATGCACCTCATTCGCAACCGCGAGATCGTCAAATCGTTGCCCGCCGTGCTCCGTCGCCTGCCCGGCGCGTTCGCCGTGCTGCTGCTGTCGCGCGCCGAGCTGCCCGAGGAATGGCGCACGCTCGGCGGCACGGAGGGCCCGGCGGTGCTCGGAGCGGACGATCTGCGATTCGCGCCCGACGAGATACGCGGCTACTTCAACGCGCTCGGCCGCTTCCCCACGCCCGACGAGACGCGTCTCGTGCACGCAGCCACCGAGGGGTGGGCCATCGGCGTGGCGGCGCTCGCGAAGTCGGATCGCACGGACGGACGCAACGGCCACTACCTGTTCGCGAGCTATTTCGAAGAGCAGGTGTGGGGTGCTTGGGACGACCAGCTGCGCTCGTTCTGCCTGGCCACCAGCGTGGCGGAGGAGTTCGACCCGACGTTGGCGGCGCTGCTGTCCGGGCGCGACGACGCCCGGGAGGTCATGGAGCGCCTCGCCCGCACGAACACCTTCCTCTCGCGGTTGCACGGCGACACGTACCGTTACCATCACCTGTTCCGCGATTTTCTGCGCGAGAAGGCCGCGGAGGCGGGCGTGGACCGCGTGGCGCTCTGCAAGCGCGCGGCCGAGCACTTCCGCGACCGGCACGACTACACGCGCGCCTTGCGGTTCTGGTTCGAGAGCGGCGATTTCTCCGGCATGGACACCTACCTGCTGCTGTTCCTGTTCGAGAACGCGCGCGGCTCGGTTGCCGACTACGCGGACTTCCTGCGCACGCTCGATATCGAGTCGCTTCCCGCCGACGCGTACCGCGTGTGCCCGCCTCTGCGCGTGCTGGCCGCGTGGTACTTTTATCTCACCAGCCAGCGCACGGCGTTCGAGCACCACCTGGACGAGCTGTACCGAGCCCTGCCGCGCATCGCGGCGTCGGACTCGCGGTTCATGGAGTTCGCGCTTCTGGCTTACAGCGTGGACCACCGCACCACCATCATCGAGAAGGCGCGGAAATTCTCGCTGTTCGGCCGGTTCGTGAAGCGCTTCACCCCGTCGGGGCTGGCCACCGAGATCGCGTCGTTCACGCACAACCTGCCCTATCCGCATCGCAGCAACGTGGATTACTCGGCCATCGCGCTGGAGGACGGCGGCATGGAGCTGATCGGCCGCACGTTCGCGCCGCTGCTGGGGGCGGAATGGGGCTACGTGCGTCCGCTGTTGCCCGCGTGCTTCGCCTACGAGCGCAATCGCCTGGACGAGGCGCTCGCTGGGCTGCGCGAAACCGAGAAGGCGCTCGTGCCGGAGAACCGCGAGGACGGGCGCGTATGCATCATGGTGATGAAGCACGCGACGTTGTGGCAGATGGAGCGCGAATCGGAGGCTGCGGTTGCGCTCGACGACCTCGTGGCGCTCACGGAGACGGAAGCGCCGCATTTCCTGCCCAACCTGAAAGCGTACCGAGCGAAGCTCGCGCTGTTCGATGCGGACAAGCGCGCAGCGCGTGCGTGGCTGGACGAGTACTTCGTCACCGACGTCGAGCGCATCGAGTTCGTGCGCTCGTTCCAGCACTTCACCACCGCGCGAGCGCTCATCGTGCTCGGGGAGGCGGACGAGGCCGAACGCTTGCTGGAGCGCTTGCGCGCATTCGGGCGGTCGTTCAACCGTCCGCTCGACGTGGGCGAGGCGTGCGCGCTCCTGGCGGCGCTGTTGTGGGCTGCTCGGCGACGGGCCGACGCTGTGGACGTGCTGCTCGAGGGGATGGAAGCACTCGCGCCTTACGGGTTCTTCCGCGTGGTGGCCGACGAGGGCGCAGCGGTGGAGCCGGTGCTGAAGAGCCTGGTCGAGCGTCTGGCGCGCTCGGGCTACGACGGGCCGCTCGAGCGCGCGTTCGTGCAGGAGGCCTACCTGGCCGCGCACGATCGCGCGCGGCGCTTCCGCGGCGTATGCGCCAACCTCGGCGTGCGCACCAAGCCGGTGAAGCTGTCGCCGCAGCAGAAGCGCGTGCTCGAACTGCTCGCGCGCGGCCTGCGCAATGCCGAGATCGCCGCCGAGACCGGCTTGTCGCTGCCCACGGTGAAAAGCCACGTGCAGGCGACCTACCGCAAGCTGGACGTCCACGCCGCGCCCGACGCCGTTCTGCGCGCGCGAGAGCTGGGGCTGCTGTAGGGGCCGCGGTCACTCCCGCTCGTTGCGGCGACGCCTTCCTGCGGCGATGCCGATGGCGAGCACGGCGGCTCCCGCTGCGCAAACGAGCAGTTCAGGCAGGGCGTTGTCGCCGGTTGCGGGGATGGCGGCCTCGGCCTCAGGCTCCGCCGTGGGCTTGGGAAGGGGCTTGGGCTCAGGCTTCGCCGGAGGCTCGGGCGCGGGCTCGGGCTTCGGGACGGCGTTGACGGTGAGCGTGCCGCCCGCGTAGGACACGTTGTAGCATGCCTGGTTGTCTACGATGCCGCCGTCGATGGCGATGGCGAGGGAGCCGGCTGCCGTCGTGTCGCCCGCAACCGACAGGCGGGGCTCCTGGATGACGTGATCGGAGTCCGCGAGCCCTTCGGCGGCGTAGCCGAGCGGCGGCAGGGAATCGCCTGCCGTCATGGAGGCGTCGAGCGCGCGGAACACGAGCGACGCCTTGTCGATGGCGAAATCGAGCACGGCCGGCTGGCCCGTGCAGGGCGCGTTTTGGGGCAGCGCGAACGTCGCCCGGTAGATTCCGGCTGCGGTGGGCGGCGTGGATACGGGTCCGTAAGCCGTGCCGTCGGCGGCCGTGCCGGTGTAGGAGATGTCGAACGGCCCGTTGTAGACAAGCGGCTCGCCCGCATTGGTCAATCGATAGGCGGCCGTCGGGGTGCCCGTGTATCCCGCATGCGGCGATCCGTCGTAAGCCGCGTTCCGCGCATCGATGCCGCCGATGGTTGCGGAAGCCTTCTCGTACTGCACGGCTACGACGATGGTGCTGTTCTCGTAGTTCGTCATGCCGGAAAGCGCGATGCGCACGGTGTCGGTTGCGCCGGTTGTGACGCTGCTGGAAGCGGTGAGCGTCAGCTTGCCCGACGCCGCGTCGAATTGCGCGTCGGCAAGCCCGTTTTTGGTGAACGTGGTCGCGGCTTGAACGGGATCGGGGCCGAGGTCGTTCGGCAGTCCTGACAGGCTGGAGAGGTCGACCGTGGTCTGGCTGCCAACCAGCGCAGTTGCCGTCGTGCTCAAATCGAACGCTGCGGCTTTGCCGATGGTGTAGGAAACGGAATCCGAGCCGTCCTGGATGACGTAGTTGCTGCGGTCGGCGCCTGCGAGAACGGCAGTTGCTCTGTGCGTGCCCGCGTCGGTCTCGTTGCCTCCCGTTACCGTCAGCGACACGTCGGTGCCGGTAACGGCGCCGACGACGTGCGCGGTCACCTCCTTGCCGTCCCCATGGATGCGGTTGAGCGTGTCCATCCAGGTGACGCTGGCCGAGCACTGTACGATGGCGAAGTCGAACGTGGTCGAGCCCTTGCATACGTGGCCCGGCGAGATCGCTATCGTCACCTGGTAGGTGCCGGCGTTCGTGGGCGGCGTGGCGGAATCGTAGCGCGTGCCGTCGGCGGCCGTGCCGGTGTAGGAGATGGCGAACGTTTCGTCTGGCGAGGTGCCGTAGTCCACGCGGTTGCCATTGTAGAGGTAGTAGGCTGTCGGGGTTCCCTCGAAACCTGCATGGGGTTGGCCGTCGTATTTGACGGGCGAGGGCAGCGCGGTCACACCTTCGATAGCCTTCACTGTCTCCCTAAAGTACTGCACGTGCAAGGTGACGTTGAAGTCCTCATGGTTTTCGAGCGCGCTCATCCGAACCGTCACGGCGTCGTAGGCGTCGTCGCCCTTGCCGTTGGCGTAGACCTTGAGATAGGTCTCATTGTTTATGTTCTCGATCTCGGCTTTATACAGACCCTGGGTTTCCGTCATGTCCGTGATGATCGTGTAGTCGGCAGACGTGCTGCCCTTCGGTATGGAATACACGGGCATACTATAGGAGGCGCCGTACTCGTTCCATACTTCGTGCTTGGTCGCTTCGTTGATATCCTTCATCGGCATTTTGACGATCATGACCTCACCCGATACGCTGTACGCATCGGGGCCCGTCTGCAGATCGTAGTTGCAGCTGGTCGGGTTGTTGTAGGACACGCTCGTGGCCTTGAACGGCTTTCCCGTCGGGTTCCCTGCCGGCGTGCCGTTGTCGGTTGCGACGTTGCCATCGGGAGCCAGTGCGCCCGTGCCGTCCCGCTTCAGCGCGTCGCCGGTTACGGTTATGTCCACCTTTCCCTTGTCGTCGGGCGCCAAGCCCGTGAATGCTGTCAGTTTGACGTCCGTGAACGTCGGCGTTTCCGAGTAGTCGTAGGGCCTCGTTGCGTTCTCATCGTCGGGCGATACGGTGGCGGCGAGCGGGGCCCGCTTGATGATGAAGCTCCTTGCGGAGGGAGCTGCCGTGCAGGGCGCGCTGCCGGGCAGCGAGAGCTCAACCTGGTAGCTGCCGGCTTGCGTGGGCGCCTCGGTGGCGGGGCCGTAGGAATACTCGTAGGCTGTGCCCTCGTGGACGGTGCCCGTGTAGGTGACGGTGAACGGCCCGGTGTACGTGTGCACGGCTCCGTCGTCGTCCGTGTACGTGCAGTACGGGGTTCCCCGTAGCCTTGCTGCGGCGTGCCGTCGTACGTGGGATTCGACGCGACTTGCTGCATATCCTCGATCGTGCCCGCGGGCTTCACGTCAGCATGGGCGTTTCCGTTGGCGCTGAACGAGAACGCCAGCGCAAGCGCGAGCGCGAACACGAGCGCTCCGAAAGCCGCGGCGCCGCGCGAGATCTTCTGGATGCGAGACATAACAACCCCTTTTGTCGAGATGGGAGCCGAAGCGGCCAAGCGGTGCCTATGCCGCCAGCGCCAGTATACGAGTCCCGAAAATGCAGAACTATCATCCGGGATGAGGTTTCAGCCGATACTTTTCTCCGTGCGCGAAAGGAGGAGCGGGAGCGTGCGCTGGAACGCGGATGAGCGGGGTTGTTGCGGACAAAAAGAAACGCGCGGCCGATGCGTGCCGCGCGTTTCCAGGGTTTGGGGATCGAGGCGCTTACTCGCTGCGCAGCGCCTCCACGGGGTCTTTGCGACTGGCGGCGCTCGAGGGGATGAGGCCGGCCAGGAACGTGAGGAACACGCTGATGGCCACCAGGATGACGGCCGCCTGCCACGGAAGCGAGGCCACATCTGCCACGTCGAACAGCGAGTACACGATGGCGTTGGCGGGTATGCAGGCCAGCGCGGTCAGGCCGATGCCGATGACGCCGGCCGTGAAGCCCACGATGATCGTCTCGGCGTTGAACACGCGGCTGATGTCGCCTTTGCTGGCGCCGATGGAGCGCAGGATGCCGATCTCCTTCTTGCGCTCGAGCACGCTGATGTAGGTGATGACGCCGATCATGATGGACGACACCACGAGCGAGATGGCCACGAACGCCACCAGCACGTAGCTGATCATGTTCACGATGTCGGTGACCGAGGACATAAGCGTGCCCACGAAGTCGGTATAGGTGATGACCTTGTCTTCCTGGCCCTCGTCGGTCATGCGGTCGTTGTAGCCGTCGAGGATCTCGATGACCTTTTCTTTGCTCTCGAAGTCGATGGGGTAGATGTCGATGCCGCCCGGCTTGGCGGGGTCGGCGTAGCCCAGCTTCTTCAGGTTGTTGTCGTACGAGGTGTCCTCGGTGTTCATGAGCGACATCATCAGCTCGCCGAGCTCTTCCTCGCTCATGTTCATCTTGAAGGCGTTCTGGAACGCGGACTCGTCGATGCTCATGGCGTTGGACATATTCGCCGCGATTTGGCTCATCGACTGCTGCATGGCGGCCGACACCTGGGCCTCCACGGCCGCCGACATCTGCTGCATGTACGCGCCCAGCACGTTTTGCATGTACGAGCTCATGGCGGTGGAGATGGACGCCTGCAGCTGGCTTTGCAGCGCTTGGGCCATGGCGGGCACGGCCTGCTGCATCTTCGCGCCGATCTGCTGCTGCAGCTGGGCTTGCAGGGCCTCGGTTGCCTTGTCCATGTCGATGGAGCCCATGATGGCGGCTGCGATCTTCTTCTGGACCTCGTCGCTTGCGAGGTAGGCTTTGGCGCCGTCCTCCATGGTAGGAACCTTGCCTTGCGCGACCTGCTCCTGCGCCCAGTTCTTGTACCAGGGCTGGAAGCCCTCCATGATCTCCTTCATGGCGGCTTGCATCTTCGCCGAATCCATGTCCGGCTGCACGTCGCCCATATCGAGCTTGATGTCGCTGAAGTCGAGGTACTGCCCCATGTCGATGCTCGAGGGGTCGATGGTGATGGACGAGCCGTCGAACGCCGGCAGTGAGCCCATGTCGAGCGACAGCCCCGAAAGATCGAGCGACATGCCGGACAACCCGCTGGTCAGCGCGCTTTCGTCAAACTTGAACGCGGCCTGGATGGCGTCGCCGTCGATGGTGAACAGCGACTCCATGCTGAAGGCGTCCTCGTCGTCTCCCTCGTCATCGAAGGACTTGCCCGTGAACACGTTCGTGTCGGGGTGGGCGATCTGGTCCTTCACGATGGCGCTGTCGGCGGCCTCCTCGATCACGTAGTCGGTCAGCGTCGCCGGGTAGTTGATGCCCGAGCTCAGCATGGTGGCAGTGGCGTCGTCGCGCGGCTGCACCACGCCCACCACTTCGATGTCCTCGCCGTTCTCCACCAGCTCGCGCATGTACGCTTCGTCGTCGGTCTTGTCTTTCCACACGTTGAACTCGTCGTCGTGGACGTAATAGTCGGCGGCGTTCACCAGCTTGAACGAGACGCCCAGAATGTCCTCGTAGGAGGGGTCCTCCATGTCGGTGGGCGCGGTCACCTCTTCTTCGGCGGCGAACTTCTTCACCATGTCGTCGAGCTCGGCCGAGTCGCGCAGGCCCAGCGTGTACAGCATGAAGTCGCTGATGCCGCCGTTGCCCGTCAGCACGAGCACCACCTCGTTGTGGTTCTCGGGCCAGCGGCCGGCCTTCACGTCGTACTGGTACTCGTACAGGCCGGGGTCGCTCGGCATCTCGTAGAACGTGTCGGTGCTCATGGACATGGACATGAGGCTGTTCGAGCTGGTGGAGGAGCCCAGTCCCAGCGCGGAGAACGATTTGTCGGGGTTGACCTGGCGCAGCTTCTCGGCATCGGAGCTGAAGATCTGCGGCGCAACGTTGTAGGTGTACTCGATGGCGTTCGTGTACTGGTCGATGTCGCTCTCGCCGCTGTCGAGGTATTCCTTGAGCGAGGCCAGGTCGTTCGACCCGATGCTCGACACCATGTTCGACACCATCTCCACGACGTGCACGGAGTCTTCAGGCTTCTCTTCGGTGCCGCCGTCGCCGGAGGCTTCCGCCCCCTCTCCCGCTGCGCCGAACATCATGGACGTCATGTCGAAGCCGGTGCTCTGGATTTGCAGGGGGTACTCCGAAAGCGTCTCCTCCTCGACGGATTTGATGTAGTTGTTCACGCCGTTGGCCAGCGCTAGGATCGACGCGATGCCGATGATGCCGATGGAGCCCGCGAACGCCGTCATGAGCGTGCGGCCCTTCTTCGTCATGAGGTTTTTGAACGACAGCGCGAGCGCCGTGAAAAACGACATCTTCGTGCGGCGCGCGGGCTTCTCGCTCTCGCGCATGTCCTCGGCGGTGGGGTCGAAGGGGTCGGTGTCCGAGCGGATGACGCCGTCGGTGAGCGTGACGATGCGCGTGGCGTAGTCCTCGGCCAGCTCGGGGTTATGCGTGACCATGATGACGAGGCGGTCGTTCGCGATCTCGGTGAGCAGGTCCATGATCTGGACGCTCGTCTTGGAGTCGAGGGCGCCGGTGGGCTCGTCGGCCAGCAGGATCTCGGGGTCGTTGATGAGGGCGCGCGCGATGGCCACGCGCTGCATCTGGCCGCCGGACAGCTGGCTGGGCTTCTTGTTGATGTGGTCGCCCAGGCCTACCTGCTGCAACGCGGCCACGGCGCGATCGTGCCGCTCGGCGCGCGACACGCCCGACAGCGTGAGCGCCAGCTCCACGTTGGACAGCACCGTCTGGTGGGGGATGAGGTTGTAGCTTTGGAACACGAAGCCGATGCGGTTGTTGCGGTAGGCGTCCCAATCCTTATCTTTATACTGTTCGGTGGAAATGCCGTCGATGATGAGGTTGCCCGAGTCGTAATGGTCGAGGCCGCCCACGATGTTGAGCAGCGTCGTCTTGCCCGAGCCCGAGGGGCCCAGGATGGCCACGAACTCGTTGTCGCGGAACGAAACCGACACGTTGTCGAGCGCGGTTTGCGTGAAGTCGGCCGTCGTGTACGACTTGCATATATTGAGCAGTTGCAGCATGAGGTGCCTTTCGAGCGCGCTTCGCCAAGGAAGCGCAGGTGTTACGCAATGGTTGATAGTTCGTCAATCATGGTCGATTCTCCCGCTTTCTCATGGTGAGAATCCCCAATCTTCACCGAGTTTACCGAACGGTTACCTTCGGAAACCAAAAGATGCAGATAGCGTAGCGAGCGCGCAACTACGGTAATGAATCCGGAATTTTTTCTCGATATAGTACCGAACTTTGGAATTTCGAGCTTGAAAATCGTCTTTGGCCGCCCACTGCCCGACTTTTTCGGCTGACTTGAGCGGATTTTCCGCCTTTGGAAGCGACCCCGAGATGCTGTTCGCTTGTTACGGTAAGATATCAAAATTTATTTCTGATTTCTTTACCGTATTCCGAGGGGCAGGGAGCTTAACGCGCGGCAGTATCCGTCGAAAAGCTCCATCTTGCCAAAGCGCTGCACCTGCATTGGCCGAACCTAGCCAAGCGGCTGCTTTCTGTCCTCATGATCTCACCTCATCAGTCGGATTTCCTCGTACCGAGGCCTCGGTTTCCGCGAGTTTTTGACAGAACGATTCGCGTGGGCCACTTTTAATCGAAGTCGCACTACAATTGAGCGCGAACGAGACGATAGGACACCGTGTCTTTTGCGATGAAAGGACCGCATATGGAACGAGACGTAGCTTGGAAGAAGTACGACGAGGCCGACCTCGAGGCGCTCGAGCATCTGGCAGCCGAGTACATCGACTTCATCTCGGACAACAAGACAGAACGCGAATGCGCTGCTGCAGCGATTGCGCTGGCCGAAGAGCACGGCTACGTGAGCCTCGTCGAGGCGGTGCGCGAGGGTCGCGCGCTTAAAGCGGGCGACAAGGTGTGGGCGCAGGCGCATGGCAAGGCGCTCATTTTGACGCATCTCGGGAAGCGTCCGCTCGCCGAGGGCCTCAACATCCTGGGCGCGCACATCGACAGCCCGCGCCTCGACCTCAAGCAGAACCCGCTGTACGAATCGAACGGGTTCGCGCTGCTTGACACGCACTATTACGGCGGCATCAAGAACTACCAGTGGGTCACGCTGCCGCTGGCGCTGCACGGCGTGATCGCGAAGAAAGACGGCACCGTGGTGGACGTCCAGGTGGGCGACGACCCGGATGACCCGGTGTTCTGCGTCACCGACCTGCTCATCCACCTGGCAGGCAAGCAGATGGCGAAGAAGGCCAACGAAGTGGTGGAGGGCGAGGATCTCGACCTCCTCATCGGCAATCGCCCGGCTGTCAGCGCCGCGCAGGATGCAGATGCGGATGCGATCGGGGGCGAAAGCGAGACGAAGGACGCCGAGAAGGAGCCCGTCAAGGCGTTCGCGCTCAAGCTGCTGGCCGATACGTACGGCATCGACGAAGAGGACTTCCTCTCGGCCGAGCTCGAGGTGGTTCCCGCCGGTCGCGCGCGCGATCTCGGGTTCGACCGCAGCATGGTGATCGGCTACGGCCAGGACGACCGCGTGTGCGCCTACACGTCGCTGGTCGCGCAGCTTGCGCTCGCCGAAGCGCCCGAGAAGACGGCGGTGTGCGTGCTCGTGGACAAGGAGGAGATCGGCAGCGTGGGCGCCACCGGCATGGCGTCGCAGTTCTTCGAGAACACCATCGCCGAGGTCATGGAGCTGGCGGGCGAGAGCGGCCCGTTGCCGCTGCGCCGCGCGCTGGCGTCCTCCAGCATGCTGTCGTCCGACGTGTCCGCCGGCTTCGATCCCGCTTACGCGAGCGCGTTCGAGGCGAAGAACTCGGCGTTCCTCGGGCGCGGCCTCGTGTTCAACAAGTACACGGGCAGCCGCGGCAAGAGCGGCTCCAACGACGCGAACGCCGAGTACGTCGCGCGCATCCGCCGCGTCATGGACGACGCGGGCGTGTCGTTCCAGACCGCCGAGCTGGGCAAGGTGGACGTGGGCGGCGGCGGGACCATCGCCTACATCCCCGCCAAATATGGGATGGACGTCATCGACTCCGGCGTGCCGGTGCTGTCGATGCACTCCCCCTGGGAAGTCACGAGCAAAGCCGACATCTACGAGGCGTTCAAAGGCTACGAGGCGTTCTTGAAGAACGCGTAGGGGCTGCGACTGCGGGACAGCGGGGCGGGCGCGGCGAGTGCGCCCGCTTGCGTCTGCTCGGCCGGCGCGCTCGTGAATTCTCGTTTCGTGGCCGTTTTCGACGGATATACGTCGCCGTTCAAAGCATCTCGCGGCTCGGAAAAATGCACCAAGCCGCTGAACTGGTTCTTTGGAAAACGTCTTCCTATGAGCGGCGCGCGTGTTCGGGCGAAGCCCTTCCGAACGACGGATATCCGTCGAAAACGGCCACGACTGGAGGATTTCTCGACACAGGCGCAAAGTTGGCGATGCGCGGGCGCACGCTCTCCGAAGGGCGCGAAACCGTCAATTGGCCGCGTCGTCGTTTTCCGTTACACTGCTCGCATTGCATATGCGCGCCCGGGCCGCTTGATCCGGGCGCTTTTCGATAAGCGAGGATTCATGGCTCGAGAAAAATTCGGCTCGCGCTTGGGGTTCATCCTGATCAGCGCTGGCTGCGCCATCGGGTTGGGCAACGTGTGGCGCTTTCCCTACATCGTGGGGCAGTACGGCGGCGCGGCCTTCGTGCTGCTCATCATGTTCTTCCTGCTGGTGTTCGCGCTGCCCATCCTCATCATGGAGTTCTCGGTGGGGCGCGCCAGCCAGAAGGGCATCGCGCGCAGCTACGACACGCTCGAGCCCGCCGGATCGAAGTGGCACCGCTTCAAGTGGATCGCGCTGGGCGGGAACTACCTGCTCATGATGTTCTACACCGTGGTGACGGGATGGATGCTGGCGTTCATGGTGCGCAGCGCTATGGGCACGTTCGAGGGGCTCGACGCGTCCGGCGTCTCGGCGGTGTACGACGCGCTGCTGGCGAACCCCGTCGAGTCGGCCGCGTACATGGTCCTCACGGTGGGCATCGGCGTGGCGGTGACGCGCGCGGGCCTGCAAAAGGGCATCGAGCGCGTGACGAAGGTGATGATGGGTGCGCTGTTCGCCGTGCTCGCCATCCTGTGCGTGCGCGCGGTCACGCTGCCGGGCGCGGGGGAGGGCCTCGCGTTCTACCTCATGCCCGACTTCGGAAAGCTGTTCGCGAACGGGTGGGGCACGTTCTTCGAGGCCGTGTTCGCGGCGATGGGACAGGCGTTCTTCATGGTGTCGGTGGGCGTGGGGTCCATGTCCATCTTCGGCAGCTATATCGGCAAGGATCGGCGCCTCACGGGCGAGGCGCTCAGCATCGCGGGGCTCGACACGCTCGTGGCCATCATGGCGGGCCTCGTCATCTTCCCGGCGTGCTTCGCGTTCGGCGTGGAGCCGGGAGCGGGCCCGGGCCTCGTGTTCGTCACGCTGCCCTCGGTGTTCTCGCACATGCCGTTCGGGCAGCTGTGGGGCGCATTGTTCTTCCTGTTCATGAGCTTTGCGGCGCTGTCCACCGTTATTGCGGTGTTCGAGAACATCGTGGGCTTCAGCATGGACGAGTGGAACCTGCCGCGCACGAAGGCGTGCCTGGTGAACGGTGTGGCGCTGGCGTTGCTGTCGCTGCCATGCGTGCTGGGTTTCAACCTGTGGGCCGGCGTGGAGGTGCCGGGCATCGGGAACATCCTCGACATCGAGGACTTCCTCATCTCGAACACGGTGCTGCCCATCGGCAGCCTCGTGCTGCTGCTGTTCTGCACGTCGAAGCGCGGCTGGGGCTGGAACGCGTTCGTCCGCGAGGCCGACACCGGCAAGGGCATCGGCTTCCCGCATTGGACGCGCCTGTACGTGCGCTACGTGCTGCCGGGTCTGATCACGGTGGTGTTCGTGGCGGGCTACGTGCCTATTGTGCGAACCTGGTTGGGGATGGGGTAGCCGGTAGCATCGGGTAGAAGCGGGTAGACTTGGCGAAACGAGGAAGTTGTTTGCGCCGTGACGGTTGCGTGCGGGCGCTCGCGGATTCGTTCACCCGTTCTTCCCCGTACGCTCTACATGGTTGCTTCGGTCTGCCGACCGGCCGGTTTGGGCACTGAATTTCTTCGAGAGCGCGTTTTGTGCTCCCTTGTGTAACTTTTTCGAGGTTGTGGCAGAGGGAAGAATTCTGCACAGCCATGATCAGGGGTTTTGCTGACGGTGGTTTTCCCGATGGAATCTGCAAAACGTCGTGCTAATTACGTTTTCTGAAACCGCAGGTCAGAAGGATGTTGTTTTTGAACGCTCTGCCACAACCTCGAAAAAGTCACACGGACCCCTGTTTTCCCGCTTCGTCTGTGCGGTCAGGTAGGGATTCGGCGCGAAGTGCAATCGTCTGGCGTGCGATACGTCTGCGAGCGCCGGCCTGGCCTGCGGTGCCGGATGGGAGGCGCATATTTTTCTCCATATTCCCTGGGATTGCTCGCGTGGGCGGGGCTCCCGTGGCTATAATAGCGGGTAACACCTGAGTAACGGTGGACTTGACGGCGCGGTCGCGTCGCCGGGCCGCCGGATCACCGCACCGATCGCAGATGGAGGAGTTCATGGCATACTATTTCGACGAGCCGTCCCGTACCTTTAACGAGTACTTGCTTGTCCCCGGCTATTCGTCGGCCCAGTGCATCCCCGCCGACGTGAGCTTGAAGACGCCGCTCGTGAAGTTCAAGCGTGGCGAAGAAGCCCCTATCTCGTTGAACATCCCCATGGTGTCCGCCATCATGCAGTCCGTGTCCGACGACGGCATGGCCATCGCGCTGGCCACCGAGGGTGGCCTGTCGTTCATTTACGGCTCGCAGACCATCGAGAACCAGGCGGCTATGGTCGCCCGCGTCAAGGACTACAAGGCCGGCTTCGTGACGAGCGACGCGAACCTGTCGCCCGAGATGACGCTCGCCGACGTGGTGGCCCTCAAGGAAGAGCACGGCCACTCCACGATGCCCGTCACCGCCGACGGCACGCCGCACGGCAAGCTGGTGGGTGTGGTCACCGATCGCGACTACCGCCTGTCCCGCATGTCCATGGACGCGAAGGTGGCCGACTTCATGACCCCGCGCGAGAAGATGATCGTGGCCCCGGCCGACACCAGCCTCAAGGTTGCCAACGACATCATCTGGGACAACAAGCTGAACTCGCTGCCCGTGGTGGACGACGACGATTGCCTCATGTACCTGGTGTTCCGCAAGGACTACGACTCGCACAAGTCGAACCCCAACGAGATGCTGGACTCCCACAAGCGCTACATGGTGGGTGCGGGCATCAACACGCGCGACTACGCCGAGCGCGTTCCGGCGCTCGTGGAGGCCGGTGCCGACGTGCTGTGCATCGACAGCTCCGAGGGTTATTCCGACTGGCAGAAGTTCACCATCGAGTGGATTCGCGAGCACTACGGCGACGACGTGAAGGTGGGCGCGGGCAACGTGGTGGATGCCGAGGGCTTCCGCTTTCTGGCCGATGCGGGCGCCGACTTCATCAAGATCGGCATCGGCGGCGGCTCCATCTGCATCACGCGCGAGCAGAAGGGCATCGGCCGCGGCCAGGCCACGGCCACCATCGAGGTGGCGAAGGCCCGTGACGAGTACTTCGAGGAGACGGGCGTCTACATCCCCATCTGCTCCGACGGCGGCATCGTGTACGACCATCACCTGACGCTGGCCTTGGCCATGGGCGCCGACTTCGTCATGCTGGGCCGCTACTTCGCCCGCTTCGACGAGAGCCCCACGAACAAGGTGAACATCAACGGCTCCTACATGAAGGAGTACTGGGGCGAAGGCTCCGCGCGTGCCCGCAACTGGCAGCGCTATGACCTGGGCGGCGACAAGAAGGGCATGTCGTTCGAGGAGGGCGTGGACAGCTACGTGCCCTACGCTGGCACGCTCAAGGACAACGTCGACCTCACGCTGTCGAAGGTGAAGTCCACGATGTGCAACTGCGGCGCGCTCACCATCCCCGAGCTGCAGGACAAGGCGAAGCTCACCGTGGTGTCGTCGACGTCCATCGTCGAGGGCGGTGCCCACGACGTGGTGCTCAAGGACAAGACCCCCTACGTGAGCAGCACCATCCACTAAGCCGCTCGGCACTCAGCGCGCCAACGTACGTCGAAGCGCCGTCCGCACCCGCGGGCGGCGCTTTTGCATATAAAAGGAGCGTCGACCTCCGGTGCGAACCCCCATGCTTGCTCTATACTAACGAGCGAATCGCTCAGTGCTCAAGGCGGATGGGAGGGGTCTTCCTTGTCGAATGCTGTGGTTACGATGTCGCATGAGGCTATCTCGGGGAAAACGCGCTTACGCTACATCGCCGGCGTGGCTTGTTGTTACATTTGGATGGTTCAGTTCTTGTCGAGGTGGCCGTTGGCGTTCGATCTTTCGATGGTATTCGGAGGCTCGCATTATCTTTCGTACTACGCCTCATTGTTCCTTTCCTATCTGATTGCCGTCACATTTCTGCGGACTTTCGATGCTTTGTCGCAAAGAGCGCTGCTCGTCTGTTCGCTCGTTGCGGCGATGGCAGTTGAAACTGTTTGCGTTGTGTCGCTTTTCGATCTGGACGGTATGGCCAACCTGGTCTTGCTGGTGGGAACGTTGGCTGCGCTTTGCTTCGGCCAGGTGGTATGCGTGCTTTTGTCCTATCTTGCGCTTACCACGATACCGGGTGTCAAGGATATCGTGGGTATAGCTATCGCGGGTTATTTCGTGTGCATCCCCTTGTTGTATCTGCTATCGGCATTTTCCGGAGCTATGTTCGTTGTTGCGCTGCTTCCTCCAGCGGCGTTTGTCTGTTTCCGGGGTCGTTACCCGCGACGGATGGAACGTGCCGACAGGGACAACTTGAACAGCAACGGGAAACTGAGGTTTTATTGCATGGCGGCCGTGGTGACCATGTCGTTTGTCGTCGGGTTGCTGACATCGTTGGAAACGAAGAACTTCTTCAACTTCGAAGCGGTGGCTTCGATGTTTGTTCACACGACGATGATGGTCGTGCTCATGGTATTCATGGTTTTAGCCGCGAAATCGAAGCTGCTTCCCAGCCTGTCAATCATCCTGATCTCGCATTTGGTGACCAAGACGGTGAACCTTGTGTACTATTACGCGTCGCTGCACGGGTTCAACGTCGACTCCACCGCCGGCATTTTCCTGTTCGCGATTGGCATTGTTGTGTGCGTCATGGTGTACTTGCTATGCTTCACCAGCTCCTTTGACATGCTTGCGCTCCGTAGTTCGGACGGGGACAAGCGTTCATTCGATGCCGTCTTCGAAGAGATGTCGTCACGTTATGAGTTGACTCATCGCGAGACCGAAGTCCTGCGATTGTTGGCAGTCGGCCGTAGTCTTCCTTACGTGCAAAGTGAGCTGTGCATCGCCGAGGGGACGGCGCGCTCGCATGCGCACAATATCTATCGAAAGCTTGACGTCCATTCTCGCCAAGAGCTTATCGACCTCGTCGAGGCGGGCGGAAAACGCTAAATCATACCTTTCGTTCGAGTGAATCTCGAAGGTTTCAAAGGGTTCGTATCATTGTCGGACTTCTCTTGAGCCATCAAGCTTGGAAGGGCGGATGCGCTTCGCTTCCGCTCATGCAAGCAGCGGTCGAAGGAGGAGACCATGAGGGATGTTTCACGAAGGGGATTTTTGACGGGTGCGGTCGCAATAGGCGCGGGAGCCATGCTTACGACGGTCGGATGTGCCCCCGCGAAAGATGTTAGAGCAAAGGAGCCATCTGAAGGGGCTCGGGTACTCAAGGGGGCAGCTTCGGGCTTGAAGAGCGAGATCAAGGTGGCGGTCTCGTTGTCCGAAGACGGAGCGCTCGAAAGCGTCCACGTGCTGGAATCGGGCGATTCGCCGTTCATCTCGCATGCGGCTATCGAGGGCATCACGAGAGCTATGGTGGAGCGGCAATCGCTGAACGTTGATGCCGTGTCGGGCGCGACGTGGAGCAGCCAGGGCATCATGGACGCGGCTAAGAACGCGCTCGACGAGGCAGGTGTCGACATATCGCCTTTCATGGGGGCTCCGACGTCGGAAGTCGTGGCGGGCGACGACGTGGACTGCGACGTGCTGGTGATCGGGGGAGGTGCGGCGGGGCTGTGCGCCGCCTTGGCCGCTCGTACGGATGAGGTCATGTCTCCCGGAGCCGACAGCGGGTTGAACGTGGTGCTGGTCGAGCAGCTCGGGTACACGGGTGGATGCATTCGCGTATCCGATTGCATGATCCTCGCGCTGAACGGCACGCGGTACAACGAGGCGGTGGGATCGCAGAGCCCCACGGGCGAGCTCATTGCGTTCACGAAGGAAAACGACGCTCAAGGATACATGAACGAGATCCTGTTCGCGAAGGTGCTCGATGGAACGGGGCCGGTCACACGCGCTCTCGCTGATCGAGGCCTCTACATGCCCGTGAGCGATGCGCTCGGAAAGACAGAGCCTGTGTGCGGTCTTCCGTCTGCCTTGTGGACGGTTCGCGACCCGGTGACGGGCGATAATGCCGCCCAGGTGCCGGATGCGAACGGCTATGTTCATGGCTCGAATGCGGGCGGTCCGTACCTGGCGCAATCCCTCGAATTCGCGGTCCTCGATGCGAACGTCGATATACGGAAAAGCACGCAGGTGGAAGAACTGGTCGTCGAGGGTTCGACGGTGACTGGCGTGAAGGTGGTCGACAAGGCGAACCGCCTTGCCTATACGATTCGTCCGAAGCGCATCATTCTCGCCACCGGCTGTCTCGGAGCTCATGGCGAACGCATGAAAAAGTATGTGCCCAGTGCGGAGGGCGCCGTTCATTTCGGTTGCGCGGGAACGACCGGCGACGGCATCGCATGGGTCGAAGATGCGGGCGGTGTCGTGCTCGACGGAAAAGTGCATTACCAGCCTGGCCCTGACGGTCGCGTCGGACATTACGGAAAGACCGCGATCCTGCAGAACTATGCTCCGTGCGTAATGGTGAACGTCGAGGGCAAGCGTTTCTTCAACGAGGCTGAACGCAGCCGCGCCGTGGCGAACAAAACCTATATCGCGCAGCCGGACAATAAGGTGTTCGGCATCGTGAGCGGCAAGGCGGTCGAGCAATTTCAGGACGAGCTGACTTTCGCCTGCAACCGAGGCGTCGCTTGGAAGGCGGACGATCTGGCCGCGCTCGCCGGGGCGGCGGGTATCGACGCCGACGGATTCGCAACGACCATCGAGGAATACCGAGCCGCGTATCAGGCAGGCGAGGGGGTCGACTTCGACACGGCGCACGGCGACATGGTGGAGATCGCGGAGAGCGGCCCATACTACGCGTTCCTCATGAGGACGCTGTACAACCTCGCAGACATCGGCGTCAAGGTGGACGAGTCGTTCGCGCCGATCAGGGAAGACGGAGCTCTCGTATTCGACAACTTGAAGGCGGCGGGTTCGGTGATCGTGTCGAACTATGGCTTCATGACGGGTGGTTTCTCCCATATGATGGCGCTCGTGTCGGGCACGCTTGTTGGTCACGCCGTTCGAGACGAGTTGCGTTAAAAATTTGGGTCGCATAAGCACCTCGAGCGCCGTCCGCACCCGCGGGCGGCGCTTTTTTGCGCACGGGGGAACGGACGGAAACGCTTCGCTTTCGGGAGTGGAGTGGCGTGATGGTGCGCGGGCCGGGCGCGTAGGATGGAACCATCATGCTGTCGACTTGGAGGACTCCCATGAACCGATTCTGCGCCGTTCGATCCCGCGCTTCGCGCCTGTTCGCCTGCGTTGCCGCGTCGATGCTGAGCTTGCTGCTGGTGCCGATGACGGCGTTCGCATCCACGCAGATCAGCGTGGAGGGAACATCGTACGACAAGGCCGCGTCCGGGCACGGCTCGGGCGGCGGGACGTGGGAGTGGGACGGTGCCGACGCGTTCGGGATGACCGACTACGTGGGCGGCAGGATCACGGCGAACGGCGCGCTCGACATCACGCTGACCGGCGAGAACGTGATCGACTACGACGCATCACGCGACGGAGGGAACACGGCTCTCGTTACCGGGTACGACGAGGGCGGCGCGCTCACCGTCGAAGGCGACGGCAGCTTGACCGTTAACGCCACGGCCGGCGAGGGCGACGTGCTGTACGGCGTCTACTCGTACGGCGATCTCGCAGTGGAGAACACGTCGGTCGAGGTCAACGTGACGTCGGATGGCGACGAGACGTCGGCAGTGGGAACGGCCTCGAGCGGCGCCACCCGTATCGACGGGTCGTCGGTTTCCGTGTCGGCCCAGGGCCCGGGCGGCTCGATGGGCATGACGGCGAACGAGGGCTTCGAGGCGAACGGCTCGCAGGTGGACGTGCGCGTCGACGCGACCGCGGGGTCGCCCGGGTTCGCGAACGGCATCAACACGATAGGGCTTTTCATCGCGAACGGCTCCGAGGTGAACGTCGAGGTGGAGGCGGCGGGCGATGCGGCTGGCATCTTCAGCTTCTCGAGCGACCGCTTCGCGATCGCTGACTCCACGGTGCGCGCCACGGCGGCCTCGTCCGAGGGGTTGGGCGTGGGCCTGCGCGCCGAGAACATGGAAGAGGGCGGCACGGTCAACCTGATCATGCGCCACGCGAACGTGCAAGCGAGCGGCTCAACGGCGGCCATCTGGGCGTACGGCCAGGTTCCCGGCAGCCGCATCACGCTGGAGCGCAGCTCGGTGGTGGCTCCCGCAGGCGGCGCCCCGCAGGCAATCGAAGTGGAAACGGATAGGTTCAAGATGACGTACGGCCAGGTCATTGGAACGGGGGCGGGCACGATCACCTCGCTGGATGATCCGGCCGTCGCGAAGGCCGTGGAGGTGCGGGCCGTCGATCCCACGCCTACGCCCACGCCGACGCCCGTGCCGCCGACGCCCCAGCCGTCTCCGACCCCTGCTTCCTCGGGCGGTTCCGGCGCGATCCTACCCGCCACCGGCGACGCCGCGCCCGGCGCGCTCGCGCTCGCGGGCGTTCTCGCGGCCGCGCTGGCCGCAGGCGCGCTCCTCGCCGTCAGGACGGTAGCGCGGAGACGCTCGGGTTCGCTTCGATGATGGCGTGCAGCTCGTCGATGTAGCGCAGCAGCAGGTCGCTCGGGCGGCGCTCGTTGTGCATGATGTAGCCCACCTGCATGGCTTCGTCCACATCGAGCGGAATGCTGGCGATGCCCGAGTGCATTTCGGCCGACAGCACGCCGGTTGACAGGGTGTAGCCGTTGTAGCTGGTCAGCAGGTTGGTGAGCGTGCCGCGATCCGAGATGCGGATGTTGCGCTTGTGCGGCAGGTGGCTGAGCGGCTCTTCGGAGTAGTAGAACGAGTTGGTGGTGCCCTGCTCGAACGAGTAGCGCGGATAGTCGGCCAGGTCGTCGGGACGCAGCAGCGTGGCGCCCGCCAGCGGGTGGTGCTCGCCCACGAACACGTGCACGCGCGCGTCGAACAGGGGAGCGTAGGCCACGTCGGCGTCGTCGAACGCCTTCTGCAGCACGCGCCGGTTGAAGTCGTCGGTGTACAGGATGCCCACCTCGCTGCGGAACGTGCGCACGTCGTCGATGATCTCGGCCGTGGTGCTCTCGCGCAGGATGAACTCGTACTCCTCGCCGACGCATTCCTCCACCACGTTCACGAACGCCTGCACGCTGAACGCGTAATGCTGCGTGGACACGGCCAGCCGCAGGTGGGTGGAGCCCTTGTCGGCGTAGCGCATCTCCAGCATGTCGGCCTGCTCGATCACCTGGCGCGCGTAGCCCAGCAGCTCGGTGCCGTCGTTCGTCAGCGTCACGCCGCGGTTGCTGCGCGTGAACACGGTGATGCCCAGTTCCTGCTCCAGCTCCTTGATGGCGGTGGACAGGTTCGACTGCGACGCGTACAGGTTTTGCGCCGCCGCGTTGATGGAGCCGTATTCCGCGATGGCGATGAGGTAGCGCAGCTGCTGCAGGGTCATGGGAGGTGCCTTCCGTGCTCGGGCGTCGAATCTTCGGGACGTCGGGCGGTTCGTTCGACGTTCTTTCCGCCATTTTACCCAGCTATCTGTTCGATAGATAGCAAACCATCAAAACATCGAATGACCCGGGAGGTTGTGTTTCGGCAGCGTTCGTGGTTTCATGCAATACGCTGCATTGCACGCGAAAAGCCCTGATAGCGAACGAATGTTTCACGTGAAACATTCCGAAGCTCAACTCGGCGGGGCGAACGTGCGGGCAGCGACGAAACCGCATGACGAACAAGGAGCAACCATGGCGAAGGACATCCCCTACGATCAGAAGTACTATGATCCGGAGATCGAATGCATGCCGCGGCCGGAGCTTGAGGCGCTGCAACTGCAACGCCTGAAGGACATGGTGGCCTACGCATACGACAACACCGTCTACTACCAGCGCGCGTTCGACGAGGCCGGCGTGAAGCCCGCCGACATCCAAACGCTCGACGACATCGCGAAGTTCCCCTTCTGCGACAAGAAAACCGAGCGCGAGACGCAGCACGTGGGAAGCTTCTTCGGCGAGATGTGCAGCGTGCCCGAAGAGGAGGTCATCTTCATGGCCACCTCGTCCGGCTCGACGGGCGTTCCCACGGTCAGCCCCTTCACGCAGGAGGACTTCGATCTGTGGCAGGACACCGAGGCGCGTCTGTTCTGGCAAGCGGGCATGCGCCCGAACGACCGCTACGTGCACGGCCTGAACTTCGCCCTGTACGTGGGCGGCCCCGACGTCATCGGCGCGCAGCGACTGGGCGCGCTGGCCATCTGGGTGGGCGCCGTGCCGTCCGACCGCCTGCTGTTCGTGCTGAAGCAGTACCAACCCACGGTCATCTGGACGTCGCCGTCCTACGCGTGGCATCTCGGCGAGATCGCGAAGGAGAAGGGCTTCGATCCCAAGACCGATTTCAACATCCACACCATCATCGTGGCTGGCGAGGCGGGCGGTTCCATCACATCGACGCGCGAGGCCATCGAGAACCTGTGGGGCGCGAAGGTCGTCGACTTCTATGGCCTGTCCGACATCTACGGCGCATGCGCAGCCGCCTGCGAGGCGCACGACGGCCTGCACATCGTGGAGGACCAGATCCTCGTGGAAACGGTGGACCCGACGACTGGCGAGGTGCTGGCGCCGGGCGAGACGGGCGAGCTCGTGTACACGACGCTGTGCAAGAAGGCCCGCCCGATGATCCGCTTCCGCACGGGCGACATCGGCTACGTGAGCACCGACACCTGCGAATGCGGCCGCACGCTGGCCCGCATCCACGTGACGGGCCGCAAGGACGAGATGTTCATCGTGGGCGCCGTCAACGTGTTCCCCAGCGACATCGAGTACGTGGTGCGCGGCCTGGACGGCCTCACGGGTGAGTACTCCATTCGCGTGTACGAGAAGAACTTCACCTGCAAGTACGAGGTGTCCGTCGAGCGTTCGCTCGGCAGCGACGAACCCTACGACGAGGTAGCGAGCCGCACCGAGGCTGCGCTCAAGGCGCACACGGGCGTGCGCCCGGCCAAGGTTATCGTGTATGATGCAGGCAAGCTGGGCACGTCGTCCGAACACAAGGCCTCGCGCTTCATCGACGAGCGCGGCTGCGTCACGCGATAGGAAAGGGACCATCTATGACCACTGAAACCACCTTCGCCGTTTCCGGCCAGCATTACCTGTTCAACGTGCAGACGTTCGCGCACACCGTGCTGGCGCTCGGCGGCGATTCCTTCCGCTATGCCCTACGCGACCGTACGACGCAGGGCGTCATCGACGACGTCGTCGACGGGAAGAGCGAGCTGGGCGTGCTGTTCGAGACGTCGGCCACGGCCGACGAGGTGAACGCCGCGCTCGACGCGGCGGGTCTCGAGTTCGTCGAACTCATCCAGTCGGCCCCGCGCGTCGCTCTGCCGAAGAGCCATCCGATGGTGAACGCCAGCGTCCTGACGCTCGAGGACATGGAAGACTTCCCGTACCTCTACTTCGAGCAGGACGAGGACGCGCCGGTCGCCTTCGCCGAGGAAGCGCTGGCCAGCGTGCCGCGCGCCAAGAGCATCGCGTGCACCGACCGCGCATCGCTGTCCGAGCTCATCGTGGCGCTCAACGGCTACACGGTGACGAGCGGCATCCTCGTGGGCATCTCCGACGGCGCGGGCCTCAACACCGTGCCGCTCGACACCGACGTGAAGCTGCACCTCGGCTACGTGGTGCGCAAGGGCGAAGCGCTCAGCGACATCGGTCAGCGATTCGTCGACACTCTCAAGAAGAACCTCGAGAAGTACGCGCGGTTCTAGGAAGCATCCCCTCGCAACGTGAAGCGCCCCTCCTTTGAGGGGCGCTTTTTGCGCCACCGAAGAGAGGCGCTCGATGCGCGATGCCGTGCAACACGTACGGATGTTTCACGTGAAACATCGGAAACCGCAGCTTTGCTCATCGCGGGGTTGATCAAGCGCTGCGTGAAGCCGTGTCCTGCTTGAAACCGACAGGCTACTGAAGTAACGGGTCGTCGTCTTCGTCGAGCGCACGGTGCCTGCCGGCCAAGTCGAGGGCGTCGTCGCTGATGGGCGGCGCGCCGTGAGCGCCCCACTTCGCGCGTACCTGCTCGCGGCGGGCGCGCTCGGCACGCGCCTCGCTGGGACGCATTGGCCGGGGCATCTCGGCCGTTGCCGTCTTTTCGTGCGAGAGCGCCATGCGGATGCGCATGTATTCCCAGATCAGCAGCACGAACAGGATGCACATCACGATGAGGTAGCCGATCACGGCACCGGGCAGCCCGGTGAAGTTCACCAGCAGGATGGGCACGAACAACGCGAATCCGAACGTGATCACGTACAGTTTCGTGACGGAGCGCTGCTGGCGCAGCACGGTGATCACTTGGTACAGGAAGTCGATCGCCGCCGTCACGCCGCCCGCTGCCAGCATGATGTAGCATAGCCCGCGGAATTGCTCGAAGTCCACGCCGTACAAGAAGCTCATCACGGGAATGCCGATCCATGCCATGGCAAGCGCCGTGACGCCGGTGACCGCGACGATGACCGCCATGATCACGACGATGATCAGGTCGAACCGCTTGCGCTTCGCAGGGTCGGCCCACACGTTCGCCATCTTCACGAGCAGCGGCTTGTAGATGAACCCGACGGTCAGCAGGATGCCCTGCGCGGGGAAGTACAGCGCGTTGAAGTACAGCTGGTTGTCGTAGCTCAGCACGCCTTCCATCACGAACTTCGGCATGTTGTCGATGAACGCGTACAAGAACAGCGCGATGAACAGGGGAAAGCACTGTTTGAACAGCTCGACGATGCTGCCGACGTTCCAACGTTTCGACCTTGGCGTCTCGAACATGGCCAGCGGGAACGTGAGCACGATGAAGGTGGCGAACGCCGCGACGGCCATGACGATGCACGAAACCGCGAGGTTGCGCGTGACGAGCAGGCACAGAGAGAACACCACGAGCACCACGACGGAGCGGAACGCCTGCGACACGCCCGACAGGTACAGCTTGTCCACCTGCTGCAATCGTCCTTCGTACACGTCGGCCAGGCCGTCCACCATCTTGTAGAGGTACACGCCCAGGCTGATGGTGAACATCTGGCTCTCGTAGCCGCGCACCATGCAGTACACCACGCCGACGAGCACCATGAACTCGCAGGTGATCCAGCGGTTGATCTGGTAATCCGAGAACGAATGCTCCTCGGTCACATCGGACACCTGGTAGGTACGAACGCCGTAGTTGGCCAGGATCATGAGCAGCGTGCCGGTGACGAACGCGAGTGAGAACATGCCCGCCTGCTCGACGCCCACGAGCTGCGTGACCACGACGGTGAGGATGGGAAACACCATGCCCCATGCGCCCACGCCCACCGTGTTCCACACGTAGTCGCGGGTGGTGCGGTGCGCGGCGTACTCTTCCTCCTGGTCGGCCAGCGAGCGTTCGGACACCGCTCCCAGCAGCCGGTTGCACCAACGGTTGACTTGTCGCGTGATGAAGTTGGGCTTGCGGGGCTTGCTCCCGGCTGCCTCGCGGCGCTCGCGCGAAGACGCCCCAAGAAACGGCGTCGTGTCGGACGGTGCGGACCCGCCTTCGGCGAGGTCTTCCGGATGCTCAAGGTCTTCGCGGTGCTTTGCGTGCAGCCCCTCGGCCTGCTCTTTTTTGAACGTGAAGCGCGCCATGCTGTGCTTCTCAGCCCCTTCTCGAACCAAGTCGTGTTTTGAAAAGTATAGTTCATCATGGCGTGGATGGACGAGATACACAGCAACGGTAGAAGACCGCGCGAGGAAGAGGTCGTGAGCCGTCAAGTCGCAAAAATCGCCGCTGGGGCGATTTTTGTGACTCGCGATGACTTTTCCGTGGATACGCGCCCGTGCCTCTCGCCGACCGTGCACCTGTTGGCGCAGCTCGTGAAGGGGCGGATCTTCAGGTATGTCAACCGTAGCGTGCAGACGTAGCGCCCCGCCGCCTCGTGGGCGGTATGTTTCACGTGAAACATCTGTACGAGCGGGTCGCCATCCCGTGAGCTGCTTCTCGGAACCGGGATCGGCGGAACGGCAGCGCTATATGTGGCAAAATCGGGTTTTTGGCAGTCTTCGCACTCCTTTTCGAGATGCTTTCGTGCAAAACCCCAGGTCGCCAATTCTCGCGACCGGGAAGCAGCGTCTCCGATCGCCTCCGAATTGCCAAAAACCCGCTTTTGCCACACATCGAGCTCCCTCCGCGTGCACGTGAGAGCCCCTCGATTTTGTCATGGCTGACGATTCGCGCCCAGAATCGTGACAGCCTCCTCGGGGTAAAGGGACGCATCAGCCGCGCCGGTCTCTTGGGAGAACGCCTGCGCCCTCACCCGCAAGGCTGCGTCTTCTTGGCCGAGCTTGATGTGCTGTTTGGCCGTCAACGTGCGCGCTTTGGCCGGTGCGCGCCGCGCCGCTGCGCATGCGAGCGCTATACTTGCATGACCAACGTGCGAAGATGCGAAGGGGAGAGTTCATGATCGAGATACTATGGCACGGCCGAGGCGGCCAGGGTGCCTTTACGGCGGCACGGCTGCTGGGCGCGGCGGCATCGCTTGACGCGGGTGCGCATGCGCTGGCATTTCCGTCGTTCGGCCCCGAGCGGCGCGGGGCGCCGATGCGGGCGTTCGCGAAGCTGTCCGACCAGCCCATCGGAGATCGCAGCGCGGTGTCCCAAGCCGACTACGTCATCTACCTCGATGACACGCTGCTGGGCGCGGGCTGGGAAAACGAGCTGAAGCCCGACGGCGTCGTGCTGGTGAACAGCACGCGCGCGTTCGACGACGAGCGGATCGTCGCGCTCGATGCCGACGGCATCTCGGCCGCTATTCTGGGTCGGCCGATTCCGAACACGGTGTTCCTCGGCGCGCTGTCGGCGCTGTGCGACCGCGTGAGCGTCGAGAACGTGCAGGAGGCCATCCGTCAGTACATGCCGGCGAAGCTGCATGCGAAGAACATCGCGATCGTGGAGGCGGCTCGGGAAGCGATGACGACGGCCTGTGCGTCCTGCGCAACGGGCGTTGTTCCTGGGTCCGCCGCCCCTGGCTCCTGCGTGGAGGGCGATTCGGGTCTATCCGACGAACCCCTCGCGTCGCACGCCGAAGGAGCTCGCAGGCCTGCCGTCCATATTCCCACCCTTCGCTCCGGCGCGCTCGACCCTTCCGATTTCGCGCATTCCACGTGCTTCGAGGCGGGCTATCTCACGGTGAAGAACGCCGGGTGGCGCAACCAGCGCCCCGTGATCGACGCCGCGTCGTGCACGGGATGCCTCCAGTGCTACCTGTACTGTCCCGACGGCACCGTGTACAAGGTTCCGCCGGCTTATCAGCCGACGGAACCAGCCGGCACTGCGGCTTCCCGCAGCACCCGATCCGCGGCCGCTGGCGAAGGCTCGCGTGCCCAAGCACGCCACGCCTCCGCCATCGACCCCAGCTCGGGCACTGCGGAAACCCTCGCTGACGTCGTAGGGCCTGCGGTAGCGCCCGCGCCGGTGGCCATCGACCTCGACTTCTGCAAGGGATGCGGCATCTGCGCGAAGGCGTGCGCGTTCGGTTCCATCACGATGATCCCTGAAAGCGAGGCGGATGCTCGATGAAACGGTTCCTTTCCGGCGACGAGGCGTTTGCCGAGGGCGTGCGCCTGGCGCGCCCGCAGGTGATTTCCGCGTACCCCATCACGCCGCAGACGGTGGTGGTGGAGCGCCTGAGCGAGATGGTGGAGGACGGATCGTTGACGGCCGAGTACGTGCATGTGGAATCCGAGCACTCGGCGCTGTCGTGCGCCATCGGCGCGTCGGCCACAGGCGCGCGCACGTTCACGGCCACGTCGAGCCAGGGTCTGCTGTACATGGCCGAGTGCCTGACCTACGCGTCGGGCGGCCGGTTCCCCATCGTCATGATGAACGCGAACCGCGCCACGGCGCTCCCTTGGAACATCTACGGCGACCAGCGCGACTCGCTGGCGCTGCTCGACCATGGCTGGATCCAGGTGTACGCCGAAGACAACCAGGAGGCGCTCGACCTGGCGCTCATGGCCTACGCCGTGGCCGAGGACGCGCGCGTGGCCACGCCGGTGATGGTGAACCTCGACGGCTTCGCGCTCACGCACACCTACGAGACGGTGGACGTGCCCGAGCCGGCCGAGGCCGACGCGTTCCTGCCGCCCTACGAGCCCGCGGGCAACCGGTTCGACTTCGAGAACCCGGTGAACATCGGCTTCTCGGCCGGTCCCGAGTACAACCGCTACTTCAAGTACTGGGAGCACCGCGACATGCTCGATGCGCCTGCCGTGGTCGCGCAGGTGGAGGAGCGGTTCGCGGAAGCGTTCGGTCGTCGGTACTCCGGTATGATCGAGACGCTGAGCTGCGACGACGCCGATGTGATCCTCGTGACGCTCGGGTCGGCGGCCGGGCTCGTGCGCTCGGTGGTGCGCGAGTTGCGCGCCCAGGGAGTTCGTGCGGGCATGCTGCGCATCCGCTACCTGCGCCCCATGCCGGGCGCGCTCATCGCCGAGGCGCTGCGCGGCGCGAAGGCCGTGGGCGTGCTGGAGAAGGACGTGTCGTTCGGTGCCGAGGGCACCGTGTTCACGAACGTGAACTCCGCGCTGCAGCAGGCGGCCGTGGGGGTGCCCACCTACAACTTCGTGGGCGGCCTGGGCGGCGATGACATATCCGAGACACAGGCGACGGGCATGTTCGCCATGCTTGCGCAGGCGGCCGAGGGCGTCGACCTGCCCCGCGTGTCGTTCCTCGGCATCGATTCGCCCGCCGACGCGCTGGGCGCTGCCGAGAAGGAGGAGAAGTAACCATGGCCGTGAATGCCAAGACCATTTCCAACGACGAGTTCTTCTTCGGCCACAAGGCGTGCGCCGGCTGCGGCGGTTCGCTCGCCGTGCGCGCGGCGCTCAAGGTGCTGGGGCCGAATGCGGTGTGCGCGCTGCCTGCGGGCTGCATGAGCGCCGTCGGCTTCAACTTCCCGCAGCTCAGCTTCGCCAACAACGCGATAATCACGCCGTTCGCCGCAACAGCCAGCGTGCTGACCGGCATCGAGGCTGGCCTGCGCGCCCAGGGCAAGAAGCCCGACGACTGCACGGTGGTGGGCTTCGCGGGCGACGGCGGCACGGCCGACATCGGCATCCAGGCGCTGTCGGGCGCCATCGACCGCAACGACGACGTGCTGTACATCTGCTACGACAACGAGGCGTACATGAACACGGGCATCCAGAAGAGCTCGCTTACGCCGTTCGGCGCGAAGACCACCACCACGCCGGCAGGTTCGAACATGCACGGCTGCCTGACGCAGAAGAAGAACATGTTCGAGATCGTGGCCGCGCACGGCATCCCGTATGCGGCCACCGCGTCCATCGGCTACCTCAACGACTTCATCCGCAAGGTGGAGCACGCCGCTGCCATCCGCGGCACGAAGTACATCCACGTGATGGCGCCGTGCCCGACTGGGTGGGGCTGCGACGTGGACGAGACGGTGGACATCTCGAAGGACATCGTCGACTGCGGCCTGTGGTACCTGGCCGAGTATGAGTGCGGCGCGTTCAAGCTGAACCGCAACCCGCGCGAATTCGCCAGCGTCGAGGCCTACCTGCGCCGCCAAGGCCGCTTCAAGGCCCTCACCGACGAGGATGTCGCCAGCGTGGTTGCCGCGCGCGACGCGAAATGGGAGGTCATGCGCAGGGATTGGGCGTAGAGCCGCCGTCGATGCACTGCTGGAAGGGGCGCCGTTCGAGGATGGCGCCCCTTTTTTGTGCCGATGCTTTCATGATGGTCGATCATATGATATACTTATTTCAATCAAAAGATAGATACTATCGGAGGCAGATATGTCGAATGAACTGACGCCGCGAGACATCAAACGCATTCGGGAGAAGTACGGGCTGACGCAGCAGGGGTTCGCTCGCTTGCTGGGGCTCGGCGAGGCGAGCGTCGTGCGCTACGAGAACGGGCAAAAGCCCAGCAAGGCGAACGCGAACCTCATACGCGCCGCGGACGATCCCGCGTTCATGCGGGGTTGCCTCGAGCGGGACGGAGAGCTGCTGACGAAAAGCCAGCGGGACAAAACCGAGAAGATCGTGTACGCGCTGGTTTCCTTCGACGAGGACGGGGACATCATGGACATCAACGAGATATACGAGATCACGCTGCAGCAGGAAGTGCTCAACGAGCAAGCTGCACAGTTAGCAGGGAAGACTTCGAACCTTCTTATTGCCGCACGGAAAAAGGGCGATAAGGTTGCAACGTTAGTGTATGAAGACGCTCTCAAGCAGCTTGCGCAGATTATGCCGAGCATCACATATCGAGAAAACTCCAACAGGATACGGTTAGCTGAGCTTAAAGGAAGAATCGATTGCTTAATCAATCTCGTACATGGATGCGATGCGAGAGCCGCATGACATGACGAACATAGAAGATTACTCTGATCAAGAATTTTGTGAAGGGCTTCAGTCGATTGTGCAGCTGCTTGTATCCAACGCCCGCATAACGGTGAGGGATGATCCGAGGGCAGTTCTGTTGGGTGGACAAAGCGGCTCGGGAAAAACCATGCTGCATCGTTTGTGTCGGGATGAGTTCGATCAGAACATTGTCATCGTTAACGGCGATGATTATCGCGGCTATCATCCTCGATTCGATCAGATCAGCGCGCAATACGGGATCGATGCCCCGGCTCATACGGCTGCATGGGCCGGCCGGATGGTCGAGGCGGTCATCGACGCCCTTTCTATTATGGGGTACAACCTCGTCATCGAGGGGACGCTGCGCACCTCCGACGTTCCCCTCAGAACGGCGGCGTTTTTGCGCGGTCGCGGATACGGTGTGTCGCTGGCGCTCATGGCGGTGAAACCCGAGATATCGCTGGTCAGCTGTCAGCTGCGCTACGAGCAGATGCGCATCGCGGGCACGGAGCCGCGCGCGGTCGACCCTGCGCACCACCTTTTGATCGTAGAGAGCATCGTCGACAACCTGAAGGTGCTCGAGGATTCCGGCATGTTCGACAGCGTCGATCTCTACAGTCGCAGCGAGCGCTGCCTGTTCTCCAGCGCAGACGGCGAGGGACGCGCGAGCGACGCGCTCCGGGACATTTTGTTCGGCGACTGGACCGAAGAGGAACGCAAGCACCAAGCATACCTCGAGCAGCGACTCGAAGAAGCGAAGGCGCGCGGCTAGCTTCCCGGTTCCGGGTCGAACGAATCCACGAGATCGATGAGGTCCTGCTTCTTGTGCACGTCGAGCTTGGCGTAGATGCGCTTCGAGTGCATGCGTACGGTGTTCTCGGAGATCACGAGCTCTTCGGCGATGCGCACCACGGTCTTGCCGCGCACGATGTGCTCCATGACCTCGGCTTCGCGCGCGCTCAGCCGGAATTCCTGACGGATGCGCGCCACCTGTTTGGAGATACGATCCTGATAGACGGGCTCGCCGACGGCATGCTTGCGTGCGGGACGGGACGTTCCCTCCCGCCTGAAAGCGGCGTCGGGCAGCGGTCCCAATGACACGAGCTCGACGTCCGGCACTGAGCCCCGTACCCCTCGCAGCGCGCTGTGGAAGCCGCCTTGCCCGAAGAAGTACATGAATCCCAGCAGGTACCCGGCGCCGAGCGCCACCACGGCATGCGACGAGAGGCCTGGGATGGCCACCTGCCCCGCAAGCGTTCCGCCGATGAATCCCGCGTCGTGCAGGGCGTACACCACGCCGCCGAAGAACCCGTACACGAACACGGGGTTCGTCCCGTGGTCGCGCGACGACTGGGCGCACTGGATCATCATGAGCATGATGGTGACGCTGTACGCCGCGTACAGGATGGCCGCAAGCCAGCGAGCGTATACGTCGCCCAAAAACGGCAGCAGCACGAAACCGGTGATGATCACCGGAAACACGATGCGGAACAGCGAAACCACGTTGAGCCGGACGCTCTTGAATTGCCACAAGACAAGAAACGCGACCGCCGTGACCAGCGACGCGCCCATGGAAAGCGCGTTCACGAGCGAGCCTATGGAAGGGTCGTCGATGGCGAGCGCCCGGATGAGCCCCGCGCACAGCCCGAGCGACCCTACGCACAGCGCCGGGCGCGCAAGGGTGGAGATCGCCTGACGGTACACGTCCCTGTTCTTCTTCGGCACGTCTTCGAACATGGGTTGGTCGAAATTGATCTCGCGGCTCTTCAGCGATATCGCCAGCGCGAAAAACGGCATGATGACCAGCGGGATAAGGTACACGGTGACGGCGCGGGGGATGAGATGCAGCGCGAAGTACAGCACCGAGGCGTACGCGGTTCCCAGTATGAGGTCGTGGTTGCCCGTGTCGGAGTCCTGGCTGGCGAACAGGCGCTGCCACAGCATGTAGAACCCGGCCGACCCCACGCCGATGAACCCGCCGCCCGCGATGACGAGGGGCATCATCCATGCGTCCAGGTACATCGAGCCGATGAGGCAGAACCATCCCAGCAGATACGGCACGGCCGACAGCCTGACGATGAAAAATCGCGTGGGCCCGGGCATGTGGTACGAGCCCACCACGCTCAGGAAGAAGCAGCCGGCGAACACGAGCGACTGAACGAGGAAGAACCAGAACAGCGTTTGCGGCTCCTGCATCTTCATCGGCAGGAACGGGAACACGCCGCCCCATGCGCCGGCGGCGTTCACGGCAAGGAACGACGCGTAGCCGAACAGCGTGGTATTCGGTTTGAAAGCGCGCAGTACGGTCGCCGCGTTCATTATGATCCTCCCCTGGATGCGCATCCCCGGTCGTTAGAATTACCCTCGTCAGTATACCGAGACAACCTCAGGGCGGGGAATGATGATGTTCTCGCACTGCAAAGCTCTGAACAGGCTAAACGAAAAATGTACATATTTCATGTAACACGCGGACAAGCCGAGGAGCCTACAATGCGCGGTGTTTCGTCCATACGGAACGCATGAGCAGACGAGGGAATCAAGGAGGGATCATGACGAAAACGAAAGAGCATGCCGTTTCTCGCCGCACGTTCGTGAAAGGGTCGGCCCTAGCCGGATTGGGCGCGGCCGCGCTCGGCACGGGAACGCTGTTTGCGTGCTCGCCCCAATCGGAAAGCGCGGGCACCGAAGGAAGCGGCGCAACCGAGGCGGCCGACGAGCGCGTGGTATGGGGCCATTGCTCGGTCAACTGCGAAGGACGCTGCGCGCTGCGCCTGCACGTATCCAACGACGAAGTGACGTGGGTCGAAAGCGACAATACGGGCGACGACGTGTACGGCGACCATCAGATCCGCGCGTGCCTGCGCGGCCGCTCCATCCGCCGCTGGATCAACCACCCCGACCGCCTGAGCTATCCCATGAAGCGCGTCGGCAAGCGCGGCGAAGGCAAGTTTGAAGAGATCTCGTGGGATGAGGCCTACGACCTCATCGCCGAGAACTACCAGCGCATCCTCGACGAGTACGGTCCCGAGGCCATCTGGAACCACTACGCTTCGGGCGTGAACGCCAGCAACATCGGCTCGTTCCTCTCCCGTTTCATCAACATGAACGGCGGATGCCTCGGGCGCTACGGCAGCTACAGCTCCGCGCAGATTTCCGCGGCGCTGCCGTACCTGTACGGCAAGCGCGCCGCGAACTCGAACTCCGACATCGTGAACGCGAAGCTGGTCGTAATGTTCGGCGAGAACTCCGTCGAGACGAAGGCGGGCGGCGCCGGCCCCACCTACCATCTGGAGCAGGCGCTCGAGCAGGGCGGCGCGAAGGTCGTCGTCATCGACCCGCGTTACAGCGACACGGTTGCCACGCGCGCCGACCAGTGGGTCCCCATCCGTCCCGGCACCGACGCGGCGCTCGTGGACGCCATCGCGCACGTGTTGATCGAGGAAGACCTCGTGGACCACGATTTCCTGGCCACGTACTGCATCGGTTACGATGAGGATTCCATGCCCGAAAGCGCCCAGGGCCAGAACAAATCGTACCGGTCCTACATCATGGGCCAGGGCGAAGACGGGGTCGAGAAGACGCCGGAGTGGGCCGAGGGCATCACGGGCATCCCGGCCGACACCATCGTCGAGCTGGCCCGCGAGATCGGCACCGCCAAGCCGTGCGCCATCTACCAGGGCAAGGGCCCGCAGCGCCAGTCCAACGGCGAGCAGACCGCACGCGCCATCTGCATGCTGCCCGTCCTCACGGGCAACGTGGGCATCAGCGGCGGCAACACGGGCTCCGACCTTGACGGCTTCTACTTCTCGCCGTTCTCCGTTCCCTCTGACAAGAACCCGGTGGAGACGTCCATCGCGACGTTCACCTGGACCGACGCCATCGATCACGGCACCGAGATGACCAAGCTCGCCCACGGCGTGCGCGGCAAGGACAAGCTGGATGTGCCCATCAAGATGATCTTCAACTACGCCGGCAACACCATCACGAACCAGCACAGCGACATCAACCGCACGCACGAGATCCTGCAAGACGAGAGCAAATGCGAGTTCATCGTGGTGTGGGAGACGTTCATGACCGACTCAGCGAAGTACGCCGACGTGCTGCTGCCCGACCTCATGCCGGTGGAGCAGCCGAACTTCGTCTCCAACGACTACGCCGGCAACATGGGCTTCATCATAATGGGAGAGCCGGTGACGTCGCCGAAGTTCGAGCGCCGCACCCTCTACGCCGACCTGCGTGAGATCGCCAAGCGCATGGGCAACGAGGAGAAGTTCACGGAAGGACGCGACGAGGAGGCCTGGCTCAAGTACTGCTACGAAGAGGCCTGCAAGGAAGACGCCGACCTGCCCTCCTACGACGAGATGAAGCAGATGGGCGTGTACCGCCGCAAGGATCCGGACGGCCATCAGGTGGCGCTCAAGGACTTCCGCGACGATCCCGAGGCCAATCCGCTCAAGACACCGTCGGGCAAAATCGAGATCTACTCCGAGCAGCTGGCCGAGATCGCCGACACCTGGGAGTTGGCCGAAGGCGACATTATCCATCCTCTTCCCGTCTACACGCCGGGCGCCGAGGGCTGGGACGACCCGCTGCGCGAGACGTACCCGTTACAGATGCCGGGCTACCACTACAAGGCGCGCGCCCATTCATCCTACGGCTGCATTGACGTCCTCAAGCAGGCGAACCCGCAGGAGCTGTGGATGAACCCGCTCGATGCGACCGAGCGCGGCATCAAGGACGGCGACACGGTGCAGGTGTTCAACGACCGCGGAACGGTGGAGATCGTGGCGAAGGTCACGCCGCGCATCATGCCCGGCGTGGTGTCGATGGGCCAGGGCGCGTGGCACGACGCCGACATGTCCGGCAACAAGGTGGACAAGGGCGGCTGCATCAACACGCTCACCTCGCTTCGCCCCACGCCGCTGGCGAAGGCGAACCCGCAACACACCAATCTCGTCGAGGTCAAGAAGGCCTAAGGGGGTAGACCATGACTCAGTATGGATTTCATTTCGACGGCAAGCGCTGCACGGGTTGCAAAACGTGCGTCTTGGCCTGCAAGGATAACAAAGATCTGTCGCCCGAGCTGTCGTATCGCACGGTGTACGAGTACGGCGGCGGTTCGTGGAACCAGGTTGACGGGCTGTGGAGCAACGACGCGTTCAGCTATTATGTCTCCGTGGCGTGCAATCATTGCGACAGCCCGGCCTGCATGGCGAAGTGCCCGCAGGGGGCTATCTCGAAGGATCCCGACACCGGCATCGTGAACAACGATCCCGAGAAGTGCATCGGGTGCGGCACGTGCTCCATCACGTGCCCGTATAGCGCGCCGAAGGTGGATGAGGAAAAGAAGAAGGCGGTGCGCTGCGACCTGTGCGCCGACCGCGTGACGCAAGGCAAGCAGCCTATCTGCGTGGAAGCGTGCCCGCTGCGCGCGCTCGATTTCGGCGAGATTTCGGAGCTGCGGAAGAAGTACGGCGAGGTGGCGGCCGTGGCACCGCTGCCCAGCGCTGACGAGACGAAGCCGAACATCGTAATCACCGAACCGGTGAACGCGAAACCGGCTGGAGATACGACGGGATCGGTGCTCAACGAGCGCGAGATCGCGTAGAATCTTCTGAACGGAATCGAACGGGTGCCGCGCAGCTGGAACGCGCGGCACCCGAGGCGTCGCAAGGGGACGGGCGGCGCGTCGGCATGGCCGACGATCGGGGGAGGACGCGGTGGAGCAAGTCGGTTTCTACTTCAATGCGAAACGATGCACGGGCTGCAAGACGTGCATGCTCGCGTGCAAAGACTACCGCAATTTGGATGCTTCCGTGTCGTTTCGCCAGGTGTACGAGGTGGCAAGCGGCAGTTGGACACAAGACGAGCGCGGGTGCTGGACGCAAGACTGTTTTGCGTTCTACGTGTCGTCGGCGTGCAATCACTGCTCGAATCCTGCATGCATGGAGGTGTGCCCGACCGGCGCCATGGGCAAGAACGAGCAAGGACTCGTGAGCGTGGACGAGCATCGCTGCATCGGCTGCGGCTACTGCGCGCTGTCGTGCCCGTACCATGCGCCGAAGGTCGATCGCGGCGTGGGGCACAGCGTGAAGTGCGACGGGTGTCTCGACCGGGTGCGCGAAGGGCGCACCCCCGTCTGCGTGGAAGCGTGCCCGCTGCGCGCGCTCGACTTCGGACCGATCGCCGACTTACGGGCGCGTTACGGTTGGGCGGCCGACATGCCCCCGCTGCCCGACTCGTCGAAAACGGCTCCCAACCTGGTGCTGAACCTTCCCGTATGCCTTGAGGAACAGGCGGACCGGGTGCTTGCGGAAGGCTTGGTCCACAATGTACGCGAACTCGTGTGAGGGGAACAACTATGGATGCTCGAACCGATGAACGCCAGGCTCAGCTTGAGGCTATCGCGTTCGTGGGCGATACGCTCGCCCCGTTTTTCCTGCAAGACCCGGCAAAGGGCGACGCCGGCCCCGCCTTCGAGGCGATGGCCGCCCTCGACGCCGAGGCGGCCGCCGCCGAATGGCCCTTCGCCGACGAGGGGGAGGCGCGCGCCGCGCTCGGCCTCATGGCGGGCGGCCTTGCCGGCGGCTGCGGGGACGACGGCCTCGTGTGGGAGTACCGCCGCCTGTTCGTCGGCCCCGCGCCGAAGCCGGCCCCTCCCTGGGGCTCCGTGTACACCGACCGCGAGTGCGTCGTGTTCGGCGCGAGCACGCTCGAGCTGCGCCGCTGGATGCGCGAGCGCGGCATCGCGCGCCAGACGGACGACAAGGACCCCGAGGACCACATCGGCCTCATGCTCGCGCTCATGGCGTGGCTCGCGCGCGAGCGGCCTGCCGACCTGGACGCTTTCCTGCAGAAGCATCTGCTCACCTGGTCGTCGCACTTCCTCGACGAGCTCGCCGAGGCGGCCGCGCACCCGTTCTACGAAGGCCTCGCGCGCCTGACGAAGGCGTCGCTCGAAGGCATCCAGCAGGCGCGCGGGCTCGACGTGACCTATCCTCGCTTCTATCGGTAGGCGCATGCGATGACCGGGTTCGCCACCGCGTTCAACGAGATCACGCTCGTGCTGTTCACCACGCTGGCCCCATCGGGCGCGGTGGCGTACGCCATCATGGGCGCGGCGGCGCTGCGTGCGCGGGGCGACGAGCGCAAGCGGGTGAGCGGCGCGCTGCTCGTCCCCTTCCTCGTGACGCTCGTGGGGCTCGTGGCGTCGGCCACCCACCTGGGCAATCCCGACAACGCGTTGTACGTGTTCTCGCGCGTGGGCGCGAGCCCGCTGTCCAACGAGGTGTGCGCGGCCGTGCTGTTCTTGGGCGCGTCGGGCTCGCATTGGCTCTACCAGTTCGCCGAGCATGCGCGCCCGCGCGTGCAGAACGCGCTGCTGGGGGCTGCCATCGTCGCGTCGTTCGCATTCTTGGCCTCGGTGGCGTTCGCCTATGCCAGCAGAACGGTGATCACCTGGGACACGCCTTTCGTTCCCGTCGCACTGTGCCTGAACGCGCTGGTGGGCGGCCCGGTGCTGGCGCTCGCAGGCTTGCGGTTCTCGCGTTGGTCGCCGCTTGCGGGGCGTCCGGGCGGGGCGCTGCTTGCGCTTTCGCTGGCAGCCCTCGTGGCGAACGTGGCCGTGTACGCCGCCCAGGGCGCGAGCGTGCTGAGTATGCGGAACTACCTCGTATCGGTCGAACAGCTCGTGCCCGCCTACGGGGCGATGGTACTCGCTTTCTGCTTGCTAACGGCGGCGGGACTCGCAGTGGATGCAGCGGGGCTGCTGCGCGGGCGCGGCGTGTCGAAGGCGTCGGCTGCCACAGCGTCGGTGCTGGTGTTCGCCGGAATCTTCGTCATGCGATTCGCGTTCTACATGATGCACATGACCTACGGCATCAGCCTGTAACGTTGCAGGTATGGTACGCTGCTGGTAAAAGCATCTGGAGAAAAGGAACTTCGATGAGCACGCTGCAACCGACCACCACCGAGCGTCTTCGAGCGATGGGCGCCGCGATCGGACCGGATGTCATCGCGCTGAGGAGGCGTTTCCACCGCCATCCCGAGCTGAGCGGCAAGGAGCGATGGACGTCCGACGAGCTGTGTGCGCAGCTCGATGAACTGGGCATTCCGTACCAGCGCGTGGCGGGCACGGGCGTGGTAGCGTCCATTGCGGGCACCGCGTCGGGCGGTTGGCGAAAGTGCGTTGCGTTGCGGGCCGACATCGATGCGCTTCCCGTGACCGAGCAGACGGGCGCGCCCTACGCCTCCGCGTGCCCGGGTATCATGCATGCCTGCGGCCATGATTGCCACATGGCCATGATGTTGGGTGCCGCGCGCCTGCTGAACGACCTGCGCGACGAGCTGCGCGGCGAGGTGCGCGTGCTGTTCCAGCCGGCCGAGGAGATTTCCATCGGCTCCACCATGATGATGGACGCCGGCGCCCTCGACGGGGTGGACGCCATCTTCGGCGCGCATATCTGGAGCGAGCTCGACGCGGGCCTCGTCTCGTGCGAGCCGGGCCAGCGCATGGCGCACACCGACTGGTTCCGCATCGATATCGAAGGCGTGAGCGCGCACGGCTCCATGCCGCACAAGGGCGTGGACGCCATCGTGGTGGGCGCCGAGATGGTTACCGCGCTGCAGATCCTCGTGAGCCGCGACGTGTCGCCGTTCGAGCCGGTGGTGGTCACGGTGGGCGAGTTCCACGGCGGCGAGGCGCGCAACATCATGGCGGGGTCGGCCTACCTCACCGGCACGGTGCGCACGTGGAGCGACCGGCTGCGCGCCGAGGTGCCCGATCGCCTCGAGCGCATCGTGGGCAAGATCGCCCGCGCGTTTAATGCCGAGGCACGCTTCACGTTCGAGTCGGGCAACGCGGGTTTGGCGAACGACCCGGCCTGCGCCGAGCTGGCGCGTCGCGCCGTGGTGGAGGTGCTGGGCGAGGAAGCCGTCGGCTCGTATGAGGGCACGCTGTCGGGCGAGGACTTCAGCGAGTACTTGCGCCGAGTGCCGGGCGTGTTCGCGTTCATCGGCTGCCGCAATCCCGAGGTGGGCGCCGAGCATCCGCAGCACAGCTGCTACTACGAAGTGGACGAAAGCGTCCTGGTCAAAGGCAGCATGGTAGCCGCCCAATGGGCGCTGGACGCCCTGGCCGAGGAGTAGGGCGTGAATGCGGCAACTGTCTTCTATACCGTCGACGCTTTGCTCGGCTCGGCGGTGTTCGCGTTCGGCTTGTCGCGCGTGTTGCCTATGCGCTTTCCGTTGCTGTTCGGCATCGTGTTCGTGGGAACGGAAACGATGCTTAACGGCTTCGGTGCGGGTTTTGTGGACGTATGGGTTGGCGTCGCTCTGATTTTCGCCGTGCAATGCGCGCTCCCATTCTTCCTGTTTGAGGGAAGCGCGCCCGTGCGTGCAGTGACCGTGTTGGCGGCATTCGTGTGCGAGTCGTGCGCGATGCTCGTACTCTACGCCGTGTTCGCCCTGGTGACGGGCCAGGCTGTTCCCGAAAACGAGGGTGTGTACGTGCAGTTCGTTCTCGCGCACCTGTCTGCGTATGCGGTTTCTAGCGTAGTGAGCTGGCTCGTCCTTCTCCTGTTGCTGCGCTTTGTTTCGAGCGTTGCACGGCGCTTTGCAGGCATGGAGGGGAGCCGTCTTTCGTGGATATTCGCGGCGTTCGCGATGACCCACATCTTCCTGATGCTTGCGTTGGGCATTTCCATTGCCGCGGTTGATGCAAGTGCGCTGTCCCTATCGGTTGCGATTGCGGCGTGCGCCTTGTGTCTGGTGGCCGACATCCTGTTGTTCTCGTCGATGGACCGCGCGATGAGCGCTGAGAAGGATGGCGAGCGGGCGCGCATGCTTGACGCCGCCCTTGACGCGTGCCTCGCGCGCTGCGATGCGTTCGTCGTCGAGGTCGAGCAGACGGCGAAGATGCGCCACGACGTGCGCAACCAGGCGCATGCGGCCATGGCCCTCGCCGAGCGCGGCGAATTCTCGCGCGCTCGAGATCATATATCATCGTTTGTATCATGGTATGTATCGAAATGATCGGAAACTTGGCGGGGGGGGGGGCGTCATCGTATATAATCTCGTGAAGCGAAGCCCGCTTCGCCCTTCCTATCAGCCAAAAAAGACGTAAGCCGATGCCATGTACCAGGTTGTACTAGTAGAAGATGATGCCGCTCAAGCGGAGATCCTGTGCCGCATGGTCGGGCGTTCCCCGCGCGGCGGCGAGGTGGTCGTCGAACATATCTCCGACGCCGCATCTTTGGAGGCCCGCCTAGCGGAAGGCTCGCCCGTTGACGTCCTCATGATGGACATCGAGCTGGGATCGGAAGACGCGAACGGCATCGACCTGGTCAAGCGCCATTTCCCCGCCGGGTGCGGCACGCAGGTGATCTACGTCACCGGCTTCATCGAGTACTGCACGAGCGTGTATCGCACCGAGCACGTGTACTTCCTGGCAAAACCAGTTGCCCAGGACGACTTGGACGACGCGCTCGACCGTGCTTTCGAGCGGCTCACGGCGCGTGCGAACAAGCCGCTCAGCATTCGCTTCGGCGGCAAGGTGGTGCTGGTCGCGCCGGAGCAGATCGGCTATATCGAAAGCGATCGGCGCAAGGTCCGCATCCATGCGGGGACCGAAGATATCGAGGCGTACGCATCGTTGTCCGATCTCGCGGCCGAGCTGCCCGCTTCGTTCGTCCAATGTCACAAAAGCTTCCTCGTGAACATGGATCACGTCAAGGAGCTGAAAGGGGACAGCGTGATGCTCGCCTCGGGCGTGTCCGTCCCCGTCAGCCAAAAACGCCGCAAGCTCGTGCGCGAGGCAATTTTCGCGCACATCCAGTCCAAGCTGTAGGGGACGCGCTTCTGCATGCCCGATAGCCTTATCGACATCGCCGGGGTTCTGCCCGCTCAAATTGTCTTTGCTTATGCGTTGTCAAAGATGCTCGTCATTCGCAGTCTTCCCGTCTATTGGGTGTTGTACCTGGGGCTCGTATTGCTCGTGACAGGTTTGCGATCGCACATGGACTTCGGGTTCAGGCCAATCGCATCCGTGCTGATGTCGCTCACCTTCTTGGTCATGTCGAAGGGCAGCCTGGCGCGCAGAATATCGATCATCGTGTTGGCTCATCTGGTCATCTTCTTCGTGGAGCTGCCGGGCGGAGCGCTATGGATGACGATGACCGGCGCTCCTATTTCCGACTACGATGCGGTTCGACAGCATCCCGGAGCATTCTTCGCCACCCACGCTATTCACCTCGCACTTCTTGCCGTGCTGCTCGCGCTTCTCTGCGCGATCGTGCGCCGGTTCGACGATAAGGATCAGGAGCGCGGGCGCGTCGCGTGGCTTCCCGCGTTGTTCACGCTGTTGCAGCTCGTGCTGGTGAGCGCTATGTTGTTCTTGACGTTCGGCTTGATCGGCGAATCGATGCCGTATTATGTGGCGGGCACGCTGCTGTCCCTGCTGGGCCTCGTGGCCGACTTGCTGCTGATCGTCGCGATGAATCGTTACGATCAGAAACGGCGCGACGACGAGCGCGCGACGATGCTCGAGGCGCAGTTGGATCGGTACTTGGCGCAATATGGAGAATTCGTCGAAGGCGTCGAGCGTACGGTATGTCTGCGTCACGACCTGGGCAATCACGTCCAGGTGATTCTGGCGATGGCAGAGCGCGGAAGGTTTCAAGAAGCGCGCGAGCATCTCGTTTTGGTGCAGCGCCTGTGTTCGGGTTCCGATGAAGGCGAAGGGGTGGGCTCGTGATCGTGAGGGTCGCCGTTGCGGCGTGCGTGTTGCTGCTGATGTGCTCGATCATGGTAGTGCTTGCCCGTCGGTTGCGCGACGTGCCGCCGGCGCGCCTTTTGATCAACCTGCTGTTCCCCTTCAGCCAGCTGTGCATCGTGGTGTTCCTGTTCTACTACGCCATCGCCTACTTCTTGCCGCTTTGGATGTTCGTATTGATCGTGGTCGTAGGCACCCTGTGCGGCCCGGTCGACTTGCTGCTGTTCAGGGCGCTGGAAGAATCCGAAAAGCGCGAGCTTTCGCGCGAGCGCGTGCGCCTGCTCGAGGAGCAGCTGCAGGCGCAGGAGGAGTATCTGCAGCGGTTGTCCGCAGATATCGACGAGGCACGCCGCGTGCGCGAAGACGTCGCTTGTGAGCTTGCCGCGGTGGACGAGCTGCTGGAGCAACGCGAGGCCGAGGCGGCGTCGCAGGGGCTGTTGAAGGCGGTGGGCATCATGGATTCCGCGAGCAAGCGCTCGTGCGAGCATCTTGTGGTGGACGCGCTCGTTTCGATGAAGGCCGCCGTGTGCGAGGAGTCGGGCATCCGCCTTTCGCTCGACCTGGCGTTGGCCGACGACATCCCGCTGCCCAGCGTAGAGCTGTGCGCGGTGTTCTCGAACCTGCTGGACAATGCGACCAACGCGTGCGCGAAGGTTCCTGCGAGCGCGCGGTTCATCGAATTGAAGGCGCGCGTCGATTCCGGCTATCTCGTGGTGCGCATGCAGAACAGCTGCGCGCCGTCGGAGCCTGGCGTGCATCGCCGCGCAAGCTCGCGGTCGGGCCGTGGCGGGCGCCTGCCCGAGCACGGTTGGGGCCTCAGCATCCTCAAAACCCTCGCCGACCGCCACGACGGCAAGCTGGAAACCTCCCAAGAGGACGACGTGTACCGAACCACCGTGATTTTGAAGGTGGAAGCGAGCTAAAGGAGCAGCATGCGCATCATCGTATCTCCTGCTAAGAAGATGAACTGCGTCGACGACGCGTTTGGGTGGCGCGAGCTTCCCATGTTCGCGGACGAGGCGGCGCGGTTGGCCGACGCGGTGCGGGCGCTGTCGTACGACGAAGCGAAGGCGCTGTGGCAGTGCAGCGATGCGCTGGCCGAGCTCAACTACGAGCGCTTCCGCACGCTCGACGTGCATGCGGGCGCGCTGACGCCGGCGGTGCTCGCCTACGAGGGCATCCAGTACCAGCACGTGGCGCCGCAGGTGATGACGGCCGACCAGCTGGGCTACCTGCAGCAGCACCTCCGCATCCTCTCGGGTTTCTACGGTGTGCTGCGCCCGCTCGACGGCGTCGTGCCTTATCGCCTCGAGATGCAGGCCAAGCTCGCGGTGGACGGCGCGCGCACGCTGTACGAGTTCTGGGGCGATCGCCTGTATAGCGCACTCGCCGCAGAGACCGACGTCATCGTGAACCTCGCATCGGTGGAGTACGCGAAGGCCGTCGCGCCCCATGTCGCGGGCTCGTGCCGCATGATCACCTGCCTGTTCGGCACCGTCGACGCGCGCGGCCGCCTGGTGCAGCGCTCGACCGCCGCCAAAGCCGCCCGCGGGTCCATGGTGCGCTGGTGCGCCGAGCACGGCGTCGAGCGCCCCGATGACCTGCGTGCGTTCGACGTCGCCGGCTACGCGCTCGACGAGGAGCGTTCATCCGACGACTGTTTGGTGTTCGTACAGTAAGGTTTTCTCTCGTACATACTAATAAGTTATTATGATATAATGCTTAAAAAGAATCATGAAGGGGGTGCTCGTGCCGATCATTGCGATGTTCTATGGTATCGTCATTCGCATGTACTTTCAGCAAAGCGAGCACAACCCTCCCCATGTTCATGCGTTCTGCGACGCGTATGCTGCTGCTATCGGCATACGCGATGTTTCGATTATGGACGGATCATTGCCTCAAAGGGCATTCGGCCTGGTTCGCGATTGGATTCTCGTTCATCAAGTCGAATTGTTGGACATGTGGGAGACGCAGGAGTTTCGTCGGCTTGCCCCTCTGGCGTAACGAAAGGATCGTGAAGCAGTGTTCAGGAAGGTGACGGCGGTATACCCCCTGTATCGAATGACCTTGCTGGTGTGGTTTCAGGGCGGAGAAGCCAAGTTTTACGACGTGGAGCCGCTGACGAAAACCTGGAAAGCTTTCGAGGCCTTGCGAGATCCTCTGCTGTTCTCTCAAGTAAGGGTCGACGGTGGAGGCTACGGTATATCGTGGAACGACGATCTCGACCTTTCCGGAAACGAGTTGTATGAGAACGGGAAGGGGGCCGAAGTCGAGGAGAACGAGCGGAACAGAGTGATCGAGGAGGTTTCATCTGCGCGGAAAGCCAGCGGACTGTCCCAAAGCCAGCTTGAAGAAGCGGCAGGGGTGCGGCAGCCCGTTATAGCACGGCTCGAAAAAGGCGATACGGCCCCGCGCCTCGACACGCTTATCAAGGTGCTCGCCCCTCTGGGAAAAACGCTTCGCGTGGTGGATTTGGCTGAAACGGCAGACGAGAGCGGATTGTTGAAGACGGCGCTGGCGGATTCACGATAGGGCACCGATCGCTTCTCCCAGATCGTCCGCAAATTCTTCATCTCGCACTTCGCGTTTCGGCCAATATCACTATAATGGGAACATTCGCGAACAAAAGGCCCTCCGCGCGGACGCGCGCGGGCGGGCGACGGCCTGACGAGGATACGCCCATGACCATGAAACCGTACAACCCGCACGAGATCGAGCCCCGTTGGCAGCAGGAGTGGGCCGACATCGACCTGTATAAAGTAACCGAGGATGCTTCGAAGCCGAAGAAGTACGTGCTCGAGATGTTCCCGTATCCTTCGGGCGACATCCACATGGGCCACGTGCGCAACTACACCATCGGCGACGTCACGGCGCGCTACTACAAGATGCGCGGCTTCGACGTGCTGCATCCCATGGGCTGGGACGCGTTCGGCCTGCCGGCCGAGAACGCGGCCATCAAGCACAACAGCCATCCGGCGAAGTGGACCTACGCCAACATCGACACGCAGAAGGCCAGCTTCAAGCGCATGGGCTTCTCGTACGACTGGGACCGCACCGTGGTGGCGTGCGACCCCGAATACTACCGCTGGGGCCAGTGGATCTTCCTGCAGTTCTGGAAGCGCGGCCTGGTGGAGCGCCGCAACAGCCCGGTGAACTGGTGCCCCAACTGCCAGACTGTGCTGGCGAACGAGCAGGTCACCGAGGGCCAGTGCTGGCGCTGCCACGGCGCGGTGGAGAAGCGAGACCTCACGCAGTGGTACTTCAAGATCACCGACTACGCCCAGGAACTGCTCGACGACCTCGATCAGCTGGACGGCTGGCCCGAGCGCGTCAAGCAGATGCAGGCGAACTGGATCGGCCGCTCCGAAGGTGCCGAGATCGACTTCGTGCTGTGCGGGCCCGACGGCGAAGCTCCGGCCGAACCCACCGAGGCAGACACCATCACCGTGTTCACCACGCGTCCCGACACCCTGTTCGGCTGCTCGTTCTTCCTGCTGGCGCCCGAGTACCAGGGCCTCATGGAGCTGGTCGAGGGCACCGAGTACGAGGCCGGCGTGCGCGAGGTGGTGGAGCAGGCCGCCAAGGTGAGCGCCGTCGAGCGCGCCCAGGGCGACCGCGAGAAGCATGGCGCGTTCACCGGCCGTTACATGGTGAACCCCGTCAACGGCGAGAAGGTGCCCGTGTGGGTGGCCGACTACATCGTCAGCGACTACGGCACCGGCGCGGTCATGGCCGTGCCGTGCGGCGACCAGCGCGACTTCGAGTTCGCGCGCAAGTACGACCTGCCTATCATCCCCATCATTCTGGGCGAGGATGATCCGCTGTATCCCCAGCTCAACGGTGTGCAGGAACGCGTGGTGACGTCGGTGGACTGGGAAGCGGCCTACGACGCCGAGGGCGTGCTCGTGCAGTCCGGGAAGTACACCGGCATGACGGGCGGCAAGCACAGCCCGGCCGTGGACGCCATCATCGACGACCTCGCCGCCGAGGGCAAGGGCAAGAAGACCGTGCAGTTCCGTCTGCGCGACTGGCTGATCAGCCGCCAGCGCTACTGGGGCAATCCCATCCCGGCCGTCCATTGCCCGACGTGCGGGCTCGTTCCCGTGCCCGAAAGCGACCTGCCCGTGCGCCTGCCCGAGGACATCGACCTCGCTGCGGGCGAGACGCTGGCCACGCACGAGGCGTTCGTGAACACGACGTGCCCGACGTGCGGCGGCCCGGCGAAGCGCGAGACGGACACGATGGACACGTTCACGTGCTCGAGCTGGTACTACCTGCGCTACACCGATCCGCACAACAAGGAGCTGCCGTTCGCGCCCGAGAAGGCGAACCGCTGGATGCCCGTCGACCAGTACATCGGCGGCATCGAGCACGCCATCCTGCACCTGCTGTACAGCCGCTTCTACACGAAGGTGCTGCGCGACCTGGGAATGCTCGAGTTCGACGAGCCGTTCGCGAACCTGCTGTGCCAGGGCATGGTGAAGGACGAGCACGGCGAGACGATGTCGAAGTCGAAGGGCAACGTCATCGCCCCCGAGGACATGATCGCCGAGTACGGCGCCGACGCCGTGCGCGCCTACATCCTGTTCATGGCCCCGCCCGACAAGGATCTGCTGTGGGACGAGGGCGGCCTGGCCGGCATATACAAGTTCATGAACCGCGCGTGGCGCATCGTGAACGACCTCGTGGGCAAGGCCGACGACGAGTCGCTCTACCAGCCCGGCGCGAGCGAGGCCGAAGGCGTCGAGGCCCTGCAAAAGCTCAACCGCGAGCGTCATCGCGTGGTGGGCAAGGTCATCGACGACTTCGATCGCAACAACTTCAACACGGCCATCGCCGCCATCATGGAGCTGACGAACGCGGCGAGCGACTACTTGCGCAAGTGCTCGCCCGAGGAACGCGCGGCGTGCGAGGGCTCCCGCGCCATCGACGCCGACGTGGCCGAGGTCATCGTGAAGCTCATGGCGCCCATCGCGCCGCACTGGGCCGAGGAGCTGTGGAGCGCCGTGCTGGGCAACGACGGCTCCGTGCACACGCAGCCGTGGCCCGCGTTCGATCCCGAGCAGGCCAAGGCCGACGAGGTCGAGCTGGCCGTGCAGGTGAACGGCAAGGTGAAGGCCAAGATCACCGTTGCCGCCGACGCGCCGGAGGACGACGTGAAGGCCGCCGGCCTCGCCGCCGTCGAGGCGGCGCTCGCGGGCAAGGACGTCAAGAAGGTCGTCGTGGTGCCCGGTCGCCTGGTGAACATCGTCGCGAAGTAGGTCCGTGCGACAAGCTGCTAGTTGCAGGGCGGTCCGGTTGTCCGGACCGCCCTAATTTTTGCGGAGCGACTTCTCGGGTTTCTCCCTATAAAGACAGTGCGTTCGTCATTTTTAGGGTTGACGGATACGAGTCTCCTCGTCATACTTATCCGAATCATTAGATTTGCTACAAAAGCAATAGGAATTTAGGGAGGACGGGACATGGCTCAGATATCCGCAGATCAAGCTCATGCGAAGAGTTCGCGCCGGATGCCCGATGCCTCCGTTATAGCTGGGGGGGGGGGTATCTTACTTCCCCAGCATCTCGATGCATAGCTTCTAACCGTTCGATCTCCTCCGGTCGACAGAACATGTCAGCGGGGGGGGGGGCTTCACCGTGCTATGAGTGCGACGGCTTAACCGGGCTCGAAACGCGCGCTGGTTTTCTCGCGCATGTGGACGAGCTCGTCTCGGCGCATCCGCGCATCCGTTACGTTCTCGTATGCGTCGACGTCGATAGGTTCTGCGCGTACAACGCGCGTTTCGGCTACGACGCCGGCGACACCCTGCTCGTGTTGCTCAGCGACGCTCTTTCCCGCTTGCTGAGCCCCGAAAGCGCGGCGGCGCGCCTGTACGCGGACCGCTTCGCCCTGCTCGTTCCCCGAGAGCTTCTGGACGAGGCCGTGTTCCTCGCCCGTTTTTCGTATCGTCCCGAAGGCGCGTTCTGCAGCGTCCGGTCGGGCGTGTACGAAGTCGAGGGCCATGACCTCGACGCGGCCGGCATGCTCGACAATGCGCTGCTCGCCCTTCGGGCGGCGAAGCACGGCGCAGGCGAGAGCCGGGTGCGCACCTATCGTGCCGAGCTGCGCGACGAGGCGTACTTCTTCCAGGACATCGTCCGCGAGTTCGCTCCCTCCTTGCGCGAGGGCTTGATCAGCCCGCGGTTCCAGCCGATCGTATCGTGTCCGGACAACCGCTTGGCGGGGGTGGAGATCCTCGCGCGCTGGAATCGCGTCACGGGTAGTTATCCAAGTCCTGCCCGGTTCGTGCCCGTGCTCGAGGAAACCGGGTTCATCGTCGAGCTCGACATGCACATGATCGTGCGCGCGCTCGTTCATCTGCGGGAATGGATCGATGCGGGGCTGAAGGCGGTCCCCGTGTCGGTCAATGTGTCCCGCCTCTCCCTCCGCGTGCCGGACCTGCTGCGCAGGATCGAGGCTTTGCTGCGCGCATACCGCCTCCCGTCGCGCTTGCTCAGATTGGAAGTGTCCGAACGGGCGTGGAGCATCGACAGCGCGCAGCTCAAAGCGTCGCTTGCGGAATTGCGCGACGCCGGTCTCTCCGTTGCGGTCGACGATTTCGGCGCGGGATCGACGTCGCTCGAGTCTTTGGCGGGCTCTCCCGTCGATGTCGTCAAGATCGACAAAGTGTTTCTGCGCACGCAGATGTCCGAGCGCGACGGGGCAGTCATCAGGTCCCTCGTGCAGCTGGCCCATGATCTGGGTCTGGCCGTCACCGTCGAGGGCGTTGAAACCGAGGAGCAGGCCGCGTTCCTCAGGGATGTGGGAGTCGATTGCGCGCAAGGGTTCCTGTACGCGCCCCCGCTCGATAGGGCTTCGTTCGAGGAGCGCCTGGCCGGGGGGGGGGGCTGAATGCGAAAAGGGCTCCGCGCACGAAGCACGCTGACCTCGATGCTTGTCGAGAAAAACCGGATGAGCATGAAACGCGAGAGGTGCCGGGAGTCCACGAATGAAAAGGATGCTAAGAGGTTCTTGTATGGTCAAAACCCAGAAAAGAGGAAACGGCGTTCGCCGAACGATCAAGCGCATCAAGCGAAGCACGCAGGCATGTCTGGGCGTTCTGTGCGCGACGTTGCTGCTGGTCGCAGCGCTCCCGACGGCTTCCGATGCCGTTGGAGAGGAAACGCAAGCGGGCTCTGACCAGCAGAACCCCGCTCCCATCGCGGCGCCGATGGAGTACGGCGAAGGGGTTTCGGCGGACGAGCCGTCGACTCCGCCTGCGCCCGATGCCGAGCCCGAAACGCTTGTGGAGGCCGACCTTCCTGCTCAGGGCGAAGAAGCTGAGATTCCGGATAAGGATGAGAATGCGAGAAGCGATGAGAGCATCGTCGACGTTGTCGACGAAGGTGCGCAAGGCGGTTCCGAAGCGCTCGATTCCAGCTCTACGCAAGAGGCGGACTCGTATGAAACGGAACCCTCGACTCCTCAAGCGGTGGTGCCGAATGCGCTGGCGGCTGCGCCTTTGGCAGCCGACCCTCCGGGATTCTCGTGGACCTTCGCCGGCATCGATGACGACACCTGCAAGATAACCGGCTACACTGGCGGAACCATCACGTCGGGCACGGTGCACGTGCCCGCGACGAATCCGGCTACCAACAAGAAGGTCGTCGCGATCGAGGGAGGGTACACCAAGTACCAGAACCTGAAGTGCGGCATCGACTTCTCCCAAGCGGTCAATCTGGAGCGCATCGAGACGCAGGCATTCGCGGGCTCGGGATTGACAGGCGCGCTCGATTTCTCGAAATGTGCGAAGCTCACGGCCATAGGATCGTATGCCTTCAAGGACGCATCGGGAGTGACGGGCGTGGTCCTCCCCCCGAACCTTAGGTCGATCGGAAACTATGCGTTCATGGGTGACGGGGGGATAGGGGGGTCGCTCTCCCTTCCTAAAACGCTGGGCGATCTTGGGTTGCAGGCGTTTGACGGATGCAAGTTCACGTCGCTCGACATCCCGTCCGACACTGCCCTCAGCTCGATCCCGAGCAGGGCGTTCGCAGATAACAGGATAGCGGGTCCTCTCGTGTTCCCTGCGAGCATAAACACCGTGGGATCCTCTGCCTTCGTCAACAGCCGGATAACCGCCGTTACGTTTCAGGCGGGCTCTGTCTCCCTGGGCAGCAGCGCGTTTCAGAACAACCTCATAGCGAACGATCCCATAAGCGGGAAGGTGTTCTCCACCCTTGGGGCGTACGCGTTCGCGGGCAACAGGCTGTCGGGCGAGATATCGTTCGCCAAGAATACCACTCAGATACCTGCGGCAGGCATCATTGCGGACAACCCCGGGGTGACGAAGGTCGTTCTTTCCCAAAGCTGGATCGTCGTCCCCGACGAGATGTTCAAGGGCCTCACGAGCCTGATAGACGTTTCCGTGCCCGAGGGCAATACGCTTCACCGCGTCGGAAACCGAGCTTTCCAGGGTTGCACCAGCCTCAGATCCTTCAATTTCAACAACGCTCCCTTGTTGGATAGCATAAGTAACGGGAACGCCATCGGGCAGCAGGCGTTTCAGGGCTGCTCCTCGCTCGAAACCGTGTACGTGGGAACCGGTGTCTTCGGATCCTCTTCAGTGATCACCATCACGTTGAGCGCATCCGCCTTCAAGGACTGCACCTCGCTCTCGTACATCGATATCCCGGAACCGACGAGCGGGGTGACGAAGCTCAACGTCAAGATCGGCGACAAGGCGTTCATGAACACGAACCTCGGCGCGTTTCCGAACCCCCTCGATCCGAGCAAGCCCCTGGGCTACCTCCCCCTCGACCGCCGTACGGTGATTTCGATTGGCGCTTCTGCATTCGAGAACGCTCAGCTGAGCGGCGTCAAGCTGCCCGACTCGCTGCAATCGGTAGGCGCTCGGGCCTTCGCGGGCAACCACATGGCCGGTCTTGAACTGCCGCGCAATGCGAACCTCGACAAGCCGGGAAGCGTCGGCGCAGACATCTTGGCCGGTCAAACGGTGGACGAGCCCGCCGTCTGGGGCGACTCGGCCGCGGGCGGGCCGGGCAAGGCCGATATCATCCTCGAGGCGCTCCATGCGCTAGGGTTGGTGCACGACCGGGTGGACGCGGTCGGGCTGAACGTACCGGGCGTCGGCTCGAACGTTCAGCCCGACAACGTCGCTACGTGGAAGCAGGATCATGTGGCGACGTACGATAAGGCCCTCGTCGAGACGGCGGGCTCCACGTTCACGTACGGCTACGAGATATGGCGCACGGGAGGCTCGGGGCCGCTCTCGCACGGTACGGTGACGCTGCAATCGGTGGACAAAGGCGTGCCGTTCGAGTTCAACTACTACGGCGACGAGGGCTTCTCCGATTTGATCGGCACGCACGTCCAATGGGTGGGCGTAGGGCACACCCCCGTCGAAGAGATGCACGGGATCGCGAACTTCGGCCTGAACAAACCTGGGTACCGCACGCAGCCGGGTGCCTATGACGCCGCGGCGAACGCAGGGTGGAGAACCGGCCCCGGGCCGGGCGGGACGGGTTCGCCGGTGGATCCCGAGACCGTGACGGCCGTGGACGGCGACAAGCCCGAGTTCTACAACCGGTGGATCGCGAACTCCTACGACGTCGAGTTCGACGACAACTGGGAGTTCATGGTCGCACAGGACCCGAAGCTCGGCAAGGCCGGCCCGGAGGGCGCAACCGTGCCTGACGAGGCTTGGGTCTCCGGTACGACGACCGGCCTTGCGGGCCTGACGTACGGCCGGCCCGCAGCGCTTCCCGAGAACGGGTTCGCCATGGGCGGTTACGCGTTCGTCGGCTGGGCGACCTCGCCCGACCTGCCCGAGGGCGACCGCACGGAGGGGTCGAACTTCTTCTCCCCGGGCGCTTCGATCGCCACGCCCGATCCTGCGCCTGTCGAGGGCGGCACGGTGACGCTCTACGCGCAGTGGAAGGCCGTAGACTTGGGAGCCGACGACCCTGCGCTGCTTGGATTCCTCTCGATCCCCCAGCACATCTCGCTGGAGCCTTCCGGCAACAGGCTCTACTCCGAGCCGACTTCGCCGGATGGCGGTCCGGACGATCACGCGGTGACCGTTTCGGCCGAGGCGGAAGCCCCCGGTGCGACGTGGCCTTCCGACCAGGTGTACCAGGTGTCGGTGACGCGCCCGTCTGCGGATGCGCCCCTGCTCGCGCTCTCGGGCGATGGAGATGCCAAGGTGATCGAGGTGCAGACGCTTGATGGAGGCGTGTACGATCCCGGGGTCAACGATGCCGACAACCCGGGCGCGGTTCCGTCACCGCTCATGACGATCGATCCGAGCGACGGGGCGAAGAAAGCGGGATCTTTCATGCTGGCAAGCATCGACCCGGTCAGCGTGTTCAAGCCGAACGTCCGCTATGCGGGCACGATGACGTTCCGCGTCGACATCGTGCAGAAGGGGGTGACCCCATGACGCGTTCGTCGGCTCGAAAACTGGTGTGCGGAGGGCTTCTCGTGTTCTGCTTGCTGTGCGCGTTGCCTGCGGCGATGCCGGCGACTGCCTGGGCCGACGAGCGCTCGGGAAGCGCCATCGTCGAATACTCGCCTCAGACCTGGCCCTTCGCCGTAACCGCGAGCGGACGGGGCCAGCTCGAGCTGGTCGGCGTTCGTTCCGTGCAGGATGCCGGGGCGGGGCAGCGCTCTTCGCAAGCACCGTCGCCCCTCGTCGTCGTGCGCGATGGAACGGTCGAGGTCGAAGTATCTCGGGGCCAGCTCCTTGATTTTCGCATAGTGCCCGATGAAGGATCCTTCGTCGCATCCGTGCTTGTGGACGGCGAGGACGTTTCAGGTGCGATCAGCGGGGAAGGACTGCTGACGCTGGCGGCGGAGGATGCGCAGGTCGACATCGAGGTGGCGTTCGGCACGGCGCCTCTCGCGGAGGGCGGCGGTACCGATGCGTCCGGCGGGATCTGGCACAGCTTGACGCGGACGGGCGATGGCCTCTGGATCGGCGTAAGCGCCCTGGTCCTGGTAGCGCTCTGCGCATGGTGCGCCACGCGATGCGCCAACCGCTTCCGGTTCCGCGCCGACGACGCAAACAAGGTTCAACCGCACGAGAGTGCGTGAACATAGAAGCAAGGGGGCGGCACGTCGGCTCCCGCGGCAAACAGACATGCATGCCGGAAAGCATGCGAGCGAAAGGAAGTGCAGCATGAACATCAAGATGAACCGCAATGTGGGGCGTATCCTGTTGACGGGGGCGTGCGCTGCCGCTCTGACCGTTGGGGCGGCGGCTCCCGCGTTCGCGGTAGAGCAGACCGGCACGACGAACGTGACGTATTCGTCTTCGCAGCAGGTGCCCGGCACGAACGGCTGGGGCTTCGAGATCCCCACCTCCATCCCCTTCGGCCCCGACAAAGCCGTAGGCGTGGATGCAACGGTAAACCTGTACAACACCACGCCCGGCGGTTCGGTCGATCAAATTCCGGATCAAGATTTCCCTAACGCCGGAGTGAAGCTCGCTCTCAAGTCCGCGAACGGCTTCAAGCTGCAGAAATCCACGGCCCCCCTCGATCCGGTTGCCTACGAGATCGCCTACACCGGAGCCGGAGTGACGACGCAGAAGTTCGACACGACCACGGGCACCGCCAAGACCGATATCGGCACGTTCACCAAGACGAACAGCACGGCAGTGGGCGTTGCTAAGCGTACTGGCGACGCTGCGGAGAGCGGCTCGCACACCGACACGCTCACCTTCACCTACGACGACGCCAAGACGGTCATTCCGTAGGCGCGTTTCCCGAAACGATCGCCGCCCCGTCGCGTCTGCGACGGGGCGGCGTCTGTTCCGAACATCACAGAAAGGTGGAATCGACGTTGAACCATGCGTTGGCCGACGACCGGCATCGTTCCAGGCGAAAAAGGCGTATCGCCCTCGCTGCTCTCATCCTTCTCGCGCTCGTTGGTGCAGCGATTGCGACGACGGTTCTTCTCACGCAGCCGAAGAACGACGTTCGCATCGACCCTGCTGCTGCCGAGTACAGCATTCCCGGATACGAGAACCCCGATGGTGGCGAGCGGGGCAGGATACGCATACCTACCTATTCCGATTGGGATATGAAGGCGGGAACCGATACCGTGGAGGTGCCCCTCGTCAACACCGAGGGCAATCCCTGCTATATGCGATTCACCGTGAAACTGAAGGACGGCGGCGAAGTGCTGTACCGATCCGACCTGGTGCCTCCCGGCCAAGCCATTCCGAGCATCCATCTGAGCCGGACGCTGGATGCGGGTACGTACCCCGTGACGGTGGAAATAGCGACGTTCAGCCTGGACGACCCTTCGCAGCCTCTCAACGGGGCCGAGCTGGGAACCCGGATCGTGGTGTCGTGATGTTGTCTCTACCGACAATCAGAAAGGGGGCTCGCCTTGGCGAGAATATCTAATGCCGTGATGAAGGATCGAAAGATGCACGTGCTTTCGTACCTTGAGAGACTTGCAGAACCCGGCGAGTTGCCTTGCCTGTCGTATAGCAGCCTGGCGCGTTCCTTGGACCTGTCCAACGGTCAGGTGCGCCGGGTCTGCAAGCTGCTGCAGAAAGAAGGAGCTCTCACGGTGATCCCGCGCTATTTCGACAACGGCGCCCAGCTTGAGAATGCGTATGCACTGACCTCTTTCGGCAGGCAGAAACTCATGGATTGGCACGCGAGACAACGATCTCGGCTCTCTGTGTGAACCTTGCTTGCGGGCGCGTCGGTGATGCATATCGCCGACGGCAACTCTATGTTAAAGTGCGTTCAAGGATTCCTCGTAGTCGGTCGTCAAATACGACAGCGCGCTCTATCACCTCGATTTGCAGAGGCAAACGAGCGGCGCGCGTCGTTGAGCCACGCTGCAGGCGTTGGGCTTCGCGGTGGCGACGGTGGCGCAGGGGCAGGCAATGGACGGGGGACCGTTCAACCGTCTGGCGCATCAGCTGGCGAAGCTGACGGGCAAGCGTCCGCAGTACCGCGATCCGGGATTCGCGCATGCGCACATCGCGTTGCGGGAAGAGTTGCTGGAAACGTTCGCGCATGAGGAGGCGATGCCATGAGCGTCTTGTTCGAGGAGTTGCAGATCGGGACGCTGCGGGCGAGGAACCGGTTCGTACGAGCGGCCACCTACGAGGCGCTGGCCACCGACGACGGGCATCTGACGCCGGAGCTGCGCGCCGTCTACGAGGAGCTCGCCGGAGGCGGGGTGGGCACGATCATCGTGAGCTATGCATACGTCACGCGCGAGGAGCAGCCGAACCCGCGTATGCTCGGCATCTACGACGACTCGTTCGTTGCCGAATACCGAAAGCTCGTCGATGATCTGCATCAACGCGGGGCGCGCGTCGTGTCGCAAATCGTGTACGGCGGCTCGGCGACGAAGCTGGATCCGCCGAGCGCGCGCATCCTCGGGCCGTCGGCCGTCGCCCATCCGAAGACCGGCATCATCCCGGTCGAAGCGAGCGCGACCGACCTGCGGGTGCTCGCGGATGCGTTCGCCGACGCAGCCGCGCGCGCTCAGGCCGCGGGATTCGACGGCGTGGAGCTGCACGCGGCGCACGGCTACCTGCTCAGCCAGTTCTTGAACCCGCTGCTCAACCGGCGCGCAGACGAGTACGGCGGTTCTCTCGAGAACCGCGCCCGTTTCCTCGTCGAGGTCGTCGACGCCGTCCGAGCGCGGGCGGGCGCGGAGTTCCCGCTGCTCGTGAAGTTGAACAGTTCCGACGGCGTGGCGGGAGGCCTGACCGAGGACGACAGCATCGAGGTGGCGAAGCTGCTTGCGGCGCGCGGTGTGTCGGCCATCGAGGTGAGCGGGAACTGGCGCGCCTGCCGTGCGAAGGACTATGCCGGCGAGCCGTTCTTCGCCGCCTATGCGCAGCGGCTCGTGCGCGAGGCGGACATCCCCGTGATCCTCACGGGAGGCAACCGTCGCTTCGCCGCGATGGAGCGCCTTGCGATCGAAGACGGCATCGCCGGGTTCGGCTTATGCCGTCCGCTCATCTGCGAACCGGATTTGCCGAACCTCTGGATGGGCGATCGAGCGTATGCGCCGCGCTGCGTCTCGTGCAACGGCTGCAGCTCGTCGCCCGGCCACCGCTGCATCCTGCCCTGAGAACCCGCCGCTCCTCTCTCGCGCTATTATCGTGTAATCGGCTTTGAGTTTCGATGACGAGCGGGAGATCGTCTGGCGGGGGCGTCGTGTGGTTTGCTATCATCGACCCCTATGACACGACGTAAGAAACATGGATGGTTGAAGACGATGCTGGGTTTGGTGCTCGGATGCATGCTCGTGGTCGTTGCCGTGTTCGCGGTGACGAACGTGGTGACCGTCGTCAGCACGAAGGACCGCATCGTCGAGCCTCAGGCGGCGGAGGGCTACAACGCCGACGCCATCGTGGTGCTGGGCGCGTCCGTGTTCGCCGATGGAACGCCGTCGGGCATCTTGCAGGATCGTCTCGACGACGGCATCGCTCTGTACAAGGTAGGCGCGGCGCCGAAGCTCATCATGAGCGGCGACAACAGCACCGTATCGTACAACGAGGTGCAAGTGATGAAGGACTACGCCATTTCCCAAGGCGTGCCGAGCCAGGATATCTTCTGCGACCATGCCGGGTTCTCCACGTACGAGAGCATGTACCGCGCGAAGAACGTGTTCGGCGCGCAGCGCATAGTCGTAGCCACCCAGACCTACCACCTGTACCGCGCGCTGTACGCCGCGCAGGGCCTCGGCCTCGAGGCCATCGGCGTGGCCAGCGACTACCACGATTATTCCAAGCAGTTCCAGTACGACCTGCGCGAGGTGCCTGCGCGCACCAAGGACTTCTTCAAGACGCTGTTCCAGGTGCCCTCGACGTTCGTGGGCGACCCCATCAGCCTCAACCAGTCCGGCGACGTCACCGAGGGATAGGGGGGGCGGAGCGAGGCAGGGGAACGGGGAGTGAGACAGAGGGACGGGGTAATTGTCTCATTTTGCGGGCAAAATGAGACAATTACCCCGTCCCTCTGTCTCACTCCCCGTTCCCCTGCCTCGCTCCGCCCTACTTGCCAAGCGCGCGCAGCAGCGCGAGCGTCTCGCACATCACGGGGTCGAGCACGGGGATGCCGGCTGCGCCTTCCAGCATCGGCGCCAGCTCGATGGTCGAAAACCCCGTGCACGCAAGCGCGATGACCGATGCGCCCTCGCTGCGCAGCCTGCGAGCCGTCGCGATCGCGGCGCGCTGACCTGCGAGCGTGTTCAGATCGCGCGTGTCGCGCACCCCGTCGGGCACGAGGTTCGCCAGCAAGCGCGCCCCCAGCATGCGTCTGAACGCGGGCGGCGCTTCGGGCGTGATGCCGATGACGCCCACGCGGCCCTCGTGGCGCGCGGCGGCAGCGGCCATGCTCTCGCCCGCGCCCACCACCGGCACGTCTAAGACGGCGCGCGTTTCGGCCACGCCAGGATCGTCGGCACAGCTCACGATGATGCCGTCGGCGCCCAGCTCGACCAGCTGGCGGGCGAGCGCAACCACTTTCGGCTCTGCTCCGCGCAACGTGTCGGCATCGTGCACGCCTTCGGGCTGGTCGGGGATGCAGCGCGATATCGTGCGCACCTGTGAAAAAGCTCGCTCGACGAGCCGCCCATGCGCATCGGTGCGCTCCTGGTCCTGGGTGATGACGCGGACGATGCCGACGGTGCAGGGCTTGAAAAGGGCGGGGTTCATGGTGCTCACTCGTACTTCTCGATGAGGTCGATGAGGTCCTGCTTCGAGTGCAGGGCCGTCTTCTCCAAAATACGCCGCGTGTGCGTGCGCACGGTGCTCTCCGACACGAACAGCGCCTCGGCGATCACCTTCGCGGAGCGCCCGCGCGCCAGATAGGGGAGCACCTCCGCCTCGCGACGCGTCAGGCCGTAGTAGTCGGAGATCTGGTCGAACACGTCGCCGTCGGGCTCCGCGAGTGCCGCGGCGACAGGGGCGGGCTCCCCGTTCCCCGACTCGAGCGCCGTGGCCGCCTGCGCCGCCGCCTGCCGCGGCTCCGGCCCCTGCGCCGCCGCCGGTTCGCTCTCCTCCTTGGCCTTGGCGTTCCCCAGGTTCAGGAACGAGAACCGATGGCGCGTGTTCTGGAGCAACGCGAGCATGGCCAGCACGTACACCGCACCCACCGATACCCCGATGACCAGGATGGACGGACTCTCGGGAATGAGCATGACCACGTAGCCGATGCCGATGCCCACGAGGCGCGCGATGATGGAGATGCCGCGCACGATGCCTCCCACCACGAATCCCGAAACGGATAGGTCGTAGGCCGTGGATGCCACCATGTACCAGATGATCACGTCGAACACGCCGTAGCAGGCGCTCATCACCACGTTGAGCTCCACCGGGTTCGTCGTCCAAAACGCCGGCATGAGCGCGAACAGCACCACGAGGATGGGCACGATCACCTTGAACGTGAGCGCGAGGTCGATGCGCCGGCGCGCGAACAGCACGAGGCCGATGAGGGCGACAGCCGCCACCACGTTGGCGATGAGCGGCAGCCGATGCGCCTCGTAGGCGGAGTCCACCGACACCACGGTCATCTGCCATACGTATCCGAACAGGCACGACAGCACGAGGCTCGCCACGATGAGGCTCACGAGCGAGCCGAGCGCCGTGCGGTAGCGCTGCGGGTCCGTGGAGAGCGCGGCTCGCTCGGACGGCACCTCGCGGTTGCAGCGCGTCAGGCACAGCTGCGACAGCACGGGAAGGGGCAGCATGAGCAGCAGCGCGGGCACGCCCAGCTCCTCCGAGCAGAACGAGAACGCCACGAACAGCAACGCCGTGAGCAGCAGCACCGCCGGAAGGTAGAACGACGTGCGCGAGGGGTGCATGCGCCCGAGGCATTCCGCCCAGCTTCCCCAAAAGTAGCCGTAGCCCACGCCCGCCAGCACCGCGCCCGCCAGAAGCGGCGCGAGCGCCACCTCGCCGGGCAGGAAGCCGGAGCTTGCGGCCACGCCCGATCCTGCGAGCAGCCCGAGCCCCGCCATGATGCACGCGGTGAACGCGGACGCGGGCAGCTTGTCGTAGAACGAGGGGTTGCGCTCCATGCGCGCCGCCACGAGGAACAGCGTGGTCATGTTGGCGACGAACGACACGATCACGACGAGCGTCTGGTACCCGGTGGTGTAGAAGGGCCCCGACAGCAGGATGGAGCTGCGGAACGTGAGCATGCTGCACGCCCAGAAGAACGCGAGCCCGAGATGGCGCATGCGCAGCGTCTTCCACACCATGCGCATGCTGCGTCGATCGCGTGAGCGCGACAGGCCTTCGGGCATGAACGAACCCCTCCTCGTCATCAGCGCCGCCCGCTTCCCGACAGACGGCGCGCAGTTCTCTTGTTGCTGTAGAAAAGCTTACCACCAGCGCAAACAATCAAATCATCAATAATTGATGATACTGCCCCGACACCCTCGTCATAGCATGGCCAGCGTCGAAGGAAGGGGGCTGCGATGGTCGACGTGGAAAATGATACCATACTGATAGGATTACTGGCGTGCGCTCCGGTTTTCACGACCGGTTCAGCCGGCGACGCGACGGAAGCCGAAGGGGAGGGCTCGTGCTGCAACGAGCTCGAAACCGTCCGGCTGCCCGAGGACGTCCGGCGCTCGCTCGCCGCATGCGGCCTCGCCGTCCCCGATCCGGTGGACGATGCCGCTCGCCGCATGGTGGAGCGCGAGGTGCTCACGCCGGGCATGCCGCTCGCGGCCATGCCGGTGGAGTCGCTCTACAAGCCTTGGACGTCTCTGCCGGGCTCGCAGTTCGGCGGAGCGCGCGGGATGTACCTGGGCGACGCGGCACGCCACGTGCAGGCGCTCTACGATGCGCTTCAGGTGGAGGTGCCGGAGCGTTTCGCGGCGATGCCCGACCATCTGACGCTTCTGTGCGAGCTGCTCGCGCTCTACGTGGAAGCGGGCAACGAGGAGGCTGCCCGCCTTCTTGCACGGGATCATTTCGACTGGCTCGACGCCTACGACGCAGCGCTCGGCGAGCGCGCGGAGCAGGCGGCCTCGGCTTCGGCCTTCGACGAGGAGGCGCGCGCCGCCTTGGCGCGCGGCATCGGCCAGGTGCGCGCGTACGTTGCGCTTCTGGGCGAGCTCGCGCAACGCATAGGGCAGGACGCGCCGATGCCGGACGAGGCGAAAACGGCACCAACAAGGGAGGAAAGGAAGGAAGCGAAATGAACTCATCCGTAACACGGCGGACGTTCCTCAAGGGGTCTGCGGCCACCGCGGCGCTGGCCGCGACGGGCGCGGGCGTGTGCTCCCTCGGCGCATGGCAGGCCGAGTCGGCCCATGCCGAGGGATCGTACGAGCGCAAGGAGGGCGCGTCGCTCTGCAACGGCTGCTCCAGCAAGTGCGGCCTCGTGGCCACCACGCTCGGCGGCCAGCTGTTCACGCTGCGCGGCAGCGACGAGCATCCCTACGCCAAGGGCACTATCTGCGGTCGCGGCCACGGCGTGGCGCAGATCGCCTATTCCGACGAGCGTCTGACCCAGCCCATGCGCCGCGCGGCTGACGGCTCGTTCGAGGCCATCGACTGGGACACCGCGTTCTCCGAGATCGGCGCGAAGGTAAAGGACATCCTGGCCAAGAACGGCCCCGAAGCCCTGGCCATCGTGCAGGACCCGCGCCCCTCGGGCAAGGAGTACTCCAAGCGCTTCATCAACGCGCTCGGCTCCGCCAACATCTACACGCACGGCGCGGCCTGCAACTCCTCGAAGGAGGCCGGCTTCGCGCAGACCATCGGCACGGGCAACTTCTCCGTCGACTTCGGCAGCTCCAAGATGGTCGTGTTCATCGGTCGCAGCTACGGCGACGGCATCCGCCCCTCGTCGGTGCAGAGCCTGGCCGCTGCGGCTGACAAGGGCACGCGCGTCGTCATCGTGGACCCGCGCCTCAACAACACGGGCATCTTCGCCACCGATTGGGTGTCCATCAAGCCCGGCACCGACCTGGCGTTCTTGCTGGGCATCTGCAACGTGCTCATCGAAGAAGACCTCTACGATCACGAGTTCGTCGAGCAGAGCACCGTGGGCTTCGAGGAGTTCGCGGCGCAGGCCAAGGAGTACACTCCGGCGTGGGCCGAGCAGCAGTGCGGCGTGCCGGCGGCCACCATCGAGGAGATCGCCCGGGCGCTCGCCAAGGCCGCCCCTGCGGCCGCTGTCGAGGCTTCGTGGCGCGCGGCGTTCGGCTGCGCGCACCAGAACTCGTTCGACACTGCCCGCGCGGTGACGGCGGTGAACGCGCTTCTGGGCAGCTGGGGCGCGAAGGGCGGCGCGCTGCTCACGTCCTCGCCGAAGGCGGGCGACATCGACAAGCAGAAGTTCCCCTCCGCTCCGAAGCCCGAGGCCAAGCGCGTGGGCGACAAAGAGTACCCGCTCGCTCCCAGCGGCATGGGTTCGAACCTGGCCGTGCTGCAGGCTGCGCTCGACGGCGAAATGAAGGGCGTGTTCTTCTACAACTCCAACGCCGTGCAGGGCTACGCCCAGCCGAAGGTGTGGCGCGAGGGCCTCGATAAGGCCGACCTCGTGGTCACCATCGACGTGCAGATGTCCGAGACGGCGCTCGCGTCCGACTACGTGCTGCCCGAGTGCACCTACCTCGAGCGCATGGAGCTGCCCGAGTTCATCGGCGGCAAGAAGCATTACGTGGCCATGCGCACCCAGGTGCTCGAGCCCATCCATCCCGAGACGAAGCCGTGCGACGAGATCTTCGCCGGGTTGGCCGAGGCGTGCGGCGTGGGCCAGTACTTCCCCTTCACGGTGGAGGAGCTTGCCGCCGCGCAGCTGGAGACGGTGGGCGTGAGCCTCGACGAGCTCAAGGAGAAGGGCATCGTGGAGCTTCCCGATCCCGGCTTCGAGTACAAGACGCCGAAGTTCAAGACCCCGACGGAGAAGTTCCAGTTCATGTCCGAGGCGGTTGGCGAGGCCGGCCTCAACCCGGTCATCGGCTGGACACCGCGCCTCGTGGAGCCCAAGCAGGGCGAGTTCTTCCTGGTGGGCGGCAAGCAGGGCATCCACTCGCACACGATGACCCAGAACGTGGCCACGATGAACGCTATCTCGCGCGAGTACGGCTTGGAGCGCGCGTGGATCTCGGCGCAGGATGCGGCCGAGCTGAACATCGCCGACGGCGACCTGATCGAGATCGCGTCGAGCGAGCATACCGGCCAGGTGGCCGCGCGCGTGACGCAGCGCATGCGCCCGGGCGTGGTGTTCCTGCCCACGCACTACGGCGGATCGTCGCCGTACCAGAGCCGCGCGTACGAGTTCGGCTTGAACATGACCGATTTCGTGCCGTTCCACATGGAGCCCGGCACGGGTGCCACCATGAGCCAGGAAGTGGCCGTCACGGTGAGGAAGGTGGAGGCGTAACATGACCCGCTACGGAATGCTCATCAACACCAAGAAGTGCGTGGGCTGCTACGCCTGCCGCATGGCGTGCCAGATGATCAACAAGCTGGAGCCCGAAGAGGCGTTCATCAGCTACCAGGAGATCGAGCAGGGAACCTATCCCAGCGTGTACGCCGAGACCGTGCCCGTGCAGTGCATGCACTGCGTGGACGCCCCCTGCCAGCAGGTGTGCCCGACGCACGCCACCTACACCACCGAATCCGGCGTGGTGTTGGTCGACGAGGAGAAGTGCATCGGCTGCAAGTACTGCATGGCGGCGTGCCCCTACGGCGTGCGCATCCAGATCGAGAAGACCGGCGTCATCGAGAAGTGCCGCTTCTGCTGGTACGAAGGCGAGCCGGGCAACCCGCCGGCGTGCGTGGGCACCTGCATCTCCGGTGCGCGTGTGTTCGGCGACCTCGACGATCCCGACAGCGACATCTCGCGCGAGATCGCCCGCACGAACGCCCAGCCTCTCGCGGGCGACCTGACCGAATCCAAGATCTACTACGTGAGGTGATGAACCATGGTTTGGGGACCTATGATCGCATGGTACCTGTTTCTGGCCGGCGCGTCGGCAGGTGCCTTCTTGACCTCGGCTTTCGTCGAGGCGAAGTATCCCGATAGCGTGAAGATGCGCGTGGCCGGCCGCATCATCGCCCCGGTTTTTCTGGGCATCGGCCTGGTCATGCTCATGCTTGACGCGGAAGCCGGCCTGCACAACCCGCTGCGCTTCTTCTGGCTGATCGCGAACCCCGGCTCCGTCATGACGCTGGGCGTGTACTTCATCTGCGTCTTCATGCCGGTGTCGCTCGTGTCGGCGCTGCTCGAGATCCTGAAGAAGCGCGTGCCGAAGTGGCTCACGTGGATCGGCATCGTGTTCGCGTTCGCGGTGGCGGCCTACACCGGCTTCCTGCTGGGCGTGGTGAAGGCCTTCCCGCTGTGGAACAACGCCATCCTGCCCATCCTGTTCGTGGTGTCGGCGCTGTCGGCGGGCCTCGCGGCCACGTCGCTCGTGGGCCTCATTGTGGATCGCGAGCGCTTCGAGCAGATGTGGCTCATCAAGAAGTCGCACGTCATCCTGTCGGCCATCGAGATCGTGGTGCTCGCGACGATGCTCATCATCGTGAGCGCGGGCAGCGTCGAAGGCGCCGCGTCGGTGCAGGCGCTGCTGGTGGGCCAGTACGCTCCGGCGTTCTGGGGCGGCCTCGTGCTCTTGGGCCTCGTGGCTCCGTTCATCATCGAGGGCTACCCGGTGTTCATCACGAAGCGCGTCGAGACGTCTATGACGTCGATGGTGGTCAGCGTCATCGGCGAGGCCGGCGTGTTGGTGGGCGGCTTCGTGCTGCGCCTGCTGGTCATCCTGGCCGCGCTGCCGGTGATGTACCTGTAGAGCCGCAGCATCCAACGCGCTCTGCGCGACATACGCACTGCCCGACGGGCGCCGCATCCCTCTCCGCGGCGCCCGTTTTTTGCGCGTGGCTCTTGGGAAATCGACTGTCGCCCGATTCGTACGGTTTTCGGCGGTAATCCGTACGAATCGGGCGACCGTGCGCATGCGCGCGGGAATTCTGCGTCGAAGCGCCCCAGGCGCGCTACCGGGGTGAGACAGAGGGAGGGAGTGAGACAGAGGGACGGGGAGTGAGACAGAGGGACGGGGTAATTGTCTCATTTTGCACGCAAAATGAGACAATTACCCCGTCCCTCTGTCTCACTCCCCGTCCCTCTGTCTCACTCCCTCCCTCTGTCTCACTCCCAGCGCGCTAGCGGTACTTCTCGATGAGGTCGATGACCTGCTGCTTGGAGTGCAGGTCGGTCTTCTCGAGGATGCGGCGGGTGTGGGTGCGGATTGTGTTCTCGGACACGAACAGCGCGTCGGCGATGACGCGCGCCGAGCGCCCGCGCGCGATGAAGGGGAGCAGCTCGGCTTCGCGGCGCGTGAGGCTGAAGTCCTCGGCGATCATCTCGAACGCGGCCTCCTCGCTCAGGGGAGACGCGGTCGCAGGCTCGTCGATAGCCTCCGCATCGGGTTGCGCCAAGGGCGCTGGCTCAGGCGCCGCGGCGGGCTCGGTCGCGGTCGGCACCGCCGGTGCGGCCGGCTCGGCGTCCGGCTCCTCCGTCGCGACGATCGGCGCGCCTCGGCGTCGCGTGCGGTAGAACAGCCCCAGCATGGCCAGCACGTACACCGCACCCACCGATACGCCCACGATCAAAAGCGACGGGCTTCCCGGGATGAGCATGAGCAGATAGCCGATGCCGATGCCCAGCAGCCGCGCCAGGATGGACAGCGCCCGCACGAGCCCGCCGATGACGAAGCCCGACACGGCGAAGTCGTAAGCGGTCGACACCACCATGTACCAGATGATCACGTCGAACACCCCGTAGCTCGCGCTCATGATGACGTTGAGCGCCACGGGGCTCGTCTCCCAGAAAAACGGCAGCACCGCGAACAGGATGACGATCACGGGCACGATGACGCGGAAGGCCAGCGCCAGATCCATCCGCTTGTGCGCGTACAGCACGAGCCCGATCAGGCATACGGCCACGGCGAGGTTCGCCACGAGCGGCGCCTGATGCGCTTCGTTCACCGACCCCACCGACAGCACCGTCATCTCCCACACGAGGCCGAACAGCAACGACAGCACGAGACTCGCCACGATGAGCGAGACGAGCGAGGCGAGCGCCGTCAGATAGCGCTTCGAGTCAACCGTGCGCGCGTAGCGACCGTCGGGCACCTCCGCATGGCAGCGTCGCAGGCAGACGAGCGACAGGATGGGCAGCGGCAGCATGAGCGCGAGCGGCGGAACGCTCTCGTATTCGGCCGAGAGCGAGATGATCAGGAACAGCGCTGCGGTGAGAAGGAACGCCACGGGCACGTAGAACGACGTGCGCGAGGGGTGCATGCGGCCGAGGTATTCCGCCCAGCTCCCCCAATAGTAGCCGTAGCCGATGCCGGCCAGCACCGAGCCGCCCACGAGCAGCGCCATCATCGCGCCTTCCGAGCTGCTGCGTCCCGCAACGTCGATGACCAAGAGGCCGGCGACGATGAACGCGCAGAACAGCCAGCCGGGCAAGCGGTCGAACGTGCGGGGGTCGCGCTCCATGAACGCGGCGATGGCGAACAGGGTGGTCATGTTCGCGATGAACGAGACGAGCACGACGAGCGTTTCGAGCTCCGGCGTGTTCGCGGGCCCCTGCAGCAGGATGGAGCTGCGGAAGGTGAGCATGCTGCATGCCCAGAAAAAAGCGAGGCCGACGTGACGGAATCGCAACGTTTTCCAAACCATGCGCATGCTGCGCCGGTCGCGCGCAACCGCCAGCCGTGTGCTCACATCCAGCTCCTCCCGAATCGACGAACGCGTAACGCTTTCGTGTCGGCACTATCTCACATTGTGCGCTTATGATGCTTCTCATCAGGCAAAACAATCAAATCACCAGAAACTGATTACCCGGCCTTCCCTCGCCGCGCCTAGGATGAGCCGCGTCGAGAAAGGACGAACCGTGCCCGCTATGGCCATGAAGAACACAGCCTCGCTATTATCGCTCATCGCGCCGCTTTTTTCCCATCTGAAGCATGAGGATTACGGTCATGTGCAGCGAAACGCCGCATGGCAGGACGTGCGCGCCGCTGCGGGCCCATCGCTCGGAGACGCGCTCGCGCTTCCGTCGTGGCAGGTGCGCTCGTCGTTCCAGGACGAGTTGCTGGTACCGGGCATGCCGCTCGCCGCCATGCCGGTGGAGTCGCTGTACAAGCCTTGGTCGTCGCAGGAAGGCAACGCGTTCGGCGCTGCCCTGGGGCTGTACCTCGGCGACCCGGCGCGGCATCTCGATGCGGTGTACGGACAGCTGGACATCCGCGTGCCCGAGGCGTTCGCCTCGATGCCCGACCATCTGACGCTCGAGCTGGAGCTGCTGGCGCTGCTGCTGGCGGCTGAAAACGATGCCGCCGCGCGCCAGCTGGCAGCCGACCACTTCGACTGGTTGGGCGATTACGATGCAGCGCTGGCAGACCGCGCCGACATGGTGGCGCACAACGGGGCGCTCGTGCCCGCACGTCGCCGGAACCTGCTGGACGGCATCGCGTTTCTGCGGGCGCTCACGGCGCTGGCGAACAGGATAACCCTCTCCGTCCTGGACGGGCGCGACGCATCGCTTCGCGCCTACGCTCAGGGCGACAGGCGATAGACAAGACGATCGAACGGCAAGAAAGGGAGGAAAGGAATGAGGGAAACAACGGTATCGCGTAGAACGTTCCTCAAGGGTTCGGCCGCAACGGCCGCGCTCGCCTGCGCAGCGGGTTCCATCTCGCTCGGCTCATGGCAGGCGGAGCGCGCCGCAGCGGCCGAACCGGGCGCGGTCAAAACGGCTCCGTCGCTGTGCAACGGCTGCTCCAGCAAGTGCGGGCTCGTGGCCACCACGGTGGACGGCCAGCTGTGGACGCTCAAAGGCAACGAGACGCACCCGTACGCGAAGGGGCGCATCTGCGGCCGCGGCCATGGCCTGGCCCAGATGGCGTACTCCGACGAGCGGGTGACTCAGCCGATGCGCCGCAAGGACGACGGCTCGTTCGAGCCCATCGACTGGGACACCGCGTTCACGGAGATCGGCGAGAAGACGAAGGCCATCATCGCGCAGAGCGGGCCCGAGTCGCTGGCCATCATCCAGGACCCGCGCCCCTCGGGCAAGCAATACTCCGCCCGCTTCATGAACGCGCTGGGCTCGGCGAACGTGTACGCGCACTCCTCGTCGTGCAACCTGTCGAAGGAGAGCGCCTACCAGCAGACCATCGGCGCCACGGGCTTCTCGAACGATTTCGCCAACGCCAAGATGGTCATGTTCATCGGGCGCAGCTACGGCGACGGCATCCGCCCCTCGTCGGTGCAGAGCCTGGCCGACGCGGCCGAGAACGGCACGCGCGTGGTCATCGTCGACCCGCGCCTCAACAATTCCGGCATCTTCGCCAGCGACTGGGTGCCCATCAATCCCGGCACCGATCTGGCCCTGCTGCTCGCCATGGCGAACGTGCTCATCGAAGAGGATCTGTACGACCACGAGTTCGTGGAGCAGAGCACCTACGGCTTCGACGAGTTCGCCGCGCAGGCCAAAGAGTACACGCCCGCGTGGGCCGAGAAGATCACCGACGTCCCGGCGGCCACCATCGAGGAGCTCGCCCGCGCCATGGCGAAGGCGGCTCCGGCGGCCTCCATCGAGTCGGGCTGGCGAGCCGTCATCGGCTGCTCGTACAACAACTCGTTCGACACGGCGCGCGCCATCACGGCCGTCAACGCGCTTCTGGGCAGCTGGGGCGCGAAGGGCGGAGCGCTGCTGACGTCCTCGCCGAAGGCCGGCGCCATCGAGGACGCTCGCTTCAAGGCGCCCGCGAAGCCCGAGGCCAAGCGTGTGGGCGACAAGGAGTACCCGCTCGCTCTCGCCAGCGCCGGCACGAACGTCGCCGCGTTGCAGGCCGCGCTCAACGGCGAGATGAAGGGCCTGTTCTTCTACAATTCGAACGCGGCGAAGGGCTATGCGCAGCCGAAGAAGTGGGCCGAAGCCCTCGAGAAGACCGACCTCGTGGTCACCATCGACGTGCAGATGTCCGAAACCGCGCTGCAGTCCGACTACGTGCTGCCCGAAGTGACGTACCTCGAGCGCCTTGAGCTTCCCGAGTTCGTGGGCGGCAAGAAGCACTTCGTGGGCATGCGCACCGTGGCCATCGACAAGGTGCATCCCGACACGAAGACGTGCGATGAGATCTTCAACGGCTTGGCGGAGGCGTGCGGCGTGGGCGAGTACTTCCAGTTCACCGCCGAGGATTGGGCCGAGGCGCAACTGGCCACCGTGGGCGTGACGCTCGACCAGATGAAGAAGGACGGCGTGGTGGAGCTGCCCGACCCGCACTTCGAGTACGGAACCCCCACGTTCAAGACGGCGTCGGGCAAGTTCGAGTTCAAAACCGACAAGGTGAGCGAGGCGGGTCTCAACCCGGTGATCGGCTGGGTGCCGCGCAAGGTGGAGCCGAAGGACGGCGAGTTCGCCATCATCGGCGGCAAGCAGGGCATCCATTCCCACACCATGACGCAGAACATCGCCGCGCTCAACGCCATCTCGCGCGAGTACCACATGGAGCGTCTGTGGATGGCCGCAAAGGACGCCGAGAACCTGGGCATCCAGACGGGCGACACGGTAGAGGTGTCGTCGAGCGAGCACACCGGCCAGGTGGAGGTACGCGTGACCCAGCGCCTCAAGCCCGGCGTCGTGTTCCTGCCCACGCATTACGGCGGAGACTCGCCGTACCAGACCCGCGCGTATCAGTACGGCATCAGCCTGACCGACTTCATCCCCCTCGACGCCGAGCCGGGCGTGGGATCGATGATGAGCCAGGAAGTAGCCGTCACAGTGAAGAAGGTGGAGGCGTAACATGGCACGCTACGGAATGCTCATCAACACGAAGAAGTGCGTCGGCTGCTCGGCCTGCCGCATCGCCTGCCAGATGAGGAACCATCTGGAACCCGAAGAATCGTTCATCACGTACCACGAGATCGAGACGGGGGAGTTCCCCAACGTCTACAACGAGGTCGTCCCCACCCAGTGCATGCACTGCGAGGACGCTCCCTGCGCGGCCGTGTGCCCGACGCACGCCACCTACATCACCGATTCCGGCGTGGTGCTGGTCGACGAGAACAAGTGCATCGGCTGCAAGTACTGCATGGCCGCGTGCCCCTACGGCGCCCGCATCGTGCAGGAGAAGACCGGCGTGGTGGAGAAGTGCCGCTTCTGCTGGGATGGCGAGAACCCGGGCAACCCGCCCGCATGCGTGGGCACCTGCATCTCGGGCGCTCGCATCTTCGGCGACCTGGACGATCCCGACAGCGAGATCAACCAGGCCATCGCGCGGTACCACGCGCAGCCGCTGGCCGACAATCTGACCGTATCCAAGATCTACTACGTGAGGTGATGAACCATGGTTTGGGGACCTATGATCGCATGGTACCTGTTTCTGGCCGGCGCGTCGGCGGGAGCGTTCCTGACGTCCGCGTTCGTCGAAGCCAAGTACCCTGAGAGCGTCAAGATGCGCGTCGCTGGCCGCATCATCGCTCCCGTGTTCGTCGGCATCGGCCTGCTCATGCTCATGCTGGATGCCGAAGCCGGGCTCATGAACCCGCTGCGCTTCTTCTGGCTCATCTCGAACCCCGGTTCGGTGATGACGCTGGGCGTGTACTTCATCTGCGTGTACATGCCGGTGACGCTCGTTGTCGCGCTGCTCGAGATCCTGAAGAAGCGCGTGCCGAAGTGGCTCACGTGGATCGGCATCGTGTTCGCGTTCGCGGTGGCCGCCTACACCGGCTTCCTGCTGGGCGTCGTGAAGGCGTACCCGCTGTGGAACAACGCCATCCTGCCCATCCTGTTCGTGGTGTCGGCGCTGTCGGCGGGCCTTGCGGCCACCTCCTTGGTGGGGCTCATCGTCGATCGCGAGCGCTTCGAGCAGATGTGGCTCATCAAGAAGTCGCACGTCATCCTGTCGGCCATCGAGATGGTGGTGCTGTTCACCATGCTCATCATCGTGGCGGCGGGCAGCTTCGAGGGCGCGGCGTCGGTGCAGTCGCTCGTGGTGGGGCAGTACGCCCCGGCGTTCTGGGGCGGTATCGTGCTGTTGGGCCTCGTGGCACCGTTCCTCATCGAGGGTTACCCGGTGTTCATCGCGAAGCGCGTCGAGACGTCGACCACCTCGCTCGTGGTCAGCGTCATCGGCGAGGCCGGCGTGCTGGTGGGCGGCTTCATGTTGCGCCTGCTGGTCATCTTGGCTGCGCTGCCGGTGCTGTTCCTGTAGTTCTCTCTCCTCTCGCTTATCCGCGCGTCCCGCTACTCCCTGGCGGGACGCGGGCGGACCGACCCCCTTCGGAGCCGCCGTTTCCCCTCCCGAGGGCGCCGCGCATCCCCCTCCGCGCGGCGCCCGCCTGTATTCGTACGAATCGAGGTGCCATCCATGGAAGACTCCCGCGTTCCGCATTGGGGCATGGTCATCGACCTTGCGAAATGCGTCGGGTGCGACTCGTGCACCGTCGCATGCAAAGCCGAGAACCGCACGCCGCCCGGCATCACGTACAACGTGGTGCTCGAGCAGGAGACGGGCGCGTACCCTAACGTGCGCATCGAGGCGGTGCCGCGTCCCTGCATGCAGTGCGAGAACCCGGCGTGCGTGTCGGTGTGCCCGGTGCGCGCCACGTACCGCGGCGAAGACGGCATCGTCGTGATCGACGCCGACCGCTGCATCGGCTGCAAGTACTGCATCGCCGCCTGTCCCTACGGCGCGCGCTCGGCCGACGAGGGATCGTCGTACGCTCTCGAGATGCAGGCCGCCGACCAGGTGACCGCGCCCGAGTACGGCGTGGATCGCGGCGCGCGCGGCGCGTATCGGGGCACGTACGGCACGGTGCGCAAGTGCACGTTCTGCGCGCACCGCATCGCCGAGGGCGAGGCGCCCGCATGCTGCGAGACGTGCATCGGCGATGCGCGGTACTTCGGCGACTTGAGCGACCCGGCGTCGAAGGTGGCGCAGCTGGCGGCCTCGCCGCGGGCGTTCCGCCTGCGCGAGGAGCTGGGCACGAACCCGTCCGTCTACTACCTGAAATGAGCGAGGTGAGAAGCTATGGCATCAACTGACAAGCAGAGGGCGCAAAGCGTGCAGGGGTCGGGCGGCCCGCGGCCGCGGACCTACGCGCTGCCGGCGCCGTTCTCGCGCCGCGCCACCGTGGCCTGGGCCGTCGTCGTGGGCGTGCTGCTGGCGGCGGGCGCGTTCTCCATGTTCGACCGGTTGGCGAACGGGCTGGGCATGGCCGGAGCCACGAACGCCGTGCCCTGGGGCCTGTGGGTGGTGGTGTACATCTGGTTCTCGGGGCTGGCGGGCGGCCTGTACCTGGTGTCGGCGCTCGTGTACCTGCTGAGGTTGCCGCGCTTCGCGCCCATCGCGCGCCTGTCGCTGGGCCTGAGCATCGTGTCGCTGATCGTGTCGATGGTCTTCATCGGCATCGACCTGGGCGCCATCCGGCATTCGCTGGGCACGTTGCTGTTCTTCCACTGGTCGTCGCCTTTGGCCTGGGAAATCAAGGCGTACGTGTTCTTCATGGCGATCGCCGTCGTGCAGTTCGCGCTCGTGCTGCTCAGCGACAAGCGCGCGGCGGAGGCAGCGGCGGGCGGCGACGGGGACGGCGATGCGGGCGCGGCTGCGGGCGCGTCGAGCGACGAGGGGCTCAGGCGGCGCGGCAACGTGAACCTGGCCATCCGCGTGCTGGCCGGCGTGGGCGTGGCCACGTCGTTCGTGGGCCCTCCGGGCGGCACGGGCATGTTCTTCGCCGCGGTGAAGACCCGCGGGCTGTGGGAGGGCGGCATCACGTCGGTGCTGTTCTACGTCATGGCCATCGTGACGGCTGCCGCGTTTCTGATCGTGGCGTACCGGCTGCTCGCGCGCTTGCGCGGCGCACGGCCGGACGCAGGCGCGCTCGCGGGGCTGAACCGCGTGCTGGCGGCGTCGCTGTTCGCGCTGGCGTTCTGCGTGTTCTTCCAGGTGGCGCCTGCGCTGTTGTCGGGCGACCCGGCGGTGGCAGCGGCCGTGCAGGTGATGGTGGCGGGTCCTTTGGCGCCGCTGTTCTGGCTGGGTGAGATCGGGCTCGGGCTCGTGGCGCCCGCGGTGCTGCTGGCGGTAGGCGCGGCGCGCTCGCGCAACGGACGCGCGGACGCGGCCGCAGGAGGCGCGTGGGCCGTGGGTGCGGCGCTCTCGGCGATGGCGGGCATCCTCGCGCTGCGCTACGTGCTGGTGGTAGCCGGGTTCTCGGTGCCGCTTCTGGCCAGCCTGCCGACCCCGGCGTACGTGCCCAGCGCGGGCGAGGTGATGGTGGCCGTGTTCGTGCTGGGCTTGGCCGTGGGCTGCTACGGCCTGGCCGTACGGCTGTTGCCACTCGAGCGCGTGGGCGCGAGCGAGGGCGAGGAGCGGTTGGAGAGCGCGTATGCGGAAACGGCGGCGGCATCTGATGCGGGTGCGGCGCCGCGCGACGAGGGCTCGTGGGCGAAGGAGGTGCGCGATGGAGGCGCAGCGTAGAGACGAAGAGCATCGGGATCCGGCAGACGAGCCGCAGCACGCGAGCATGTTCGGCACGCCGTCGCGTCGCGCGGTGATCGGCGCCGGGTGCGCGGTTGCCGCCGGCGCCGTGTTGGCCGGCGGCGGCCTGGGCGCCTACATGGCCGCCGACGACCCGCTGACCGACGAGCCGCACGGGCGCGGCTTTGCCACCGGCGCGTACGCGGCCGACGACGTGATCCTGTCGATGTGCAACAACTGCAACACGTACTGCACCATCAAGGTGCGCGTGGCCGACGCCGCCGACGGCGCAGGCGCGAACGAGGGCGCCACGGCGCTCGTGCGCAAGATCGCGGGCAACCCGTACTCGCCGCTCAATTCGCAGCCCTACGCGCCCGTCCCCTACGCGACGCGTCCCGAGGACGCGCTTGCCCCCGGCGACGACATGGCGGTTGCAGGTCGCGCAACGAACGGCGGCATGATCTGTCTCAAGGGCCAAGCGGGCATCCAGCTGGCGCATGATCGCTTCCGCATCGCGAAGCCCCTGCGACGCGTCGGCGCGCGCGGAAGCGACGAGTGGGAAACGGTGGACTGGGACACGGCGCTCGACGAGATCGTGCACGGCTCGCCGACCCTCGGCACGCCCGGTATTGCGGAATGGTACGCCTGGGCGCCGAAGAAGCAGGTGGAGGCCGATGTCGCGCTCGTGGAGTCCGGCGAGATGACCCAGGACGCGTTCGACGCGAAGTGGGCCGACATCCTCATCGACACGTCGCACCCCGACCTGGGCCCGAAGTCCAACTTGTTCTGCTCGGCCGGCGGCGATCGCATGTTCCTCATCGGCGACCGCCTCACGCAGCAGGGGTTCGGCTCCGTCAACAACTTCAACCACGGCGGCGTGTGCGGCATGACCGGCGTCATGGCCAACGTGCGCACGCATCCCACGACGAACCACAAGCGCATGTACGCCGACATCGACCACTGCGAATGCCTCATCATCTGGGGTACCGAGCCGATGACGGCGAACAAGGGGCCGTCGTGGCTGGCGCCGCGCCTGTCGGCGGCGCGCGAGCGCGGCATGAAGCTCTATGTGGTGGACCCGCGCCAGGGGCGCAGCGCGTCGAAGGCCGACGGGTGGCTGCCCGTGGTGCCCGGCAAGGACGCCGAGCTGGCTTTCGCCCTGATGTCGTGGATCGTCGCCAACGAGCGCTACGACGCCCGGTACCTGGCGGCGCCCGGAAAGAAAGCGGCCGCGGCGCTCGGCGAGCCCACGTGGTCGGATGCTACGCACCTCGTGGCGGTCGATCTGCCGAACCGCCCCGTCGTCACCGCGAAGCTGCTCGGGCGCTCAGGCGAGCCGGGCGCCGACGGCGAGCCGCTGGCCGAGGACGCGCGGTTCGTGCTCGTGGACGGCGAGCTGACCGCCGCCGACGCCGTTGAGGGCGCGGCCGATCTGCTGGCGGACGCCCAGGTGGAGGTCAAGGGCGCGCCGACGCGCGTGAAAAGCGTGTTCCAGCTTTTGAAGGAGCGCATCGAGGAGCGCACACTCGAGGAGTACGCCGCCGACGCGGGCATCGAGCCCGCCGTGGTGGAGGAGGTTGCGCGCGAGTTCACCTCGCACGGCAAGCGCGCCTGCGTCATGAGCTACCGCGGCCCGGCCATGCACGCCAACGGGTTCGACGCGGTACGCGCGGTGGGCTACCTCAACTTCCTCATCGGCAACCACGATTGGAAGGGCGGCCATATCGCCGCCGCCGCCAAGTTCGCCCCGTTCACGGGCCGCTACGACCTGCAGACGGTACCGGACGCGCACGCGGGCTGGGGCATTCCCATCACGCGCCAGAAGACGGAGTACGAGAAGACCAGCTACTTCAAGCAGGACGGCTACCCGGCACCCCGGCCATGGTACCCGCTGCCGGGAAACCTGTCGCACGAGATCGTCCCGACGCTGCGCGCCGGCTACGTGTACGACCACCTGGGCGCGCTGTTCGTCCACCGCCACTCGCTCGTGGATTCCACGCCGGGCGGCCAGCGCCTCGGCGACGTGCTGGGCGATCCCGCCAAGATCAACCTGCTCGTGTCGTTCGACGTGGAAATCGGCGACACGTCGCGCTTCGCCGACTTCGTGCTGCCCGACAAAACCTACCTCGAGCGGTTCAGCCAGGAGTCCATCTACCCCAACCAGCAGTACCAGCTCATCCAGCTGGGCCAGCCGGCCGTTCGCGCCTACGAGGGCCCGCGCTCGGTGGAGGACGTCTACCTCGACATCATGCAGCGCCTCGAGCTGCCGGGCGTGGGCGAGCATGCCGTTCCGGTGGGCAAGGGCGGCGCGGGCGGTGCGGCGGCGCTCTCGACCGAGCACGACTACTGGTTGAAGATGGCCGCGAACATCGCGTACGCCGGCGAGCAGCCGGTGCCCGACGCCGATGCCGACGAGCTGGCCCTGTTCGAGCGCGCCCGCACCCGTGCGTTGGGCGACGCCTTCGACCTCGCGACGTGGAAGGCCGCGGTCGCGGAAGAGGAGTGGCCGAAGGTGGTGTACGTCCTCAACCGCGGCGGGCGCTTCGCGTCGGCCGACCCGACGAAGGGAGACGGCTACGAGGGCGACCTCATCAAGACGCGCTACGCCGGGCTGTGCGCGTTCTACGATCCGAAGACGGCTTCGTTGAAAGACGCGCTGACCGGCGAGAACTTCGACGGCCTGGCCCATGCGGCGCCTGTCGCCTTCGCCGATGGCACGCCGATGGAGCGCCCCTCCGAGCGCCCGCTCGCGTTCATCAATTGGAAGGCCCGCACGAACGGCACGCACCGCACCATCGCCTCGTCGTGGCTGCGCGAGCTGACCACCGAGAACTTCGTGTGGATGGCGCCGGCCGATGCCGCCGAGCGCGGGTTGGCGAACGGCGACGCCGTGGAGATCGTGGGACCCGAGGGCGTGCTGGCCGGGCATGTGCGCGTGACCGAGGGCATCCGTCCCGGCGTGGTGGGTGCGAACTACTCGTTCGGACACGCGGGCTACGCCGCGCGTCCGATCGTCATCGACGGCGAGCGGGTTGGCCCGACGCCCGACTACTTGGAAGAGGAAGGCGTCCTCGATGGCGACGAGCCCGGCAAGCAGAAGACCGGCCTGGCCGGAGGACGCGGGCGCGGGTTCTGCATGAACGAGCTGCTGCCTGAGGAAAAGCTCGCCGGTGGAGGCGGCGTCTGCGACCCCATCGGGGGCGGCGCCGCGCAATTCGACCTCTGGGTGGACGTGCGGAAAGCGTAGAAGCGCCTTCTGCCGGACGGCGCTGGGCGGGTCGTGCGCTCGATACGGCTCGCCCCGCGCCCCGCGCCGGATACGGTCCGTCTTGTGGCGGTTTCCGACGGAAAACCGCGTTTCTGCGGGCACCCTCGTGCGATCCACGATGTATCGTTCTACGTTTTCCCAGTTCAGGAAAGCGATCCCCCAGCTCGGTTGCATGCGGGCCGATCCAAGGGCTTGCCGAAGGCGGTTTTCCGTCGAAACCTGCCACGAACCTTCGGCTCCGATGCCTTGCTTTGCGGATCGTTGCCGTTTTTGCCGGAACTGTGGAAATCGCTTGAAGCGGGCCGCTTTCTCGAAGATACGGGGGTTTCGGCTTCCGGTATACTTGCCCGCTATGAAATCGCTTCTGAACCTATACGAACGCTACGCCAGCCTCGCCCAGCTTTCGCGGCGCCGCTCGCGCACGGCCGCGTTCCGCGCGCATGGCGAAGTGGACTACGGCGTGTGGCAGGGTTGGCGCTGAACGAGCCCCCTCGGGTGATGCGCGTCCGCTGACGCGTCCCCGGCAGCTTTCATTCCCCTCGAAATCCCATACTCGACGATCGACCGCCGCTTCGGCGCGGCTTGGTCTTCGACGCGTTCGCAAAGGAAGTTGATGCGCTCTTGAACGAGCAACAATTGATAGCCCAGCAGCACAAGGTGACCCGCAAGGAGATCACCGTCATCGGCATCGTGCTGGCCGGTGCGTTCCTTGCCATCCTGAACCAGACCGTCCTGTCGCCCGCGTTGCCCAAGCTGATGGACGCGTTTTCCATCTCGGCCGGCACTGCGCAGTGGGTGACGTCCATCTACATGCTGGTCAACGGCATCATGGTGCCTATCACCGGGTTTCTCATCGACCGTTTCTCCACGCGCAAGCTGTTCTTCGTTTCGCTCGTCTCGTTCATCGTGGGCACGGCGCTGTGCGCAGCGGCCCCCTCATTCGAGCTCCTCATCGTGGGCCGTGTGCTGCAGGCGGCCGGCGCAGGCGTGCAGCTGCCGCTCGTGGGCGTGGTGCCCATGCTCATCTTCCCGCCCGAGAAGCGCGGCACGGCCATGGGCATGGCCGGTATCGTGATGAGCTGCGCGCCGGCGGCCGGCCCCGTGCTGGCCGGCGGCATCATCGACGCGTGGGGTTGGCGCATGATGTTCTGGGCGATGATCCCACTGGCCATCCTCGTGCTGGTGGTGAGCTTCTTCCTGCTCACGAACGTGGGCGAGCTCAAGCGCCCACACCTCGACGTGCCGTCCATCATCCTGTCCACGTTCGCGTTCGGCGGGCTGCTGTACGGCTTCTCCAGCGCCAGTACGCTGGGTTGGAGCAACGCCGTGGTCATCGGCAGCATCGTGGTAGGCGTGGTCGCGCTCGCGTGGTTCATCCATCGCCAGCTGCACATCGACGAGCCGCTGCTGCAACTGCGCGCCCTCAAGACGCCCACGTTCGCGTACTCGGCCGTCATCGTGACGGTGGTCAACTCGGCGCTGGCCGTGGGCAGCGTCATCCTGCCCATCTACCTGCAGAACGTTTTGGGGCTGACGGCGTTCGAAACCGGCATCCTCATGACGCCCGGCGCCGTGGCCACCATTTTCCTCAGCCCTATCAGCGGCATGCTGTTCGACAGGTTCGGCCCGCGCGTCATCGCCATCGTGGGCCTGACGGGGCTCGCCGGCTCGCTGGCGGCGCTGTCCTTCGTCGACGACAAGACGACGGTCGCGTACCTCGTGGTGTTCTACGTCGTCCAATCTTCGGGGCTGACGCTGGCGAACATGCCGGTGACCACCTGGGGCATCAATGCGCTGTCGAACGACATGATCGCGCACGGCAACGCCATCAGCAACACGGGTCGCCAGGTGGGCGGCGCGGTGAGCACGGCGCTCATCGTGACGGTGATGACCATGGTGACCGCGGCAAACGCCGAGGCCGGCCCCGTGGCGTCCACGGCGGCGGGCATCGACGTGGCGTACGGCATCTCCGCGGCGGTGGCGGCGGTCGCGCTGATCATCGCCATCTTGAAGGTGCGCAACGTGAAGAAGCGCGCGATCGCGACGGCTGCACCGCAGGTCGAGGCTTTGTGTGCGGTTGATTTGGAAGAGGCTCGGGAAGGAGCTGGACGATGAACCAGACGATTGGCGCCATCATGGAGCGGGACGTGTTCACGTGCCGCTACGATCAAGATCTCGGCGAGGTGGTGGCCCTGTTCAACGAGCTGGGCACGAGCGGCCTCGCCGTGGTGGACGAAGAGCTCCACGTGGTGGGGTTCATCAGCGACGGCGACATCATGAAGGCGGTGGCCGCGCAGAAGACGCGCTCCATCTTCGGCGGCGGCTACGCCAACATGGTGCTGTACGACAACGAGTCCTTCGAGGAGAAGGCTCGCGCGCTCAAGCATCGCAACGTCATGGAGCTGGCCGTGCAGAAGGTGCTGTGCGCCACGGCCGACCAAACCGTGGGCGAGATCGCCGACGTGCTGGCGAAGAAGAAATTCAAGAAGGTGCCGGTCATCGACGAGAACGGCAAGCTTATCGGCGTGGTGCGCCGCGCCACCATCACGCGCTACCTGTTCGACGTGCTGTTCGGCGGGGAGGATGCGACGGGGTAGCGTCCGCCCGCCTCTCCCGGCCTTGGTGCCCGTCGCGTTGTTGGTTGGGCGGCGTGTTCGCGGCAGAAATTTGCGGATATGCAAATGGATTCCGGCGATTGAAGAACTCGACCTGGGGCTTTATGTTCGATCGAACCGAATTTCGGATGATAGTCCCTGGATTCGGTCGCATACCCGCACATTTCTGCCATATTCGCCTCTGGCGGGAAACCGACGTCGTCAGCAGGTGCCTCGAGTGCCGTGCCGAGCTCGAGCGCCCGAGCGATAGCGGCGCGCCGCGCGTCGCCCGAACGCCGCCGACGCGGTCGTGCGCTGTCGCTTGCTGGTCGCACCCTTTATACTGACGGCAACGAACAGCGCGCCGCAGGCGACGCTGCCATACGGCAGGGAAGGAGCACGGCATGAAGGTGATCGTCGTCGGATGTCATGGGCAGATGGGGCAGCCCATCAGCCGGTTCGTGGACGAGCGCGAGGGCATGGAGCTGGTGGGCGGCGTGGGCCCTGCGGGGCGCGACTACATCGGCCGCGACCTCGGCCAGGTGGTGGGCCTCGGGCGCGACCTGGGCATCCCCGTGGTGGACGACCTCGCATCCGTCATCGACCGGTGCGATGCGCTCATCGACGTGTCCAGCGTGGAGCAATGTCTCGAAACGCTCGGCCTGGCCGTCGAGCATGGGAAGGCCCTCGTCACCGCCAGCACCGGGTTCACGCCCGAGCAGTTCGAGCGCTTCGAGGCGGCCGGCCAGCGCATTCCGGTGATCTTCAAATGCAACACGTCGAAGATGGTGAACGTGATGCTCAAGCTGGTGGAGATCGCCGCACGGGCCCTCGTGGACGAGACGGATATCGAGATCATCGATCAACACGACCGCTGCAAGCTGGACGCACCCAGCGGCACCGCCGTCATCATCGGCAACATGATCGCCGAGCTCAAGGGCACCACGCTCGACGAGCTGGCCGAATACGGCCGCGGCGGCCACGGCGCGCGCAAGCCCGGCGGCGTGGGCTTCCATTCGCTGCGTGCCGGCGACATCACGAGCGACCACAAGGTGTACTTCGGCGGCCTCGGCGAGCGCTTGGAGATCACCCATTACTCCTACAGCGATGACTGCTTCGCCCGCGGCGCCGTCGACTGCGCCGCGTTCCTCCATGGCAAGCCCGCCGGCGTCTACCGCATCGCAGACGTGTTCGATCTGGGCTGACGCCGATCTCCGCGCCGCCTACGGGCGGCGCGCCTGGCGAGCTGCGATTGTGAACAGGATGCAGGCGAGAAGCGCGAGCGCGATCGAGGGCGCCGGCGGCATCGCGGCGGCCGCGATCAGCGCGATCGTGCAGGCGAGCAGCGCTCCAGCGAGGGCGGCGGCCACCGCCCAGCCTCTTTGAATGCGGGTCATGCAAAACCTCCTCTGCATGCGGGCCGAGTGACGAAGGTTGCTACCCTAACAAATGCTGCCCGTCATCAGGTCGAGGCGAGCCGAAGGATACGCGATCGTTGCGTATCCGGGCGTCACGTGTCATCCTGACGGCGTTGTCACGATGCAGCAACGCGGCGCTGAACTTCGGAGCGGCTTCGCTGCGGGAGCCATGGGTCAACCTAGGATGAACCGATGCAACGGTTTCGTTCGGAGCTTCTCGCTCCAAGGAGGTTGATGACCATGGATCTTGTTTTCGCGCAGCTTCCGCTGCTGCTCTTCACGGCGATAGCTCCGATGGCGTCCGGCGCGTTCGTCGGGCTTTCGAACGCGTTCCTCACGACGGACTTCACGCCCGACGCGCTGCAACGCATCGACCGATGGACGGCGCTGCCGCTCGTCATCCTGGCGGTCGGGTTGGCCGCTGCGTTCATGTTCTTCGGATCTCCCCAGTCCACGCTGTTGGCGTTCCAGGGCGTCGATCCCGGCGCGTTGACGTTCGCGGTGGTCATGGCCGTGGTGTTCGCCGTGGCGGCGGTGGTGTATTGGATCGTCGCGATGGCGGGCGTCATGACGTACGGCGTGCGCAAGGCCTTCGCCGCGGCGATGAGCGTGCTCGCTATCGCCTACGCCGTCTCTATCGGCGTCGTCTACATGACGTCCGGCGTGGCTACCTGGGCCTCCATCGTCGTTCCCATCGGATTCGCGGGCTTCTGCCTTGTCGGAGGCGTGCCGCTGGGCACGCTCGTCATCGCGGCTGCGGGTTCGCTGTCGGAGACGCGGGGCACCGGATTCGCCCGCTTCTCGCTGATCGTCGCGTTGATCGGCGCGTTGGCGTCCATCTTCGCCGTGACGGCCCAGATGCTCAACGCTCAGGCGCTGGTGAGCGCGTTCTTCCCCGGCTCCGACGCTCTTCCGGGCGGGTGGGTGTACCTGGCCATCGCCATCGTGGGGTTCGTCGTCACACTCGCGTGCCTGCGCTCTGCCTATTCGCCTGATCGCTCTGTTGCGCCGATGGGTCGCACGGCTGGCGCAGCCGCAGCCATCCCCGTGCGCGATATGGCCGACGAGCGCGACGAGGCCAGGACTGCGGTTCGCTCGGCGGTTCCCGTGCTCGTCGCGGGCAACGCGGCCGTGTTGATCGCGCTCATCGTGGCGCGTGTCATGTTCTACGCGCTGCAGTTCTAGCAGCAGCTTTCTGCTGCAGCGGTTGGCGAGCCGTCGGCGCCCCGTTCGGGAGCCGGCGGCTTTTTCGTGCGCTTCGGGGTCGAATCGCGCAGCGGGCTACCATCGATTGCTGCAAAACTGCCGATTTCGGCGTGCTCGAATGGATCAAGTGGAGGTTGCTTCCCGTGACCAGGCTTTTTGTCGAAACGATCTTCCGGAACCGGGCACGAGCAGAGTACGAGCCGCCGAAATCGGTACGTTTGTAGCAGTACGCCGCCTCGCCGCCAAACCGAGATCGACGCGAGCCGGATCATCCTGGGCGGAATCCTTCGATCCGCCACGGCTGCATGCGAGCTGCGATGCGCCGGAAGCGACGCGCGCTCGACCTTTGGCGCTGCTTTTCCATCGCAGCCCCATGCGAATGCTCGCTACTCCTGTAGATCGTTGGGGTCGAACGACTCGATGAGGTCGAGCAGCTCCTGCTTCTTGTGGATGTCGAGCTTCGCGTAAATGCGCTTCGAATGCGTGCGGATGGTGTTCTCGGTGACCACGAGGTCCTCCGCGATGCGCGCCACGGTGTTGCCGCGGGCGATGAGCTCCATGACCTCCGTCTCGCGCTCGCTTAGGCGATAATGCTGCTGCAGCAGCGCAGCCTGCTTCGAGATGCGGTCGAGGTACACGCGCTCCTTCTCCTCGCGACGGGGTCGAGCGTTGCGCGGCGGCTTGTCGCCTCGCTTGCCGTTCGCCTTCTTTGCCGGCGCAACATCCGCCTCGGCGTTCGCGGGCCTCTTCTCCACCGCATGCGCGCGCAGCGCCACAAGCTCGATGCTGGCCGCCGCGTCGTCGCGGCCGGAGCCGCTGCGTCCGAGGATGCGGCGGAACCCGCCCTGTCCGATGAAGTACATGAGCCCCAGCAAATACACCGCCACGAGTGCCACGACGGCAAGCGGCGCGATGCCGATGATCATGGTCTGCTCGGCGAACGTCCCGCCGATGAAGCCCACGTCGTGCAAAGCGTACACGATACCGCCGAAGAACCCGTAGATGAACACCGGGTTGATGCCGCGGTCGCGCGAGGCCTGCGCGCATTGGATCATCATGAGCATGATGGCCACGCTGTACACGGCGTACAGGCCGCCGGCCAGCCAACGTGCGTACTCCTCGGGGAGAAACGGCAGCAGCAGGAACGACGTGATGACGAACGGGAAGAAGATGCGGTACGCGCCCACCACGTTCACGCTGAGGTTCTTGAACTGCCACAGCACCAGCAGCGCCACGGCGGCGGTCAGCGAGCCGCCCATCGACAGCACGTTCACGAGCGATCCCACCGTCGGCTCGCCGATGGCCAGCGAGCGCATGATGCCGGTGCAGAATCCCAGCGCGCCCACGCACAGGGCGCTGCGCCAATAATCGTTCGCGAGCCGTTGGTACACGCGGGGATGGTCGCGCGGCACGTCCTGGAACATGGCTTGGTCGAGGTCGATCTCGCGGCTTTTCAGCACGATGGTCAACCCGAACAGCGGCAGGAACACGAGCGGGATGAGGAACGCCGTGACCGCTTGCGGAATAAGGTACAGCGAGAAGTACAGCACCGCCGCGTATACGGTGCCAAGGATGAGATCGCGGTTGCCGGTGTCGGAATCCTGGCTGGCGAACAGCCGCTGCCACAGCATGTAAAAACCGGCCGAGCCCAGCCCCAGCAGCGCGCCGCCGACGATCACGAGCGGCAGCGCCCATGCGTCGAGGTAGATGGCCGCGATGAGGCAGCACCATCCCAGGAAGTAGGGCATGGTGGCCAACCGTACGATGAACGTGCGCGTCGGCCCGGGGAAGAAGTACGATCCCAGGGCGCTGGCGAAGTAGCTGAACGAGAACACGAGCGATTGCGCGAGGAAGAACCAGAACACGATCTCGGTGGTTTGGAACTCCATTGGCAAAAACGGGAACACGCCACCCCACACGCCCGCGGCGTTGATGGCCAAGAACAGGCCGTAGCCGAGCGAGGTGATGTTCGGCTTCAAGATGCTGGCGATTCCCTTGATGCGCACGGCGGCTTCCTGTGGTTGCGAGCGGTTCGATGCCTGTGCAGTATACCCGACTTCCCCGTTCTTCGCGCGCCGTCTGGAAGAAGGGCGCCACCACCGTCTCGCCGATTTCGAAGTAGGTGCAGTTCTGCATCTCGGACAAGACGGGGCTCGAGCGTGTCGCAGTCGCGTTCAACGAGCCCTTCCGGCTGCGGAGCGATTACGGTAAGGAATTCGGGATTTTTCGACAATATTGTACCGAACTTCGGGATCCAGCGTCCGAAAACCGCTTCAAATCGCCCCGAATCCGGCTTTTCTCGCTCCATTCGATGATTTTCCCGTCTTCGCAGGAGATTCCCAAGCTTCGATCGCCCGATACGGTAAAATATCGAAAATTTTCTTCGATTCTATTACCGTGCTCCGAGGAACAGGGCTCCCTGCGACCCTCCGCCGACTCAGCCGGCAGAGCGCGAGACCTGCCGTCCATTGCTCCTGTTTTGACCGGTCGCATGCCAACAAGAGTTCGGCACAGAGGCGCGGAGTCGCTTGATCTCGGTCGAAAGCTGGTGAGGGTGACAGCCTTGATCAGGCAAAACTCCAAGTTCGCATATTTTATGTGACACGGCGGAGAGGCGCGAGTGCCACAATGCGAAGCGTTCCGCCTGGGAAGCGGAGCATAGGACGAGAGAGTGAAAGAGGGAGGGACCATGACAAATCCGATGGATAGCGTTTCCCGTCGCACGTTCGTCAAGGGCTCGGCGCTGGCCGGCCTGGGTGCCGCAGCGTTCGGCAGCGGCACGTTGTTCGCCTGCTCGCCGAGCGCGGAGCAGGGCAAGAGCGGCGATGCCGCCACGACGCAGGCCGTCGAGGAGACCACGACGTGGGGCCACTGCGCCATCAACTGCCCCGGCCGTTGCAGCCTGAAGTTCCACGTGCAGGACGACGAGGTCGCCTGGGTGGAAACCTACACGAGCAAGGACGCCGGCTTCGACGAGGTGCAGCCCCGCGCCTGCCTGCGCGGCCGCACGTACCGCCGTTGGCTCGCGAACCCCGACCGCATCAACTACCCCATGAAGCGCGTCGGCAAGCGCGGCGAAGGCAAGTTCGAGCAAATCTCGTGGGACGAAGCCGTTGACACGATCGCCAGCGAGCTCAAGCGCATCATCGACGAGTACGGCAACGAATCCGTGTACATCCCCTACGCAACGGGCGTAAGCTCCACGACGGCGCGCTCGCTGCCTCGTTTCATGAACTGCCTCGGCGGTTACCTGGGTTCGTACGGCGATTACAGCGCCATGCAGATGGAAATGATCGTGCCCCACACCTACGGCGCATCCGGCTTCAGCGGCAGCACGCTCAACGCCGCCGAGGACGCCGCGCTCATTCTCGCGTTCGGCACGAGCCCGACCGAGACGCGTCAGGGCGGCGCCGTGTCGCACTACGACTGGGTGCACCTGCGCGAGACCACGAAGGGCAAGATGATCTACATCGACCCCCGCATGAACGATTCCGTCATGGGCCGTTCTGCCGAGTGGCAGCCCATCAACCCCGGCACCGACGCCGCGCTCTGCTCCGCCATCGCGCACGAGCTGATCGCGAACGATCAGGTGGACAAGGAATTCCTCGACACGTACTGCGTCGGCTACGACGAGGACACCATGCCCGAGAGCGCCAAGGGCCAGAACAAGTCCTACAAGGACTACATCATGGGCACCGGCTACGACATGGTGGAGAAGACCCCCGAGTGGGCAGCCCCCATCTGCGGCATCTCCGCCGACCGCATCCGCGAGCTCGCGCAGGAGATCGGCGAGGCCAAGCCGCTGTACGTCGTGCAGGGCTGGGGTCCGCAGCGCCGCAGCAACGGCGAGCTGAACTGCTGGTCCATCATGATGCTGCCGCTGCTGACCGGCCAGGTCGGCCTGCCGGGCACGAGCAACGGCTGCCGCGAGGGATCGTACTCCATCAGCCTGACGTCCCTGCCGGCCGGCGACAACCCCATCAAGGCGAAGATCCCCGTGTTCCTGTTCACCGAGGCCATCGACCATGGCACGGAGATGACGGCGCTCAACTCCGCCGTGACGGGCGCCGACAAGCTCAACCAGAACATCAAGTGCATGCTGAACTACGCCGGCAACTGCCTGACGAACCAGCACGGCGACATCAACTACGCCCACGACATCCTGGCAGACGAGAGCAAGTGCGAGTTCATCGTGGTGTGGGAGACGGCCATGACGGACTCCGCCAAGTACGCCGACATCCTGCTGCCCGACCTGTTCCGCTTCGAGCAGGTGTCGCAGATCGGCACCGGCGGCGACAACGCCTACATGATCAGCGGCCAGCCGTGCACCACGCCGAAGTTCGAGCGCAAGACCCTCTACGACGCCCTGACCCTCATCGCCGACAAGATGGGCGTGAAGGACCAGTTCACCGAGGGCAAGACGCAGGAAGAGTGGATCAAGGAACTCTACGAGAAGACGCGCGAGAAGGACACCGAGCTGCCGACGTACGACGAGGCCATGGAAATGGGCGTCTACACGCGCAAGAACCCGAAGGGCGCGACCATCGCGTTCGAGGCGTTCCGCAACGATCCGGCGGCCAACCCGCTGGACACGCCCACGGGCAAGATCGAGATCTACTCCGAAACGCTGGCCGGCATCGCCTCCACCTGGGAGCTCGGCGAGGAAGACCTCATTTCGCCCATCCCGGTGTACACGCATGGCTTCACCGAGACCGACGTGCCCACCGATGAGTTCCCCCTGCGTTGCAGCGGCTTCCACTACCGCGGTCGCACGCACTCCTCCTGGGGCGGCATCGAGCTGCTCAAGGAAGTCAACCCGCAGGAGGCTTGGATCAACCCCGCCGACGCGAAGGAGCGCAGCATCAAGCAGGGCGACAAGATCCGCGTGAAGAACGCGTTCGGCGAAATCGAGATCCTGGCGAAGGTCACGCCGCGCGTGGTTCCCGGCACGGTGTGCATCTCGCAGGGCGCGTGGCACGATGCCGACATGTACGGCGATCGCGTGGACAAGGGCGGCTGCATCAACACGCTGACGACCCATCGTCCGTCTCCGCTGGCGAAGGGCAACCCTCAGCACAGCAACATCTGCCAGGTTACCAAGGCGTAGGGCGACGAGCGAAGATAAGGGTGATATACCATGTCTCAACAGGCATTCTACTTTGACGGCACGCGCTGCACCGGGTGCAAGACCTGCCAGATGGCGTGCAAGGACTACAAGAACATCGATCTGGGCATCTCGTTCCGCCATGTGTACGAGGTGACCGTCGGCGACACCGTGAAGGACGCCGACGGCATCCTGACCACCACGTGCGTCAGCTATCCGCTGTCCATGTCGTGCAACCACTGCGACACGCCGATCTGCTTCGAGAAGTGCCCGCAGAGCGCCATCGTCAAGGACGCCGACACGGGCCTCATGTCCATCGACGAGGAGAAGTGCATCGGCTGCGGCACGTGCGCCATCGTGTGCCCGTACAACGCGCCGAAGGTGGACGAGGAGAAGAAGAAGGCCGTGCGCTGCAACGGATGCGCCGAGCGCGTGGCCGCGGGCGAGAAGCCGGTGTGCGTGGAGGCCTGCCCGGCCCGCGCCCTGGACTTCGGCACGGCCGAGGAGATGGCGAAGCTGGGCGAGCGAGGCAACATCGCTCCCTTGCCCGACCCCTCCGAGACGAGCCCGAACATCTACATCAAGGCGTCCGCCGACGCTCAGCCGGTCGGCGCAGCCGAGATCGCGAACCCGCTTGAGGTTGCGTAACGCGCTCGGCGACGAACAAGCGCCACGGGCCTCTGCATGAGGGGCTCGTGGCGATCTGAAGCGCTCGGCGCGAGGGAAGGCGGGGTACGCTAGAATAGGCGTGCCCCGCCTTCTTGGAAGGGGGCCGATGGTTGCGGATCGTGTTGACGAGAGGAGGTCGCCACATGTCTCAACAGGCTTTTTTCTTCGACGGGACGCGTTGCTCAGGGTGTAAGACGTGCATGCTCGCCTGCAAAGACGCCTACGACCTCGACGTCGGCACCGCGTATCGCCGCGTGTACGAGTACACGGGCGGCGACACCGTGCGCGCGGACGACGGCACGTTCAGCTCCACCTGCTTTTCGTACAACGTGACGGTGGCGTGCAACCACTGCGACGACCCGGTGTGCGTGCGCGTGTGCCCCACCGAGGCCATGCACAAGGACGAGGAAACCGGGCTCGTCAGCGTCAACGAACGACACTGCATCGGCTGCGGGTACTGCCATCTGTCGTGTCCCTACAACGCGCCGCGCGTGGACCGCGACAAGGGGCACAGCGTGAAGTGCGACGGCTGCATCGAGCGTGTGGCCGCGGGCGAGAAGCCGGTGTGCGTCGAGGCCTGCCCGGCCCGCGCCCTGGACTTCGGCACGGCCGAGGAGATGGCGAAGCTGGGCGAGCGCGCCGCCATCGCGCCGCTGCCCGACCCGGCCGCGACGGTGCCGAACCTGTTCATCAAGCCTCCCGACGACGCCCGTCCGGCGGAGTCGAAGGACGGTGCGGTGGCGAACCTGTTGGAAGTTGGATTTCGGGCAACCGATAAGGAGATCGAGCAATGAGCGAAGAAGCAACCGTGCCCTTGTCCGAGGACGTGCGCGAGGCCATCGCCTTCGTCGGCGAGACCTTGGGGCCGTTTTTCCTGCAAGACCCGGTGAAGGGCGACGCCGGCCCCGCCTTCGAGGCGATGGCCGCCCTCGACGCCGAGGCGGCAGCCGCCGAATGGCCCTTCGCCGACGAGGGGGAGGCGCGCGCCGACCTCGGCCTCATGGCGGCCGGCCTGGCTGCGGGCACGGACGACGACGGCCTCGTGTGGGAGTACCGCCGCCTGTTCGTCGGCCCCGCGCCGAAGCCGGCCCCTCCCTGGGGCTCGGTGTACACCGACCGCGAGTGCGTCGTGTTCGGCGCGAGCACGCTGGAGCTGCGCCGCTGGATGCGCGGGCGCGGCATCGCGCGCCAGACGGACGACAAGGACCCCGAGGACCACATCGGCCTCATGCTCGCGCTCATGGCGTGGCTCGCGCGCGAGCGGCCGGCCGACCTGGACGAGTACCTGCGGAAGCACCTGCTCACCTGGTCGTCGCACTTCCTCGACGAGCTCGCCGAGGCGGCCGCGCACCCGTTCTACGAAGGCCTCGCGCGCCTGACGAAGGCGTCGCTCGAAGGCATCCAGAACGAGCTGGCCCTGGACGTCGTCTACCCGAGGTTCTACCGCTAGGATCGCCTGCATGATTTCAGGATTCGACACCGCGCTCGGCGAGATCACGCTCGTGCTGTTCACGACGTTGGCGCCGTCGGGCGTGGTTGCGTTCATCTGCATGGGGCTTTCCGCGCTGGCGCGCGGCACGTCCGACGCCATGCGCCAGCGCCTCAACGTGTTTCTGGGCATTCCTCTCGTGGTGGCCATGGTTGGCCTCGTGGCGTCGGCCACCCACCTGGGCAATCCAGCCAACGCGCTGTACGTGTTCATCGGCGTGGGGCGCAGCCCGCTGTCCACCGAGGTGTTCTTCGCCGTGGTGTTCCTCGCGCTGGCGGGGCTGTACTGGCTGTACAACTTCGCCGAGCATCCCCGCGTGCGGCTGCAACGGGCCTGGCTCGTGCTGGCCATGCTGGCGGGCGCGGTGTTCGTGGTGGCGGTGGGCTTCGCCTACGCCGCCGATACCATCGTGTCGTGGTACACCGTCTACGTGCCCGTCAACCTCGTGATCAACGCTCTCGTCGGCGGCCCCGTCCTCGCCGTCGCGGGGCTGCGCATCGCAGGGTACGAGCCCGTCGCGGGGCGCAGGGGGCGCGTGCTGGTCGTCGTGGCCGCGCTGGCGCTGGCGGCCAACGTTGCGACGTTCGGCTTGCAGGCCGCCGACCTGGGCACTATCGAGAACTCGTACCTGACGGCCGCGCAGCTGGTTCCCTCGTACGGCCTCATGATCGGCGCGTTCGGCGTGCTGGGCATTGCGGGCATCGGCCTGGACGTCGCGGCGCTCTGGGGCCGCGCCCGGCTGTCCGTCGCGCGCACGGCGGGAGCTGCCGCGCTCGTGCTCGGCGGCATCTTCATCATGCGCTTCGCGTTCTACATGATGCACATGACGGCAGGCCTCGGCGTGTGAGACAGAGGGGCGGAGTGAGACAGGGGGACGGGGTGAGACGCTCCTGTTTGGAAGAAGCAGAAATGCGCCTTGCCTTTCGACTTCGCCTGGTAGAGCGCTCGATCGGCCCGCTCGTAGACTGTTTTGAACGCGCTGCCGTCCTGCGGCACCATCGCGATGCCGGTCGAAACCGACAGGTCGATCACCTGGTTGCCCTGCACCGTCGCGTTCCAGGGGCTCGCGCTCAAATCGGCGATGCGCCTTGCCATGTCCTCGCGTTCCATGTCCTCGCAGTACACGACGAACTCGTCGCCGCCCCAGCGGCAGATGAGGTCGCCCTTCCTGAAGGCTGCGCGCAAATGCTGCGCCACGCCGGCAAGCACCGTGTCGCCCGACAGGTGGCCGTACGTGTCGTTCACCTGCTTGAAGTCGTCGAGGTCGATGATGGCGAACGCGCCGCGATAGCCGCGCTCCACGGTGCGTTCCAGGGCGGTCGCCATGCGCAACGAGGCGCTCTGGCGGTTCAGCAGCCCGGTGAGTGCGTCGTGCTCGGCTTTGTTCTCCAAATCCAGCTCGCGGCGCTTGCGCTCGTCGATGTCGGTGACCGACAGGTAGGCGTAGACGGCGCCGCCCTCCTCGAGCTGCACCATGCGATAGCTCAGCTCCATCCAGCGCTCGCCGGATTCGTCGGTGCGGCGGTACTCGAGCGAGCTGTAGCGCTCCTCGTCGTCGAACCGTCGCAGCATGTCGTCGAAGTCGAGGAAGCGCTCGATGGCCTCCGCGTCCTCGCTCGATCTGAGGTAGGGGCCGATGCGGTCCTCGAGCGTGACGTTCGACCAGTCTTCCAGCGAGAGCCCGGCCCAGTAGCGCCACGCGCGCCGATCGGCAGAATTGAGGAAGTTCTTCGTGTTCACGTTGACGTACCAGTGATCCACCGCCGTGCCCTTGAGAATGTCGAGCAGCCGATTGTCGTTCGCGCGCGCCAGCTTGGCTTGCGAATCCTGCAAGGGATCCTCCAGATAGCCGATGACGCGCGCGGGCTTTCCGTTGGCGTTGGGCACGATCTCGCGCTCGATGTGCAGCGTCAGCGGCTCGCCCGTGTTCGACCATACTTTGATCGTGCGCGCGGCGGGGCGGCCCCACATGGCCTCGCGCGACAGGCGGCGCAACACGTTGCTCACGTCGTCGCCCAGGCTGGCGGTGTCCTCTTCGTCGGCGGAGGCGGCCAACAACGAGGCGATGCCGCTCGACGAGAGGTTCTGGAACGCCAGGCGGTCTGATGCGATGTCGTACACCCATACGTTCAGATCCGACTGCTGGATGATGCGGTGCAGGATCTCGTCCTCGAGCTCAAGCTCCTGTTCCTGCTCCTTCTGCCCGGTTACGTCGGACAGCGAGGCGAAGAAGATGGTGCGATCCTTCTCGCGGCGCAGGAAGAACGCGCGCATGCGCATCCACATGAGCTCGCCGTTCAGGCGGTAGCGGCGAAACGTGGCTTCGGCGCCTGTGACGGGGTGCTCGTACGCTTCGGCGAACATGGCTCGCACGAGCCCGAGGTCGTCGGGATGCACCTGGCGCGAGATGAGGTGCTGGCGCTCGCGCAGGTCCACGGAATTGCAGCCGGTGACGTGGTAGTACTCGTTGTTCACCTGCGACAGCTCGAAATGGTCGGCGTACACGTCGTAGATGGCCAGGCCGCCGATCAGGTTGTCCACGGTGGCGCGGCTGATCATGTCGTCGTGCAGCAGGGCGTTGACGTCGATGAGCTCCATGCTGGGACTCAGCACGCCGCGGTAGTCCACGATGCCGTCCTGCGCCAGCAGCTTCTCGAGCGCCTCGGTGGACATGGGATGGTGGAAGTAGTACCCCTGCGCGTAGTCGCACCCGATGCCCTGCAGGAAGTCCACCTGCTCCTTCGTCTCGGCGCCTTCGGCGATGATGCGCAGATCCATGAAACGCGCCATGGATACGATGGCCTCGAGGATGCTCTCGCTGCGCTGCGATTCGTTCTGCCGCGTGAGGAAGCCCATGTCGATCTTCAGGATGTCGACGGTGATGTCCTTCAGCATGTTGAGCGAGGAGTAGCCGCTGCCGAAGTCGTCCATGAGGATGGTGAAGCCGAGCTCCTTGAGGCGCGCCACCGCGTCGGCCATTTTCTGGTCCTCGGCGTACGCGCTCTCGGTGATCTCCAGCTCCAGCAGCTTGTGATCCAGGTCGTACTTCGTCACGAGGCCTTCCAACGACTCGACGACGTCGATGGCGTACAGGTCGGCCCGCGAGATGTTCACCGACACGGGGATGGGAGTGCCGCCGCGATCGATCCACGAGCGGATGTGGCGGCACGTCTCGTCCCACACGTACAGGTCGAGGCTTGCGATGAAGTTGTTGCGTTCGAGCACGGGGATGAATGCGCCCGGCATGACGAGGCCGCGCGCGGGATGCTGCCAGCGCACGAGGGCCTCGAGGCCCACGATGCGCTCGGTGCGCGTGCTGCATTGGGGCTGCCAGTACAGCACGAACTCGCGGTTCGCCAGCGCCCGCTTCACCTCGAGAAGGATCTTGGCCTCGTTCTCCATCTCCTCGGTCATGCCCGGGTCGTACCAGGCGATGCGCTTGGTGTACGCTCCCTTGACGGAGTTCATCGCGATCATCGCGTGGTCGCAGGCGGTGACCACCGAAACGTCGGGGCGGTTGATGGCGCACACGCCGAAAGCGGGTTGGAACCCGATGGTGTCCTCGGAGTCGAACGGCTCTTTCTTCAGCTCCAGCTCCACGCTCTCCTCGGTGAGCAGGCCGCGGGGGAGGATGAGGGTGAAGTCGTCGCCGCCCAGATAGCCGGCGATGCCGCCCCGGTGCCGGGCGATGGCCTCGATGCGTTCGGCGATGGCGCGCAGGATGGCGTCCCCCGCCTCGCGCCCGTGCCACTCGTTGAATATCTTGAAGTGCTCGATGTCGATGTACACGGCGTCGTAGGCGGTTTCGGGCGTGCCGTTCACGAGCCGCTCGGCCTTATCGTAGAACGTGGTGGCGTTGTACAGGCCGGTCAGCTGATCGCGCTCGCGCAGCAGCTGGATCTGGGAGCGCTCGGCCTGCGACGTGCGGCGCCGCACCTCGTCTTCGGCATCGGCGATGAAGCACATCACCACGCGCTCGCCGTTGCCGCCGCGCTTGACGGACACCGCGGTCATGGCCGCCCAGTTCCATCCTCCCGATACGAGGCGCTTGCGGAACTCGCCGCGCAGTGCGCCGCCTGCGCCTTCGATGCGATCGAGCAGCGTGTCGAAGTCCCAGAACGCGGCGAAGCGATCGCGGTCCTCGGGATGGATCATGTGATCGCGCACGTCGGGGAACATGGTGCCGAGACGCCCCTCGACCGCCGGGATCACGAACTTGCCGGGTTCGTGGTAGAGCACCTTGTACGCGTCGTCGGTGAGGTTGAGTTCGAACAGCTCGTCGTAAGAGGACGGCTCGCTCAGCGAGCTGAACAGGCCGCGGCTGTGCTCATCGACGGGATGGCCCGAGAACAGCACGCAGGGGCCTTCGTCGAACCAATCCAGCTCGAGGCAGGTGAGCTCGTACCACCGGCCCACGCGCGCGCTGTAGATGACGCTTTGCGTGGCATGCTCGTCGGAATCGGGATTCCAGGGACAGTCCTTGCAGGGCTCGGTCTGCCCACGGAAGCATTCGTAGCACAGCTCGCCGACCCGGCCTCCGGGGAACACGCGCCGCGCAGCGTGGTCGAGGTAGACGACGCGGTACGAGCGGTTGATAACGTATGTGTGGCCCTGCGTTGAGACGCTCTTTTGTCGGCTGCCCGGCATCGGATCTCCTGTCCTCAAGCCCTTTGATCCATTGTAGGACTTCGGCGACGGGTTGGGGCCCGGCAAACGGAAAATGATGAGGTCGGTCGCCCTGTTATGCCGGGCGCAGAACGAAGCGTCGCTAATGCATGCTGGCCATGATCATGCGCGACACGGTGCGCTTCGCATGCTCGAGGCCTTCGAGCAGCCGATCCACGTCCTCGTCGGTGTTGTACAGCGCCAGGCTGGCGCGGCAGGTGGAGCGCTCTCCCAGGAAGCGCACGAGCGGTTCGGCGCAGTGGGCTCCGGCGCGGATGGCGATGTTGTCGCGGGCGAGCGCGGCGGCCACGTCGTTCGCGTCGATGCCGCTCACGTTGAACGACGCCACGGCGCAGCGGCCCACCTCGTCGTTCGGGCCGCACGGACCGGTTCCGAGCGCGGGGGCGCCGTGCACGCGCACGGCCGGCAGCGCTGCCAAGCCGTTCAGCAAGCGCTCGAGGAGGTGGCGTTCGTGCGCGCGCACGGCATCGTATCCCACGCCCAACATGAACTGCATGGCTTCGGCCAGACCGACGGCGCCGGCGATGTTGGGCGTGCCGGCCTCGAAGCGCGCTGGCGCGTCGGCGAACGTGGCGGACTGCTCGAACACGCTGTCGATCATGCCCCCGCCGCGAAGCAGGGGAGCCATCTGGGACAGCAGCGCGCGGCGGCCGTACAGCACGCCGATGCCCTGCGGCCCGAACATCTTGTGGCCCGAGAACGCCAGGAAGTCGGCGCCGAGCGCCTGCACGTCGACCGGCAGGTGGGCGACGCTCTGCGCGCAGTCGGCCACGAGCACGCCGCCGTGCGCGTGCACCGCGTCGGCGATGCGCCGCACGGGCAGCACGCTTCCCAGCACGTTAGAGACATGGGCCACGGTGGCGATCTTCGTGCGCGGGCCGATCTTGGCGTCGATCTCCTCGTCGGGGACCATGCCCTGCTCGTCGAGCAATAGGTACACGAGCTTCGCGCCCTTGATCTGGGCAACCTGCTGCCAAGGCAGCAGGTTGCTGTGGTGCTCGGCCATGGTGAGCGCCACCTCGTCGCCGGGCTCCAGGTGCGCCATCCCCCAGGAGTACGCAACCAGGTTGAGCCCCGCCGTGGCGCCCGAGGTGAACACGATCTCGTCGGCATCCGCGCCGATGAAGCGCGCCGCCGTGCGCCGCGCCCTCTCGTACCGCTTCGTCGACGTCAGGGCCAGCGGGTACGCCCCGCGATCGGCGTTCGCATTCTCGCAACGGTAGTAGCGCTCGAGGGACGACAGCACGCACGTGGGCTTCTGCGTCGTAGCCGCATTGTCGAGATAGGCGAGGGGTTTGTCCTCGAGCCTGCCGGCCGCGATGAGCGGGAACTGCGCGCCCATCGCGGCTGCGTCGAAGGTGTTCGAAGGGCTCACCTTGGCATCCGATCAGCCCAGCTTGCCGACGGCGTCCAAGGCCTGCGCGACGTCGGACAAACCGAAGCCCTCGAGCTCGCTCTTCATCGGATAGCCCTTCTCGTTCCACCCTTCGAGCGCGTACAAGCGCGTCTTGGCGTCCTCGAACTTGTCGCGGTCGAGCTTGCGGCCGAGGCACGTCGACCAGTGCCAGGCGCCGTCCTCGTACGCGGGCAGTCCGTAGGGCGTGTCGGTGACCTGCTCGTACACGTATTCGGCGAACTGCTCGGCTTCGCGCTCGCGGCCTTGCAGCACCCAGATCGCCCGGTCGATCATGTAGAACTTGCGGCCGTGCTCGAGGCTTTCCTCGTAGGACAGGTCGCGTCCGGTAACCGCCTTGAACATGGCCACCTCGACGTCGGGCGACATGCCCGCGAAGTCGTCGGGGTTCCAGTTCGCGAAGTTGATGAAGTTCGGCCACATCCAGTCGCACAGGCCCGTCGAGTTCGACCAGAAGCGCGAGTAGTGGCGCAGCCACGAGCACGCCTTGAGCTTCGGATCGGCGTAGATGCCCTCGGCGCTGTAGTTGTAGCACATCGGGTCGTTCAGGCCGTTCGCCTTCACGATCTGGTTGACCAGCTCCTCGGCGCTCCACGGCGGCGTTTCCCCGATGAGCATCGGCATGGTGCCGGCGTGGTGCAGCGGCCAGTTGATGCCGTGCTCCAGCACGTCGCGCTCGCCCAGGATGGAGCCGTAGCTCCACTCGACCTCGAGGCGCGGGTCGTAGTGCTCGGCATAGCCCCAGTTCGGACGCTTCAAAATGCTTGCGGAGTCCTCTTCCCAGCGGCCCCAGCGCTCGGCCGCGCGCGATAGGCCTTCTGCCAGGTCGTCGCCGATCTCCTCGCGGTTGGCCATGCGATGCAGCAGGGTGTCGATGAAATCGAACTTGTTGTACTGCTCGAAGGGCAGGTCGGTGTCGATTTCCTTCCCCTTGCCCATGACTCCCATCTTGTAGAGGTTGTACAGATAGGTGGGCATGTCGGCTTCGTAGCCGTTGATGCCCAACTGGTTCAGCAGCGACGTGGTCTTGCGTCGGTCGAGGTCCTTGCCGCTGGCCGTGTAGTAGTAGCCCGCCGTGCACAGCATGCCCGAGTTGCCCTCGTGGTCGGCGTACGTGTTGCGGCAGTTGCGGAAGCAGCCCTGACAGCCGTCGGGGCGCGACGCCACGTTGGGGTCGTTGCCGTAGGGGTTGTGGACGAACGTGTTGTAGTAGCCGATGCCCTTGTCGGGCGCTTGGTACTTCGGGTTGTCCACGTTGTAGCCGAGCTTCTCCTGCACTTCCAGGCGAATGCTCATGAGCGCGCCCGGGTCGGCGATGGCAACTGAATTGGTTCCGAGGAATCCAATCGCCTTGAGGTTCTTCGACCCCCATACGCCGCCGAAGCCGCTTTGGCCGGAGGCGTGCGCCGCGTCGTGCTGCACGGTGCCGATGCGCGCGAGATTCTCGCCCGCCGGGCCTATGGCCATCACGGCGGGACGGTTGGCCGAGCGCCCGCCGTCGCGGCTCTTGGTGAGTTCGAACCAGTCGCCGGTGGGGGTGTTGTGCGTGATGTCGTCCCAGATGGCGGTTTGGGTCTCCCAGGTGTCCTTGCCCCAGAGGCTCTCGGCGCTCTTGATCTCGGCGGCGCCGTTCACCACGCTCACCCACACGGGCTTCTCGGCCTTGCCCTGCACGACGACGGCGTCGAACCCAGCCGCCTTCATCATGCCGCCCACGCGACCTCCCATGCTCGACCGGGAATACCATTCGGGATTCGAGTACGATCCGATGCCCGTCATCTCGATGCGGCCGGCGCCGGCGGGTGCCAAGGTGCCGGCGAACACGTTCGATGCGATGACGATCACGTTTTTCGGATCGAACGCCTCCACGGTCTTGTCGGTGCAGTAGTCCCAGAACAGCTTCGAAGCGAGCCCGTGGCCGCCGATCCACTCTTCGAGGTACGGCGCGCTGTCGATGATCTCGCTTGATTCGGTCGTTAGATCGAGCACGAGGATCTTCCCCGCGTATCCGAACAAGGTGTCGCCCATTTCCGTTTCTCCTATCTTGCGCCGTTTCGCGCTACGCGATCTTCGCCGATGAGTCGTCCGTCTTCTTCGCCTGGAACTTGGCCGGGTTGCGGATTGCCGGCGGCACGGCTCCGGCATCGTCGATGGGGAAGTGCAGCGCGTCCCAGTTGTTGTTCCTGAGGTTGACCTCGTAGCCTTCGTCGGTTTGGACCGGCAGCTCGTTGACCAGGGTGATCGCCTTCATCGGGCAGACGCAAACGCATGCCTGGTCGCCGCGCGGGCCGCCTTCGCGATCCCAGAACGGCGTGTTCTTGCACAGGTCGCACTTCTGCGCGTGCTTCTCCTCGAAGTTCCACTGCACGCGCGAGGGGGTGAAGGGGCAGCCCTCGACGCAGCGTTCGCACCCGATGCACTTGCCTTCGTCCACCATGCGCACGTGGGTTTCGGGATCCACGTGCATGGCGCCCACGGGGCACGCTTCGACGCACGAGGGGTAGGGGCACTGGCGGCACTGGTGCTGGGCGATGTCGATGGGGAAGTTCGTCAGCGCGTTCTTGGCGATCTGGATGCGCGAGAGCGCCAGGTTCTCCTTGCCGTTGTGCACGAGCGAGCAGGCGAGCATGCAGCTTTCGCAGCCTGCGCATTTCTTGGTGTCCACCAGCAGGTAGCCGTCGGATGCCTCGATGGCGTACACGTCGTCGGGCAGGGCGATGGCCATGATCCCGCCGCCCAGGATGGCGCCGACTCCCAACCCTCCGATGCCGGCGAGGAACTGGCGACGGGTCAGGCCTTCCTTGGCCTGCGCCGTGGTCTCGTCTTGGTTCGTCATTGGTCGTTCTCCTCACTCTCGTCTTCGCGGAAGTAGGGCGCGTAGTGCGCCATGCGCAGGCTCATCACCTGGCGCAGCGTCTCAAGCTTGTCGTTGTACGCCTCTCGTTCTGCCAGCTTGGCTTCCAGCACGTCGGCGAACGCCCTGTCGCCGATCGTCTCGCGCACCCAGCGCACGAAGGCGTCGAGGTTGACCCACAGAAGCGAGCTGTTCGACCTCAGCGACAGGCCCGAGGAGCTGCCGTCCAGCAAGAGCACGGCGGCCTGCTCGAGGCTGTACACGTACGTCTCGGTGTTGCCGCGCGCCGATGCCATGCGCGTGCACACGAACCGCTCGTTCCATCCGAGGTCGCGCAGCGCGTGAGCGGCCTCTTCCGGCGTGGGCGGGGCGAACAGGCGGTCGGCCTCGGGGGTTTCGACGATGCGCTCGTCATCGTGCTCGTCCATGCCGGCTACACCTCCTTGGCGGGTTCGGGGACGCTCGCTGCCGCGGCGCCGTCGGCTGCCGGTTCCGCGGGAGCCGACGGGGTGCTCGCGGGCTCCTCGATCCGTCCGGCGGCCTTGAGGCGCCTCATCCAGGCGACGTGCTCGTGCTCGGCCTCGTCGCGCGGCATCCACCCGAACAGCATCGAGGGGAAGGTGCGCCACGCCATGGGCGCGATGGCGGCGAAGAACACGTGAGCGAGGAAGAACAGCAGCATGAGCACGGCGGCCAGGTCATGCGTCCACGTGATGACGTTCATGAACGCGTCGGGCAGCGTGAGGAATACGTGCGCCAGTGCTTTCACCAGACCGGACAGCACGAGCAGCACCGAGCATCCGAGCGCCATGAGGTAGGCGATCTTCTCGCTTTCGAAGTACTTGTCCTCCTCGACGGGCGTGAGGTTTTTGAAGCCTAGCTTGCGGCCGTAGTGATGGATCGTCGTGACCACGGCGTCGCGCGAGGGGAGATGCTCCTTGAAGCGGTGGCACGAGATGATGGTGTTCCCCAGGTAGAAGAACGTACCGAACAGAAACGAGACCGCGGCTACGAAGTGCACGTTCATCCATACGACGGCGGCCGGGCCGTCCTCCACGAACGCGGGCGTGAACCTGAGTCCCAGGATGATGCCCGACACGAGGCAGACGGCCACGCCCAAGGCGTGCGTCCAGTGCGAGATGCGGGCCGGGGGGTCGTGCCGGTAGACTCTGTCCCCCACGATGGCGGGGTCTTTGCGTTTCGCGAACGCAGCTGCGAACAGTCCCGCGAAGGGCGCCAGGGCGATGAGCCAGGGCGCGAGGTCGAACCAGGGCATGGTTGCTCTCCTTCCGTTCACCGGCGCTCGTCCGACGCCGATTTCCCTTTTTATGGTACGGGCGCGACGTTCGGCTCAGAAATGTTACTGCGGCGATTGGAAATACGTCGTCAGGTGAACGGGTGTTCAAGAAGAACGAGGCCTCGCGAACGGTGTTCGTGCGTATGTAGGCGGCTGCACAAAAATGACTATTCACCAGGGAATATAATCGTTTTACCCGCATGAGGGGTCGGGAAGAGTCCCCGCAAGGCTTCGGGTTTTTCCGCTGTGCGATGCCTCGTGCGGCAGGGGGAAACGAGGCATCGCACGCCTCATGCAGGAGGTTGGACGCGCCGCGCGCGCTCGCTCAGCGCGTCATGCGTCGGCCCGCACATCGCAAACAAATGTTTTATGTGAAACATCCGATGCGGAGCGCTCACCGAGCGCCACCGCCTCTGGGCGCATGCTTGAGGCGGAGGTGCGGCGTGACGCTACGAGGTGCGGGGATGCTCGCGCTCGAGCATCGCCAGCAGATCTTGCTTCGAGTGCACGCCCACCTTGCGGTAGATGCTCGTCATCTGGGATTTGATGGTGTTGAGCGACACGAAGCGCTCCCCGGCGATACGCTTGATGGTAAGCCCTTTCACCACGTAGAACAGCGTGTCGCATTCGGCCTCGGTGAGGTCATGGCGCGCGCCGAACGTCCGGCACTGGACGCGGATAACCTCGTTGATGTCCTCGATGTCGGCGGGCCGTTCCTCCGCGCGGTTCGCGCGGGCGCGCGTGCGGGTGCCGAACAGGAAGATGAACGCCAGCAGCAGCGCAACCGCCACCGTGGTAGGCGTTTCGATCGAGGGCGCGGCAACGCTCATGGCGCGTCCGGTAGCCAGGCCGAGCGCGATGCAGACGTCGAAGAGGGCCAGGGCGACGACCAGCTGCGTACCGTCGGGGCGGTCGCTTGCGCCCTCGCCGTTCCTGCCCAGCAAGAACACGCACAGCGACAGCATGGAGTAGCCTACCCACACCGCGCCCATGAACACGGCGTGCCAGTCGGGGACGACGGCGTTCAGCAGGATAGCGATGCCCAGCATGGCGAACACGAGGCGGATGAGCGCCTCGGGGTTCGCCTCGCGCTTGCGGGCGAGCGACACCGCGAAGAACGTGGCGCATACCGCCACGGCGCCGAACACCCACAGCGTGTAATCGCGCAGCGACGGCGACGAGCCCCACAGGATGCCCACGCCCAGCGCGGACGCGGCGATGCCGATGATGAGCGGGTCGCGCAGCGAGCGCGCCTTCTCGGACGATACGAGGGGCAATCGGTCGTCGGAGCTGCTCTCGCGCGCGGCCAAGGCGTGCACGGTGACGAAGAGGACGGCGCACGAGGCGATGAGAAAGCTGGCCTGCACCTCTGTCCCGGCCTGTTTGATGGCCAGGAACGAGAGCGAGGTGACCAGCTGCCCCACGGTGAGGGCGGCGAGGACGGTCAGCAGACTGGAGCGCAGCGCCAGCACGGCCCACACGAAGTGCAGCAGGGCGTATCCCGCCGACATGATGCCGGCAGCGAGCATGACCGGCAGCATCGACGAGCCGGAGAACACGAGCGAGAGGAATGCGAGCGCCCCGCCCAACGCCAGAGCGAACGCGGGCGCCAGCAACCGCGAGGCGCTCGGCCATCCCAGCCCCCTGTGCGCAAACAGCGCCAAGGTGCCCAGCAGTACGACGCCCGTGACGACGCCCCAGGTGCAGAACAGCGCGACGAAGCAGTTGGGCTGCAGGTTGTCCCAGGGGAGCTCGGCGAGGGCGTCGCCGTTCCATGCCAACAGGATGCTGAGCTTATGGGCGATGAAGCCGCCCATAAGCAGGAGCAGGGTATGGATGCGCGCGCGTTTCATGCGTTCCTTCGGGTCCGATGCGGGTGTTCGGAGGGGTGAGCCCAGCATAGCAAAACGCGCCGCGACTCAGCTGCGGTTCCGCGCGCGTTTTGCTTTATGCTCGATGCCGGGTGCGTGCTGGGGCTACTCCTCCCAGGGCGTTTCGGCCGCAGCGTTCGTGCCGGCGCGCCGTCCCGTGGTGATGGCCGTGGCCACTGCCGATCCGCATGTGGGGTAGAAGCGTCCCAGCGCCATGCTGTTCGTGCCGGCCGCGTACAGGCGCGGGATGGCTTCGTCGCCCGCGGCCCGCATCGCCCGCATTTCGGTGTCGACGGTCACGCCCCCGAACGAACAGGCGCAGCCGGGCTTCACCTCCGCGGCGTAGAAGGGACCGTTCTCGAGCGGGTAAAGCTCGCTCGGACGCCCGAACTGCGCGTCGGCGCCCTGGGCGCACGAGGCGTTCCACTGCTCGACCGTGGCGCTCAACGCATCCGCGCCCACGCCCATGGCGGCAGCCAGCTCGGCGATGGTATCGCCTGCAAACGCCTGCTCGGCAGCGCGTCCAAGTCCTGCCTTGCCCGCGTCGCCGCACGTCAGCACGAAGGCGCGCCCTTCGGGTTGCTTCAGCAGATCGTCGCAAATGTAGGAGTAGAACTTACGCTCGTTGGTCCAGCGCTCGCCCTGTACGTTCACCGAGATGAAAGGAGGCTTGCCCTCCATGGTGTCGGGTCCCAATACGATGAAGGCGCACGGCATGACGGGCTTGGAGAACTGAACGTTCGACAGCATGCCGAAGTATCCCACGCCGCTGCCGGCGGACAGGCCGAGGTTCATGCCGTCGCCGGTGTCGCATTCGTTCGCGGTGGTCTGCACGTCGTAGCGCGAGATGAGCGCGTGCATCATGTCGGCGTTGCGCGCGAACCCGCCCGCCGCCAGCACCACGCCCTTGCGGGCTTTGACGGCTTTCTGCCTCCCGTCGCCCGCCAGCACGCCCAGCACCTCGCCGGTGTCGGGATGCTGCACGAGCTTCGCCACCGGCGTGCCCGTGCGCACGACGATGCCCTCCTGGGCGTCGGCCGCCTTCTGCAGCACGGGCCACAGGCCCGGATCGGGCTTGACGGCGTAGTGCGTGCGCATGACGGGCGCGGTCAGGTCGGCGCGCTCTTTCTCCTGGCCGCCGAACACAAGGCCCGGGTTGCCGATCTCGGCGGGCACCTGCATCCCCAATCCGATCAGCCACTCCACCGCGTCGGCGCTGTTCTCCACCACGAAGCGCACGAGGTCGTCGCGCCCGTCGCCGATGGCCGAGAAGTACTTCATGGCCTCCTCGACTGAGTCCTTGATACCGGCGGCTTTCTGGACGGACGTGCCTACGCCCATGATGGCCTGGCCGCACAAGGCGGTCGATCCTCCGGTGGTGGGACCTTTCTCCAGCACGATGACGGAGGCTCCCGCTTCGGCGGCCATGAGCGCGGCCGACATGCCGGCACCTCCTCCTCCGACCACCACCACGTCGGCTTCCTCGTCCCACGACGTCGGGATGCCCGACTCGGTGGAGGCGCCTTCCTGCGCGCTGCTGGGCGCGCAGCCCCACAAAAGCGCGCCGGCGGCGACGGCCGCCGTGGCTCCCGACGCCTTCAGAAAGCTTCGACGCGAAACGCCGTTCTGCTGTTCATGTTTCCCCATGATAGTCCCCTTCCCGCTGATGTGTCGTGTTTGTCGTCGACGACGGTTCGAGCGTACGCAAGCGCCCGGCGATGCGCATCACCCCTTTTTCGCGAAATGAGGGTTTCCGCTGGTGGGCTACTCGAGGCGGAAGCGCGGGCTCGGGATGAGGAGCACGGAGCGCGTAGTGCGAACGGAGGTGCCTACTCTCTATTCGGCGCGAAATCTCAGCGGGAAGGCCAAGGTTGGCAGGAATTTCCCCTATTGGCCGATGGGACGTTTCCAGAAGCCCTCCGTTCCGGGAGGGTCGGAGGGAAAGGCCAGGTCGTGACCTCGGCTGCAGGTGCCGGGCGGGCAGCGGGGTTGCCAATAGGGGAAATTCCTGCCGAAACCCCCCCCGTGTACCAGGATACCCGCATGCCCTCGGGCGGAACGTTCTTGCGGCTATGCGCCAAACAGGGGGTCGTTGTTTCACGTGAAGCTTCCCGGAGGCGGGCGGCTGCGGGAAGCGCGGTTGAGGGTTACGAATCGAAGCGCGATCATGCAGCATTTCAGCGATTATCGTGCACATGCGCCGAAGGTGCCCGCGCGTGCATCGCCGTCGGCATTCAAGACGCAAGGATGCCCGGCGGTCCGCAATCTGGGGGAGGGGCGGACGGCCGGGCCGGGGGTCGATCTGCTGCGCCGCATGAGGGGAGGGGTTGCGGCGGGCGATCGAGGCAAGCAGGGCTGGAGGGAAGGGGATCGCCCCGCTTGCCTCGATCGGTTCCGGGGAGGTTTGCAGCTCCTCCCCGGAACGCGGGATCGTGGAACGCTACGCGCTTAGTACAGCAGGACCACGGGGTAGCCCAGCTGGTAGATCAGCACGCGGAACATCACGGAGGTGGCCAGCGCCNGATCTACCAGCTGGGCTACCCCGTGGTCCTGCTGTACTAAGCGCGTAGCGTTCCACGATCCCGCGTTCCGGGGAGGTTTGCAGCTCCTCCCCGGAACGCGGGATCGTGGAACGCTACGCGCTTAGTACAGCAGGACCACGGGGTAGCCCAGCTGGTAGATCAGCACGCGGAACATCACGGAGGTGGCCAGCGCCACGATGGCGGCGACGACCATGAGCGTCTTGGAGGCGCCCACCTTCTTCTTGGCCACGAGGGCGCAGGCCGCCGCGACGATGACGCAGATGATGGAACCCCAGAACATCGGGGCGCCCGCGCCGGTGACCATGATGCCCAGCAGGCTGTCGATGTGCGTCGGAGCCGTGGTCATGGACGTCGGGTCGGCATAGTGGCCGTACTGGGCGAAGCTCGACAGGGCGCAGGCGATGACGAACACCACGTCGGCCACGAGCTGCACGAGGGCGGCGATGAACGTGAGCTGGATGCCCGTCGCCTCGGCGGTCTCGTCCTTCTTCAGGATGGAGATCAGCCAGATGGCCACAGCGCCCAGCAGGCAGGCGTTGCCCAGGTAGAACGCCACGAGCGCCAGGCCCCACGCCGGACGGGCCGGCATGAAGTAGGAGTGCGCGGTCGCGGCCACCATGAGCACGGCCACCACGATGGTCACCCAAGCGAGCGCCTTGGGAACCGGCTTCTCGCCGCGCAGCATCACGAACCACACGACGATGACGATGGCAAGCGCCACGCACCCGATGAGTTCCTGGGTGATGCCGGACGTGATGTGCCCGAAGCCGTTGAAGATGCGCTCCCAATGCTCGAGGTGCAGGAAGGCTCCGATGCCGCCCACCACGAGCGAGACGGCGGACGTGATGAGCGCAGTCATCTGCAGGTTCTTACCTTCGCCCTTGAGCGCCAGGATGGACATGCCGCCCAGCGTGCCGCAGGTCAAGCATACGAACAGCGTGAAGATAACGAGAGGCCACTGAGTTTCCATTACTCATCACCTCCTTCCCAGTGATGGTCGCGTAGGATGTAGGAGTACGAGGGCTTGTTGCCCACGTCGGGCAGCCTGTGCACGTCGGCGTCGGTGAAGGGCTCGAGGAAGTCGAGCATCTTGCGACGGTTGCCCAACGGGTCTTCGGAACCCTCGAACGACTCGTAGCCGGCCTCGGTGTCGCCGATGTAGCGGGCGTTGCCGCCGCACTGGCTGACGCACTGGGGCAGCTCGCCCTGGGCCAGCTTCTGCTCGCACAGCGTGCACTTCTCGACGACCTTCTCCTCCTCGTTGAGGTAGCGGACGCCGTAGGGGCAGGCCATGACGCAGAACTGGCAGCCGATGCACTTCTCCTTGTCGATCTGGATGGAGCCATCCTCGGCGACGTGCGACGCCTCGGTCGGGCACACCTTCACGCACTCGGGGTTCTCGCAGTGCTGGCAGCTGATGGGCAGGAAGTACATGTACACGTCGGGGTACTGTCCCGATCCGCCCGGGATGGGGTTCGGCCCCACGCGCACGACCTTGTTCCAGTAGCTGCCGATGGGCACGTTGTTGACCGCCTTGCAGGCGACCGAGCACGCGAGGCAGCCCACGCACCGGTTGAGGTCGGTGATGATAGCCTTCGTCATGGTTTACTCCCTCCCTTCGTAGTTCGGCAACCATTCCTTCAGACGGGGGTCGTCGGAGGTATGGATGATGGGGGTGCCGGTCGAGTCGCACGGCACGGGGTTGTTGTACGGCGAGTTCTCGGGCGTGGCCTTGTAGATCTTCACCTGGTAGGCGCGCAGGTTGGACGTGCCGGAGTGCGGGTCCTGGGCACCGTGGTCGATAAGCTGGTTGACCTGGGAGTACTGCCAGCCGTGACCGGCGTCTTTCACCTCGGGGTACCACCACGTGTGCTCGAGGTTGATAACGTCTTCCTTCACGCCGTAGTACAGGTCGGCCACCTCGCGGATCTTGCCCCACTCGGTTTCGATCCACACCCAGTCGCCCTGCTCGATGCCGTACTCGGCGGCCGTCTTCGGGTTGATCTCCACGCGCGGCACGGGCCACAGCTCGCGGCACCAGGGAAGCTGGCGATGCTCGGAGTGGAAGTACACCGGGATGCGGCGGCCGGTGGTCGCGGTCAGCGGGTACTCCTTGATGCGGTCGCCGTCCTTCGGGCCGTGAGGCGGCTCGGTGTAGCTGGGAACGAACCACTCGGGATGGTCGGGATGGTGCGATTCCATGACGGTGGACCAGATCTCCTGCTTCATCGTCGGGGTGAACCAACCCGGCTTCCAGTCGCCGATGCCCTTGCCGGCCGTGTAGTCGAGGCGGGCCCACACGCGGTCGCGTGCGCGCATCGCGCCGGTCTGGTAGCGACGGTACGTGCCCCAGTTGCGCGGCTCGATGTCCTTCGCCTGCCACCAGCCGTGCTCCTGGAAGGCCTTGACGTACTCGTCCCAGGTCTTGTACTTGGGCGTGACCTCGGCCATCGGAACGCCGTGACGCTCGAACGTGGGCTTGCCGTTCTCGACGTGCCACGTGGTGTAGGTCAGCTCGTCATCGGTGAGCAGCTTGATGGAGTCGTCCAGCTGCCAGTTGATGTCGGGCCACTCGTTGCCGGGCTCGTTGGTCCACTGCCAGTTCATGCGCTTGGCGAGGTCCATGACGATCTCGGGATCGTACTTGGCCTCCGCGGGCGGCTGCACGCACTTGACCGTGGCGCCCATGGCGCCGGCGGAACCCTGCGACGCGCGGGGCGAGTTGAGCTCGATCCAGTGGGCGACCGGCAGGATGATGTCGGCCGTGTCGTTTTGCGGCGTGTGCCACAGGTTGAGGTCCACGTAGAAGTCGAGCGACAGCAGCGCTTCCCAGGCTCGGGTGGTGTTCGTCTGGCTCATGAAGTTGCCGGACTCGTTCCACAGGGCGCGCACCGGGTAGGGATCGCCCGTGATGACGGCGTCCCACAGCGAGTGGCTGTCGCACCAGTACTGCCACCAGCCGATCAGCGGGAACTTGTCGATGCCGATCTGCTTCTGGTTGACCTCCGCCGGCGGGGTGGAGGCGCCCGGCGCCCAGGCGCTGAAGCCCTGTAGGTCGCCGTCGATGGGCACGATTGTCGGGCCGCGGTTGCCGCCCGGGGTGTCCATGTTGCCGGTGATGCCCACGAGGTTGTCGAAGGCGCGGCAGTTCTGGATGGCGCTGCAGAAGTGCTCGACGGCCAGCATGTACTGTATGCCGCCGTTGCCGTAGCCGGTGGACGGGTCGATGCGCGTGCCGTACGCCGTGGCGGCCGCCTCGATCTCGGAGGCGGGGATGCCGGTGATCTCCGCGGCGACTTCGGGCTTGTACTCGGCGGCGCGAGCCTTGTAGTACTCCCACACGGGCTTGACCTTCACGGTCTTGCCGTCCTTGAGCGTGATCTCGAACTCGCCTTCGAGCGCGGGGTCGATGGCGGGATCGAACGGCATGGGATCGGGGATCCAGCCCTGCGTCTGGCCCGGCAGCAGGTTGTCCTGCGAGGCCTCGCGGCCTTCGCGCGCCTTCTCGGAGTCGTAGTTCTCGCCTTCCCAGAAGCCGCCGGTTTCGTCGATGACGCCTTCCTGGTCAGCGTTGAACCAGGTGAACGCGCCGTACTCGTGCTCGACGCCCTCGGCCTTCAGCTTCTCCCAGTTGTTGTCGTACACGAGGAACTTGTAGGGGCTGCCGTCCTCTTTGATGTCGCTTTCCTTGAGCAGGCGCGTCTTCACGTCCCAGTACGAACCGTCGGTGCGCACGGTGGGGAAGCCGGAGGGCTCCATGTCCTCGCACACGAGGAACGGGGCGTTCGTCCACTTCTTCACGTACAAATCGTCGTAGAGCTTCTTTTCGATGATGACGTTCGTCCAGGCCAGGGCCAGGGCGCCGTCGGTGCCGGGGCGCAGGTGCTGCCAGAAGTCGGCTTCCTTGCCCATGTTGGCCATGCGGGGATCGACGCTGATGTGCACGTCGGCGCGCGACGCCACGTCCACCGTGGTGCGGCAGGAGTCATCGTAGTTGGACAGCTCGGACGCGCCGCCCCACTGCACGTACACTTTCGGGCGCGTGATGGTTTCCATCCACGACATGGCGAACTGCGACACCATGGTGGTGGCGAAGTGGCGCGGGCCCTTGCAGATCTGCCAGGCTTCCACGTTGTTCGGCGTCTCCAGCATGTTCTTCAGGATGGACTCGGAATGCATGCACCAGATGCGCGAGGTGCCCACCTGGCAGGCGATGGCCTCGCCGCCGTGCTTCGCCTTGATGTCCATGAAGTTGTCCACGATGGACTGCATGGCCTCGTCCCACGAGATGCGCTGCCAGCCGGGCTCCTCGCCCTTCGGGTTCGTGCGCTTCATGGGGTAGTGCAGACGGTCGGGGTGGTACGCCGCCTGGATGGACGACTGCGACTTGGTGCAGCAGTTGCCCATGGACTGGAACGCTCCCTCGTCGCCCTCGACGCGTATGGCACGTCCGTTCTGGACGATGACCTTGACGCCGCACTCCATCTTGCCGCATCCGCGGCAGCACGTCTTCACGGCCACGGTGTCGTTGCCGGACACGCTGCTGTACGTCTCTTCGGCCAGCGCGGTGTGCGTCGAAGCGCCGAACGCCGCGGCTGCCGCACCGGTGATGGCGGCGGTCTTGACGAACGTGCGTCGTGACATGGTCAGGTTACCCATACTCCTCCTCCTTCTTTCTCCTCGTTCTCGTCTTGCTTGTCGTGCTCGTCCTTCGGTCATGCGGAACGGGGCGGGGGGCTGCCGCGTGAAGCCGGATGCCGCATGCGGTGCAAAGTCCCCGTGTCGCATAGGCCGACCATACGGATGCGAGGGCCTGCCGAGCATCGTGCAAAGGTTGCGAAGCAGGGGTTTGCCGCATCATAAATTCTTATGATTTTGTGATCATGAATAAAACGATGGGTAGTTGATCAGGCAATACGGTAATCGTCTCCCGTAAATTGTCTCGAAACTAGGATAATTTCCTCAAAGAGGGACGCTCATCTTTTCCGTATAATCGAACGCGTCGACAGAGGGGTCGACGCGAGCAGTGTTTCGCACGGGCTCAGGGGGTGGGGCAGGCATGGAAAAGCTTCGGAGTGCATGGGATACCGCGTTAGGAACGAGCCTTTCGCTTAGGCGCATTGCGGGCGCCGCCCTGCAGTGGCTGTGGATGCTCATGATGTTCTACAGCATCGTGCCGTACGGGTTCTCGTCGGACGTGCGCGGCTCGCTGTACACCAGCTTGCTCATATCGCTCGTGGCCATGGTGGTCACCATGCTGTTCGTCGCCGTCATCGTGCGGCGCGAGCGGGTGAGCGCCAACCGTTCCATCGTGCTGGGATCCGCCATCATGATGAGCGTGGGCAGCGTGCTCACGCCGTTCTCCGACCCCACCACGCCCGTCGGCATGCTCGTGCTGGGCTTGAGCGCCGTCATGACCGGAACGGGATCGGCCGTGCTGTTCCTGTGCTGGATCGAGTTGGAATCGGGGCTGGGCGGACGCTTGGCGCTCGTGGAGCTTGCGGCGTCGCTGTGCGCTGCCATCGTCGTGGGGTTTCTGCTGATCGTGGGGCCGACGGTGCCCGTGATCGCGCTCATCGTGGTCATGCCCGTGCTCTCGGCGCTGCTGCTCAGGCGCTGTGCGGGCACCACGCCCCAGCTGCCGCGCGGGCCCGAGCAGCCGCTCTCCCGTCAAACGATCGCCCTGTTCGCGAAGGCGCTTCTGGGCGCCGTGCTCATCGGCATGCTCATGGGGTTCTTCGACGTGGTGTCGGGCTTCAAAACCTACGAGGTGCAGGACATCTTCGGCGCGTATTTGTTCCTGGGCGGCTTCATCGGCGTGCTGGTGATTTGCCTGATCGCCGTGTTCCTGCATCGCGACAGCATCTTCTTCTCGTACCGCGTGTCCATGCTCATGCTGTGCCTGGGCTGCCTGTCCACGCCCTTCATGTCCGACAACAACACGTACTCGAGCGCGCTCATCTTCGGCGGCTACCACTGCTTCGTGCTGGTGCTGTGCGTGGTGTGCATCGACGTGGCGTCGAGCTTTCGCGTGAGCCCGGCGCGCACCATCGGCCTGGGGTTCGTGGCGCTGTACGGCGGCGAGACCGCAGGCTCGCTGTTCGCCCACTCGCTGGAGGCCACGGGCGTGAGCATGTTCGACCTCACCCTGGTCACGCTGGTGGCGGTGTCGCTCTTGTTCATCGCGCACCTGTTCCTGTTCACGGAGACGGATCTCGTCAAAATCGGCATCGGTGAGGTCAGCCTGATGGGCACGGTGCCCGAAGAGCGCGACGAGGAGCCGGCCGATCCCGTGGATCCGTGCGCGCTCATCTCGGAGCGCTTCGCCCTGTCGCCGCGCGAGACCGACGTGCTGCCGCTGCTGCTGGAAGGACGCACCATCTCGCGCATCCAAGAGACGCTGTTCATCTCGGCCGGCACGGTGAGCACCCATATCCGGCACATCTACCAGAAGACGGGCGTGGACAACCGCCAAGAGCTTATCGATCTAGCCCACGAGACAATCGACTCGCCGGACGAGGCGGTCTGAGGCGATGGAGACGACGTATCTGCGCGAGTTCGCGAAGGTTGCCGAATGCGGCAGCTTCACGGCGGCTGCGCGCACGCTGCATCTCACGCAGTCGACGTTGAGCAAACACGTCGCCTTGCTCGAGCGCGAGTTCGGGGCGGACCTGTTCGTGCGCGACCGCAGCGGCGTGAGCCTGACCGAGGCGGGCGGCGTGCTGTACGCCCAGGCGCGGCAGATGGAGCAGCTGCTGCGCGCCACGGTCGCGCTCGTGCATGCGGCGCGCGACGGGCAGGCGCCGGGCGCTGGTGCGGATGCGGGGGCCGCGGGCGCGACGGGCGTCGAGGCTGCGGACAGCGCGCGGGCGGGCGGAGGCGCTGCAAGTGCCGGCTCGCGGCCGAGCGCTGCGGGCTCGACCGGCGCGAGCTGGGCGCGCTCATCCTGTACGTGGAGGAGCGCGGCTTCGACGTGATCGAGGGCGAGCTGGGGCTTTCGCGCGACGAGGTGGCCGACGTGCTGGGCGGCGTGTACCGCAAGCTGGGCGTGGGCGACAAGCAGGAGGCGCTCGATTTCATCCATTCCGTTTCGGAATGATGGTAGACGCGACCGCGCCGGTTGGGCATACTGCATATGAGTGAGAGCGCTATGAAGCTGGGGGGCTTCGAGCAAAGGGCTTCATCCGAAGAACGTGGATGGAGACCGAATATGAGTGCTTATACTGCTGCGTCCGTCGAAGACGCGGCGAACAATCTTCTTGAAGAACTGCATAAGGAAGCGGGCGAAGCTGCCAGCGTTTGCGCGTGCTTGGAGCACGACGCGTCCGACGACGTCGCGCCGGCGCTGCTGGCGTGCGCGCGCAGCGTTGCCGCGACGGGCTCGCCCGTGCGCATCGTGTGCGCCGACGCGGTGGCGGCCGGGCGCTACCGGGCGCTCGTGGGCGACGACCCGCTGCTGGGCGAGGCCGACGTGGTGTCGATGCGCGAGCTGGGCCTGGCTGTCATGGGCGATGCGCGGGTGCAGGACGCCGTGGGCCGCGCCGCGCGCGTGCTCGACGACAACGAGCTGGCCGTGCTCATGGAGGACGTGAAGGTGAGCGGGCTCAAGCCCGGCCGCTTGCGCGAGATGCTCAAGTTCTTCTACAAGAGCATGAGCGAGTGCGCCGACGAGGACGAGCGCTGGTTGATCACCGCCGAAGAGCAGACCGTGCACGCCATCCTGACCGAGAACCTCGAGGTGCGGCGCGCGCTGCTGCCGTGCGAGGTGTCGTCGCTGGCCTATCGCGGCCTGGTGGCCGCCGGCATCGAGCCCGAGCCGCTGACGCTCGTGGTCGACGACTACGGCTCGCTCAGCAAGGCGTCGCAGCGTCTCGTGCGCCATCTGGCCGTGAGCGGGCTCGTGGCCGCCGGGCGCACGCTGGCCGCGCCGAGCGCCGAGGAGCCGTACCCGTGCTTCGAGGGGTTCCGCGCCTTGGCTGACGAGGCCGGTTGCCTGGTGACGCTGGCGGCCGAACGGCCGGAGGCGGTGCGCGAGAGCCGCGCGCTCGACGATCCCGAGGCCGAGTGCGCGTTCGTGGCCGCATCGGTGGAGGCGTGCCTGAACGACGGTGTCGCCCCGCGCGATGTGCTGGTGGCGGTGCCGAACGCCGCTTGGGGCGCGCGCGTGTCCGCCGCCCTCGAGGCGCGCGGCGTCGCGGTCGAGCGCGGCTTCGGCGGCGGGAAGATCAAGGGCGACCCCCGCACTGAGGGCCGCTTCGCCGACCTCAAGCTGGCCGCGTTCTTGCGCCTGTACCTCGACCCGCACGACTTCACGTCGCTGCGTTCATGGTTGGGATTCGGCGACTGGCTGCTGCGCTCGGACGCGTTCTTGGAGCTGATGGCGTATGCGCGCGAGCGCGACATCGCCGCGTCGGAGGCCGTGGCGCAGCTGCGTACACAGCGGGACGCCGACCGCGCCTCGACGATCTTCGGCAAGTTCGACGGCCCGCTCGACGAGCTGGACGAGCTGCAGCGGGCGTGCGCGGGCGGTTTGACGCGCGAAGCCGCCGTGGAGCTGTTCGACGCGCACGGGATGCCGTTGTCCCCGCGCCTGGTGGAACTGCTGGGCGACGATGCCGCGCATGCCGACATCGAACGCCTGGCGCGCGAAGCGTTCCGCGCGCCGGTCGAGGACGTTGCGCGCGACGCCGTGCACGTCGTCGCGTACGCGCGCTGCCATGGGCGCCATGTGCGCATCGCGTTCGTCACCGGCCTCGTGAACGGCTTCCTTCCCGCGAACGATGCGGTGGACGACAAGTTCACCATCGACCACCGCCGCGTGGCCCTCGAGCGCGAGCGCGCGCTGTTCCTCGACGTGCTGGCCACGGCCGGCGAGCGCACGGTGTGCACGCGCTTCATGCGCGACCGCCTGGAGAACACCGCGTTTACCAAGGTGCAGACCACGCGCGTGTTCATGCGCGATGGCGAGCGCCTGGCGAGCGTGGCGCCGTCCGAGTTCGCGTCCCTCGACGAGGAAGCGCTGTCCCTGGCGCCCGATGTGCCGCGCGAGCTGCCAACCAAGGTGCTCTACGCATCCACGACCATGTAGAGGCTCCGGCGGCTTGCCGGCCGCCGGACCCTCGCGATTCCCAACCCCCGGTGTTTTGAAAGGACTGAGAGATATGAGCGATGTCGATGTTTTTGTGATCGATGACGATTTCGACCCCCTGGCCGACTTGAGTTTGGACGACGGCGAGCGGGACGACGCCGAGGCGGACTACCTGCCGCCCATCCCCGACGCCGACAAGAGCGTGGTGCCTCCGGTGGTGCCGCTGTCGCCGGCCGAGCGCATCGAGAAGCTGCTGGCGGGCATTCCCGGCCAGCAGTTCCGCCTGCTGCACGCCGTGGCGTTCTGCGTCGAGCCGAAGACGATGGACGAAATCGTGATCGACCTGGACGCGGCGTATCCCGCCACCACGAGCGTGTACGGCTCGGCGCAGGTGGTGCAGCTGCTCGAGCGCGACGGCGCCCTCGAGCGCATCGCGGACGAGGGCACCGAGGGCGCCGACAGCGTCGACGATGCCGCCGCCGACGCCGCCGTGCCCGCCGAGGACGAGGGCGACTTCATCTCGGTGACGCCTGCGGCGCCGTGCCGCTACCGGGCCACCCGTGCCGGACTCGACGCCGTCGCTGCGCACGTCAACGAGAACCGCGTGGTCGAGAAGGTCACGGAGGACGAGCGCTACCTGCCCATCTTCCAACGCGTGCTGGAGCTGTGCGCGCGCGAGGGCGGCTGCCCCACCAAGGAACTCGATCAGGCGGTGGACGGCGATCCGCTGTGCCAAGAACCGCGCCGCTTCTGCGGGTTCTTCCGCGGCAAGCTGGAAGAGACGGGCGCCATCGAATGGCGCGACGCCTGGACCATCACCGATCTGGGCCGCAGCGTGCTCGCGTCCGGCGTGTTCGCCGCAACCTCTTCGACCGAACGCTAGAGAAGGAGCTACTCATGTCCCATGATCAGGAAATCGACTTCGCCGACGTGCTGCGCGGCCGCAGGGCAACCTACCAATTCCTCTCGCGCCTGTTCCGCGTGGAGGTCGATCAGGAGCTCTACGACACGCTTCTGTCCATGCGCTTCCCGACGAACACCGGCAACGAGCTGGTGGACGAGGGCTATCGGCTGATCTGCGGCTACCTGAGCCAGGCCGACGGATGCGTGCTCACCGAGCTGGCGGTGGACTACGTGCGCGCGTTCATCGGGTCGGGCAACGACGGCTTCTCGGCCGCGTATCCGTACGAGTCGGTGTACACGAGCCCGAAGCGTCTCATGATGCAGGACGCGCGCGACGAGGTGCTCGTGTTGTACCGCGCCTTCGGCCTGGACAAGCAGGAAAGCTGGAAGGAGGGCGAGGACCACATCGCGCTGGAGCTGGAGTTCGAGCAGATCCTGTGCGAGCGCGCCATCGCCGCGTACGAGGCCGGCGACGAGGACGAGTGCCTGAAGCTGCTGCTGTCGCAGCGCAACTTCCTGGAGGACCACCTGCTGGCATGGTACCCCATGATGGCGGCCGACCTGCGGAAGTTCCCCCAGACCGACTTCTACAAGGGGCTAGGCAAGCTGACCGACGGCTTTTTGCGCAACGACCGGGAATTCCTGGACGCCGTGCTGTCCGAAAACGAAGTCGCGGAAGCGGATGCGTGCGAAGCCGAGGCGGAAGTCGAGGTTGCGTGATGGGCGAGCACGACGTCGAGCCCAAGCGCGCTGCGAGCCCCCGCGTGTCGCGCCGCACGTTCGCCCTGGGCGCCGTGGGCGCTTGTGCCGTCATCGGCCTGGGCGGCGTGAAGTACCTTCCGAGCCAGACGCTGCTGCGCCCGCCGGGAGGGCAGGACGAGGAGCAGCTCGTGCGCGGCTGCCTACATTGCGAGAAGTGTCGCGAGGTGTGCCCGAAGCATGCCATTGCGCCTGCTCATCTTGAGGACGGCATCTTGAACGCGCGCACGCCGCGCATGGACTTCAAGAGCGGATGGTGCGATTTCTGCGAAAACGAGCCGGGTGGGCCGAGGTGCGTCGCGGCGTGCCCGACGCATGCGCTCGTGTGCCCCGACCCGTCCACGGCGATCATCGGCAAGGCGGAGCTCAACCGCGATTGGTGCCTGGCCGCGAAGGGCATGGGCTGCCACGAGTGCGTGGACGTGTGCAACTACGAGGCGCTCGAGCTGGGCGCCGACAACGTGCCCGTGGTGGATGTAAACGCGTGCAACGGCTGCGGCGCTTGCGAGCTGGCGTGCATCTCGCTGTCGGCCGGTTCCATCACGGCCGGCGCCACCGATCGCGCCATCGTCATTCGTCCGACCGAAGAAGTGGAGGCGTGAGCGGGATGAAGAAGCTCAAAACCTATCGACTGCGGTTCCTGATCATGCTGGCGGTGCTCGCCGTGGTGGCCGTGGGATACTTCACGGCCGGCGGCATCGGCAACTTCTGCGGCATCGGCTTCGAGTCCATCACGCTGCTGTGCCCCCTGGGCGCGCTGCTGGCCATGATCGCCGAGCGCACGGCCATCCCGATGGCCGTGATCAGCGTGGCGGTCGTGCTCGTGGTGTGCATCGCGCTGGGCAAGGTGTTCTGCGCCTGGGCATGCCCCGTGCACTTCATGTCGCGGGGAAAGAAGAAAGGAGACAAAGGGACGGGGTTAACGTCTCATTCCGCAGGTGACGAGACGGACGCATCGCACCCCGCTCCCGCTCCCCGTACCCCCTGCTCCGCCTGCGCTTCTCCTTGCGGCAAGGCCAAGGGCATCAAAATCGACAGCCGCCACGGCATCCTCGCGGCGGCGCTGGGATCCACGCTCGTCTTCGGCTTCCCGGTGTTCTGCCTCATCTGCCCGATCGGCCTCACGTTCGCCACGGTGCTGCTGGTCATGCGCCTGTTCGCGTTCGGCGACACCACGTGGACCGTCGTCGCCTTCCCGCTCATCATCGCGCTGGAGATCCTGCTGCTGCCGAAGTGGTGCCAGCGCTTCTGCCCCCTGGGCGCGCTGCTTTCGCTGTTCAGCGGGCTGAACCGGACGTTCCGCCCCCAGGTGGACGCCGGGAAGTGCCTGCGCGAGGGCCGCGGCAAGGCCTGCAACCTGTGCGAGCAGGCGTGCCCCGAGGGCATCAACCTGCACGACATCGCGGCGGGCGAGACGACGCTCAACGACTGCAGCAAGTGCCGCGCTTGCGCCGACGTGTGCCCCGAGCACGCCATCACGTTCCCGCTGCTGCCGAAGAAGCAGGCGCAGGTGACGGAGCTGCCTGTCGACGAGATTCCGGAAAGGGGGTAGGCCATGTCCCTGATCAACGGCCTGCTGGCCCTGCTGGGAGAAATCGAGAGCGACGCCATCGCCGTGCACGAGGAGCGCTGCATCTCGGTGCGCAACCGCAACGCCGACTGCCTGCGCTGCGTGGAGGCGTGCACGTCGGGCGCGTTGGCGTACCGCACGGGCGAGCTGCTCGTGGAGCCCGAGCGCTGCATCGGGTGCGGCACGTGCGCCACAGCGTGCCCCACCTGCGCCATCGAGCTGCGCAACCCGACGGACGCCGAGCTGACGGTCCAGCTCAAGCACTCTATCGTGGCGACGAAGGGCCATCCCGTCATCGTGTGCGAGACGGCGCTCGAGGCGGCCGGCGTCGCGGTCGACGACGCGCCGGCCGCGTGCGCGGTGCCGTGCTTGGGCCGCATGGACGAGTCGGCGCTCGTGGGGCTGGCGGCGTACCGCGCCTTCGACGCGACCCTCGCGTGCGGTCCGTGCGAGACGTGCCCGCATGCACCGGGCGGCGCGCTCATGCGCGACGTGGTGGAGGGCTCGCGCAACCTGCTGGAGGCGTTCGGGTCTTCCATGCCCGTCGAGGTGGTGGAGCACGTGCCCGAACGCGTGCTGGTTTCCGACGCGTCCGGCGGCGCGCGTCGCCAGGGCGGCGACGGGGTGGGGCGGCGCGATTTCTTCCGCTCTGCCAAGGACGCGTCGACCCGTGCAGCCGGCGCGGCGGTGTCCGCGGAGCTGGGGATGGCCGACGCCGAGCCCGTTCCCGCGGCGTATCGCAAGGTGGGGGCCGACGGCACGCTGTCGCAGTTCGTTCCCACGCGTCGCGTGCGCCTGTACAACTACCTGCAGCATATCGGCCAGCCGGAGGCGGACGAGGTGGAGACGCGCGTGATCGGCGCCGTGTCCATCGACGCTGAACGGTGCAGCTCGTGCCGCATGTGCGCGGTGTTCTGCCCCACGGGCGCCATCAAAAAGCTCGACGAGGACGGCGTGTTCGGCGTCGTGCACCGTCCGAGCGCCTGCATGCAGTGCCGTCTGTGCGAGCGCATCTGCCCCGAGCATGCCATCACGGTGAGCGGGCGCGTGCCCATCAAGCAGTTCATGGGCAAGGAAGCCGTATGCTTCGCCATGAAGCGTCCTGCGTGGACCCCGAACAAGCCCTCGTCGATGTACGATAAGCTGCACTCGACGCTCGGCGAAGACTTAGAGATGTGCATGTTCTAAAGGGGTTCCGTCGGCCTGACGGCCGACGGAACCGGTCGACGCTGCGGTTTCCCATGCCACCCGATCTCGCGGCGAGGGCGAGGGTTCGCGTACCGAAGTACGCTTCGCCCTCGCCTTGCCCACGATCTCGGCCACCAGGGTGCCTCTCGCTGACGTTACGAACGACCAGTAAGTATCGGAGGATCGACATGATCAAGTACACGCTGCCGGACTTCACGGTGGGGCTCGGGCTCAACCTGTTCTTCATCAGTCTGCTCGAGCAGCGCCCGGCGCTGTTCCAAGACGGCGTGCGCATCGACAGCGTGTACGGATGCTTTCCCGCGTGCAATCTGAACGGCGGACGAGCGTTTATGCGCGAGCGTTCCACGCCTCGCCAGATGGAGGAGGCGTTCTCGCTGCTGGCCGAGCACGGCGTGAAGGCGCGCCTCACGCTGACGAACATGCTGGCCGGCGAGGACGACGTGCGCGACGAGTACCTGAACGCGATGCTGGCCATCGCCAGCCGCTACGGTGCCGAGGCCATCGTGTACGCCGATCTCGTGGGCGATTACGTGCGCGAGCGCTACGGCATGCGCTGCGTGCTGTCCACCACGCGCGCGCTGGCGGACGCAGCCGAGGTGAACCGCATGACGAAGCGCTACGACTACGTGGTGCTCGACTACAACCGCCACAAGGACCCGGCGTTCCTCGCGGCGCTCGAAGACCGCGACAAGGTGGAGGTCATGGTGAACGAGTTCTGCGCCTACCGCTGTCCGCATCGCCAAGAGCACTACCTGCACAACAGCGAGGACCAGCGCTCGGGCGCGATGCGGCCTTTCGAGTGCGTGGCCCAGCGCGCCGAGTTCTTCGACCATGAGCCGGGCCATCCGGTGATCTTCACCGACCGTGAAGTGCGCGACCTGCACGATTCGCACGGCATCGGGTACTTCAAGATCGTCGGCCGCGGCGTGGCTTTCCGAACCGTGCTGGAAGCGTACGCGTACTATCTCGTGCGCCCCGAGTACCGCGAAGACGTCAAGCGCATGGTCATGCGCGCGGCGGGGTAGGGGCCGCGCGACACGCGAATCGCCAAGTTCCAAGCAATTTTTGCGTTTTGCGAACGTTCGGGGCGCGCGCTATCTTGCCGCGACCAGGTTAGCATCGCCCGACCTGCGGAAACGCGAAGACCGTCTTTGCGGGTCGGCATCCGAGGGCGCTTTGAGACGCCGAATCGTTCGCAAAACGAAAAAATTGCTTAGCACGGGCGAATTCGCGTGTCCGACCGCGCGGAGGTCACGCGCTACGCGTCGTCCTTGAGCGGCTCCAGCTCCACGTCGCGCGGATCGCCGAGCAGGCCGTCAGGCTCGACGCCCGCCACGCCTTCGCTCGCTTGCAGCTTGAGCTCGATGTCGGCGCCCGCATGCGTGCCGACGGCTTTGAGGGCGTAGTCGCCCGGCTCCAACGTGAAGGTGCGGCTGCCGACGCCCGTTCCTTCGTAGACGATGTCGACGTTCTTGCCGTCGACGAACACGAGCTTGAAGTCGCCGGTCGATACGTCGACGTCGTAGTCGATGCGGAACGCGCCGCCTTCCTCGGGAATGGAGAGCTGGAGCCATGTTTCCAGGCCGTTCAGCTCGCCGAGGTGCCGGTCGAAGATGGAGCCTCTGCTGTCCACCACGGAATACGTGTCGGCTCCTTGGGCGATGCGGGCGTCGTCGCGGTAGACCGATTTCTGCTCGGCAGTGGCGAGGCCCGAGCAGCCGGTCAGGGCGCAGCACAACGCGAGGGCCGCCGGCAGTGCGAAGGTTCTGCTTCTCATCGGGCGTTCCTTTCTCGTGCGGTCGGCTTCCCACCATGATAGCAGCTGCCCCCCCCCCCTCGGCGCAAGCTCTTTTGCCAAGAGCCGCATCCTGTGGTACAAAGACGGGACGTGAATGACGGCGGAGGGAGACGGGGCGCATGGTCGAGAGCGCGCAAGGACGGCGCGAGCGGTCGCTCGTGGAGGCGGTCGAGCGGTTCGCGCCGCTGCGGCGCCTGGGTTGGGCGTTTCTGCTGGCCTGGGTGTTCTGCGTGTTCTACACCAACGCGGTGAGCGGTTACACCGGCGCGAAAGCCTCGACGTTGGCGGGCGGCGGCGCGGGTTGGGACCTGTTCTTCACGGGCCTGCCCGTGTCCATGTCGGTGATCATGCTCGTGCTCATCGTGGTGTTGGAGAAGCGGCTGGGCTCGCCCACCCAGCACGCGGCGCTGTTCTGGATCGCGCCGCTGGCCACGGCGATTTCCACGCCGCTTTTGTTTTGCGAGCTGCCCGATTTCGGGGCGACTGCCGTGCTGTTCGTGGCCGGCGGGGTGCTCACGGGGTTCGGCAGCGGCTTCATGTGGGTGATGTGGGGCGAGTACTACGCGAAGGTGACTCAGGAGGAAGTGGAGTTCCTCGCGCCGGCATCGGCTGTGGCGGCCGCCGTGCTCGTGCTGGTGGTTTCGGCGATGCAGGGTTGGATGGCGCTTGCGGTGGTGACGGCGTTTCCCCTGCTGTCGGGCTTGTGCCTGCTGCTGTCGTGGCGCGACGCGCAAGGGCGCAAGGCGACGGCCGAGTATCGCGGCGCTGCCGAGCAGCGTGCGTTCGCCGAGGCGCACGACAGCGCGCTCAAGGGGCTGCCGCGCGTGTTGAAGTCGATGGGGCGTGCCGGGTTCGGCATTCTCGCGGCATGCCTGTTCGTGTGCGTCGAGGGCTCGTTCTGGTCGGCGTCGTCGGGGCAGGATGCGACGGCTTCACAGGTGGCGCTCGTGGTGAGCATCGCGTTCATGTTGATGGTGGGCCTGTCGGCAACGGCGGGACCGCGTCGCGTGTCGCTGTCGTTCCTCTACCGGTGGATGTGCCCGGCGCTCGTGGTGGGCTTCGCGGCGTTCATCGTGCTGGGGGAGGGCGCGGGCGCGTACGTCGCTTACGTGGTGGCCATCGCCGCGCGATTCGCGTTCTGCCTGATCACGCAGATGTACTTCGCACGCTACGCTGTGCAGGGGGCGGCGACGCCCGTGCAGTCCTACGGGCTCGGGTGGATCTTCGTGCACCTCGGCGATCTCTTGGGCGTGGTGGCGCTCGTGTTGATCGAGTCCGGTATGGGGGCGGGGGCGTTCTCGCTCGACCAGGTGGTCGCGGTGTCCATCGCGCTGCTGGTGGGCGCGACCATGTTCGTGCTCAGCGACGGTCGGGCGTTCGCGTTCGGTGCGGGCAAGGAGGACGCCGCGGTCGCGGCGCTCGGCGAGTCCGCTCCTTCGCCGACGCTCCCCGGCGATTCCGTCGCCGATGCCGCGTCTGAGGTGGACGAGCTGACCGTCCGCATCCTCGAGCTCGCCTGTCGCGGCGGTCTCACCCCGCGCGAGACCGAGGTGTTCGACCTGCTGGCGCGCGGGCGCTCCATTCCCTACGTGCGCGACGCCCTCGTCATCTCGCGCGAGACGGCCGCCACCCACGCCAAGCACGTCTACACCAAGCTCGATGTCCACAGCCGCCAAGAGCTCATCGATTTGGTGCACTAGCGACCTCGCGTCGATCGTCGCTGCTCGGGGGGGGGTGTGTCTGTCTGACGAGCCGCTCGCTTCTGCTTGTCGTCCATCGCATGGACAAAAACCGGAGTATTCTTTATCCTTGGAATGACATAATTAAACGCGCGGCCCTTTCACCAGGCCTTATGCGAAAGCGAAATTTTGGCTCCCGGTTTTTCCGACGATAATCTAGAGAATACTCGCCTTTTTGTCCATGATGCTTTAAGTCATATAAAGAAGCGGAAAGACGCGGGACGATTCACGCGGGCCTCATCTCCGCGAAGCGTCCCGACCTCCGCGCGAAGCGTCCTGCTCCCCCAAGGGGGAGCAGGACGTGAGGTTGATGCTGCGCGCTTACGCGACGCCCAAAGCGTGCTTGGCGGCGATCCGGGCGAACGTGGCGGTGCGGCCCGCGTTGATGCCCGTGAAGTTGCTGGGGTAGTTGTGGGGATAGAAACCGCCCTGGTCGTTGCCGCACACGTACAGGCCGTCGATGACGCTGCCGTCCTTGCGCAGCGGCTGCGAATCGGTGTTCGTGATCACGCCATGGATGGTGACCAGCAGCTCGCCGGCGATGCGCGCGGCGTAGAAGGGCGGCTCGTCCACGGCGCTCAGACGGTAGGCCGGCTTGCCGAAGTCGGAGTCCTCGCCCGCCGCGACCAGCTCGTTGTAACGCTCGATGGTTGCCTTGAACGTGGCGGTTTGGTCGGCGTCGAACTTCATGGCCTTCGCCAGCTCGTCGAGCGTGTCGCATTTCTTGAGCGCGCCCGATTCGATGCGCGGCTCCAGCCAGAACGAGTCGAGATGCTCTTTCGTGATGGCTTCGCAGTCGTACACGTCGGCGTTGAACGCGGTGCCCGACGGCGCGGGGAACAGGCGCGAGCATCCGCACGTGTCGAACTGCTCGATGTCCTCCCAGTAGCTGCCGTCCCAGACGATCCACGAGAAGTGGCCGGGCTGGTTCGCGCCGCCCGCGTAGCTCATGGGGTAGCACTGGTCCTCGTTCATGAAGCGCTCGCCGTTGGCGTTTACGTGGAGGAACGGCTGGCTGCTGGGCAGGAAGATGTCGCCGCCCTGGTAGGAACCGTCGAACTCGGTGTCGTCGAACATGATGCCGCGGTTCCAGATCATGCAGGAGCCGCCGGCCTCGAGCTCGGCGCCGGCCCACAGCGCCATGCGGATGCCGTCGCCCTCTTCGGTCACGCTGTCGCGCAGCACGCACCAATTGGAGTTGCCCGGGCACAAGTCTTGCAGCATCTCGTCGTTCGCGCCGTAGCCGCCCGTGCATACGATGACGCCGTTCTTTGCGTTGATCTGGATGGTTCCCTTGTCCTTCGACTCGGCGATGACGCCGGTCACCTTACCCGACTCGTCCTGCACGAGCATCTTCGCGGGCGTCATGAACATGACTTCGCCGCCCAGCTCGCCCAGCACCTCGTTCATCACTTCGAGGTGCGCGTACGCGCCGTAGTTCGGGCCGTCGGGGTTGTATTCGCCCATGCAGGGGTTGTAGCACATGGCCGGGTAGTAGGCATGCGGGTCGTCGGGCTTGTGCCACTCGAACGGGAACAGCATGCCCTTGGGCTCGAGCGTCTCCTTCATCCATTCGATCATCTCGCCGGACTTCTCGGCCCAGGTCTTGTACATCAGCATGTTGGCGTCGCCGGCCTGGGTCTGGTTCGCGTGATTGAGCAGCGTGGGGACGTCTTCGTGATGGTCCGGTTCGAGCGCGGAGTTGAGCGCGCCGACGGCCTCGCGCGCCGCGGCGATGTTGCCGCCCTTTTCCAGCACGATGACCTTCGCGCCGTTCTGCGCGGCCGTGGTGGCCGCCACGAGCCCGCCGTTGCCGGCACCGACCACCACGAGGTCGGCTTCTAGCGTCTCGGCGATGTCGGCGGGCATCGCCGGCTTGTCACGCCAGCTGCCCTGCACGGCGGCGTCGGCCTTGCCGTCCTTGCCGCCTTCCGCCTGCGCCTGCGGGGCGCATCCGGCAAGCGCGCCGGCTGCGGCGAGCGCGCCCGTCGCGGTGAGCCCTGCCAAGAAGTTGCGGCGGCTGATGGTGTGTTCTCCCATGGTTCCCTCCTCGTTCGTACGATTTCGACGGGTTGCATGCTACGCGCCGCCCCTCGCCGCGTCATCGCGCGGAACCGGGTATATCGGCCCGTGTCCAGGCAAAACGCCGAAGATACCCGAAAACGGGGGAGGCGCGCCGCACGCGGTTTGCAGCGTGGGCGCGGCACGGAAGGGCGCACGGGGTGCTATCATGGTTCGTTGCATGCGACGGGCGGAGCGAAAAGGAGTGCTTCATGGAGCGGACGGACGAGCGGTACGGGCAGTACGTGGCCATCCTCGAAGAGGAGCTCGTCGCCGCGATGGGATGCACCGAGCCGATCGCCATCGCGCTAGCGGCCGCGCGTGCGCGCGAGCTGTTGGGGGCGCTTCCCGCGCGCGTGGAGGTGGCGGCCAGCGGCAGTATCATCAAGAACGCGAAGAGCGTGGTGGTTCCCCATACCGGCGGGCTCAAGGGCATCGAAGCCGCAGCGGCCGCAGGCATCGTGGCCGGGCAGGCCGATCGCAGCCTCGAGGTGATCGCCGATGTGTCCCCGGCCGACATCGAAGAGGTCGCGGCGTACCTGGAGCGCACGCCCATCACGGTAAAGCGCGCCGATACGGGGCTCGACTTCGACATCGTCGTGCGTGTGTTCGCCGAAGCCCCCGATGCTCCGGCGCGCAGCGCGCTCGTGCGCATCGCCGACTTCCATACGAACATCGTGCGCGAGGAGCGCGACGGCGCCGTGCTGCGCGACAGCGCGCCCACCTCCGAGGGAGGCTCGGCCGAGGGGATGACCGACCGCGGCGTTCTGTCGATGGAGGGCATCTGGGATTTCGCCATGACCGCGGAGCTGGACGACGTGCGCGACCTGCTCGATCGGCAAATCGTCTGCAACGACGCCATCGCGTGCGAGGGGCTGGCCGGCGACTGGGGCGCGAACATCGGCAGCGTCATGCTGGGCGCCTACGGCGACGACGTGAAGGTGCGCGCGTGCGCGTGCGCCGCAGCGGCGTCCGACGCGCGCATGAGCGGCTGCGAGCTGCCCGTGGTCATCAACTCCGGCAGCGGCAACCAGGGCATCACCGTGTCGGTGCCGCTCATCGTGTATGCGCGCCACCTGGGTTCCACCGACGAGCAGCTCTACCGCGCGCTCGTGCTGTCGAACCTCGTGGCCATCCATCAGAAAACGGGCATCGGGCGGCTATCGGCGTTCTGCGGCGCCGTGTGCGCGGGCGCGGCGGCGGGCGCCGGCATCGCGTACCTCGACGGCGGCGGCTACGAGGAGGCCGTGCACGCCGTGGTGAACGCGCTGTCCATCGTGGCGGGCATGGTGTGCGACGGCGCGAAGCCCTCGTGCGCCGGCAAGATCGCTTTCTCGGTGAACGCCGGCATCCTCGGCTACGTGATGTACCGCGACGGCCAGCAGTTCTACGGCGGCGACGGCATCGTGAAGAAGGGCGTGGAGAACACCATCGACAGCATCGCCCGCCTCGGCCGCGACGGCATGCGCGCCACCAACGACGAGATCATCAGGATCATGCTGGGTCTCTAGCTGTGCAATGAGACAAAGGGACGGGGTTAATGACTCATTCCCCCGTCGATCATGTCCCGATGCTCTCTGAATGAGTCATTAACCCCGTCCCTTTGTCTCATCCAGGAACACGCTGGGCTCGATGGCGCAGGTGCGGATGCCGTCCTTCAGGCGGATGCGGCTGATCTTGAGCTTCAGCTTGCCCGCGCTTTCGAGGTCGGTGGACGTGAAATACGACAGCGCCAGCGTGCGGCCGGCCTTTCCCGTCAGCGCGCGCACGCGCCGCTCGTCGACGGCGCGCATCTTCTCCTGGCGCTCGGGCGGGGTCACCGTGGCGTCGAAGTAGTCGCGGGAGGGGATGAAGCCGTTGACGAAGCCGGCGACGATCAGCAGGTCGGGCGAGAAGCCGCACGCGAGGTCGTAGGGAACGACGGCCACCGCGTCGGCAGCCTCCAGGGTGGGTGCGAGCAGGCGCTCGGCCAGGCGCCGCGTCATCGCGGCGGCATCGTCGGCCGCGCCGCCGCTGCCCGAGCCGTCGTCGGCCAGGCACCGCTCGCGCAGGACGGCGGGTGCGTGCTGCTCCGTCCCTCCGGTGACGATGCGCGCCAGCTCGTCGAGCAGCGCCTCGCCCGTCAGCCCGCGCGCCTGCTCGATGAGCGCGCGCCCGGCGCGGTGCGCTTCGGCCACGCGCTGCGCGCCCACCACCTGGTCGTCGCTGCTGTCGACGGCAGCGAGCGCCTGCACGAGGCCGATGCCCTGCTCCTCGGCGCGCGAGCGCAGGTTGGCGAGGGCCGCGCTGTTCACGAGGTAGTCGCCGAAGCCGCACCAGCAGCGCCACGCCGCGGCGTCGTCCGGGTTCGCCGCCAGGTTGAGCGCCGTCGCGATGCGCGCGGGCACGCAGCGGGCGTTGTCGCGGATGTCGCCGCGCAAAGGCTGCGCGTCGGGAAGCGCTTCGGCGCGCACGCCCTGCGCCGCGAGCGCGACGACCACGTTGCGCGACCACACGCCGTTCGGCACGGCCACGACGATCCGCCGCGCGGACGTGCCGGCGGCGACGGCCTCGGCGACGGTGCGCGCGACCAGCTCGAACTCGGCTTCGGGGGTGTCGCTGCGCAGGACCAGCGGGGTGCGCGCGGCGGCCGCATCGGCGGCCAGCCGCTCGTGAACGGCGTGGGGATGCGTCGCGAGGAACTCGTCGATCCCGTCGGCATAGGGGTAGGAATCGTACACCTCGATGCAGGTTTCCGCATCGCCCGCCACGGCGATCGAGCGTGCGGCGACGAGGCTCGCCAGCGTTTGGGAGGCGCGGCTCGCGCACGCGAAGTCGTCCACCAGCACGTGCGCCCAGGAGCGGGCGGCGCGCGCTTCGTCGCAGCCGCGCAGGTAGCGCACGGCGAGGTTCGCCGCCTCGGGCTCCACGATGGCGCGCATGAAGGACAGGTTCGCCTTCAGCAGCGCATGGACGTCGGTCTCCTCGCCCGGCAGCAGCCAGGCGGGATCGTCGTCGGCCAGCTCGGTCCACGACCGGTAGAAGAACTTGAGCATCTCGCGCAGCCGCCTCGGCCTGAGCCCGCTCACCTTCATGTCCTCCATGAGGAACGTCTCCTCGAAGGCGGTCAGCAGCCGCGGCTCCCGTCCCGACCAGCGGCGCGCGCCATCGTCGGCCAGCACGTCGAGCGCCAAGGCCCGCGCGGTGGTCACGGTCGCGCCCGCGGCGCGCTCGGCGCCTGCCCGGGCGGCCAGCCGCTCCGAGAACAGGCGCGCCGCCTGGGGCGTCGCGCACAGCACCAGCACGCTGTGCGCCGCTGCGTCCTTCGTCAGCAGCGCGGCGGCGCGCTCGACGAGGCGCTGCGTCTTGCCGCTGCCGACGCCTCCGGTGATGAGCAGGGATTCCGTCGTTTCGAAGGTCGTTTCACCTGTCATGGGTTTTCATTCCTCCAGGTCGCGTTCGTCAGGTTCGGTGCGGAAGCGGCACCCCTCTTTCATCGGGAGGGAGGGGGAGGGGTGCCGCTTCCGGGCAAAAGGCGGCTTGTCCCCCAGAGCCCTTGCCAAGCCGCCTTTTGCCCGGAAGCGGGGCGCGCCCGATTCCGGAAGCGCGGCCCGGCTGCTGCAGCTGGCCGGGCCGTGCGGGAGGGGTTTACGGTGCGGTGCGCGCATCGTCGGCGTTGCGAGCGTCGCTCGTGCCGGCCGCATCGACGGTCGTGGCGACGGGTGCGTCCGACGAGCGCTTGGGCAGCAGCGGCATGGTGATCGCGTTCGCGGGGCATGCGTCCACGCAGGCGCGGCATTTCGTGCACTCGCTCCATGCGGCGCGCGACAGCTGCGGATGGCGCGGGTCGATGCCCTCTTCGCAGGCGCGGCCGCAGGCTCCGCACGCGGCTCCCTTGGCCGTCTCCAGGCACAACCCATCGTCGATTGTGGGCACGAACGTCTTGTTCGCCTTCGCGATGAGGCTCATGAACGCCGAGAGCGGGCACAGCTTGTGGCACCACTTCTTGAACAGCAGCACTTCGGCGATGAGCAGCGCGGGCACCACGATGAGCGACCAGGTGACGTCGCCGTGCGCGAACAGGTTGATGACCAGCAGGATGGTGGCGAACGTGAGCCCGATGGGGCAGACGAGGCAGAACACCGGGAAGCCGAAGACGAAGGTGGACGCCAACGCGCCGCCCAGCACGAAGTGGCGCGCGTCGGGCGCGGCCCCGCGCTTGGCCGCGCAGGAGGCGCATCCGCCCGCGTCCTTCGCTCCCTTCGAGCACGAGACGCTCAGCGCGTCGGCCTCGGCCTTCGTGAGCGGCGCGGCAGCGGGCTCGGGCTTGGTGTCGACGTCGGCGTCGACGGCATCGTCGCGCTTGGCAGGCTGCTTCTTCGCGAACACGCCGCGCAGCTTCTGCACGAGCGGCACGGGGCACATCCATCCGCAGAACGCGCGAGCGAACAGGACGATGAGCAGCACCATCGCGATCAGCGAGATCACGGCGCGCGGCACCATCATCTTGGAGGCGAGCATGGTGCCCAGGGCGCCCAGCGGGCACAGGATGGAGATGTCCCAGATGCCCGGCGCCGACATGGTGCCGATCCCGACGTTCGTCACGAAGCCGACGGTGACGACGGCGATGATGGCCAGCGCGCAGGCGGTGCGCAGCGTTTTGGAATTCTTCTTCATGGGGGCACCTATCCTTCAACTTCGTCGAGCGGGTGGACGACGATGGCGCGCGCCGTGGCCCCCTCGGCGATGGAGCCGTTTTGCAGCGAGACGCACACGCTCTCGCACGCGCCGCATCCGTTGCACTTGTCCTCCAGCACGATGGGACGGTTGTCCTTGTCCAGCTCCATGGCCTCGTAGGGGCACGCGTCGTAGCAGAACCGGCATCCGGTGAGCTTGTAGGCCAGGCACCAATCCTCGTGGATGACCGCCTTGCCGATGATGGTGTTCTCGGCCGTGGCGTCGGCGGGCAGCTTGAGCGCTTCGGTGGGGCAGGCGCTCACGCACAGCGGGGTGCCGTCGTGCTCGTCGGCGCACCAGTCGCACCAGTTCGCGGAGAAGTCGAACGTGGGGGTGCGCATGTTCAGCACGCCGTCCTCGAGGTGGGCGGGCGCGATGACGTCGCGCGGGCAGATCTCGTAGCATTTCTCGCAGCGGATGCACGCCGAGATGAGCCGCTCCTCGTCCTGGCCTCCCGGCGGGCGCACGAGGGACTGCGATCCCGCGTACTTCAATCCGCCCAAGCCCAGCATGACCGCCGCGCCGCCCGCGCCCAAGCACAGCGTGCGGCGCGTCATGCCGGCGTAGGTTCTCTCCTGCTTGTTCTCCATCGCTCCTTCTTTCGATCCCGCGCGGCTAGTCCGCGGCCAGCACGTCGGCGAGGAACGCCTCGTCGGTTTGGAGGAAGCCGTCCGTCAGGTACGCGAGGCCGCGGTAGAGGTCGGTCTGCGCGAAGCGCTTCATGTCGGACGTCATCATGGGGGCCCATGCCGCCAGGTGGTCTTCGAGGAAGTTCTTCTGCGCGGTCAGCAGGGCGATCGCCTCGGCCTCGTCGCCGCCGCGCAGCGCGTTCACCGTGCGCGTGGCCATGATCTGCTGGAATTCCAGCTCGAGCGCCACGTGGTCCTCGCCCTCCTTCCACGTGTCCTGCTTGTCGAGGCCGGCGCTGCGGTAGATGGCCAGCACCTCGTCACGTGCCTCTTGCATGAGCAGGCGCTTCTCGGAGGTGTACACCGATTCGAACGGGTAGGCGGCCGAGAACGCGTCCACGCCGTGCCCGATGAACACGCGCACGTAGTCGATGGCGAGGTCGGTGATGCTGTTGTCCCAGGTGTTGCTCAGGTACGTGGCCAGCAGGCGGTAGCCCTCGTCCACGTTCTTGTTGCCCGTCTTGGCAGGGAAGCGCATGCCGCGCAGCTCGTCGAGGAGAGGCTCGTCCACCTCCACGCGGTACAGGCGCGACAGCAGGCCGTACGTGGCGGCGCGCTGCTCGTTGAGGGTGATGAACTCCTGCATCGTGGCCTCGTCGGCGAGGGGCTGGGGTGCGGATGCGGTTGCGTCGGTCATGGTTAGTCCTCCTTGGATGCGGCGGTTGCGGGGGCGTCGGCGAGCAGGTCGAGGCCGGTGCGGCCGATGTCGGTGATGCACCACGCCTTCTTCCAGACGAGCGCGTCGCATTTCTCCAGCCGGTCGATGAAGTGGGGCGCGTAGAAGCGGGGCTTCTGCACGAGCGGATCGTGGTCGACCGCGTCGTTGATAGCGGGCGTGGCGGCGCCGCCATCCGCTGCGCACAGGTTGAGAATGCGCTGGTAGATGGGCGCGTAGGCGGCATCCTCCTCCAGGAGGGCGCGCAGGCGGTCGAGCGGCTTGTCGGCTTCGAGCGCCGCGATGCCGGGCGCGGTGGCAAGCCAGTAGGTTTCGACGGGCTCGCGCGCTTCCAGGTACTCGACGCCGTCCACGACGACGGTTTCCGGCTCGATCTCGGCGTCGTCGGCGGGATCGCCGTCGGCCGTGACGCGCTCGAGCGCGCCCGCCTTCTCCAGCAGGGAGCACAGGTTGGCCGCGCTGTACACCGAGAAGTTGTTCGCTTGCAGCTCGTCCACCTGCGCCTTCACGGCGGAGGCGGGCTGCGGCTGGGCGCACGCGGCCAGGATGCCCAGCAGCACCGTGCGGCGCGGCGCCATGGCTTTCAGCAGGTCGTCGATGCGTTCCTCGGCGGGGCGCTCGCAGGCGACGGACGCGCCGGACGGGGTCGCGTCCGCACCGGCGTCCGCGTTCTCGCGTGCGAGCGCATCCTCGGCGGCGCTCACCGTGGCGACGAACTCGTCGGCACGCCCTTCGGTTTCGTCGTCGTCGAAGTCTTCAAGTGGATCGAACCCGTCGTAGTCGGGCTCAAGAGAAAGGTGTTGGTTCGTGGAATCGTGAGTCATGTTCCGCCCCTCGTGACATTGTTTGCATCTACGGCGCACAGCACCGCGAACCTCACCCCTGAGGTTCCCACTTTTGCAAACAATGTCCGCTTCGCACGCAACCTGCGTGCCGGCGGACTCCCCAAGGCCACATGATAGGGAGCGCCGCGAAAGGTGTCAAGCGCGATTTTTCTCGCACGCTGCGGCGAAAGTGGCTATACTAGGCGGTGCAAGGGGGTAGACGAGAAAGGGTGAAGTCATGGCTCACGTGGCTAATTTCCTCGGTCTGCTCGAACAACTTCAGAGCGCCGACATCACGGTTCATCAGGGCCGTTGCGCTGTTGTGCGCAATCGCAACGCGACGTGCATGAAGTGTGCCGAGGTGTGCACGAGCGGTTGCATCTCCTACGACGACAACGAGCTGACCATCGAGCCCGAGCGGTGCATCGGGTGCGGCACCTGCGCCACCGTGTGCCCCACCTGCGCGCTCGAGGCGCATCGTCCAAACGATGCCGAGCTGCTGCAATCGTGCCGCGCGGCCTGCGAGGCGGCCGACGGCGAGGTGGTCGTCGCGTGCGAACAGCTGCTTGCCGCGGCGGACGGGCTGTACGACCCCGCGAAGGTGGTGGGCGTCACCTGTTTGGGACGCGTGGAGGAGAGCCTGCTGGTCACGCTGGCGGCGCGCGGCGCGCGACGCGTGGTCCTCGTGCAGGCGCGGTGCGCGGAGTGCGAGCACGCCTCGGGGTTCGAGACGGCCCGGCTCGTGCGCGACACGGCGCTCGCGCTGCTGGAAACCTGGAACAACGATATGCGCATCGACCTGGTGGAAAAGCTTCCCTCGGCCGTGCGCCGGTCGGGCGACGAGGGCTACGACGCAAGCCGCCGGAGCTTCTTCTCCAGCGTGAAGGACGAGGCGAAGAGCGCCGCGGCGGTCACCGCCGACTACGCCGTCAAGGACGCGCTGGGCGTGGAGGAGCCGCCGGAGCCGAAGTTCGTGAAGGTTGGCAAGGACGGCACGCTGCCTCATTTCATCCCCGACCGCCGCGGTCGCTTGCTTGCGGCGCTCGGCGCGCTGGGGCAGCCGCAGGACGTGCTCATCGACACGCGCCTGTGGGGTCACGTGATCATCGACCCCGAGAAGTGCTCGTCGTGCCAGATGTGCGCTACGTTCTGTCCCACCGGGGCCATCGCGAAGTACGCGGGCGAGGACGGCTCGATCGGCGTGACGCACCGTCCGGTCGATTGCGTGAAGTGCCGGTGCTGCACCGATATCTGCGCGCAGGGGGCGCTCGAGCTGTCCCACGAGGTGTTCGCCGTCGACCTGCTGTCGGGCGCGCAGGAGCGCTATCCGATGAAGCCGCTCAAGAACCCTCCGGGCAACCCCCACCAGATCTGGCACTCCATGAAGGCTCTCCTCGGCTGCGACCAGGTGTACGAGCGCTAAAGCGGCGTGCGCAGCGTCGAGGGGGCTGGCCGTGCCGCCGCGTTCGGGGCGGCACGGCCGAAACCGGTCTGCGAAAGAGGGCCTGGTCGGTTGTATCCGAACGGGTTCCGGTGCCGCTTCTGCAACTTTTTCGACTTTGTGGCAAGCGCGCTCTCGAAGCTGCTTCTCCCATCAGGCGTTTCGCGGTCGCGAGAAAACGTGCTGTTAGAAAGCGGCGGCAATGCTCGGAGAAACCCCTGGTCGGATTTCCTCTCGCTTGCCACAAAGTCGAAAAAGTTGCAGAAGCGGCCGCGATGTCCGTTTCGCGTTGGCGACGGCGACGAGTGAGACGTTAACCCCGTCCCTTTGTCTCATTCCTGCTCCGCTACCGCTAGCGAGCTTGGGTGTTGGGGGAGCGGGTCGGTCGACGCTTCAAGTGCCGCGCCCGCGGTCGCTTCGCTTACGCGGCTTCTTCCTCCGCCCCCTCCACCAGGTCCATCAGCTCTTGCTGGGTGTGGATGTCGAGCTTTTTGTAGATGTGGCGCATGTGGGTGCGGGCGGTGCCCTCGGAGATGTAGAGCTGCTCCTGGATGTAGGCGGCGTTGCGGCCTTTCGCCAGCAGGAACAGGACTTCCGTCTCCTTCTTCGACAGGAGGTAGCGGTTCGCCACCAGCTCGCACTTGCGCTTGAACCGGCCGGCGCGCGCCTTCTCGGGCGACTCGGCGCGCCCGCGCCCGCGAAGCGCCTCACCTGCCGGATTATCCGACTCGCCCACGATGAGGGCGCGAAGCTCGCTTCCGCGCGGCAAAGCGCCGAAGCCGAAGATGATGCATGCGAGCACGATGATCAGCGTGTTCGCCGGGTTTACGGCGGAGTCGAGTGCAGGCACGGCGAGCGAGGCGGTTATCCCGAGGAGCGCGCCCAGCGCGAGCGCCCCGCGTCCGAACCCGAACACCACGAACGACGTCAGGCGGAAGCGCTGGGTGATGTCGGCGTAGCTCACCCACATGGTGCCCTCGAACAGGAGGTAGCACAGCAGCAGCGCGAACGTGGTGAAGGGCGTTGCGTCGGCGATGAAGTAGACCGCGACCAGCGCGATCGCGATGAGGGGCAGCAGAGGGCGGAACATGAAGTTGATGTGCTGGCGCTGTGTCAGCATGACGGCGATCATGAGCGCGCACGCCGTGAGCGCGGCCGCCCCGATGCAGACGATCTGCGTTCCCAATCCTCCGACCAGGTGCATGTCGGCGATGGCCTGCGTGCGTACGGTGCCCAACGCGAACCCGAACAGCAGGCTGGGCGCGCATAGGCGCAGCGCGAACGGGGTTTTCCTCACCTTGAGCGTGATGGCAGCGAACTCGAGTTTGTCGACGAGCACGGTGCTGCACCGGTAGAGGCACCAGCATTCGAGGAACGGAATGAGCGCTGCGGCCAGGGCTCCCAGCGGATGGAGCAGGTCGAGGTTCGACACCGCCGTGTACAGCGCGATGCCCGCCACCAGCGAGAGCGCCGTGCTGGTGACGATGGTGGCGATGTCGCATTGTCCGAACGACACGCCGTAGCTCATCAGGAGGATGGCCGAGCCGATGCCGGTGGCTGCGCCTCCCGCTGCGAGCGCGGCGATTCCCAGCGGCGTTCCGACGTCCGCCAGGCACATGAGCAGCGTGCCGATGCAGCCGAGCGTCGCACCGACGAATCGGATGCGCGCGCGGCGCCGCTGCGTGGCGAACAGACGGCGGTACGCGCGCGACAGCACGCCGTAGCTCAGCAGGGACATGACGAAGAATATGAGCGACACGGGATGGAAGAGTCCGGCCGGCACCGCGGCGTCGGCTGCATTCCAGAAGAACAGCTGCTGGCCGTTGAACATCGTGAGATAGACCCATGCCCAATGGGCGCCGAAACCGACGATGAGCGCCGGCGACAGCTTTCCCAGCGAAAACCCCTCGTCCTCGCGCACCTCCACTTTGAGCCGCGGAAGCTTGATTTCCATCAGGTACCCGCTTTCCCCCTCGTCTGCGAACCCTCGCCGCCCATCATACTGCACCGTCGTCGGGTTGCTGCTCCGCGCCTGCCACCTTTCCCCTTCGTTGATAGTTGTTTCCTGGGGTTTTGTAAAAAATCATAGCCTCGGTATGATGCCCGGCCGCCCCGCATCGACGCAAAATCATAGCGTTGCTGGGAGGGCGTACCCGCTTTCGCCGCCTAGGATGGCTCCATCGTTTCAGGTATGAAGCGAGAGACGAGAAAGGAAGGTGGGGATCAATGGCTCAGCTCACGCTCACGCGCCGCAGCTTCATGAAGACGATGGCGGTCACCGGTGCCGCTGCATCGCTCGCAGCGGTCGCCGAGCCGATGCAGGCGCTCGCCGAGGGCGTCGATGCCGATGCGGGGGAGGTCAAACGCGTTCGCTCGTGCTGCCGTGCCTGCGGCAAAGTGGAGTGCGGCGTTTGGGTGACCGTACGCGACGGCAAGGTAATCAAAGTAGAAGGCGACGAGTCCGCGCCGCAAAGCCGCGGGCACTGCTGCTCGAAGTCGCAGTCGTCGATGCAGGCGCTGTACCATCCCGACCGCCTTCGCTTCCCGGTGAAGCGCACGAACCCCAAGGGCGAGGACGATCCCGGGTGGGTGCGCATCACGCTGGACGAGGCGTTCGAGATATGCGGCGAGAAGCTCAAGGAGGTGAAGGAGAAGTACGGCGGAGAGTCCATCTTCGTGATGTGCGGTACGTCGCGCGTGTGGTCGCTAGGGCCCTATCAGGGCATGAAGCAGCTGTTCGGCACGCCGAACGCGCACTTGGCCTACCAGGTGTGCAAAGGCCCGCGCCACTTCGGCGGCATCATGACCGACGAGATGGGGTCGCCGTGGATGGAGGTGGAGGCCGAGCCCAGCGTGTACGTGCAGTGGGGCACGGCGTGCGAGTACTCCAACTACGACTCCACGAACCGCACCGTCACCGACGTCGCGCACCGCGCGTCGAAGCACATCGTGGTGGACCCGCGCGTCACGCCGCTGGGCAAGGAGGCCGACATCTGGCTGCCGCTGCGCCCCGGTACCGACGGCGCGCTGGCGCTGTCGTGGCTCAACTGGGTCATCGAGAACGAGGCCTACGACGACACCATGGTGCGCCGTTGGTCGAACGCGTCGTTCCTCTACGTCGACGACAAGCCGAACCTCACCGAAGGCTGGCTGGTCGAGGGCAACGGCGGCATCAACATGAAGACGAAGCTGCTGACCGAGGCCGACCTCAAGGAGGACGGCAAGTACCAGCGTTTCATCGTGTGGGACGAGGCGAACGAGCGCCTGACGTACTGGGATGCCGAGCTCGGCATGTGGGAGGGCGAGGAGCACCGCGTCCCCACCACGGGCACGTGGATCGAGCATCCGTACAAGCCGCTCGTGGCCGACGCGTGGCTGCCCGACCAGTCGACGTTCGCCGACCCGGCCACCGAGCCCGACCGCTTTCCCGACGGCTCGGACGCCTGCAACCCCAAGGGTTTGCCGAAGCGCCCGGCGCTGCTGCCCGGCGAGGTGGAGGTTACGCTCAAGGACGGCTCCGTGCACCAGGCGCGCACCGTGTGGGATGCGTTCCATCGGATGACGAGCGAATATACGATGGAGAAGGCCGAAGAGGTCACCGGTGTTCCGGCTGGGAAGAACGAGGAAGCCGTGCGGGCTTGGACGACGCGCGTCAACCCGCTCCACGGCAACGGCGGCATCCACTTCCAGCTGGCCACCGATCAGAACGGCAACTCCATTCAGAATGTGCGCGCGTTGCAGATCCTTTCGTGCATCACCGGCAACTCCGACGAGCCGGCCGGCAACCGCGGTTCGTCGAAGGCTCAGTTCGACGGCAACCCCGGGCGTTCCAACATGCAGCTCGGCGCGCCGTACGGCGACGAGGCCAAGACATGGGACGGCCGCGATGTTGATCTCGAAGGGCTCGCCGCGAAGATGCAGGATTTCGTGCAGTACCTCATCGACAACGACTCGCCTTTGGCCGAACGCTACGGCAACAAGGTGCCCAGCCATGAGGAGGCCCTCGTCATCGCCAAGCGCATGGGAGGCGCGTTCCGCACGTCGCAAGCGTGGCCGAATCCCAAGACCGTATTCGAGCGCCAGGCCAACGAAGTGGACGCCGAGCGCTTCCCGCTCAACCGCTACTGGGCGCGCTGGGCGGATGCGAACGCCATCTGGGACGGCTGCCTCGACAACGACGTGCCGTATCAGCTGCACGCGGGCGTGTGCCAGTCGGGCGATTTCATGAACATGGGCAACATCGACGTGGCGTGGGAGGCCATGACGAAGCTCGACTTCTTCACCGACATCAACCTGTGGTTCTGCCCGAACAACGGCAACGCCGACGTCATCTTCCCGTGCTATCACTGGCTGGAAGTAGACACGACGCGCGTCAGCCAGGGCGCCGGCGGGTTCTTCGGCTGCGGGTGCGCCGCTGTCGAGGCTCCGGGCGAGTGCATCTACGACCCCGACTGGAACGTGGGCATGTACAAGGCCATGGGCGTGCCGTGGAACACGAAGGACGAGTCGGCCGAGCCGTCCGAGATCCTCAACTTCGGCGAGAAGACCGACTACCGTTGGCCGAACCGCAGCCGCGTGCTCAAGGACAACGTGGACGCGTGGAAGACGGCCGAGTTCCCCGACGGACCCACCTGGGAGCAGGCGAAAGAGCACTTCCAGAAGAACGGCTGGATGGATTGCCGCACGTGGCATCCCGAGCGGTGGGGCACGTACCGCCGCCACGAGATGGGCTGGCGTCGCCAGCAGGGCGGCTTCAACCTGTATCCGCTCGTGGACGACCATCCGGGCTTCATGACGCCGTCGGGCCTCATCGAGATCTGGTCGCTCGTGTGCGAGGCGTATCTGGGCGACGAGGACAAGTTCCCCGTGTACCGCGAGCCCACGAACTCGCCGGTGACCACGCCCGAGTACTTCGACGCCGCGAAGGCCGCCGACATCGACGAGTCGAAGATCCGCAACGCCGACTATCCTGCCAGCTTGCAGGAGCACGCCGATGCGACGTTCCTCATGACCACGGGCGCGCGCCAGCCGGTGTACTTCCACTCCGAGCATCGCCAGCTGCCGTGGTGCCGCGAGCTGTGGCCCGCGCCGCGCCTGGAGATGAACCCGAACGACGCCGCGCGCCTGGGGCTCGAGCAGGGCGATTGGGTGTGGATCGAGAGCCCGTGGGGCAAGGTGCGCGAGGTGCTGGATCTGTACTACGGCATCAGCAAAGGCGTGGTGAACGCCAACCATGCGTGGTGGTTCCCCGAGATGGATTCGGCCAGCCATGGCTACGAGCTGGTGAATATCAACTGCGTGATGGATCCGTACGGCCAGGACGTCGTGTGCGGCGCGGCCACGATGCGCTCGGTTCCCGTGCTGGTGTACAAAGCGACCGAGGAGAACTCGCCGTTCGGCAACCCGGTTCCGTGCGACCCGCAGGGCAACCCGTGCATCTGCGATGCGGGCGACCCGCGGTTGAAGGAATGGATGGGGACGGGGCTGCGATCCCGCGTCGAAGGCGAAGAAGCGTGGATGGGAGAGGGGGCGTAAACGATGACGCAGTACGCAATCATCACCGATCTGAACCGGTGCGTCGGCTGCCTTGCCTGCACGGTCGCCTGCAAGGCGGTCAACAACGTGCCCGTGGGGTCGTTCTGGATCAAGACGCTGCGCGTGGGGCCGAACCCGAAAGAGGGCGGTAGCGGCGACTGGCCCGATGTGGAGATGTACTTCCTGCCCATCCAGTGCCAGCACTGCGCCGACCCCGAATGCGTGAAGGTGTGCCCGACGGGCGCCTCGCACAAGGCCGAGGACGGCACCGTGCAGATCGACAAGTCGAAGTGCATCGGCTGTCAGTTCTGCGCCATGAGCTGCCCCTATAACGTTCGCTACCTGAACGAGGAGGAACGCGTGGTGGAGAAATGCACGCTGTGCGAGCAGAAGGTGGCCCAAGGCGAGCTGCCGCAGTGCGTGGCCCAGTGCGGCTCGCGTGCGCGCTTCTTCGGCGACCTGGACCAGGGCGTGGACAACTTCGAAGCGCCGGCGCATCCGCAAGCGCTGTCTTGCGACTACGCCGAGATGCAACAGACGCGCGTGACGCTGAAGGAGTACGTCGAACCGTATACGGAAGACGAAATCCATCGTCTGCCCGATGTTGGAAATGGCCCGGAGCTCATGTACCTGCTGCGCTCCGACCGAAAGTGGAGGGGGTAGACCATGGAACTCCAGTGGCCTTTGATTTTGTTCACCACCCTGGTTGCCTGGTCGGCGGGGCTGTTCGGGACGCAGGCCTTGATGGCGGCGTTCGGCGTCGGGAAGCGGGCGCAGGCGCCGGCGTGGGTTGTGTCGGCCGTGCTGCTCGCGGCCGGCGGGATCGCGGTGTTCTTCCATCTGGAGCACTGGGAGCGGATCTTCAACGGGTTCGGGCATTTGACCTCCGGGATCACCCAGGAATTGATCGCGATCGTGGTGCTGGCCGTGGCCGCCGTGGCCTACCTCGTGCTCATGCGCAAGTCCGACGACGGCGCGAGCGTGCCGAGGTGGCTGGCGTGGGTCGCCGTGGCGCTGTCGGTGGTGCTCGTGGCCGTCATGGCGCACTCGTACACGATGGCCGCCCGCCCCGCGTGGGACTCGATCCTCTGGATACTCTACGTCCTCGGCAACGCCTGCGTGCTCGGCCCCGCGACGTTCCTCCTCCTCTCCACCTTGGCTGCAGGGGAACCCGGGGACCGACCCGCCGAGCGCGCAGCCGACGTCGGGGCCCCAGCGGGTCTCGCCGCCCTCGTCGGCGCAGCCGCCAACGCCGTAACGGCCCTCGCCTTCGCGATCTTCCTCCAGCTCTCCGCCGGCTCCTTCGCCGACGTCGGCCTCTACTTCGACCCGACGCACCCGACGAAGGCCATGGCCGACGCCGCCGCGACGGTCGCCTCCCAGGCCCCGCTGCTGTGGCTCGGCGCCGTGGCGGTCGGCGCGATCGTCCCCCTGGCCGCCGCCTTCCTAGGCAGGCGCACGAGCAACTGGAGGCTCTGGGCCCCGATCGCGATAGCCGCCGCCTTGATCGGAGCCGTCTGCATGCGCGTCGTCTTCTACAACCTGGGGCTTTCGGTCTTCATGTTCTACTAGCCCCCCGGTGCCGCGCCGCCCGGCCGACGGCGCGGCACCTGCAGAAATGTTTCACGTGAAACATCAGCAGTAAAAGAACGGATGTTTCACGTGAAACAACCTCCTGCCAGCCCTCTTCGAGCGCGATTCGTCTCCCCATACCCCCTTGCAAACGACGGATCGCTCTCGAAGAGGGCTGGCAGCCTTTCCATCCTTAGGCGTTCCCTCCCGAAAACCGGATTCGGTGCCTCTTCTGCAACTTTTTCGACTTTGTGGCGAGCGTGGCGAAACTCGACCAGGGATTTCTCCGTGAGCCGCTGCCTCTTTCCGCTTGTACGCTTTCCTTGCATCCGTGAAACGCCTGATGGAGAAGCCGGCTTCGGGAACGCGCTTGCCACAAAGTCGAAAAAGTTGCAGAAGAGGGTGCGATTCCTGCTTCGCGATCGGTTTTGGGTCGCGAAGTGAGGGAAATGAGACATTACCCCCGTCCCTTTGTCTCCCTTTGTCTCATCGGAAGCGGGCGAGGCTCTCGCTTCTGCAGCCATAGGCGAAATGCTGCGAGGGACGGTCGCGACGCCTGGGTTGCGCGCGCTACTCCCGCCCCTCTATCACGTCCAGGAACTCCTGCTTGCTGTGGACGTCCATTTTTTGGTAAATGTGGCGCAGGTGGGTGGTCACCGTGCCGCGCGACAGGTAGAGGTCTTCCTGGATGCGGGTGCTCGAGCGGCCCTTCGCGAACAGGATCATGATCTCGGTTTCCTTCGGCGACAGACCGTATTCCCCGGCCACGTCCTTGCAGCGGTCTTGGAAACGCTGGCGCCTCGGCTCGGCGCCGCCCTTGTCCTCATCGCCCTTCGCCAGCGCGATGAGGTCGTTCTCGTTGAACACGAACATGTACGAGATGAGGATGGCCAGCGTCGCCAGCAGCGCGATCAGGCTGAGGCTCTGCGGCGAGAACGGCGCGAACGTGCACACGAGCTGCCCCAACGAGGAACCGAGCAGCACGCCGAGCGTCACCATGCCCCAGCCGATGCCGAACACCATGACGCCCGACAGCCGGTACGTGAACGAGATGTCGGCGAGCAGTATCCAGATGAGCACGTTGAACGTGCCGTAGCCGGCCAGCGCGATGGTGCTCTCGATCTCGGAAAAGCCGGTGAACACGGGCAGCAGCATGAAGAACACGGCCATGACCAGCATCACCGAGCGGTACACGGGGCGCAGGCCCGTTTTGCTGGAGAGCAGCACGCAGCCGTAGACGATGGCGATGGTGAGCAGGCTCGACCAAAGCAATGGGAAGCGGTAGAAATTCTCCACGCTGGCCCCGTTCGCGGTGATGAACACCGCGCGCACCACGCCGTCGGCCATGCCGATAAGGCAGGCGCAGATGCCGATCTTCCACGAGAACTTCCCCAAATGGATCTCGAACGGCTGCACGACCGGTTCGGCCTTCGACGACCACGTTTTCAGCTTGACGAACAGGATCCATCCCGATACGGCGGGCAGCAGCGCGCAAATCACGCATGCGCCTACGGGCGGCAAGGCCAGGACGGCGGGGAAGAGGGCCGCGGCGATCAGGAAGGCGAGCGGGGCCTCGAACGACGTGCGGCGGGGGTCGACGTTGCGGTACAGCTCGCCGTATCCCAAGTCGATGAGTCCCGAACCGATGCCGGTGGACGCCGATCCGACCGCGCACAGCGCGAACGCGGGGACGGTCGGCAGCGTCGCGCAGGCGAGGGCCAGCGTGCCGAGGGTGGTGAGGGCCGGGCCGAGGAAGCGGAACGCGCGTCGGCCGATGAGAGCCGTGAATCGCCGATGGAAGATCGCGCTTGCGAACAGGGTCGCGCACAGCACGAGCGTCGATACCAGGTAGGCCGCGCCGGGAAGCGGTTGCCCGTTCCAGGTGATGGAGCTTGTGGCGGCTCCCAGGAACATGAGGTACACCCAAGCGCGCGCCAGGGCGAAGCCGAGCATGCGCAGGTTCAGCAGGCTGCGCGGCGACGTCTCGCGCAGGCGGTCCCGAGCGGTGGTCAACGGTTTCGGCATGTGCGTCACGAGAATTCCCCCTCAAGATCTCGATCCCCTGCGGCTCATTATAGCGTGCGCCATCCGTCCGGCTTGCGTGGCCCGATAGGTTGATACGCGACATCATGCTTCGCTCATCAGGCGTTTCTCCAAAATCATGGGAAATGCATGATGGGAAAGCGTTCGGATCGCCCGATTTTTCGCAGAAACGCATGATGCGCGGACGCCCTCCGCCGCGCATGCTCGAACAAAGCGGCGGGCGTTCTCGACAAGCCGTCGCAAGGACGAGACGGAGAAGGAGGAGGAATGGGAAAGCTCAATCTGACGCGCCGTGCGTTCACGAAGCTCACGGCCGTGACGGGTGCGGCGTTGGCCTGCGCGGCGACGGTCGCCCCGAACGCGGCGCTGGCCGAAGACGCCGGAGCGGCTGCGCGCGGCGACGACGTGAAGCGCGTGCGCACCTGCTGTCGCGGCTGCGGGAAGATGGAGTGCGGCGTGTGGGTGACCGTGCAAAACGGCCGCGCCATCAAGGTGGAGGGCGACCAATCGTCGTTCCAGTCGAGCGGAAACTGCTGCGGCAAGTCGCAGTCGTCCATCCAGGCGGCGTACCACCCCGACCGCATCTACCATCCCATGAAGCGCACGAATCCCAAGGGCGAGGATCCCGGTTGGCAGCGCATCACGTGGGACGAGGCGATGGAAACCATCGGCACCAAGTTCAACGAGTTGATGGATCGCTATGGCGGACAGTGCATCTTCAACATGGCGGGAACGTCGCGCCAGTGGGTGTACGGGCCTTACGCGTTCTACAAATGGCTGTTCAACACGCCGAACGCGCATGTGGCGTCGGAGATCTGCAAGGGGCCGCGCCGCTTGATGGGCTGGATCACCTCGGTCGACGGAGCGCCGTGGATGGCGCTGCGCGACGGACCGCGCGTGTACGTGCAATGGGGGACCGCGCCCGAGAACTCCAACTACGACGACAGCTGCCGCAACCTCGTGGACAAGATGACCGAGGCCGATGTGCATATCTGCATCGATCCGCGCCTGTCCGGCTCGGGCAAGGAGGCCGATTACTGGCTGAACCTGCGCCCCGGCTCCGACGGCGCGCTCGCGCTGTGCTGGCAGCACCTCGTCATCAAGAACGACCTGGTGGACTGGGAATTCGTGAAACGCTGGACGAACTCGTCGTTCCTCGTGGTGGAGGATCGGGAGCCTACGGGCGGCCGCTACATCGACCTGTCCACGCCGCTCAACACCGCCGGCATCCCCGCCGACATCGTGGGCACGAAGCTCAAGACGCGCCTGCTGAAGGAAAGCGACGTGGTGGAAGGCGGCAGCCCGCGCAAGTTCTACGCGTGGAACTCGTCTGCCAACGACGGAGCGGGCGGCTTGGTGATGTGGGACGTCGACACCACGCAATGGGAGGGCTGCAACCACGTGGCCCCCACGCGCGACCAGATGGAGGTCGTGTACCAGGGCACGTCGCAGGAAGGGTATCTGCCGCCACTGTCCTATCACGAGCTGGAGGAAGCCGGCATCGATCTCGACCTGCATGAAACGCATGAGGTGGAGCTGCTCGATGGAATGAAGCACACGGCGAAGCCGGTGTGGGCGTACCTCGAAGAGTCGGTGAAGGACTGCACGCCCGCGTGGTGCTCCGAGATCACGGGACTCGACCCTGCGCTCATCGAGGAGGCGTGCCTCGTGTGGGCCACGCGCCCCGAGGGCCAGGATTACGGCAACGGCGGCATCCATCTGAACCTCGCGCCCGACCAGATCGGCAACTGCACGCAAACGGTGCGCGCGGTGCTGCACCTCATCTACATGACCGGCAACTTCGACACGCCCGCCGGCAACCGCGGCCTCACGCGCTCGCCCATCGACGAGCAGGCCACGGCCGCGCCCGGCTCGAACATGCCGCAGGAAGTGAAAGCCCAGCTGATCGCCTTGGGCGAGATCCCCGTGGAAGGCGTCACGCCCGATCCCCTCAACGTGCCCGACCGCTACGACACGCTGTCGAACATGGTGGGCGCCGACGAGTTCCCCATCACGGCGTACTACAACGAGTGGGCCGACGCGACGCGCATCTGGGACGCCTGCCTCACCGGCGAGCCGTACCCCGTGCGCGGCGGCATCAACGAATCTGGCTCGTTCATGAACATGTCGAACGCGAACCTGGCCTGGGAGGCGTTGCAGTCGCTCGATTTCTGGGTGGACATCAACATGTTCCACCATCCCGGCACCGAGATGGCCGACATCCTGCTGCCGTGCCAGCATTGGCTGGAGATCAACAACATCCGCGTGTCCCAGGGCGCGTCCGGCGGCATCGGCGCCACCATCCGCGCGGTCGAGCCGCCCAGCGACACGAAGTTCGACTACGACATCAACCGCCTGCTGTTCGACGCCGTGGGCGGCCCGAACGGAACCTGGACCAACATCGCGGGCGACGCGCCCGGCGGCTACCACGTGGACGAGCGTTTGGAGGACTGGTTCCAGAACAACTCGAAGACCAATCCCAAGGTGAAATGGCAGCATTGGGACGACTTCGTGGAGGACTTCCAGGAGAACGGCTGGATCAACGCCAAGGAGATCGAGCCCGACCGCTGGGGCACGTACCGCCGCTTCGAGACCGGCTGGATGCGCATCGCAAAAGACGCGTGTACGGGCGCTCCGTTCAGCGGGAAGGTGGGCGACGACGGCGTGCCGGTGAACAACTTCGGCTGCCCCACGCCGACGGGCCTCGTGGAGTTTTGGCCGCTCGTGTTCGAGACGTACTGCGTGGACAAGGCGAACGAGTTCAACCCCGGCAAGTTCGATCTGGTGCACGAGATGATGCCGCACTACGACGAGCCGAAATCGGGTCCCAAGGGAGACGTGGACACGAACGAGTATCCCATCATCCTCACCACCGGCCGCCGCATCCCCGTGTACTTCCACTCCGAGCACCGGCAGTTGCCGTGGTGCCGTGAGCTGTGGCCGGCACCGCGTTTGGAGGTGAACCCTGAAGACGCTGCCGAGCTGGGGCTCGAGCAGGGCGATTGGGCCTGGATCGAGACGGAGTGGGGCAAGGTGCGCCAGTGCGTCGACTTGTACTACGGCATCGCGAAGGGGTGGGCGAACGCCGAGCACGCCTGGTGGTTCCCCGAGCTGCCCGCGCCGACGCACGGGTTCGAGCTGTCGAACATCGAGTGCATCTGGGATCCTTACGGCCAGGATCCGTTCATCGGGTCGTCCCACATGCGCGGCGTGCCCGTGAAGATCTACAAGGCCACGCCCGAGAACTGCCCCGACGGCAAGGTCATCCCCTGCGCGCCCGAGGACGGCACCGAGATCATCTACGATGCCTCCGACCCGCGCCTGAAGGAATGGCTGCCGAACTACACCATCCGAGAGGAGGCGTAAAGCCATGACCCAGTACGCGATCGTCACCGATTTGAACCGGTGCGTCGGCTGCCTGGCCTGCATGGTTGCCTGCAAGGCGGTCAACAACGTGCCGGTGGGCAACTATTGGAACAAGGTGCTGCGCATCGGCCCCTCGCTGAAAGAGGGGGCCACGTCGTCGCACGACGTGGAGATGTACTACCTGCCCGTGCAGTGCCAGCACTGCGCCGACCCCGAGTGCGTGAAGGTGTGCCCGACGGGCGCCTCGCACAAGCTGGAGGACGGCACCGTGCAGATCGACAAGGCGAAGTGCATCGGCTGCCAATTCTGCGCGATGTCGTGCCCCTACAACGTGCGGTACCTGAACGAGGAAGAGGGCGTCGTGGAGAAGTGCACGCTGTGCGCGCAGATCGTGGGGCAGGGCGGGTTGCCGCAATGCGTCATCCAGTGCGGAGGGCGCGCCCGGTTCTTCGGCGATCTGGACCAGGGGATCGAGTCGTTCGAAGCCCCCGCCGTCGGCTACGACACCGATCGCACCTACGACGGCCTGTATGCGGGCAACCGCGTGACGCTGGGCGAGTTGGCGCAGGACTTCGATGCGAGCACCGATCTGCATCATCTGCCGAACGTCGGCAACGATCCGAACTTCGCGTTCATCCTGCGCAACCGCGACTGGAAGGGTGATGAATGATGGAACTCCAGTGGCCTTTGATTTTGTTCACCACGCTGGTGGCGTGGAGTGCGGGGCTGTTCGGGACGCAGGCCTTGATGGCCGTGTTCGGCGTCGGGAAGCGGGCGCAGGTGCCGGCGTGGATCGCGTCGGCCGTGCTGCTCGCGGCCGGCGGGATCGCGGTGTTCTTCCATCTGGAGCACTGGGAGCGGATCTTCAACGGGTTCGGGCACCTGACCTCGGGCATCACGCAGGAATTGATCGCGATCGTGGTGCTTGCCGTGGTCGCCGTGGCCTACCTCGTGCTCATGCGCAAGTCCGACGACGGCGCGAGCGTGCCCAAGTGGCTGGCGTGGCTGTCCGTCGCGCTGTCGATGGTGCTCGTGGCCGTCATGGCGCACTCGTATACCATGGCCGCCCGTCCCGCGTGGGACTCGATCCTCTGGATCCTCTACGTCCTCGGCAACGCCTGCGTGTTGGGGCCCGCGACGTTCCTCCTCATCCTGGCTGCAGTGCCGCCCCGGGACCAGCCCGCCGAGCGCGCAGCCGACGCCGGGGCCCTAGCCGGTAGGACGGCCCTCGCAGGCGCCGCCCTCTACGCCCTCGCGGCCCTCGCCTTCGCGATCTTCCTCCAGCTCTCCGCCGGCTCCTTCGCCGACGTCGGCCTCTACTTCGACCCGACGCACCCGACGAAGGCCATGGCCGACGCCGCCGCGACGGTCGCCTCCCAGGCCCCGCTGCTGTGGCTCGGCGCCGTGGCGGTCGGCGCGATCGCCCCCTTCGCCGCCGCCTTCCTAGGCAGGCGCACGGGCAACTGGAGGCTCTGGGCCCCGATCGCGATAGCCGCCGCCCTCGTCGGAGCCGTCTGCATGCGCGTCGTCTTCTACAACTTGGGACTCTCGGTCTTCATGTTCTACTAGCGCATCCTCCGATAGCGCCTGCGGAGGCGCCGCCGACCGGCGAGCCACTCCGCAGGCGCACGGGTCGGAGCCCTCCCCGGTGCGCGCGACCCCCTCAGCCCTCCTCGAGCGCGATTCGTCTCCCCATACCCCCTTGCAAACGACGGATCGCTCTCGAGGAGGGCTTTGCCAATGCTTTCATTAACGATAGATTTGAATTTTGACAATCCTCGATAGCCGTTCTATACTATCAAAATAAAAATCTATCGTTAATGAAAGCATTGACACATGGAACTGATCGATTTCTCCCTCTATGAGCGCGGCTGGATAAACTACGGAGGCTCGGAGCGCAAGGAATCCATCCTTGTTCCCAACGGTGATGGAACCTTCAGTGACTACATGCTCAAATTTCGCAAACGCACGCCTTTCGGCATGAGGTACAACCACGTTTCCGAATACCTCGGCTCGCATATCTTCGAGCTGCTTGGATTCGATGCCCAAAAGACCTTCCTCGGCACATTCGAAGGCGAGGACGTGGTTGCCTGCAAGAGCTTCGTAGGCGCGGGCGAACAGTTCGTCCCGTTCAACGATGTGGGCGAGAGCACGCTCGACCAGGATAAGGAACGGTATCAATACGAATACGCGGACATCATGCAGATGCTTCGCGACAATTCGAAGCTCGTCGATGTGTCGGGGACGATCGCAATGTTCTGGGAGACGTTCGTTGTCGATGCGCTCCTCGGAAATTTCGATCGACATGGAGCCAACTGGGGATTCGTCAAACGCAATGGTGCTTATTCGCTCGCGCCGACCTTCGATAACGGCTCGTGCCTGTTCCCCGCGCTTGTCGACGAGGATGAGATGGAGCGCGTCATGGAATCGGAAGACGAGACGGCGAAGCGCGTATACGGGTTCCCCACTTCTCAAATCCGGTTGCGTGGGCGGAAAAGCTCGTACTATGACGTCGTGTCCAGCTTGGAATTCGACGAGTGCAATCGAGCCCTGCGAGAGGTCATGGAGCGTATGGACTTGGAAGCGGCTCATCAGCTCGTGCGATCCGTTCCGAACATAAGCGATCGGCGCAAGGAGTTTTACTGCCATATGCTCGATGCGCGCTATCGGGGCATTCTGGAAGCCCCCTATTCGGACCTGGTGAGGAGGGGCGCATGAGGGAATCGACGACTACGGGAATGATCAGCCTCGATGGTCCCGGGGGCCTGGTATACGAGGTGGGGGCGATCACGTACCTGGTGCGCGAGGACGAGTCGTTTCGCTATACGTTCGTTCCGAATTGGCCGGTGATCGATTTGCTCGAGCCCCCGCTTTTTCAGGGGGTGCCGGGGTACGACCTGTCGCTGCGTAAGCGGGAGTACGTGCGCGAGAACGTCACCCCGACGTTTGTGAGCGAGCGGGCACCGTCCGAGAGCCGCGAGGGCTTGTGGCAGCTCCTCGATGCATGCGGCATGGAGTACCTCGACAAGATCGAATGGCTCATCAGGACCGATACGCGCTACATAGGAGATGGCTTGTACGTTCGGCCGTTTGAAGAACGCGAGGTCGGTACCGATGTCGACGTGGCCGACGCGATCGCGGGCGCCGCGAACTCCGAGCAGGCTGCAAGAGCGGTGCTTTCGGCGCTGTGCCGAGGCGATGCCCTCTTTCTGAACGGCGAGCCTATTGCCGACAGCGAGCGCAAGGTGCTGCACGACGTCCTTCTATCCATGTACGAGAAGGCGTATCGCGCGCGCGAGGAGAAGCGCATCTCGGGTGTGCGCGCGGCTGCCGAGCGGGGCGCGTACAAGGGCCGCAAGCGCAAGCCGATGGACGAACTCGTGCTGCGTGAGGTGGTTTCGAGCTATGAAGCGCGCGAGCTGGATGCCGAAGAGGCGGCGGCTCGGCTCGGCGTGAGCGTCTCGACGTTTTTCCGGAGGCTGAAAGAGCTTCGGTCGCAAGGGTAATGGCCGTGCAGCGCGCTCATGCCTTCTTCTGCTCGTCGATGGTCTGCTCGACCAGATTGAGGATCTCCTGCTGGTTGTGGACGTCCATCTTCGCATAGATGTTGCGGAGGTGAGTCTTCGCGGTGGACTGCGTGATGACGAGCGTGTCCGCGATATGCTGCGCGGTGCGGCCGCGTGCCAGCAATACGAGGATCTCCTCCTCGCGCCCCGTCAGCTGGTACTGGTCGGTGAGCGCATGGCACGCGTTCTGCAGCTTGTTCGCGTGGGGAAGCGCATCGTGAACGTCGGGTGCGTCAGGGCCGGGCCATTGACCGCGGATTGGCGTGTGGTAGTCGGTGATGCTTCCCGAAAGCGACGTGATGGCTCCGCAGGCGAACAATACGACAAGCGCGATGACCGAGCTGGACACGAATACGTCGGGCGACATATGCTCCAATAGAAGAGAGCTCGCCGCCTTGCCTGCGGTGAACGAGAGGAACGCGACGCACCAGGGCATCAGGTACGGCCGTTTGCTTTCGATGAGGAAGGGGGCCAGCATGATAAAGAGGAACACCAGCTTCTGCGTGATGTTCAGCAAGACGAGGTAGAGGAATATCCACGTCTCGTTCACGAAGGACGACAGCCACAAGGCAAGAAGCACGGTGGGTATGAGGAACACCTTGTACAGCTCGAGGCTCCGCCTGTTCCAGAAGTACTGGACGAGCACGAGGATAGCCGCTCCGCCGCATGCGGTGCCCACGGCCGTGCCCAGCTGGATGATGAGCGATACCGTCCCGCCGTCTTGCAGGGGAATCCATTGGTAGTGGATATGTCCGAACACCACGGCATAGCAAGCCAGCGACAGCATCATCGTCACGACGAATACTCGTCGACCGCGAGGAGCCTGGTCCGAGGGGACGATGAGGGATCGATCGGGGCAGCCGATTCCCGCCACCAAGCTCCGCTCCGGGCTCGCGCAGGCGTCCTCGCTCGGGATGTCGTCGCGATCCGCACGCGGCGCGCGCGAACGGGCGTATTCCCTGAAATAGCAGAGCAGCACCATCGACACGATGGGGAGCAGCGATACCGTGCCGTAGGCGGCATCCACCTTCAGAAACGCGATGAGGCTGTTCATTGCCGCTACGACGATGGTGCCCAGGCCCAGCACGGCGGCGCAGGCGCGCGCCCCGTAGGGAAAGAGCGCTTTCATCCAGAGAAACAGGATGACGCCCTCTCCAAGCCCGAACACGATGCGCGCGATGGAGGATACGATGGGGTTGTCCTCCCATACGCTTTGCTGCAAGACGACGAACATGGAAGCCGTCATCAACGCTCCTGCGCCGATGACGATCGCGGCGGGAACGTGGGTGGGCGCGTCCAGCTTGCGATACGCAAGAGCCAGCATGATCAGGAGAAGGAACGATACGAGCGACGCGACGGCGTGGTATTCGCCGCTGATATTGACGGTTCTGATCGTCGAGAGGCGGTCGCCTTCGACGGCGAGCAGCGCGCATCCGAAGCCGATCGAAGCGATCGCGATTCCCGGCACCTCGCGAATCGCCAGCGCAAGCGGCGACGATCCTCGTTCGTCTGTCATGCGGACCCCCTTTTACTCACATCCCCATGGCGATAAGGCTCGTTCGAGCATTGTCGTCAGTATAGCAATTCGCCGATACCGCGGCGGCGGGCGGATGGCGAAATACCACTCTCGGTGGTAGGTCTTTCATGAGCTCGATAGTAGGGTTTCTGACCTGGTTGAACAGAGTTCGCATCAGCGGTGGGGTGCTCAACTCGCGCTCGATCTGCATCATGGTTCGCACGGACGCTTGGTCCGGCCCGCTCGTTGGAGTGCGGGTGAAAAGGGAACCGGCAGAGGAGGAGCTATGGCGAACACCACGCAAAGGCGGTCGTTTGGCACCATGAGCCGTCGCAGCTTCATGAGGCTCGCAGGGGTGACGAGCGCTGCGCTTGCGCTGACGTCGGCAACGGCGCCGGCGGCGCTTGCCGAAGAGCACGACAGCGGAACGGTTGCGTCGTCGGACGGCGTGCAGCGTATTCGCACGATGTGCCGCGGGTGCGGCAAGATGGAATGCGGCGTGTGGGTGACGGTGGAGAACGGCCGCGCTATCAAGATCGAGGGGGACGAGAGCTCGTTCGCGTCGTCGGGGAACAGCTGCAGCAAGTCGCAGGCTTCGCTGCAGGCGTGCTACCATCCCGATCGGCTCGCGTATCCCATGAAACGCACGAATCCCAAGGGCGACGACGATCCGGGTTGGGTGCGCATCAGCTGGGACGAGGCTCTCGCCGAAGCCGGCACGAAGCTCAACGAGATCAAGGAGCAGCGCGGCGGGAACTCCATGTTCTCGATGTGCGGCACCAGCCGCATCTACTGCATGGCGAGCGCGCTCGGCATGCAGGGCATTCTGAACACGGCGAACACCCATCAGGCGTACCAGATTTGCAAGGGTCCCCGCCATGTGGCCACCGGCATGGTGTCGGCTCGTGCGTACAGCTGGATGGCCACGGTCGACCGGCCGAGCGTGTTCGTGCAATGGGGCGGCGCTTCGGAGCTGTCCAACTACGATGACTCGTGTCGCACGACGGTCGATGCTGCAGTCAAGGCGGACAAGCACATCATCGTCGATCCGCGTCAGACGAACCTCGGCAAAGAAGCCGACATATGGAATCCGCTGCGTCCCGGCACCGACGGCGCGGTGGGGCTCGGCTGGCTCAACGTGATCATGGAGAACAACCTATACGACGAGCTTTGGGTGAAGCGGTGGACGAACGGCCCGTTCCTCGTGTGCGAGGATATCGAGCCTTCCGGTTGGCAGCAGATGGGTGCCGGCGGTCCAGAAGAAATCAAAACGCGCCTGCTCAAGGAATCCGATGTGCAGGAAGACGGCAGTCCGAAACGGTTCATGGTCTACGATCAGTTGAACCAGCGGCTTACGTATTTCGATGCGGATACGGGATACTGGGAGGGCGAGCAGCCTCGCACGCTGACGGGGAAGGAGGCGCGGCAAAAGCACCTCGCACCCGGCGTGACGCAAGGTTGGGTGCCCGATCCTACCGGGTTCGATCCGGAGATCGATCCTCAGATATTCGGGCAGGTGGAAGTCACCCTGAAAGACGGTTCGACTTCGGTCTGCAAAACGGTGTGGCAAACGTTCTCAGACTACGTAGCCGATTTCACGCCCGAGAGGGTGGAGGAGATCACCAGCGTTTCGGCTGATGCTTTGCGCGAGGCGGCCATCACCTATGCGACGCCCATCGATCCATCGACCGGATACGGCAACGGTGGCATCCAGTACATGCTGGCCATCGAGCATGCGTGCAACTCGGTCCAGAACAGCCGTATCTGCGATCTCATCGTGGGGATCACGGGGAACTTCGACACCCCCGGCGGCAATCGCGGCGCAACGGCCGCGACTTTCGACGAAGAGTTCGCCATGATGGGCAGCGGTCTGCCCATGGCGTCGGCTGACTTGTGGGACAAGGTGCTGGGCGTGGAGGACATTCCTTTGCTCAAGCATCACGGCATCTGGGCCGATTCGACGGCCATTTGGGATGCGTGCAACAACGAAGGGGCGCCGTACCCGTTGTACGGCGGCGTCTGCCAGTCGGGCGATGTGATGAACATGTCCAACGCTCTTTGGGGTTGGGAAGGCTTGAAGAAGCTGGACTTCCTGCTGGACATCGACCTGTGGCATACGCCCACGTCCCAGTTGGCGGATATCCTGCTGCCTGCGCGCCATTGGCTCGAGGTGGATTGCCCTCGCCGCTCCCAAGGGTCTGGCGGCATGGAGGGAAGCCATTGCAAGTGCGTGGAGCCCCTCGGCGAGAGCTGGTTCGACGTGGACATCATCATCCAGCTGTGCAAGGCCATGGGCATTCCCTGGAGCGCCGACCCCGACGATCCGTGGCCGGACTCCATCAAGGAGCTTGATGCGGCATGCGAGCCGATGGGTCTTACCTGGGAGGAATGGAAGCAGGAGTTTCAGAAGACCGGTTTCCGCGACTGCAAGAAGGAATACCCCGACGACTGGGGCACCTACCGACGCTACGAAACGGGCCACTGCCGCTCCGATGGCAAGCCGGGCTTGCAGACGCCCACGCTCAAGCAGGAGATATGGTCGACCATCATCGAGACGTACCATCCTGACGGCCGGTACAACCTTCCCACGTATTCCGAGCCCCCGGAGAGCCCCGTTGCACAGCCTGAGCGGGCTCAGGAGTACCCCTACATCATGACGACGGGCCGTCGCATTCCCGTGTACTTCCATTCCGAGCACCGGCAGCTGCCGTGGTGCCGCGAGTTGTGGCCGGTGCCGCGCGTAGAGATCAACCCGAAGGATGCGCTTGAGCTCGGCATAGAACAGGGCGATTGGGTGTGGATCGAGACAGAGCGCGGCAAGGTGCGACAAGTGGCGGATCTCTATCACGGCATCCGCCCGGGAACCATCAACTGCGAGCATCAGTGGTGGCTGCCCGAGTTCCACGGCGCGACGAAGGGTTTCGACCTCATCAGCATCAACTGCCTGGTGAACAAGGACATGCGCGATCCTCTGTGCGGATCTTCGTACGCGCGCGCTTACAACGTGAAGGTGTACAAAGCCACGCCCGAGAACTCGCCGTTCGGCAATCCCGTGCCGTGCGACGTCGACGGGACCGAGATGATCACGTCGCCCGATGACCCGCGTTTGAAGGAATGGCTGCCGAACTACGAGGGGAGGGACTAGGCTATGACTCAGTATGCGATTGCCACCGATCTCAATCGGTGCGTAGGCTGCCTGGCATGCTCGGTGACCTGCAAAGTGGTGAACGACGTTCCTATCGGGTCGTATTGGAACAAGGTGCTGCGCATCGGCCCGAATCCGAAGTTCGAAGGCGCCGAGTTCCCCGATGTGGAGATGTACTTTCTCACCGTGCAATGCCAGCACTGCGCCGACCCCGAGTGCGTGAAGGTGTGCCCGACCGGCGCCTCGCACAAGCTGGAGGACGGAACCGTGCAGATCGACAAGTCCAAGTGCATCGGCTGCCAGTTCTGCGCGATGTCGTGCCCGTACGGCGTGCGGTATTTGAACGAGGTCGAGCGCGTGGTGGAGAAGTGCACCTTGTGCGAGCAGAAGATCGCCCAGGGAGAGCTGCCGCAGTGCGTCACGCAATGTGGCGGCCGTGCGCGCTATTTCGGTGATCTGGAGCAAGGGATCGCAGGTTTCGAGGGCCCGGCTCCCATCGATATCGCTTCAAGGAACGTCGACTACGATGCGACCGTCCAGAGTCGCGCGAAGTTGGTCGACGAGATCGAGTCGTATGCCGAAAGCGATGTGTATCGCCTGCCAAACGTGGGGAACAACCCGAGCTTCGTGTACATCCTGCGCAATCGTACGTGGCAAGGAGGCGGTGAATAATGGAACTCCAGTGGCCTTTGATTTTGTTCACCACGCTGGTGGCGTGGAGCGCGGGGCTGTTCGGGACGCAGGCCTTGATGGCCGTGTTCGGCGTCGGGAAGCGGGCGCAGGTGCCGGCTTGGGTTGTGTCGGCCGTCTTGCTGGCCGCCGGCGGGATCGCGGTGTTCTTCCATCTGGAGCACTGGGAGCGGATCTTCAACGGGTTCGGGCACCTGACTTCGGGCATCACGCAGGAGCTGATCGCGATCGTGGTGCTTGCCGTGGTCGCCGTGGCCTACCTCGTGCTCATGCGCAAGTCCGACGACGGCGCGAGCGTGCCGAAGTGGCTGGCGTGGCTGTCCGTCGCGCTGTCGGTGGCGCTCGTGGCCGTCATGGCGCACTCGTACACCATGGCCGCCCGTCCCGCGTGGGACTCGATCCTCTGGATCCTCTACGTCCTCGGCAACGCCTGCGTGTTGGGGCCCGCGACGTTCCTCCTCCTCTCCGCCTTGGCTGCAGGGGGACCCGGGGACCAGCCCGCCGAGCGCGCAGCCGGCGCCGGGGCCTCCGCGGGTCTCGCGGCCCTCGCCGGCGCCGCCGCGAACGCCCTCGCGGCCCTCGCCTTCGCCGCCTTCCTCCAGCTCTCCGCCGGCTCCTTCGCCGACGTCGGCCTCTACTTCGACCCGACCCACCCGACGAAGGCCATGGCCGACGCCGCCGCGACGGTGGGCTCCCAGGCCCCGCTGCTGTGGCTCGGCGCCGTGGCGGTAGGCGCGATCGTCCCCCTGGCCGCAGCCTTCATGGGCAGGCGCACGGGGAACTGGAAGCTCTGGGCCCCGGCAGCCATAATCGCCGCCCTCGTCGGAGCCGTCTGCATGCGCGTCGTCTTCTACAACCTGGGGCTCAGCGTGTTCATGTTCTACTAGCGCATCCCCCCGATAGCGCCTGCGGGGGCGCCGCCGACCAGGTGAGCCCTCCCGCAGGCGCACAGAGAGGCCCCGGCCCTCCTCGAGCGCGATTCGTCTCCCCATACCCCCTTGCAAACGACGGATCGCCCTCGAGGAGGGCCGGGGCCGGGCTCCCGAGCGGGTTCCGGCGCCTCTTCTGCAACTTTTTCGACTTCGTGGCAAGTGGGCTCCCGAAGCCGGTTCTCCCATCAGGCGTTTCGCAAGCGCAAGAAAACGCGCGGCAACCGCGAGGCCACCATGTGCAAGTAAATCCCCAGGTGGCACTCTGTTCCGCTTGCCACGAAGTCGAAAAAGTTGCAGAAAGCAGACCAAACCTTGCAACGAGTCGCCCGCCGTCCTCATGAGCGTCCTCATGAGGACGGCGGGCCTCAATTCCGGCAGAACCTATCCCTCCACGCCGCTTTCTCGCTCTAGCAGGTCGATCAGCTCTTGTTGGGAGTGGACGTCGGTTTTGCGGTAGATGCTCTTCACGTGGCTCTTCACCGTCTCGTCGCCGATGACCAGCTCCTCGCGTATGTAGGCGCGGTTGCGCCCCTTCGCCAGCAGGAAGAACACCTCGATCTCGCGCGGCGACAAGCGGCAGCTGCGCGCCAGGCGCGTGCCCGCCTTCTCGAAGTCGGACGTGGCGTCGGCCTCCTCCATCGGTTTCACGAACCCCCAACCCGTGTTCGCCGACCCGCTTCCCATGGCGAACAGCGCGATGATGAGGATCACGAACACGATGCCCGCCGACAGCATGGCCAGCCCGAGGTCGCCGTGCACCACGGTGAGCGCGAGGGCGGCCGCGACCGAGCCGACGAACTGCCCTAGCTGGATGCACAGCAGTCCCCAGCCCACCACCCAACCGGTCGGCACCCTGCCGCGCGACGCCAGCACGGGCCACAGCGCCCACAGCACGATGTAGAAGTACTGGTAGCCGAACTGGTGCACGGCGGTGCCGATGACGTTCCACGGCTCGTGCAGCGGCAGGAACAGGAACCCCGCCGCCATGAGCGGCAGCGCGATCTGGTACGTGAGGTGGTCGAAGTCCATCTTGTACACGCTCATCGTGACGAACACGGCCAGCGCGCCGCCTGCGATGGCGATGATGTTCAGCTGGTCGCGCACGCCGATCCAATCGTCGCCCACCGGGGCGATGAGTCCCTTCATGGCGCCGAACGACACGCCGAAGAACACGGCGATCACCATCATGCGCACGGGAGGCTTCTCGTGCACGCGCACGTTGCGCATCGCGCGCGGCGGCCGGGGCACGCTACGCTTGAAGTGGACGAAGCATCCCATGCTGACCAAGGGGAGCAGGGCGACCACGAGCTGCGCTGCGTCGACGGGCAGCATCCGCACGAGCAAGTACGCCACCGCGGCGATGAGCAGCGACACCACGCTGTAGTTCACGGTGCGCTGCGATCCTAACGATGCCAGCAGCTCGGCCCACAGCACCACGACGATGCCGCTGCCCACGCCGGTCAGCAGCGATCCGGTCAGGTAGAGGGTCGAGGCGGCATCGCCCGTGCCGGCGAGCGCCGGATGGGAGATGGCGACGGTGCCGAGCGCGGTGAGCGCGGCGGCAAGCTGGGGGAGCCCCTTCACGTCGGACAGCGGATTGCGCACGTAGGAGAGCAGCAGCAGAAACGCGATGGTCACCACGTTCGCCAGCAGCGACGTCACCCAGAGCGGCTCGAGCGCGATGCCTGCAAGCCCCGTTGCCGCGCCCGCACCGCCTGACGAACCGAGCAGCGTTCCCTCGCCGTAGAACAGCGAGCTCCAGAACACGCACCAGATCCAGGTCCAATGGGCCGCGAACCCCAACAGGTCGGGCGTGCGCCACAGCTCCTTGCGCAACGATGGTTTCATCCGCATCCTCCCCTTGCATGCATCGAACGCCTGAATCGCGCGCCGCGCGCGGATGGCGTATCCCACAGCGATCCCCGTCGGAGATTATACGCGAGCGCATCATCTTCTGCTGCTCTGCCCGTGCGAAAAGCATCCCCCAGGTAGGGGGAAATCCGGGAGGGGAGGCGAAGTTCCCCCGGTCGACGGGATGATGACCGGCGAGGTCGGGCGTATGGTCGATGCAACGCGGCGACAAGGGGCCGCGAGCAAGCAATGGAGGAGGGAATCACTCATGGAGGAAGAGAAGAAGCAAGGTCTTTCGCGTCGAGCGTTCTTGGGTCTGGGCGGCACCGCGCTCGCGGGTGCGGCCGTCGCCGGGCTGGCAGGCTGTGCGCCACAGGGTTCCGCCGATGCGGGCAAGGCCTCGACGTCCGGCGCGGCCGACGGCGCGACGGGCGGCATGCCCGTGGCCGACAGCGGCGCTTCGGCCGGTCCCGATGTGGCCGGCATGCACAGCTGGGAGATCGCGCCCGAGGACATCCCTGCGGACAAGATCACGAACACCGAGGACTGCGACGTGCTCGTCGTGGGTGCGGGCCTCGGCGGCTGCTGCGCCACCATCGCCGCGCTCGAGGAGGGCGCGAAGAAGGTCATCACCATCGACAAGAACCCCGAGTGCGTGGTTGCGCGCGGCGTCCATATCGCCGGCTTCCACACGAAGGTGCAACAGGGTCTCGTGGATCAGGGCCTCGTCGAAGAGCCCAATTACAACAACGTCGTGCGTCGCTGGATCAACTGGGCGCAGGGCCGTGTGAAGGAGCCGCTGCTGTGGGAGTTCGCGCACAAGAGCGGCGCGTGCTTCGACTGGCTGTACGACCTGGCCACCAAGAAGGGCCTCGAGGCGCTGCTGTGGGACGGCTACTACAAGGGCCCCGACTACACCGAGTACCCGGTCACGCACATCTTCTACCAGGCCGACAAGTACGAGGAGACCATCAACTTCACGTTCTATAAGGGCTCGGGCGTGGGCGACGTGTACGGCAACGCGGTGCTCGTGCCGGCGCTGTACGAGACCATCGAGGAGCTGGGCGGCGAGATTCGTTGGGAGACGAAGAGCGAGCGCCTCGTCCGCGACGGCGACGGCCCGGTGACCGGCGCGATCGTCGCCACCGGCAAGAACGAGTACACCCAGATCAACGCGAAGTCGGTCATCATCGCCTCGGGTGACTACGCCGCCGACGACGAGATGTTCCAGTACTACTCGCCCATGACCGCCTACGCCATGGACGGCCGCTTCTACAATCCGCCCGACGTCGACACCGGCGACATGCACAAGCAGGCCCTGTGGGCCGGCGCGGCCATGCAGAAATCCGAGCCGCATTCGGCCGTCATGCACCTCGACTTCGGCGCGGCCAGCTACGGCTTCCTGCATGTGAACTGGGAGGGCAAGCGCTTCAAGAACGAAGACGTGAACACCCAGTCGAAGAGCGTGACGAAGGCGCTGCAGACGCAGAAGGACGCCTGGACCATCTACGACTCCCACGGCCTCGAGCAGGTGAAGGCCCAGATGGACGCCGGCCTCGGCGGCGGTTTGCAGTGGGGTCAGCTCACGCAGCCCGTGGGCGGCGAGTACAACCTGGAGGCGCAGCAGATCGTGCTCGAGGGCGAGGTCGAGAGCGGCCAGACGCTGAAGGCCGATTCGCTGAAGCAGCTCGCCGAGAAGATGGGCGTGCCGCCCGAGAACCTCGAGGCCACGGTCGCCCGCTACAACGAGCTGTGCGACCTGGGTAAGGACCTCGACTTCGGCAAGCGCCCCGAAGTGATGGGCAAGGTGCAGGATCCGCCGTTCTACGCCGGCAAGCTGGTGGCCAGCCTGCTCACCATGTGCGGCGGCCTGCGCACGAACACCGACTGCCAGGTGCTCGACGCCGAGGATAAGCCGATCGAGGGCCTGTACGTGTGCGGCTCGGCCGCCGGCGAGTTCTTCGGCGCGGGCGACTATCCCACCTACGTGCCGGGCATCGGGCACGGCCGCTGCGTGACCTTCGGCCGTATCGCCGGCATCAACGCCGCCGGCGGCGACGCCGACGCGAAGATCCCCAGCCTCGACATCTAAGCCATTCCTCCCGGGTGCCGCCTCCCGCGGCCCCCGGCCCTCATCGACGAGCCGCCGCCCCTCCCTCCCTGGGGCGGCGGCTTTTCTGCAATGAGACAAAGGGACGGAGGTTTTGTCTCGTTCGCGCCCCTTCGCGTCGTCCGCCTCGCGTGCGACGCAACCGCTTCGATCGACGCACGCCTCGAAAGCGGCATCTGGCGGCATCTCTGCAACTTTTTCGACTTTATGGCAAACTGGCTTCTGCGCATGATCCCCTCATCAGGCGTTTCACTGCCGTTGTTCGCCGAGTCGGCGGGAGGCGGGAATCAGGGGAGACAAAACCCCTGGTGGCACGCCGCCCACTTTGCCACAAAGTCGAAAAAGTTGCATAAGCGGCAGCGATTCCCGCTTCGCGGCTACGACGGGGCAGAAGCGAGACGGCAACCCCGTCCCGTTGTCTCTTAATGAGACATTTACCCCGTCCCTTTGTCTCATCCCGACGATTGCGCCTGCGTCTCCCGCGTTAAGGGGGCGCAACGATTGCGCAACGGGCGGGCGCGGCCAGGTGCGAGACGGTTGGCGTGGGCGACAATGCCCGGATACTGAACATTCCGCCGAAGCGCCGCGCCCGCCCTCGGATGCCCGCGCTCGGCGCGCGTCGAAAGGAATCACTATGCCCGCATCGATCCATCCTCCCGTGCAACTGCATATCGTCCTCGACGAGGACAGCTATCAGGGCGGCGACAGCGTCGAGATGGCGCGCCGCTTCACGGCCGTCGCCCCCACCGACGTGGTGCGCGCCGCGAAGGGCTCGCAGCGTGCCAACGTGCTGCGGTTCGACCTGGGCGACGATGCGGTGACCGCCGAGGCCGACGACGATCCGTTGTGGCGCGACGCGCTTACCACCTGGCTCGACGAGGAGTTCGCCGAAACATCGGCGCTCGTGGCGCGCGAGAACGACGCTCGCGAGAACAACGGCGAGCAGCCGGTGCCGTTCGCGTGGGCCGAAGTGAAGTTCGGCACGGGGCCGGTCATCGCCATTCGCATGAAGGACTCCTCCATCCCGCCCGAGGCGGCCGGATTCGTCGCCCGTGCGCGTCAGCTGCTCGTGGGAGGCGCGTTCGGCGCGGACGCTATCGCCGCCATCCGAATCCCCGCATGCGCCAGCATCGAGGCGCAGCGCGCCGACGCCCATCGCGCCGAGTACCTGGAAGCGCAGCAGTACGAGGCCGAGCATCGACCCGTCTTGCAGGAAGTCGACCGCTATTCGGAAGAGGTGGATCTTGCGACGGGGGAGGGGTGGACCGGCGAGCTGCAGGGCTCGCAATCGAAGCGCGACGCGCCGACGGACAGCGAGCTTGCCGAAGCCGTAGCCGAGGCCGAGGCGGCGCTGCGCCAAGGCGTCGACCCGTCGGACATCGCAGCCGAGGATCGCGCGGCCGACGTCGATGCCGGCGACTTCGCGGTGGAGGCGGAAGCGGTCGAGGTCGGCGGCCGCGCAGGCGACGACGTGGACACGTCTGGTGAGGGCTGCGCGCTCGAAGGCGGCGGCGTGCCCGATCATCTCGACTACCGCGTGTGGAACGTAGCCTACGCCGACGGCACGTCGGTTCGATTCGACTCGGTGCTGGGCGAAGCGCTGATCGACTAGCGGGACGCCTCGCGTCTGCGAGCGCAGCGGCGCCGATGGTGCGCTGCGCTCGCGCAGACGTGCGCCCTACCAGAACAGCTCGGGCTCCTTGCGTTCGAGGCACGTCGATTCCAGCATGGCTATCACTCGGTCGGTAGACTCGCTCGAGAAGCGTTTCGCGTCCTCGGGGCAGCTCTTGACGCACGCGCAGCAATGAAGGCATCCGGCGTCGACGAGCGCGGGGTCGTCTTCGTGGATGATGCCGAGCGGGCAGCGCGCGACGCAGATGCCGCAGCTCGTGCACGCGTCAGAGGTGATCGGGCGCACGTCGGCGCCGGGCTTGAGCTCCTTGTAGGGGCGGTTGCCCTTGATGGCGGGCGCGGGGAGCTCGCGTGCGCGCGCCAGGCGCTCTCCCAGTTCCGCGCCGAAGCGCTGCGCCGCGGCGACGTCGTCGGCGTCGGGGCGGCCGGCTCCCACGCGCGCCGTGAGCGAGTGCTCTCCGACGAACGCTCCTGCGGCGACCACGTTGAATCCGCGCTCGCCCAGCAGGTCGGCGGCTTCCAGCAGCGCGTCGTCGAAGTCGCGGTTGCCGTACAGCCCCACGATCACGGCCGGCGTCCCGCGCCCTTCCAGATGCGCGAACTCGTCGTGCAGCAGCACGGGCACACGCCCGGCGTACACGGGGAACCCGAACACGAGCACGTCGTCGGCCCCGCACGAAACGTCGGCCGGACGCCGCCGCGGCAACGTGAGGTCCGCGGTTTCGACGGAAGCTTCCAGCGGTGCGGCCAGTGCGCTCGCCACCTCCTGCACGATGGTCCTGGTGGTGTGCGTGGGGCTGAAATACACGGCGCGAACGATCGACGGCATGGCGATTCCTCTCTTCTGTCTCGGTCATCCGATGATACCCCTTTTCACGTCGAAGCGTATCGGCGATCGCCGTGCGCATCGTCGGCCGAAACACGAACTTCTCGGCCGCTTTCCTCGTTTTTCGGGCGACCACGCGCGCGTGGGCGTACGTGGCGCGGGGCTCCGATAGAAATACGATGCTCCATCTGATGCGGAGAAACGCGCCGCGGGTATCATGGGGGATGCACTAGATTCGAGCGATACAAGGAGGCATCCATGGGACGAATCGTCTTGCCCGTATACACCCCGCACTACCAACCCAACGGCAACGAGGTCGCCGTCATCGAGACGTCGCGCGGCACGATCCGCGTGCAGCTGGCCGGCAAGGACGCGCCCGTGACCGTGGGCAACTTCATCGAGCTGGCGGCGCGCGGCTTCTACGACAAGCTGAAATTCCATGCGCACAAGCCCGGCTCCGTCGTGCTGGGCGGCTGCCCGACGACGCGCACGCTGGGCCCGGCGCAGGTGGACGCCGCAGCGCGCGGCGTGATTCGCGGCATCCATCCCGGCACGGGCGACGCGCGCTACACCATCGTCGACGAATGGGAGGCCAACCCGAACAACAAGCATGTGCTGGGCAGCCTCTGCATGGCGCACAAGTCCGACCCGAACTCGGGGAGCTGCCAGTTCTACTTCTCGCTGTCGGAGCAGCCTGAATTCGACGACAAGTTCACCGTGTTCGGCCAGGTCGTCGATGGCCTCGACGCGATGCAAGAGCTGACGATCGGCGACGTGATCAAGGGCATCGCCATCGAAGGCGCAGATGAGGAAGCTTTGGCCGAGGCGATCTCGCACGAGCTGCCCCGTCCGAAAACCCCAAAGGAAGTGCTCGAAGAGCTGGAGCGCGAGAAGGCCGAACGCGAAGCCGCCGCAGCGGCGGAGCATGAAGAGGGTCAGCCCGCCGAATAGCGCAAGCGAGGATGAGACGGAGGGACGGGGGTAATGTCTCATCCTGCAGGATGAGACATTACCCCCGTCCCTCCGTCTCATCGGGCGCGCAGGCGCCCCTTACTCGTACGTCTCCACCAAGTCGATCAGCTCTTGCTGCTTGTGGACGTCGAGCTTGCGGTAGATGTTCTCGATGTGGGTGCGGGCGGTTCCCTTTGCTATCTGCAGGTCGCGGGCGATGATGGACAGCGTGCGGCCGTAGGCCAGCAGCACGATGACCTCGCTCTCGCGCGGCGTCAGGCCGTAGTCCCGCGCCACGCACGCGCAGTGCTGCTCGAGCCGCCCTGCGCGTGCGTCCGCGACGGCGACGGCGGGCTCTTCCTCGGCTTCCTTCTCCTTGCGGTTCGTGCGCATCGTCTGCGAAAGCTGCGACACCACGCCCTCGGGCAGCACCATGAACGCCACCACCACGAGGCACAGCGTGGCCAGCATGGCCACGACGGAAATCTGCACGTCGCCGCTGGCGATCATCGCGTCGCACGCCTTTCCCGCCATCGTGCCCACGCCCATGCCCGCGAACATGAACGCCACGCCCAGCCCGAAGATGTGCAGGGCGTTCTCGTTTTTCCTGCGCGACACGTCCACGAACAGCACCCAGGTGAGGATGTCGAAGAACTCGTATCCCACGTTGATCAGCAGGATGGACACCGCCGCATGCGTGTCGAAGAACAGTGCGATGGCCACGAATCCCGCCACCATGATGGGCAGCGACAACCGGTAGGTGAGCGCGGCGTTGAAGCGGTCGCCCAGCTTCGCCACGATGACGAGGAACACCACGCCCACCACGATGAGCGCGAAGATGGCGCTCCCGCCGATGAAGGAGAACGGGTCGGCGTGCGACGGCATGGCATCGAAGAGCCGGCAGAGGAACGAGAACGTCATGATGGAGAACATGAGCTTGCCCACGCCGAACTTCATGCCGCGCTCGTCCCGGTTGCTCTCGTCGCCCGCACGCATCGCATCGCTCGGGCCGGCCAGCTCGGCGGTCTTCGCCTCGCGCGGCTTCCGCGCCAGGTCGCTCCAGGACAATCCGGTACGGTTCGCTTCGAACAGCAGCAGGCCGAACGACAGCAGGGGGATCACCGCGAACCCGATGAAGCTCGTGTGGTCGCTCGACATGCCGGCCACGAGCGCGGTGACGACGGCTGCCATAGGCGAGGCGAACGCGGCGAAGTTGGTGGCGTGCCGTGCGAAACGGTCGCCCCACAGCACCTGCAACGGTCCGGCGCCCAGGCCGCCGAGGACGAGCCCGGCCACCATGAGCGGGGCGCTGTCCGTGGTCAGCGCGAGAGGGATGACCACGCCGCTGGTCGCAAGGGCGACGGGCGTGAGGCGGAACAGCGCGACGCGCACGACACCCTCGCGCTTGCCGCTGCGATTCACTATGAAGGACACGGCGAGTGCGCTCAGTGCGCCGAACAGCAAATAGGCCCACGTGAACGAAGACGCGGCCCCGGCGATGAGCGGCGCGCCCAGGCAGAAGACGATCCACGCACGGCACAGGCCGAATCCGATAACGGTTATCAGGTAGTCGAGCGTGCGCGAATCGCGTTCGGCATCGGTAGCCCCTTCGGTCGCATCGGCCGACAGCGCGCCGATGCCCTCACCTTTGTTGGTGCCGTACTGCATGTGCATCTCTCCCCAGCGTCCATGCCACGGGCCGCGCTTGGGCGCGGCTCCCTCCCGTCTGCAACAAAAACTATAGGAATCATCATACGCAATTTCAAACGTTGATCAAATCGGATGGAGCATCCGATAGGTGGCTGACCTGGAAAATCCTATCCAACGTCAGATGCCGTGCTGAAAATCAGACTGCTCGTCAGATGTGCCCGCTCCGACGGAAGCGTAGGGTGAGAAAGGCAAGAACGGATGCTTCGAAGGAGGGGCATTCATCCGAGTAGGAGGAAGGAACACTATGAGCAAAGGCATGGAAGGCGGAGTTTCCCGTCGTTCGTTCCTGAAGGGTGCGGGCGTCGCTGCCGCCGCCGTGGCGGGCTCCGCCGCGCTGGCCGGCTGCGCGTCGGGCTCGACGGGCGCGGCTTCGGGCGATTGGATGCCGAAGAGCTGGGACTACGAGTGCGATCTCTTGGTCATCGGCTACGGCGGCGCGGGCATGTGGGCGTCCCTCATCGGCGCCGACGAGTGCGGCCAGGAAGTCATCGTGCTGGAGAAGGCTCCCGAGCGCGGCGGCGGAAACAGCTCCATCAACAACGGCGAGTGGACCATCGTCGAGGAGAGCGAGAAGGACCGCTTCGCGAAGTACATCAAGGCCTTCACGCACGGCAAGACGCCTGAGCCGATGATCGACGCCTGGGTGAACGAGTGCGCCCGCAACACCGAGTACGCCGACAAGTACGGCATGACCTACGAGGTGTCCGAGGTCGCGCTGGCCGGCGCCATCCCCGAGTACTACTTCCTGGACGACAACGCCTACGAGGGCTCCTGCAAGCTGTCCTCCGTCGACGGCTTCGGCATGCTGTCGTTCCACGAGCTGGACGCGCAGCGCGAGAAGCTGGGCGTGCAGGTCATGTTCGACTGCCATGACGAGCGCCTCATCCAGAACCCGGAGACCAAGGAGATCGTCGGCGCGTACACGATGATCGGCTCCGAGGAGAAGACCGTGAAGGCCCGCAAGGGCGTCATCCTGACGCTGGGCGGCTTCGAGTTCAACGAGGACCTCAAGAACGAGTACCTCAAGTGCTATCCCTTCAAGTTCGAGGGCTGGCAGTACAACACGGGCGACGGCATCAAGATGGTCGAGGACGTGGGAGCGAAGCTGTGGCACATGGACATGGCGATCTCCATGTACTCCATGTGGACGCGCGACCCCGAGAACGACTTCTCCATCCTGTACTTCATGCCCGGCTTCAGCTACTTCAACGTGAACCGCCTGGGCAAGCGCTACGTCAACGAGAACAGCATGGGCTCGCCGCACAACGGCTGGCACACGCTGCTGCACTTCGACGACGCCATCGACGACTACGACCGCATCCCGTCGTGGTGCATCTTCGACCAGAGCTGCTTCGACGCCGGCAAGATGTCCACGAGCCAGGGCGACTCCTTCGAGTGCGGCAACTTCGCGTCCGACCTGCCGGATTCCATCCGCGCGTGGGACGGCTGGAGCCAGGACAACAAGGCCGAGCTCGACAAGGGCTGGATCCTCAAGGGCGACACGCTCGAGGAGCTGGGCAAGAAGATCAAGGACTTCGACCACTGGATGGACGTGGACACGCTGAAGGCCACCTTCGACGAGTACCAGGCGTTCTGCGAGGCCAAGAAGGACGCGCGCTTCGACCGCGCCGAGAAGACCCTCGTCGCGCTGGACGAAGGCCCTTACTACGCCATCTCCATCTACCCCGGCTCCTGCTCCACGCTGGGCGGCCCGATGAAGAACGAGCACGGCCAGGTGCTCGACCCGGCTCAGAACCCCATCCCGCGCCTGTACGCGGCGGGCTGCTTCGGCAACTTCCAGAGCCACAGCTACGGCATCACCGGCGGCAACAACGCCGAGAACCAGGTGTGGGGCCGCATTTCCGCTCGTCACGCCGCAGGCCTCGAGGCCTGGGACGCGAAGTAGCGGATCCGTATCGATGATCGATCCGGCGTCCCTCTCCCCAGTGGCGCCGGGTGCGAATCTACCCCCTGCGCCCGCCGCTCCCCCGGCGGGCGCACCCCGGCGGGAAACCGCCGACCTTCGGCCCGCCGTTCCTCGGCGGGCTCGGGGGCGGGAAACCGCCCGACAACCGCAAGACGAGATTGATAGGAGAAGCGCATGACCGTGCAAGCACACACCGCCGACCGGCGCCTCGTCGTGCTCGCCGTCCTCGGCGTCGTCCTCGCGCTCACGGCCGCGATGTGGACGCTCGCGGGCTGCGCGCCGAAGGCGGAATCCGACGCACCGGCCGAGTCCGGGCAGCAGGCAGAGGGCTCCGGCTCGGGCTCGGGCTTCGGCGCCTCGGCCATGGACGGCCAGCCCGTGAACTGGACCATGGATTCCGACTGCTCGATGTGCCATACCACCGAAGCCGAGTCCGAGACCGATGCAGCCTGCCCGCAGGGCACGGCGCATAAGGCAGAAGGCGTGACGTGCGCCCAGTGCCATACCGCCGAGAGCGAGCTTTCGACCGCGCACGCCGACGTGAAGTTCGGCGACAAGCCGGCCTCGAAGCCGACGATGGTCACGGTGGACCCGGCCACGTGCGAGTCGTGCCACGGCACGCTCGAGGACATGGCCGCGAAGACCGCGGACTCCACGGCGCTCACCGACGACAACGGCACGACGGTGAACCCCCACGAGCGCCCGGCGGGCGAGAAGCACGAGGAGAACCCGGCTACGTGCACCGACTGCCACAACAACCACTCGAAGGACCTGCAGAAGGATGCCAAGAAGTACTGCGCCCAGTGCCACCACCGCGGCGTGTACGAATGCGGCACCTGCCATGAGCTGCGCGAGCGCAGCACGAAGTAGCCAAGCGAGCATATCCGCTTGAGGCGGGATACCTCCCTCCCTTCCCGCCTCGAGATTATCGAAGACCCGGCCCCTCCCTCGGCCGGGTCTTTCGTTATACTGGGGCGAAACGAGGCGTGGCGACGAGAGGGGCCCGGCATGGCGGTGTTCGAATACGGCGAAGAAGAGGTCGCGTACCTCGCCGCGCGCGATCCCAAGCTGGCCGAGGTGATGGCGGCTATCGGGCATATCGAACGCGAGGTGCATCCCGACCTGTTCGCCGCGCTCGTGAACTGCATCGTGGGCCAGCAGATTTCGACGAAAGCCCAGATCACTATCTGGAATCGCGTGCTCGAGGCGTTCGGCGAGGTGACGCCTGAAACGATGGCCGCCTGTCCCGACGAGGAGCTGCAGCGGGTGGGCATCTCGTTTCGCAAGGTGAGCTACATCAAGGGGGCGGCCGAGCGCGTGCTGTCCGGCGAGGTGGACCTCGACGGGTTGGCCGAGCTGCCCGACGACGAGGTGTGCCGCGTCCTCTCGGCGCTGCCGGGCATCGGCGTGTGGACGGCCGAGATGCTCATGACGTTCTCGATGCAACGTCCTAACATCCTGAGCTGGGGCGACCTGGCCATCCAGCGCGGCTTGCGCATGGTGTACCACCATCGGCGCATCACGCCCGAGCTGTTCGCGAAGTACCGCCGCCGCTACGCGCCGTACGGCTCGGTGGCCAGCCTGTACCTCTGGGAAGTGGCCGGCGGTGCCATCCCCGGCATGAGAGACTGGGCTCCGAAGGGCCGCAAGTAGCAGCGGGCGGGGGCCGCGCGTTGCGCCGCGAGCGTGTGCGTGGAGCGTGGGGAGAGGTGGCCGCGCGCCGCGAGCGTATGCGTGGGGCGTGGGGAGAGGCGACTGCGCGTCGCGAGCGTATGCGTGGAGCGGGGTGGCCGCGCGTCGCACCACCCGCTGCCTTGCCGCGCTTCGGATGTTTCGTGAGAGGCGCTCGTTTCCGCCCCCTTTCTCCTCCGTTTTGCACAGTTTGCTCCCAAATGTTGCGTCGGAGCCTTTCCGGAAGGAGCTTCGCACGCCGCCGGCTGACCCGGCGCGGCATTTTCCCAGGTCACGAGAATCGATGCGCCCGCAACCCGCTCGAAGCGCAACATTGAGGCGAAAAACGTGCGCAAGCCGGGCGGTAAGGTGTCGTCCCGGTTTGCGACGAGGGCGGCGCGGCTTGAAAGCGCCTCGACGCTCGATGTTTCACGTGAAACATTCGTTCGTGTGCGACTGCGAAAAAAGGGGCCGTCGGAACATCCGACGGCCCCTTTTGCTTGCCGTGGTGGGCGATGAGGGATTTGAACCCCCGACCTTGTCCTTGTAAGGGACCTGCGCTCCCGCTGCGCCAATCGCCCGTTTTGTCGCCGCATTTCACGCGCCGTGCAGCGAGCATTCATTCTCGCATAGAAGACGCATTCGCGCAACGAATCCCCAGGAAAGCCTCATCTCTCGCCCCGGCGCGACAAGACGCGCTGGAACGGCGTGGGATTTTGTGGCGCAGCACGTGCAATGCGCATTGGAACGGGTGGCACGAAACGTGGAATCGGCGTTGGATCGGCGTCGTAAACGCGCAAGGTCCAGACGGTTTTTCATGGTGAACTGTGCCATCGAAACGTGAGATGAGCTGGTCATACTGAAAGGAGGGAAAACGGCGGAGAGGACGATATGAAGCGGAGCAGAACAACGATCGTCGGCATTGCCTGCGGGTTGGCGTGCGCGGCATGCGTGCTTGCATACACCCAGGGCGTGCGCGGCGAAGCCGATGCGGCGCGGGCGGAGGCGTTGGCGCGCTACGGGGGCGAGCAACTGGAAGTGTGCGTGGCGAAACGCGATATCGCGGCGGGCGAATCGGTGGATGCGGGTGCGGTGGAGACGCGTTTGTGGGTGGCCGACCTGCTGCCCGCCGAGGCGTTTCGGTCGGCCGACGACGTGGTGGGGAGGAAGGCGTCGTCGACGATCCTCGCGGGCGAGGTGCTGTCGGGGCGGCGTTTTCGCGAAGCGGGCAACCGCCTCGACGTGCCCGAGGGCTTGACGGCGGTGAGCGTTCCGGCGAAGGACGTGCAGGCGGTGGGCGGCGCCGTCGCGGCCGGCTCGCAGGTGGACATGTACGCCACCGGCGGCACGTCGACCGACGTGCTGGCAAGCGGCGTGCTCGTGCTGGCCACGAGCGCGAGCACGCAGGGGTCGGCATCCGATGCGAAAGTCTCGTGGATCACCGTGGCCGTCGCGCCCGAGTCGGTGCAGGAAATCGTCGCGGCGGCGCAGAAAACCGAGCTGTACTTCACGTTGCCGGGAAGCGAGGGGGAGCGATGAGCGGATCTTTGGTGGCGCTGTGCGCCGACGCGATGAGCTTGCAGCATCCCGAGGCCATCGGGCTGGCAGGCGAGAACCTGGCGGCTCAAGGGTGGCTTCGCCTCTTCTCCTCCGCCGAGGAAGCGCGCCGGTTCCTGCGCGCGGATCGCCTGGTGGACGAGGTGTGGGTGGCGTCGAGCGACGACGTGGCGCCTATCAACCTGGCGGCAACGCTCAAGCGGGACCGCAGCGACCGCTGCGTGTGCATGCTGGCGTTCGAGGACACGGGTTCGCTCAAGAGCAGGGTGAGCGCCACGGGCATCGACGCCTCCCTCACGCGCCAGGCGCTGGCCGATCGCTACGCGCGCCGCAAGCAGGCCTACGCGTGCCCGTGGCCGACGACGGCGCCGCAGGCCCATGCGCCCGCGACTGCGTCCGCTCCGGTCGCGCGACCCGTCCCGGGGCCCGCGCCCGCTCCCGCGCCTCGGTCGGCGCAGCTCGAGGATCGTCGCCCGCGGGCGCATGCCGGGTTCCTGCTGCCCGTGGTCAGCGGGAGCGGCGGCGCGGGCAAGAGCACGGTGGCCGTGCTTTCGGCGCTCGTCGCGCAGCGGATGGGCTTCAACACCCTGCTGCTCGATTTCGACCTGCAATTCGGCGACGTCCCGGCGCTCATGGGCGCGCAGGACCCGCTGACCGTCGACGACGTGCTGGCCGCGCCGGCGCGCCTCGACCAGCTGCGCTCCGACGGGCGGCAACCGGCGCTTTTGGCCGCGCCGCGCCGCCTCGAGGACAGCGAGGCCGTCGTCGGGCAGGCTCCGCAGCTGCTCGACCAGCTGATGGCCCGCTTCGACGTGGTGGTGGCGAACACGGGCGCCGCCTGGGCCGAGCAACACGCCCTGCTGCTCGAGCGCAGCTCGAAGGCCCTGTTCCTCGTCGACCAGCGTCCGTCGTCGTTACGTGCCTGCCAACACGCGCTCGATTTGTGCGCGCGGTGCGGCATCGCGACTGGCCCCTTCCTGTACGCCCTCAACCGGTGCGCGAAGAACGCGCTGTTCACGTCCATCGACGTGTCGTGCGCGCTGCGCGGCGCCCACGTGTTCGAGCTCAAGGACGGCGGCGGGGACGTGGAGGAGCTGCTGGGTTCGGGCCTGCCGTTCGAGCTGCTCGCATCGAAGAACGATCTGTGCGCGAGCCTTGAGCAGGTGCTGGCGTCCGTGTTGCCTGCCGGCGGGCGCGCGGTGCCGCAACCGGAGGACGGGTCGCCGCGCGCGACGGGGTTCCGCCTGCCGATGAACAAGCGGCCGCGCCGCAGGAGGAAGGAGGCGGCATGTCTCTCATGAGCCGCGTGCGCGACGTCGACGATGCGCCGTCGCTCGCCCCCGCGCCAGGCGACGGGGCGCTCGAGCAGCTCAAGGAGCACATTCAGGCGTTCGTGTCCATCGACGAGATCGCCGCCATCATGGCGCAGCAGCCCAGCCGTGCCCGCAACGAGCTGAAAAGCGCCTGTCGCCAGGCGTTCGAGGGCGCCGCCTGGGCGGGCGTTTCCGAACGGGAGCGGCAGCGCCTGACCGACGATCTCATCGACACGGTGTTCGGCTTCGGCCCGCTCGAGCCGTTGCTGGCCGACGAGTCGGTCACCGAGGTCATGGTGAACGGACCCTCCGACGTGTTCTTCGAGCGCGACGGGCGCCTGTGCCGCAGCGAGCAGCGCTTCGCCGACGAGGGGCAGCTGCGCGCGCTCATCGACCGCGTGCTGGGGCCGCTCGGGCGCCGCGTCGACGAGGCGTCGCCCATGGTGAACGCGCGGCTGCCCGAAGGCCACCGCGTGCACGTGATCATCCCGCCCCTTGCGCTCGACGGCCCCGTGATGACCGTCCGAAAGTTCGCGAAACGGGTGATGACCTTGGACGACATGCAGGCGACGGGGTCGTTCGACGATACGATGCGAACGTTTCTCGTGTGGGCGGTTCGCACGCGCAAGAGCATCGCCGTGTCGGGCGGCACGGGCAGCGGCAAGACCACGCTGCTCAACGCGCTGTCGTGCGAGCTGTCGCCGTCGGAGCGCATCATCACCATCGAGGATTCGGCCGAGCTGCGGTTCCTGGAGCATCCGCACGTCGTGCGCCTGGAAGCGCGGCCCCGGAACGCGGAGGGCACGGGGGAGGTGACCATCCGCGACCTCGTGATCAACGCGCTGCGCATGCGCCCCGACCGCATCGTGGTGGGCGAGTGCCGCGGTGCCGAGGCGCTCGATATGCTGCAGGCCATGAACACCGGCCACGACGGCTCGCTGACCACGCTGCACGCGAACTCTCCGTCCGACGTGGTGTCGCGCCTTGCGACGATGGTGCGCTACGCGGTGGACTTGCCCGTGGACGTCATCGAGTCGAACGTGGCCAGCGCCTTCGACGTGGTCGTGCAGACGGCTCGCGCGTTGGACGGATCGCGGTTCGTCTCGGACGTGGCCGAGCTCGCGTACGACGGCGAGAAGCGCTGCTGCACGGTCCGTGCGCTGTTCGCGCGGGGCGTCGCGGCGCCTGCGGGCCGGTGGGCGGCGCTCCCGTCGTGGATCGACGAGGTGGCGGAGAAGGGCGTGGCCGGGTTCGAGGAGGTGGAGCGATGGAAGCGCAGCTCGTGCTCGCCGGCGTAGGCGCGTTTGCCGCGTTCGGCTGCGGGACGGCGGCGAGCGTGTCGCTGACGAGCCGTTCACGCCGCCGACCTGCGGCGATCGCCGTCGATGCGGAGATCCGCCCGGGTAGGATCGCCTGGCTGCTGCGCAACGGGGTGCGCGGGATGCTTCCGGTTGCGCGGGCGCTCCTGGGCAATCGGAAGCTCGCGGTGCTCGTGCGGGAAGCGGTACGGGTGGCTGACGCGCACGGCCTGATGACGACGGAGGAATCGCTGCTGTCGGCGTGCGTTGCGGCGCTTGCCGTCGTCGGCTTGGGCGCGTGCGCGTTGTCGCGCTCGCCCGTGTGCGGGATCGCCGTCGTCGCGTGTTTGTGCGCGTGCGCGGTCGTCTGGCTGCGCACGGTGCAGGACAAGCGGCGCGATGCCCTGCGCGAGGGCATTCCCGACGCGTTGCGCTCGATGGGCGTGTGCTTCCAGTCGGGATTGTCGCTGCTGCAGACGTTTCAGCAGGTGGCAGGGGAGGTGAAGGGGCCGCTCGGGTCGCTGTTCGCCCGCGCGGCGCATCGGATGGAGACCGGCGGCAGCGCCGAGCAGGCCCTCGCCGTGCTGCGGGACGGCTCGACGGTGGCCGAGCTGGCGTTCGTCGCCGTCGCGCTCGACGTGCAGCACCAGGCGGGCGGCAGCATGAAGCAGGTGCTCGACGCCGCGCGCGACACGGTGGAGAACGAGATCGGGCTGCGGCGCGCGCTGCGCGTGCAGACGGCGCAGGCGAAGCTGTCGGCGCGGGTGGTGAGCGTGCTGCCCTTCGTGCTCATAGCGGTGTTCTCGCTGGTGAGCGAAGGGTTCCTCGCGCCGTTCTTCGAGAGCCCGCTGGGGATTGCGCTGCTCGTGCTGGCGTTGGGCATGCAGGCGGCGGGCATCGCGGCGGTGCGCCGCATGCTGGCCGTGGAGGTGGGGTGATGGGGTATGCGCAGGCACCGTTGCTGGTTGCGGCGGCCATGGCGGCCGCCGGGGCGGCCGGCGGGCTGGCGGGCGCCGCGCTGCTGCGGCGGCGGGCTGCCGCAACGCGGCGCGAGCGGTTGCGCCGGGCGGCGGCCGCATCCGGCGCGCACGGAGAACCCACAGGCGGAGAGCCCCGCCTCGTGCGGTACGCGGCAGGGCTCAGCCAGAGGCTCGCCCTCGGCGCGACCGATTCGCTGGCCGGCCGCCTGCGGCTCTTGCGAGCTCGAAGGTGGTTTTCCCGGCACGCGAAGCAGGCAGGCTTGGAGCGCGTCGTATCGGCGGAAGGGTTTTGCGAAGCTGCGGTGCGCCTGACGTGCGCCGGAGTGCTCGTGGGCGCGCTCGTGGGCGCGGTGCTGTCCACGGAGCTCGCCGTGCTCGGCGCGCTCGCCGGGGCGGCGGCCGGCGCGCTCGCGATGCCCCGGGCCGTGAAACGGGCGCGCCGCATGCGGGCCGACGGGCTCGAGCGCGACCTTTCGGAGATGCTCGAGGTGGTGACGCTCGGCTTGCGCAGCGGCCTGTCGTTCGACCGCGGGTTCGCGCTGTACGGGTCGCACTTCGCGTCGGAGCTGGCGCGTGCGTGCGCGGGCGCTCAACGTGCCTGGTCGTTGGGGCTGACGAATCGCGAGGACGCGCTGCGCGACCTGGCCGCCTCGTACGACTCGCCGCTGTTCGCGCGCGTCGTGGAGGGCATGGTGCGCTCGCTGCGCTTCGGCTCGTCGTTGGCCGAGGGGCTGGAGTCGGCTGCGGCCGAGGCGCGCGCGGTGCACCGTGCGCAGGTGGAGGAGCAGGTGGCGAAGGCTCCGGTGAAGATGATGGTGCCCACCGGCACGCTCATCCTTCCGGCCATGCTGCTGCTCGTGCTGGGGCCAGTGCTGCTCGAGCTGATGGAAGGGTTATGAGATGAGGAGGTTTGCGCATGGAAGCGTATTGGAGATGGATGGCGCGGGCGACGTGCCGTGCTCGGCGAGCGCTCGATCGAGAGGATGGGCAGGGGACGACGGAATACGCCATCCTCGTGGGCGTGCTGGTGGTGATCGCCATCATCGCGATCACCGTGTTCCGGCCGAAGCTGCAAGAGCTGTGGAACGCCATCGCGGAAGGGATCAACGGGCTGTAAGCGAAAGCCTGGCACGGAGCGCGTCGTGCGCTCCCGATGAACGCGGCCAAGGGACGATCGAGTTCGCGCTGGTCACGGCAGCGTTTCTGGCGGCGGTGATCGCGTGCGGCGCCCTGTGGCGCGGCTTGGAGGCCGGTATGTTCGTCGATCATGCGCTCTCGTCGGCCTCGCACCACGTCCAGATGGCGATGCCGGGGTCGGTGGCTGATGTGTTTCTGTATTAGCGAACGGAGAGAGGAAGGAGGGGGCATGCTGCGAAGGCGCGAGTCGGGTCAGGCGACGGTGGAGGCGGCGTTTCTGCTGCCGGTGCTGTTCGTCGGGTTGTTGCTGCTCATGCAGCCCGGCATGCTGCTGTACGACCGCCTCGTGATGCAGGCGGCGGCGTCCGAGGGATGCCGCCTGCTCGCGACGAGGACGGCCGCTGCGGGCGACATGGCCGAGAGCTGCGAGGCGTTCATCCGCCACCGGCTCGGGGCCGTCCCGCCCGTCTCCTGCTTCCACGTGCACGAGGGCGCGTGCAGCTGGGACATCCGGCTCGAAGGCGACGAGCGTTCGGACGTCGTCCGCGTGACCATCGTGAACGAAGTGCGCCCGCTGCCGTTGATCGATGCGGCGGGCGCCTTGCTCGGCATCGTGAACGGCAACGGCAACCTCGAGGTGCGGGTGACGGCGGAGCAGCCGACGCAGCCGTCGTGGGTTCGCACGTCCGAAGCGGGGTCCGACCCGGCGGGGTGGATCGGGGCGTGGGCGTCATGATGATCGATGCGTTCCGGGACGAAGAGGGCATGACGACGGTCGGCATGGTGCTGGCGCTGCTGATCACGCTGGCGCTCGTGTTCTCGGCAGGGCAGGCGTACCGGGTGGGCTCCGCGTCGTCGGAGGTGCAGAACGTGGCCGATGCCGCGGCGCTGGCCGCTCAGAACGAGGTGGGCGAATTCATGATCGTCGTGCGGGTGTGCGACGCCGTGGTGCTGTCGCTGTCGTTGACGAGCCTCGTGGCGACGGGCCTCGGCGTGGCGGCGCTGTGCACGCCGGCCACCGCTTCCGCGTCCGAGACGTTGCTGAAAGCGGGGCGCGACGTGGCCCGGGCGCGCGACCGGTTCGCCGAGAAGGCGGCCGACGGGCTCGATCGCCTGCAACGGCTGCTGCCGTTCCTCGCCGCAGCGAACGCGGCGTCGGTGGCATCGGCGAACAACGGCTCCTCGTCGAACTACGTGGCGCTTGCCGTGCTCACGCCCGCTGCGGGAGAGGAGATCTCCGTGGACGGGGCCGCCGAGCTCGAGGAGGTGGGCGCGGCGGTGGGCGACGAGGCCGACGAGGTGCGCCAGGCGGCAGACGAGGCCGAGCGCGCCGCCGAACGGGCCAACGAGGCCAAGCTGCGCGCGTTCGAGCACGACTGCGGCCTCGACCCGTCCTACTGCATGTACGAGCGCGCGGCGACGTTGGCGGGCATGCACGGTGCGGAGAACCCGCTGTTCAGAAGCGTGGATACCTGGTCGTTCTCCGTAGCGCTCAAGCGCGCGCAGGCCTACTATCCGCGACGCCTCGCTGCGGAGGCGCCGGAGGGCGGCTCGGTGGAGGAGCAGGCGCGCTCGGCGCTGCGCAAGCGGTTCTACGCGTTCGCGGTCGAGGAGGTAGGGCGCGGGTACGTGCACGAGAGCGACGACTCGTTCGACGCGTCGTTCCCGCACCTTCCGAAGAACACAGCGGAGATGAGGGCGACGGCGCTGTACACGGAGGCTGCGTACCCCTGCACGGTGGACGAGGCGGGGCGCGCCACGGCCCATGCGTGGGCCGGGTGCCCTGCGGCGGCCGGGGCGGGCAGCCTCGTGTCGATCGCCCAGACGGAGGCGGAGTCGTTCGCCGAGTGTCCGGAATGCGGATTCTCGGCAGCCAGCATGGGCAAGGTGGCCGCCGCCTCGTCGTCTATCGAGAACGGATTCGAGTACCACTACGAAGCCGTCGCGAAGGCGGCCGACGATTACGAGAAGGCCCGCGCGAAGCTCGATCCGCTGGCAAGCGAGGTGAAGCGGCGCGCAGGAGGCCTGTTCGACCAGGTGAAAGACGCGCTCGGCAAGGTCGCGGGCAAGCGCCTCTCGGCGCAGCCTCCGGGGCGCTACGGCGTTGTCGCGCTCGTGGCGAACACGGGGAGCGTCTCTGCGGCGGACGGGTTCGGCAGCTCGTTCGTGCGCGGCAGCGGCGCGCTTGGCGCGAGGGCCGCGGTGTCGGCCGCGACGCTCGTCGCCGATTCCTCCGAAGAGGGGGCCACCGTGGTGTCGTCGCTGCTCGACGGCGTGAAGGACCAGGGAGGGACGGCCGTGGGAGCGCTGGGCACGGTGCTCGATTGCTGGTCGGGGCTCCTAGGCGCGTACGCACGGGGCCAGGAAGCGCTCGACGAGGCCGTGTCGACGTCGCTCGACGAGCTGCCGCTCGCAGGGGCGAGCGGCTTGGGCGCGTGGGCGGCGGGGACGTTGCGAGAGGTCGTGCGAGCCGCAGGACTCGCGCCCGCCGAGCTCGACGCGCTCAAGCCGGTGCTGGTGAATTCGGCGCACGTTGCCGCGCGGGACAAAGGGGCGTTCGGCGCGCGCCTGCTCTCTCTCAAGGAGCAGGCGATAGCGCACCCGCTGGGCTCGAACGACGTGTTCTCCTCGATCGTGGGGTTGGTGGAGGGCGAGGCGGTCGAAGGCATCCAGGGCTTCGACGGGACCGTCGAGATCGCCGAAATCGAGCTCTGGGACGGCGGCCCGTCGTTCCCGGTGCGCATCGCGCTGCCCCAGGCGGCGAAGGATGCGGCATCCGATCTGGTGCAACGGGTGGCGGACGCGTTGCGCGGGGTATACGCGCAGGTGACAGGGGTGAGGATATGGGAGTGATGCAAGCGCGCGACGAGCGGGGCCAGATGACGGTCGAGCTCGCGGTGGCGTTTCCCGTGCTGATCGTCGTGGCGGTCATCGCGGTGAACGCGCTCACGTTCTTCTCGGAGTGCGCCGCGTTCGACGACGCCTTCCGCGATGCGGTGCGAGTATATGCGACCTCGCCCGCCTCCGGTCAAGGCATCGAGCAAAGCGTCGCCCTCGTGCAAGCGGACTTGGCTGCCGCGTTCGATGCGGCGAACGAGGAGGCGCGCGTGTCGGTGGAGGGGACCGCGGGCGGGCACACGCGGTTCACGGGCACCTTGGAGTATGACCCTACGCTGTTCGGCTTGGGCCTGCGCTCCTCGGTGTTCGGGATCGCCCTGCCGCCGTTGACGCATGCGGCGAGCATCGCGGTCGACTGCTACAAGCCGGGCGTGCTGCTATGAGCGCGCCGTCGATCGGCGTCCGCCGCCGGCGTGCTTGGGCGATCGCGGCCGCTCTCGTCGCGGGGCTGGTCGTCGCGCTCGCGCTCGCGTCGGCCGACCGTCCGGGCGTGCTGCGCGAGGCGGCTCGCTCGCCGACCGAGGCGAGCGACGCCGGGCCTCCCGCGGGCTTCGAAGACGAGGCGCTGCGACTCGAGGGGCGATGCGACGTGCGGGCGGACGAGCGCAACGGCGTGTTGGGATTTTCCTGCGCCGGAGGGGCTGCGGAGACGCTCGCCGCGCTTGAAGGGGAACTGCGCGCAAAAGGATGGAGCGGCGTGAGCAGCGGCCATGAGGGAACGGGGTCGTTCGTGAAGGAAAAGGGTCGGTATCGGTGGATGTTCGTCGCCTGCATCGACGTGGGCGACTGGACGAGCGTGGTCGTGCGGTACACGACGGAGGAAGGAGCGTGACGGCGGTGGACGAACGAAGGAGCGATGCGCCGGCGGGGCGGCCCCTGCGGCTCGCCACGCGCACGGTGCGCAGGGCGCGGGGGCTGCTGTTCTCGTCCGAGCACGGCGAGGCGCTGCTGTTCGTTCCGTGCAACGACGTGCACACGGCGGGCATGCGACACCGTCTCGACATCGCGTTCGTGGATGCGGCGGGGCTCGTGCTGGAGGCTCATCGCGACGTCGGGCCGTTCCGGCGGTTGCGCAACAAGGACGCCGAGGCGGTGGTCGAGCGGTTCTCGTCCTGTGCGACTCCATGGTTTTCCGCAGGGGATCGCGTGGGCGTGGTTTGTCTGAAAGGAGAGAGGCAATGAAGACGTGTCCAATATGCGGGGCTCGTGCGTTCGACGACGCCGAGGTGTGCTTCGGGTGCCTGCACCGCTATGGAGAGGAGCCGGCCGAGCCGCGGCCGAAGGTTGCGGCGCCGGGGGTTGTGCCGGTTGCGGCACCGGTGGCGATGTCGGCTGCAGCGCCGGTTGCGGCGTCGGCATCGGGCGCGATGCAAGCGGTTCCGGGCGGACGCTGCCCGGCGATGCGCCCCGAGGGGCTGGGCGGCGATCTGGTGCCGGGTCGGGCCGGTTGCGAGGAGGCGCCTTCCGCGCCGGCGAAACAGCGCCCTGCCGCTCCCCCGCGCGACGGGGCCGGGTGGACCGTGCGTTTCGAGCTGCCGGGGTACGCGCCCACGGTGGAATCGGCGGGCCGGGAAGGAGGGCTCGTCGTGCGGTTTCAGCCCGAGGGCGCGGTGCGTGCGGAAGGGGTTGGCCGCGAGCGCGTTCTGCGCGGCACCCATGCACGCGACGCCCCGGCGGGCGGCGGGGTGCTGGCGAGCGCGGCAGGCTGCTCGTGACGGGCCCGGTCGCCCTCGTCGTCGCGGCCGGGTGCGCGGGCGGGCTGATAGGCGGGCTCGCCGTGCCTTGGCTGGCCTCCGTCCTCCTGGGACGGGCCTATCGTCGTGCGCGTGCGTGGTGGTGGGATTCGCTCGCAACGTACCGCGCGTTCAAGCGGGCGCATCCCCAGCGGGAGCCTTCGCCGCGCGCGGCAGGAGTCGAGGGGTCGCTCGGATTGTGGAGGGAGCAGACGGTGCGCGACGCGCAGGCGGGAAGCCTGCCGCGCGAGCGGTTGCGGGCGCTCGTCGAGGCGGGGTGCGCGGTGGATGCCGTCGAGCCGGCGCGCGGCGAATCCGATCAAGAAGCGCGCTGCTCGTATCGCGCGAAGCGTCGGCATCGCTGCCTCTTGGCGCTGGCGGGCGCGGCGGCGGGCTGCGCGATCGTGTGGCAGGCGAACTCGCCGGGGCCGGGGGCGGCGTTGGCGGCGGCAGCCGTCGCGATGGCGGTGGCCGCGGTTTGCGACCTGCGGGCGAGGATCGTGCCGCTCGAAACCTGCGCGGCCCTTGCGGCGGCGGGCCTCGTCTTCCAGGCATCGACCTCAGGGCTTCGCGGCGTGCTGGCTGGCTGTGCGTTCGCTGCGATCGCGGTGCTGTGCTGCCTTGCGGCGAACCGGCTGTTCGGCCATGCGGGCCGCGCGCCGGTGGGGTACGGCGACGTGCGATGCATGGCGGCGCTCTCGCTGGTCAGCGGCGCGGCGACGCCGGTGGGAGCCGCGCTGTGCTACGGCGGCGCGGCAGCGTTCTCGCTTGCGGGCATCGCCGCGGGGAGGCTGTCGTGGAGAAGCGGCATCCCGATGGCGCCGTTTCTCGCGGTTTGGCTGGTCGGCGGCGCGCTGGCGAGCTTGCACGGTATGGGATGAATCGACGAGAAGGAGCAAGGTATGAACACGATGAGGTAAGATGCGGCAGCAAAGCTGAGCAAGGCTCGGGCATGGCTCGTGGTGGGCGAAGAGGACGGCGGTTCCGAGATCGTGCAGACGGTCATCGTGCTGGGATTCGCGGTAGGGCTGGGAGCCGCGCTGCTGTTGCTGCAGGGCAACATCCAGACGGCCATCACGAAAGCGGGAACCTCGGTGACCGACATGTTCTCGAAAATCACGTCCGGTGCGGCGTAAAGGGCGCTCGGAGCGGGGCAGCAGCGTCGTGACGTTCGTCGTTGCGTTGCCGCTGCTGCTCCTGTTCCTCTTCGCCGTGGTCGATCTGGGACGCTCGGTGTTTTTGTCCATGGCGCTCGACGATGCTGCGCACGCGGCGTGCCGCGAAGCTTCGGGGCGTCCTGCGGGCGACGTCGCTGAGTCGCAGCTGCGCGAGGCGGCTTACGCCGCGGCGCCGGCGCTCGATCGCGAAGGCTTGCGGCTGAGCGTGTCGGTCCGCTATGGGGAAGTGGAGGATCGCGCCTACGCGCACCGGTTCTACAACGATGCGTCGGGTGCGTACGACGAGCGTGCGTCGCACGCTCGGTCGAGGCCCGTCGAGGTATCGCTCGAGCTGGCGGGCCAGTACCTCACGCCGCTCGGGGCGGCGTTGTCGGGCGGGAGCGAGGGCGAAGGCGCGGGGCGGTTCGCGTTTCACGCCCAGGTTCGAGGCGTTGCGGACGAGACGGTGGAAGGAGGGGCGTGGTGAGGGAGGGCGAGCGGGGAAGCGAGGTGGTCCAGTTCGTGATCGCGATGCCGCTGTTGTTGGCGGTTCTGTTCTCGATCATGCAGCTGGCGGGCATGACGCTTGCGGCGAGCCAGGTGTCTTCCGAGATCACGCGCGCGTGCCGCCAGCTCGACGCCGCGGGTTTCGAGCTGGCGGCGGACAAGGAACGGTTCGTCAAGGAAGGGATCCTCGGCGCATCGACCCAGCTCGATCCCGAGCGTCTGCACGTCGAGCGCGTCTGCTGGACGAGCGAGCAGACGAATGGGGAGCGGCCCGTGCGCGACGGCGGCGTGATCGAGGAGCGGGCGACGATGGTCGCGGTGTCGTACGACGTGCGCTACCGGCTGCCGGCCATCGCGGATCTGCCCGGGCTGACGGGGCGCGTGCTCGAGCGGCACGTGCAGTGCACGTTCACGGACGACCGGGTGATCGAGATCAGGCAGGAGGGGTTATGAATGCGAGGGGTCGCCGCGACGAGCGCGGTTCCATGGTGCCGCTCGCGGTGGTGGCGGCGCTCGTGCTGTTCGCAGTGGTGGCGTTCTCCGTCGACCAGGGCATCGCCTACGCGGCGAAGGCGCGTCAGGAAAACGCGCTCGATGCCGCGCGCGCCGCCTGCATGGATGCATCGTTCGCGCTCGTGGCGAAAAACGATGACGACCCGGGGCGCATGGTGGCCGACCGCGTGGCCCGCACCGTGCGCGACGCGGGGTTTCGGGGGAAGGCGTCCGTATGGTTCTACGAAGCGCCGGAGGCGAGCGCTTCCTCGACGGAGCGCCACTGGGCCATCGGCATGCAGCTCGAGGAGGATTCGCCGACGGTGTTCGCGCGCGGCTTCGGCATCGATACGCTGCCGGTCGCGTCGTACCGGGTGATGACGGCGATGCCGTACGCCGGCGAGCGGGTGTGGCGCCCGGCGCAAAGGCGTTGCGGCCGGTACGACTATCCGGCGGGAGCGGATGCGACTTCCTGGTCGTACGAGGCGCTGAGCTCGCTCGATGCCTTTCCTGCGGAGCTTGCAGAAGCGGCGCGGTCCGCGTCGCGCGGAGAACGGGAATAGTCCGGCGCGGTGCCGGCGATAACGAGAGAGGAACGGGCTATGGTGATGGGCGGCAACGGCGGCGATGCAGCGGCGTGGGGCGGAGGCTTTGCGGCGCGGGCATCGCGATGCGGAACGGACGGGGACGGGCCGGCGGCGGGCGGAGGGGTAGGACGACCGGGCTTCGGGGCGCCTCGAGGGGGCGTGCAGGCGACGGCGTCGATGCCGGCCGTCGCGGGCGATCGCGTGAAGCCCGCCGCGAAGGCTCGGCCGCGGAAGGAGGACGCGCCGCGCGTCAAACGGTTGGCGACGATCGTCGCCGTCTCGGTCGCATTGGCGGCGGTGTCGGTGTCGTACGGCGTGTGGTCAGCCGCCGCTTCGCGCTCGGCCGTGCAGCACGCAACCGCAGGAGCGCTTCCCACGCTCGTGGCGGCCGCGGACATCCGCGCCGGCGATGCGCTCACGGCCGAGGACATCGAGGTGCAAGACGTGCCCGCGTCCTATCGGGCGTCCTCGGCATTGGGAGCGGAAGCGCTCGGCGCCGAAGGGGGCCTCTCGGGCGGACGCGCCCTCGTCGACATTCCCGCAGGGGCGCAGCTGTCCTCGTCGCTCGTGACGGGGGCTGGCGGCGATCGCCTTTCCTCCGAGCTGGGCGCGGGCATGCAGGCGGTCACGCTCGCAGTGGACGTGGAGACGGGGCTCGCGGGCCACGTGCGGCCCTACGATGCCGTGCGCATCGTGTCGGCGGAAGGCGCGTCTGCAGGCGAGGCGTTCCTCGAGACGGTATGCGAGAGGGCCCGGGTTCTCGCGGTCGGAGACGATGCGACCGGCGTGCAGAGCGGATCCGCTTCCGTCACCGTGGAGGTTTCGCCCGGCGAGGCCGATGCGGTGCGCGAAGCCCAGTTCGCGGGACGGGTGAGCCTCGTCCTCATAGCCGCAGACGATGCGCTCGGGGAGGTGGGCGACGATGGACAGGGCGACTGAGCGCGCGATCAAGCGAGCCGTGCGCGACGAGGCTGCGGTGCGGTTGCGCGGCGACGCCGTCGGCCCCGCTGCGGTCGAGGAGCTCATCCGCCGGCTCGTGGAAGAGGTCGCGCGCGAATCGGGCGTGCCGCTTCCCCCGTACGAGTTCGAGGAGCTTTCCCGCGCGATGATCGACGACTTCCTCCACTACGGGCCGCTCCAAAGGCTGCTCGAAGACGAGTCCGTCACGGAGATCATGGTCAACGGCGGCGGCGTCGACCTGGACGATCCCGCGCTGCCTTTCCGCGCGCCCATCGTGTACGTGGAGCGTGCGGGGCGCATCGAGTACCGACCGGACGTGGAGTTCGACGACGCGGAGCACCTGCGCCGCATCATCAACAAGATCGCCGAGCAGTCGGGCAAGCGGTGCGACGAAGCGCACGCAATGGGCTGCGCGATGCTGCCGGGGGGCCGGGCGCGCGCCACCTACGTGGTGCCGCCCATCGCTCCCGACGGCCCCGCCCTCAACGTGCGCACGTTCTCGTCGAGCATGCTGGGCATGGAGGACCTCGTGCGCATGGGCATGCTGACCGATGCGATGTCGCAGTTTCTCCGAGCGGCGGTGCAGGCGCGCTGCCCGCTCGTGATATCGGGCGGAACGGGATCGGGCAAGACCACGTTGCTCGGCGCGCTCTCAGGGTTCATCCCTCCCGAAGAACGGGTGATCACCATCGAGGACACGCCCGAGCTGCGCCTGCAAACGCCGCACGTGGAGCGGATGCAGACACGCGAGGCGAACACGGAAGGCGAGGGGTCGGTGGGCATGCGCGAGCTCGTGGCGCTGTCGTTGCGCCGTCGCCCCGACCGCATCATCGTGGGCGAGTGCCGCGGCGCCGAAGCGTACGACATGCTGCAGGCCATGCAGACCGACCACCCGGGCTCGATGACCACGGTGCACGCGAACGACCCGGGCAATGCCATCAGCCGCTTGCGCACGATGGTGGGCTATGCCGACGGCGATCTCAGCCGCGACGTCATCGTCCAGCAGATCGCCGAGTCCCTGCAAGGCGGCCTCGTCGTGCACGTCGAGCGCATGCAGGACGGGGCGCGCCGGGTGACGAGCGTCGTGGCGGTCGACCCGCTTCCCGAGGGGAGCCTCGTCATCCCGCGCGCAGAGCTGTTCGTCTTCGACGTCGAGGGCGTCGATGCATACGGCTCCGTCGCCGGATCGTGGCGCGCATGCGGCGTGCAGCCTCAGCGCATCAAGGAGCGCATGCGCGCGTCGGGGGTGTGGTACGACCCCGCCTGGTTTTTCGAGCAGTGAGGAGGGCTGAACCATGATAGGACTCGTGTTGCCGGGAGGCCTCGTTGCGGGGTGCGTTGCGGCTGCCGCGTGGGCGTATGTGCTCGTGCGGCAGGAGCGCGCGGCGTGGCGCGGCAGGGCGTTGAGCGATCGCGGCCTCTACGAAGCGGGGGAGGCCGCTGCGAAGGAGCGGAAGGGCCCGCAGCTGCCGTTTCTCGCCCGCGCGCTTCACGAAGCGGGAGTTGACGCGTCGGCGACGAGCTGGGCGGTGGGCGTCGCCGCGCTTGCTTTCGTCTCGTTTTCGCTGGTCACCGCGCTTGCGGGCGATGCGATTGCCGGGGCGGCGGCCGGCTTCGCGGTGCTGGCAGGATCGGCGGCGCGGCTGCGCCTTCTGCGCAAGCGCCGCAAAGAGCTGCTCGACCGGCAGCTCGCCCGTGCGCTTCCCCAGATCGCGGCCAGCGTGCGCAGCTCGCTCACGCTCGAACGCGCGCTGCGCACGGCCGCGTCCCATGTGGAAGACCCGCTGCGCGAGGAGCTCGCGCGCGTGCTGGCCGATACGGCGTACGGCACGTCGCTCGCAGCGGCGTTCGAGGCGATGGCGCGCCGAACCGGCAGCCCCGACGTGCGCGCGCTCGCAGCGGCCGTCAGGATACAGCAGCGGTTCGGCGGAGCCATCGCGCCCGTGCTCGACCTCGTAGCCGCGCATGCTGCGGCACGGTTGCGCACGTCGCGCGAATTGAAGACCGAGCTCGCCGGCACGCGCCTGGCGAAGTGGTTCGTCGCGCTCGCCATGCCCGCGATCTTCTTCATCATGTTCGCGACCAACGCGGACTTCTCTCAGTTCTACCGCACCCAGCCGCTCGGCTGGGCGGTGCTGGGCGTCGCAGCGTGCTCTGAGGCGTTCGGGCTGCTGGCTTGCCAGCGCATCACGGCGGTCGATCGGAGCGAGTCATGATCGGGGGAGGTGCGGGCGCGGCGATCTGCGCGATGCTCGTGCTCGGCGCGGCGGTCGGACTTGCGGCCTACGAGGGGCTCGTGCGCTACGCGGCCCTTGCCCGGCCCGCCGTCGTTGCGACGCCGACGGCGCGCGCTTCCGCGGAAGACGGCCGGGCGGGCGCCTCGTCTCCCCGCCGACGCTTCCGAGCGGCGTTCGACGCGCTCGCGACGCTGCTCGACCGGTACGTGCCGCTCACCCGCGCCGACATCGAGTCGAGCCGCGAGCGCCTTTCCAGAGCCGGCGTGGAGCTCGAGCCCGAGACATGGCGGAGCATCCGCGCCGTGGCCGCGCTGGGGTGCGCGGGGTTCGCGGGCGTTCTCGCAGCAGGCGCAGGGTTCGCCCCGTTCGCGGTGGCGGGAGCTGCGGGCTGCGGCGCGGCGGTCGGTTGGATGGCCCCGTCATGGTGGCTGTCGCGCAGGGAGCGCGGGCGGAGGAGGGCGATCGAGCTCAAGCTGCCCGACGCGATGGAGCTGCTCGGCATCGCCATCGCTGCGGGCTCCCCGATCGAGCAATGCTTTCGCGAAGTGGCCGAGAGCATGGACGGCCCCCTTGCCCGAGAGTTCTCGCTCGTCGACCAGGAGGTGAACCTGTTGGGACGTTCGCGCGAGGAGGCGCTCGAGCACCTGGGGCAACGGTGTTGCAGCCAGGACGTCAGCGCGTTCGTCGCGCAACTGACCCAGGCGGTGAGCCAGGGGTCGTCTCTCACCGAAGGGCTCGCCGCCCAGGCGGCGCTGGCGCGCGAGACGGCGCAGGCGGAGGCGATGGAGCGCATCCGCAAGATGCCGACGAAGCTCGATATCGTGCTATCGCTGTGCTTCCTGCCGCCCACGGTTGCGCTCGTGGTGGTGCCGACGGTGGTCGATCTGCTGGACTTCTTGAACAATTCGATGGGATGAGGGGGCTTACGTGAAGCGAGGGTTGAACAAGGGAGCGAGGCCCGAGAGGCGCGTCGCGTACGGCGTGGCGGCGGTCGCTGCGGTCGTGGTGGCCTCCGTCGCGTTTTTCGGCTGGAGGGCGTGCGAATACACAGACGATGCCGCAGGCGGCGACGCAGGCACGATCGAGTTGGAGGTCGCCCTGCGATGCGACGGCTGGTCGCCTGAGAACACCGAGCTGGGAGTGTTCGTCTCGGGCACCCAGCTCGACGGCTCGCCGTGCGACGAGCAGCTCGTCTTCGAGGGGGCAGACGTGCGCACCGCCTATCTCGGCGCGGGGTCGTACGAGATCGTTCCCCAGCTGCCGATGCTCATGCTGCGCGACGGCGCCGTGCTCGCCGCAAGCGATCCGGCCGCGCGGAGCTATGGGGAAGGCGCGCCGAAATCCGACGCTCTCGAGGTGGTCTACCGGGCGATCGACGCGCGCGATATGGCCGAGGGCGAGCTGCGCGCCGTCGCCGAAGCCAGCTTCGTGCTCGAAGACGATGCGGATGCGGCGTTCGAGCGCGCCTTGGTGCGGCAAAGCGAGGAGGGGGCTCATGCCGAAGCGTGAAAAGCAACGCATCGCGCGCACGCTGCTGGCGGCGGCCGTGCTGTTGTGCGCGAGCTTCGGCCTCGCCGCCCTGGAGACGGGCGAGGCCTTCGCGTACTCCTATCGGACGACGAACACCACGTCGATCTACAATCGCGCCTGGATCAGGGTCGACCCGTCGGCGAACTACCTCGAGCTCATCGGCTCCGACCCCATCGGTCCGCGCTTCGACATGCCCAGCTGGAACGCTCCCGGCGGCATCCATTCGCGAATCGAAGCCTACCAGTTCGCCGTCTGGAGCGTCGCGAACGGACAGGACGACCTCGCCTGGTACTCGGGCGGCAACGGCCGATGGACCCGGGCGGGCGCGGTGATGGGCAGCGGCAAGCTGGACGGCAGCGGCAACGGCAACGGGTTCGGGTGCATCGCCACGTACGGATACGGATGGGGCGGCTCCGTCGTGTCCAAGCATGGAGGGTTCGACGCGCTCATGGCCTGCCACGTGTACCTCACGAACGCCGATTACGGGCTCAACAACTACGGGTACGTCGACTTCTGGCCGCGTGTGAAAATCGCCTACGATGCGAACGGCGGAACCGGCGCGCCCGCAGCGCACTACAAGTACATCGGCACCACGGCGAACATCTCATCGCAGAAACCCACGAGGGTCGGCTACACGTTCGAAGGGTGGTCGACCGTCAAGAACGGGGCTGTGGACATCGCTCCCGGCCAGAAGGTGGGATACGAGGATTGGAACCTCCAACAGTGCAGCAACATCCCGCACGATTGGGAGGGTACGCATCCCACGGCGTTCTTCCGCGACCCGTCCGCCGGCCAGCCGTCGCCCTCGGGCTCGAACGTCATCCCGCTGTACGCCGTGTGGAAGCCGATCTCCTACACCGTGTCCTACAACGGAAACGGCGCGACCTCCGGAAGCACCGCGTCGTCGTCGCACGTGTACGATGCGGCGAAGACGCTCACCTCGAACGGGTTCCGGCGCAGCTACGCGCTCACGTGCGACGCCCAGGGAGGGTCGGCGGGCGTCACGCGGCTGGACTGCACATGGAAATGGAAGTCGTGGAACACGCGCGCCGACGGAGGCGGGGCGTCGTACGGGAACCGGGTCTCCGTCAGGAACCTGCGCACGACGACGGGAACCACGAACCTCTACGCGCAATGGAGCGAGGGAGTCGTCGAGCTGCCCGATCCGGGAACGAAGGCGGATTGCGCGTTCAAGGGATGGTACGACGCCCCTTCGGGCGGCTCGCCCATCGGCAAGGCGGGCGATCGCGTGTCCATCGGGTCGAGCACGACCTACTACGCGCAGTGGCAGCCGTACGCGCGCATCGCCTACTACGCCGACGGCGCCGGTTCGCCCGTGTTCTCGGAATCCGTCGAAGCAGGGACCGCTTATCGGGCGAACGCCCGGGCTGCCGCGCAGGCGACGCGCCCCGACTGCGCGGGCTTCGACGGCTGGTACCTCGACGCCGCCTGCACGCAGCCCTTCGTCGAGGGCTCGGCCGTGCCTGAAGCGGGGCTCGCGCTGTACGGGCGCAACCGCGTAAGGGTCTCCTACGCGCCCACCGACCGAACCGTCGCCCTCTTCGCCGATCGCGAGCTGTTCGCCGACGAGGGCGGGCTTCGGCCGCTTGCGCACGGTGTCGAGCTTCCCCAAGCGCGCGAGCTGTTCTACGGCGAGCGCCTCTCGTTCGATCGAGGCGGCAGCGCGTGGTTCAAGCAGCACGACCGCATGCGCGAAGCGACCTGCGAGCCGGGAGCCTATGCGACGCCTGCAGGCGAGGGCGGCCTCGCCCGCTCGGCGCGCATCACCCGCAATACCGTCGCGTACCTGCAATGGTCGGTCCCCGTCTACGACGGCATCGCCCTGTCATAAACCTTACGCTTGAGTAATACTAACGTTTAAGTTATAGTTTTGGGAAGGAGCCGATCGCATGCCTCCGAAACCGTTCGAGATATACCGTCGATTACTCAGGGAAGGCTGGCAGGGCAACGGCTGTAAAGGATCTCATCGGAAGTTGTCGAAGGACGGAAAAAGGGTCACTGTCCCGCTCCATCGCAAAGAGTTGGCGAAGGGTACGTGGGAAAGAATTCGCAAAGATGCCGGGTGGCGTTGATCGGGCAATCGACGAGAGCGAGGTTGACATGCATTACGTGTATCCGGCTGTGTTCACCGAGAACGAATTGGGAGGCTATAGCGTTTGTTTCATCGACTTCGAAGGCGGCTACACCGACGGCGATGACATGGAAGATGCCGTCACGATGGCAGAGGAGGTCCTCTGGCTCCTCATCGACGACTACCTGCAGCTCGACAAGCCGTTGCCGAAGCCGACGTACCCGCAGGACCACGAGGGCTTGCTGGTGGCCGTTTCGGTCGACGTCGATACCGAGCGGGGAATGCTTACCACCAGGATGGCGGCCTCCATGCTCGGCGTGAGCGATGCCCGCGTGCGCCAGATGGTCGGCTCGGGCCAGCTCGCCTCCAAAAAGCAGGGCCGCGACAACTACGTGTACCTGTGGAGCGTGAAGGAGCGTTTGAGCAATCCCCCGAAACAGGGACGCCCGCGCAAAAGCGCATCCGACAATCCTGTCGGATGCGCTCCCTAGCGCGTCTCGCCTACGAGCGCTCGCGTTCGCAGGCGAGCCGGCGGTTACGCGCGGGTGGCCGCGCTCGCGGCTCCCGCGTTGCCGCCGGCTTCGTTGCTCTGCACGCGCAGGCGTCCTGCCACCAGCGCCACCGCGAAGATGGCCAGCGTGAACAGCAGCATCACGCCGATGTTCGCCAAAATGGGCAGCACCGCGTCAGATGAGGCGACGGTCAGGTCGGCTGCGCTTTGCAGCGCGCTCGTGTACCAGTACGCGGGCAGGAAGTGGGCCACCGTCTGCACGGCAGGGTCGAGCAAGTCGAAGGCGATCCAAGCGCCGCCCAGAAACGAGATGACCATGCCGAGGATGTTGCCCAGCGCGTTGCTTGCGAATTCGCCAACGCCCAGCTGGCCGAGCAGGTAGCCCACCGAAAGCGGGATCGTGGCGAACGCGAACGACGCCGCGAGCATGAGCGCAAGGCCCGTGCCGCTGATCATCGACACCGCCTCGTGGAACACGGTCAGGCCCAGGCAGATCGTCCACAGCCACACCGCCACCATGACCAGCAGGCTGCCGGCCCCCACCTGCAAGCCGTACGAGAGCGTCGGCAACGGCGACACGAGGTTGCGGCGACGCAGGTCGGTGCGGTTGAGCGTGGTCATGAGCACGCCCACGCACACGATGATGGACGCGAACAGGGTGTAGGTGCCCCATTGCAGGAAGAACACGAACCGCTGCGCTTCCGACGAGGTGCCTCCAACCTGCACGCTGTCGGCCTCGGCGGCCTCCGCCATGATCTCGTCGGTGTGCTGCACGATGTCGTTCAGCGACGCGGCTCCCTCCAGCCCGGCGTACGCCCGCGCGATGCCCAGATACTCGTTCACCATCTGGTCCATCAGGTTGCCCTCGGTGGAGTAGTAGCTGTACACGGTTTCCAGCGTGGGGAGCTCGTCGCCCTCCCGCGCCGCCTTCGCGAACGCCTCGCCGAACCCTTCGGGGATGATCAGCGTGTAGGAGCTTTGGCCTTTGGCGACGGCATCCTGCAAGGCCATCGGGCTGTCCTCCACCGGCACTTCCGTGCCCTGTTCGCGCAGGTAGGCGGTCAGCCCCTCCGAGAACGCGCTCGCGTCGCGATCGATCACGGCGAACTTCGTCTCGTACGGCGAGAATTCGTTGTCGCTCGAGCCTCCGAAGGTCAGGCCGCTCGCGATGAACACGCCCATCAAGCTGAGGAAGCCAGCGTACACGAGGAGGTACATGGGGTGCCGCAGCACCGTTTTGATCGCGATCTTAAAGACTTGCATAGCGCTGCCTCCTAATGAACAAAGCCGATGCGGCGAACAGCACCGCAGCCATGGCCAGCAGGATCAAGATGTGCTCGATCGTGCGCTGGTAGGTGTCGTAGTACATGATGCTGTAGAACGCCTGGGAGATCTGCACTGCGGGGTTGACCAGCTGCACCGCCGGCGCAGTGGCGGTGATGGTGTCGGCCAGCTTCATCGTGGGGGAGCCGTACAATCCGGCGAACAGCGATGCGAAGCACACGATGCCCGACAAAAGGCCGCCTTTCACGCCCTCGTCCACCTTCGGCAGCGAACCCAGCAGCGTGCCGAACGCCGTCGCCACGAGGGCCGCCGCCGCGATCACCGCGACGCACATCGCATCGCGCCCGCCGAAGTCGACGCCGGCGACGAAGCGGATGTACGCGAACGCAATGATGATGCATACGAACGTGAGCACCCAGCTCGCGGCCAGCGTGGCCGTGAGCGTCTTCGCGCGGCTCAGCGCGGCCACGGCGCGCCGCGCGCCCAGCGGGCTCAGGTTCGGCTGCGTGCGGCAGATGGCGATCATGCCGATCTGCCCGCCGAACAGCGCCGCCATGCCCAACAGCGCGAAGAAGTAGCGCACCGATTCCTTGGGCGGGTTCTGCGTGACATCGATCTTCTCGGTGAGGTCGCCGGTATCGAGCAGCTTCTCCAGCGCCGCCGTATCGGCCAGCGCGGCGGGGTTCGTGGCGGCGACGTCTTCGATGAGCGCCGCGTTGCGCACGTACGCGTCCCCGATGGTCTTCAGGATGGACTGGTAGGCGCTGTCGAGCGAGTCGGGCGTGACGCCGGCTTTCACATGCACGGTGGGCTCGCCGTCGGCGTCCACGGTGAAGTACCCGGCGGCGCCGTCCGACGCGACGTTGAAGTACCCGGCGCCCGCAGCCTCGTTGCCGCTCATGAGGTCGCGCGCCTCCTGCTCGGTGTTCACGCGCACCACGTCGAGCATCTGGTCGTCGCCCGGCTCGGACAGCGTGTCTATCATCTCGGAGAACCCGGGAGCGGCGTCGAGATTCTCGTCGACCACCACGGTGGGGATGGGCTCGAACTGCCCCGCATCGTCCAGGTTCGCGAACATGAACACGAACATGGTGGACAGGATCAGGGGAAACGCCAGCGACCAGATGAACACGCTCTTTTCGCGCGTCAGCGTGAGCAGGGCACCTTTGAAAACATTGAACATGATGACCGTCCTTCCGCCGCTAATCGCGCAGCTCGGTGCCGGTGATCTCCAGGAACACGTCGTTCAACGTGGGCGGCTCGGCGTAGATGCGTCCGAACTGCACGCCGTCTTTCTGCAGCACCGCCAGCACATCGCTCAGGTTGTGCGTGCCGTTTTGGCAGGCCAGCTCCAGCGTGCCTTCGCGATACAGCGCACGCGTGACGTGCGGCAGCTCGTCGAGGTGCGCCAAGGCGATTTCGTTGAGCTCGGGCGCGTCGATCTGGATCTTCTCGCCCGTGCCGATCATCGCTTTGAGCTCGGCGTTCGTGCCGGTGGCCAGCGCCTGCCCGTGGTCCATGATCATGATGCGCGTGCAGATCTCCTCCACCTCCTCCATGTAGTGGCTCGTGTACACCACGGTGGAGCCCTGGCTGTTCATCTTCTGGATGCCCTCGAGGATGGCGTTGCGGCTTTGCGGGTCGACGGCCACGGTGGGCTCGTCGAAGAAGATGAGTTCAGGCTTGTGCGCGATGCCGCACGCGATGTTCAGGCGTCGCAGCAGGCCTCCCGACAGCTTGCGGGGGCGGAACTTCACGTAGTCCTCCAGCCCGACGAACGCGATGGCCTCGTCCACGAGGTCGCGGCGTTTTGCCCGATCGTTCACGTACAGCGCGCAGAAGTAGTCGATGTTCTCGCGCACGTTCAGCTCCTCGAACACGGCCACGTTCTGGGGCACGATGCCGATCCGGCGTTTCAGATCGTAGCTCGACGGGCGCATGGCCTGGCCGAACAGCTCGATGGTGCCCTTGTCGTAGGTCAGCAGCTGCAGGATGCAGTTGATGGCGGTGGTCTTGCCCGACCCGTTCGGGCCCAAAAGGCCGAATATCTCGCCCGGCTCGATGTGCAGGCTGAAGTGATCGAGCGCGAGCACCTCGTTGTAGCGCTTGACCAAATTGTCGACGGCTACGATGTCCATGGTTCCTCCTCGTGTGCGGTTTCGTTCCGCGGTTTCTTTCCTGCCTCCATCATGCTCGCGCGGGGCTTTCGGCGGAAGTGTGCGTCGTCATCGGTTTCGCCCCCGGCCATGACATTTGTCACGAACCTCTCAGGGGGACAGGGGGACGGGAGTGAGACAGGGGGACGGGGTAATTGTCTCATCTTGCCCTCAAGATGAGACAATTACCCCGTCCCCCTGTCTCACTCCCGTCCCCCGGCTCGGCTATACTGTGTCGCATGGATCGGGTTATCGACGAAATCATCCTCGTCGCGCTGTGCTTGCTGCTGCTGCCGTTTACGATGTTCGCCGGCGCGCACGTTGCGGCGCTGCTGTGCGCCATCGTGGTGGTGTGCTGCTTCGACGTGTATCCGCACGCGCGCCTACGCTACGCGGCGGCGGGCGCGTTTCTGCTGACGACCTTGCTCGTGCCGGAATTCGTCGTGCTCCTGCCTGCGGTCGCGTACGTGCTGTCCGCCGAGCGGTTCTGGCCCGTTAGGTTCAGCTGGACCGTGCCGCTCGCCTTCGCGCTGCGAACCCAGGACTTCCTGCTCGTGGCCGCCGTGGCCGTGATGAGCGTCGCGGCCTGCCTCATGGCGTGGCGCACCGCGCGCATGGGCGAGGAGCGTGAGCGCTACCGGGTGCTGCGCGACGAGTCGCAGGAGGCATCGCTGTCGCTGGCGAACAAGAACCGCGAGCTCATAGCCGCACAGGACTACGAGGTGCGCCTGGCCACCTTGTCCGAGCGCAGCCGTATCGCCCGCGAGATCCACGACAACGTAGGCCATCTGCTCACGCGCTCGGTGCTGCAGGTGGAGGCGCTGCAGGTGGTGCATGCCGACGACGAGCGCGTGCGCGGCGAGCTGGCTTCGGTGGGCGCGACCCTGCACGAGGCCATGGACACCGTGCGCAAAAGCGTGCACGACCTGCACGACGACGCGTTCGACCTGCGTGCGCGACTCGACGGCGTCATCGGAGCCTGCGGCCTCGACGGCGTGCGCCTCGTGTACGATGTGCGCGACGTGCCGCTGCCCGTGGCGTACGGCCTGGTGGCCGTCGTGCGCGAGGCGTTGTCGAACGTGGCGAAGCACAGCGACGCCACGCGCGTCGACGTGTCGGTGATCGAGTACCCGGCGCTCTATCAGCTCGTGGTGCAGGACGACGGCTCTCGTGGCGGCGAGGTGCGCCCTGCGGCGTCGGGCGACGCGCCTGCGCACGCCGGCATCGGCCTGCAGACGATGGAGGAGCGCGTGAGCTCGTTGGGCGGCCGGCTGCGCACCGGCTATCGCAAGGGCTTCCGCGTGTTCGCCACCATACCGAAGGAATCATCGAAGGAGAGGGTATGATCAGGACGCTTATCGTCGACGACGACCCGTTCGTGCGGATGTCGCTGCAAACCATCCTCGAGGCGCAGGACGACGTGGAAGTGTGCGCGCTCGGCGGCGACGGGAGCGAGGCGGTGGAGCTGTTCGAGCGGGAGCGCCCCGACGTGCTGCTCATGGACATCCAAATGCCCGGGACGGGCGGGCTCGACGCCGCCGAGCGCATCCTCGGCGAGCACCCGGATGCGCGCATCGTGTTCCTCACGACGTTCTCCGACGACGAGTACATCGTGCGCGCCCTGCGCCTGGGGGCGAAAGGCTACCTCATCAAGCAGGAAGTCGCCACCATCGCGCCGGCGTTGCGCACGGTCATGGCCGGCCAGAGCGTGCTCGGCAGCGAGGTTCTCGATCGCATGGACGCGCTCATGCGCGGCGGCACCCCGCCGACGAAGACCGCCGGCGCGTCGGGCGGCGATTTGCACGACGATCTCACCGAGCGGGAGGCCGCCATCGTTGATCTGGTTGCCGAGGGGTTCGACAACAAGGAGATCGCGGCCACGCTGTACCTGAGCGAGGGAACCGTGCGCAACCACATCAGCGCCATCCTCCAAAAACTCGACCTGAAGAACCGTACCCAGCTCGTCGTCCGCTACTACCGCGACCGCTAAGCGTCCGTCCGCGGATGCGCCTCGCCGCCGATGGCCTCGGCCAGCGAGATGAGGTCCTGCTGCGAGTTCACCTCGGTCTTGCGGTAGATGCTCGAGATGTGCGAGTTCACCGTTCCCGCCGAGATGAACAGCGCATCCTTGATGTACGGCCGGTTGCGCCCGGCAAGCAGCAGGCGCGCGACATCGGTTTCGCGCGGGGAGAGCGCGAAGCGTTCGGCAAGCGCATCCGCGGCGCTCTCGGCGGTCATCGCCGACGCGATCGAGTCCGCCGCCGAGGCGGTCGGACCCTCGGCGGCGGACTCGATCGCGTCGGCGATGACGAGCCTTCCGAAGTCGGTCTCGTATCCTTGCAGCGGCCGCGCGTCGCCCCCGATGAACAGCTTGTCGAAGTCCTCCAACTTGATGGCCATGCCGCATGCGAACAGCACCACGAGGAAGAACAGGGGGGCCGTGACCGGTATAACCCCATTGGTGATCAGGCACGACTGCTCGCCTAACATCACGCCAGCGAAAATGCCCGCCCCCTTCGCCATGAGGTAGATCAGCAGGGGCACCGAAGCGAAGCGCCGGTCCTGCTTGACGGCTTGATACCAAAAGCTCCAGGCCAGCGCTTCGAGGGCGATCATGCAGGCGAAGCAGAACGAGAACGCGATGGTCGCGAGCAGCGGGCTGTAGAACCGCACGTACAGGATGAGATAGCTCACGGCGAACACGACGATGGCGAAGCGGGCCTGCCCCCGTTGATGCGTGCGGGTCGCGGTTTTGCGAATGATCAGAAACAGCGTGAGCGTCACCAGCAACGTGGTGACGAAGACCGAAGGCGAGTACCACGAGCGCGACTCGAAATCCCACGGAGCGGCTATCACGCGGAAGAAGGCGAAGTTCAGCCAGACGATGAAGATGAAGGCGCTTGCGTAGTTCAACAGCATCGGCTTCACCGAGAAAGGCGCATCGTGCTCGATCAGCTTCGAGGGAGCGCTGCGCTCGGCGCCGGCAGGGCGGCGCTCGAGGTCGGGCAGGTCGGAGCTCATCAGCGCGAACGCCAGCGGAGCCACCGTGCAGAACGCCACGGCGCACCCGGTGGGAAGCATGATGAACACGAGATACACCAGCAGCGAGAACACCGACACCAAGCCGAAGAAGGTGCCGAGAAACGAGGTTTCGAGCTCGGGGAAGTGGTCGATCCGGTAGAGGTACATCAACGGGAGAAGCAGGCCGATGAGGGCCGAGCAGGCGAAGGGCAGCACGTCGGGCAGCACGTTGTACGTGTGCATCATCCAGATGCCGAGGCAGCAGGCACCCATCAGAACGGCGGCGAGCAGGTAGACCCTGCGAGAAAAGCGCAAGGGCCTCGAGCGTCGTCTGACGAGCAGGCCCGTAGCGCTCACCGCAAGCGCCAGCCCGGCAGCGCACCAGCATTGCTCGGGAAGACTCGGGCTCAGCACGGGCGACCCTTTGGTCAACGCGCTCGAAAAGAACGCGAGGTATTCCCATGCGTACAGGATGACGAACGCGGCCAAAGCGCGTCGTCGCGTGCTTGAGGCGACGATGAGCCTGATCGGTCCCAGCACGGATGGATTCCGCGTTTCAGCCATACCTGCCCTCCCCGGCTTTGCTGTCCATGCGTCGATTTTACCCTATATCGCCTGGACGGGTTGAGAGAAGGGCCGTTCCCACGAGGCGTTGAACTCGGCGAACGGAAAATCATTGAGTTCCAATGATGCTTTCTCGGCCCAGCGCGCCCGTTCCATTCGATCATACCGATGCGGCTTCGGCAGCCGTTGTCTATGTTGATCTACGTGGTGCAAGCATGGGACGAGAAGAGGGGGAACGTACATGGGAACCATGGATATGTCGAGAAGGCGATTCGCCCAGCTGTCCGGGCTCGTCGGCGCGTCGGCGCTGGTGGGGATCGGGCTGCCGGACGATGCCGAGGCGCTCGAGGCGGCGCCGGTTGATCCGGAATTCCCGGTTTCGGGCCGCGGTCGCAAATTGGAGGCGACGTACGATCCGGACACCGACCAGATCAAGGTGAACGACGAGGTCATCGTGCGTTACAGCAACTGCGTGGGGTGCTACGCCATGTGCGGCGTGCGGCTGAAGCTCGATCGAGAATCGCGCGAGATACTGGCACAGGGCGGCAACCCGTACAACCCGTGCAACGCCTATCCGGTGTTGCCGTTCGACGAGCCGCTCACGGAGGCGTACCGCACGATGACGCAGTCGCCTTCGAAGCAGACCGGGGCGGCCACGTGCTGCGGCCGTTCGCTCGGCGCGCTCGACGTGTACTTGAACGCGCACCGCATCACCATGCCGCTCAAGCGCGCGGGCAAGCGCGGCGAGGGCAAATGGCAGCCCATCGGTTGGGATCAGCTCATCGAAGAGGTGGTCGAAGGGGGCAAGCTGTTCAAGGACATCGGCGAGGACCGCGAGATCGAAGGGTTCCGCGCCGTGCGCGACTTCGACACGCCGCTTGTGCCCGACGCCCCCGAGTTCGGCTCGAAGGCGAACGGCCTCATCTACTGCGGCGGGCGCACCGACGGCCGCGGCCAGACGTCCACGCGCTTCATCAGCATGTACGGCAGCTCCAACAAGTACTCCCACCATTCGTCGTGCTACGGCGCGAAGGGCGTCTACCCCTACCAGTCGGGCGACGGCGACGACCTCGGCATCGACGCCGAGTTCAACGAGTACGCTATCTGGATGGGCACCTTCCCCGGGGCCAACGGCGGCAGCGTGATGAGCGACCTCAAACGGGTTGCGTCCACCATCGAGAACAAGCAGGCGACAATCGTCGTGTTCGATCCGAACCTCGGAAACGGCGTGGTGACCCCGGCGCAGGACAACGCCGTGTGGTATCCCATCAAGCCGGCCACGAACTCGGCGTTGACCATGGGCATGATCCGCTGGATCATCGACAACAAGAAGTACAACGAGGACTTCATGTGCGCACCGAACCTGCCCCAGGCCGTCAAGCTGGGTTTCAACGCGTGCACGAACGCCACGCACCTCGTCATCGTGGACGAGGCCCATCCGAACTACCGCCGCATGATGCATCCCGAAGATGCGGGCCTCGAGCCCTCCGAGAAGGAAAACGCTTTCGAGGACCAGTACGTGTGCATCGACGCCGCCACGAAGCAGCCCGCCGTCAGCCTCGACAGCGACAAGGGCCTCATGGAGTGGGAAGGAGAGGTCAACGGCGTGAAGGTGCGCACGGCCTACCTGTTCCTCAAGGACAGCGCGAACGAGCACACCATCGAAGAGTATTCCCAGGCGTGCGACGTGCCGGTCGAGGTCATCGAAGAGGTGGCGAGCGAGTTCGTCGCTCACGGCACGAAGTCGTCCGTCAACGGCGCCGGCGGCGTCACGTCGGCGAACGGCACGGACGCGACCAGCTGCTTCTCCACGCTGGCGGGCCTCACGGGCGCCCTTTGCATGAAGGGCAGCCTCATCGCCACGTTCGTGGGCGTGGTGGGGCCCGGAAATGGCGACCGCTACCTGTTGAGCAAGGCCGAGGGCATGCCCACCGACAAGCCCGACGCGCGCGTCGACCGCACCGGGTTCGCGTGGGAGGATACGAGCGAGTACAAGCGCCGCGTCGCCGCCGGCGAACAGGACCCCAAGCCCTTGCTGCCGTGGTATCCGGGAGGCGTGGGCACGTCCGACAACCAGATGGTGCTGTCGCTGGCCAACGGCTACCCGCATAAGGCGAAGATCCTGCTCACGTGGCAGTGCAACCCCATTAAAGCAACGCCGGGCGCCATGCGCGACGAGGTGATGGCGGCGTTCAAGGATCCCGACATCATCCCGCTGGCCATATGCTCGGACGTGGTCGAAGGCACGTTCGCCCACATGGCCGACTACATCGTGCCGGACACCATGTACCGCGAGCACTTCGGCATCTCCCAGCATGCCGCATGGTGGGGCCACAAGGGCAACTTCCTGCAGTGGCCGATGGTGGAGCCGAGGTCCATGAAGCTCGACGACGGTCGCCACGCCAGCTTCGATGCGTTCCTCTGCGACGTCGGGCGCAAGCTGGGGCTGCCAGGCTACGGCGACGAGGGGCTGCTGTCGGCGACGGGCGAGAAGCTCCCGTTCAACGATGCCTGCGACTACTACGTCAAGGCGCTGGCGAACGTGGCGTACGAGGACGGCGTGATCGACGACCTCTCTCAGGAGGAAATCGAGATGCAGGCGCTCGACACCCTGCCGGACGCGTGGAAGAAGGCCGTCACGGCCGAGGAGTGGCCGAAGGTGCAGCGCCTGCTCAGCCGCGGGTGCCGCACGTGGCCCGAGGCCGACACGTTCGACGACGAGGGCCGGCAGACGTATGCGGGCGCGTACATGGTGAACTTCTACTCCGAAGAGCGCGGCTCGGTGAAGAACCACTACACCGGGAAGCACTACGAGGGGGCGCTCGGCTGGCATGCCGAAGTGTTCAGCGACGGCACGCCCATCGAGGACGTGTACTCCCGCGAGGAGTATCCCTTCGCCGCGGCCAGCCACAAGCCGTACTTCCGCTGCGTCACCATGTTGTCCGACAGCGCGCTTTTGCGCGAGCTGTCGCCGCACAACTATCTGGAAATCAACATCGAAGACGCGCGCGAGCTGGGTATCCAGGACGGCGACACCGTGCAGGCCGTCAACCCCTCGGGGGATGTGATGGAGGGCATCGCCATGGTGCGCGGCGGCACGGCGCGGGGGACCATCGGCATTTCGTTCGGCTACACGCAGGACGCGTACGGCTCCACTGATCTGACGATAGGCGACGAGACGATCCCTGGCAATCCTGACATCGACGCCGGCGTCCAGCTCTGCCAGATGCTCGATCCGCAGGTGGGCGAAGGCGGCATCTTCGCCTTCTCGGACCCCGAGGCGTCCACGCCGGGCCGCAACGGCGGCATGTTCAAATTGGTGGTTCCGACGGCCTGACGGCCGTCGGAACCGGTCGACGCTGCGGCTTCCCATGACACCCGACCTCGCGGCGAGGCCGAGGGCTCGCGTACCCGTTGTACGCTTCGCCCTCGCCCTCCCCACGATCTCGGGCACCATGGGATCCCTCGCTGACCTTTGTGGACCTATGAGATGAGAAGAATAGAGGGTGAATCATGCAACGAGCTGAGACGAAATCGGGCAAGCGGCCCTTCATGTTGATCGACGTGTCTCTGTGCATCGGATGCCACGCATGCGTGAACGCATGCAAGTTCGAGAACGGGTTGGCCGTCAAGCAGTTCAACACATGGATCGAAACGTGGGATGCGGGCGAGTACCCGCAGGTTGTGCGCGCGAACGTGCCGCACCTGTGCAACCACTGCGACAATGCGCCGTGCCTGGCCGTATGCCCCACGGGGGCAACGTACCGCAACGACGACGGACTGATCCTCGTGGACCAGAACCGCTGCATCGGCTGCAAGTACTGCATGGCCGCCTGCCCCTTCGCCGTGCGGTGGCAAAACGATGCGGGCGAGGTGGAGAAATGCACGTTCTGCGTGAATCGCACGTCGCAGGGGCTGCTACCGGCATGCGCCGGCAACTGCCCCACCCATGCCCGCCTGTTCGGCGACCTGAACGATCCGAACAGCGAAGTTGCTCGGAAAGTGGCGAAGGTGCAGGTTGAGGGCATGCTGCCCGAGCTCGGCATCGAGACCAACACGTGCTACGTCGGCCTCGCCGAGACGAACGCGTTGCCGAAGTCGTCGTCGGTGCTGCACGGAGGCCGCGTCGCGGTGAAACTCGAAGACATGGAGAGGGGTGAGTAGCATGGCGGTGTGGGATGGCGTTGTCGCATGCGATCTGTTCCTGGCAGGATTGGGCGCGGGTGCGTTCCTGCTCTCCATTCTGGCAGGCTGGGCGCCGGGCGGCTCGAAGAAGATCAGGCTCATCGGCTCCATCGTGGGCCCGGTCGCGGTTGCCGCTGGGGCGCTCACGCTCATGATCGACGCGAGGGCCGGCCTGGGCGATCCCGTGCGGTTCTTCTACCTCGTCACGAACCTGGGCTCGCCCATGACCTGGGGCGTGATCTGCCTCAGCCTCTTTTTGGCGGTCAGCGTGATCAGCCTGGTCGTCCAGCTGTGTAAGAAGGACGTGCCGCGCGCGCTCGACGTGCTGGGCATCGTGTGCGCCGCCGGCGTGGCCACGTACACGGGCGTCCTGCTGGGCTACTCGGCATCGTATCCGCTGTGGAATCTCGCGGTGCTGCCGTTTCTGTTCGTGTGCTCGGCGGCGCTCACGGGCTTCGCGTTCGTCTCGGCCGTCGCGTACTTCGCCGCTCGCGACGAGCTTGAAGGGATCGCTTTTCTGCCGAAGGTCGAAGCGGCGTTGCCGGCGCTGGTCGGGCTGTTCCTGATCGTGCTGCTGGCGGTGACGGCCATCACGGGCGGCGAGGCGGGTTCCGTGGCTGCGACGGCCACCGTTCAGGGAATGCTGGCGGGATCGAATGCGCTCGTGTTCTGGCTGGGCGCCGTGGCGTGCGGGGTGGCGGTTCCGCTGGTGGCCGGCATCGTGCGCCTGCGCTCGGCCGATCACCGCGCGACGACGCTCGCCCTCGTGGGCTACGTTGCCGCCTGCGTCGGCGGGTTCGCGCTGCGCTACGTCATCGTCGTAGCCGCGGTGGGTATGAGCATGGGCGCCGGGTTCTAGCGCTCGTCGATCCGTCCGGGCGCTCGCGATCCAGCCGAGCGCCCGGACGATAGGGAAGGAGACGGAAATGGAAAACGATCGTGCCGATGCGGCCGCCATCTACGCGCTGTTCGCGTCGGTGCTGGTCACGGTGCCGGACGAGGACGTGCGCAATCGCATGGCGAAGCTGCTCGAGGCCGCGGGCCACGTAGCGTCCGGGGCGGTCGACGACGATGCCGATGTGGAACAGAGCTTCTACGATCGCCTGGTCGTCGCCGTGTCGCCGCGCTACCTTCCTGCGATCGAGAGCTGCATGCTCGACGCTCGGGAAGGCGAGGACGGTCGCCTCGAGCCCGGTCATCTCGATGGCCCCCGCATGACCGAGGTGCTCGCCTGCTACCGGGCGTACGGGTTCGATCATCGCGCGTTGCGCGGGTTCCCGCCGCTCGTGAACGGCCTGCGCCCCGATCATCTTTCGGTCGAGCTGGCGTTCATGGCGCACGTGCGGCGTTTGGAGGCGATGGGGGGCGAGAAGGGACGCGCGGCGGGCCGCTTCGCCGACGAGTTCCTCAGGCGGCACCTGGCGAGCTGGGTGCCCGCGCTGTGCGTTTTCGCGCGTCAGCACGGAGAACGCGACGTCTACGTTCGCCTGATCGAAGCAGCGAGAAGCTGGATCGAGCTCGACGCGAGCGCGGCCGCCTAATCGGTGCCGCAGCCTTCGTGCCGCTCGTTCCACGCGTTGTACAGGCCTGCTCCCTCGTCGCGTTCGGAACCGTGCCCGGTCTCGCGTGCGACCTCTCCCGACATGCCCGCGCTCCCTTCGGACGCGGGCATGCTCGCGTCTTCCGCGCCGAACGCCACGGCCGTGCGATGGGCTGCGGCCGCGCGGTATTCGGGCGTGTGCAGGTACGCGAGGTTCGCGCAGAGGCAGACGAGGAGAACGGCGAGCAGGCCGACGCCCAGCATGCGCTGGGATGCGCGCGGCGACGAGAAGAAGGGGACGCGCCGGCACCAGGCGAAATCGGAGAGAAGGACGATCGGCAGAATGAAGATCGCGAACAAGGTCGCGTGCATGGCCTTGTACACCAGCACGTCTTGGTTGCCGGCTGCGACCGGCGGCATGAGCGTCAGGACGAATGCAAGGTAGAGCAAGCAGAAGAACACGAGCGCACACGAGCTTTTCCAAGGATTCCCCGATCGGAATCCCAGCAGCTTCCGTGGCGTGCGCTCGTGCGAAAGCGACACGGTGTTACTTCAGCACGTCGCTGAACAGGTCTTCGGCTTCCTTCTGCAGCTTCTCCTCGATGGCGAGGTAGGCATCGAGGAGCTTGTTGCCGGCGTCGGTCAAATCGCTGCCGTGCGCGCCGTCGCGGTTGAGCAGCTGCAGGTCGAGCGCCGCCTCCGTCTCCTTGATGATGCGCCATGCCTTGCTGTAGGCCATGCCCATGCCCTTGGCGGCGGCGTTGAGCGAGCCGGTCTCACGCACGCCCAGGCACAGGCTGGCGATGCCGCGTCCGAACAGCGAGCCGCTCTCGGCGTCCGGGTTCATGATGGAGAGCCGGATCGTCGGCTTCAGGTTCGAAAGGTCGCTCATGGTGTTCCGTCCTTTTCTCGTGACCGGTGCGCGCGGGGGCGCGTTAGGCGTCCAGCTCTGCAAGGAAGCGCAGCGCCGCCGCCTCGATGTCGTTCGTTCCGCCGTCGATGACGTCGCCGAAGCGGATGGGCAGCGCGTCGAGCTCGGCCAGGCCGCGGGGGACGTCGTTCGCCCCCGCCTCGCGTGCGATCAGGTCGTTCAGCTCGCAGCCGGAAAGCACGGCCACGTCGTCGGGCAGTGCGGCGCCCGGCTCGATGCCGTGCAGCGCGCGATATACGTTGTCGCCGAACTTGGCCCAGTGCGCCGTGCTCGCGATGAGCACGGGGTTCTCGCCCCGGAGGTTCTCGGCGGTCTGGTAGGCGACGGCCGTGTGCGGGTCCAGCAGGTAGCCGTGCTCGTCGAACACGCGCTTGATGGTGCGAAGGCACGTGGCGTTGTCGATGGAGTCGGAGGCGAACAGCTCCCTCACGCGGGCGAACGTGTTCTCGTCCACGCGGAAGCGGCGCTGCTCGCGCAGGTCGGACATCCAGCCGGCGATGGCTTCGGCGTCGCGCCCCGTCAGCTCGAACAACTGGCGCTCCAGGTTCGACGACACGAGGATGTCCATCGAAGGGGAGGGCGTCAGCACGAAGGGGCGCTCGGAGATGTCGTAGGTGCCCGTGTTGATGAAGTCGGTGAGCACGCGGTTCTCGTTGCTGGCGCAGTACAGCATGCCCAGCGGCACGCCCATGCGCTTGGCGTAGTAGGCGGCCAGGATGTTGCCGAAGTTGCCCGTGGGCACGCACACGTCCAGCTCGTCGCCCAGTGAGAGCTTGCCGTCGGCCACCAGTTGCGCGTAGGCCGACACGTAGTACACGATCTGGGGCATGAGGCGTCCCCAGTTGATGGAGTTCGCGCTCGACAGCGCAACGCCGTGCTCTTCCAGCAGCTGCTCCGTGAACGCTTCGTCGCCGAACACGTTCTTCGCGCCGGTTTGGCAGTCGTCGAAGTTGCCGCGCACGCCCCACACCTGCACGTTGCGCCCGCGCTGCGTGGCCATCTGCTTGAACTGGATGTCGCTCACGCCGCCGTCGGGGTACATCACGGCGATGGACACGCCGTCCACGTCGCGGAAGCCCTCGAGCGCGGCCTTGCCCGTGTCGCCCGACGTGGCTACGAGGATGAGGAAGTCGTGGTCGAGCTTTCCCTGCTCGCGCAGCTGAGCGGCGCTTGCGGAGAAGAACCGCGGCAGGCACTGCAGCGCCATGTCCTTGAACGCGCTCGTGGGGCCGTGCCACAGTTCCAGCACGTGGGTGTCGGCTGTAAGCGACGTGATGGGGCAGATGTGCTCGTCGTCGAAGTTGTCGCCGTAGGCTTGGGCCATGAGCTCTTCGATGGTCTCGGCGGGCAGGTCCACCTGGTAAGCCTCGTATATGCGCGCCGCACGCTGGGCGTAGGGCAGCTGCGCCAGCGCCGCGATGTCCTCTAGGGAGAGCTCGGGAATGCGCTCGGGCACGTACAGGCCGCCGCCTGCGGCCAAACCGTCGATGACGGCTTCCGTGAAGGTGATCGGGCGCTCGCTTTGCCCGCGGGTGTCGGAGTAGAGGTTTTGAGCCATGTCCTGCACTTTCGTCCGTGTTCCGCCGAACCAGTATCACGTCTCAGTATACTATGCTGAGAATTATCCCGGCGGCAGAATCGGCACGGGATTTCCATGCGCCCCCACGCGCACGGCCCTCCTGGCGCGAGGCTCGCATGGATCGGAACGTTTCCGCGCGCCGATCCCTCGGCTTGTCGGAAACTGGCTCCAAGCGATCATCGTGTACGCGGAGGGGGCTCGGTGTGTGGCAAAACCGGGTTTTTGGCAGCTCCGAGGCGATCGGAGGCGCTGCTTCGCGGTCGCGAGAATCGGCGATCTGAGGTTTTGCCCGCAGGAATCTCGCAAAGGTGCGCCAAGGCTGCCAAAAACCCGGTTTCGCCACACATAGCGCCGCCGTTTCGACACCGATCCCGGCGGCCCCGGCATCGGGAAGCAGCCTGCGGGACGACCGCCCGCGAGCGCACCGAAAACGGCGCTCGAGACACAAAATCAATCGCTGGGGAGCGATCCAGCCGCCTCGGAGGGCTTTCAGCGGCCTTCCGCCTGGCATCTTCGCCCGCTTCGTAGACGTTTGCCCAGGGCGCGCATCGCCGCTACGACGCGCGCCCGGGAATCGAGCTTCGCAGCGGTGGATTTTGTGACGCTCAGGCGCCTGGCCGAGCAGGAAGCTGGGGGGCCGATGCGCGGCGGAGTCCTTTTTTGCCGCGTAACCCCCAACGTCAGAGCCGCTCGGTGTCCTGTGGGCTACCGCTTCGTGACGAAACCCGCGGTCGTCCGCCGTTTCGCGCGTCTCTCCTTACTATTTTCCTCACAGTCGATGTACTCAACGAACAATGCGGAGCAAGGAGCACGCGATGGGCCACGGGCAGAACGTTTCATCCGGCGGCATGATGCACGGAGCGAACCTCAAGCGGCGGTTCTTCGTGAGCCTCGTGCTGGCGGTTCCCATCCTGCTCCTGTCATCGCCGATGGGGCTTGCGCTGCCCATCACGCTGTCGTTCCCCGGTTCGGACTGGCTTGTGGCCGTGCTGGCCACGGCGCTGTTTGCCTACGGCGGCTGGCCGTTTCTACGGGGCGCGGTGGACGAGGTGCGCAACCGCAAGCCCGCCATGATGACGCTCGTGGCGCTCGGCATCACCACGGCCTACGTCTACAGCATGTACGCGTTCGTCATGGGCTCCATCCTCCACGACGATGGTATGCACATGGACTTCTTCTGGGAGTTGGCCACGCTCGTCGTCATCATGCTGCTGGGCCATTGGATCGAGATGCGGGCCGTCATGGGGGCGGGCGACGCGCTCAAAGAGATGGCCGAGCTGCTGCCGGCGCAGGCGCACGTGAAGCAGGCGGACGGTTCATACGCCGACGTGCCGCTCGACGAGGTGCAGGTAGGCCAAACCGTCATGGTGGAGGCGGGGGAGAAGGTGCCCGCCGACGGCGAGGTGACAGACGGCTCGTCGTCCGTCAACGAGGCGCTCGTCACGGGCGAGGCGCGCGCCGTGGAGGCGAAGGCGGGCGACACGGTGTTCGGCGGCTCACAGAACGGCGACGGCACGCTGTACGTGCGCGTTACCGGCACGGGGCAGTCGGGCTACCTCGCCCAGGTCATGCAGCTCGTCTCGCAGGCCCAACAGGAGAAATCGCATGCCGAGGTGCTGTCGGACAAGGTGGCGCGCTGGCTGTTCTACGCCGCCGTGGGCGTCGGCCTCGCCGCGTTCGCCGCGTGGCTCGCCGTCACCGGCAGCGTGTCCGACGCGCTCACGCGCATGGTCACCGTGTTCGTCATCGCGTGCCCGCACGCGTTGGGCCTGGCCATTCCGCTCGTGGCGGCGCGCTCGACCTCGCTTGGCGCGCGCCACGGCCTGCTCGTGCGCCGCCGTCGCGCCCTCGAGGTGGCGCCGCAGATGAACGTGGTGATGATGGACAAGACGGGCACGCTCACCGAGGGCGACTTCCGTGTGGCGGAGGTGCGTGCGGTGGGGAAGCGGCGCGCCGACGCCGCCCCCGACGCCGCCCCCGACGCCGCCGACGACCGCGTCCTCGCGCTCATGGCGGGCCTCGAGCAGTCGTCGTCGCATCCGCTGGCCGCCAGCATCGTGGCCGCTGCGCGCGAGCGCGACGTGCGTCCCGCGGACGCGCGCGACGTGCAAGCCGTCGCCGGCGTCGGCTTGAAGGGCGTGCTCGCGGACGGCTCGCACGCCCTTATCGCGAACGCGCGCTACCTTGACGAGCAGCGCATTCCCTACGATCGCGCCGCCTTCGACGAGCTGGCGGGTCGCGGTCTCACCGTCAGCTACCTCGTGATCGACGGAGAGGTGCGCGGCGTGGTGGCGCAAGGCGATCAGATCAAACCCACCGCCCGCGAAGCGGTGCAAGCGCTCAAGGCGCGCGGCGTGCGCCCCGTCATGCTCACCGGCGACAACGAGGCGGCGGCCCGTGCCGTGGCGCACGCGCTCGGCATCGACGAGCTCCAAGCTGGGTTGCTTCCGCAGGACAAGGTGAAGCTCGTGCAGCAGCGCCGCGATGCAGGCGATGTGGTGATGATGGTGGGCGACGGCATCAACGACGCGCCGGCGCTGGCGCGCGCGGACGTGGGCGTGGCCATCGGGGCGGGCACCGACGTTGCCATCGACTCCGCTGACGTCGTGCTCGTGAAAAGCGACCCCGAGGATATCGTGCGCCTGCTCGACCTCGGCACGAACACCACGCGCAAGATCAAGCAGAACCTCTGGTGGGGCGCCGGCTACAACATCGTGGCCATTCCGCTGGCCGCCGGCATCCTCGCTCCTGTGGGCATCCTGCTCAGCCCTGCGGTGGGCGCGGTTCTCATGAGCCTGTCCACCGTCATCGTCGCCGTGAACGCCATGACCCTCAAAGACGACTGAGCCCGCAGGGGACGTCCGGTCCTCGCCCGCTCGTCTCGTCTCTCTTGTCCCATCGCGCACCGCACCCGTCGCGCACGACGCTCCGTCGTGCACCTCGCCCTCTCGCGCACGACGCTCCGTCAACGGTTTCAAAAAATGTTAGCCAAGGCTTCCATTCTGCAAAAGTTTGCTATAAGATACTTTTGTTACATGAAGCTAACTCGATGGGAGCCACCATGGACAACGCAACGGTTGCAAGCATGCAGGGAACGGTCGGTCGTTCGGACGCGGGGTCCGCGCCCGGCATCGCGTGCCAGCAGATGCCGCTCTCGTTTCTCAAGGGCGGCGAGACCGGCACGATCGCGAAGGTGCGCGGCCGAGGCGACCTTCATCACCATCTGGAGAACCTCGGTTTCGTCGAGGGCGCGCGGGTGACGGTGGTCTCCGAGGCGGCCGGCGACCTCATCGTCGAGGTCAAGGGCACCCAGGTTGCGCTCAACCGCCAGGTTGCATCCCGCATCATCACGAATGCCGCCGCATAGCGCGGTCACGCGACTGCGGCAAAGCACGAACGGATGTTTCACGTGAAACATCCGATGCCTCACGTTGTCCAAAGCTCATCAGGTTGGCGCGATCGTAGGGAACCTCAAGGAAAGGGAAAGGCATATGGCAGAAGTTCAAGGTCGAACGTTGCGCGACGTGGCTATCGGCGACACCGCCACCGTCCGTCGCCTGAACGGCGAGGGCGCGCTCAAGCGCCACATCATGGATATGGGCATCACCAAAGGGACGAGCGTGTTCGTCCGCAAGGTCGCGCCGTTGGGCGACCCGATCGAGGTCACGGTGCGCGGATACGAGCTGTCGCTGCGCAAGAGCGAGGCGGAGAGCATCCTCGTCGGCTGACGTTGCCGGGCGCGAGCGCCAGACGACGAGGGTAGAGGCGCCGCGGCGCTTCTTTTTTGAGGCTAAGTTAGTAGCAGCTAACTTATAACAGACCGACGGGGGATGGCAGACCCCTGGAGGCTTCGAAGCAGATGGAAAGGCTGAACATGGGAATTCGCATAGCGCTTGCCGGCAACCCGAACTGCGGCAAGACGACGATGTTCAACGATCTGACCGGCGCCAGCCAGTACGTTGGCAACTGGCCGGGCGTGACCGTTGAGAAGAAGGAAGGGAAGTACACCCGCGACAAGGACGTGGTCATCACGGACTTGCCGGGCGTGTACTCGCTGTCGCCGTACTCTCCTGAGGAGATCGTGACGCGCGACTACCTGTTGGAAGGCGGCCCCGATGTTGTCGTGAACCTCGTGGACGCGACGAACCTCGAACGCAACCTGTACCTGACCACGCAGATCCTCGACCTGGGCGTGCCCGTCGTGGTGGCGCTCAACATGATGGACCTCGTGAAGAAGAACGGCGACAAGATCGACGTGGCCGGCTTGTCGAAGCAGCTGGGCTGCCCCGTCGTCGAGACGACGGCGCTCAGGGGGCACGGCATGGCCGAGCTCATGGAAACCGCCGTGCACGCCGCGAAGGCCGGCAAGCCCGCCGAACCGAAGATGCCCTTCGACGCGCAGGTGGAAGAGGCCATCGAGAAGATCGAGGGCATCCTGGGCAACCGCGTGTCCCTGGCAACCGCGCGCTGGTTCGCCATCAAGCTGTTCGAAGGCGAGGAGCGCACCGTTGCCAACATGAAGCTCAGCGAAGCCGACCTCAAGGCGGTCGAGGCGATCCGCGAAGAGGTGGAGGGCAAGCTCGACGACGACGCCGAGAGCATCATCACGTCCGAGCGCTACAACGCCATCACGCACGTCGTCGACGAGACGATGAAGCGCTCGCGCAAGGGCATGACCACCACGCAGAAGATCGACCGCGTGGTGACGAACCGTTGGCTGGGCCTGCCCATCTTCGTGGTGGTCATGGCGCTCGTGTACTACCTGGCCATCTCCGTGGGCACGGGCGTGGTCACCGACTGGGCCAACGACGGCATCTCCGGCGACGGCTTTCTGTACACCGGCGGCGCGACCTACGAAGAGGCCGTGGGCGCATGGGAAGAGTCCGTGGCCGCCGCCGAGGAGGCAGGTGCGAGCGAGGAGGAGCTGGCGTTGTTGGCCGAAGAGGAGCCCGACCCCTCCGACGGCTCGTACGGTCTGTGGATCCCCGGTTTGGGAGCGGTGATCGGAGGCGCCCTCGAAGCGGTCGACGTCGCCCCGTGGCTCCAGAGCCTCGTGATGGACGGCATCGTCGCGGGCGTCGGCGCCGTGATCGGCTTCATCCCCCAGATGATCATCCTATTCCTGC